>NZ_BPHD01000002.1:0-825000 GCF_026003375.1 Thermonema sp.
GCTGTTGCGCTTGGGGTTTATAGCGCCGTATGATGAGACGATTGCCTTTTTCATAGGTAAAATAACTCCACATCCAGTTGAGCATGACCAGTAGTTTGTTGCGGAAACCACTGATGGCCAGCAAGTGCACCACAGACCACAGCCACCAAGCCAGACGCCCGGCCAAACGGCGCTTGCCTATGTCGGCAACGGCTTTGCGCTTGCCTACGGTTGCCATACTGCCTTTGTCATGATACACAAAAGGACGCAGGGGCTGCCCTTCCAACAAACGCAACAAGTTGCCTGCCAGATGTCTGCCCTGTTGAATGGCGGGCTGTGCCACCATAGGGTGCCCTTTGGGGTAGGCGTCGCTGAGCATGGCTGCCACATCGCCAATGGCAAAGATGCGCTCAAAGCCTTTCACACGGTTGTATTCATCGACCAACAAGCGATTGCCGGCGCCCACCACTTCCCGTGGAATCCCGCCCGGATGGCTGCCCTTCACGCCGGCGGTCCAGATGACGGTGCGTGCCCGCAATGGTTCGCGGTCTTTGATGCGCACCGTTTCGCCGTCGTAGGATTGCACCATGGCGCCCAAGTCCACATGCACGCCCAAATCTTGCAGGTATTTCAGCGCCTTCTGCCCGGCTTTTTCCGACATGCCTGCCAACAGGCGGTTGCCGGCTTCCAGCAGGTAAATTTGCATGTCTTCTTGGTGCAATTCGGGATAGTCGGCAGGCAGGATATAACGCTTGAATTCGGCAAGTGCGCCTGCCATTTCCACGCCGGCGGGTCCACCGCCTACTACCACAAAGGTGGTGCAGGCTTGTTGTTCTTGTTTATCGCAGGTATAAACCGCCTGCTCCAGATTTTGCAGAATTAGGCTGCGCATATTCAGGGCGTCCCGGATACTTTTCATGCCGATAGCATTTGCCTGCACGTCGTGCAAGCCGAAGTAGTTGGTTTCACTACCGGTAGCTATCACCAAGTAATCGTATGCAATCCACCCTATGTCGGTGATGAGGCGGCGCCTCACGGCGTCTATTTCCAAGACTTCGGCCATACGGAAATAAAAACCGGGATAGCCCTTGAAGCGCTTGCGCAGGGGCATAGCAATGCTGTCGGGTTCTATGCCCGCCGATGCCACCTGATAGAGCAAGGGTTGGAATTGATGGAAGTTGTTTTTATCGATAAGCACCACCTGAAAACGCCCTTTGGGCAGGTGTTTGATAAGATTCATGCCGGCAAAACCGCCGCCGACTACTACCAGACGGGGCAGATTGGTGTCGGGCAGGCAAACGGGTTGAGTGGGGTAAGACATAGCTGCGTTTGTTATGGTTGTGACATCAGAGATTCAAAGTAGCGAATTAAATGCCGGCGTTCAAAGGAGGTGAGACGGGCTTCCGGATGCAGAGGGGTGTAGTAGGCAGGGGGCATGCTCCGGTCTTTGATTTGCGACACAATGGAATTCAGTTTGTTGCGACGCCGCCGGCTGCTGTAATCGCTCCATAAAGAGAAGTTCAGCTCTTCACGTCCCTCATGTATATGTTTGCGCACCCAGTATTTGCCCGGCTGCAGGTGGGCATACCAAGGCAAGCGCCCTTCATAGCTGTGACAATCATAGCAGGCAGCTCGAATCAAAGCAGCAAGTTCTGCCGGTGGCTTCACTTGGCGTATGAAATCTTTGTGACGCCACTCATGCGGCGGGGGTGCCTCAACAGCAGGGGCAGGCAGCAGCTGCATGAGAAAAACGATGCCTACTGCCCCTATTATCCATTGAAGTCTACGGCTCATGGTTTGTTTATTTCTGACTCTATCCGCCCACAGGCAGGCATTTTAGCGCCCATGTAGGGATTAGCAATCTCTTCTGTGGCACTTATCCAGTAGGCTCCTTTGTTGTTGAAAGCCATGGGGCAATGTGCCCAGTAGAGTTTTTGTTCTACCCCTTGTTTTTGCAACAGGTCCTTGATGTCTTGGCTCAAGATACTCAAATGCTCCCTTTGGTGATGGATTTCATCGATGCTTTCTTGTATATGACGTGCATGCTCCATGGCACTCTCCAGAATTTCTTTTATTTCTGCTTGTCCGGCAGCCGGCTGTTGTGCATGCTCTTTCAAGGCAGCTTCCAGCTGCTTGGCGGCTTCGCCCGCCTTTTCTGCGTCGTCGGCAGCAAGTGCCCGGCTCAATGCAAGGTAGCTATCCACGATGGCAGTCGTCGATACCGGCGATGCCTTCGCTTCGTCCGTGGTAGTTTCGGTGGATTGCTTGTGTTCTTTTTCTTTTTGCTTTGTGTTGCTCTCTGCTTCCGGCTTGCATGCCGCAAACAGCAACAATCCTAACATATAAATGAATAAGTGTTTTGCTTTCATGATTTTTAGAAGTTTGGTTAATTTTTTTAATACTCGCAATCAAGCAAGAGGCGGCAGGGAGCGAAGCCCCCTGCCATACTGAGACTGTCTTATTCGGTTTTTTGACCTTCAGTTTTTGCCTCTACTTTCTCAAGCGGCATATGACACACCGGGCATTCGCCTTCTTTGTCATACATCTTGTCTTTTTCGCACTTCATGGGGCATTGATACATCACCCCGGCTTGCTGCATGTGCTCTTCATGCATGCCTTCATGGCTTTCTTCTTTGTGCATGTCTTCGTGCATGCCTTCGTGCCCTTCTTCATGCATGGGCATTTGTTCGCTTTGCTGCTCCTGTTTTTCTTCTTGTTTTTCTTGTTTCTCGCCGGAGCAGGCGGTCAGGCTCATGGCAAAAGCCACGGCAAGGGCTACTACGATTTTTTTCATCATAACTTTTTTTGTTTTTAAGGTTTAAAGATTTGAAAAAGAAATATGCTCAACACCAGCAGCCCCAACAGGATGCTGACGATTCGATGGAGCCATTGTTTCCACTGTCTGGGCGGTCGATGGTTCTGAAAGGCATCTTTGCAACAATCTTTCATAGCGAATCCATGTTTTAAGCTTTACTGACGGGGTGTAAGCATTTGTTTCACCGAACCACAGCGCAGCATTTTGCTTCCAAAATAGGGATTCCGTATGTCTTTTTCACGGCTCAACCAATAGGCGCCCTCATTATTATCTGCCATGGGGCAATGCTGCACATACAGGGTGTCTTCTGCCACGGGCAGGCGGCTTGTCCACGCAATGAAGGCGTCGGAAAGTGGCCGGAAAGCCCGGCGCATGTTTTCTATATCTTGGGCTTTGGCGATGGTTCCGGCTGCCTGCCCTATGCGCTCAGCCTGTTGCATCCAAAAGCGGTGTGTTTCGCCTTTCCACGCTTCCATAGGTACTTGTTTCAGGTGGCGCAGCATGCTTTGTGCCGCTTGGCGGGCAGCTGCGGGCTTGTCGCTTGCCAAGGCATTCTTCAATTGGTCGTAGTCGTCCAGCAGGTGGCGCAAGGCTTGCAACAAGGTTGCGGGCAAGGGTTCGTTTGTGTTGTCCGAAGCGGTGGTTTCATGCATGCCGCCATGATGATGCCCGGTGAAAGCTGCTCCCCCCTGCCGGTTCATCATGCTGGGTTTTCCGGCAAGCTGGGCTGCCGCATCGATGGCAAAGGTGCCGTAAACGGCTATCTCTTCGCCTTCTTGCAAACCGCTTTCTATTTCGTAGAAGTCACCCAAAGAAGGACCCAGCACTACCTCCCGCATTTCGAAGTAAATGCCGCTGTCATGCCGGCTCATCACATATACCACCGAGCGCTTGCCCGTCCACATCACAGCCGTTTTGGGCACCAGCAGGGCTTGTGCCGCTTGCCGGCGGGCGGCTTGCACCTCTGCCACCACCAGCATATCGGGTTTCAACTGCCCGCCGGGGTTGGCTTGCACCACCCGGGCACGTGCCACGCGGCTTTGGGGGTCCACTACCGGATCGATGTAATCGACGATGCCTTCGAAAGTTTTTCCCGGCAATGCTTGCAAATGATAGCTTACCCGCATGCCGCGCTGTATCCAGGGGAAGTCTTCTTCGTACACATCCAGCAGTACCCACACGGTAGAGAGATCGGCAATTTCAAAAAGGCTTTGCCCGGTGCTTACGTAATCGCCTACATTCACTTGCTTTCGCACCACATAGCCCGACACATTGGCAAGCACCGGAAATACCCGTTGCACGCTGCCTTCGGTTATGATGTGTTCTATCTGACGGTCGGTGAACTTCCAGCTGCGTAGTTTTTCCTTGGCGGCCGCCACCAGTGGCGAAGTGGCGCCTTGAAGGCGCACCGCCTGCAGCAATTCCTCTTGGGCGCTAATCAACTCGGGCGAATAGATATAAGCCATCACCTGCCCACGCTGCACATACTGCCCGGTAAAGTTTATCATCAGGCGCTCGACCCGCCCCGGAATGTGTGCCGGCTGTGTGGCCACGGTCTGCTCATTGACGGCCACCCGCCCATTGAGACGCAGCTGCTTGACTTGCTTCCCTTTTTCTACCTTGAAGGTTTGCACCTGCGCCAGTGCCATGGCCGTGGGTGTCATTTTTACTGCATAAGCAGGCGCTTGCCCACCATCGTCAAGCGTATTGGCAGGCACCAAATCCATGCCGCAAATAGGACATTTGCCCGGTTCGTTTTGGCGTATTTGCGGGTGCATGGAACAAGTCCAAACTTGCGCCTGCGTGTGTGCGCCCTCATCATGGGCAACAGGCGCACGGTCAGGGGCTGAAGGACTGAGCCAATAACCCGCCAACAAACCGGCAGCAAACAACAATAAAGCCAACAGGCGGCGGTCTTTCAAATATCGAAGTATGGTTTTCATGACTGATGCAACTTTACTTGTTTTTTCAATAATTGAGCATTCAAAGCAACGATAATGGTACTCACACTCATCAATACACCACCAATGGCAGGGCTTAACATAATGCCCCAGGGGGCCAGCACACCGGCGGCCAAAGGCAAGGCAAAGAGATTATAGCCGGTAGCCCACCACAGGTTTTGGCGCATCTTGCGGTAAGTAGCCCTGCCGAACACAATCAAATGCACAATGTCTTGCGGGTTGCTGTTTACCAAAATGATATCTGCTGTTTCAGCGGCAACGTCTGTGCCGGAACCTACGGCAATCCCCACATCGGCTTGTGCCAAAGCGGGCGCGTCATTTACTCCGTCGCCGGTCATGGCCACAAATTCACCTTGTTGTTGCAATTCCTTTACGATGCGCTGCTTTTCGTCGGGCAATACTTCGGCATAAAAGCCATCCAAGCCCAGCTTCTTGCTTACTGCCTCTGCCACGCGATGGCTGTCGCCGGTGGCCATGAATACTTTGATATGCATGCGATGCAGCTGCTCTACCGCCGGTTTTGACTCTTCACGCAAAGCATCTGCCAAGGCAAGGAAGCCTACCGGATCGCCGCCGTGCAACAAAAGCACCACTGTTTCGGTGCCGTCGCCTTCGACTCCGGCAGGCAGCTCGCCATATTGCTCTTTGAAGAATGCTGCATTGGTTATCAGCAGCTCTTTGCCTTCATATTCCCCCCTGATACCCTTGCCGGTTATGTTTTCCACAGCCGAGACCGCCAAGAAGGCTAAGCCCTCCTCCTCAGCTTTTTTCACTATGCCATGGGCAATGGGGTGTTCCGAATGCTGCTCCAAAGAAGCGGCCAGCTGCAACACCTGCTCTTTTGTGTAGCCGGGATGCAGGCTGTCATAACGCCGTACCCCAAAATTGCCTTTTGTCAAGGTGCCGGTTTTGTCGAACACCATCGCACTGATTTTTCTGGCATTTTCAAAGGCGGTACGATTACGAATCAGCAGTCCGTTTTGTGCCGAAAGAGTAGTAGAAATAGCTACGACCAAAGGAACTGCCAAGCCCAAAGCATGGGGGCAAGCAATAATCATAACTGTTACGGCGCGTTCCAAAGCAAAGTCGAGCGGGCTGCCGCTGCTCCACCAGGCGAAGAAAGTAAGCACCCCAACGCCCAAGGCTATGTAAAAAAGCCAGGCAGCGGCTTTGTCTGCTAAATTTTGGGTTTTGGACTTGCTTTTTTGTGCCTCTTGTACCATGGCTATGACTTTGTTCAGGTAGGTGTCGTTACCTACATGGGTAACGCGTACCACCAAAACGGCATGGTCGTTGACCGAACCCGCCGCCACCCGGTCACCCGCTTTCTTGGCTACCGGCACCGACTCTCCCGTAAGCATCGATTCGTTGACATAGCTCTCGCCTTCTATCACTTCCCCATCGGCGGGAATGCGCTCGCCGGGGCGTATCACTACCTCATCTCCTGCTTGCAGATGTTCCACTTTTACTTCTTCAAAGCTGCCATCCGGCTTGCGCCGCCGGGCAGTAGCCGGCAACAACTGGCTGAGTGCTTCCAGCGCCCGCGAAGCCCCCATGACAGACTTCATTTCGAACCAGTGTCCCAGCAGCATAATGTCAATGAGCGATGCCAATTCCCAAAAGAAAGGCTTACCTTCAACAAGTTGTAAAGCTACTGCGGTGCTGTAGAAATAAGCTACCGAAATAGCCAAAGCAACCAGGGTCATCATGGCGGGTTGACGGCGCCCCAGTTCCTGCTTCATACCTTTCAGAAAAGGAAGCCCTCCGTAAAAGAAAAGAGCCGTAGCCAAGGCGAGCTGTACATAAGCAGCCGGTGCCCATTGCCAAGACACGCCCACCCACGACTGCAACATGGGCGATAAAACCAAAATGGGAAGAGTAAGTACCAAAGAAGCCCAAAAGCGGCGACGGAAGTCGGATACCATATGGGCGTGATGGTCATGCCCGTGGTTGTGCTCCTGCGCATGCTCCTGATGATGCGCATGCTGTGTGTGGTTATCGTGTTTAGAGGTGTGTTGATTCATGATATTAGTAGGTTTGTGAGTTCAGATATTCCCAGTCGGCTTGGGCTTTTTGAAAGCGCACATAAGCCGATATTTGCTTTTTCTTGTATTCGAACAGCTGCTGCTGCACCCGAAGCACTTCCTCAAAATCGCTTTGACCTTGCCCGTAGGCTGTCAGCAACAACTGCAGGGTTGTGTGTACTTTGTCGATGTTTTCGCCATAAAGCCGGTAGTAACGGTAACTTTCCCACAGTTCAAACTGCACTTGGGCAGCTTGGCTCTGCAACTCATTGAGCGTTTGGCGCATTTCATATTCCACGCTTTGTTGACGGGCAAGGGCTTCGGCTTCGGCTGCCCGGTAGCGCTTGCCCCACAGGGGCAAAGACACCGACAGCATGGGCATGAGTATGTCGCGCCCGTTTTGCTCTACATTCATGTCCTGCCGCTTGCTTACCACCACATAATCCAAGCCTACTCCAAAGCGTGGTTTGCGCAGCAGCTTTGCCAAGGTCTGTTGTTCTGCTGCGGCTGCCTGCAGGTGCTCCAGCGCTTGTACCCGCGGGTGGGCATCCGCCATCAGGCTATCGACTGCCAACAAAAGGCTGTCAGGTGGCAGTAAGGTATCGGGCGGCAACAGGCGGGTGCTGTCCGGGCGGTTGAGCATGCGGTTGAGTTGTACCTGCCATGGATAGGCTTTTTGTTTGAGGGCTTCCAAACTAAGGCGCGCTTCCTGCAATTGCACATCCAGGCGCAGGTAGTCTGCCATGGAAGCCTTTCCCGATGCCAGGCGGCTGCGTAAAATAGGCTCATATTGCTCCAGCCACTGTACATTTTCCAATTCAATGGCATACCAAGCCTGCCACTCAAACCACGCCCAGTAGGTCTTGCTGAAAAGCATCCACTCACGGGCTGCCCCGGCTTGCCAGTATAAGGCTTGCGCCCGGGCTTCGGCAGCGGCCGCACGCCGCCCGGCTTTCAATGTGCCCCACCAAGGCAACATTTGATTGACAGACAAACGCAGGCGCTGTGCCCCCAAACGGGTTTCTACAGGTAACAAAAACCAGCCAACGCTTACAGTGGGCTCAGCCAAATAACCGGCCTGCAGGCTGCGTTGCCGGTAAGCCTCTACCATCTTACGCTGCGCTTGCAAGGCGGGATTTTGCTCTATGAGCTGCCGGCGGTAGAGCTCCGGTATTTGGGCACGAACCACCCCGGCCATCATCACGAACAGCAGTGCCAAACCGTATTTATGCATTGTTTTTGTTTTCATGTCGTTTCATTTTCAGAGATTCACGCCAATATACCAATACAGGCACCAGGAAGTAAGAGCTGATGTCGATGAGCATGCCGCCCATGGTAGGGATAGCCATGGGAATCATGATGTCGGCGCCGCGCCCGGTAGAAGTGAGCACGGGCAGCAAGGCAATGACAGTGGTGGCCGTGGTCATGGCACATGCCCGTATGCGGCGGGCTCCCCCTTCGATGACTGCCTCCTTGAGGGCTTGCATGCCGTCAGGGCGGTTCTTTTTCAAAGATTCCCGCAAATAAGTGCTCATCAATACACCGTCGTCGGTAGATATGCCAAAGAGCGCAATGAAGCCCACCCAAATGGCTACACTCAGGTTGATGGGGTGCATGCCAAACAGATGGCGAAGATTTTGCCCAAACAGGGTAAAATCGGCAAACCAGGGCTGTCCCCACAACCAAATGAGTACAAAGCCACCACTGAAGGCTATTGCCACCCCGGTGAAGACCATCAGTGCCATGGATACTTCGCGCAGTTGCAAGTAGAGAATCAGGAAAATAAGCACCAAAACCAGCGGCACAATGACGGCAAGGCGTTTTTCGGCGCGCACTTGGTTTTCATAACTGCCCGAAAATTTGAAACTCACCCCGGCAGGCACTTTCAACGCTCCTGCTGCAATGCGCTGTTCAATAGCCCGGCGGGCTGCTTCCACCACCTCCACTTCGGAAAAGCCTTCTCTTTTATCAAACAGCACATAACTCACCAAGAAGGTATCTTCACTCTTGATGGCTTGCGGTCCTTGGGTGTATTCTATTTCTACGACCTGCTCCAAAGGTATTTGTGCGCCTGTGGGTGTGGCAATCAAGGTTTTGGCAATGGCTTCGGGTGTGTCGCGCAATTCCCGCGGGTAACGCACCCGCACCGGGTAGCGCTCGCGTCCTTCGACCGTGGTGCTCAGCGGCATGCCGCCGATGGCCACTTCTATAAACTGCAGGATATCTTCCACCTTCAAACCGAAGCGGGCAGCTTCTTCACGCTTGATGCGCAGTTGCAGGTAAGGCTTGCCTATCACGCGGTCGGCAAACACAGCTTCTGCCTTCACTGAAGGCACCTGTTTGAGTATTTTTTCCAGCTCGAAGCCGAACTGTTCGATGGTTTTCAGGTCGGGACCGTACACTTTGATACCCATGGGCGCACGCATGCCTGTCTGAAGCATCACCAGGCGTGTTTCTATGGGCTGCAATTTGGGTGCGGAAGTGAGTCCCGGTATTTGCGTGCGTGCCGCTATCTCTTGCCATATGTCATCGGGCGAATGAATATGGGCGCGCCAGTTGCGGAAATATTGCCCGTTGTCGTCGGGAATAAGTTCGCCGGGCGACACGCCCGCCAGCAAGGCTTCCTCATTGGTGTAGGCTTTGCCCGAACGGGTGATGAAGCGCCCGGTTTCATCTACCCTAAACCGCATACGGTGCCCTTTCTCATTGACTACATACTCCGGCTTGTAGTTGATGATGTTCTCAAACATAGACAAGGGCGCGGGGTCTAAGGCAGACTCTACCCGCCCGGCTTTGCCCACTGCCAAGTCCACTTCCGGAATGCCGGCTACCAGCATATCGACTTGTGCGAGCACCTCGCGGTTGTGTTCCACCCCGGCATGCGGCATATTGGTAGGCATCAGCAAGAAGCTGCCTTCATCCAACGAAGGCATAAACTCTTCGCCAATACCGGGAAAAGCATGCACCATGGTACTCCACAGAGCAGTGGTGCGTATGTTCCACCCCACGGCATCGAAACCACGCGCCACCCAACCAAACAAACTTTGAAAGCCCAGCCACACCAGCAATCCCCAAAGCAGCAAGGTCGAGGGAATCGCCAGATAGATGTTTTTGTGTTCCAAACACCACGCAAGCATGGGGCGGTAATAGCGCTCCAAAAGGGCAAACAGCAGCAAGACACTGCCCGCCATCAAAGCCACCATCAACATGTTTTGCCAGAAGGGGCGCGCAGGTCCCAAGGGCATCCAGTAGTCTGCCAGCAACCACAGCACCGCAAAGACGGCAATCAGAACGGCACCATATTGGCGGTTGAAGGCTGCCACCGCAGGGGGCAGACGCTTCTGCAGGAAGGGCAGTTCCAAAAGAGCTGCGAAAAGCAAACAAAGACAGCACCACGGCAGCCCAAGTGCTTGCCACCCACCAGGAAAGCAATGCTACGGGCAGAAGCAGCAGGCGCCCCCAACGCAGTTTGCTTTTATCGAAACGTACACCAAAGAACCAATGAGCAAAAGCCGGCAAGATGAGCAATGCCACCAAAAGGGAAGCCACCAGTGCAAACGTCTTGGTATATGCCAAGGGGTGAAACAATTTGCCCTCGGCGGCTTGCAGTGCAAACACCGGCAAGAAACTGATGACGGTAGTAGCTACGGCCGTCAAGATGGCACCCGACACTTCGGCGGCGCCTTTATACACCGTTTCGCGCATGCTTTGCCCCGGCGGTGCCTGCTCTATTTGCTGAATGATGCTTTCGGAAAGCACGATGCCCAAATCGACCATGGTGCCTATGGCAATGGCAATACCCGACAAAGCCACAATGTTGGCATCGATGCCAAAATAGCGCATGGCAATAAAGCACATTAGCACGGCTATGGGCAGCAAGGAAGAAATCAGCACCGACGCCCGCAAATTCAACACCATTACTACCACCACCAATATGGAAATCAGGACTTCGAGCGTCAGGGCTTCTTCCAAAGTGCCGAGGGTTTCGTAGATGAGCGTGGAACGGTCATAAAAAGGCACGATGGTCAACCGGCTCACGCGCCCGTCTGACAGCTTCTTTTCAGGCAAGCCGGGCGCTATCTCCCGTATCTTTTCTTTTACTTTTTGAATCACCTCCAGGGGGTTGGCGCCATAGCGGGCTACCACCACGCCCCCCACCACTTCGGCTCCCTCTTTGTCGAGCAGTCCACGGCGGGGCGCCGGACCAATGCTCACCCAAGCCAGCTCTTTGAGCCGGATGGGCACCCCCTGCCGGACCGTCACTACGGCTTCTTCCAAATCCTTCACACTTTTGACATACCCCAAGCCCCGCACCAAATACTCTGCCCGGTTCACCTCGATGGTGCGGGCACCGCCGTCACGGTTCGAGCGCCGCACGGCTTCCACCACTTCTTGCAGCCCAATGCCGTAGAGCTTCAGGGCATCAGGGTTTACTTCTATTTGATACTCTTTCACAAAACCACCAATAGAAGCTACTTCCGACACGCCCTCCACCGAGTTCAAGGCATAGCGCACGTAGTAATCCTGGACGCTGCGCAGTTCGTGCAGGTCCCAACCACCGGTGGGCTGTCCCTGCTCGTCGCGCCCTTCGAGTGTGTACCAGAATACCTGCCCCAAAGCGGTGGCATCGGGTCCCAAGGCAGGCTGCACGCCCGGGGGCAACAAGCCTGCGGGCAGGGCGTTTAGTTTTTCCAAGATGCGTGCCCGCGACCAGTAAAAATCCACATCCTCGTTGAAGATGATGTAAATGCTTGAAAAACCAAACATAGAAGTGCTGCGGATGGTCTTCACCCCCGGCACGCCCAACAAGTAAGTAGTAAGCGGATAGGTGATTTGGTCTTCCACGTCTTGCGGCGAGCGCCCCTCCCATTCCGTGAACACAATTTGCTGGTTCTCACCTATATCAGGAATGGCATCCACGGGCACCGGGTCGCGTGGCAAAGCGCGCAGAAAGTCCCAGTCGAAAGGGGCTGTGAGCAAGCCCCAGCCAACGAAAATCAATAAAACAAGTACGGTAAACAGTTTATTTTCAAGGAAGAAACGAATAATAGCGTTCAGCATACGTCTGTACGTTTTGGTTGAAAGCACAAAAACAAAAGCACAGCCGGCAGGCAACAAACTACCTGCGGCTTACCAAGACGTATGCCGGTCTATATTCTCCATTGACACAAAAGGCGCAACCACTGCCTGCCCTTTCGCCGCGGGGGCGAAAAAACGGCAAGGGGCACGGGCGCCTGCAAAAGACGGCGAAGAAAAACGGTGGGAACGAAAACAACCAACAACAGCACCCACACGGGCGAAGCCAAAGGCAAGGCGGCCTGTGAAGGTGTGTAATCTTCTTTCAGCTGCAAAAGGTGCCACTCATTGGTGCAACAGGCGGCTTTCGAAAGCGCTTCGCCGGGGCAGGGGCTGTCTTCAGCTTGTATCTGCTCCATGCCGCAGCCTTCGGGCTGCACCACAATGCCCCTCTGCTCTTTTACCAGATGGCTGCCGCAGTAATGACGCCACACGCTCACGCCGGTTTGGCTGAGCAGCATCACCATGGCAAACCATATGGACAAAAAGGCTTTCATGAACAAGTGAGCATGGGGCTTGATTCCTTCGCAAAACTAAAAAATACCGGACTCAGTTCCAAAACAACAACGAAGCCAAAGCTTGCGTGTGTGCGAGTACAGCAACAAAAAAACAAAAGAAAGCTTTGTTCTTTACAGAAGCCCGGTTCCCTATTCCATTTTTTTCCTAACTTTGATAACGGTTCAATCCTCAAAATCAAAACCATAACTATGCACCGGGTGACTCGATTGATTATGATATGCTGTTGCGCGCTTTTGTTGGCAAACACAACCCAAGCGCAAACCATACGCCTGAGCGGCGACAGCTGGGAACTGACCGAAAAGCGTGGTGTGGGGCGCATTACCATCACCTATATAGAAACCCCCCTGTTTATCTATAAAAACGAAGCAGGCAAACTCAGCGGTTTGTGTGTCGATATTTTAAAAGAGTTCATCCTCTTTCTTGAAAAAGAAAAAGGGGTGCGTGTGGTGCTTTCGGTCTATAAACCCAATGATGACTTCAACATCTTTTTAAGCAATGTCATCAATGCAGAAGGCGGAGTGTTCGGCCTGGCCAACATCACCATTACCGACACGCGTAAAAAAGTGATGAAATTCACCCGCCCCTACATTAAAAACCGTGCCCTGCTTGCCTCTCATAAAGACCTGCCCACCCTTTATGACCTGAAAGACATGCCCAAGGTATTTGCCGGCTGCACGGCGTTCACCGTCCGCAACTCCACTTTCGAACAAGACCTGCTCGAACTCAAACAAAAATACTATCCCGAAATGGCGATCGAATATGTAAGTTCGGCCGCCACGCTGGTGTATAAGATAGCCGAAACGCCCAATTCTTTCGGCAAAATAGACTTTCCTTATTACGTGGAAGCCACACAAAAAGAGCTGCCCGTCAAGGTGCACCCCGTAGGCAGCACCTTCGAAGACTTCGGTTTCATCATGCCGCTCAACAGCGACTGGAAAGGGGTATGGGATGAGTTCCTCGAGCGGTTTACAGACAGCGAGTCCTACCGCCAACTGCTCATCAAACATTTTGGGGAAGGTCCTGCCGGCTTGCTTTTGGGCACTGCCAATCCATAAAAAGATAAAGATATTTTTATGCCTTATACCTATGAATATCCCCGCCCTGCCCTTGCTGCCGATATCCTGCTTTTGGGAATCGACGGGCAAGGGAAGCCTCATTTATTGCTCATTGAGCGAAAACGCCCTCCGTTTGCCGGCTGCTGGGCGCTGCCCGGTGGTTTCATGGACGAGCACGAAAGCATAGAACAAGCCGCCGCGCGCGAGCTGCAGGAAGAAACCGGCTTGAAAAACTTGGCGCTGTATCAATGGCGTGTTTGCAGCGCTCCCGGGCGTGACCCCCGCGGACGGGTAGTTTCGGTGGTGTTCTTGGGCGTCTGCCAAATGGACGAAGCAAAGGCAGTGGCGCATGATGATGCTGCCGCTTTGCAGTGGTGGGCACTCGACGACCTGCCCCCCCTGGCTTTCGACCACCGGCAAATCGTCACCGATGCGTTCGATTACTTACGAAAGCTGTCGGACAGCAGCCTGCATCATTTGCACCCGGCATTGGCTGCCTGCCGCCGGCAATGGATGCCATGGCTTCCATGAGCAAGAAAAATAAAAAAGGGCATCTGTTTGAGATGCCCTTTCGAAGTGGAACGGGGCGGACTCGAACCGCCGACACAAGGATTTTCAGTCCTTTGCTCTACCACCTGAGCTACCGCTCCGTGTTTTGTTCCGATTTGCAATGCAAATTTAGAGCAAACATTCTATATTTACAAACAATTTTATGCAAAAAATTTAACATTAAACTAAAAAACGTTGGCTATGAGTTATTTACCTCAAATTCTTTTTGTGCTCTGCTTAGGCGCAGCCGGCTATTTTATTTACCAAAGGGTGAATTTTATTCGAAAAGCCATCCTGCTGGGTAAAAAAAAGGCGGTCAATGACAGAAAAAGCGAGCGCTTCCGCCGTATGCTGCTCTTGGCTTTCGGGCAGAAAAAAATGTTCGACAAGCCCTTGGTCGGCTTCATGCACTTTGTGGTTTATGCCGGCTTTTTGATTATCAACATCGAAGTGCTGGAAATCATACTGGACGGCATCACCGGTGCACACCGTCTGTTTGCCCCCTATTTGGGCAGTGCATACAGCTGGCTCATTAACCTGTTCGAGCTGTTTGCCGTGGGCGTGATTGTTACCTGTGCCATTTTCCTCATCCGCCGCAATGTATTGAAAGTACCCCGTTTCTGGTCGGCCGAAATGAAAAAATGGCCCCGCTTGGATGCCAACCTCATTCTCATCTTCGAAATTACCCTCATGTGGTTTTTCCTTAGTATGAATGCAGCGGATTCCATTCTGCAAAGCCGTGGCGTAGAGCACTATGTGCAAGTAGGCAGCTTCTGGTTCAGCCAATGGCTGCAGCCTCTGTTTGAAAACATGGACACCTCCACCCTCGTATTTTATGAGCGTTTTGCATGGTGGTTCCACATTTTGGGCATCTTTGGCTTTGCCATTTATGTTACCTACTCCAAGCATCTGCACATAGCCCTTGCCTTCCCCAATACTTATTTTGCTTCGCTGGAGCCGAAGGGTAAAATGCCCAACATGGACGAGGTAACCAAAGAAGTGAAAATTGCCTTGGGACTGGCACAAGCAGACAACAGCCCGGCACCCGAGCGCTTCGGTGCCAAAGACGTGACCGACCTCAACTGGATTCAGCTGATGAGTGCCTTCAGCTGTACCGAGTGCGGGCGATGCACGGCCAACTGCCCCGCCAACATTACCGGCAAGAAGCTCTCGCCCCGCAAAATCATGATGGATACGCGCGACCGTGCCGAAGAGGTAGTGCGCCAATTGCAAGAAGGCAAGTCGCTTGAAAAGATTAAGGAAGAAAAAAGCTTGTACGGTGACTATATCACCAAAGAAGAAATCATGGCCTGCACCACCTGCAACGCTTGTGTGGAAGCCTGTCCGGTGAGCATCAACCCGCTGTCCATCATCTTGGATATCCGCCGCTATGTGGCCATGGAAGAAGGCGATACCCCCAACGAATGGAACATGATGTTCAATAACTTGGAAACCAGCATGTCGCCTTGGAAGTTCCCCCCCACCGACCGCTTCAACTGGGTGGAACTGGTCAATAAAGACTAAAGCGGACGTTTTACAGTCCTTTCTTCTCATTTTCAACTTCATCAAAAACTGAACTTAAAAGATTTGAATCATGAGTGAACAAATAAAAGTACCGACCTTAGCCGAATTGCAAGCACAAGGCGAAAGCCCCGAAATCGTCTTTTGGGTAGGCTGCGCCGGCTCTTTTGATGAGCGATACAAAAAAGTAACGGCCACCATCTGCAAAATACTGCACAAGGTAGGCATTAAGTTTGCCGTGCTGGGCACCGAAGAGAACTGCACGGGCGAACCTGCACGCCGCGCGGGCAATGAATTTCTGTTTCAAATGCAAGCCATCAGCAATGTGGAAACGCTGAACATGTACGGAGTGAAGAAAATTGTGACGGCTTGCCCCCACTGCTTCAATACCCTGAAAAATGAGTATCCCGACTTGGGCGGCAATTATGAGGTGATTCACCACACGCAGCTGCTGCAAGAACTGATTGACAGCGGCAAGTTGCGCATCAAGGAAGGTGGTCCCTTCAAAGGCAAACGCCTGACTTACCACGACTCGTGCTACTTGGGGCGTGCCAATGATGTGTATGAAGCTCCCCGCGAGGTCATTGAAAGCCTGGACGCCAACCTTGTAGAGATGAAGCGCTCGCGCCGTTTCGGTCTGTGTTGTGGTGCCGGTGGTGCACAGATGTTTAAAGAACCGGAAGAAGGCAAAAAGGATATCAACATAGAGCGTATAGAAGAAGCACTTGACACACAGCCCGAAGCAGTGGTTGCCAACTGCCCCTTCTGCCTGGTGATGCTGACCGACGGGGTGAAGAACAAAGAAAAAGAAGACAGCATCAAAGTGTATGATTTGGCAGAACTGGTTTGGATGTCACAAGAATAGCCCTCCTGCTTGCCAAACATACGAAGTCCGGGCATGTGCATGGCTTGCCCGGACTTTTTTGTGCTCTTTACACAGCCTTCAAATGCAGTTCGCTGCTCTTTACAAAATGAGCGCCTTGTTGCTTCAAAGCCTCGTAGATGGGTTGTGCCAAATGCCCCAAGCCTTCTACATCGGACATGCAGTCTTCTATGATATGCAGTTTTTTGACCATCGCGGGGCGGTAATTCATGATTTGCTTGAGGCTGGTTGCTACACAGTGCGATTTGGCTTCGCCGGCTACCCATATGTGAGCATAGGCGTCTAAGGCATCCAAAAAAGCTTCGTTCAGTTGGGTCTCGGGGGCATCCGGGCGGGGCACTTGTGCCTGAAACACGCCAAAGTGTTCGGTAAGCGGGTGCGTGCCCTTCACCACTACTTCATAGTTTTTGCCGTGATGCCGCGCCCAAGTGGTGCAAGCCTGCGCTACGGACGGATACAAAGCATTGCCTTTGGTGCCCCACAAGCAGTGTTCGGGCCAAATAAAATGTGGATATTCGCCTTGTGCTTCCAGCTGCTCGAGGTATGCCAAAGCCTCTTCGGGCGCAAAGCGGGCTTTCCATTTCCCCGCCTTCACTTCGGCCGCCGTAATTTGGGTAAAGGGCTTGGGATGATTGCCATGGGCATCTACCCAGAAAGAGGGATGTGCAATATCATTCACATGGTGCGTATCCAAGGTAATGTAAAGGGCATCGATGTGCTCAATCTCATGCAATATTAAGTTGGCAAGCCGGTTCATGTCTTTGTCGGCACCGGGCACATAAAGGGCGCCTTCGGGCGAGCAAAAGTCTTGTTGCGCATCGATGATCAAAAATGCATGCTCTTTAGGTTTCATAGGGTTGTTTGTTTTTTTGAATACTGTTTGAATTTACAAATTCAATTGAATGTTGAGCACGCCTTTGGCCAGAAAAGTAACCAATAAATTATCCGGTGTGATATTTACTTCATGTGGCAGCAAGTCGTGCACTTCGCCATTGACCAGCAGCATTTCGTGGGGGCGGTAGTTGCTGAGCATGGTGTTTATTTGCCGGCGGGCTTCGGTCAGCTCTGCCTCCAAAGGAAAGCGGCAATAAGCCTCTATCTTTTTACGCAAGCTGCCATGCAGCAACCAGTTGGCCGATTTTATTAAAAAGCTTTTCGTTTGCAGGTCGAAATCCACCTCATCCAAAAATACTTCTTGGCGCTGTGGGTCATAAGCCGGTTTGCCCTGCAAATACAGCTTGCCGGTATAGCTCCCCTCCATGTCCAAAGCGATAATCAGGGACTCGTTGCTGCCGTAGAGGGCTATGTCGCGTATGGTTACTGACTTTCGCCCGCTGCTGAAGGAGTCACCTATGTAGCGGGTGCGCAAAAGGTCCGTTGCCTTGGCTAAGGAAATCCCTACGGGCAGGTATATTTCAAAGTGGTTGTCCGGGTTGTTCAAGTTCAAAAGGGGCGGCAAAGGCTTGCGGGCGGGCGTTGCCGGCTTCTCGCCTATGACCGTTCGCGACACGAAACGGAAACTCAGAGCGGAAGTTAAACCATAAGGCCGCGCTTCGATGGGCGCCATGGCTACTGCCCGGGGTTCCACCACCAACCAAGTGTGGTATTCGGGCGACAGTTCAAACACGCCGGTCATGGCGTCCCATGCCGGCTGAATGTATTCTTTAAGTTGTATGTTCTTTTCTATTTCTTCATCCAGCACTTTGCTTAAAGCTGCTTGCTGTTCTTTGATGAGCTTCCCGATGGGTTCTTCGAGTGAGAAATTCAAGCCAGCTATGGAAAAAGAGGGCTTTTCTACCCATCGAAAGCCATGGGGGCGCGTTTGGGCATCGGTAGCCCACCCCGAAGTAAAAGAGAGACGGGTAGCAAAGGAAAGGTCTAAGGCGAAATTCAGGCTGCGGGCAACAGCCCACGCACTCACCTCCGCATGAATGCGCAAAGGCACGGTGGTGATGAGCTCCTCCCCCCTGCCGTAAAAAGAGATGGGGGCGCGTTTATACACTCGCAAATAGATGGTTTCAATCCCCGTCTGTGAAAAACGGTCTTCGTAAAGCAAGGCGGGCAGCTGTGCATTGACAAAACTGGACAATGAACGGAAAGGAAGCTCAAGACGGGCACTTGCCGTAGAAACCAAGGGCTCCACAACAGGCGTATGGTAGTAAGGGGCAGGCGGCGGGGGCGACTGCAATTGCTTCTTGGAACGACACTGTGTCATAAAAAGCATGACACTCAATAGTAGCCATGCCCGTGTAGCGTGCTTTGGCATAAAAGTAGCTGCAGGCATAAAAGTGCTTTTTTGCTTTACAATTTCTTACATTTAGGTATTAAAACCAAACCCCATAGGGAGGCTAACGGATGACGGCTATGAATAAACCTTTACTTGGATACTCTCTGCGGTTGTATCTACTTGTGCTGCTGTGCCACCTCCCTCTCTTTCAACTTGCGGCACAGCAAATTACGCTGCAGGGGAAGGTCATAGATGGCGAAAGCGGTTTGCCCATGCCTGCCTGCAATGTGTATTTAAAAAACCACCCCCATATAGGCACAGCCACCGACGAGAACGGCACTTTTGTGCTTACTTTTGACTTTGTGCGCGACACCTTGCTCATTGAATTCATTAGTTACCAAACCATAGAATATCCCCTGCTGAAGGCGCAGTCGCAAACGGGATTGTCTTTCACCCTGAAACCCGACGCACTGAGTCTTGAGGCAGTGGTGGTAACCCCCGGCGAAAACCCGGCTTACCGCATCATACGCGAAGCCATCAAGCGCAAAGATGAGCACGACAAACGCCGCCTGGAAGCTTACGACTACGAAGCCTACAACCGCATTGAAGGATATGTAAAAAGCAGCGACAAAGGCATCAGCAAACTGCGTTTCGTGAGAGATATGCGCCGGGTGGCCGCCGGCTATGACATGCTGCGCACCGCCGAGGGCGATACGCTCATTCCCGTTATTGTCAATGAGGTAGTAAGCCGGGTATATGTCAAACACAGCCCCTACAAACGCCGCGAAGACGTCGAAGCTCAGCAGCTCACCGGCATAGGCATAGAAGACGCCCCCGCTCTGCAAGATATTCTTTCCAACACCTATCTTACCGATTATAATTTCTACCGCAACCAAATCAATATTTTGGGCAAGTACTTCCCCTCACCTTTAGCCAACGGGTGGTGGCTGGTCTATGATTACGAGTTGGAAGACAGCCTCGAAGTAGGCGGCTTCATGTGTTATCAGCTCAAGGTGATTCCCTTGCGTGAAGAAGACATTGCCTTTACCGGCAGGATATGGATTACCAAAGAAGATTATGCCCTGCGAAAGGTGCAACTTCACATTACCCCCAATGCCAACATTAACTTTGTGCGCTCGCTTGCCGTAGAGCAGGTGCTGGCGCCCACGCAAAGCGGCGTATGGTTACCCGAAAGCATGTTTTTCGAAACCGAAATATCGGAATTTACCGACTTGATACCCGCCATTGTAGCCCGCACCTACTCTTACTACAAAAACTACCACATCAACCAAGCGTATCCCAACAGCTTTTATGAAATCAGGGAAAAGAAACTGCCTTCCGAAAAGGCACAGCTCGAGAAGCTGAGGGTGTACCGTGCCATAGACGGCGACAGTACAGACTTCCGCCCGCAGATTCACCGCCTCATCGATACGCTGAATCAAGTGCCTTCGGTAAAACGCTATACGGGCATTATCAAGGTGCTTTCCACAGGCTATTTGCGCAAAGGGGTGATTGACTTCGGGCATTATGCCCGCTATTATGCATGGAACAACATAGAAGGGCACCGCCTGGGGGTTGGCTTGCGCACCAACTACCACCTTAGCGACAAGTGGATGTTCAAAGGTTATGTGGCTTACGGCACACAAGACGAGCGCTGGAAATATGACCTGCGTCTTTATCATGTGCTGAGCAGAAAACGCTTTACGCTCATAGGTGCGCGCCATCTGGCAGATATAGAACCACTGATTCAACTGGACCAAAGAGACGATCTGCCGGAGCTGTTCATCGCCTCGAACCGCTTTCTTGATTTGGCTTCCCGCCGCCCCTTCTTTCGCACCATGAACAGCGTATGGATAGATAGCCGCCTGTCGCAGCTGGTGCGCGCCCAGCTCACCTTGCAACAAAGTACCTTGGAACCGCTTTATCCCTTTGCTTATTACCCTGCGCCCTCCGACACCCAAACACGTAACAGCAGCATCCACACCGCCGAAGTCATAGGCATGCTGCGCCTGCAACGTGCCGTGCGCCTCACACGCGATGCCAATCTCGATGAGGTGGACATAGCCAACCGTAACCCACGCCTGACACTTTGGACCATCCTCGGTTTCAAAGGATTGCTCGATGGCGATTTCCAATATCAAAAAGTATATCTGCAACTGGCACAAAAAAACGCCAATGTGTTCGGCATAGGGCACGCCAACTACAGCATTACGGCCGGCTATATCTTTTCGGATATTCCCTATCCGCTGCTGCGCACCCACTTGGGCAACAATACGCCCATTCTCATAGAAAGGGCATTCAACCAAATGAATGGCTTTGAGTTTGTAAGCGACCACTTTGTGGCGGTGCATTATGCGCACTATTTCGAAGGTTTCATTTTGAACAAGCTGCCACTCATCCGGCGTGTGAACGATAAGCTCGAATGGCGTCTGGTGGGTTCGGTCAATGCCGTATGGGGCGGGCTCCGGGCAAGCAACAAAGCGCTGCTGGCGCAGCAAACAGCCGACGGGCAGCCGGTCGAGGGCTTTTCTGAGCTGTCTTTCCAAAAACCCTATGTGGAAGTAGGCTATGGCATTGACAATATCTTCAAGTTCTTCCGGGTGGACTTCTTTCACCGCCTGACTTATCTCGACAGCCCGCAAGCTAAGCCCTTCGGTATCAAGTTTTCTGCCGAAATCAAATTTTAAAGTGGCGTTGCAAGTGCCAAAAAGAATGCTTTTCTTTGCCTAAAGCAGAGCAAAAGAAAAGCATGCAAGTAGCTATAGTAAAATACAATGCCGGCAACATTCAATCCGTAGTGTTTGCCCTGCAGCGTTTGGGCGTAGAGCCTGTCATTACTGACAATGCCGAGTTGCTGCTTAGCGCCGACCGCGTGATTTTTCCCGGCGTGGGCGAAGCCTCCAGCGCCATGCAGTACCTGAAAAACAAGGGCTTGGATAAGGTCATCCGTTCGCTGCATCAGCCGGTGCTGGGCATTTGTCTGGGACTGCAGCTTATGTGCCGTCATTCGGAAGAAGGCAACACCGACTGCCTGGGTATCTTTGACGTGAACGTAAAGGCTTTTGACCGGGACAGCGATTTGAAAGTGCCTCATGTGGGATGGAACAGCATCGATAAGCTGCACAGCCCCTTAATGATAGGCATCGAAGCGCCGGCTTATATGTATTTCGTGCACTCCTATTATGCTGAGTGGACGCCCCGCCATGCCATTGCCCGTTGCGAATACGGGGTGCCGTTCAGTGCCGGCTTGCACAAAAACAACTTTTACGCCGTGCAGTTTCATCCCGAAAAAAGTGCCGAAGCGGGCAGCCGCCTGCTCGAGAACTTCTTGAAGCTGTATTGATGCACAGCCCGCTTCTTTATATGTGCTCTTTTTTGTCTTTAATCATATCGAAAAGCAGCTCACGTGCCCGGTGCAACTGTGCTTTCACCGTGCCCAATGGCAAGTCGAGTTCTTCGGCTATTTCTTGATATGCCAGCTCTTCGAAATAGCGCAAGCGCACCAGGCGCCGGTATTTGGGCGGCAGCTTATTCACCACCTCTTGCACAATCTCCACTTTTTGCGCTTTGATGGCCTCTTCTTGAGGGTCCAAGCCATCGTCTTTGATGTCTAAATTGGATGTTTCGCCATCCTTGTCGGTATAAAAATCCTCTATGCTGGTGGTCTGCAGGCGTCTTTTACGGATAAAGTCAATACAGTTGTTTGTGGCAATACGGAAAAGCCAGGTGCTGAAGGTAAAGTCTTTTTTGAATTTATCTAAGTTTTTGAACGCCTTGGCAAAAGCTTCCATGGTCAAATCCTCGGCGTCGTCCACATTGCGCACCATTTTCAAAAGCATATGAAACAGCGAGCGGTTATAGCGCTCCATCAGTTCGGCAAAGGCGCTTTGGTCGCCTTCCAACGCCCTGTCCACCAGGGCGAAGTCGTGCAATGCCTTGTCGGAAAACTCTTTTGAACCAAACTTATCTAATTCCATTTTTCCACTTTAGTGAGTAGTGCCCATAATCCTATTATGCCAATATACAACAGATAGGACAATTCTAAAAATGGCAACAATAAAATTGGAATGGAAGCACGCAGTTTTTTAGCCAGCAAGAACATACATAACGGATGCAACACAAGAAGCAAAGCCACTTCGGCCGCTATCCATTGCAATATACCAAACGAAACAATGCCCTGTATGTGTCCGACCACCCACCCCAAAGCCACGTAGAATGCCAACTGCGACAAGAAAAGCAAAGCCAAGAGCAGGCGATGGCCGGCTTTGTAATACTTGCCTACACTCAAATGACGCCGCTTCTGTCGCCACCATTCACGCCAACGCACCTTGGGGCGGCTCACGGTAATGGCTTTGGCATGCACACACAAGGCGGTATTTTTTGCGGTTGCCAAACGGTTCACGAAAAGGTCATCGTCGCCGCTTACCAAACGTTGGTGTGGACCAAAGCCTCTGTGTTTTAAAAAGAAGCTGCGGCGGTAAGCCAAGTTGCGCCCAACCCCCATATAGGGCAGCCCTATCAAGGCCGCCGTAGCATACTGCCACAAGGTGTAAAGTGTCTCGTAACGAATCAAAGCATTGAGAAAACCCGGGCGCTGTTCATACAGAGAGGCGCCCAATACTATTTGCGTTTGTTCTTTGGCTATAAAAGGCGCAGCCATATAACGAATCCACTGCTTCGATAGCGGACGGCAGTCGGCATCGGTCAGCAAAACAATATCGTAGCGGGCAGCTTTGACGCCCATGGTAATAGCAAACTTTTTATGTGTAATATGCTCCGGCGTTTGCTCTATCCGCACAATATGCAGTTGGGGATGGCGGGCGCGCAGATGATAGAGGAACTCATAGGAATCATCCCACGAGCGGTCGTCCACGATGATGACCTCGAAGAGCGGGTAGTCTTGCTCCAGCAACAAAGGCAGCAGTTCGCGCAGGTTGAGCAGCTCGTTATGGGCAGCCACCACCACCGACACCCCGGGCAACTCATGCCCTTCGGCGGGGCGCGGCGCATGCCGCCATAACAACAAACTCAACAGATGCCATAAGATGCGTATGCCAAGCAAGATGACCAAGGCATACATAAAGAAAAAAGTCCAATGCATAGTGATGCGGCTTGTGGTTCGATGCACAAAAATAGAAATTTAAACAAAGGGAAAAGCATTGACAAAAAACTTCCTAAATTGCATGCCCATTTCAGGCTTTACGGTATTTCAAGCAAACAAGCCTTTTCCTTTTTTCATCAGTGCTCAAAACCAAGAATTCTGAAAGCATGCAGTTTGAACTTATTGCACAGGACCCGAAAAGCAAAGCAAGAGCCGGCAAGATAACCACCGCCCATGGTGAGATTGTAACCCCTATCTTCATGCCGGTAGGCACGGCCGGCACGGTCAAAGCGGTTCACCAACGTGAGTTGGAAAATGACATCAAAGCGCAAATCATTTTAGGGAATACTTATCATCTGTATTTACGCCCGGGCATTGAACTGCTCAAAAAAGCAGGGGGCTTGCACCGCTTCAACGGCTGGCAACGCCCCATCCTCACCGACAGCGGCGGCTATCAGGTCTATTCACTGGCTGACAACCGTCAAATCACCGAAGAAGGCGTGGCTTTCAAATCGCATATCGACGGCAGCAAGCATTTCTTCACTCCCGAAACAGTTATGGATATAGAGCGGGCTATAGGCGCCGACATCATTATGGCGTTTGACGAGTGCACCCCCTACCCCTGCGATTATGACTATGCCAAACAGTCGATGGAAATGACCCACCGCTGGCTCAAGCGCTGCATCCGGCGCGTAGCAGAGACCGAACCGCTCTATGGCTACGAGCAAACGCTTTTCCCCATAGTGCAGGGCAGTGTGTATAAAGACCTGCGCCGGGCCTCTGCCGAGTTTGTGGCTTCGTGTGGCTGCGACGGCAATGCCATCGGGGGCTTGTCGGTAGGCGAGCCCGCTGAGATGATGTATGAAATGACCGAGCTGGTGTGCGACATTCTGCCCAAAGACAAACCCCGCTATTTGATGGGCGTAGGCACCCCCGCCAATATTTTAGAGTGCATTGCACTGGGCGTCGATATGTTCGACTGTGTGATGCCTACCCGCAATGCCCGCAACGGCATGCTGTTCACGACACAAGGCATCATCAACATACGCAACAAAAAATGGCAGGAAGACTTCAGCCCCATCGATGAGCAGCTGGGCGGCTATGTCAGCACTTTCTACAGCAAAGCCTACTTGCGCCACCTTATCATGAATAAAGAAATTTTGGGCGCACAAATTGCAAGTGTTCACAATCTTACTTTTTATCTTTGGTTGGTTACACAAGCCCGCCAGCATATTATTGCCGGCGACTTCTATGAGTGGAAGAAGCAAATATTGCCTGTCGTTTCGCAACGGCTCTAAACCCTAAACGCAAAAAACAACATGGAATTGATTACAAAATATTTTCCCGAAATAGACAGCCTGCAGCGCAGCCGCTTCGAAGCACTTGAGCCACTTTATCGCGAGTGGAATGCCAAAATCAATTTGGTTTCGCGCAAAGATATTGACCACCTGTATGAGCGCCATATCTTGCACTCTCTGGCCATTGCCCGTGTCATTCAATTCAAATCGATGACCGCCCTCATGGACGTAGGCACCGGCGGCGGCTTTCCCGGCATTCCGCTGGCCATCATGTTTCCCAAGGTAGAGTTTCACCTGGTAGATTCCATTGGCAAGAAAATCAATGCCGTGCAGCACATAGCCGAAGCTTTGCAGCTGGACAACGTAACCACTCACCACAACCGCGCCGAAAAAGTGGATGTGGAAGTGGACTTTGTGGTGAGCCGTGCAGTAGCCCCCGCCAAAAAAATATACAACTGGACACAAAGTAAAATTCTGCCCAACAGTTTCAACAAATTCAAGAACGGTTGGTTTTTATTGAAAGGGGGCGACCTGAGCGAAGAGCTTCAAGAGCTCAGACGCAAGCGCTACAAGGTTTTCGAGTTGTCGGAATTCTTCGAAGAGGAATTCTTCGAAACGAAAAAAATACTCTACTTCCCCAAAGGGTAAAATGGCTAAAAGCTACGACTATATCATCATTGGTGCCGGAGCGGCAGGTTTAAGCCTTGCCTATGAGCTGTCGCGGCATCCTGCCTTGTGCCAAAAGCGCGTTTTGCTTATAGACAACCAAAAAAAAGAGCAGAACGACCGTACCTGGTGCTTCTGGACCACCGGCACCCCCCCATTTCAGGAAATCGTTTACCGCCAATGGCAACAGCTTGCCTTTCACAGCCAATATGGCAGCCGTAGTTTTTCCATTGCCCCTTTCCGCTACTACATGATTCGGGGTATCGACTTTTACCGTTATTGCTTTGAGCATTTGGCACCTGCCGTAGAGTTCTGTGTGGGCGAGGTGGCAGAAGCAACACCTGCCGGTGAAGTCCGCCTGAGCGACGGCAGGCGGTTTCAGGCTCAATGGATTTTCGATAGCCGCTACCGTCTGCCACAAAAGCCCGCAGAACTGCCCTACCCTTTTCTGCTACAGCATTTCAAAGGTTATGTACTGCGCAGTAAGCGTCCCTGCTTCGACGCAAGCACCGCCACCTTGATGGACTTTCGTATTGAACAAGCCGGCGAAAGCCGTTTTATGTACATACTGCCTTTTTCGCCCACCGAAGCGCTCGTGGAATTTACGGTCTTTGGCAAGGCGTTGCTTCCGCCCGCTGCTTATGACCACCAACTGAAGCAATACATAGAGCAACACTACGGGGAACTGCCGGGCTTCGAAATCAAAGAAGAAGAGTTTGGCGTGATTCCCATGGCGGCTCAAGGCTTCCGGCACACGAAGGGGGCGCTTGTGCCCATAGGTACGGCTGCCGGTTGTGCCAAAGGAAGCAGTGGCTATGCCTTTCTGTTTATTCAGAAACACTGCAAGCAAATCATTGCGGCACTTGCCCGCGGGCAAACCCCGCCCGATTACCGCCCGCCATGGCGCTTCCACCGCTACGACCGCATATTTCTGGATGTTCTTTTCCATAAGCGTATGGAAGGCGATGCACTCTTCAGTAAGCTTTTTTTACAACTGCCGCCACAGCAGATTTTGCGTTTCCTGATAGAAGAAAGCAGCCTTATGGACGAGCTTAGCGTCATTTATGCGCTGCGTTCCGGTGCTTTTGTGCGTGCGGCACTTCATGATGCGCTGCCTTAGTGTCAACTGCCTGCCCATGGGCTGCCAAAGATGCCCACTGCCAGCTCTACCCATAGCAGAAGAAGCAACAACAAAACCAACACCATGCCCGCCACACGCCAAGTGACTGAATGAACCAAGCGGCGAATGAGCAACACCGCACTACCTGCCAAAGACAGCAACAGGGCTGCTACCACAAAATCGAAGAAAGACCAGCGCACCGCATCAGTGAATAGCATGGCAACAGCAGGCACCAACAAAAAAAGAGCAACAGCAGCTGCCAAATAAAGCAAATCGCTTTTTCTTAATAATTTCAGTTCATGGACGCTTGTTTTGGTTCAATATACTCAACACTTACAACGCTCAAACAGCTGTTTTGGTGCTTTTTAGGCGAAATGTAAAAAGGTATTGTTGCAAAGTATAGATAAAGCACCATGCCATTTTAACATTAAAAGCTTTATTGAATAAAACAAACCACAGAGGGCACAGAGAAACACAGAGAATATACAATGATTTTCCTCCGGGCCGCTCCGTGTGCTCTGTGGTAAAAAAACAGCGATGGTAACATTCTTTACATAAATACCTTTATCAGATTAGTAATACCAAAAAAAATAAACCACAGAGGGCACAGAGAAACACAGAGAATATACAATGATTCCCCTCCGGGCCGCTCCGTGTGCTCTGTGGTAAAAAACAGCGATGGTAACATTCTTTACATAAATACCTTTATCAGATTAGTAATACCAAAAAAAATAAACCACAGAGGGCACAGAGAAACACAGAGAATACACAATAGTTTTCCTCCGGGCCACTCCGTGTGCTCTGTGGTAAAAAAACAGCGATGGTAATTTTTGCTTGTTTTTGCTCATTCCGTCCTTACAAAGCTCACCGGATTTGCATTACTGAATACCCAAAAAGAAAGTAAGCCCCTTCGCAATGCAAAGGGGCTTAGCTTTTAACCTATGATGAGATGTCGTGCGAGCGAATCAAGGTTAATATATTTTTAAAAGAAGGGGCATTTTAGAAAGTGGGGGCATATTCTTCCGGTGCCACATATTGGTTATCTACCCGTGTTTCTATTACATCTTGAATCCACTGCGGCACATTCGACAGGAAGTTGTAGCCGGTCAGCTGTTCCACTTCGCGAATAGAAACGCGGTAATCTGTCCATGGTTTTTGGTTTACATCTTGCGTGTTGGGCATAATCACGGCAATGGTGCGCGTGGAAGTATTGATGCGGCTCAGGTCATTGGTTCCCTCAGGCAAAACCACAATCACCTTCCACAGGTAAGCAGGCACCGTAATATTGCCATTGGCAATGGTGCGTGCATAACCATTGCTGCCTTCGCCCCCGGTTCCGCGGTTGCCGGCAATGATATACAGCTCATAGCCATCATCTACCAAGCGACGGCAATAAATTTCAAGCTGTTCCCAGGTCTGACGGTTGTTGTTGGGGGCTTGCGGCACCATGTTGCTCATCAAAAAGGTGGCTGAGTTGTCTTCCACACTGGCCGTGCGGTCGCCCGAAGGACACAAGTGCCCCCGGTCGAAGCCGGTGTATTTGTAATCATTGGGGCTGACACGATACCAGTAAGACGGCAAAGAGGTATCGGTGCGGAAGTCGTTCTGCCGCGGTGTACTGCCCAACCATGCTTTGTTCAGGTGCCAACTCACCCAGTTGGGCGTAGCTCTGTACCGGTGGTATGACATAGCATACTGCGGACGCTTGATCAGGTAGTTGTGATGGGCGGTGCCGGCACCACTGGGATTGCCCAAGGCCATGTTGTCTTCGCGTTTGGGCGTGCTGTAGGCAGTCTCTTGTCCCGGCATGGGAGCAGCCGGACCGGTGCAGGCAGATACAAGCCCTATCAAGAGTGCAGACAAATAAAGTGTAAAAAGTCGCATAAGCATTTGTTTTTTAGGTATTACAAATGCTGCAAAACTACAGACTTCATTTGCCTGCATCTTCAACAAAGCATTAATGTTATGTTAAAAAATTGTTAGTAAAATACTGTGTATTTATTGTCGAAAAAGAGGCAGTTTTGTCAATGCTTTTTTGTATTTTTATGATATTCACTAAACTTTGATTTCATTATGCGCACAGCACAAAAAGGCGATATAGTGAAAGTTCACTATACAGGCAAACTAACTAATGGTGAAGTATTCGACAGCTCGGAAGGACATAAGCCTATCGAATTCAGATTAGGCGCAAAACAAGTGATTCCCGGCTTTGAAGCCGGTATATTGGGCATGCAAGTAGGCGAAAAGAAAGCATTTAAGGTACCGAAGGATGAAGCTTACGGCGACCTGCTTCCCCAATTGATTACGAACCTCCCGAAAAGTGATCTTCCGGCGGGCTTTCCTATACAGGAAGGAATAAAAGTACTCATTACTTTGGCAGACGGGCGTCAAGTCTCCGGCATTGTCACTGCCATAACGAAGATAGTGTAACCATCGATGCTAACCACCCCTTGGCAGGCAAAGACTTGGTCTTCGAGTTGAAGTAATCGAAATTACAGAGTCTGCTTATGAAAGCAGTCCGCTCAACCGTGCCATAGAAGAAAATATGCCCGGACTGGTTAAATCTCTTATAGAAGACGGGATGGACCCCAACGGACTGGACAGTGTAGATGTGCAGCCTCTGACTTTGGCAATCCAAATGGACAATCTGCCAATTGCCCAACTCTTAGTATCCTTAGGCGCAGATGTAAACCTCGAAAACTGGAATCGCGAAACCCCACTTATGGTAGCCGTAATGAACAGCAGCCTTCCGTTCATCGAGTTCCTCCTCGAACAAGGCGCCATTACCCAGGTGGACAATATCGAAGGCTATACGCCTCTGCTCATGGCTATCTGGAAGAGCTATGACCCACTATCAATCGTACGTTTGCTTATCGAGAAAGGGGGCGCCAATCCCAACGATACCGATTACGATGGACGTAGCGCTCTAATGTATGCTGCGCTGCGAGAAGACAAAGCCCTGATAGAATATTTATTGCAAAAAGGTGCTGACAAGACCCTCAAAGACTCATCGGGAAAAACAGCTGCAGATTATACAGAATCAAAAGAGATAAAACAGCTGCTTGTCGATTAATCGGCATCCAATTCGCTTAGGGCTTGATTATAAGCTCAAAGGAAACGCCTTTTTTCTTCATGAGGCTTGGCAGCAAATATCTGTATCTGTTAATATTTTTTGTATATTTGTAATTCTAATTCAATTATCTATTCAAATTTTCATTTGATTATGCGTACAGCACAAAATGGCGATGTAGTGAAAGTACACTACACAGGCAAACTAACTAATGGCGAAGTATTCGACAGCTCAGAAGGACGCGAGCCCCTCGAGTTCAAATTGGGCGAAGGACAAATGATTCCCGGCTTTGAAGCCGGCGTATTGGGCATGCAAGTAGGCGAAAAGAAAGTAATCAACATACCTAAAGACGAAGCTTATGGCGATCCTCTTCCGCAGTTGATTGCTGACTTCCCGAAAGCAGACCTTCCGGAGGGCTTTCCTATGGAAGCAGGCGCTCAAATAGGCGTTACCTTGGCTGACGGGCGTCAAATACCCGCAGTAATCACCGCTATAAATGAAGATAGCGTAACCATCGATGCCAACCACCCCTTGGCAGGCAAAGACCTTATCTTTGAAGTAGAATTGGTTGAGATAGGTAGCTCTTTGATTGTATAAATCTTCTTTAAAAAGAGTTTTTACAAGAAAGAAAAGAAAAGCGGCACTGTTGATGTGCCGCTTTTTTCTTTATATTCACATAAAAGCAACCCAAGTATAGCAAACATGCGACAAGTCATCATTATTGTGCTTTCCATGATTACCGCCATTGCCCTGTATGAACTGGTGCGCCGGCAATGGCAAAGCTCCGGCGACGTTCCGCTCACGGCTCAGCACGACTTGATTGTAGAGAAAGTAAGCCGCATGGGAAAGCTTGAATTGGTGCGCTATCAACTCAAAGATATTGTAGAGATAGCCCCTTCGGAAGTGAGTGTGCTCGAAAGTATTTTGCTTAGCCAGGGCTTATATGAGCACAGCCGTGCACTACTCATCATAACCGGCGAAGCCGTAGGCTGCATAGATCTCCGCAAAATCAAAAAAGAAGATATTGTAGAAAACGATAGCACCATCATTATGCATCTGCCCAAACCCGAAATTTGCTATGTCAAAGTAGATCACCGGCGCTCGCGCGTGTATGACGTGAATGTGGGATGGCTTTCCTCCTTGGAAAAAACCAAGCTGATAGAAGCCGGTTACCGCAGTGCCGAAGAAAAGATAGAAGAAGCAGCCCGCGAAAGCCGCCTGCTTGAACAAACCAAAGAAAGTGCAGAAATTGTGTTACGTCCTTTTTTAGAGCAGCTCACCCACAAGCGAGTGGTGTTTACTTTCGAGGACTTGGAAGGCAGCACGGTCCCCGACCGCTAATCGAACTCATGCCGACACGGCATTTTTCTCTTCACCCAACAACTCCTCTACCGAGCGTTCTATCCAATTGCCGCTACTTAGCAAGCCTTTCAACACTTTACGCATCTCTTGCAAAGTGATGTCACGGTATATTTTTCCATCTACAACCAGTGATATTTGCCCGGTTTCTTCCGAAACCACCAACACTACCGCATCACTCACTTCGCTAAGCCCTATTGCCGAACGATGGCGCAAGCCCAACTGCGCAGGCACCTGGTCATTTTCCGTGACGGGCAAAATGCAACGTGCCGCCACAATGCGCCCGTTGCGCCCTATAATTACGGCACCATCATGCAAGGGGCTGTATTTATTAAAGATAGCCAACAACAAACGCTTCGAGAGTAGGGCATCCAGACGGTCGCCCGTATCGGCATAAAATTTCAAGTCATTGCTGCGGCTCAGCACTATCAAGGCGCCTGTGTTGGTAGCCGACATGGCTTTGGCCGCATCCAGTATGGCGCTTAAATCCACCCCTACCTCCTGCTTGGGGCGCCACCATACCCATGGGCGCTCCTTATTGAAAGTGCTGCGCCCGATAAAAAGCAAGAATTTGCGAATTTCCGGCTGAAAGATGACGATGGCTGCCAACACCCCCACGCCCAAGAACTGGCCCAAGATGCTGCTGAGCAACTCCAAGCCCAAAGCATCGACAATCAGATAAACGATATACAAAGAAAAAACGCCCAGTAAAATAGGCACGGCAATACTTCCTTTCACCAGTTTGTAAAGGCGAAAGATAAGGAAGCCCACCAACAGAATGTCGAGAATATGGACAAACTTTATTTCTAAAAAACCAACAGCCAGTAAAAGCATATATTTTCTTCGGAAATTCTGAATTTAAGACGACTTCAAATGCTCTAATAAGGTAACAATTTCTTTGGCTTCTTTTACGTCATGTACCCGCAAAATTGATGCCCCGGCATAGAGTGCCATGCAGTTGAGTGCAGTGGTTCCGTTGAGTGCCTCTGCGGGCGTTACCCCCAGCGCTTTGTATATCATGGATTTACGGGAAACACCTACCAAAATGGGCGCATTGAACTGAGCAAGCCATGATAAATTACGCAACAGCTCATAGTTTTGTTGTAGTGTTTTGGCAAAACCAAAACCGGGATCCAGTATCACATCATGCACTCCGCACGCTCTGCACTGCGCCATGCGTTCTGAAAAGAAACGCGCTACCTCAAGAGTCACTCCTTCGGGATAGTCGGTCAGCTGTTGCATGTTTTGTGGCGTACCGCGCATATGCATCATCACATAGGGCACCCGGTGCCGGGCCACCAGGCGCCACATGGCTTCGTTCCCTCCGCTGATGTCGTTAATCATATCGGCACCAGCTTCCAATGCGGCACCTGCCACCTCTACGCGAAAGGTATCTGCCGAAAGACATATTGCCTCGCCATACTCTTTTTTCAGTGCTTCCACCACAGGCAGCACCCGCCGCATTTCCTCCGGCACTTCGATATCTGCGGCACCGGGGCGCGAAGAGTATCCGCCCACGTCTATCCAATCAGCCCCCTCTTGTAGCGCGCGTTCAGCCCGCCGCAGCGCCTCCTCAATGCGGTGATAGCGCCCCCCGTCGAAGAAAGAGTCGGGCGTTACGTTCAAGATAGCCATAATCTGGGGGCGCTCAAAAGTTTTTAGGCGTCCACGTATCGAAACAGCGCCAAGCGTTTTTGAAAAATTCATATCTTTGACAATCGTAGAAATCATGCTTTAAGAACAATGACCGGGAACCTTAGGTGTATGTCCAAGGATGAAAACACTTCTTTCCGGCACACGGAAAGCGAATATAAAGAGATCATCAAAGAATGTAAAAAACTCTTTGAAAAGAAGTATCATGATTATGGTACAGCATGGCGCATTTTGCGCCCCAGCTCTCTGACCGACCAAATTTTTATCAAAGCCAAACGCATCCGTTCCATTCAGGAAAAAGGCACACAGGCCATTGACGAAGATATCAGCCAAGAGTTTATCGGTATTGTCAACTACTGTGTGATGGCGCTTATTCAGTTGTCACTACCTGCCGATGCGCCCTTGCATTTGGATTACGAAACAGTCAGTCGTTTATATGACGAACAAGTGGCAGCCACTTTGGATTTGCTGCGCCGCAAAAACCACGATTACGGCGAAGCATGGCGGCAAATGCGTGTCAGCTCCATGACCGACCTCATTTTAATGAAGATTTTACGCATCAAACAAATAGAAGACAAACAGGGACAAACACTGGTATCGGAAGGCGTGGAAGCCAATTATCAAGATATATTGAATTATGCGGTATTTTGCTTAATAAAACTCAAGGCAAATGAAAAACATTGACCGGCTGGCAATTATTCTGGTAGGGGGCTTGTTCATATTCTCGGGGCTTATCAAGCTCAATGACCCGGTAGGCACCCAAATCAAATTGGAAGAGTATTTCGAAGTGTTTGCACAAGATGTGCGCCCCCACACCGGCAACGAAAACCGGGCAAGTCATTTCTTCGAAGCGCTGATTCCTTATGCACTCTTTTTCTCGGTGCTGCTTAGCTCTTTGGAAGTAGTGCTGGGCGTGATGCTTCTTAGTGGTTACCGGCGGCGCCAAGCCATCGGTGCGCTGTTGGCTATGATAGTGTTTTTCACCTTTCTCACTTTTTACTCGTGGTATTTCAACAAAGTAACGGACTGTGGTTGTTTTGGCGATGCCATCAAGCTTACCCCCAAAGAGTCGTTCATAAAAGACGTAGTGCTGCTGCTGTTGATTGCCTATCTCTTTTTACGCAGAAAGCAGCTGGGCAGCTCTACCGCCAAGCGCGGACTGGTTATCACCCTCACAGCGGCTGCATTGAGTGTGGGATTGGCATGGTATGCCATCGCTTACCTGCCTCCATTGGACTTCCGCCCCTATCGCGTAGGCAACCATATTCCTTCCCTGATGAAACCCTCCGCAGCTTTTCAATATGAGTATATCATGGAAAAGGAAGGCAAGCAATACGTCTTCCAAGAGTATCCCACCGATACCACCTATACATTTGTGGACATGAAGCTGCTGAACCCTGAAGCGCTTCCCAAAATCACAGATTTCCGTGCATACCAAGGTGATACGGACATTACGGACAGCCTTTTTCAAGGCACTTGCTTCCTGGTAGTCATCCATGATGTAAACGATGATGAAAGGCTGCTTCAGAGACTTTCGAAAGCGAAACCGGTCATAGAAGAGTTGATAAACTCCGGCGTGAAAGTAAGTGTATTGAGCGCTGCCTCGCCCGATGCACTGGAAGTGCTGTTGGCACAGGCCGGCTGGCATCATGTGGTTGTTGCCTCCATAGACCACACGGTAGCCAAAACCATGGTGCGCAGCAATCCCGGTTACCTTCTATTGCAAGACGGATACGTGCGCGGAAAATGGTCATACAGAGCCCTTCCGGCTTCGCTTCGCTACATATTGAATCAATAACTTGTGCAGATAGAATTATATTGAGTGTATGAAATTGATAAGCAATTTATTACGAAAAGGCTATGGTTTAAGCTACAATTTGGTGAACCCGGTGCTCTGGCGTTATGTGGTCAGGCACTTGGCAGAAGGCATACTTGTTGTGTTTGGGGTGGTCATTGTGGTATTTCTGCTTTATTATGCACTCCCGGGTGACCCTGTAAGCATGATTGCCGGGCAACGCACCGATATCATGACAAAAGAAGCCATCAAAGCCGAACTGGGACTTAGACAAACCGCTCCCCACCCAACTATATCTTTATTTGCGGGACCTGTCCCCCGTATCTATGCACCACGACACACCGGAAGAGCGCAAAAAATACAATTATACCCCGCTGTTTAGCGTAGGTGAACAGGTGGTGGTGGTCAAAATGCCCTATATGCGCCGCTCTTTCCAAACCAAGCGCTTGGTAAGTGAGCTTATATTGGACAAGCTGATGCTCACCCTCATTTTGGCGTTGGCAGCCATGGCGTTTGCCACGGTGGTGGGCATTTTCTTAGGCGTATGGGCAGCCACCCGTGCCAACTCGTGGATTGACAACATGATTATCGGGGGCTCGGTAGCCGGTATCTCTATGCCTTCCTTCGTATCGGCAAGCTTGATTTCTTTATATCTGGGCTATAAGCTCGGACCCTATATCGGCTTGAATGGAACCGGAAGCCTCTGGGTAGAAACCATCTATTACGGGCGCCAACTGCAACTCCAAAATTTGATATTGCCGGCGTTGACCTTGGGGATTCGCCCCCTGTCTATCATTGTGCAGCTTACACGTAGTTCCATGTTGGATGCCTTGTCGCAAGATTATATCCGCACGGCTTATGCCAAAGGGTTGTCGCGCCGCCGCGTGATTTGGCGCCATGCCTTTCCCAATGCATTGAACCCGGTGATTACGGCCGTTTCGAACTGGTTGGCTTCTTTAATGTCGGGTGCCTTCTTCGTAGAACTTATTTTCGACTGGAAGGGGCTGGGATATGAAACCATACAAGCCGTACGCACCTTGGATTTACCCGTACTCATGGGGGCTACAATTGTGATTGCGGCTACTTTCGTTGTCATCAATTTTCTTGCCGACATACTCTATGCCCTTATCGACCCGCGCGTGCGCTTACAATAGTCCCAACAGGCATGTAAAAAGTTTTTTGGTGTTTATCAATAATAAAAAGAAGAGAGCGCAACTGTACGGCTGCGCTCTCACTGTTTTCTTATTAAGGCTACAGGGAATTTTAGTTATAAGGGTTATTGTCATTATCACGTGGCGTATCGCTGCCGCCGATGCTTTTACGCATACTGGTATCGGCTTGAATGTTTTGCATGCGTAAATAATCCATAACACCTATGTTGCCATTGCGCAGTGCCTCGGCAATGGCTTTCGGGATTTCGGCTTCGGCTGCTATCACCTGCGCACGTGCCTCTTGCGCTTTGGCTTTCATTTCTTGCTCTAAGGCTATAGCCATGGCACGACGTTCTTCGGCTTTGGCTTCTGCTACTTTCAAATCAGCTTCAGCTTGGTCTTCCTGCAACTTAGCCCCTATGTTTTCGCCCACATCAATATCGGCAATGTCTATAGAAAGAATTTCAAAGGCAGTACCTTCATCCAACCCCTTGGAAAGCACCAGCTTAGAAATCTTATCGGGGTTTTCCAGTACTTCCTTATGGCTTTGAGAAGAACCGATGGAAGTAACGATGCCTTCACCCACACGCGCCAGGATGGTGTCTTCTCCGGCGCCCCCAATCAACCGGCGAATGTTGGCGCGCACGGTCACCCGCGCAACGGCTATCACTTGAATGCCGTCTTGGGCTATGGCTGCCACCTTGGGTGTGGTAATCACCTTGGGGTTCACTGATATTTGCACTGCCTCGAACACATCGCGCCCGGCAAGGTCAATGGCTGCCGCCTGCTCAAAAGAAAGCTCTATATTGGCTTTATCGGCAGAAATCAAAGCACTGATTACCTTTTGCACATTGCCACCTGCCAAATAGTGCGATTCCAAAGCATCGGCAGTAATATCCTTCAGTCCGGCTTTCTCGGCAGTAATCAAGGCATCGACAATCACGCGTGGCGGCACCCGCCGGATACGCATGAAGGTCATGTTCAAAAGCCCGACGTTTACTCCGGAAAACCGTGCCGTAATCCATAAACTAATGGGGAAATAGGACATGAAAATGAAAAACAGGACGATAGCAACAGCTGTAATAATAAGGGTTTCCATATGAATACTCGTTTTGGTTTATAGTTGACAATCAATTAAGCTGTGGATTATTGGATGCTACTTTTCTCACAATGAAGTACTGTTTTTCGGCTTTGACTACCTCCACCTCGCTACCGGTAGGTATGAAGCCACTTAACGAGCGGGCGTCGTGCTGTTCGCCATTGGGCAACTCAATACGTCCATACGGTTTCAGGTCGGAAATGGCCCGGGCAGCACCGGTATAAGACGGCACTTCGGCAGGGGTGTCTTTTCCACTGGGCAGTGAAGCTTTTAAGCTAAAGCGCTTAAAAATACGTGAAGCGGGAAAATAGCGAATACCCAGCCCGCCTAACAGCAGACTGGCAGCTGTTAAGGCAGCCCCCCATTCCGGCGATTCCATGAACGCCAGTGTGATGGCGCTTCCCCAGCTAATCAATGCCAAAAAAGCAGCAATGCTGGTGCCCGGAATCACGAATATTTCCAGCAGAAACAGCAACAGAGCCACAAGCAGTAAAATAAAGACAAATGTCATAAAAGTTTTAATTGTTTTTTGTCTTTATAAATATAAAAAAAAGAGGGCATAAAACCCTCTTTTGAATAAAAAACTACATTGTATGTTCTTTATTTTGACTCTACGGAAGTTACGCCCAGCTTTTTCAATACCAAATCCGAAATGTCGCCGGTGCCATCTTCCGGCTCGTAAAGCAGCGCTTCGCGGCGCAAAATATAGGTATAACCGTTTTCTTTGGCTACTGCCACGATGGCCTCTTCTATTTTTTTGTAAATAGGTGCCAACAAAGCGTTCTCTTTCTTTTGAATAGATTCAGCCGCACTGTTTTGAAACTCCTGCAGCTGCTCTTGCAACGAGCCTATTTCTTTTTCCAGCGCTTGACGCGTAGGGTCAGGCATAGATGCTCCTTCGTTCAAGTACTTCTGGTATTTGGTTTGCAGCTCTTGTTGTTTGGCTTTGAAATCTTCTTCCAACTTGCTTTGATAAGCTTGCAACTCCGATTGCGCCACTTTAAAGTCGGGCAACTGAGGCAACACATAGTTCAGATCGAAATAGCCAATTTTTTGCTGCGCAAAGGCTGTCGAGATACCAAGCATCATAAAGCATAAAGCACTCAATGCAACAATCTTCTTCATCATAAATTTTCCTTTTTTATTCATGGTTAAAACAGATTCCAATAACTGTACCAAATATACAAAATTAACGATTGGCATTTTCTTTAGGGTTGTCTTCCGGGTCGCCCAAGCCCAACTCTTCCAATACGTAGTCGGTGTAATCATGACGGGGGTCTAAATAAACCACCACAAAATCACCGGACTTATCATAGATAACCTGTAGTTGATGCTGACGCGCCACACGTTCCAATGCTTTGTTCAATTTTTCGCGTAGGGGTGTCAGCAGCTCTTGTTTTTTCAAGAAAATAAGCCCCTCATAGCCAAAAGTTTTTTGCTGCAGCTCGCGTGCTTCTTTCTCTTTTTGTGCAATTTCCTCGAGGCGCTCGCGCTTCATGTCTTCGGTGAGCAAAAGCTCTTCGCTGTTGTATTTGCGCTTCAGCTCTTCTACCTCTTGAAACTTGGCTTCTATTTCTTGTGTAGCCCTCTGCACAAAACGGTCGAAGTCCTGCTGTACCTGTTGGTACTCGGGCATTTTACGCAAGACGAAATTCACATCTACAAAACCAAATTTTTGTGCATGTGCCGAATGTAAACAAGCAAAGAAGAGCAAGAAGCAAAATAAACGAACCATACTTTATCGTATTTGTTGACCTATGGTAAAGTGGAACTGCCCGCCATTGGCGCCCGGGTTCCCCGGCACATCATCAAAGCCAACGGCATAATCGATACCGATCATGCCGAAAGCAGGCATCAGGACACGTGCTCCAAAGCCTGCCGAGCGGTACATGATGAAAGGATTGAAGCGTCCGAAATCTGCCCAGTTGTTGCCGGCTTCTACAAACGACAGTACGTAAATGGTAGCGGCGGGGTTCAATGAAAGCGGATAACGCAACTCCATCACATACTTAGAGAATACAGTTCCACCTGTGCCGGCATTCACACCCGTAGAAAACGGAATAATAGAGTTGTCTTTGTAGCCACGCAAGCCGATGATGTCGGAACCTAACAAGAAATTGAAGCCCGACAAACCGCTTCCCCCTAAGATGAAACGCTCGAACGGTCCCACGCCGTTTTCTTTGCTATAGGTCTGCAGAAAACCAAAGTGGGCACGCGTGTTCAATACCAGCTTGCCGGCAATAGGTGTAAAAAACGAGGCATCTATCATCCATTTGTGGTATTCTATCCACTTGAAGCGCTCCTGCGGGCTAAGGGCTTCGTAATTTTTTCTGCCTTCGATGTCATCGAACAAAGAAAAAGGCGGTGTCATGGTTACGTTCAGTGAAATATTCGAACCGGTGCGGGGGAAGGTGGGGTTGTCGATGCTGTTTCGTGCCAGCGTGGTACTCAGCGTGATGCTACGCGAAACCCCGTTGTTATATCCCAAACCGGTATTGTAATTGTCGATGGTGTATTGCCGGAAGCTCAAGGCATTACTCAAAACAAAGTAGTCATCGGGGAAATTAAGACGCCGCCCCAAGCTTACGGTAGCACTGGTTACTTGCAAGCCCCCCAACACACGATTGTTAATCACACTACGCTGCACCGAGTGGCTGAAGTTGACCGAAAAGGCATTGGGCTTTTTGCCGCCCAACCATGGCTCGGTGAAAGTCAAAGAGTAGGTTTGAAAGGCACGTCCGTTGGCTTGAATCCGTAAAGCAAGCTGCTGCCCGTCGCCGGCAGGCACCGGATGCCAGTTGCTCAGCTTACCGGCTTTGCGCAAAGAGAAGTTATTAAAAATCACGCCCACAGTACCTACAAAGCCGATGCCACCACCCCAGCCACCGGACAACTCCAGCTGGTCACTGGGTTTTTCTTCTACGGTATATTTAATATCCACAGTTCCTGTTTCCAAGTGAGGTATGGGTTCTATCTGTATCTTTTCGGGGTCGAAGTATCCCAACTGGCTCAGCGCCTGGTTTGTACGTATAATATCGCGGCGGCTGAATTTACGCCCCGGTATGGTACGTATCTCACGCAAAATCACGTGATCACTGGTGCGGGTATTACCACTGATGAAAATACTATTGATGGTAGCCTGCGGACCTTCATAAATACGCATTTCAATATCGATGGAGTCGCCCTCCGCTTTGATTTCCACAGGGGTAATGCGGAAGAAGAGATAGCCGTTATCCATATACAAAGAGCTGATGTCTTGCTCTGTCAGGCTGAAGTTCAGGCGCTTGTCCAGCTCTTCACGGTCGTAAATATCGCCTTTCTTGATGCCCAACACCTGCGAAAGGTATTCATCGGAATATACAAAGTTGCCTTTCCAAGTGATGTTGCGGTAGTGATATTGAGGACCTTCATGTATTTTCATGTAAATATTTACGCGGTTGGGCTTCACAAAATACACGCAGTCTTGCAGTATCTGTGCGTCGCGATAACCTTCTTTGCCATATAGCTTAATAATCCGCTTTTTGTCTTCTTCGTATTTTTTAGGCACAAACTTAGACGAGGTAAAAATACGGGGGAAACGTTTTTCTTTGATCTTCATGCGGCGATGCAAACGCTTGTCCGATACAGCTTCGTTGCCCTCAAAAATAATTTCGTCTGCTTTGACCTTCTTGCCCCTGTTTACTTTCAGTTTCAATATCACGCTATTGGAAAGCAAAGTATCTTTCTGCTGAACGGCATCTACCTTCACGGCATAAAAGCCTTTGTCTTTATAGTATTTTTCTACCGTAATCAAAGCGTTTTTTATCAAGGGGTCAGAAATAATCTTCCCTTTAATTGCTTTGATTTTGTCTTGCAGTTTATCGGCATCGCCCCGCTTTACACCTTCAAATTGGATGCGCGATACTCTGGGGCGTTCCTGCAAATAAAGATTCAGATAAACCTTATTGCCTTCGAACTTGGTGGCGGTAATTTCAATATCGCCGAAAAGCCCCGTATCCCATAATTTTTTAATTGCGGTAGCCGTGCGTGTGCCGGGAATTTCCAAGGTATCGCCTACTTTCAAGCCTGCCATGTTGAGTAGGGCGTTGCTATCGAGAAACTTGACGCCACTGATATTGATGCCTGCAATGACGTACTCGCCGGATTGATTCTGTGCATTCGCCAAGTTTGTCAGCAACAATAGGCACACAAGTACCCGGAAACTCTTCAAAAAACGCTGCATTGTATTATTCTGATTTTATTTGTTCACTGATTTTTCCAAAACGCCGTTCTCTCTGCTGAAAAGAACGAATGGCTTCAAACAAATGTTGTTTGCGGAAGTCGGGCCATAAGATAGGTGTAAAATATAACTCTGTGTAAGCCAGCTCCCACAGCATAAAGTTGCTGATACGCATTTCGCCACTGGTGCGAATGAGCAACTCGGGCTCGGGCATGAAAGAAGTAGAAAGGTAGCGGCTGATGGTCTGTGCATCGACTGCGGCGGGCTCCAAACGGCCATAACGCACATCTTCGGCCATGCGGCGCATGGCTTGCGTAAGGTCCCAGCGTCCGCTGTAGCTTAGAGCCAGGGTCAGCGTCAATCCGCTGTTTTGAGCCGTCAGAGCCATGGCATCTTGCAGTTCTTGTTGCGCTGTTTGCGGCAAATCGCTCAACTGCCCAATGGCCTTCAGGCGCACATTGTTCTCATTGAGTTTTTTTACCTCTTTGCGAATGGTAGATACCAACAAGCTCATGAGGGCATTTACCTCCTGCCGGGGGCGTGCCCAATTTTCGGTAGAAAAAGCGTAAAGGGTAAGGAATTCCACACCGGCTTCGCCACATCCTTCCACCACGGCACGCACTGCCTCCACTGCGTTTTGATGACCAAACACACGGGCTGCCCCTCGTTGTTTTGCCCATCGCCCGTTGCCATCCATAATAATGGCGATATGCTTAGGAACCGCCTGTTTTTTAATATCGTCTAATGAAACCATTCGTTTTGTTCTTTGGAATAAGCCTGCATTCAGACTCCTGCTTTAGAGGCTGCAATTTAGCAAGAATCTTGCATTTATTCTCTTAGCTCTTAAAACTTGTAAAAAGAGGGGCAAGGCTTGGCATAAAAAGTGTAGGTCAGATGAATTGCCGAAAAGAAGTACCAGTCTTTATCGTAGGTGTTGCCGGTATAGTACTTCGCCGGGCGGGCCGGCAACAGGCGGTCGTTGGTGTAGAGGTCGTCCAAATAGTCTGTAAAGGTTTTACGTGCCCCCACTTCTGCGTTTAGATTCCAGTGCTCGCCCAAAACCACCTTCATCCCTACGCCCATAGGTATCGACATCTGGTAAAGGCTATAATCGGGCGACAAGTTTTGCTGGGGGTTCATACGAAAAGCAGCTACGCCCATCATCAGATAGGGACTCCATCCCTGAAAACGGCCGGGGTTGCGATAGTAGAAAAAGTTATACTCAAAAATAGCTGCCACTTCGGTCAACTCCGTGCGAAAGCTGTATTGCCGACGGCGTGCCAAGGGGGTATTCAAATCGCTGTCATGTGCCTCGATGCTCCCATGACTAACGCTAAGGCGGGTAGAGACAGCCTCATTCCAGTTTTGCCGCCACAACACAGAGAAACCCAAACGGGGCGATTGATAGTTGATATAGGGCGCCAGTTCGCCTTTGTAGTTCCAAACTCCCACACCGGCACCTAACTCATGACGCTGCCCATAAGAAAGAGCAGCGCCAAACACAAAGAATATCGTAAGAAGCAGAAAAGTTACTTTTTGCATTAGAGCGCATTCATTTTTTTAATACCAAGTCATTCAAAAGCATCAAGCGGGCATGCACCCGCTGAACGGCACCTTATCATCTAAACTTAGGGCAACGCACCTTTCCGGCAAAAATATACGTCAGCTTAAAGCCCACGGTAATGATTTTATCCAACTCCTTGCTGTTGCCCCGCTGGTCGCCGCCTCGCCCAAAGCCAACCACCGTGGAGTTGCCCAGCTCATCGGTGGTGAGCCCTCCTATGGAGTCGGCTACCGGCTGGAAATTACGCGTTTTGCCGGTGATGGGGTCCACCGTTTCGGTGGTGCGGTTGGCCATAATCACCGCTAAAGGTCCCACTTGCTCCAAGAGGTCACGCGGATCGGCATAGTTGCCACTTACATCGTCCAGATAATCGGTAAAGGTATAGTGATATACGAACTCAAAGCTCAAATCCAAGTTATCTGTCAGTTTATAACGCACACCCGCCCCAAAAGGCACCGAGAATTGAATCAAAGAATAAGGCTTATCAGGATACTTCAGGTCAGGATTATAGCGGGGGGTGAGTCCTTGCCCTTCGGTACGCAGGGGCTGCAGAGCCACCCACTTTCCATCGGGGGTCATCCCTTTGGGGTTATGATAAAAAGCCCCCACCCCAACAAAAGCATAAGGGCGCCACATGGGCCGACGGTAAAAATATCCACGGGAAGGCAGCAAATCTACCGCCAAACGCACCGACAACTCAAATACGTCATTGCGGAAGTTGGCATTGCGCAAATAGCGGTATTTATGCTGTTGATCGTTGGGGTCTGCATTACGAAAGTCCGAAGCCATGATGCGCAAGTAATCAAACTCCGCTTCCACTTGCATGCGGCTGTTGAAACGCCGTGCCACGCCCGCCATCACACTGGGGCGTGTATATGAAATGTTCGTACTGGCAGGGTTATCATCCGGAGCCAAGTCGCCAAAGTAGTTGGCTGCCCCCAAACCTCCATAAATAGCCCAGTAGTTACCGCCACTATTGATTTGCTGCGCTTGGGCACCCCAAAGTGCACTTGCAATGCAAAAAAACATCAAACAGAATGTGCGCATCATCTTGTTTTTAATTTTTAGAACTCTTCAAAAATTGTGCCTTCTTATGCTTTTCCATCAACTACACCAAAACCTCCCCATTCAAAGGTATAAAAAGAATAGAATAAGCTCAAGTATTTTCGTTTAAAAACTTCCACTTTCAGCCAAATCCGTTAAATTGCTTACGTTCAACTAAATAATAAGGTTATGCAGCGAATATTAACAACCCTCTTTTTGAGCTTGCTGAGCAGCTGGCTTTATGCCCAGTCGCACAGCTGCTGTCTGGACGCCACCCGTGCTTTTGCCGCTTTTGCCGCAGACAAAAACTTTAACAGCCGGCACGAAAACCCGCGCCCTTACCGGCACGTGAGCGACATAGGAAAAGACATCACCTTTCCCGTGGCCGGTGGACAGCCCGCCCACGCCTACGAGCTGCGGGCAAAAGGTCGATCTCACCTATGGCTCTTTGTTTTTCACGAATGGTGGGGACTCAACGACCATATCAAAAAAGAAGCCGAAAAGCTATACCACGACCTGAACGGACAAGTGAACGTTCTGGCTTTGGACCTTTACGATCGAAAAGTAGCCGATACACGCGAGGAAGCGGCCCGGCTCATGCAAAACGCTCAAGAGGCACGCATCCGGGCAATCATTCGCGGTGCCGCAGCCTATGCAGGCAAGAAAGCGCGCATAGCCACCATCGGGTGGTGCTTTGGCGGCGGATGGTCTATGCAGGCAGCCTTGATGCTGGGCAAGCAAGCACGCGCTTGCATCATATACTATGGCATGCCGGAGCAAAATGTGGAAAAGCTCAAAGAGCTGCAGGCACCTGTCTTGGGCATCTTTGCCAAGCAAGACCGCTGGATTACCCCCGAAGTGGTAAAAACTTTTGAACAGGCGATGCAGGAGGCCGGCAAGTCCGTAGAGGTGCATTTGTACGATGCCGACCACGCCTTTGCCAATCCAAGCAACCCGCGTTATCAAAGCGAAGCTACGGCACAGGCTTATGAACAAAGCTTGCGCTTTTTGAAAGCACACTTGCTTGAAAAAGGCAAATAAAGCCTCACAAAAAAAGGGAGCCTTATCCGGCTCCCTTTATCCATTTGATAGCAAAGCTGCTCTTATTGCTCAGAAGCACTTGCTTTCACCGCATTGAACAATACCATCCGCAGCTCATTGTCGCGCAGGGTATTGGTCACGTCGCTCACTACCCCCATTTTCACGTCTTTATCTATTTTAAGCGATACAATCATCTTTGCACGCTTTTCCAAAGGCAGGGCTGCCTGCTCTTCCAAGAGCAAGGGGGCAATGGCACTGGGTTCAAGCAGTACATCGTTCACCTGTACACGCGGCTCCGAACCATAAGCGGCCTTGTTGATAGGCGGTCCGATGTACACATAGCTCACCACGGTGGGGTCATCTATCGACTGTATCTGGCTTGCATGCGGTAGTTCTTGCTCTACGAGTACCTGCTCAGGTTTGAGCTGAGTGGTCACCATAAAGAAGAACAAGAGCATGAAGATAATGTCGGGTAGCGCCGCCGTGGGTATATCCTGTTTTGCTTTTGTTTTCTTCTTAAAATGCCCTTGCATGATTATTTGTTTTTATTGGGATCAGCAATCGAAATCATCATCGGGATACGCTCTTTCACCTGCTGATACTTTTGTTTCATATCGGGCGGGAGCTTATCCTCTTTGATAGCCAAGTATTGCTCTACGGTAATACCCAAGGCTTCGGCCCGGGCTTCATGATAAGCCTGCTTCACCCGGTCCAACACTTTGATATACATATCGTAGCTGGTGCCACGGTCCACTTTGATGGAAACCACCGCTTTTTGGGGGCTGTCTGAAAGTTTGGGGTCGCGCCCGTTGTTGGTAATATGACGCTTCACCGCATCTTTCAGATTGGCCAAATCCATGATTTCATCCTCTACCAGCAACTCGTCGTTGCGGTTTACCAGTATTTTAAAGAGGTTGCGGTCATTGATTTCCTTTTGCACCTGTTCCTGATTGGGGTCCTTCTTGGCAGGCAAGACCATGGGAATCCCCTCTTCGGCGGGGAACTGGGTCGTTACCAAGAAGAAAATCAGCAACAGGAAGGCAATATCGGCCATGGCTCCTGCACTAATCTCCGGTGCTTGTCTTTCTTTTTTTGCCATGATGCTGATTATCTAAGGATACGTAATACTTCGGTAACAATGATGCTCAGGAAAGCGACCGCCAGCAATATATAGAAGGTAATGATAACGCCTCCATATAATTTGATAGAACCGGCGGTGACGCCGAAACGCTCTGCCAGCTGTGCCGGCACGTCAGAACCGGCTATAGCCCAGCCAATCAGGAAAACAACGCCCAAGGCCAAGATGCCGATGCCGGTCTTGGCTAACTTCTTGGGGTCCGGATTGGTTACGATGGGCAGGAAGATAGCCAGTACTGCTGCCAAGCCAATGGCTATGTAAGCCACAATCACTAAGATGTTGACACTGGCAGGCACCTCCGCTCCTCCTTGCGCATAAGCGAGGTTGGATATATTGGCGATGCCCCAAAGGGCAAGTATATTCAAAATTCTTTTCATAACATCTTGAAAATTAAGATTTAGAGAAAGGGAAGAAGGCATTACTTCAACAAGCCGGCTTTATGACGCACCAAGAGGTCAACCAAGCTGATAGAAGCATCTTCCATTTCATTTACCATGCTGTCGATTTTCGACACGCAGTAGTTGTAGAAGACTTGGAGAATCACACCTACAATCAAACCACCGATGGTAGTCAAAAGAGCCACCTTGATTTCACCGGCAATCAAAGAAGCATCGAGGTTACCGGCCTGCTGGATTTTGTCGAAAGCGGCTACCATACCCAATACAGTACCCATGAAACCAAGCATAGGTGCAATGGCAATGAAAAGAGAAACCCATACAAGACCACGCTCCAGCTTACCCATGATTACCGAGCCGTAAGCCAGTACAGATTTTTCTACCATTTCGATGCCTTCGTCTATGCGCATCAAACCTTGAGCGAACAAAGAGGCTACAGCACCTTTATGGTTTTGAGCTACTTTCAATGCACCGTCGGTACCTTGTGTTTTGAGTGCTTCTTCAATTTCAGTCAAAAGCTTCTTGGTGTTGGTAGAGCTCAGGTTCAAATAAATGATACGCTCAATAGAGATAGCCAAACCAAGAATCAAGCAGACGAGGATGATAGACATGAACTCTACTCCACCCTCGATAAACTTCTCAAGTACAAACTGATGGAAAGAAGGCTCTTCTGCTTTTGTTTCTTCTTGTGCGGTAGCTTCTTGTGCGGTAGCTTCTGTTTCAACCGGTGCCACTTCTTCGGTGGTAGCCGCGGTGTCCGTACTTACTGCTTCTTCGGTAGCAGCGGTGGTGTCGGTTTCAGTTTGAGCAAACACGGGAGCTTGCACGTACAAAAGACCGGCTAAGGCGAAAATAGAGAATAGCTTTTTCATACTCAACACTTTAGTTGTTTAAACGCTTGAATTTAAAACCATGAATCGATTTAAAAATAAACAGCAGAGAGGACGGGATTCGAACCCGCGATCCCGGTTTTCCGGGATACACGCTTTCCAGGCGTGCGCCTTCGACCACTCGGCCACCTCTCTGTACTTCTTCAAAAGAAGCCGAAACAAAAGCAAATCAAGCCTTGCTTCGAAGCTTCCGATGCAAATATGATTATTTTCCTAATTACATGCAAATTTTGTTTGGAGGTATCTTCATGTACCATCATTTGGTTATTTCACCACGCACATTCTCTTTGATTAGTCTTTTCACTTCTTCTTTAGGGCATTCTTTTCCGAGTAAAAACATCAGCTTCGTGATGGCTGCCTCCACAGTCATGTCTTCAGCGCTTAAAATACCCATTTTTTCCAATGTATGGCTGGTTTCATAGGTTCCCTGCACCACACGCCCCCCATAACACTGCGATACATTCAGCAAAATCTTATCAGCTTGTAAGGCTTTTTCCAAAAGTCTTAAAAAACCGGGATTTGTGGGGGCCGTTCCCGAGCCGTAGGTCTGCAAAACCACTGCTTTGGCGGCTGAATGCAGCAACACAGCCTCCATCAAAGGCAGTGGCATGCCCGGGTATAAACGCAACAGTGCCACGGATGGGTCAAATTGCTTGTGCACCCGCAGAGAAGCGCCGGCAGGATAGGGCAAAATGTAGCTGTCCTGAAAGCGGATACGGATGCCGGCTTTTGCCAAAAAGGGATAATTGGGCGAATCAAAGGCATCGAAATCCTCGCTTTCCACCTTTTTCACCCGGTTGCCGCGCCATAGGTGATAGTCGAAATACACGCACACCTCCGGCACACGCGCACGCCCGTCGGGGTGCTTCATGGCAGCAATTTCCAGGGCAGTAATCAGGTTGGAACGTGCATCGTTGCGCGCCTCGCCAATGGGCAATTGAGCCCCGGTAAAGATGATGGGTTTTTGCAGGTTTTCGAACATAAAGCTAAGTGCCGAAGCACTATATGCCATGGTGTCGGTGCCGTGCAAAACCACGAAGCCGTCATAGGCATGGTAGTGCTGCTCGATAATAGCAGCCCACTCTTGCCAATGCGCGGGGGTGATATTGGCTGAGTCGAGCAGTGGTGTGAGTGTAAGCACCGTAATGCGAAAGTCGAAACGACGCAGCTCGGGCAGCCGTTCCAGTATTTGACTAAAATCGAAAGGCACCAGATATTGCCCGGAGGGGTCGTACTGCATGCCTAAGGTACCGCCCGTGTAAAGCACCAAGATATGAGCGCGGGGCGGCTTGGGCAAAGCGGTGTCTATTTCTATGAGCTGATCTACCGGCATAGGCTATTGTTTTTTGGAAAAGAAAAGGCGCTGTACATTCTCTTCGGTCTGTTTGGATAGCTGCTCAAGCGACATATCCATCAAAGCAGCTACACGTTGCGCAATCAAGGGGATATAGGCGGGCTCGTTTCGCTTGCCCCTGTAAGGAACGGGGCTTAAATAAGGCGCATCGGTTTCCAAGAGGATGCGCTCCGGGTTCAGATACGGCACCACCCGCTCCATACCTGCTTTTTTGAAGGTGGTCACACCGCCCAAGCCCACATAAAAACCGAGTGCTTCGATGCGGGATGCCTGTTCTGCCGTGCCGGTAAAGCAATGAAAGACACCACGCAAAGAACCATCTTGTAATTGCTCCAGCAGTTCAATGGTTTCATCCATAGACTCGCGGCAATGGATAATCAAGGGCAGGTCCAAACTTTTTGCCCAGCTTGCCTGTATTTTAAATGCTTCCAGCTGCTGTTCCCAAAAGGTGGTATCCCAATAGCGGTCGGTGCCCATCTCCCCTATTGCCACAAAAGGGCGACGCTGCAGCCACTCTTCCACCACGCGCAGCTCTTCTTCGAAATCTGCCTTGACCGAACAGGGGTGCAACCCCATGGCAGCAAAGCAATGCCCGGGATAGGCAGCTTCGAGCTGCAACATATCATCTATGGACGTGCGGTCGATGTTTGGCAGAATAATACGGCGGACGCCCTGCTCAAAAGCACGCGTTATGGTTTGCGTCCGGTCTTCGTTGAACTGTTGGAGATACAAGTGGCAATGTGTGTCTGTCCAATGCATGCTTGAATGGTATTTTTTACTTTTCGAGGAGGTAAATAAAACAAGAATTGCCGGTGATTCCTACCGGCAACTGTCCACCTGCTGCTTATTCGAAACGCAAATGCTTCACCGACTCGCCCGAAATTGCCAGTTCTGTGAGCGAATCGATACCTATTTGCAAGTGCACCGGTGCAAATTGGCGCGTTACGTGCTTGTCGCTCTCCGAGGTTTTCACCCCTTCGGGAATCATGGGCACATCGGATACCAGCAGCAAAGCGCCATGCGGTATTTTATTGACAAAACCAACGATAAACAAAGTGGCGGTTTCCATATCGATGCCCATCACCCGGGTTTTGCGCAAATACTCTTTAAAGGCCACATCATGCTCCCACACCCGGCGGTTGGTGGTATATACCGTGCCGGTCCAATAGTCCATGTCGTTTTTTACAATCATGGCAGACACTGCCTTTTGCAGGCGGAACGAAGGCAAAGCCGGAATTTCAGGGGGCATGTAGTCGTTACTGGTACCTTCGCCCCGTATGGCAGCAATGGGCAGGATGAGGTCGCCCACGGCAATGTCTTTTTTCAGTCCACCGCATTTTCCCAAAAACAAAACAGCCTTGGGGCTTACTGCCGAAAGCAAGTCCATGATAGTAGCCGCCATGGCACTCCCCATGCCAAAGTTCACAATGGTAATCAAGTCGGAAGAAGCTGTTTGCATGGGCTTGTCGAGCCCGCGTATGGGCACATTGAACTTTTCGGCAAACATTTCCACGTAATTGTGGAAATTGGTGAGCAAAATATACTCTCTGAACTCCTCCAAGGGGGTGCCGGTATAACGCGGCAACCAATCTTTCACAATCTCTTCTTTCGTTTTCATGTGGTTTATGTTTTTTAGGTTGAAAATAAATGAGTAATTATATGCCAAAACCTCCCAAGGACTTCCGGGGAGGTGCTAAAGCATGAATTCCTGAAAGAGGAATTATATTTGTGTGTTTACATCTTTTTTCCAGGCGCGTGCCATGAGCCACAACCCGCCCAAGACGGCAGGGATACTCAGAATCTGCCCCATATTGAGCGGCAGTTGGTCTTCAAAAGGCACCTGGTTGTCTTTGACAAACTCTACCAAAAATCGGAAGCCAAAAACCATCACCAGGAACAAGCCCAGTAGTGCCCCTTGCGGCAGCTTACTTTGGTGCTTTTGATAAATGCGCCAGAGTACATAGAACGTAAAGAAATAAAACAGCGACTCATAGATTTGGGCAGGATGCCGGGCAAAGTCTTCGCCATTGCGCACAAAAATAAAACCCCAAGGTAAGTCGGTCGGTTTGCCCACAATTTCCGAGTTCATCAAGTTGCCCAGGCGTACAAACCCGCCGCCCAGCGCTACGGGAATCACCACCCGGTCTGTTACCCATAAAAAGGGTTGGTCCGGACGGGAACGGCTATACAGATACAAAGCTGTGAGTATGCCAATAGCTGCCCCATGGCTGGCAAGCCCTCCCTCCCATATCTTCAAAATTTCCACAGGATTCGACAAATAATAGTCGGGCTGATAAAACAGACAGTGCCCCAAGCGAGCCCCCACTATGGTGGCTATGATAACATAGACCGTCAACTTATCCAGGTCCTTTTCGGGCTTGCCTTCTATTTTAAATATCTTGGCAAGGATGTTTGACCCCAACAAGAAAGCAATGGCAAACATGAGTCCATACCAGCGAATCTCCCTGCCGAATATTTCAACGATGGCGGGGTCCACATCCCAACGGATAAAGAGTAAATCCATAAGCAGTTCTTTTGCCCAAAGATAGCAGTTCAAAGGCAAAAAAGAAAAATTATTCGCTACACCTCACAAGCCGCCCTTCTGCTCACTCTGTCTGTTCGTAGAGATAACTCAACTCTTGCTTCGATACAAAAACCACTTTTTCGGGGTGTTTCAACCAGGTAGGAAGCAAGGCAGCATAGCGCGCATGAATTGCCTTCCGGCGTAGTTTCATGGTAGGCGTCAGCAAGCCGTTGTCCACTGTCCACTCTTCGGGCAGAATGATGACTTTTTCTATCTGCTCCACATCGGAAAGCTCGCTATTCACACGGTTCATGGTTACTTCCATACCTACTTTTAACACAATATCCGGCTCTTTCTGCCCTGCCTCCGAGAGGGTAACCAAGGCAACCGGCTGCAACAATCCTTCGCCAACCACGCACACCTGTCCAATATTTTCATTCAGTGCAAAAAGCGGTTCAATATTATTGGGATTCACAAACTCCCCTTTTATCGTCTTGAACTCATCGCTCAGACGTCCTTCCAGCACCAGGTGCCCATCTTCTGTAAGATACCCCCGGTCGCCTGTATGAAACCACCCTTCGGCATCGATGGCTTGGGCAGTCTTATGGCTGTCGCGATAGTAGCCGATGAACATCCAAGGGGCTTTTGCAATAATTTCGCTGCTATCGGGGTCAATGCGCAGTTGCACCATAGGGAAAGGCTTGCCCACCGTACCGGGGCGCACATCGCCCTTTCGGTGCATGCACACAGCCGCTGCCATCTCGGTGATTCCATAGACTTCTTGTATCTCAAGACCCAGCTCACCAAAGAAACGATGCAGGTTTGCCGGCATGGGTGCGGCGCCCGTCATTACCAAGCGCACCTTATGCAAGCCCAGCCCTTGCAGTATTTTTTTCTTTATCAAGCGGTTGAGCAGCGATATTTTCAAAAGCAGCTTCAGACGCCATGCAGGCATCTTACTCATAATGCCTTCATAAAACTTTTGCCATACGGCAGGCACTGCCAAAAAGTGTGTAGGCGCCGTGTTTTGCAGATTGTACAAAAAAGTATCGCGGTTTTCATAGAAAGAAACACTGCCGCCACTTTCAAGGCTGAAAGCCTCTACGACAGCCCGTTCGGCAGAGTGCGCCAGCGGCAAGTAGGAAAAGAAACGGCAATCGCCTTCCAGTTCCAACAGCGGGCGGTTCGTTTCCAGACAAATAGAGATGGCAAAATAGGTGAGCTTGACCCCTTTGGGGTGCCCCGTGGTGCCGGATGTGTAAATGAGTGTAAACAAATCGTCGAAATCGACGTTGGGATAACCCTCTACGGGCAAATAGTTTCCTCGAATATGTTCCCAGCTCTCGAGCCCCATAATATTGGAATCGGGCAGAGCCAAAATATGCTTTACGGCAAATTGCGCATCATAGAAGAGCTTCCGGTTCTCCAGCTTGCCTACCAGCAGCAGCTTGATGTCTGAGTCTTTGATGATATACTCCAGCTGTTTCCGGCTGATGTTGGGATAAATGGGCACCGATACGTAACCGCCCATCATGATTGCCAAGTCGGCAATAATCCAATAGGCGTGGTTCTTGGCAAGCAGCCCGATGTGGTCGCCACGTTTCAAGTCCAGAGAAGCGAAGTAGGCAGCCATGCGGCGCGCCTCTTTGCCCACCTCTGCAAAAGTCATTTCTTTCCACTTTTGCCCGTAGGGCTGCCGCAGATAGACTCTATCGGGGCACTCACGCTCCCATCTGTAAAATTTATCCAACAGGGTTTCTTTGGGCTTAATGCCCTCTATAAAATGGGGAACACTACTGCCCGCTTGGGATACCTCTTTCATAGGTCATGCTTTTTTAGATAGGTAAATTCAAGATAAGTTTTTTTCTTAGCTTGTCCAAAAAATACTAAACCAATAGTTTAAACATGAACAAGTTCGACGGGAAGCAACAAAAACGCGCCCAACAGGCATGGGTACTCTATGACTGGGCAAACTCGGTTTTCTCTTTGATTATCACCTCTACTATTTTTCCTATTTATTACGAAGCCATTGTGCAGGACCGGTTGCTGCATGTTGCCGGTGTGCAAGTGTCGGGCTCGGCTCTTTTTTCTTATACCATCTCTGCTGCCTTTTTATTGGTGGCTGTTCTTTCGCCTTTTTTAACAGCCATTGCGGATTATAGCGGCTGGCGCAAACAATTCATGCAGCTGTTCTGCTATCTGGGTAGCCTTGCCTGCATGGGGCTTTATTTCTTCGAAGACATCGACAGCCTGCCTTGGGGACTGGGTGCTTTTTTGCTGGGCTTGGTGGGCTTTAGCGGCAGCATTGTTTTTTACAATTCCTACTTGCCTCGCATTGCCCCGGAAGAAGATTATGACCGTTTGAGTGCCCGTGGGTTTGCCTGGGGCTATGTGGGCAGTGTATTGCTGCTGGTGATTTGCTTGTTGCCCATCTTGCAGCCGCAGTGGTTTGGCAACATCGACAGTGGCACGGCTTCCCGCCTTGCCTTCGTGCTTACGGGTTTATGGTGGATGGGCTTTGCACAAATCACTTTCCGGGGGCTGCCCAACGACCATAGCCGCCACGACGATACCAAACACTGGATCTTGAACGGCTTGCGTGAGTTGCGTAAAGTCATTCATGAAATCAAATACCAAAAGCTGCTCAAGCGCTTTGTGTTGGCGTTCTTCTTTTTTACCATGGGCTTGCAAACGGTGATGTACGTAGCCACTCTTTTTGGCACCAATGAACTGAAGCTGTCTGCCGACAAGCTCATTATCACCATTCTCATTTTGCAGCTGATTGCGGTGCCCGGCGCGCATTTGTTTTCTTACATTTCCTCCTTATGGGGCAATGTGCGTGCCCTGCAAATAGCACTCATCGTTTGGGTGGGGGTTTGTGTGGCTGCTTACTACACATACACCGAATGGCAATTTTATGGTTTGGCTGCGGTGGTGGGCTTACTCATGGGCGGCACGCAGGCACTGGCACGGGCTACCTATGCCAAGCTCATGCCCGACGACACCGACGATACCGCCTCTTATTTCAGTTTTTATGACATCAGTGAAAAGCTGGCCATTGTGTTGGGTACTTTTACTTATGGTTTTATAGACGACCTCACCGGCACCATGCGCAACAGTGTGCTGGCTCTCATGTGCTTTTTCCTGATAGGTTTTCTTTTACTTTGGCTGGTGCCCTCGCGCAAGGTGTACCGTTTTTCGCTGAAAGAAATAACAGCCAAAGCATCATCATAAAAAGCTGCCGGTAAGAAACTTTTTTGTTTGTTCAGGGTTTAGTTACTTTGTACAGACAATGACTTTTTCAACCGATAATCTTAAAATGACTGATTGCTATGGCTATAATGATAACAGATGAGTGCATCAACTGTGGTGCATGCGAACCGGAATGCCCCAACACGGCGATTTATGAAGGTGGTGTGGAATGGCGCTGGGCAGATGGCACCGCTCTCGAGCAAGTAGAACTGGAAGACGGCACCGTGGTGGATGCTCATGAACCACAGCCCCCTTTGTCGGATGAGTTCTACTACATTGTGTCCGGTAAGTGCACCGAGTGCGTAGGCTTCCATGAAGAACCCCAATGCGCGGCTGTGTGCCCGGTGGACTGCTGCGTGGAAGACCCCGACTACGAAGAAACCGAAGAAGAACTGCTTGCCAAAAAAGCTTGGCTGCACGGTGAATAAATCACCACAAATGCATTCGCGCTATCAAAATAAAGGCTGTTTCCGTAATGAGCAGCCTTTTATTTTTTTGGCTGCCTGCATTTGATTTTCTTTTTCTAAGTTTGTGTATCATCTCTTGCCAAAAACAAACGCAAATTCTATGAAAATACTGGCTGTAGGTAAAAACTATGCGGCGCACATCGAAGAAATGAAAAGCGCCTACGATAAGTTTTCAGGTGAACCGGTGATTTTTCTAAAGCCCGACACTGCACTTCTGCGCAACAATGCCCCCTTCTACTACCCGGATTTCAGCAAAGAAATACACCACGAAGTGGAAGTCATCGTCCGTATATGCAAAGAAGGCAAGCACATAGAAGAACAATTTGCCCACAAATACTATGACGCCGTAGGCTTGGGCATTGACTTCACGGCGCGCGACATACAAGCCAAGCTCAAACAAAACAGCTACCCTTGGGATATAGCCAAAGGATTCGACGGCTCGGCACCTGTTTCGGAATGGATTCCGAAAGAAACGTTTGCCGACCTGCAAAACCTCAACTTCCATTTGGAAGTGAACGGTGAAGTGCGCCAAAAAGGCAACACTTCGATGATGATTTTTAAAATAGACTACCTCATTGCCTACCTCTCGCGCTTTTTCACACTTAAAACCGGCGACATTATTTTCACCGGCACGCCTTCGGGCGTAGGCCCCGTGGCCATCGGCGATCGCCTGACCGCCTATCTGGAAGGGCGTAAAATGTTGGATTTCGAAATTAAATAACCCCTCACCCTATGCTTTTTTCACGGCTTGTGTGGCGTCTGCTGCTCACGGCCTGCCTGCTTGTTCCGGGCAGGCTGCTGCCGGCTCAGCCTTCGGAATACAGAACGGACTGGCTTTATCCGTTGCCCGAAGAGTACCGCTACCTTACGGGCAATATGGGCGAGCTGCGCAACAACCATTTTCACGGTGGTTTAGACATACGGGCGCCCATAGGCACCCCTGTCTATGCTTCTGCCGACGGCTATGTGAGCCGGATAAAGGTATCGAGCAGTGGATACGGGCAGGTGGTGTATTTGCTTCACCCTCAAAGCCGCCACATGAGCGTATATGCCCATTTGAGCGACTTTGCCCCCAAAATCAAAGCATATGTGCGTAAAGCACAATATGCCCAAAAATCGTTTTTTGTAGAGCTGTTTCCTTTGCCTGAACGGTTGCCTGTCAAAAAAGGGGAAGTAATAGGTTATGTGGGCAACACCGGCTTTTCATTTGGTCCACACCTGCATTATGAAATACGCAATGTCAATGACAACGTATTGGACCCTCAGCGCTTCTTCCCGTGGCTGATGCCCGACCGGCGCCCGCCACATGTGCAGGCAGTGGCCATCATGCCTTTGCGCGCCCACAGCCGCATACAACAAGGCATCGAGCGCCGTGTGTTTGCTGTAGTGCACAAAGGCAATGGGCAATATGAAGTGCCTCACGCCATCAGTGCTTACGGTGCCATAGGCTTGGAAGTAAGCGCATGGGATTACATGACGGCCGCCCAACACCGTTATGCCATACGCAGCCTGCGTTTGGAAGTGAACGGCAAACAGCTGTTTGCCTGGCGACTCGATGATTTCCCCATGGGCGAAACCTTTTCTATCAACCGGCACATCAACTATGATGTATATCTCAAAACAAGAGCGCTGTTTCAACGCTGTTACCTGACCCCTGACAACCGGCTGGGCATCTATCAAGGTGACGGCATTCTGCAAATAGAAGCAGGGAAAAACTATGAGGTGCGCATCGTGTTGCAGGATGCCGGTGGCAATGAAAGCAGCATCCGTTTGCGGCTTTACGGGCAAAAGCCGCAGGCCGTCACGCCTGTCAAGCTGCCCATCGTAGCCACCCCCCGCCTCGACTGGGATATTGAAGAGCACGGGCGCCTGCACATGAGGCTCAGCGGCATTGGTGAGCCACCCCCTTTTTTGCTGGTCTATCGCAATGGCTTGCCTTTCAAAGTACCGCTGGCAGCCATCAGCTACCCCAAGGCTGTTTATCTGTGGGACATCGCCGACGGCACCCCTGACTGGGCTGAAGCCGGTACGGAACGCTTTTACTTTCCGTATCGTCTTTTACCTGCCGGCAAAGCCGATACACTGCACTTCCCCAAGCTGCGCTTATATGTGCATCCATACAGCTGCTATGCTCCGCTATACGTGAAAGTGGACGAAACGGCACCGGGACAGCTGCAAATTGGTGAAGCCCGCCAACTGCTGGCACACTCCATCACCGTGGCTTATGCGCCGGGAAGGCCTCTGAGGGCCGGCGAGTGCTTGTATTATGTAAACGGAAGCCGGCTTTCGAAGGTGGAAGCAGTACGCCAAGCAGGCGACAGCCTGTATTTTGAAGCGCAGCGCTTGGGCGAATACCGGCTCATAGAAGACCGGCAGCCCCCTGCCGTGCATTTGTTGCGTCGCACCACCCGGCAACTCTTTTTCCGTGTAAGTGATAACCTGGCAGGCATTGAGCGCTTCGAAGCCTACCTCAACGGTCAGTTTCTATTGATGGAATATGAGTCTAAAAACCGCACCCTATGGACTGACCCGGAACGAAAAGAGCCACTACGGGGCCGTTTTGAGCTGCATGTGTGGGACGGCGCCGGCAACCGGCAGACAGTACGCCTGAACCTCTAAAAAAACAGGCATAAAGTTGCCACTTTCATTGTAGATGCGTTTTTTATTTCCTAATATGAAAAAAAACAAACGTACCATGACCGGGCAGCCATCTCCTTTCAAAAGCTATTTTGGCAGACTATCGTTTATTCATAAAGCCATCAGCATAAGCGCTACCGGCGTAACAGCCGTACTTTTTTTCTTGACCAATGGCGGTAACACCCCGGCCGGCGCTCCGACCAACAGTCCCATCATGTTGTATATTTTGAGCTTCGCCTTGTTGTCGCCGGCGGTCATTTATATGGTGGTAGTAAGAAAATTGACAGAAAGCGCCAAGGCAGCGGCATCGCCTGCTGTCAAAGCAAAGCGTTATCAAGTGGCACTGTTGGTGCTTTGGGCAGGCCTCGAAGGGGGCACCATGATTTCTGCTGTCTTAGGCTTTATCAATAAAAACCCTTGGTTCTTCATACCGGCAATTCTTCTGATAGCCGTATTGCTCAGAGCCTTTCCTTCCAAAGCGAAGATGCAAAATGATTTGGCGCTGTCGCAAGAAGAAATGGATGAAATAGAGAAAGAAGCAAATGCCTTGTAACAAAGCATGCTTGCAAGTACTTCCTTGCCGCCCGGTGTGTTACATATAAAAAAACCTGTTTCCCGCCATGAAAAAGCAGCTTTTGGTTGACCGTTGTATGCAGCAAATACACCGCACCCACTTGTTGTTGCTCATAGCACAAGTTGTATTTACCGCTTTCTGTTATTTCGAGATTGAAATAGAGCATGTACTGCACCCTCACCCGGCACTCAATATAGCCTTTGGTATATTGGTGCCCCTGCTCACGCTTGCCATGGTAATGGCTGTACGCATACTGGCACAAACCAAGTTAAAAAGCATACAAAGTACGTCTTCAATAGAAAAAAAGGTGAAGCTATACAGCCAAATGCTCATGGTTACCTATGGTGTTGTGAGTGGAACCATCCTTTTTGTATTGCTTGCCTTTTGCGTCACACAGCATTGGTTTTTCTTTGTGGCCGCCCTGGCCGTGGTGGTTTTCTTTGCCATGATGTATCCTACTCGTAAAAAGATGTATGCCGATTTGGCTTTGAGCCGCACCGAACGCCAAATACTTGAACGTCTCTACACGATGCCCGGCGCTTCTTCCGCCCGGCAGTCTTCCTTTTAAGGCTTAGACACCCGCCGTGTAGCCGCTCCGGCGCGCTGCCCCGGCAGCTGTCTTTTGGCAAAACACTGCCTGCATGGCTCAAGCTGTTTTTGTTTAACCACCGCGCGTGAGTTTTTCTTAAATTGCCCGTCCGATTGTCCTACACTTGAAACATGCCCATGCTGAGTGCTTATCTGCAGTATTTGTTGCGTGCCAAAGACGAACATAGTCTTCACTCGCCCTTTGTTTTCGATTTTTATTTGAAGGTCATCAAAGCACGGGAAGCTTACTATGCCTTCGACGAGATAGAGCAACTACGCCGCCGGCTTTTGCAAGACCATCGACTATTGGAATTAAAAGGTTTCGGGGCAGGCTCTCGCCATCCGTCGGACAAACGGCTGTATAAGCTGGTAAAGCGTGCCGCAGCCCCTGCCAAACTGGGCAGGTTGCTCTTTCGGGCTGCTCTTTACATGCACGCCCGCACCATCGTAGAATTGGGCACGCATGTGGGCATTGCTACGGCATATTTAGCCAAATCATCCACGCAAGCGCGCGTATATACATTCGAAGGCGAAAGCAGTCTGCTGCAAGTAGCCCAAGAGAATTTTCGTTCACTGAACTTGCACAACATCACAACCATAGAAGGCAACATAGACGAGACACTTCCGCAGCACCTGCCCGGCATACAACGCATCGACCTGCTTTACATAGATGCCAACCATCGTTATGAACCGACCATGCGTTATGTAGAGCAGTGCTTGCCTTACTTGCACGAAGACAGCCTGGTGGTTTTGGATGACATCCATTGGTCTGCCGGAATGGAAACGGCATGGAAAAAGCTACACCGGCAGGCACAGTTTGGCATTAGCATTGACTTGTTTCGCTGTGGGCTGCTTTTCTTACGGCAAAAACAACCTAAACAACACTTTATACTGCATTTTTAATTCTTTCGCATGACGACCACACCCCAAAACCAAACAATGGACCCAAACAATACGCAACCTCTGAAACTGACCGACCGGCTGGCTTTGCAAAGAACGCAGCTGGCCAATGAGCGCACTTTTTTGGCTTACTTTCGCACTTTTGTAGTCTTTCTTAGCTCCGGCTTTGCCATACTGAAGGTAGAAGTGCTTCAGGAAGTCAGGGAATTGGGATGGGCTTTGCTGGTGTTGGCGCCTTGTCTGTTGCTTGTAGGTATTTACAGGTTTTTGCATGTTAAAAGAAAACTGAAAAAGTTTTACCGGAACCAAACAGGCAGTTGACCGCTGTCATTGTGCCCCTGTTTGAATGTGTGTAGCTTCGTTCTCGATACCTTAGAAGCAGACACACATTATATGGCAAAGACAAAACAACAACTGCGGTGCTATCACTGTGGTGATGCATGTAGCGAATCTACTGCCTTGCACTACGACGACAAAGTCTTTTGTTGTCAAGGATGCGAAGCTGCCTATCGTCTTTTGCAAGACAACGGGCTCTGCGACTATTACAAGCTGAGCGAGGGCGCGGGCGTAAAGATAGAGCACGACAGCTGGGAAGATAAATACGCTTTTCTTGACAGCGAAGAGGTGGTAAACAGCTTGCTTGACTATCGCGACGAACAGTTGGCGGTAGTGCGCCTCTATATTCCCACCATTCATTGCAGTTCTTGCATTTGGTTGCTCGAGCATTTGCCCCGCCTGCAAGAGGGCATAGAAGAAGCGCGCCTTTTCTTTTCCAAAAAAGTATTGCAATTGCATTACCGTCCGGATGTCTTGTCGCTCAAAGAGGTAGCCGTATTGCTGGCACGCCTGGGCTATGCGCCTCTGATACGTATGGACAATGCAGCGGCAGAAGAGAAGCGCCCCACTACCGATTACCGCTTGTACTGGAAACTGGGGCTGACCGGCTTCTGTGCCGGCAATATCATGCTGCTAAGCTTCCCGGAATACTTCTCCCTGCAAGAGATTGTAGAAGGGCAATACCTGCGCTTTTTTCAATATTTGAATGCCGCACTGGCGCTCCCGGCTTTCTTTTACGGGGGCAGCGACTACCTGCGTGGTGCCCGGCACTCGTTGCGCAACTTCTTTTCGGGCAAAGACCGGCAGCTAAGCTTGGATGTCCCCCTGGCACTGGGCATGTGGGCGCTTTTATTGCGCAGTGCTTACGATACCTTTGTGGCCGGTCAAGCCGGCTATTGGGACAGCCTGGCCGGCTTGGTTTTCTTCCTGCTCATCGGCAAGTGGATACAAAACAAAACCTACGAACACCTTTCTTTCGAGCGGGATTACCGTTCTTATTTCCCCCTTGCCGTACAGCGCAAAAGCCCACAGGGCTATTACCGCAGCGTGCCTATACGACAAGTGGAAAAAGGTGATGTGCTGCGGCTGCATCACGAAGAGGTGCTCCCCTGCGACAGCGTGCTGCTTAGTGGCAAGGCTTATTTGGACTACAGCTTCGTAACGGGCGAATCGCGTCCGGTGGAAGCTCACCAAGGTGAGCGCCTCTATGCCGGTGCCAAGGTGATAGGACAAGCCATTGAAGTGCAAGTAGAAAAGTCCGTAGAGCAAAGCTACCTGGTATCGCTTTGGGACAACTTCCGCAAAGAACGCCCTGCTCAAAGGCGTTTTGTAGATGTGGTGGCACAGTATTTCACCTTCGCCACGCTGACACTGGCTGTGCTGTCTTCTGTCATTTGGTACTGGCTTTCGCCGGATAGCCCGCATTGGTGGATGGTGGGCAGTGCCGTGCTCATTGTGGCTTGTCCTTGTGCACTTTCGCTCTCCACGCCCTTTACCTTGGGTGCCGCCATGACCGTACTTGCCAAACGGGGGCTGTTTGTTCGTAACCAAGAGATAATTGAGCGCTTGCGCGAAGTGCAACATATCGTCATGGACAAAACAGGCACCTTGACGGAGAGCAGCCACAGCGATGTGGAATGGCAAGGGCAGCCGCTCAACCACAAAGAAAAACAACTTTTGGCTTCTCTGGTGGCACAGTCTTCGCATCCCTTGAGTCGCAGCATCGCTCAACTGCTGGGCAACATTCCTCTGCTGGAAGTAAGCAACTTTCGCGAACAAAAAGGTGCCGGCATCGCAGCCGAAATAGCCGGTGACATCGTTCGCATGGGCAGCGCCGCTTTTGTGGGTTTGTCCGCCGCGCCCCAAAGTGCCGAAAGCTATGTGTATGTAGCCATCAATACGCGGATAGCCGGTTTCTTCCGGGTGCGTCCGGTGTATCGTCAAGGGCTGGGCGAAGTGTTGCGCTCGTTACGCACCATGGGGTACCGGCTCAGTCTTTTGTCCGGCGACCATGCCCACAGTGCCAAGTTGTTCAGTCCGTTTTTCAAAGCGGAAGAAATGCACTTGGAGCAAAGCCCGCACGACAAAAGCCGCTTTATTGAAAGTTGCCAACAAGCCGGCGAAAAGGTGTTGATGCTGGGCGACGGACTGAACGATGCGGGCGCCTTGCAGCAAAGCGACGTGGGCATGGCCATTTCGGAAGAGATACATGCCTTTTCGCCTGCCTGTGATGCCCTGCTTCGTGCCGATGCCTTCGAGCAACTGCCCCATATTTTACGATATGCGCGCGCAAGCCGCTATGTCGTATATACCAACCTGGCACTCTCGCTCATTTATAACTTGATAGGTATTTCCTGGGCAGTGAGTGGTGCGTTGTCGCCGGTAATAGCAGCCATCTTGATGCCGCTAAGCTCGGTATCGGTGGTAGTGGTAGCCACGCTTGGTGCTCAATGGTTGGGCTTCAGGCATTTTTCTAAAATTAACCCCAAAAAACAGTAGCCATGTCTGTAATTATTTTATTGGTCTTGGTCAGCACAACGGTAGCTGCTTTGTTTGTAGGCGTTTTCTTTTGGGCTGTACGCAGTGGGCAGTATGAAGACACAGAAAGCCCTGCCGTACGCATTCTTTATGAAGACAAGCCCAAAGAGCACACCTCTGTGCAGCCAAGCGGTGCAAAAACATAAAGTTGCGAACCATTGCACCGCTGCAAAGCGTTTTATGAAAGCAAAAAAACAAAGACGCAATGCAGGATACACCTAACATAGGCAAATGGCTCATGCTGGTAGGGGGCAGTTTGTTTTTATTGGGCTTGTTGTGGTGGGCTGCCGGCCGCTTCTTTTCTTTTGGCAAACTGCCCGGCGACATCATCATTAAGCGCGAAAACTTTACCTTTTACTTCCCCTTGGCCAGCTCCCTGCTCTTAAGCCTGCTGCTGTCTCTGGTCTTATGGCTGATTGGACGGATGCGTTAGGGCTTACTCCAACGCTGCAATTCTATCATGTTTCCCTCGGGGTCCCGCATATAACACCAAGTTACTTTTGCACCGTTGCGGGCCGTAAGCGTTACAATATCGCCCACGGCACTGCCCCCATGCGCTATCACTTTCCGGCGGATAGCCGCTACGTCCGCCACTTCAAAGGCAATGTGGGTGTAGCCCGGACGGTTCACCGCAACGGGCAGGCTTTCTTGTAGGTTGTTATATGAAAAAATTTCAAGCGTAGGTCCCTCTTCCCCCCAACCGGGCAGGCGCAGATGTACGCCCTCCAAAATAGCCCCTTCTATGCCGGTGGCACGCTCCAGGTCTTCCCCTTCATAATGACGCTCGGGGGGCACAGGCACACAGCCAAATACATTGATATAAAAATCTGCCAAACGGCGCCAGTCTTTGGCTATCAAATTGGTGTGAACGTATCGCATAAACCATTTGATTTCTTCCGGTAGAAAAATTTTAAAAGACTATGCACTTATGATTCCCTCTGCACCGCATACCTGCCTTCCCATTTCACCCGCAAGCCCATGACAAGCACATCATCTACCTGATTTTCATTGCCCCGCCACTCTTCGAACTCTTTGTGCAAAAACAAATGCTGCGATTTGGCACTCACAAACTCTTTTGATGCGCGCAAGATGGTCTCACGAAAGCGCTTTAGCATGTATTTTCTGCGTTTGGGACCACCGAACTGGTCGGCAAAGCCATCGGAAAACAGAAAGCACTCCACATTTTGATAACGGCTGATATCTATCAAGTGATTGGTAAAATGGCGGTCTATTCCCCGCCGGATTCCCCCTATGGGCATTTTATCACCCTTTACTTCGAAAAATTCGCCATCGGCCACATACCACAAGGGGTTATAGGCCCCGGCAAACTCGATGACTTGCAGTTCTTTGTGAAAACAGCAAAGCGCCAAATCCATGCCGTCGCTGCCGGTGCCCTCTTCTTGTTTAAGAGCGGTGCGCACCTCATGGTGCAGTTGTCGCAAGATTTCGGAAGGGCGTGTAATGCCACGCTCATACACTATCTGATTGAGCAAAGTATTGCCAATAAGACTCATGAAAGCCCCCGGCACCCCATGCCCGGTGCAATCTACCGCAGCCACCAGCACCCTGTCTTCTGTTTCGGCAAACCAATAGAAATCACCGGACACAATATCGCGCGGTTGAAAGAAAATAAACGCATCGTGGAAACAGCGAAGTATGGCTTCTTTGTGAGGCAAAATGGCCTCTTGTATGCGTTTTGCATAACGGATGCTGTCGGTCAAGCGCCGGTTGGTTTGCTCCAATGCCCGGGTGCGCTCCTCTACAAGCTCTTCCAAGCGCAAATTTTGCTCCTGCATCAAGCGGGCTTTTTCCTCTTCCGCTTCGCGGGCGCGCCGCTCTTTTTCGGCTACTTCGCGCCGCAGCAAATCTATCCGGTAAGCCAAACCCAGTGCCAGCAATATAACCTCCAGCGCCGAGCCTATTTGAATACTGTAAAAAGTAAAGAAGTTGGTAGGCAGCCAACCAAAAGCACGGAAAAGAGTCATCAGGGCGCCCAATAAATAAAAGCTCCAAGCCAACAAGAAAAAGTGAGCCACTGCCACCCCTCGCTGCAAGGCATATATGCCTACTCCAATCAACACGAAAACCATCAAAATACTGCTTGCCGCATTGACTCTGTTGGAAAGCGTATGTGGCAGCAACCAGGCCAGACAGAACTCTAAAGCTACTACTGCCAACAAAACCCAAAAAAGCTTTTTCAGGTGTTTTGAGAGCTGCCCCACCCCCAAAAAGCGATAGGCAAAGGCAATGCCCGAACCGGCTAAAACAGCAATAGAAGCGGGGAACAAGCGGTGATTGAGCCAAGGAAGTTCTCCCAAAAAATATTGAAAAGCAAAGCCTGTGTATTCTGCTTGAAAAAACATGATAGCAAAAATATTCAGCACATAGAGCAGATAAACCCGGTCCCTCAAAAAGAAAAATATCACCAGGTTGTACAGTAGCATCACCAGCATGATGCCATAGTAAATACCAAAGCCCAGCTGATTGTCCGCCACGTAATCAAGGAAGGCTTCGGGGTTCCACAGGCGTAAAGAAATGCTCATGGTCCCCTCCGTGCGAAAGCTCATATATAAAATTCTTCTTTCAAAAGGCGCCAACTGCAGACGGAAGACAGGGTGCCGGAAATCAACCTCTGCCAGGTGCCGTGGTACCATATCGCCGCCCAAGCGCTCTGTGATATTTCCGATTTCGTCGATTTCATAAAGCGCTACGGTATCGATAAGAGGGTAAGCCTGTTCCAAAAAGTAGTCTTTCACCTCATCGGTAGGGTTTTCCAGCACCAGGCGTATCCAATAGCGCGAAGCAGTATAGCCGGCATTCAGGTTGCTTGCCCCTACCGGTTGAAACTTACCGGCATAAGCCGGCGAGGCTACCTGCCGTATGTTGAGCGCAGCTGTGGGGTCTTCCAAATAAAAAGCGTGTTCGGTTAAGCTTACATAGGTTTGTATATCGCCGGTACGCACTGCTTCCCAACGGGACAGTTGCGCCCATGTGTGGCTGCATACGATGGAAAAAACACAAGCGAACAGCAGGTTTACAACTACTTTCATAAAGTAATCAATGGTTATCGTTTACAGTACATTGGAAGTTACATTTTGCGGGGCATGGCGGACAAGCACTTCTTTTTCTACTTTCAGCCCAACAACCGGCACATCGTCTATTTGTTTCCTGTCGCCTTTCCACTGCTCAAAAACCTGCTGTAGCTCCTGCTTGCCCAATATCGCATCAGTATAACCATAGTTGGGTTTTTCTGTTCCTGCCGGTGCAAAAGGATACTTTTCCGGATGTGCCAGCAGCTCTTTTGCCTGATAGCGTGCCTGCGTATCTGCCAGTATCCATGCTTTTTGCCCGGCTGCTATTTTTTCAAATTCCGGCGTGCGGATGGTCATGCGCGGCGGTTGCTGCGCCCACCCACAGTTCAAAAACAAAAAAAGAAAGCAGTTGACTTGTCGCATGAGTAGCTTGTTTAAGATAACAGCAAAAGCTTTTTCATTAAAATACTTACTCTATCTGACTCATGCAAACAAATAGCCGTAAAATCAAGAAGCCCGCGCCTGCTCCATTTCAAAATAAATCAAATCGAGCAGCAAATCTGTGAGTTCCACAGGCATATCGGCTTTGTAGCCTGCATAGTGGCACTGCAACACTTCCAGGCTGTCGGCATAAAAAGTAATTTTTGCAAATTGACTATTACGTTCCGTATCGTAGAGAACAATATGAAAGATGCTTCTTCCGGCGGCATCCACATAGTTGCAATAAATCTGCCAGCGCAGCTGCTTGCGTATGCCACACAACTTAATCAACAGATGGATGACCGTCTCGGGAAGAACCATGGTACTTTTAATATTTCTTGACTGAAGTTATAAAAAAATACCCGGTTGTGCAACCGGGTATTGAGCAAGCAGTCAGTGTTTCATCATAAGCATGTGCGTTGTTTTTAAAGCACTTGGTTCATAAACAGACGGGCTTCTTTGCAAGAATCGAAGTAAGCTGTCAAAACAATATCCTCTATTTCTTTTAGTTCCTCTTCAAGCCATACACGCACAAAAGGGTTTTCAGGCACTATGAAAACCATCCCATTTACAGGTGGCTTAGCGCTTGCCAGGCTATTCAAGGTTTTGCCCAGCAACTCAAAAGATGCCCAATCAAGCAACGACAATCCGGAAAAGTCAAATACCCACCATTGCTTGGGTTTCCCTGCGTACACTTGCGCTTCGAACGCTTTCAACAGGCCCTCAACCGTGGCTTTCTCCGGAAAGCCCACAAAGGTTATTTCCAGGCAATCTTCTTTTTCTTGAAGGCTGCCTTTCGAATGAACCAAACTTTCATACAGTGAGAGCATGCGGGCTTTTTTGATAATTACAATACAATGTAACAAAAAACCATTTACACACAAAATAATTTCTCAAAAAAATAAAAGAACAAAACACTTCGTTAAGTAAAACAGCATAAAACCAAACAAAAACGAATATGAAGTACCGGTTTACCCTTCTATTGATAAGCTGTATAAGCAGCTATGCACTTGCACAAACAACCGCCGACCTGCAGCTGCTGCAGCAGGCAGTTTCTGCCCAACAACTCCGGCAAACGGTAGAAAAGCTGGTGTCTTTCGGCACACGCCATACACTTAGCGACACAACCGGCGCCCGAAGGGGCATAGGCGCTGCCCGCCGCTGGGCTTACCAACAGTTCAAGAGTTACTCCCCGCGCCTGCAGGTAAGCTTCGATGCCTTCACCGTAGAGCCGGATGGCAGACGTATTCCACACAAAGTAGAGATGAAAAATGTAATGGCTTGGCTACCCGGCACCGACACCGGCGACCGGCGTGTAATTCTTATTACTGCTCATTTGGATTCCCGCGCCTCGGATGTCATGGATGCTACAATAGATGCACCGGGTGCCAACGACGACGGCTCGGGCTGTGCGTTGGTTATGGAAGCGGCCCGTGTGCTCTCTCAATATGAATTTCCCTGCAGCCTGTTGTTTGTACTGTTCTCGGGCGAAGAGCAGGGCTTGTATGGTTCACGCCATCTGGCACAGAAAGCCAGACAAGAAGGTTGGGAAATTGTGGCAGTACTCAACAACGATATTGTAGGCAACAGTTATTCTTCGGAGCTGGGCATTCGGCAGAATACCCGGGTGCGTGTTTTTAGCGAAGGCATTCCCGCCGCTGCCGATGAACAAACAGTGCGTCTGTTGCGCCTGTTGGGGTATGAAAATGAAAGTTCCAGCCGGCAGTTGGCCCGTTACATGGCAGATATTGCCCGGAAACACATCCCACACCTTGAGGTGCGCATGGTGTACAGAAAAGATCGCTTTTTACGCGGCGGTGACCATACCCCTTTCAATGAAGCCGGTTTTACCGCTATCCGGGTATGTGAAGAAAATGAAGATTTTACTCATCAACACCAAAATGTGCGTACTGAAAAAGGCATCCGCTATGGCGACTTACCTGAATTCATGGATTTTGACTACCTGCGCAAGAACACCGTGCTGAATGTGCTTACGGCTGCCGCTTTGGCATGGGCACCGGCCGCCCCACAAAACGTGAGCATGTCTGTCAGCGGACTTAGCAACCACACCGAACTGCGGTGGCAAGCCCCTGTTGCCGGGCCACGCCCTGCTTATTATCGTGTATTGATTCGCTCGACCGAAGCGCCGCAGTGGGAACAGCACATCGATACCAAGGATACCGCCATACGCCTCCCTTATTCCAAGGATCATTACTTATTTGCCGTGCAGTCGGTCAGCGAGGCAGGCTTTGCCGGCTTGCCGGTGGCTCCTTTGCCAGCAAGAGAATAAACTTATGCTTTCAACACATATAAATCATTGAGACAACGCCCCTGCTCCTCGTAGTCAAGGCCATAGCCCACCACAAAATGGTTGGGAATTTCAAAGCCCACGTAGTCTGTTTGCACCGGGTGTTTCAACGCATCCGGCTTCAACAATAGCGTGGCTATCTTTAAGGAAGCGGGGGCTTTTTGGTAAATTTTTTCTACCAAGAAGCGAATGGTTGTCCCTGTGTCAACAATATCTTCTACGAGCAACACATGCTTTCCCGACAAACTGACAGTAGCCGCCAGTTGTTCACGCACCAGCCCGCTGCTCATCATGCCTTCATAGGACTGCACCTTGATAAATCCTATTTCGGTACGGTCGTTTAAATAACGCGCCAAATCGGCTGCAAAGCGAAAGGCCCCACTCAGCACACACAATAAAACAAGCGGCTTTCCGTCATAATCCTTCCTGATTTGCTCTGCCAGCGCTTTTACCTTTGCCTGAATGGCTTCGGCATCTAAAAAAAGTTCAAAATGGCGGTCATGTAATTGTACTTCTTTCTTCATGATATGCAATCAGTTTCTCTTATCAAGGTCAATATTTTTTGCAATTATACGACACTGCATGGCAGTAGTCCAAGCAATCAAGATAAAAAACAAAAGCTTCCCCCTGTGCAGGGGAAGCCACATCAACCAAAACTACTTTTGCCTACTGATAATTTATATGTTCGATATGCAAAAAGCCTGTTTAGTCTCCCACCCCAAGTCCTGCAAGTTTTTTCTTGGGACGTTCCGCCTCCCACAAAGGGGCAATGTCTAAACTGAGCTTGGTATCTATGTTTGCCAGCAACACGCCAAAACTTAGCGACAAGCCAAGGAGCCCCAAATGCCGGTAAGCATAGGCAACGAAAGCAAGCACGGCCAATACACACAGCGCCGTAATTAAAAAGCGCAAACTATAGGTAAGCAAACGATGCAATACGGGGCGTTTTACCAGATGGTGTGTGTACTGCTGCTGCACCCAACGATAAAGGGCGATAATATAAGTGGTGGTAAAGCTCACAAGCAAAGAAGCCAACAAAGCCACTTGCAAATCTTGCTTGCGGTAAACTACCAAGTGGCTTAACCAATAGTCAGGCAAAGTATAGTGACTGATAAACAACAGCCACGCTGCCATCAATAGTCCGCCTGCCAGCTTCACACGCCAATAGCCGCGTCCGCGATAGCGACGATACACCTTCATGGCAGCAGAAATCAACAAGACGCCGGTGAACAGCAATGCCACCCCTACTATAGCCAGCGGCTTGGCAGAGGCAAGGGCTTCCGGACTGAACGGCAGGTCCAGTTGGGCACTTACCAGCAATAATGCAGAGAAGAAGTTTACCAACAAGGCGTCGAAACGCTCGATGCTCATCATTGAGACATCGAAGGTGCTGTTCACAGCCTCACGACGGGTGCCATATTGCCAAAGTTTGCGGCTAAGCACAGGCAAAGCAGCTCCCAGTGCATAGGTAGTAAGCTCCACTACCAATATGGCAATATCGTGTGCCGCTTGCGGTTCTTTGAGCAGCAAGGCAAAAGGAAAAAGCAAGCCCAGTACCAGCAAACGCATGATACTCAAAGGGCTGTTGAGTATCAACAATGCTTTTGCCAACTCGCTGCGCAAGCCACGCCCCGGGTCGCGCTTCCGTACCCAATACTCTACTCCCTCTAACAGAAAAGAAGCAGCAAAAGCAACCCAGAAAAAGTGGGTGAAGGCTTCGGGCTCTACATGATAAATTTGAGCCACCAGACTGAGTACAAATATCGAAAAGCTTATAACAAGCAGCAATTTGTACTCATTTTGAAGGAAGAGGTTCAGGCGGCTATACCACACACGCTGCCATTGATATTGCAAGTTGCGTGCTTGGTAGCGCACCCAGGTGATTGCCATTCGCCATAAAATCCACAGGCCTGCCCCTATTCCCCACCAAGATAAATAACCCAAAAGGTTTTCCATATAATAAAGTTAGCTTGATTGCCGCGCAAATATAGTACTTTTTCTAAAATACACCTCACAAAACCTACTCGCAAACCACTGATTAACAATCATTTATAAATAACAAAACCGTTTAAAAGTTTCACTTTTTAAATTTTTCAACAAATAAAGTTTTGCCAAATGGCAGTTTGCCTTACTTTTTTATTGTTAATCAGCATTTTCTCAAACATCTACGTTTTGCACTTGAGCAAAAAAAAGACCAATTCCAATGTTTTCTTCTTGCAAATGAGGCAATAAAAAAAGACATTGAAGGAAATACTTCCATCAATGCCTTCTTTTGCTCGATAAACACCGGGAATGAGCCGATAAGCTTAGCGTTTGTTTTTTGTATCTACTATGATGGTTACCGGACCGTCATTGACAAGGGCTACTTTCATGTCTGCGGCGAACACCCCTGTTTTTACTTCTTTTCCTATCAAGCGGGCACACTGCTCTACAAAAGATTCATATAAAGGGATGGCTAATTGGGGCGGTGCTGCTTCGATAAAAGACGGGCGGTTGCCTTTTTTGGTAGAGGCATGTAAAGTAAACTGGCTTACCACCAGCAATTCGCCCTGTACCTCGATAAGCGAGCGATTCATTTTGCCGTCTTCATCTTCAAAAATGCGCATATTTACTACCTTCTTCGCCAGCCATTCTACATCGTCGGGTGTATCGGATTGCCCAACCCCCAACAAAACCAGTAGCCCCTTACCTATCTCGCTATGCTTGTTGCCATCGATGGTTACAGACGCTTCCAAGACTCGTTGTATAACTGCTATCATAATTGATAATTTAATTTATAGATACTTGATTGGGGATTTCTATTTCAATGGAAGTGCCTTCGCCCGGCTTGCTTTTCAGTTCTATTTTTCCCTGCAGCTGCTCAATAATTTGTTTGACGATATATAACCCCAGCCCGGCCCCTTTGGAGCGTTCATCGCCGCGGAAAAACATATCGAACACCTTATCCTGCAAATGTGGGTCTATGCCCGAGCCGTTGTCTTCTATTTTTAACTTGGCAAGCCGGGGCAAAAGCTGTACTTCCACCTTAATTTCATGCCGCTCTTTCTTCTCATCGACATATTGAATGGAATTGGATATGATGTTGTGCAATATGGTATGCAAGCGCACTTTATCGCCGGCAAACGGTTGTTGCTTACCCAGTATTTTGTAATCGAGTGTTACCTTTCGTTCATTCAGTGCCTCTTTCAACTCATAGGCTATTTCGGCAAGCAGCGCTTCAAAATCGAGGGGTTCAAAACTAAGCGGCTTTTGCTCTATGCTGGCATAGGTGTACATATTGCGAATAAAGCCATCTAAGCGGCGAATGCTGCCCTTCATATGGTCGAGATAGCCCTGCAGCGCCGGGGCAACACCTTCTTGCTCCATCAAATGTACCAGCCCTTTGAGTGAAGTAATGGGTGCCCGGATGTCATGCGCCACCTTGTAAAGAAACTGGTCGAGCTCAAAATTGCGGCGCGACAGCTCTTCAAAAGCATGTTTCAACTGCTTTTGTTGATTACGCAGCTGTTCGTTCATCATACGAGCAGCCGCTTCCTGACGCGCCAGCTCTTTGTTTTGTTCTATCAGTTGCCGGTTAAGTGCTGCCAGGCGTTTTTTGGCCGCCCGCTCCTTAGTAATATCCAGAGCGCTTATAATCATCATGTTACGCTCATCCGCCTCCATGGGCGTGTAGGTCAGCTGCAGCCAGTGTGCCCCTCCGTGAATGTCGGTAATCTTCGCTTCTTGAAAATAACTTTCTCCACTGAAGTTCTCTTTCAACTGCTGCAGATAGTTTTCCTTTTCTTCGTCTTTCAGTTGTACCAAGGAAGCCCAGTCAGTGCCTAACTTAAGCTCTTTTCCAAAGAAAAGGCGCGCCATTTTAACCGCTTGCCGGTTGAACCAACGTATTTTCAGCTGTTCGTCAATCAGAATCAACATTTCTGAACTGGCCCGGTCCAAAGCTTCAAGCAGCCGGTGCTGATACACAAGCTCCTGACGCAATTGAGCCTCCCGGCTGACTTCTTTTATATGCACCATAACCGCGACCACTTCACCCGAAGCAGCCCAAATGGGCATCAGGTCCAATTTAATGAGGTACTTCCCCTTCGGGAAAGTCATGTCGCCCAAGTATCCCCGCATGCTTTGCTCGTGCAGATGGCGAAAACGTTCATGTTCGGTAGTGGGCAAGTAGCGCAGCAAAGTAATGTGTTCCTGCAACGGGCGCCCAATCACCTTTCCGGTGAGCTCAAAGGCAGCGGCATTGGCTGCTATCACTTGCGTTTTTTCGTTCAGTAATACCGATGCCTGCTCGTTGCGTTCTATCAACAGACGTAATCTTTCATAAAGTGCAGCATGCTTGCTTGTTTCTGTTTGCTTGTTTTGCGCGCCGGTGCTTCTTCCTTCCGGGGCTTCCAACGGAAACACAGACACTATAAACCCATGTACCACTGCCAATGCCAAACAATTGCGTAACTGCAGGCTGCAAAGCACCTGGCGTCCCTTATGTGTGCGCAATTTAAGCTGCATGGAGAAAGACGGCAGCTTGCGTTCCACGGCATCCTGCAGGCGGCGGCTAAAATAAGCGGCATCTTTGTCGTCGAGCAACTTCAAGAAACTACTGCCAATGAGGCGCTCGGGCGGATACCCCAAATGCTCCTCTACAATCATATTGGCATACTTCACTTCGCCGGTTTCTTTCAGAATGAGAACGCCCTCATTCAGGTTTTGAAGCAGGGTTTCATAAAAAGCAGTGATGTCCATACTTAGGCTTTTGGTCTCAATTTAAAAAAACCCCTTGTTTAAGCCCATAGCGGGTAATAAAAAAAGCAAAAGAACAAAGAAGAAGCGCAACCTCCTTCTTGTGGTGAATATAAAAAAGCCACCCATTACAGGTGGCTTTTGTTTGTCTTTTCAGCACACATTATTTTAGCCTAAAGGTAATAGGCATATTCAGTTTTACATCTACCGGGCGCCCACGATGCTTGGCAGGCTTCCAGCCGCTGGTACTTTTCAATACACGTATCACTTCCTCTGCCAGAGCCCCATCGCCTAAATTATCACCACGCAACACTTCCACTTCGCCAATGGTTCCATCTTTTTTGAGTACAAATCTGACCAAAACAGTTCCTTGAATATGGCGCCTTTTGGCTTCGGGGGGATACTGCACGTTCTCTTGCACATAGGTGCGAATTCTGTTGAGTTCCTGATGCAACTCCTCCTCATTATCCACCCCAAAGGATTCTACCGGTCCTGTGGGTTCCTGTGGGGGCGGCGGTGCTATCACAGGCGGTTCGTCGGTTACAGGCAGCGCAATCACCGGCGGGGTGTCTTGCTCTTGCATTTTTACTACTTCTTCTCTCTTTTTTTCATCGGGCACTTCCGCCAACTCGGGCTCTTCGGGCTCTACCATTTGAGCCGAAGACGGTGACTGCACACCAAAGGGAATGTACTTGCCGACTACTTTCTCAACCTCCTCTGCCTCTAAAAATAAAAATACTCCCAAAGCAAAGGATAACCACAAAAAGCTAGATTGTAAAAAGCCGGATTTTTCTTTCTTTTTCATGCCTACTTGTTTTTAACATAATACAACATACTATATACTGCAAAAACAAATATTTAGCCAACTTATAATTAAGCCGGTTGGTTAAAACAAAAAAGCCACCCATTACAGGTGGCTTTTGTTTGTCTTTTCAGCACACATTATTTTAGCCTAAAGGTAATAGGCATATTCAGTTTTACATCTACCGGGCGCCCACGTTGCTTGGCAGGTTTCCAGCCGCTGGTGCCTTTCAACACGCGTATCACTTCCTCTGCCAAGATGCCGTCGCCTAAGTCACCACCGCGCAGCACTTCCACTTCGCCAATAGTTCCATCCTTTTTCAGTACAAATTTGACAAAAACAGTTCCTTGAATATTGCGCCTTTTGGCTTCGCGGGGATACTGCACGTTCTTTTGCACATAGGTGCGAATTCTGTTGAGTTCCTGCGTCAACTCCTCCCTATTATCCACCGCAAAGGATTCTACCGGTCCCGTGGGTTCCTGTGGGGGCGGCGGTGCCACAACCGGAGGACCGTCAGTCACGGGCGGCGCAATCACCGGCGGGGTGTCTTGCTCTTGTATTTTTACTACTTCTTCTATCTTCTTTTCATCAGGCACTTCCACCAACTCGGGCTCTTCGGGCTCTACCATTTGAGCCGAAGGCGGGGGTGGCAACTGCACCGTAGGGGGAATGTACTCGAGGGTTACCTCAAATACTTCCTCCATATCTTTTTGCTCAATAGTTTCTTGCTTTTCATAGGTGCGCCACTTGAAAGCTACCAGCACCAGTGAAAGCGAAAGCACCAGCCCCAAGGCAAAGAATAGCCCTGTATAGCGCTCCGGGTCCACTTCCGGATTCTTCTTATACAGAGGCACCTCTGTGTTTTTCTCCGGAGCTTGCCGCGGAGTCTCCTGTTTGCTTTTTTCTAAATCCATAGCCCTTGCTTTGAACTTTTTAACAGTGTAAAACTTCTTATAATACTCTGATTGATTTGTAATTATATACGTTATACTCTGCCAAATATACAAAAAAGACAGCTTAAAGCAATAAAGCCCCCAATAAAGTTTCTTTTTTGCATGTAAGGCATTACAAAAATTTGTATTGGTTTTATGATTGCAAATTTTAAACAAGCCCACTCAGAGCTTGTAAATAAGCACAAAAAGCATCCACCCCAACAATACCCCTACTGTATTCATCAGCAAATCTTCCCATTCGAAGGTGCGCCCTACCGAAGCAAATTGCAATACTTCCAACAAAGCACCATACAGAATGGCTGTGGCGATGGCTACCCGTTCAGCATAATAATGTAAGTAAAGGAAAGTAGTTTGCTTGCAAAACCCCACAATAAGCATCAACACCCATACCATAAAAACAAAAGCATGTGCCACCCTGTCGAAGAGCAGAAGATCGCCTGTAGGGGGCATCTCTTGCCCGGGCAAAAGCACCAAAAAGGCAATGAGCAGCCCCCATAAAATGCCAAAAAGGTTGTAGCGAACAAACTCCATGCTTTAGATTAGGCCCCTATCAGTTCGCGATAAGCCTCTGCATCGAGCAGCTCATCCAATTCTGCCAAATTGGTAGGTTTGATTTTCACTATCCACCCCTCGCCATAGGGGTCTTGGTTTACCAACTCGGGCGCATCTACCAAAGCAGGGTTGACTTCCAGAATTTCACCACTGACAGGCAGGAAAAGGTCAGAAGTAGTTTTTACGGCATCTACTGTGCCAAAAACAGCCCCGGCTTCGAGTGTTTCGCCCACGGTGTTCACTTCTACGTAAACGATGTCGCCCAACTCACTTTGAGCGAAGTCTGTAATGCCTACATAGGCAACTTCACCTTCCAGGCGAATCCATTCGTGTTCGCGCGAATAACGCAAATCATTAGGTACGTTCATGATGGTTATTGTTTAATGCGTTGAAACTTTTGTCTATGGCAAATATATGCAAACAGAAAGGTTTTAAAAATCCCTTTTGCTTGTTCTCTTTTCGCGCAAAGGCAAGGTGACAGCCACAAACCAGTAAAGCGTTACGCCGGTGGCAACCAAGGAAAGCAGCAGCACGCCCCAATGTACATGCTGCACAGCATCGGGCGCCAACTCCGGAAAAAAACGCTGTTGAAAGCGCATAAGCAACAAAGCCACGCCGTTGTTGACAAAGTGCCCCCACATAGCCAAGAGCAGGTTGCCGGACCAGTAGTAAATATAGCCCAGCAAAGCCCCCAAAATCCAACGGGGCAGCAAACCTAAAAACTGAAAATGCACTACGGAAAAAACAAAAGCGGCAGTCCAGATAGCCACATGCGGGTTGCGCAACCACGCCAGCAAACGATTTTGCAAAACCCCTCGAAAAAGTAATTCCTCGCCCACCGCGGGTAATAAAATGATGGCTAAAAAGCCCATGAGCGATTGCCCGGGTCCTTCGAAGCCTACCAGCAATTTGGTAAGTGTCGCCAACTCCTGTTCTTTCTGCACAGCCCACTCACCCATTGGCAAGCGGTGGTTCCAATATTCCAAAAAAGAAATGGTGGGCAGCAATACAATAAGCAGCAGTGCTACCAGCGCCCAGTGCATGCTTTGATTGGCTGCATCGTCTGCACACCAATGTTTGCGTTGCAAGCGCTCTACGCCATACCAATACAGGAAACTACCGCCGAAGAAGCCGCCCGCGGCTGTCATGATTTGCAAAAAAAGCAAGACAGAACGAGCCTGATGGGCATTGCCCCATTGCGCCGGTGCCGAAACCATATACTCCAGCTCTTCCAAAGGAAGCCCGTAAGCTACTTTTAGAATAAAAAAAGCGATAAACTGCGACAACACCATGCAGGCAAATACCAATAAAATCAAAGAAAGCAGCCCTTGCCAAGTGGCAGTGCGAAAAGGTAAAGGTTCAGCTAATTGCATATTTTACAGTAAATTTGCGTTCTCAAATAAACACATTTCATTTTTAAGGCACAAAGTTATGCAAAAACATCCGGTACGCATCGGTTCGGTAGAGTTGGAAGACTTCCCCCTGCTGCTGGCGCCCATGGAAGACGTGAGCGACCCGCCTTTTCGGGCAGTGTGTAAAGAGCAAGGTGCCGACCTGGTTTATACGGAATTCATTCCGGCCGACGGTTTGATTCGCCATGCCGACAAAGCCGTGCAAAAGCTCGATATTTATGATTATGAGCGCCCCATAGGCGTACAGATATTTGGTTCGGAAATAGAGCCCATGCGCGAAGCGGCCCGCATAGTGGAAGCAGCTCAACCCGAAATACTGGATATCAACTATGGTTGCCCGGTAAAAAAGGTGGCTTGCAAGGGCGCCGGTGCCGGCTTGCTGCAAGATATTGACAAAATGCAACGCATGACCGCCGAGATAGTCAAGCAGGTGCAGCTGCCTGTAACGGTAAAAACCCGCCTGGGATGGGATGAAAAGTCGATACGTATTGTGGAAGTGGCACTTCGCCTGCAAGATGCAGGCATCAAAGCATTGACCATTCACGGGCGCACGCGCGTGCAAATGTACAAAGGGGAAGCCAACTGGGAACCTATCGCCCAAGTGAAAGCACACCCTGACATAGAGATTCCTATCTTTGGCAATGGCGACATAGACTCTCCCCAAAAAGCGCTGGAATACCGGCAAAAATACGGCGTGGACGGCATCATGATTGGGCGGGCAGCCATAGGCTACCCCTGGATTTTCCGCGAAATCAAGCATTACTTTCAGACCGGCGAGCTATTGCCCCCGCCCACACTCGACGAGCGCTTGCGTGTCTGCCTCAAACATCTTCGTTTTGCCGTAGAGTGGAAAGGCGAACGTAAGGCTATTTTTGAGATGCGCCGGCACTACACCAATTATTTCAAGGGGTTTTCACACTTTAAACCGTTCCGCACGCGTTTAGTAGAAGCCGGCTCGCTGGCAGAAGTAGAAGATATTTTGGCTGAAATAGAACATTTCTACACGCATGAACAAGCACCTTTTGAAAACAGTGCCTCCTAAGCAAGAGACCGGTTGGGTTTCGTGGTTGCTGCTTTTAGCCCTGGCACTCATTTGGGGCAGCTCTTTTATTCTCATGAAAAAAGGTCTAAGTGTCTTTTCTCCCGTACAGCTGGCTGCCATACGCGTCAGTTCGGCTTTTAGTGTGTTATGTGTGCCGGCACTTTACCATTTGCGCCGCCTGCGTCATGTGCCTTGGGCTATGTTATTTTTGTCGGGCTTGCTGGGCGTATTCATACCCGCCTTCCTTTTCGGCTATGCACAAACCCACGTCAGCAGTTCTACTGCCGGCATCCTTAATGCTCTTACTCCGGTATTCACCTTCATTGCAGGGCTTTTTATCCTCAAGAGTCAAGCAGTAAGCCGCTATAAACTGGCGGGGGTCATTGTCGGCTTGCTGGGCTCGGTCTTTCTTTTGTTGAGCCGCTCGGGAGGACGTGTCAGCATTGACGCCTATGCCCTGCCCATCGTGGTGGCTACACTCTGCTACGGCATCAACGGCAACCTCATCAAGCGGTACTTACACCACATGAAGCCGCTGCATGTATCTACTCTGTCGCTGCTTTGCATTGCGCCTTTTGCTTTGACGCTCTTTTGGTTTACCGGCGTGCCCGGCATGCTGCAAACCGGTGATAGTAACACTTGGCAGGCATTCTTCTACCTGTTTCTTTTGGGCACCATGAGCACAGCCATCGCCTTGATTCTGTTTAATACGCTCATACAACGGGCTTCGCCTGTTTTTGCCAGCTCGGTTACTTATCTCATTCCCATAGTAGCCCTTTTTTGGGGCATTGCCGATGGTGAAAACATCGGATGGATGCATCTCATAGGCATGTGCTCTATCGTAGGGGGCGTGGTGTTGATTCACCGCGGATAAAAGTCTTCTCCCGGCATGTGACCGGGCTCCAAAGAAAAAACCTGCGGGGGGATTTTTCAGCATCCCGCAGGTTCAAACAATATGCTATCGCAAGGCAGCCTCTATGCAGTAGCCAGAACGCTGCTAAGGGCTTTTTCTATTTTGGCTTTCAACTGTGCCAGTTCGTCTTCGGTCCAGGTGATGCGTACCACGATGGAAATCAAACGGCTCATGACGGCATCGGACTGCGGTAACTGCAGGCTTGCGTAATCTTGTGGCGGGGTGATGGTGTGCACATATAACTTGGCCGGAGCTTTCATTTCGCGAATGTGCTCCCAGTTTTTGATATAGTGGAAATGGTTATCATACCAATACTGCACACCTTCCACACCCTCTTTGCGCAAAGCAGCCACCACGGCACGCGCAGTAGCCTCATCGGGCAAGAAGAAATCCATGAAAGTAGCGGCATCGCCGGCTTCGTCAGGGATATGACGGAAAGTGACTTCCGGGAATTTTGCAAGGCTTTCTTTCAATGCCTTTTTGTTGGCACGCTGACGCTCCAGGATGTAGGGCATCTTGCGGAACTGTGCCAAGCCGATGGCAGCATTGATTTCGCCAATACGATAATTAAAGCCAATAATGGGGTGCCCTTCCATGCCGCGGTTATCGCCTATGTGGTCGTGCCCGTGGTCGGAGAATTGGTGCGCACGCTCATAGATTTGCTCGTCGTCGGTAATGAGCGCCCCGCCTTCGCCACAAGTGATGATTTTAAAGAAGTCGAAAGAGAAAGTACCGCATTTGCCAAAGGTACCCAAGGGCTTGCCTTTGTAGCTACCGCCCAAGGCTTGTGCCGTGTCCTCAATCAAAATCAAGTTATGCTTCTTGCATACTTCCATGATTTCATCGAGGCGTGCCATGCTGCCACACATGTGCACCAGCATGACGGCTTTGGTCTTAGGCGTGATGACTTTTTCTATGCCTTCGGGCGAAAGGCAGAGTGTTTCGTCTATTTCGGCAAAGACGGGCACGGCGCCGGCCAACAATACGGCCTCTATCACTGCCACATAAGTAAAAGGCGGCACAATCACCTCATCGCCGATGCCAATGCCACAGGCTGCCAGGGCAATGGCGTCGGCAGTAGAGCCGCTGCTGCAGGCATGCGCAAAGCGCACTCCATGATGCTGCGCCAGTGCTTGTTCAAATTCTTTGGCTTTCCAATGGCCTTTTCGCTGTGCATCGAAATTATAGCGAAAGAGAATGCCTGTATCGAGTACGTCTTGTACTTCTTTGCGCTCTTCGGCGCCGAATAATTCAGTTCCGGGCATAATTCTTTTCTTTTTAAGTGTTTTTGAAACAAATAAAGAACAGCAGTAAAATTAAAGATTTTGCAACTATCTCAAACAGGTGACTTGGGGGTTAGCTGTAAATGCTCCCATATTTTTTTCAGATGCGGGTACTCTTTGGCTAAGTAGCGCAGTTTGTCTTTGGTGGAATAAAGCGTGGCAGCATCGTCAGACGCGCTGTCTTTGATCTCTATCTTGGCTTCAATATCGTAGGATTGTCCGGTGAGTTCAAGCAGACGCTTGCGCCAAAGTGGTTTATACTCTTCTGTCAGGTGAAGCAATGCACGGCTTTCCACAGACAGGCAGATGGTGTTTTGCCGCACTTCATAAGGTTTCGAAAGCAAATAGTGCAGTTGAGCATCGTCTTTGTGCTCCTGCGCGAGCTGTTGCCATGCCGCCTGCAACGAAACGGCGGGTTCTTCTACCGTCAGGGGGCTTGCCGGTGTGGCAGCCGGCACTTCTTTGCCGCTCCCGGCCGGCTCGTCTGCCGTTTTCTTCTCTTTCTGAATCTCGTCCAGCTTGGGGGTGGTGCGCACCTTGCGGGGCACAGCAGGGCGCCGTGCCGGGGCTGCTTCATTCAGTTCATTTTTTTTTTCCTCCACGACCACCGGCCGCTTGGCAAGCTCTATGGCATCTTGCAGATGCGCCAGCTTGAGCAACAAGAGCTCCGTGTGTACACGGGCATTTTTCACCGAACGGAATTCCAATTCAAACTTATGAGCCAGATTGAGCGCCGTCATTATCCATGAAGGTGACAGGCGTTGGGCTTGTTCTTGAAAACGCAACTTGGCGGTTTCGGGCACCTCCAATAGCGAAAGCGTAGCCTGTTCGCGGCTCATCAGCAAGTTGCGCAGGTGCTCTTCCAAGCCCACTACAAATAACTGTGCGTCGAAACCTTTACGCAATATTTCATCCAGAACGAGCAGAGCTTCGGTCGTTTGCCGGTTGAAGAGCATATCCACCACACGGAAGTAATAATCGTAGTCAAGGATATGCAGGTGCTCCAAAGCACCGGCATAGGTCAGTTTCCGGTCGGTGGAGAAAGTAACCAGCAAATCGAACATGGACAAGGCATCACGCAAGCCGCCGTCTGCCTTCTGTGCAATCAGGTGCAAAGCCGCTTCTTCTGCCTGAACCCCTTCCTTTTCAGCAATGCGCTGCAAATGGCGCACCATATCGCTTACTTGAATGCGGTTGAAGTCATATACCTGGCAACGCGACAAAATCGTAGGTATGATCTTGTGCTTTTCGGTAGTTGCCAAGATAAAGATTGCATAAGGCGGGGGCTCTTCAAGTGTTTTCAAGAAGGCATTGAAAGCCGCATTGGAAAGCATATGCACCTCATCGATGATGTACACTTTGTAGCGGCCATGTTGGGGCGGATAGCGCACCTGATCGACCAGGTAACGGATGTCTTCTACCGAGTTATTGGAAGCGGCATCGAGCTCATGCACATTGAAGGATGCATTTTTTTGAAAGCTCATGCAGGCATTGCAGGTGCCACAGGCTTCTATGTCGGGCGTCAGGTTTTCGCAATTGACGGTTTTTGCCAGGATACGCGCGCAAGTGGTTTTGCCCACGCCCCGCGGTCCACAAAAAAGATATGCCTGCGCTATCTGCCCGGTACGGATAGCGTTTTTAAGGGTGGTTGTAATATGCTGCTGCCCTACGACGCTGTCGAAGGTAGCAGGGCGGTATTTTCGAGCCGAAACGATGAACTGTTCCATAGCTGCAAGTTAAGAACTTTTCGGCACAGATTCCGCATCTTGCATGTAGGACGGTATGCGTGGTAAGCTGAGCAAAAATTCGGTATGTCCGGCTTGTGTGTGTTTCAGGTGCACGTGCCCGCCCAGGCGCTCCATTGCCAGGCGCACTACGTATAATCCTAAACCTGCGCCGCGGGAACGGCTCCCTTTGGTGAATACGTCAAACACTTTGTCTTTTATTTCTTCTTCTATGCCAATACCGTGGTCCACAATGTGAATATGTACATAGCGCCGCCCACGGGGTACAACTTCTATATCGACCTGTACGCCTTGAAAGCGATCGCAATAGTCAATGGCATTCTGAATAAGGTTTTCAAGCACGAGGCGAAACAAGGCAGGGTCTGCCCACAGCTCCACTTCTTTCGAAACACTCAAAGACCAACGCAGCCGGTCTTTGTACAGCTCCGCGTCGAATTTTTGAAATACCTCTTCTACCATTTGCTGAAAATCTATCTGCTTGGCTACCGGCTCATGGTTGATGATGCTGTTGATGGTAAGCAGGCGGGCTAAGATATAATCCATTTCTTGTGCTGTGTGCATAATGCGCGAGAAGTATTCTGCCGCCTTAGGGTCCTCAACATCATGCAGTGCCACATTCACCAAGCCAAGCACCCGGGCAATGGGTCCTTTCAGGTCATGAGAAGCACGGTAAAGGAAACTGTCCAGGTCGTTTTTTGTGCGCAGCAACTGTTTGTAAGACTCCTTCAACTCCTGTGTGCGGGCTGCCACCTGCTCTTCCAAACTTTTATTGGCAAGACTCAACTCCCGGTTTTGCCTTTCTATTACATGCTGATAAGCCTCCAGCTCTTCGTTCTTTTCCAGTATTTCCCTGCGGTGAGCTTCCACCTCCCTGCTTTTAGCTTCTAAGGCATTCAACAATCTTTTCTTTTCTGCATAACGCCGGTAAATAATCACGACAGCCCCCAACAACACCAGCAAAGCAAAACCGGCAAAAAGTAGTATCAGCAGCTTTTGCTGCTCTTCGAGCGCAGCCAGCTGCTCTGCCTTACGTCGCAGTTCGGCTTCCTTCGTGCGTCTTTCCGCCTCGTATTGAAGCTGCAACTTAAAAATTTCGGCACGCTTGTCGCCCGGGTAAATTTTATCTCTGATTCGCTCATATTCACGCAAGTGCTTGTAAGCACGGGCATAGTCTTGTTTTTTTGCATAAATGTCAGACAGCAGAGCATGTGTTTCCATGATGATGCGTTGCACGCCGGCTGTCTGTGCATGATTCAAGGCGACAAGTGCCGACTGTTCGGCTTGCTCCGGTTTTTCCCGGTGATAATACAAACGCCCTATGTTTAAATAAAAATCGGCCAGCTCGGCAAGGTTATTATTGGTTTCTTGCTCCACACGCAACCCTTCTTCAAAGCATGCTTTTGCACGCTCGTAATCTTGCAAACGCAGGTAAATTTCCCCCATATTGCGCAAAACAATGGACACACCTTTTTTTGTACCATATTGCGCTGCCATGTCTAAATACTTCTGATAATAAGCCAGCGCTTTTTCGTACTGCCCCAAGCCGCGGTAAGCATTGGCCAGGTTGTTATAACTAATGATGGTTCCCACCCAGTCTTTGCGCAAGCTGTCTATTTCAAGTGACCTTTCAAGATAGGTGCGCGCCGCTTCATATTCCCCCATGTCGTTATAAATATTCCCCAAGTTATTGTACACACGCCCCATGCCACGAACATCTCGCAGTTCTTCAAATATTTTTAAAGCCTCCAGGTAGGTTTCTACAGCCCGGGCATATTCCCCCAGTTCATAATACATATTGCCCACATATACATGCATATGGGCTGCCTGCAGCGTATCGCCGGCCCGCCAATAGTCACTTTCTGCCTTTTGGTAGAATTCTTTGGCTTTTTTAAAATCACCTTTACGGTGGTGCATGATGGCCTCAATGAAGGCATCAATCGCCTGAATATGGTGGTTATTGGAATGCCGGCGTGCCAGCTCATGCAGCTGCCGGCGATAGATGTGCATTTGAATCGAATCATTGGCTACAAAACGTGCCGTAAGTTTTTTCAGCACTTCGGCCTCCCGGACCGCATCATTTTGACGACGACACTCCTCCAAAGCCTTTTTCAGACTGTCCACTTCGTACTGCCCACACAGCTCACAGAAGCTTCCGGTAAAAAGAAACAAAGATATGCAAAGAGACAGCCGCCACTTCATGAATACCTGCAATAAATAAAAGTCGATTAAATGTCAAGGTACTACATTATTTGCGCAAATGCAAGCGTTCGGTCACTGCCAAAGCAGCATATTGCACCCTCTTTGTTCGGCAAAGTCCATGCGTCCGGTGATACGGAAACGCCCGTCAGGTAACAGGCTGCCCATATCTTGCGTGGCAATAAAAGCACAACTATCAATGTTGGCAAGGTCAATGATATTGACTGCGCCGGCCCTTTGACGGGGGTTCAGCGTTAAGGGGTCATTGGGCTCGCGCAGCAGCACACGCATCCAAGGCGGCGCATCGAAAATGCCTTCACCTTTTGAATAAGCTTGCGAAAGCAGCTCTGTCATACCATACTCGGAATGCACCCTGCGAAGATTCATTTTTTCGCAGAGAAGGGCATGCAGTTCCTCGCGCAACAGCTCCTGCCGCCGCCCTTTCATGCCCCCTGTTTCTATGACTATTAAGCCCGACAAGTCGGGCGCATGGCGCTCTGCCAACTCCAGCAAAGCAAACGAAACGCCTATCAATAGAATGCGCCGCCCATCGGCTTGTTTCTTTAACTGCTCCACCTTGCGCAAAAGCTCCTCGTAGTTGTAGAGGTAAAACCCCGATGCTTCCGACCGGCTCTGCTCTATGAAATGGCGCACCATCCACACTAAAGAAGACGTTTGGCGTTCAAGATAAGAAGGCAAAAGCGCCAATATGTGAAAGTTCGACAAAGGGCCATACAGACGCTCGAAAATTTGCCGGCTCACGGTGGCATACCATGCCGGGTCTGCCACATAGTGGCGGCTGCGCTGCTGCCCGGTCGTGCCGCTGCTTTCAAACACCAAAGCGGGGAACAAACCCTCGCACAATATTTGATGATCTTTAAACAACTCAATAGGCAAAAAAGGGATTTCTTCTATTTTGTGTATCTTAGAAGCATCAAGCCCCAGCGCCTGAACAAATGCACGATAGACCGTGTTTCGCTCGTATTGATAGCGAAACACATCTAAGGCAAGCAGCTCAAAGCGCTCTGCCGTGCACGTCAATATGCGGTGCATCAGTTGTTGGCGAAGGGGGTTGTTTAGCATAAGCGCAAGGTATTTAAAGGAAATAGAAATGCATATGCAAAAATACAATATTCTGCTTGCCTGCCTATTGACAGGGCTGCTTGGTGCCTGCTATGAAAAACCCAGCTTCCCTTTGGCACCCCAAATTACTTTTAAAGAAATCACGGCTATCCCGCAGCGCGACTCTACCACCGGCTTTTACTTGGGCGACTCGGTCATTATTGCCGTTGATTTCACCGACGGCAACGGCGACATTGGTTTATCACAAGCCGATACCCTTCCGCCCTATCAGCTGTACTTAGATGAAGACTCAACGCAAATCAACCGCTTTTACTTTAACTATTTTTGCGATGTGGAACGCCGCGAATCGGGCAGCTACGCTCCCTTTGCCCTTCCGAACGGTACCACCCTCAACGGACGCATCAGTCCCATTACCGATTCGCCCAACCCTGTTGAAGGCACCATCATCTACAAGACCTTTATACCTGCCTTCTCCAATGACCTGCAATACACCTTGAATCCTTACGACACCCTGCGTTTCCGTATTTCCATTGCCGACCGTGCACTCAACGAAAGTAATGTTATCTTTACCGACTCTATTGTAGTTTATCAAACCCCTTGAAACAAAAACAAAACACAGCTAAGTGCATGGAAGGAATTGTTTTTCGCTCTACCGGTTCATGGTATGACGTGCGCACACCCGAAGGCGACTTTTACAAATGCCGTTTGCGTGGCAAGCTACGCCTGAAAGGATTTAAGACCACCAATCCGGTAGCCGTGGGCGACCGCGTGCATTTTGAAGTAGAAGATGAAACAGAAAAGCGTGGCTTGATAGTAGAAATAGAAGCGCGCCGCAATTATATCATACGCAAGTCGGTACACCGGACCGGTCATGCCCACCTCATTGCTGCCAATATTGACCAAGCTATTTTAATTGCCACTTTGGCTATGCCGCGCACTTCGTTCGGTTTTATCGATCGTTTTTTGGTGAGCTGCGAAGCTTACGACGTGCCCGCTGTCATTGTTTTCAATAAAACCGATATTCTCACCGACGAAGGGCGGGATTACCAAGCCGAAATTATGGACATGTATGAGTCCATAGGCTATCGCTGCCTGGATACCTCCGTAACCGAACGTTATCATATCGATGAATTTCGCGCTTTGCTCGACGGCAAAATATCGCTACTGTCGGGGCACTCGGGTGTGGGCAAGTCCTCGCTTATCAATGCCATCAAACCGGAATTGAACTTGAAGACCTCTGAAATATCGCATTACTCCCAAAAAGGAAAGCATACCACCACCTTTGCCGAGATGTTCGAGCTGTGGGAAAATACCTTCATTATAGACACGCCGGGCATCAAAGAAATGGGCTTGGTTGATATTGCAGCACAAGAGCTCTCGCATTACTTCCCTGAAATGCGGAAGTATTTGGGCGAATGCAAATTTCATAACTGCATCCATGTGCATGAGCCGGGCTGCGCCGTACGCGAAGCTTTCGAACGGGGCGAAATAGCCGATACACGTTATCACAGCTATCTGAGCATGCTCGAAGACCACGACAACCGGCGCTGAAGCATTTTTTGAGCGCTTTACTTGCCAAACAATTTGGGGGCAAATCCGTTATTCTTTATATTCAAAATAAGACAAACCATCATCATTATGCTTGACCTTTACGAACGCACCACGCTGGAGTGCAGCAAGCTCATTACGCGGCGCTACAGCACTTCTTTCAGCTTGGGCATTCGCACCTTACACAAGCGCTTTCACGCCCCCATTTACGCTATCTATGGCTTTGTGCGCTACGCCGACGAAATCGTGGATACTTTCCACGGGCATGATAAAAAACAACTCCTCGAGCGCTTCAAAGAAGACACCTACCGTGCCATAGAAGAAGGTATCAGCCTGAACCCGGTGCTGCATTCTTTTCAGTGGGCTGTGCGTCAATATAAAATTGAACGCGCGCTGATTGATGCTTTCCTGCACAGTATGGAAATGGATTTGTGGCTGACACGCTGCGACCGCCAAAGCTACGAAACCTATATTTACGGTTCTGCCGAAGTAGTGGGCCTGATGTGCTTGCGTGTGTTCTGTGAAGGCGATGAAGTGCTCTATGAGCTACTGAAAGAACCTGCACGCCGCTTGGGGGCTGCCTTTCAAAAAATCAATTTCCTTCGCGACCTGCGCAGCGACTACGTCGAGCGGGGGCGCTCCTACTTCCCGGGCATCGACTTTGAGCATTTCAGTGAAAAAGAGAAAAAAGCAATAGAAGACGAAATAGCAGCCGACTTTCAAGCGGGTTACGAAGGCATTTGCCGTCTGCCCGAAGGTGCCCGCTTGGGCGTTTACCTGGCTTATGTGTATTATACCAAGCTGTTCGATAAGATACGCAAGCTGCCGGCAGCCACCATCATGCAAGAGCGGGTGCGTGTGCCCAACTTGCATAAGTTTTTGTTGTTGGCAGGTTCATACCTGAAAAACTTCTTTGTGGGGTTCCCTCAGAAAAACATGCAGATACAAAGGGTGCAATCGAGCTAAAGGCACGGGTTCCGCATGGGCAGCTGCCAAACGCTTGGCACCTTTTCCTTCGAAAGGAAATGCCTGCTGAACTTTTTCCATCCGCAAAAAGAGTTTCTTCCTCCCACAAACGAAAAAACCGGGCAGCCGCATAATAGCAAACCGCCCGGTGAAAACTTAATGAGAGGACCATCAGGTATTCACTTTCTCCTCTACTTTATTACGGCGTTGCGCATCCACTACGGCAATGGCTACCATATTGATGATTTCGCGAATAGAGCTGCCCAGCTGCAAGATATGCACCGGCTTGTTCATGCCCAGCAAGATGGGTCCGATGGCTTCCAGCCCACCGGCTTCCTGCAGCAGCTTATAGGCAATGTTGCCCGATTCAAGATTGGGGAATATCAAAGTATTGGCTCCTTCTTTTGCCAGCTCGCTGAACGGATAGTTTTCGCGCAACAGCTGCACGTCCAGCGCCACGTTGGCCTGAATATCGCCATCCACAATAATGTCGGGGTAGCGCTCTTTTGCCAAAGCCACGGCTTTTTGCACTTTTTCAGGCACTGCCCCTTCGGCAGAACCAAAATTCGAGTAAGACAAAACAGCCATACGGGGCTCAAAGCCGAAGAACTGCACGCCGCGCTGTGTCAGTTTGATGATATCAACCAGCTCTTCGGCAGTGGGGTTTTCATTTACGGTGGTATCGGCAAAGAACAAAGTGCGGTGTTTGGAATGCAGGATATACATGCCGGCAACGCGCTTCATGGGCGCCCGTGCCCCCACTATCTGCAAAGCCGGACGAATTACGCGGGGGTAATTTTTAGTCAAGCCCGAAATGAAAGCATCGGCTTCGCCGGTTTCCAGCATGGCAACGCCAAAGTAGTTGCGGTCGAGCATGAGCTTGCGGGCATCATAAAGCGTAACGCCCCGTCTTTGCCGCTTTTGATAAAGTATTTGGGCAAAGCGCTCACGACGCTCCTCTTCTTCGGCCGGGTCTATGATTACACAAGCCGAAAGGTCTAAATGCAACTCAGCGGCTATTTGCTCTATTTTTTGACGGTTGCCCAGCAAGATAGGATGCGCAATGCGCTCGTCTGACACCACTTGTGCCACTTTCAATATTTTAGGGTTGTCGGCTTCGGCAAATACCACCCGTTTGGGATTACTTTTGGCTTTTTGTATGATGGTGGACATCAGCTTTTGGTCTATGCCAATACGCTCTTGCAGCTCCACTTCATAAGCCGCCCAGTCGGTAATATGCCGGCGTGCAACGCCCGATTCCATGGCTGCTTTGGCTACCGCCGGCGAAATGGTGGTAATCAGGCGGTAATCCAGTGGCTTGGGAATCAGGTAGTCTTTGCCAAAAGACAGGGTTTTGTCGCCATAAGCACGGCTTACCGCATCGGGCACCGGCTGCTTGGCCAAGTCGGCAATGGCGCGCACGGCTGCCAGCTTCATGGCTTCGTTGATTTCGGTGGCACGCACATCCAAAGCCCCCCGGAAAATGTAGGGGAACCCCAAGGCATTGTTCACTTGGTTGGGGTGGTCCGAACGCCCGGTTGCCATGATGACATCGGGGCGGGTTTTCATAGCCAAATCGTAGGCTATTTCGGGATCGGGGTTTGCCAAGGCAAACACAATGGGGTTGTCTGCCATGCTCAACAGCATTTCGGGCGTAACCACGTTGCCGCGGGACAAGCCCACAAACACATCGGCGCCTTTCATGGCGTCCTCGAGTGTGTGCAAATCACGCCCGGTAGCAAATTCGGCTTTGATGGCATCCAGGTTTTCACGGTCTTTTCGAATCACGCCTTTGCTATCGAGCATCACGATATTTTCGGGGCGTGCGCCCAAGCTCACATATATCTTGGCACAGGCAATAGCCGACGCCCCCGCACCATTGACTACGATGCGCACTTGGTCTATAGACTTGCCCACCAACTCCAAAGCATTGAGCAGGGCAGCTGCCGAAATGATGGCGGTGCCGTGTTGGTCGTCGTGCATAACCGGTATGTTCATCTGCTCACGCAGTGCCTTTTCTATTTCAAAGCACTCGGGCGCTTTGATGTCTTCCAGATTGATGCCCCCAAAGGTAGGCTCCAGCGCTTTCACAATCTTCACGAACTCGGCGGGGTCTTTGCAGTCCACTTCTATGTCGAACACATCAATGCCGGCAAACTTTTTAAACAACACACCTTTGCCTTCCATCACCGGCTTGGAAGCTTCGGGACCGATGTCGCCCAAGCCCAAAACAGCCGTTCCGTTGGAAATGACGGCTACCAAATTGCCTTTGGCAGTATATTCATAAACCTTTTCTTTATCGGCGGCAATCTCTTTGCAAGGCTCTGCCACACCGGGCGAGTAGGCAAGTGCCAAGTCCAACTGGGTGCTCAAGGCTTTGGTAGGCACCACTTCGATTTTACCGGGAACGCCTTCCCGGTGGTAATTCAGTGCATCTTCACGTCTTACTTTTATTGGCATAGTCCAAACTTTTGTTGATTAAGTGCAAAGCTAAGAAAAGCCTTTTATTGAAGCGAAAAGCAAGGTGGAAATATTCGCGCTGCCATCCAAACATTATGTTTTAACAAAAGGTGAAACTTATTTAAGTTTGCAGGGCTGTTCATTTAAATATCAAGAATATGACAACCTTCATGACGCTATTTCAGCGTATTTCCCTGCTGGCATTTGTGGTGGTGCTTCTGTATGGATACAGCCTGCTGCCCGAGGTAGTAGGTTTTCAATTCAATGAATTTCAACAACCGCTTGAAGCTTTTCATAAAAGCCAGTTTTTTTATGTGACGGCCGGTTTTGTGGTGTTTTTCAACCTCTTGATGGTGTTGTTCGTGCAATTCGTAGCCCAAATACCGGTACGCCGCCTTGCCATTGCTTCGTTTTGGACCCAAGACAAAGCTCATGTGCAGGCCACCTTTCAAATATTGCGCGGATGGGCCAATGGCTTTGCCGGCTGGGTCAATGCCCTTTTTGCATGGTTTGTATATCAGTTTGTACATCACAATACCATCACCTACCTTTCGCTTGACCTCTCGCCCTACTTGATGGCAGGGGCAGTGCTGCTGGTGGTGTGGATGCTTGCCCTGCCACTGCGTTTTGCTGTCAAACGCATTTAGTACAGAAAGTATTTTCCACCGCAGCGGAACAATTATCCTCTGCGGTTTTTTTATCTTTAATGCAACCCCCAATAAAAAGAAACGGCTTTGTGGAATCTACTCTCAAACTTATGGCGTATGCCCTCAGGTAATGGTAACCGCATGAAGAAAGTAGTGGTATTGACCGGCGCCGGCATCAGTGCCGAAAGTGGATTGAAGACTTTCCGCGACGCAGGCGGGCTGTGGGAAGGCTACGACATCACCGAAGTAGCCTCTATTGAAGGCTGGCACCGCAATCCGCAAAAAGTGCTGGAGTTTTACAATATGCGACGCCGGCAGCTGGCGCAAGCACAACCCAATGCTGCCCACCGGGCGCTCAAAGAGCTGGAGCGCTGCTACGAAGTAGTCATCATCACGCAAAATGTAGATGACTTGCACGAACGGGCCGGTTCCTCGCGCATCATACATCTGCACGGCGAACTGACCAAAGCACGCAGCAGCCGCAACCCACAGCTTATTTACGACATAGGCTACCGCGATATTCAATGGGGCGACACCGCCGAAGACGGCAGCCAGCTGCGCCCGCATATTGTGTGGTTTGGCGAACCGGTGCCCATGATGGATGCCGCCATTGCCGAAGTAGAACAAGCCGACCTGTTCATAATCATAGGCACCTCGCTGGTGGTGTACCCTGCCGCCGGCCTTATCGACTACGCCTCCCCTCATATTCCCAAGTATTTGGTAGATATCAAGCGCCCCGACATTTCATGGCGCCGTTATCCTCACTTGCACATGATCGAAGCCAAAGCAAGTGAAGGCGTGCCCCGTCTGGTCAAAGAGTTGTGCCCGCAAGCCGATGTATAGCGGCACTTTAGCTAACTGTTTACTTCCAACACTATGATTTTAAGTATAGAAACCGCCACCGACGTTTGCTCTGTTGCGCTGCATAACGAAGGGCAACTGCTTGCTTCCTTTGCACTTCATTTGCCTCAAGCACACGGCAAGCATTTGGCATCACTCATAGACAAACTGAAACAAGAGCTATCGCTCGATTTACGGCAATTGAGCGCCATTGCTGTTTCCAAGGGACCCGGCTCTTACACCGGCCTGCGCATAGGCGTAGCCACTGCCAAAGGGCTTTGTTATGCTTTGCAGAAGCCACTGATAGCTGTCAATACGCTTGAAGCCATGGCTTACAGCGCGCGCCAATACAACCTCATACAAGATGCCTGGATATGCCCCATGATTGATGCCCGCCGGATGGAAGTGTATTGTATGCTCATAGACCACCGGGGCAAGGTGCAAAGCCCCACCGAAGCCAAAATTATAGACAAAGACAGCTTCAGCGAACTTTTATCTGAAAGATACGTTATCTTTTGTGGGAATGGCATGCCCAAGTGCCGCTCTTTGCTTGAAAAGCGTGAACGGGCACTTTTCATGGACCATGTGGTGCCACACGCCGAAGCCGTAGGTGCTTTGGCATGGCAACGCTTCCAAGAAGGGGCTTTTGAAGATGTTGCCTATTTCGAGCCTTTCTATTTGAAAGACTTTATTGCCGGCAAGCCCAAATCAAAAATCAACCCACAATGAAAGAAGAACCGATTGTCAATCGTGTAGCACGCAGCCCGCTTGTGAGCATAGACCTGCAGGAATTCTATCCGGAAGGTGAATGTGTTTGGCTCGACATAGCCCCGCAGCTCTTTCAAGGCATGGTGTTGCGGGAAAAAGATTTTCGCGAATACGTAAAAAGTGAAGACTGGAGCCGCTATGAAGGCAAAAATGTGGCAGTAGGTTGCAGTACCGATGCCATTGTGCCTGTATGGGCTTATATGTTGCTGGCCACATCACTGGCTCCTTATGCACGCTATGTTACCTACGGCACCCTCGAAGACCTGCAGCGCGAGTTATGGCAGCAGCAAATCGACACCATCACCCCCCAAGCCTATCAAGACAAAAAGGTGGTGGTAAAAGGATGTGGCGAAAAACCCATTCCTGAATATGCCTTCACCTTGCTGGCGGCACGTCTGCAGCCCTATGTAAGCAGTTTGATGTATGGTGAACCATGCAGTACGGTGCCCATTTACAAACGAAAAAAATAAGCACATACATGGCCGACTTATATGACCTTATCATCATCGGTGCGGGACCATGCGGGCTGGCCTGTGGCATTGAAGCGCACAAAGCCTCTCTGCGCTACCTCATCGTGGAACAAGGCAGCATAGCAGAGTCTATCCGCCGTTATCCCGTGCATATGCGTTTCTTTTCCACTGCCGACAACATCAGCATCGGCGGCATTCCATTTGCCATTGCCGATGCCAAAGCCAACCGCAGCGAAGCCCTGCAGTATTACCGCAAGGTGAGCGAGTACTTTCAGCTGCACATCCGGCTTTATACCCGCATCGAACGCATTGAGCTGCAAGGCGATTCCTTTGTTTTGCATACACACCGCGGCGAACAGCTCCACAGCCGGGCAGTAGTGGTGGCCACCGGTTATTTCACCCGTCCACGCCTCCTGCAGGTAGAAGGCGAAGACCTGCCACATGTATCGCATTACTACAAAGAGCCTTTCGAGTATGTGCATCAGCGCGTGGTCATCATCGGCGGGGGCAACTCTGCCGTGGAAGCCGCCCTTGATCTCTATCGCCACGGCGCCAAAGTGCACATGCTGGTGCGCGGGCAAGACTTCAAACCTACTGCCAAATACTGGCTGGTGCCCGACTTGAAACGACGCATTGCCGAAGGGCATATACAAGCTTCGTTTGGATGCCAAGTGCAACGCATCACCCCCACCATCGTGGAATATACGCAGCAGGGGCAAGTGCACCGCCTACCCGCCGATTTCGTGCTGGCGCTCACCGGCTACCTGCCCGATGACAGCCTGCTCCGCCAGGCAGGCGTGAAGGTGGACAATGAGCTGGTACCTCAGCACAACGAGCATTTCGAAACCAACGTAAAAGGCTTGTATGTGGCGGGCACTGCCATTTGTGGCATACACACCGAAAAAGTGTACATAGAGAATGGGCGCTTGCATGCCCCCGTGATTATAAAACACCTAAGCCGACGTTTGCAAAATGAATCTACAATCGGCACCCAAAGAAGTGCTCATTGACTATATCCGCCAACTGGAGCAGGAAGTCGCTTTTTTAAAAAAAGACCCGGAAGGCATTTACAAAGAGCTGCAGCGCACCAATGCCGCCCTGCTTGACCTGTTCGACAATGCACACGATTTGATATTTGTGATTTCCCGCTCCGGCGAATTCTTGTTTTACAACCGGGCCTGCCGCGAAAAGCTGGGCTACACACAAGAAGAGTTGCAAAAGTTGCGCATTCAAGACCTCATTCATCCGCAATATAAGCACGAGACCTACCAACAGGTGTTTGCCCAAGCGCGGGAAGGGGCTCCCTACCGTCTGCCTTTTCACACGGCACTGATGCACAAAAGCGGCAAAGTGGTTTATTTGGAAGGGCATATCAGCTTGCGTTATGAGCAGAGCCGCATTGCAGCCATCCGGGGCATCCTGTACGACGTGACCGACCGCGTGAAAGCAGAGCAAGCCCAAAACCTGTACAACAGCATTGCCCGCCTGGCTATTGAAAGCGACAGCATGCGTGAGCTGTTTCGCAACATACACATAGAGTTGAGCAAGGTGATGGAAGTAGAAAACTTTTACATCACCCTTTATCACCCGGAAGAAAACACGCTCACTTATCCCTACTACGTGGACCAATACGCCCCGGAAAATGCCCTTGCGGGGCGCCGCCCCATCGGCAAAGGACTGGTAGAGTATGCCTTGCGCCAAGCCAGACTGGTAGTACTCAACAAGCATAAAATAGAAGCACTTATTGAAGAAGGCGAGCTGGCACTAAGCAACCGGCAAATGGTGCCTTTGGTGTGGGTAGGCATTCCTTTGCGTACAAAAAAAGGAACGCTGGGCGTCCTCTCGCTCAAATCATACCGCAATCCGCATGCCTACACGCAACAAGACCTGAAACTGCTCGAATTCATTTCGGGACAAGTGGCCGTGGCTGCCGAACGTAAGCAAACCGAAATGCAACTGCGCAACCAAACGGCACGCCTGCGCGCCATCTTTGAAAGCGGCTCGCACATCATGTGGACGGTCAACCGCAAGCGCCAATTCACTTCTTTCAATCAAAATTATGTGCGCACGCTGCAAGAGCAATATGGCATCACCCCCAAGCTCTATGAATACCCCAAAGAGCTGAAAGAGCTCATGCGGCAAGAACAAGTGGACCTGTTTTGGAAAGAAAAATTCAAACAGGCATTTGAAGGCAAGGCGCTGCATTTTGAAATGACCGTCAAGGACCTGAAAGGCAACGTGCGGTGGCGTGAAATCTATTTAAACCCCATTCCCAACGACGAAGGCGAAATTGAAGAAGTATCAGCCATTGCCCATGATATTACCGAAAAAAAGCTTTCAGAGATAGCCCTCAAGGAAAGCGAAGAAAAGTTCCGCACCATCTTCGAATCTTTCCAGGATATTTACTATCGTTCCGACCTCAAAGGGCGTATTCTGATGATTAGCCCCTCCATCAAAGAGTTGGGCGGCTATGAACCCGAAGAGCTGATAGGCAAACCCGTAACCAGCTTCTATACGCGCAATATAGACAAGCGCTCGGCTTTCAGAGCCATACGCGAGCTTATGCGCAAAGGGCGTCTCAAAAACTTTGAAATAGGTTTGCGCCGCAAAGACGGCACCGAAGTGGAATCTATTTCCAACATACGCCTGCTTTACAACGAGCAAGGCAAGCCTTATGGTATTGAAGGCGTGGTGCGCGACATTACCGAACTCAAACGGGCTTCCGAAGAAGTGATGCGTGCCAAAGAGTTGGCAGAACATTCGCTGCGCGTCAAGGAAAACTTCCTTGCCAACATGAGCCACGAGATACGCACGCCCATGAATGGCATCATCGGCATGATAGACCTGCTCGACAGCACCCCTCTAAGCCCCGAGCAGCGCGAGTATGTAAACATTCTGAAGGAATCGTCTGAAACCCTGCTCAACATATTGAACGACATCTTGGATTTGTCCAAGATAGAAGCCGGCAAGATGCAACTGCGCCCCCGCGCTTGCTCCGTGCATTCCATCGTGGAACGTGTGCACCACCTATTCCTCCCCCGGGCGCACCACCGCGGCAATCAGCTGCGTTTCCGCATCGATGAAGGTGTGCCGCCCTATGTGGTAGCCGACGAAACCCGCCTGGTGCAAGTGCTCAGCAACCTGGTAAACAACGCCATCAAGTTTACCGAGCAAGGTAGTATCGACATTGTAGTGAAGGTGCTGGAAGAACAAAAACAACAGCTCACCCTTTACTTCGAAGTGAAAGATACCGGCATAGGTATTGCCCCGGAAGACCAAAAGAAGCTGTTTCGCACCTTCAGTCAGTTAGACACCTCCACCAAAAAAGCTTATGCCGGCACCGGCTTGGGCTTGGCCATCGCCAAGCAGCTGGTAGAGTTGATGGGGGGCAGCATCGGTTTGCACTCCACACCCGGGCAAGGCAGCCGTTTCTTCTTCACCATACGTGTGCGCAAACACAACCAACCGCTTGCCACACAGCACCAAGACCCCATGCACCGCCTCTATGACATCTTAAAAAAACGGCGCCCGCGCCTGCTGGTGGTTGACGACAACGCCGTAAACCGTAAGGTAGCCGCCGAAATACTGCGGCGCGCCTACTGCCACGTGCAACTTGCCGAAGATGCACGCAAAGCGCTGGAGCTGGTGCAAAGCCAAGACTTCGATTTGATACTCATGGATATTCAAATGCCTGAAATAGATGGCATTGAAGCCACTCAAATGATGCGCGATTTGCGCCACGACCTGCCGCCCATTGTGGCAATGACAGCCTATGCCATGCCCGAAGACCGCCAACGCTTCTTGCAACTGGGCATGGACGATTACATAGCCAAGCCTTTGCGCGCACAGCAGCTTTTACAAAAAGTAGTGGACCTTACCACGCTCTCGCCGCCCGCACCGGAAGAAAAAGGTGCCCCCCGGCAGGCACTGCCCACGCCACAAGGCACCCACTTGCCGGTACTCGATGAAGAAGTGCTTGAACAACTGAGCAAATACGGCGGAAAAGCCATTGTGCAGGCAAGCCTGACTGAGTTCATAGAAGAAAGTCAAGGCATGCTTGATGACTGTTTTCGCTTGCTCAAGCAAGAAGACTACGAAGGCATCCGCAAGTTATTGCACACGCTGAAAGGCACTTCGGGCACCTTAGGGGCAGCCCGCTTTGCACAAGCCGTTACCGAAACCGAAACTCTGATGAAAAAAGAAGTGCCGCAAGACCTGAAAGAAAGGCTTTTGCTTTTTGTGGATTTGCTGCAGCAGGTGCGCGATGCCTGTCGCAAGCGCTTCGGTTTACAGTGATTTTACGTAAATTGCCATCCCTTTAAAGAAGGAACAACACAGCTTTTTCTTTTTTGTCTTTTAAAATTTTATCAACATTTATGTGGTCTAAGCTTGCACGATTCATCTTGGTTTATCGCCTCCCCCTGTTGATTGTCATTTTGCTGCTTACTGCCTTTATGGGCTATATGAGCCGGGGCGTCGAGCGTGCCTACGATTATGCTGCCGTCGTGCCCGACAAGGACCCTGACATGCAGTATTTCAAGCTCTTCAAACAAAAATATGGTGAAGACGGCAACATATTGGCTATAGGTATCCACGACAGTAGCATTTATCAACTGGATAACTTCCGGGCATGGGCAAAGCTGGCGCAACAGCTGGAAGGCATCCGGGGCGTTGAGCGTGCCGTTTCCATAGCCCACCTGCAGTATCTGTACAAAGACACTGCCGACAAGGTCTTCCGTTTCCGCCCTATTTTCGAGCCGATGCCCCAAACCCAAGCCGGGCTTGACAGCCTGCTGGCATTCACCCGCCGGCTGCGTTTTTATCGTGGACAGATATTCAACGAAGCAAGCGGCGCCACTGTGTTGCTGGTGTCCATAGATAAACAAGTGCTCAACACGGCCTACCGCGAAACCGTCATACGCCACATAGAAGATGCTTGTAAAGCCTTTCAAGAGAAAACCGGCATCGAAATTCACTATGCAGGTCTGCCTTATGTGCGTTCGACCATGGCAACCAAAGTCACCGATGAGTTGAATTTGTTTTTGATTCTTTCGGTGATAACCACCGCCGTCGTATTGTTTCTTTTCTTCCGTTCGTTCAAAGCCGTTGTTTTCCCTCTGATTATCATCGGTATCATCATCACATGGACGTTGGGCTGGATGGGCATCCTCAACTATAAAATCACTTTGCTCACAGGGCTGCTGCCGCCCATCCTGGTTGTCATAGGCATTCCTAATGCCGTGTATATGCTCACGAAGTATCATCAAGAGTTCAGAAAGCACGGCAACAAAATATTGGCATTGATGCGCGTGATTCAAAAAATAGGTGTGGTCACGCTCATTACCAATACCACCACCGCAGTAGGCTTCGGTGTGCTCATGTCCACCAACATTGCTATTTTGCGTGAGTTTGGTGTGGTTGCCAGCATCAATATCTTTTGCACTTTCCTGCTGAGCATTGTTTTAATTCCTGTCTTTTTCTCTTATCTGCCCGAGCCCAAAAGCCGCCATTTGCGCCATTTGGACGGACGCATGCTCAACGGGCTCATCAACACTTTCACGCATTGGGTCACGCATAAGCGCTTGTATATTTACACCTGCGTAGTGGTCTTGGTAGCGCTTTCTATTTATGGCACTTACAAGATACGGGCGGTTTCTTATATGGTCGATGACATCCCCGAGCATAGCCGGTTACGCCAAGATCTCGCTTTCTTCGAAAAGCAGTTTAAGGGTGTCATGCCTTTGGAAATTGTGGTGAATACAGGCAAGCCGAAGGGCACGCGCAGCTACAGCAAGCTGAAAAAAATAAACGAATTTCAGGCATCGCTCGACAGCATAGGCATTTCGCCCCCTTCGCTCTCCATGATTACCTTTCTGAAAGCTGCCCGTCAGGCTTTTTATAACCAAGATACCGCTTATTATGCTTTTCCCACAAAGCGAGAGCTCCCTTTCTTGATGCGTTATCTGAAAGGGGAAGAAGACAAATCGGCGCTTACACGCAGCTTTATCGACTCTACCGAACAAGAAGTGCGTATCTCCATGAAAATTGCCGACATAGGCTCCATACGCATGGATTCGCTCATTCACCGGGTCATAGAGCCTAAAATTGAACGTTACTTGCCCCAAGAAGCAGGCTTTGAAGTGCATGTTACGGGCACCACGCCCATTTTCATCAAAGGCAACAGCTATTTGATTCGCAATCTGAAACAAAGCATCTTGTTGGCCTTTGCCTTGATAGCCGTTATTATGGGGCTTTTGTTCCGCTCCGTGCGCATGGTGTTGGTGTCGGTCATTCCCAACTTCATTCCCCTGCTTATCACGGCAGGCATCATGGGCTGGTTCGGCATTCCACTCAAGCCCAGTACGGCGCTGATATTTAGTATTGCCTTCGGCATTGCCGTTGATGATGCCATTCACTATTTGGCACGCTTCCGCAGCGAGTTGTTTAGCCGGCGCGTGAGTGTGCGCGAGGCGGTGGTGATAAGCTTGCGCGAAACAGGGCAAGGCATGATTTATACCTCCATCATTCTGTTCTTTGGTTTTGTGATCTTCGTAGGTTCCAATTTTGGCGGTACCGTAGCATTGGGGCTGCTCACTTCCCTGACCTTGTTCACTGCCATGCTTACCAACTTGATTCTGCTGCCCTCGCTCCTGCTTAGCTTCGACAAATATGACCGGCGCCGCTTGGCATGGGCTGAGAGCTACGACGAAAACAAAGAACCTGAAGCATCAACACCTTCGGAAGCAAAATAAGCCCCTTGCAAAGGCCTTCATAATCAAAAAGCGGAAGTACCCGGGTACCTCCGCTTTTCTTTATGAAACAAAGTGTTCGTCCATCATTTACACTGCCACATGCTCCAATATGCTTTCAAAGAAAGCACGTCCGTCGGTATTTTTGAGCAACTCATCGGCAGCGCGCTCCGGATGGGGCATCATGCCAAAAACATTGCGCTCTTTGTTACAAATACCTGCAATATTCAGCATAGAGCCATTGGGGTTGGCTTCCTCGCTTACCTTTCCCTGCGCATCGCAATACTGAAACAATATCTGGTCGTTATCCCGGATGCTTTTCAGCATGTCTTTGGGCGCATAAAAACGCCCTTCGCCATGCGCAATCGGTATTTTATAGGCTTTCTTTTGCGACAGGCCGGCCGTCAAAATGGTGTTTTGTGTGGCCGGCTTGATGTAAACATTTTTACAGATATAGCGCTGATTCAGGTTGCGCAACAAAGCCCCTTCGAGTAGCCCCGACTCTGTCAAGATTTGAAAGCCGTTGCAAATGCCCATGACATAGCCTCCACGCTTGGCATGGCGGATGACTTCCTGCATGATGGGCGAAAAGCGCGCAATAGCTCCCGCCCGCAGATAGTCACCATAAGAAAACCCACCGGGCAGCACGACAAAATCGACCCCTTGCAAATCTGTATCTTTGTGCCAAAGCTTGACGACCTTCTGCCCCATTACATGGCGCAGAGTATAAATCATATCTTCGTCGCAGTTTGAGCCGGGAAATACCACTACTCCAAATTTCATTTCTCTTGAATTTGTTGTTAAATTGATGGCAATTTAGGGCTTTTTCCGTGTTTTTTAAAAAACCAAACAAGTCATTTTTTAAACATTCATTCATATGCTATTATCCATGACGGGCTATGGGCGTGCCGAGTACCAAGACGCCCATCTTTACATCAAAGTAGAAGTAAAAACACTGAACTCCAAGTACCTGGACCTCAACCTGCGCAGTGGGCGCCTGCTCAACAGCAAAGAAATAGCACTGCGCAACCTGATTCAGCAAAAATTGGTACGCGGTAAGGTGCAGATGAGTATCGACTTTGAACGCATCGACTTGGAAAATCCGCTTCAGCTCGATGAAACCTTAATCACCCGGGCCTATCGCCAATTAGAAGCCCTTGCCGACCGTCTGCAAGCCGACAAACAAGATCTTTTACGCCTGGTGATTCAGAAAACCGAAAACCTCAACAAACAGGAAGAAGACAGCCTGCGTGATGAAGAGTGGCAGCAACTGCTTGCCGTTGTAGAACAAGCCATTGAGCAATGCACACAGTTCCGGCGCCAAGAAGGCGAAGCGCTCAGCCGCCAAATCAACGACGAACTGGATAGAATAGAACACTACTTGCAGGAAATCAACACCTTGGACCCACAGCGCATACAACACATACGCGAGCGTATTCAAAAGCACCTGCAGGAAATTGCCCAGAACGACCACTTCGACCCGAATCGCTTCGAGCAAGAAATGATTTACTACATCGAACGTCTCGATATCAGCGAAGAAAAGGTGCGTTTGCAAAACCACCTGCAGTATTTTCGTAAATTGATGGGCAGCGCTGAAAGTCAAGGGAAAAAGCTTAACTTTCTTTGCCAGGAAATAGGCAGGGAAATCAATACCATTGGCTCTAAAGCCAATGATGCGCAAATTCAGCAGTATGTAGTGCACATGAAAGATGCCCTCGAACGTATCAAAGAGCAGGTGCAAAACATACTGTAAAGCGCCGGTGGCTACGCTCATTTACTTATTGCCGTCCCGAAGAATAAAGAAATGATATGCTTCGAAGATTTGTATTTCTGCTGCTGTGTTCTTTAAGTGGAAGCGTGGGAATTGCCCAAAACACGCCAAAGTACAGCAACGAGTTTTTGAATATAGGTGTAAATGCGCGGGCCATGGCGTTGTCGAATGCACAAACCGCCACCGTATCTGATGTAACCGCCGGTTATTGGAATCCTGCCGGTCTGATGCACACTTCATATCAATATGAAGGGGCGCTTACACATGCCGAATATTTTGCCGGCATCGCACAGTACGATTATATGGGCTTCACCACGAACATAGACAGCAGCAGCCGCCTGGGCGTTTCATTGATTCGCTTCGGCGTGGACGACATCCCCGATACGCGCTTCATTTACGATGCCAACGGTGCCATCAACTACAACAACATACGTTATTTTTCAGCTTCAGACTACGCCTTTCTGCTTTCCTATGCCAAAAAAACAAGCGTGGAAGGCTTAAGCTGGGGAAGCAATTTCAAAATCATTTACCGGCAAGCCGGCGACTTTGCCACCGCCTGGGGCTTTGGCTTGGACATGGGCATGCAGTACCGGCGCGGACAATGGCAGTTTGGCGCCATGGCGCGCGACATTACGGGCACCTACACCACCTGGAGCCATAATGTGGCATTGCTTTACGATGTGTATGCCCAAACCGGCAATGAGATTCCCAAAAACTCGGTGGAAATCACCCTGCCCCGCTTGCAGGTGGGCATTGCACGGCAGTTCCGGTGGAAACAGTTCGGCATATTGCCCCAAATCGAGTTGCCACTCACCTTTGATGGCATGCGCAACACTTTAATACGCAGCCACACCGTATCCATAGACCCCTCACTGGGCATTGAGCTGGACTATCAAAAAATGGTGTATGTGCGTTTTGGTGCCGGCAACTTTCAGCAAATCAAAGACTTTGACGGCAGCCGCTCGTGGACCTACCAAATCAATTTTGGTGCCGGCTTCCGCCTCAAACGCTTCACCATAGATTATGCCCTTACGGACTTGGGCGATAATGCCGAAGGTTTGTATTCTCACGTCTTTTCACTCAAAGCAGGCTTTAACAAATAACATCATGATACAGTCGGCAATACAACATCTTATCCGGTGGTTCCTCTTCCTTGCGCTTCCCTTCTGCCTGCAAGCGCAATATGGCAATGAATGGATCAATTACAACCAAAGCTACTGGAAGCTGAAAGTGGTACAAGACGGCTGGTATCGCATAAGCAGTGCCGAATTGGCTGCTGCCGGTTTTCCTACAGCAAGCATAGACCCACGTAAAATACAGCTCTTTCATCGTGGCCAAGAGATGGCTATCTACGTCAGCGGCGAGCAGGACGGCAGCTTTGACAGCGGCGACTACATCGAGTTTTACGGAAGAAAAAATGACGGCACCAACGATGCCGAACTGTATTACCCCACCCTCGCCAACCACTTGAACCCTTACTATAATTTGCACAGCGACACCAGCGCCTATTTTCTCACCTACCGTCTGGACGCCGGCAATGGCAAGCGCATTACACAAAACAACCTGCCCAATAGCGGCTATTCTTCGCTTCCTTATGGCTGGGCAGAAAGTCTGCAGGTACCTGCCGAGCAGTGTTCACCCGGCAGAAATTATGTTATCACGGGAAGTTATGTATTCATCAGCAGCTACGACGTAGGCGAAGGATGGGCAAGTACACCTATCAATGCGGGCAGCAACCGTGTATTTAGCTTTACTATTCAAAGTGCGGCCTATGGTGTGTCCGATAAGCCCACCCTCGAAATAAAGCTTGTCAGTCGAAGATATTACACCAGCACACTCAGTATCGATGTGGGAAGCGGCGGAAGCTATCGCACCATAGGCAGCTTGAATGTAGCCAACTACACCCCCAACACTTTTACCCAAACACTCGAGTGGAGCGACTTCCCCGGAAACAACGGCACCTTCAATGTGCGTGTTCGCAATACTTCTACCAACGGCACCAGTGCTTCGGTAGTATATGTGCGCCTGCGTTATCCCAAAAGCTGGGATGCTCAAAGCAGCGAGCTCTATTTTGAAGTACCTGCACAAGCAGCTGCCTCTACCGTTACCCTCAATAATATTCCTGCCGGAAGCCGTTTGTTTCACATTACCGACCCTTACAATATAGAAGAGTTTGTGTTGAATGCCGGCACTGCGGTCTTGCCTGCCGCCGGCTCTGCCCGCAAATTTTTTCTACAGAACAATACACTCAACATAGCCGGTGTGGAGCCGGCAAACTTCGTACAAATCAACCCTTCGGCTTATAATTACCTTATTGTATCGCACCCCCGGCTGATGCAACCGGCCGGCGGATACAACGACCCCGTAGCAGCCTACGCAGCCTATAGGGCTTCGCCCGAAGGGGGAAGTTATGCCCCATTGGTAATGAGTATCTACACACTGTATGACCAATTTAACTACGGCGAAACCAGCCCTTTGGCCATCCGCCGTTTTGCACGCTATATGTACGACAACGGAAACCCGGATTTTCTCTTTCTCATTGGTGAGGGCGTCACCCTTCCTTTTCGCGATGCTGCATTCGGCAACGTATCCACAGCTTTGAACATACGTAGCAACCCTGCTGATTTTGCACGAAACTTGATTCCCACTTGGGGCTACCCCGGCTCTGACCTGCCCTTTACTGCCGGCTTTGACCCGGCCTATCCCTATGCACCGGCTATTCCCACGGGGCGCATCAGTTGCAAAAGTGCAGAGGAAGTGGCCGCTTACCTCGACAAAGTGAAGGCGCATGAAAGTACAAGTTGTGCATACTGGCGCAAGCGCCTCATTCACCTGAGTGGGGGCGTCAGTGTGAGCGAGCAAAACGCTTTCCGCTCGTTTGTCGATTTTTATAAAAGCATTGCCGAAGGTGATTATCTGCATGCTGAAGTAAAGACAGTATCCAAGAAAAGTACAGAAGCCGTTGAGTTTATCAACATAGCGGAAGAAGTGAACCGGGGCGTAGCCTTAGTTACTTTCTTCGGGCACTCTGCGGCCACAATTACCGATATAGATATAGGCTTTGCCTCTGTTGACGGCAACGGCTATCGCAACCAAGGCAAATACCCTATGATTTTAGCCAATGGCTGCAGTCTGGGCGATGTGTACTCTGCCAAGACGACCTTAGCCAATGACTGGCTTTACACCCCCAACCGGGGGGCTATTGCCTGGAAAGCCAATACCTCGCTGGGCGGCGCAGCCTGGTTGCACAATTATTCTACCCGCTGGTATAGCATCGCTTTTGCACAAGATGTATCATTCAGTGACCCGGTAGGCAAAATAGACCAATACGTGGCACAGAGCTATGGTCCGGGGCTTGGTCCCGGTATCGACTTGGCACATGTGCAGCAAATGACTCTTCAAGGCGATCCCGCCCTGCGTCTGATTGGTCCCAACCTGCCTGACCTGTGTACGCAAAATGCATGGCTTTCGCTGGAGTCTTTTGACCAAGGTGCGCCTGCGGCTCAAAGCGACTCGCTGCGCTTAAAGCTGGTAGTTGCCTCGGTAGGGAAGCACAGCAATCAGAACTTTTCAGTAAAGGTAACCCGCACTTTCCCCGATGGCAGTACACAGGTCTTCTATCCCATACAAAAATATGGACCGGTAGAGCGCTTCGATACCCTCAGCATCACGGTCTATCAACCGGAAGACATCAACACGGCCGGCTTGAACCGCTTTGAAGTAGAAATCGACGGCTTATCGGAAATCGAAGAGTTCAACGAAAACAACAACATCGCCGTGTTGGAATACAACCTGCCGGGCATTGCAGTCATTGCCCGTTTCCCGGCCGAGTACAGCATTGTTTCACAACAACCTGTCAAGCTGATTGCCCAAGGAAGCAACCTGCTGGCCAACAATGCTGCCGAAGTAGTTTTTGAAATAGATACCACCGCCTTTTTCAACAGCCCTGCCAAACAAACAGCTACCCGCCCACTACAAGGTGGCACGGCTAGTTGGGAAGTCAACCTGCTGACCGACCAATACCCCTCCGACAGCTTGGTGTATTTCTGGCGTGTAAATTTGGCCAATGCGGTATCGAACCCCAATGCCCTATGGAGTGAAAGCTCTTTTACCTACATCAAAAACAGCCCCGAAGGATGGGCACAACGTCATTTCTATCAATTCAGAAAAAGCATAGACCAACAGATAGAAAAAGACTTTGGCAGCCGGCAATGGAAATTTGCCCAGGTAAACAACACCATCAAAGTACAAACCTATGGCGCTGCCCATCCCGACGTAAACAACACCTCGCTCTATATCAATGATTTTGGTATTGTTTTCAACTATCCTAACAACACCTGCGCCAACAACCAGCTGATAGTCATGGCTATTGATGCCGAAACTAAAAACCCCTATGTGCTAAGCAGCCATGGTTTGTGCGGGCGCGTTCCCGGCTATGTCAGCTCTTTTACGGATGCCGACCTGCAAGCAGGCCTGTTACAAGCCTATGTCAACACCTTGCCCGTGGGCGACTATATCGTGGTATTCAGTAAAGGGCAGATAACTACGGCCGGCTGGCAAGCCGCACAAAGCGCCTTGCTGCAGGTGGGCGCTTCTCCGGCGCAAACGGCTACCTTACAAACCGGCCACCCCTATATTCTTATCGGACGGAAAGGGGGCAGTGCCTTGGCAGAAGTTATTTCTTCTTCCATTACCAACCCAACCGGCGATGCCATCAGTGCAGAGGTGCAACTTGGTGGTGGTTTCAATAGTGGTACTGTTACCTCTTCCCTCGTTGGTCCTGCTGCCCAATGGGGGGCTGTTTTCTTTGAATGGCGTTCAAAAGAAAGCCCTGTCACCGACCAAACCACCATCGATGTTATCGGCGTACGATTCAATGGGCAGGAACAACTGTTGTTTTCCAATGTGTTCAGTGGGCAAGACCTGAGCAGCATCGATGTAAACACCTACCCTTATTTACGCCTGCGCATGAACACCAAGGATGAAACCAATCAGACGCCTTCACAACTAAGACAGTGGATTGTTCGTTACCAAGGTGTTGCTGAAGGATTCTTAAACATAGAAGCCGCCGGCGGGGCTGCCACCTACCAAATCCCCGACAAACTCGAAGGGGAGCCGCTCAGTATTCCTTTTGTCTTCGAAAACATTTCTGAACGATACTTTGAAAGCGACTCACTGGAAGTAGAATACACTCTTCAAAACAGCACTTTAAACAAAAATGCTACCTACACATTTAAAATAAAGGCGCCTGCCCCCAAACAACAAGAGAAGTTCAGCATTCATATTCCTACCGAGCAATGGGCAGGCAGCAATAAACTCAAAGTGTATGTGAACCCGCAAAAGGTAGCCGAACAGTACTACGATAACAACCGCCTCGACCTTGAATTTAAGGTATTGGAAGACAACAAAAACCCAAACCTTGAAGTAACTTTCGATGGCATCCGCATTATGAATGGCGATATAGTATCGCCCAACGCACTCATTCGCGTGCGCCTGCACGACGACAACCCCTATTTCATCAAACAAGATACCAGCGGCATGACCCTTGAACTGCGCCGCCCTTGCGAGGGCTGCACCTTCGAGCGCATTTATTTTTCTAATCCACAAGTACAATGGACTGCCAAAGAAGGGGAGTTTGTCGTAGAGTACCAGGCACAAGATTTGGAAGATGGCGTGCATGCCCTGCGTGTGCAAGGCACCGATGCCAAAGGAAATGCAGCAGGCACACAGCCCTACGAAGTAGAGTTTGAAGTCGTCAACGAATCCACCATTTCGCACTTTTACCCTTACCCCAACCCTTTCTCAAGCAACTGCCGGTTTATATTCACCCTTACGGGCAAAGAGGTACCCGAAGAAATAAAGATTCAAATCATGACAGTTACCGGAAAAGTAGTCAGGGAAATCACGCAGGATGAAATAGGACCCATTCATATTGGACACAATATCACCCAATACGCATGGGATGGCACCGACGAGTATGGCGACCGCCTGGCCAATGGGGTGTATTTATACCGTGTGCTGGTGCGTCTTCATGGAAAGATGGTGCCCCTGAGAGCAACTGCCGGCGACCGGGCTTTCAAAGAAGGCTTCGGCAAGCTTTATATTTTACGTTGAGTCGCTTTTCTAAAGCCATAAGGACAATGCTTACATCCGTTTTTGCAGCAATACCCTCGCTTGCGTAAATAATGTTCGGTAAGCACCATAAAACCCTGCTCATTAAAATAATAATCAATGCCCTCCTGCAAAGGGGGGCTTTTTTTGTGTCTTTTCATTTTGCTTCCCACTCCTTAAAAAAACAACAAAATTGGAATTTATTAAAAAACAATAGAAAAATAGCAAAATATTATTACACCCACGATTCACAAGCCAAATTTTTGTATAACTTGAGGAAGATTTTTTACAAACTTTAAGTAGGGAAAATTTTTCTTATGGAAACTATTTATGAAAGCAAGTATCAACGGGTTCTCTACAATCCGGAGCTCAATATCTTTGAAGAGATATGGCTTCCGGAAAGTGAGTACATGAATGATGACATTTACAAGCAGGAATTCCGCGACATTCTGAAGGCGGCACAGCCTTACCGGGGCAAAACAGACAAAATATTTATTGACGCCGTCAATGCCATGTATGTGGTTAGTCCGGAATTGCAAGAATGGCACAATCAAAATGTATTTGCCAAGTTGATAGAAATGGGGGTTACCCGTTTTGCCGTGTTGCTGAGCAAAGACCTTTTCACACAGGTATCTTACGAACAGACTTTTGAAGAAGCAGAAGATGCCGGTTTCCTCATCGAATACTTCGACGATCGCGAGCAAGCCCGCCAATGGCTTCTCGAGCAGCACGCATAATCAATCCGGCACCTTACAAGGATTGCAAGCAGAGTGCTCCGGCACCCTGCTTTTTCTTATTCTACGTACAACACCAACCCTTTGAGGTACTCCCCTTCCGGGTGATAAATATTTACGGGATGGTCAATGGGCTGCGTGAGCTGGTGAAGGATGCGCACGTCACGTCGCGCGTCGGCTGCACCGGCAAATACCGCCTTGCGGAACATGTCTTTGTCTATGTTGCCGGAACACGAAAAAGTAAAGACCAAACCACCGGGCTTTATTTTTCTAAATGCCAACAGGTTGAGCGCTTTGTATCCACGCATGGCATTGGGCACAGCACGCGCATTCTTGGCAAAGGCCGGCGGGTCCAGTACTATGATATCATAAAAATGGTCAGGTGTTTGTTTTTCAAGGTATTTGAAGCCATCCATGGCAAAAGAGGCATGCTTTTCCTGTGGCAATTCGTTCAATGCCACATTACGCGCCGCCGTTTCCAGAACTGCCGGGGCAATATCTACCGAGTGAACGAGCTCCGCACCATGTGCCAGTGCATATACGCTAAAACCACCGGTGTAGCTGAATGTATTGAGCACCCGCATACCACGGCTGTAACTTCCCAATAAGCGACGGTTATCGCGTTGGTCCAAGAAGAAGCCGGTTTTTTGTCCTCGTGCCACATCCACGATAAAACGCAAACCGTTCTCTTTAATTTCCACTTCCGGGCTTCCGGGTGCAGCCGCATACCACCCTTCCTCCAAGTTTACTTGTTCGATGCGCTGTGCTACCTCTTTGACATTGAGATAAATAAAGCGGACGCCATAAGAAAGAAGCACCTCTGCCAAAGCAGGCAACAGATGCTCCACGCCTTTGATAAGGACCTGAACAACAGCCACCTCATGATACACATCCACTATCACGCCGGGGAAGCCATCCCCTTCGGCATGAATCAAGCGGTAAGCATTGGTATGGTCACTGATGACAAAACGCCGGCGCAGACGATAAGCATCCGCTACTTTCTGCTGCCAGAAAGCTGTGTCTATAGTGCATAGTTCCCGGCTAAAATGAAAGATGCGGCATGCTATTTGGCTTTGGGTAGAGTAAAACCCATAGCCCAAACGTTCTCCATGGTAGTCTTGAATTTCTACAATTTCACCATTGCCGGCTTCTACGGTTTCTGCTATGGCACCCGAGAATATCCAAGGGTGGCGATGCAACACGGCTCGTTCCCGCCCCTTTTTCAGTTTCAAAACCGGATATTTCATCAGCTCTTTCCTTCTACGTAATCCTGTAAATATGAATAGCGGGGTGTCAGCTTGCCATCTTTGGCAATGGTAGCCCGCGCAAGTACCTCCTCCTTGTCTCCGTTCATAAAGTGGGGGAAAACATTTTCTATGAACTGCCTGCCAAAAGAGCGTGAGGCATCCAAGGGCAGTTCGCAGGGCAGGTTATCCACTGCCATCACTGTCACAAAACGCTCATTGCTAAAGGGGGCACGCTCTTTACCGGTAAAGGGGTCGAAGTCATATACCGGCGACTCAATAGTAGTAGCGCGGATGGTAGAAGGCACCGAGCCCCGTATATCGCAAGTGATGTCGGCAATGATCTTAATTTTGAATGCCGGTGACTGCATGTCGTCTACCGTAAACAGCGGTTCGGAACGCGGGTCCCAGAAATGCCCTGTAATGAGCATGTCTGCCGTAAGGGCATATTTCAAAAAGTCGCTATGAAAACGTTCCGGATGAGAATAGAACTCCTGCTCATCGAAATAAACACCTTCGTTGGGTGCGTAATAATCCCGGGATGCCAGCTGGGCATAAACGGGCTCCTCAAAGGTTTGCCCTACGAACTCTTGCGGGCTCACTTTTCGAATACCTGCCGCATCCAACACTTCTGCCGCTCCATTGCCCACACGTCCGCGCCCGGTGAGGGCTATTTTGTAATTGGCAGGCAGCTTTACCTTTTTCAACTCCTTTTTCAATTCTTCGTAATCTTTGCAGGTATAAGCTCGCTTCAGTTCGTAAGCACCAAAACGTTTGCCATAGGTCCACAAGGCATTGTAAGCCCCCACGATGCCGGCAAAGCGCCCGAAGGCAATCAGGCGGTTGCCGGCTTCATCTGTCAGGCATTCGAAGTCAATCAGTGTAATATTTTTTTGCAAAATGGTTTGTAGCAGCTTGCGGTTGTAAGGCTGTTTTTTGATGGTGTGCGAGAAAAACATATAGGTTTTCTCCGGAATCAGGGCATCGACGGGCACTTCCTTCACACCTAAAAGCAAGTCTGCCACGCTGATGTCGTCCACGACCGGCAAGCCGGCTTTTTCATAGTCTGCATCAGGCACACAGCGCACCTGACTCTTTTCTACATATATTTGAACCTCCGGATAACGTTCTTGCAAAAGCAGGCATTGCTCCGGCAATAAAACAACACGCTTATCCGGGGGTGTTTTTCCTTCTCGTATCAAACCGATTTTCATAGGAAATACCTTTTAAACAAACTGCTTACGCAGCAGGGGTTTTCAAAGGTGCGAATTTAGTACAAAGATGGCAAAGAATATAGGAAAATTACAATTTTATTTGGCTTTTTTATAAACAGATATCCGGAAATACCCAATAAACAAAAAAGCAAACCACCGGTGGATGATGGTTTGCTTTTGTAAAAGTCACGTTACCGGCCGGCCATTATTTTTTCGAGGCAGGTGTATATTTTTCAGCCAGCTCCGTCACTTTATGAGACAGTTGGTTTACCTGCTCCTGCAAATCATATTGCAAATCCTTGGCTTTGTTTTTCAAGCGGCGACGGGTTTCGGAACCACTGTAAGGCGCAACCAGAATACCTGCCATAAAGCCGACAGTTGCTCCTGCCAAAAAAGATACAAGAAGAGAAGTTGTTTTACTCATAGTTATTGTGTTTTAAGAGTCTATCGAGGTTTTACCACTCTTTGTATCTGCAAAAATTATGCAATAGCTGCACTTTCTGTCTGCACCTCCCGCACTATTTTTTTCACCAGTCCTTGCAATACCTTACCCGGTCCGCACTCCACAAAGTGCGTAGCCCCGTCACGATGCATGTTTTGCACGCTTTGTGTCCAGCGCACGGGGGCTGTGAGCTGTGCAATCAGGTTTTTTTTGATGGTTTCTACCTCGGTGGCAGGCTCTGCATTTACATTTTGATAAACAGGGCAAACAGGGGTCTTAAAAGGCGTTTCTTCAATGGCAGCCTGCAACTCTTGGCGTGCGGGCTCCATAAGCGGCGAGTGGAAAGCGCCACCCACTTGCAAGACCAAAGCACGTTTGGCACCGGCTTCTTTCAAGCGCTCGCAAGCACGATTGACCCCCTCTACCGTACCGGAAATAACCAGCTGTCCGGGGCAGTTATAGTTGGCAGGCACCACCAAAAAAGCATCGCCTTCGGCACTCACTTCCTCGCATATTTTTTCTACCACGGCATCCTCCAAGCCTAAGATGGCTGCCATAGTGGAAGGCTGCTGCTCACAGGCTTTTTGCATGGCTTCGGCCCGCTTGGCCACCAAGCGCAGGCCGTCTTCAAAGGCAAGCGCCCCTGCTGCCACTAAGGCAGAAAACTCACCTAAGGAATGCCCGGCTACCATATCGGGGCGAAAATCGGGCAGCAAGCGTGCCATCACCACTGAATGAATAAAAATAGCCGGTTGCGTTACATTGGTCTGTTTGAGCTGTTCTTCAGTACCTTCAAACATAATATCGGTAATACGAAAGCCCAAAATATCATTGGCTTTTTCGAAAAGCTCTTTGGCTTCGGCATTGCTTTCATAGAGTTCTTTGCCCATACCGGGAAACTGTGCGCCTTGTCCGGGAAATACGTATGCTTTTTTCATTTTTTCCATTTATTTTAGTATTTAACAATGGGTAAAGATAAGAAAGGCTGCCCGAATGATACAAAAAAAGACCTTGGCTTTCACCAAGGTCTTTTCGGCCATGCGGTATAGCCAAGCATATCAGCGCAAGTCAACTACTTCTACCCCCGGGTAATCGGCAGGGTTGAAGGTGAAGTATTTGTCATCTACTGCTACATTGAACTCCAAGCGCGTGAAGGTGTATTTATAACGGTTTTGGTTCTTTTCAAATATCTCGAAGCTTTTGATGGAATGAGTAGCTTCATTGATGACCAGGCGAATTTTGAAATGATTTTTGTTTCTGTCGATGGGCTGCAGGTCAATGACATTGTATATTTTGCCACGCTCGGCTATGCGCTCCACCCAAATGTATTTGTAGTCGCGTTTGTAAAGTGTAAAGATTTTATCCGGTGTAATTTCCGATTCGTCGGGCTCATAGTCCGAAATATTCACCTCGTTGGTCTCTTTCAGATAAGTCCACAGCGTGGTTCCGTTGTTGATGACTTCCTGCTCGGGCAGTATCAGGCGGTACTTATCGCCTTTCATCACAAAAACGCCTTCGGTTTTTTCATATACATTGTGCACCGGGTTGCGCATCTCGTAGGTAAAGTAAGCCCGCAGGGCTTCTACGTTCTTGTATTTTTCCTCTACCTTTTGCAAAATCTCTGCGGCTTTTTGCTCGTAAGCGGTTTGTGCATAGCTGCTCCAAGCTATCACAAAGGCAAGACACAGGAATAGGCTTTTTTTCATCATGTTCATCACTTTTTCTTTCACTTATTTTAAAGGTTAACCATGTTTGTTGTTTAGTTCATTCAATAACTGTTCCAAAGCATACTCATCGGGTATAAGTACCTCACGTGCCTTGCTGCCCTCGAAGGGTCCTACGATGCCGGCTTGTTCAAGTTGGTCGATGATACGCCCTGCCCGGTTATAACCTATTTTTAAGCGGCGTTGCAAAAGCGAAGTACTGCCTTGTTGATGCATGACCACAATGCGGGCTGCTTCTTCAAAGAGGGCATCGCGGTCAGATAAATCCACGGCGCCGGCTTCATTTTCGCCCGCTTCGCCTACATATTCGGGCAGCAGATAGGCCGAAGCGTAGCCCGGCTGCTCGCCAATGAAATCGCAGACGGCTTCCACTTCATGCGTGTCGATGAAGGCGCATTGTACCCGCACCAGGTCGGCACCTGTAGAAAACAGCATGTCGCCCATACCAATCAACTGTTCGGCACCACCGGTATCCAGAATGGTGCGCGAGTCCACTTTGGATGTTACGCGGAATGAAAGACGTGCCGGGAAGTTGGCTTTAATGATACCTGTAATAACATTGACCGAGGGGCGTTGGGTAGCCACCACCAAGTGGATGCCTATGGCGCGCGCCAGCTGTGCAAGGCGTGCTATGGGCTGCTCTACCTCTTTGCCGGCGGTCATCATCAAATCGGCCAGCTCGTCAATAATCAACACGATATAAGGCATGAAGCGGTGCCCTTTCTCGGGATTGAGCCGCCGCTCCAGAAACTTCTTGTTGTATTCTTTAATGTTACGGCAACCTGCTTTTTTCAACAGGTCGTAGCGCGTATCCATTTCAATACACAACGAGTTCAGTGTATTGATTACCTTGGAAGTATCGGTAATGATGGCTTCCTCTTCATCGGGCAGCTTGGCAAGAAAATGACGCTCTATTTTATTGTAAAGAGTGAGTTCCACCTTTTTGGGATCAACCAGCACAAACTTCAACTCGGCAGGGTGCTTTTTATAAAGCAAGGAAGCCAAAATCACATTCAAACCGACGGATTTACCTTGCCCTGTAGCCCCTGCAATGAGCAGGTGAGGCATCTTGGCAAGATCTACCATGAAAATCTCGTTGGTTACAGTCTTGCCAAAAGCAATAGGCAAGGCATATTTCGTATTGCGAAACTGTTCACTCTCCAAGATAGGGCGCAAAGCTACCAATTCGCGTTTTTTATTGGGCACCTCAATGCCAATGGTGCCCTTACCGGGGATGGGCGCAATGATGCGAATCCCCAAAGCAGACAAGCTCAGTGCAATGTCGTCTTCAAGGTTTTTGATTTTGGAAATACGCACCCCTGCTTTGGGCACCAGCTCATACAGAGTAACCGTAGGACCTATGGTCGCTTTGATGGACTCAATGCCAATGCCATAATGCCCCAGTGTTTCTACGATTTTATCCTTATTGGCTTCCAGCTCTTCGCGCGTCACCTGCACACTTTCGGCGGGTGCATCGTCGAGCAAGGAAGTGGGCGGCATTTGATAGCGCGACAACTCCAACCGCGGATCGTAGGTCGTAGTTAGGCTGCCGGGCGTCGAATTGTCCAAAGTGTCTTCTTCGTCCTCGTCTTCCTCGTCCTCGTCCACAACCGCCGACACAGGGGGCAAGTCCGTAGTATTGACCACCTCTACCGTAAGGGGCGCATCTTTTGATGGTTGTTTCTCTTTGCCGCTTTGTTTTTCTTCTTCTTCAAGTAAAAAAGTAATGATAGATGCTTCTTCTTTCTCTCCTGCCTCCTCCTTTTCTTCTGTATCCGCAGCAACAGGTTTGGATGCTTTCTTAGTAGCTTCGCTGTGCTGTTGCTCTTCCTCCTCCTCGCCGATACGAACCAGCTTCATGCCCATCTTTTCAACTTCTTCTTCTATTTTCTTTTCGTCTTCATAAAGCAAACGGCTCACTTCTTCGCCTTTTTCCTCCTCGTCTTCTTCATATTCATCGCTTTCTTCCTCTGCGGTATCCAATGAAGGCGTTGCAGGCGGTACCGGATGCTTCTTCGATGAAACGGCTTCCATGCCGTGAGCGGCCATACGCTTGAACGCACGCCACTGCTTCCAATCCACGGCTGTGATGTTCCAGAAGTAAATGGCAAAGACAATGAAGCAAAATGCCAGCCACAAGGGAGTGCCCCAGCCAATGAGGGCGTGGGTCCATCGTGCCAGCTCGTAGCCCACACCGCCGGCAATCAGTGTAAAGTAGTTGCCACCGGGCAGTGTCACAGCCAAATAACCGAGCGTGTAACTAAGCCAAAAAGCCAAAAAGAGAAAAAGCAAGAAGGTACGCTTAAAAGCAAACAAACGCACCCGGAAAATAAGGTCCACGGCTGTGTGTACCAGCAAAGGCACAATAAAGAAAGCGCCTAAGCCCATCCAACGAAAGATGAAACGATAAGACAGCAACGCCCCATAAATACCCAGCCAGTTTTCCACTTCGTCGCCGGCTTCAATTACGCCGGTGCTGTCGATGGCTTCCACCACGCTTTGGTCGGCTTTGGCTGTAAACAAATAAGAAGTGAAAGCCAAAAGCAGGTAAAAAGCCATAAAAAACAAAGCAAAGCCCAGCACCAGCTGCAAGCGTCTGTCTTTCAGCAGCCCTATTCGTTTTTTGGCTCTGCGTATAGGTTCGTTTTTGGGTGTATTCTTAGGTGTGTTTTTGGTCATAATGTCAACAAGCAGGCATATTTTGCAAAAGCTAATTTAACGAAATCATTTCAACTTTCTTCATGCAACAGCTGTTCGAGACTGCGCTTCACCAAAGTAGGCCCGGCATACACAAAGCCGGTATAAAGCTGCACCAGGTCGGCACCGGCACTCAAGCGGCGGCACACGTCACCGGGGGTCATCAAGCCGCCTACCGAAACAATGGGGAAGTCGTCGCCCGCATATTTGCGCAACAGCTGTAATATTTCTTCCGAACGCGCGCGCAAGGGAGCACCACTAAGCCCACCGGCGCCTATGGCTGCCACTTTTTCCGGGGGGGTACGCAGTCCGTCCCTGCCAATAGTGGTGTTGGTGGCAATAATGCCGGCAATGCCGGTATGCTTCACTATCTCTATCACATCTTTCAATTGCTCTTCGCTCAAATCAGGGGCTATTTTCAATAAAATAGGCTTGGGCTGCGGCTTAGCCATATTGCGACGCTGCAGCTCTTCCAGCAGTTGCTTTAGCGGCTCTTTTTCCTGCAGTGCCCTTAGGTTAGGCGTATTGGGCGAACTCACATTCACCACAAAATAATCCACATATTCAAACAGTTTTTCGAAGCAAATCACGTAGTCTTCTACGGCACGCTCATTGGGGGTGGTTTTGTTTTTGCCTATGTTGCCGCCTATCACAATGTTCGATTTGCGTTTTTTCAAACGCTCCACGATGGCATCCACCCCATCGTTGTTGAAGCCCATCCGGTTGATGATGGCGCGGTCCTGAATAAGGCGAAACAAGCGGGGGCGGGGATTGCCTGCCTGTGGACGGGGCGTCACAGTCCCTATTTCCACAAAACCAAAGCCGAAACATTCCCACGCATCTATCAACAGGGCGTTTTTATCGAAGCCTGCCGCCAACCCTATGGGGTTACGGAAGCGAATACCCCAATACTCGCGTTCCAGGCGCGGGTCTTCTACTACGAAAAGCCTTTTGCACAAAGCTTTGACAAAAGGCAGGCGCATGAGCACGCGCAAGCAGGAAAAGGTAAAAAGATGTGCCTGCTCGGCAGGCAATAAAAAAAGCAAACGGCGAATCAGTGAATACATCCCTCAATTTTATTTTTTGGGTTCTCGAACGAAGAAAGCAAAGCCACCTTTTTCGCCTATCAGCTTCACGTCGGCATAAGGTGCCATGCGGTCTTTTTGGTTGGCTTTCACCACAAAGTAGGCGGGCTTGTCTATGTCGCCATGCAACAACCACGCTTCGTCTTTACTTTTGGGGTTGGCTTGTGGCTGCACGCGGGCATAGAAGTAATGGGCGTAGCTCTTGAAGCCTACCGGACGCACATACACATCTTTTCCCTGCAAGCTTTCGTAGAACTCAATGGCCGGTCTTTGCGAATAGGCTTCTATCTTGGGCACTATCACTACCAGATAGCCCATCAGACAGACGGCCGTGGCATAGCAAAGCCACAACAAACCGGCACGCAGGCGGTGCTGCCATATCCAATAGATGCCTACCGAAGCCAGTACTACATAAATCAAGCCCATCAGGAATTCCCAACCGCCCCAATGTACCTCTGTTTGCAAGCAAGCCACCGCGAAGGGGTCTTTAATAAAGTGGTAGAACGACTCTTTGAAATAGGCAAACAAAGGAAGGGCCGTAAGCAACAAACCAAAAACGGTAGCCACAATCAATAACAAGCGGCGCACATACAGCGGCAAAGGCTTTTGCTCTTCCATGTGCCAGTACACTACATAGGCAGCCAAGAAGGAAAGCGGGAAATAAGACAGCGATGAATAATGCACGATTTTGGTTTTCACCAGGGTGAATACAATCATTACCACCCAGAAGAGTGCCAACATCCAACGGCGCAGGTGCAGGGGGTCGGGGCGCTGCTCCTGTTTGCCAAAGGCGGGCAATGCCAGCACAGACATGGGGAAGCAACCCAAAAACACCACTACAAAATGATAAAAGAAAGGCTGCTCGTGGCCGGCATCCGGTGTGGTCAGCAAGCGAATGTGGTAACGGATAAACTCCTCAATAAACCAGGTGCCATGTTGAATGAGTTCCAGGCCATACCAAGCAAAAGAAGTCACAAAAGCAGCGAATGCAAACGCAAGTACATCTACCGGGCGTGCTACCTTACGAAAACCATACCAAGCCCAGAAAACCAAAAAACTCAAGCCCACCATCAACAAGCCCACCGGTCCTTTGGTTAAAATAGCCATGCCGGTAGCTGCACCGGCCAGCGTTGCCCATTTCAAAGCGAAGGGCGTCTTGTAAGCTGCCACAGCACGTGCCAAGCCATACACTCCCATGAATATAAAGTAATTGAACACGGGGTCGATGATGGCAGATTTAAAATAAAAATGCGGCAAAAAAGAACCCAAGTAACACAACCCCCAAATGAAACCAAAGCGCCCATCGTAATGGCGCTTTCCTATAAAATAGAAAGTAAGCAGTGTAATTACCCCAAAGACGGCATTGGGAAAGCGGGCTGCCCATTCATTCACCCCAAAAAGCTTCATGCTAAGCACCTGCAGCCAGAAGAAAAAAGGCGGTTTTTCCCAAAAAGGCTCAAAGTTGATTTGCACGCGTGTATAGTTGCCCGTCACGAGCATTTCACGTGCCGACTCGGCAAAATTGATCTCATCCCAGTCGAAGAGATGCACTTTTCCCAGAAAAGGAAAGAAAAAGACCATCCCCGACAGCATCAAAATCAGCCAATGGTAGGGATAGTCTTTATCGAAGATGCGCTTTATCATAACCTTACTTTGTTGTTGACGTACCGGTTTGTTTTTTGAGCAACTGCCAAGGCCACACACCCCAACGATGCAAACGGTAACGCAAAGACACACGCAACACACCCAAGCCATAAATCACGCTGCGCTTGAAGTTGATCGAGGAAGCCTCTTCAAAGTAGCGTGTGGGGCAGGTTACTTCGGCTATTTCATAGCCTGCGTTGAATATTTGCGCTATGATTTCGTTATCGAAAATAAAATCATCCGAGTTTTGCTCGAAGTCTACATTGCGCAATACCTCTGCCGAAAAAGCCCGGTAACCGGTGTGGTACTCCGACAGCTTTTGGTTCAGCAGTATATTTTGGAAGAGTGTCAAAGCGCGGTTGGCTACATACTTGTACAAGGGCATACCGCCACGCAAAGCGCCTTTTCCTAAGATACGGGAAGCAAACACTACCGGATACACCTCCTCACCTATGATAGACACCATGGCGGTTATCAGCTTGGGCGTATATTGATAGTCGGGGTGTAGCATCACCACAATGTCGGCGCCCAAGGCAAGCGCCGTCCGGTAACAGGTCTTTTGATTGCCCCCATAACCCTTGTTTTGCTCATGCCGAATCACGTGCCGTATGCCAAGCTTACGCGCCAGCTCAGAGGTATCGTCCGAGCTTGCGTCATCTACCAGTATCACTTCATCTACAATATCAAAAGGGATTTCCCGGTAGGTTCTTTCCAGTGTGCGGGCTGCATTGTAGGCAGGTAAAACAACGGCTACTTTTTTTCCTGAATACATGTTGGTTCAATGATTTTGGCACACAAATATAAAAGCATTTCGGGGCACTGCCAATTAAGCCAAACAAAAAGCCGGGTGCAGCGGGCTGCACACCGGCGGTCATCAACAAACAGTCGGCATTATATAGGTAGCTACAATGAGTAGAAAAGCCTTTATTCCGGGCGGACATACACCTTCTTTCCCCTGCTGTTGTAATAATAATGCCCACCACGGGGACCCGTATAGATCGGGCGCACGCTTGCCGGCATCGAGTAGGAAGGCACTGCATAAGACGGACTCGCCGGGCGCTGTGGTCTTGTAGTTACCGCAGGGTTGCGGTCATTGTAATCATAGTAGCCCACGTAGTCATCTCTGTCTGCATCCTTCCACAGGTTCTCTGCATGCTTGTAAGCATGATTATACACATCACGATAAGGACGGCTTGAATAGTGGTAGTTGTTGTCAAGGGAATGCCATCCGTTTATCCCTTGCGCTTTCACTCCACTTATTATCAAAAGTATGCCAAAAACGATAAAAAGTGCTTGATTTTTCATCAGTGCTTTTTTTGGGTGAACGCTGCAAATATAGGAGGCGACACCGAGCAAAAATGGTTTCTGCAAGCTTGTAATAAAAAAAGGGCTATCAATAGAAGCCCTTTACTATTCAACACAGAACTTGTATTTTTTCAAAATACGCTTAAAACCATATCACCTCCATGCATCCAGCTCACGCCACTTCTTTGCCGCTTGTTGCAAAGAGAAAGGCGAAGCAGCACCCCTCATCCTTTGTTTGCGGTTTTCTTCCTCTATTTGTGCTTTCAAGTAATCGTGGCGCGATGCGTAATAAGACGAAGGATTGATTTGCCGGCGCACCTGCTCTACCTCGTCTTCCAGGCGTTCCTGCTGCAGGTACTCCACGCCTACCAGACGAAAGACCAGTTTTTTGTTTTCCTCATATGCTTCCAATATCAGGCCGGGCAGCCCGTTCAGTTTCCACGGACCATGGGCATACGGAATAGAAGGCGCATACCACGCCACATATTGCCGCCCCCGGAAACGCCCCACTGCCTTTTTGCAAGCTACTCCCGATATGACACGCTGCTCTGCAGGGTGCACAACCCAGCGTATCTGCAAGGACTCGCACGCTTCGTTGCCTCCCATGGACCGGCTTGCCACCCACTCCCAAGCTTGCTTTCCGGAAGCACAGGCATTGTAGAAATAGTACTCCCAAGGATGCAGGCGAAAAGGCATCTCGTTCGGATTGATGAGCGCCGTCCCCTCTTCTTGTGCCTGCTGCATCTTTTCAGACATCCAGCGCATTTGCTCTTCTTCGGAAGCGGGCTCTGCCCGCTCTACATAAAGCGATGCGGATGTATCAAAATACAGGTCTGCATACCATGCATTCTTTTTGGTAGTTTCGGGAAAGTGCGCGCTGTCTTTCCACCTCCAATCTTCCACCACCAAATACCTGACATGCGTAACCTGTGCGCGAGCAGGCATGCACTGTATGATGAATAAAGCAACGATAAACACACTTTGTAGTCTCATGATATGGTTGTTTTCATTTATTATCTCTTGTTTCTTACCACGACAGCCGGCAGCCAAGCAACACATAACGTGGCAAAAGATTGAAGCTTCGTGTGCTGCCCGCCACATCGCTTGATGCATTGATTTGCAGCACCTGCCGGTCGGTCAGGTTATAGGCCCGTATGAACAAAGGGAAACGCCCTTCTTCATGCCAGTTGATAGATATTTCTGTATCGAGAAAATGATAAGCATCTTTTTGCTCCGGCAAATACACCACCTGATTATTGATTTTCCACAACAGGCGTTCGTCCCAGAAACGTAAAGAAAAATTCAGGTAAGCATTGAAATAGCGGTTGTCGAAAGAAAAAGTACTGCCTGCTTCTTCTACGGACGTCATGCTTTGCTCCATCTCCGCGCCTGCATAGTAATTGAACCACCCAAAGAAACGCGACTCAATGAATACAGCGGGCATCAAGGCATATGCCACAAAACGGCGTTCTCCTACGCCAATCCCTTCATTTAGGCTTTGTGTGCGTGAAGCGTTGAGTTCCACATGTGCTTTGGAATTGATGAAATACAGCGGGAACTCCCATTCAATGTTTTGGGCGAGTGTGGCACTATTGCCTGCCCAAATGAGCTGCGTGTAATCGAGCAAGGGCGCAAAACGAAAACGGGAAGAAGAAGCCGGCAGGTGGTAGGTATAAGAGAGATTCCAGCGCAGCCAAGAAGCGAAACCATGATAGCGCGACAAGCTTAAGTTGAAGCTGTGTGAGCGCAATACCGCCAGGCTGTCGGCACCGGTATAAATGCGGTCGAAGTTGGGCAAGTATAGCATACCATGCACAGACCGCAAGGTAGGCAACTGTGTTTGATAGTCATAAATGAAGCTCCAGGTAGAAGTAGCCTTATCGCTCTTTTTTTCATAGGCAAAGCCGGTGGAAGCGCTTCCCAGCCAAAAGCCGGAATGCTCTTCCGCATCGGCCTGCCTGCGTTTTGCGTATGCACGCCGGGCATGCAGGCTGCTGCGCCATTTCAAGGCTTTCGTAATGGCATAATGATGCGACAACATAGCCCCCACATCTTGGACCTCCAAGCTTTGGGGCTTTCCGAAGTCAACAGGTGCAAAGCGTTCGTTGTTATCGCCTTGTATAACGGTGCTGCCCTGCAAGCGCTCTTTGTGCGCCGTGTAGTGCGTGATGTATTCCCAATAACTGCGTGGACTCAAACGGTACACGCCTTGCAGCTGCCCGCCCCACCGTTCAAAATAGCTGAGTACCTCTTGTTCTACGCCATTGGCGGCGAAGTCAAGCCCAAAAAAGTCTGCATAACGATCGGCCTGCGTGCGGGCATCGAGTGCTTCGCGCAGCGAGTCGGCATGGTAGTAGGCCGATACCACCCAGGCATGGTGTTTGTTCCACCGCTTGGTGAGTTTCAGCTCGTGGTCTTGAGCAAAATAGCGGCGTTGTTGGGCTTGTGCCAACCGGTCTGCCAACAAGCCATCGATGAAGGTGCGGTTGGTTTGACTAAAAGGGCGGTTGTTTTGCTGCCATACCGTATTCAGTTCTATGTTTGCCTCTTGGCTCAACTCCACAAACTGCCGCAGCCGGATTCCTCCCAGCCACTCGTGCAGCTGCTCGGCATGCTCATAGGCGCGAGAGAAGGCAGCCCCTGCCGCCGCATAACGGCTCGACTCGCTGAATGCTTGCTGCACGCGGTCTTCATAATACAACACAGTGGCTGTAGATTTCCAATCAGCGGCAGGGCGGAAAATCAAGGTGTTAAGAGACTTTACGCCGTCGTTGAACAGGTTGCGCTGTTTTTGCAAGGCTACAGGCGACTGCAGGTAAAAATCATTGAGATAGCCATTGCGCACATCGCCAAAGTCGAACGGACTGCTGCCAAACGGATCGAAGCTGTAGCGATTCATCAGGTCATTGCCGGTGTTGTTGTGGTTGGTCAAGCTCACCAGCTTATTGACACGCCGCTTGGCTTTGGCTTCTTCCACGGCCTGCCCTTTCGCCCACAAATAAAGCAAAGAAGCAGAGACTTCACGCCGCCATGTGCCGGTGCCGGTTTTTACATCGGCGCCCGAAGCAAGGCTTACGGAACCGACAAATTTTCCAAAGCTTTTTTTCTTGACTTTTAAATTCAAAATCAGCTCGTCGGTTTGCGACAAGCCACGCAAGGCGGGATTGTCTTCGTAGTTATCCACAAAGTGGAACTCCTCCACCAAGTCAACCGACAGGTTGCGCGTAAGCAAGGTATAGTTCGAGCCGGTCAGGTCGTCATCTTCCAACATCACCTTCGACACCCGCTTCCCACGCAAATACACGATGCCGTCTTTATCTACCTCCACGCCCGGCAGTTTTTTCAAAGCATCTTCCACATTGCGCTCGTTGCCTTCCAGGTAGTCCTCTGCTTTGTAAATGGTGCTGTCGCCATTTTCTTTGATTTCATAGCGTTGCCCTTCAATGACCACTTGTTCTATATTCATGGCGAATGGCTCCAAGACGATGGGCGCCAAACGAAGGCGGGCGTTCCTGCCCCACTCCACCGGCAAACGCTTTTCGCGGTACCCCAACGCTTCTATAATCAAAAGCGCACGTTCCGGGAAGCGTCCTTCCATTTTGAAGTACCCCTCCGCATCCGTGATTTCCTGCGCATGCAGGTGCATCGAGCTGTCGACCAGTGACACAAAAGCCGAAGGCACCGGCTGCTGCAGGCTGTCGCGCACCCACCCTTCCAAAACATGCTGCGCCTGCCCTGCCATTGCGTGAAAAAACAATAGCAGAGTAAATAACCCTCTCCGATACATCACTTATCCTTTTTATTCAGATTTCAATATTGTAATTCTGATTTTACCGTCCCCTTATTCTATTTCTATTCTTGACACTACCCATTTTTATTTCTTCCTGCGTAATACTTTGTCAAGTGCATTTTTTTGGATTTGTAGCGAATATTGGTCCATTTCTCTACCTTTACTAATAACGGTTTCGTCCAATGACACCTCTATGTCGTAGTCCGTATCGGCGAGCATTCTTATAACCTTAACCATGCTTTCCATCATAATATCATAGTACTTTTCCCTGCTCACTATTTTCACTTTTCTTTTTTTCTTCCTGATATCCTCCACCCGGGGTACTTTTATCTGTTCCGACAAAGTAAGGCTCTTAAAAAGGAAATTCACCTGCCGGGAAAGGTCGTGCGCTTCTACAATCAAGCCCGGCAAGCCATTCAGCAGCCAAGGACCATAAGGAACCGGTATTTGCGGGCAATACCAAGCCACATAAGTACGCCCCCTAAGGCTCCCCACTGCTTTCCGGCATAGCAGCTCGCCTATTTGCTTTTCTTCGGGGAACACCTTCCAGTTGATTTTTACGGAGTCCCGGTGTTCGGCATAAGCGAAGGGCACTTTGCTCATTTCATTTAAAGTGCTTACTGACTCATAATACCGGTCTCCTCGGAAGGCAATTATTCCTTCTTCTTCCACCTCAATAAAAAAATCATTTGGTCCATTTTCGGCATATTCCATAGCCAGTTCTTCTTGTGACATTCCCATGAAAGGCGCTGCCAAGCTGTCAATGTTTTCTTTTACACCGGACAAGGGAATACCCTCTGTGCGCTCTATAAAGAAGGTAGATTCAGCATCAAAATACAAAGTAGCCTCCCTCACATTTCGCTTCACCAAGGGGGGCATTTGTGATGAATCGCGCCAATCCAAGTCTTCTACAACCAGGTATCCGACCTTCCCGGAAAGACGGTTTTGAGCACCTGCCCGCAAGCAGGATGCAAGCACTCCCCAAAATATAAACAACCAAACGAACATGCTTCTTTTCATACCTGCACTTGTTAGTGTTGTTTTTCAATACCTTTTAACCTTAGTTATTGCTCCTTATTGTTTTTGCTTCAGCCTAATTAGCTCTTCTATTGCATCGTCCAGTGCTTTTTTGACAATGGCTTCCACCACGGGATCTCTCAACAAGCCCAAACATGCTCCCGTCTAGCCCATACCTCGGATATTACTTACACTCATAAGCTTCAAATAGGGCTTTACTTGCTTGAACTATCTGCTCTTTCATAAAAGCCCCAAACTCCTTCTCCCCACTTCGATATATTCGCTGCGATTCATGGGCTGAACACCCTCCCATTGCCCAAGGCGGCGAAAAAACGCACCTCTTCTGTGTACTGCACCTCTTTTGCCCTCGAGTATCAAGCTTTGATCCAGTGTGCGCGCTTCCAAAACCAAGCCCTCGGGATGCCACAAAATCCAAGGACCGCCGGCAGGTAAATCGGGGCAATACCAGACCTCATAAAGTGCCTTGCCATCCTTGCGGGCGGTGTCTTTGTAGCAAACATTCCCCTGAATGACTTTGCTTTCGGCTTTTGACTTATCCCAGTCTAAAAGCAAATCCGAAGCATTTTCTATTATCACAAGAGAGTCTAACGTTCCACTTTCTTCCTCTTCTTCTTTCTTCCTCTTTTTTCTTTTCTTCTTTTCTTTCCTCGCAAAAGTGCTTGTTCCCAAGGAAAGCTTATACTCCTTTACATCTTCGCCATTCTTTTGTACGTGGTAAAATACTCTCTTTTTATCATCATACATTAACAATTCCTGATAGCACAAAGTATCTTTTCCGCCTTTGAGGCATAATGTGCCTTCAAACCGCGTATCGTATCCTTCAGAACACCCGGTTTTCCACTTCGTACAGCACTTGAAAATAACGCCCCGGCGTACTCTCGCCCTGGTGGAGACAGACTGTCTTGTCCATACGCATAGGCTGCAGACAAATGAAGGCTAGTATGCAAAACGATACGTAGTATCATCATGCTTCTTTGTTTTTTCCTGAACTTAAGTATACCAGGAGCCTTTCCTTAACAGGCAGCAAAGAAGGTGAGCGCTTCCCTCATCCTTCTTGTTTAAGTAAGCCCTTCTACACTTTAATTTGTGAGACACAGAAGAAGTCGTCACTCGGTATCTCTTTCCCTTTAACATGCACGTATTTGCGTATCTATAAGACATCCCTCCCTCTTGCGGCTGCCCATTGTTCTCTGACTTGCTCTCCTTATGGGGCGAGTGCTTCTAGCTTTTTCTTTTTTTAGAGGCTCCCTAGACTATACCTTGCTCAAACTCCTCCAGTAGTCAACTGATGTCTCTCTTTCTCCTAACACTTGTTGGGTCTACTACTTAATCTCACAGCACAGTGCGTCTTTGCCTTGATTCTGGCAAAGCTTTCGAGTAGCTTCCACTACTTTACTTTAATTGTACCATATGCACGCACCCAAGTCTCACTTTTATAATTGAACGCTTCGCCTTTAAAAAGAGGGACTTCCACTTTGATCGAGGCACGCTCCCTTACCTGCTAACTCTGGCGGACTCTGTACCACAACCTGGTCAGTTTTTGACGTCTCCATTGCTTTTTGCAACTGAGATTTTCCATTACCGGCAAACGAGGTCAATGCCATGCCTCCTGTAAGAAGACACAAAAGAGCTATCTTTTTCATCTTTTTACTGAATTTAGTTTATAATAACACATCCCCACTTTTACACCGTGGGACAGGTGCCCTTTCAGGGAGTAAAGACGGTCATTGAGCTGCGCAGCGGGAAGCTTCCCTTCTTCAATAACCGTTGCAAAAAAAAAAAAAAAAAGAGTCAATACTTACAATGTATTTTTCCATCCACAACCATCAACAAAGTACTTTCTTCGGGGCAGCATTTTCAAAAAGCCGCCCGTCTGATTATATTTGTGAAAGACCCTTCAAGATTATGAGCTTAGTAAGCCAAAACATACGTTATTTGCGCCGTCTGCACGGCTATACCCAAGAACGCCTTGCCCAAGCCATAGGCATCAAGCGCTCGCTGCTGGCAGCCTATGAAGACGGACGTGCAGCGCCCAACTTAAAGAACCTGGTGCGTTTTGCCCGCCTCTTCGGCATTACTGTAGATGAGCTCATCACCATAGATTTGGCAAAGGTGAAGCGTGCGGCAAGTGTGGTGCCCGAAGGTATTCCCAAAGAAGACGCACCTGCCCCCGAGGCACCTCTTTTTGAAGAAGAAACAGAAGAAGCAGACCCGGCAGAAGAAGACGACGAACCACAGTGGTTGGAAGACGATGACAATGACTTCCATGAACCTCCGGCACCCCGCTTCAAAAAAACAAACAAAGGGCACAGCGGCAAATATTTGTTCGACGATGATACGGAAGAAGACGAACCCTCTTTCGATAAAAGAAGCACGCACGAAAAGAAACGCCCTTCGGCTACCGAGCGCTATCCTACCTTAGACGAGCTGTTTGAAGAGAGCCCTGTCAGTACTTCCGCAGATATACCTTTGGTGCGCATCCATCAGCTGCCCGACTATTTGGCTTATTTTGAAGACAATGACTTCGTGCAGGCACTGCCCAAAATACAACTCAGCCTGCTGGACCGTGGCAAGCAATACCGTGCCTTTGAAAGTACCGAAGAGATGGGCTTTAAAAATGCCCTGTTTATAGGTGAATATACCCGCAACTGGTACCGCCTGCACGACCGTACGCCCTGCCTGCTGCTTACCCAACGGCACGGGCTGGTATATGGGCAAGTAGAAAATCACCTGCGTGACAAAGGCTACCTGCTCATGCTCGATGGTGAATGGGAAGGCATGCGTTTCAACCTGCGCGAAATCTTTGAAATATGGCAGGTCGTCCTGTTTATCAGCCGCGAAGTGCCCATGCCTTCGGCACAAAGCGAAGAGCTGATGGACATGTGCATGCACTTACAAAAGCAATTGCAACGTTTCTTGAAAAAATAAACCGAAGTATCAACAGCTATGAACCGTTTACAAGATGTGTTCTTGCAGAAGCAAGGCAATTTATTGAATGTGTATTTTACTGCCGGCTATCCTACCCTCCACAGCACGCGCCCCCTGTTGCGTGCACTGCAGGCAGCCGGCACCGATTTGGTAGAAATAGGCATGCCTTTTTCCGACCCTTTGGCTGACGGTCCGGTCATACAAGACAGCAGCACCCAAGCCCTGAAAAACGGCATGACCCTATCGCTGCTGTTCGAGCAGCTGGCCGGCATGCGCGATGAAATACAGCTGCCGGTTTTGCTGATGGGCTACCTCAACCCGGTGATGCAGTATGGCATGGAGCGCTTTTGTGCCGACTGCGAAAAGGTGGGCATCGATGGTCTTATTTTACCCGACTTGCCGCTTGATGAATATGAGCGTGAGTTCAAACCCCTTTTTGAAAAGCATGGTTTGGCGGCTGTTTTCCTGGTTACGCCACAAACCGACGAAGCGCGTATCCGTAAAATAGATGCCCTCAGCAATGCCTTTATTTACCTGGTATCGACAGCCAGCACCACGGGCACCAAAAACGCCGCCCAATCTGCCACCGAAGCCTATCTGCAAAGAGTGGCTTCCATGCAGCTGCAAACCCCTGCAATGGTGGGCTTTGGCATCAAAGACAGAAGTGGTTTTGAGCTGGCTTGCCGCTATACCCGGGGCGCCATTGTGGGCTCGGCGTTTATCGAAGCACTGCAAGGGGCAAGCGAAGAGGACTTCCCGGCGCTGTGTAAAAGCTTCGTAGAGCGATTTAAATCGCCGGTATCAACCACTTAAATGGTATTTAGCAGAAGTCTTTGCTCTTTATTTACAAGCAGTGTTGCACAAAAAAAGGAAGGAGTACTCCTTCCTTTTCTCTTTTTGGGGATGTTACCCAAAGATAGGCTTCTTGCCCAAGTTATGTCGATTCCGATCTTTCCGTTCCCACGGTGTGAAAAGAGGCTTGTCATTTCGAACTTCACGTAGCATGCCATCTCGAACGAGCGAAGGGAGTGAGCGATCTCAATCCTGCCAAGCTACGAGAAGCAATAGATTTCTCGCTTGCGCTCGAAATGACAAAGAAGAAAAGCCTCAAAAGGATGGAACCTTCCTATTTTCAGGCTATACACATTCTCTTCTTAATGCCGCTTTATTCTTCGCTTCCTTCCGATTTCTTCTTTGTAGTACGCTTACGGGCGGTTTTTTTCTTGGGCTGTGCTTCTTCGGCTGCCGCTTCTTCTACCGGAGCTTCTTCAGTAGCTTTTTTCTTGGTGCTGCGCTTGCGCTTGGGCTTTTCTTCAGCTGCTTCGGCTTGCTCCTCGGCAGGTTTTTCTTCTTGCGGGCGCTCCAGCACTGCCGGTGCTTCTTTCAATAAGATTTCATACCACTTCAGCAGCTTGCGCACGTCGGAAGTAAACACACGCTCACGGCTGTATTGGGGCAGCACTTCGGCAAAGAAAGCCATTACTTCTTCATCACTGCTTGTTTTGTGATGCACGGGCAGCTGCTCACCATATTTTTCTTTCATGGTATAAAGCACCTCTACCAAAGGATAAGCCCCTTCGGCATCATCGGTATAGAATGTAATTTCTTGCAAGATGGCTACTTTTGCAGATGGCCCCAAGGGAAGCTTCTTTTTTTGCGCGTCGAGGCTTTCCACCAAAATACCATTGCGCATAGGCTTCAATACGCGATAGAGCCCGGGCTTTCCGGTTACACAAGCAATTTCTCTGAACTCCATAGAATCTTGTCTGTTTATGACTTCTCGTTTAATTAGCTCACAAATTTAATAATAAAACGCAGAGTAAGCGTTTCTTACTCTGCGTTTTTAAGTTGAAAAGGCGCTTCTTAAATACGGATGGCGTCGTCATTGTCGGTGCTGTCGTCGTCGAAGAAGCTGATATCGATGCTATCTTCTTCGCCCACGGGCACTTCGTTGAACAAAAATACATACACAATCTTGGTATCGATTTCCAGCTTGCCGGCCATCATCTGCACGGGATGCACCTTGCCTTCGGCATCAATGACTTTGCCGGTGACGCTCTGAGTAAATGACTTGTAACTTAGCTGAAAGCGTCGCTGGCGCAAGTCTATGATGTTACTGTAGTTGGTCTCTATAAGGATGTCCACAGGCTGCCCTTCCAACTCCATGCGGCGGTAACCAAAGCGCTTCAATACATAGCGGTTCACTTTGGTAATGATAAAGCGTTCGTTGGTAAGGATGATGCCCTCGTAAATGCGATTGATAATGCTGCGGTAAACATGTGCTTCTTCTGCAACGGCATTGAGTTTTTTCTCCAGCTCGCGAATCCACTGATCGTATTGCTGCACCTTGACCTCCAGCTCTTTTTCTTTGTTTTTGAGCTCTTCGGCGTATTTGCGTGAAGCCTCCAGCAGTTTTGCGTTGCGTTCGTTGGCGCGCACCGCCGCAATGGTCGAAGCAATACGGCTCGAAAGACGCTCTATGAACTCTATTTTATCTTCTTCTATGATGCGGATGGCGGCCAGCTCAATCACGCCGACAATACCGGTGGTGTCGCTTTGCAGAGGCACCACCAGCACGTGTTTGGGCTTGCCTTCAATGAGGCTGCCCGTGATGACTTTGGGATAATCTTCCGGTATGTCTGTCAAACTTATTTTATCGCCTTCGCGCCAGGCGGCACCCACAATGCCTTCTCCCCATGCCACTTTTTTCTTCAAGTGTTTGGGGCGCCCGTAAGCATAGCTTGCTTTCAATTCCAGATAAGGGGGCTCTTCTTCATCGTTCACAATAAAGAGCGCGCCCATCTGACATTCGGTGTATTCTACCAAAGTGGAAATGATTTCATAAGCCTGCCGTTCGAGGTCGTTGTAGTTGGAACGCAAAATCTCGCCAAAGATGGCCAAGCCTTCGGTTGCCCACTTACGCTTGGCTTCTTCACGAATATATTCTGCCAGTTTTTCGTCGCGGCTTTTGGTTTCTTCCACACTTGCTTTCAGCTTGGTGACCATGGCGCTGAAGTTCTTGGCTATTTCGCCCACTTCTGTTTCATCGTCGAACTCAGCCAATGCCTGCGTAGCTTCTTCGTTGTTGATGTCTTCGGTCACGGTAGAAGTAATGGCATCGAGACGGCGGATAGGACGTGCCACGGCATAGTGCTGATAGACAGCTACGGCCACGCCCATCATGAGCAGCAGCAACAGGGCGGAACCAAAGATAAGCTTGGCGCGCCACCAAAGCGTGTCGATATGGCGGGCGGTGCTTCCGGCCAGCAGGCGGCTGTCGTTGTGCAGCTGAATCATCCATTGTTTTGCTTCGGCACGCAAGCCGCTGTTGTCATCAAGCCCTATTTGTTTTTCCAAAGCCACTGCCCTGCCAAAAGCTTGCAGGTAATCGTTCAGGTTGTCTTTGATGGTCATGCGCAGGGCTGAATTCATGTTTGCCGGCAGGGCAGCTTCCAGCTCTTGTGCTGCCTTTTCTACCCTACGCACCAAACGGGCATCTTTTTTTAAAAAGAAGTCTTTTTCATAGTGGCGCATTTTCTCAAACAGCGCCAAAGCCAAAGTGTCCTGCTCTTTGAGTATAAGGTGCAGCCTACGCGCAGCCACATGCATTTGTCCCAGGGCGCCGCTTGTCACAAATCCTTTTTCTTTGACACGCTCCTGCAAGCGGGCAAAGGTTTTGTCAAAGGCACGCCATTCGGCGCCGGTCCGGCTCAAAAGAGAATCGACGCCCAGCTCTGCCGCCATGCGCTCATGTTGCACACCTTCTTTCTGTTCCAGCTGTGAGAGCAGGCGGTTGCCTTCCTGCTTCACTTTTTCGTATTCGAAGAGCACATGGCTTTTGCCGGTTTCCATATAATGCTCGTTGCGCTGCTCTGTTTCCAGGAATGCCTGCATAAGCGCATAGGCTCGATGAACATGGGCATTGAATTGCTCGCTGTGGGACTTAAAATCTTCATAGTGGGCAATATAGCGCACATAGAAAAAGGCAGCCCCCCCTACTGTCATGCTTACCAACAGCAGCAGCAGTGCACTTACCCACAATTTTGATTGAATATGCCTAAATTTCCACATACATTGCTTTGTTTTACTCTATCTCTTCTTCAAAACTGTAGAAGTTGGGATCCAAGGATACCGATTGCCGCCGGTATGCCTGCACAAACCAATCAATGGCAGGCACGTCTATGGCTTCCTTATTTAAATATACGTCTATTTCTTCCAAGCAGTTCGCTTCATCGCGATAAACCTCCACACTTTCCTGTACTTTCATTTCGCCTTCTTCTATCAACTCCTGCACTATTTCATCATACAAGGCCTGTGCTTTGGCTTGCATGGCTTCGGGCAGCTCGGCAAAAGCTTCCCATCCACGCCAGGCAGGCATCAGCGCTTTCAAACGCATTTCGGCTTCTTCGTGCAGCTGGTAGTGGTAGAGTGTTGCCAAGGTATGCATCACCGCATCGCACACCCACTCTTTCCCTTCTTCATCGCGGCGCAAGAATAGTATATGGGCATACAGGCCGTCGTCTTCAGGTTCAAACTCGGGATGCCAAATCCATGTTTTTCCGCCTGTCTTCAGCGGCTCGAGCCAATGTGTTTCTATTCTGCTTGTTTCCATTCGTTCAGTCTTGTAAGCAATTGAAATTTAGGCATTTTACAAACAAACTCCAAATCTACCCAATTTATGAACAAAAGCGCAAGCGAGCATTCAAAAAACTACCATTCCAAAGGCTTTTTTTCAAGGAAAGCAGCGATACCGCGGCGGCAATCATCGGTTTCGCGTGCCATGGCATTCATTTGGGCTGCATACTGCAAGCCTTGTTCAAGCGTACGTTCCTGTATTTCGGCAATCATGCGTTTGGTAAGCTCCATGGAAGAAGCCGAATTTTGTGTGCACAGCTGCAAAGCATAAGCTTTCACTTCGGTTTCAAGACGGTCTGCCTCTACCACACGATGCACCAAGCCCAAAGCCAGTGCTTCTTGTGCATCAATCAAGCGCCCCGAAAGCAGCAGCTCTTTGGCACGCCCCTCGCCTATCTTGCGCAGCAAAAACAAAGAAACGATAGCCGGAATAAAACCTATTTTCACCTCGGTGTATCCGAACTTGGCTTCGGGCACGGAAAAGGTTACGTCGCAGACGGTAGCCAGCCCGCAACCTCCGGCAATGGCATGCCCCTGCACTTGGGCTATCACCGTTTTTTTGAGCGTGTAAATCTTATGAAACAGCGCTTTCAGACGCGAAGAATCGGCCAGGTTTTCTTCATAACTATTTTTTTGAAGCTGCTGCAAATAAGCCAAATCGGCGCCGGCACAAAAAGCCTTGCCTCTTGCACGCAACACAACCACCTTTGCCTGCTCATCTTCTTCGGCACGGCAAAAGGCTGCATACAAAGCTTCTACCATTTCATCATTCAGCGCATTGCGCTTATCCGGGCGATTCAGCGTGATGTAAGCAATGCGCTCCGACACTTCATAGAGTACCATTGATTCCATATTTTTTCTTTTTAAAATTCAATACCAAATAAGAAAAACACAACAAGAGGTGCAAACCAAAGGTTTTACCACACTATAGGTGTTTGCCCATGAGCGCGGAGGTAAGCATTGGCTTTGCTAAAATGGCGGCAGCCGCGAAAACCTCGTGCCAAGGGCGAAGGATGCGGGGCTTCCAGCACCAAGTGCTTGGTTTTGTCTATCACCCTGCCTTTTTCTTGTGCATAACGCCCCCACAACAAAAACACCAAATGCTCTTTTTGCTCCGAAAGCGCTTTGATGACCGCGTCGGTAAATTGCTCCCATCCTTTGCCGCGGTGCGAACCGGCTTCACGCGCCCGCACCGTCAAGATGGCATTGAGCAGCAAAACGCCCTGCTGCGCCCAACGCTCCAGATTGCCCGATGCGGGCGGCGGTGTGCCCACGTCTTCGTGCACTTCGGCAAATATGTTGCGCAATGAAGGGGGAATGGGCACCCCGTCGTTCACGGAAAATGCCAAGCCATGAGCTTGTCCCGGTCCGTGGTAAGGATCCTGCCCTATGATGACCACTTTGGTTTGGTCGAAAGGACAGGCCTCAAATGCCCGGAATATCTGCCTCCCCGGCGGATATACCGTGTGCTTGCGGTATTCTTCCTTGACAAACTGCACCAACTCATGAAAATACGGCTTGCTAAATTCCTCTTTAAGGGCTTCTTTCCAAGAAGGCTCTATTTTTACGTCTATGGCTTGCACGATACACGGTCGTTTGAATGCAACATTTTAAAGGTCAAAATTAAAAAAAGCCCGGGCATTGCATGGAAAGCGCTCACACACAAGCCAAGTTTCTATTGACAACGGCAGGAAAATTTTGTACAAATCATTGAATAAGTGATAAAATTTTGCTTTTTTTGAATGCTTCAAAACCTATTATAAAACAAAACAACTATGAGTTTAAACACGCTGACTGAACGAATGAAAACCCTTTTGGGCGACAACAGCTCGCTGGGCTCTACCATCAAGTTTGTAACCGATGCAGGTGTGGTATATGTAGATGCCACCACCACCCCGCCCCAAGTGCACAATGAAGACAAAGAAGCGGAATGTGTGGTGGAACTTTCTGCCAATGATGCACAAAAACTGTTGGATGGCGACCTCAACCCCATGGGCGCTTTTATGATGGGCAAGCTGAAAGTAAAAGGCAATATGGGCATTGCCATGAAGTTCATGCAAATTGTCGGCTAAAGCCGTGGCATGCTTCCGTTCAATACATTTAGTATGCATTCCTAACTTCAGCCGCTGTGGTGACCGCAGCGGCTTTTTATTGTCTTTAGTGGCAAAAAATTGCTTCTTTGCTAAGAATTTTTATCTTTTGTTTTTGTTATTACAGTAGCATGAATGAACGATTAAACTTAAAACATGAATACTATGGACCTGCAAAAGTTATCACAAGAGGTACGCCGCTCTCTTGAATCGGGCGGCAAAAAGTATGATTACTATTCACTGCCTGCAGTAGAAGAAAAAGGCTTTTCTGTTCGCCGCTTGCCTTATTCCATCCGTATATTGCTGGAAAATGCCCTGCGCAATTTCGACAACTTCGGCATTACCACCGAGCACTTGGAGACGTTGCTCAACTGGCAAGCAGCCGGAAGCGACAAGGAAATTCCTTACAAGCCGGCGCGCGTCTTGATGCAAGACTTCACGGGCGTGCCTGCCGTCGTCGATTTGGCTTCGTTGCGCTCTGAAATGCAGCGCAAAGGCAAAGACCCGAAGAAAATCAATCCGCTCGTTCCCGTGGACCTGGTCATTGACCACTCCATTCAGGTGGAATATTTCGGTACGAGCTATGCCTTCCGCCGCAATGTGGAGTTGGAATACGAGCGAAACAAAGAGCGCTACCAGCTGCTCAAATGGGCACAAAAAGCCTTTAAAAACTTTTCGGTAGTGCCTCCCGGCATGGGCATTTGCCACCAAGTAAACCTCGAATACCTCGCCAAGGGCGTCATGGAAAAAGATGGCGTGCTCTTCCCCGACACGCTGGTAGGTACTGACTCCCACACGCCCATGGTCAATGGTATTGGTGTATTGGGCTGGGGCGTCGGTGGTATAGAGGCAGAAGCTGCCCTGCTGGGACAACCCATTTACTTCCTCACACCGCAGGTCATCGGCTTGAAGCTTACCGGTGAGCTGCCTGCCGGCACCACCGCCACCGACCTGGTGTTGACCATCACCCACTTGCTGCGTCAATTCGGAGTTGTGGGCAAGTTTGTGGAAGTATTTGGCGACGGGCTGGATAAGCTCACCGTTCCGGACCGTGCGACCATCTCGAACATGTCGCCCGAATTTGGCTGTACGGTTACTTTCTTCCCCGTAGATGACCGCACACTCGACTATATGGCTCTGACCGGACGCCCCGACGAGTGGATACGCGTGGTAGAAGACTACTGCAAAGCCAACGCCCTGTGGCGCAACGCGCAAGACCCCGTGGAGTATTCACATGTGCTGGAGCTGGACTTGGGCAGCGTGCAACCCACTGTTTCAGGTCCGAAGCGTCCGCAAGATAAAATTTTGGTAAAAGACCTGAAAGAAAGCTTCAAAAAATTATTGAAAGAAGAGCATCAACGCGATTACATAGAGCCCGAAGAGCGCCAAGAAAACACATGGCTTAATGAGGGGGGCAGCCAAACGGCATTTACCGACCACCCGCAGCACAAGCCCGTCGGTGCCGAAGTAGCCGTTGAAGAAGTAAAGAACAAACAACGCACGGTGCGTGTCCGCCTCAACAATGAGGAATATCTGCTGAGCGACGGCGCCATTGTCATCGCTGCCATCACCTCGTGCACCAACACTTCGAACCCAAGTGTGATGCTGGGCGCCGGTCTGGTTGCCAAAAAAGCCATTGAGCGTGGTTTGGATGTGAAACCATGGGTAAAAACAAGCTTGGCGCCCGGCTCAAAGGTAGTTACCGACTATCTGGAGCGCTCCGGCTTGCTGGAAGAGCTCGAAGCCCTGCGTTTCCACGTAGTAGGCTACGGCTGTACTTCTTGTATTGGCAACAGCGGCCCGCTGCCTGCCCCCATTGCCGAAGCCATAGAAAAACACAACTTGATTACTGCCAGTGTGCTGTCGGGCAACCGCAACTTTGAGGCGCGGGTGCATCCGCAGGTAAAAATGAACTTCCTGGCTTCGCCTATGCTGGTGGTGGCTTATGCCATTGCCGGACGCGTGGATATAGATCTGCTCAACGAACCCTTGGGCTATGACCCCAACCTTGAGCCGGTTTACTTAAAAGACATATGGCCTACCCAAGAAGAAATATTTGAAGTAATGAAGCGGGTCATCACGCCCGAAGACTTCCGCAAAAACTACGGGCAGATATTCGAAGGCGACGACCTGTGGCAATCGCTGCCGGCACCTTCGGGCGAAATTTACCAATGGGACGAAAACTCTACCTATATACAGGAAGCCCCCTTCTTTAAAAATCTGCCGGAAAAGCCCGAGCCCATCGAATCGCTGGAAGGGGCGCGCGTGCTGTTGTACTTAGGCGACAGCGTTACCACCGACCACATATCGCCTGCCGGCTCGTTTAAACCCGACTCGCCCGCCGGCAAGTACCTCACCGCCAAAGGCGTGCAACCCAAAGACTTCAACAGCTACGGTTCGCGCCGTGGCAACCACGAGGTGATGATGCGCGGCACTTTTGCCAATGTGCGTATCAAAAACAAGCTGGCAAAACGTGAGGGCGGCTACACCACCTACCTGCCTACGGGCGAAGAAATGACCGTCTTCGATGCGGCAATGAAATACCAATCGGACGGCACCCCGCTGCTGGTACTGGCAGGTAAGGAATATGGTAGTGGCTCGTCGCGCGACTGGGCGGCCAAAGGGACCTACCTGCTGGGTATCCGGGCAGTGATAGCCGAGAGCTATGAGCGCATCCACCGCAGCAACCTAATTGGCATGGGTGTGCTTCCGCTGCAGTTCAAAGCGGGCGAATCGGCGGCAAGCTTAGGGCTCGACGGCACCGAGACCTTCAGCATTGAAGGTTTGAACGACAACATCAAGCCGCAGGCTGTTTTACGCGTAAAGGCACAAAAAAGCAATGGCGAAACCATCGAGTTTGACGTCATTTGCCGCCTCGATTCGGAAATAGAAGTGGAATATTACCGCCATAAAGGCATATTGAACTACGTGCTGCGGCAGTTCTTGCAAGAGGCGTAAACATATGCTATGCCAAGCCCCTCACATGAGGGGCTTTTTTATTTTCTGTTTGCCCCAATGGAAATGCCCATCAGAAACGGCTACGAAGCTGTTTTCTTAGGCATGTTCAACGAAACCAAGCGAGGCTGTTATTTCAAGGATCACAAAGCCTGTCATTTCAAACCAAATTTAGCTTGTCCTTTCGAGCAGGCGAAGCGTAGCTTGTCATTTCGAACCGAACACAGTGAGGTGAGAAATCTCAATTTCACTCAAACCAAGCGACAAGAAGTAAACGAGATTTCTCGCTGCGCTCGAAATGACAAAAAAGGGTACTCGATAACAAAACAAAGAAAATGGACTACAAAAACACAGCTTATCATCTCGAGCGGGTGAAGCGCAGCTTGTCATCTCGAACGAGCGAAGCGAGTGAGAGATCTCATCAAACCAAGCGACAAGAAATAAAAGAGATTTCTCGCTGCGCTCGAAATGACAAAAAAGGGTACTCGATAACAAAACAAAGAAAATGGACTACAAAAACACAGCTTATCATCTCGAGCGGGTGAAGCGCAGCTTGTCATCTCGAACGAGCGAAGCGAGTGAGAGATCTCATCAAACCAAGCGACAAGAAGTAAAAGAGATTTCTTGCTGCGCTCGAAATGACAAAAAAGGGTACTCGATAACAAAACAAAGAAAACGGACTACACAAACACAGCTTGTCATCTCGAACGGGCGAAGCGTAGCTTGTCATTTTGAACCGAACGCAGTGAGGTGAGAAATCTCAATTTCATTCAAACCAAGCGACAAGAAGTAAAAGAGATTTCTCGCTGCGCTCGAAATGACAAAAAAGAGCGCTCGAAATGACAGACAAAGGAAAAAAGCGAGAAACAACGAAGCAGGACGTTTAAAATGACTAAAGGATGAAAACAAAACAACAAAAGCGAAGCAGGAAAGAAGAAAAGACGAAATGAGCAAAGGCTTAGAATAAAAAAGCCCGGACTAAGCCGGGGCAAATGTGTTTCATAGAAGTTTCAGGTCATAAAATGCAATACTGCTTTGATCTTCTTTATCGAACACCGCTATCATAGATATAACGCTTTGCTCCTCACTTATTTGTCTTTTGTAGAGAAAGATAACATACGAGTCAGACTTCTGGTCGATGGCATTCATCACCCACACTTCCCTTGATTCCGCTTCATCTTCATTTTCCATCTTTTGCGCATCAAGGATAGCAAAACGCCAATCCACATTATTGCCGGTAATTCTAAGTATCGAATTGTCTATGTCGAGGCGAATAACATGACGCACACGGGAAGAATCCAATATTTCACCTTCGATGCTAACTACGGCAACGCCATCCGAAATAAGAACTACTTGCTGCGCCCGGGCATGCTGCCACGGCCTTTGGCACAAAAGCGCCACCACAAGGAAAATACCCAAACGAATCGCTGCTGTCATGGCTGTGTGTGTTTTATTTGAACATACACACAAAAGAAGGCTTTTTTAGCTTCCGCCATGCAGCTTTGCAAGCTTGTTGGTGGGTCTCACAACAAAAAAAGGTGCCACAGGGGCACCCTCATGCTGCTTTAATCCAATACTTGCAAGCCGACATTATCGAAACGCACCGCGGGGGCATTGATTTCCTCGCTCCAAAGGTAAGCGACAGCCTTCAAATTCTCCTCGTTCTTGATCCGATACATCTCTACCACCATAGAGACGGCTTTGCCGGTGGCAGTGAGCAAGTAAACATAGATAGCGTCTTCGTACTGCTCTGCTTCTGCGGGGGGCGGTCCAATGGGCTTATGGTTTTCCTCTTGGTACATGGAAAGCAACACCAAAGAGGTACGCAGCGAATCACCTTCGATATAAAACTCTGCTACTCCCCGGCTTATATTTAATATCCATACCGAAGGTTGCTCTACAGACATGCTTAGCGTATTGCCGGATTGCCCGGTATTTACTTCTCTGAAAGAGGAGGCACCCAAAAAAATCACTTTTTGACCACGATAGGCTTCAAAAAGCGAATCAGATTTTGCCTTTTGCTCGTTTTCATGCACATCTTCCGGAATTTGCCCCCAAGCAGACGGCACACGCAGCATGCTCAAAGCCATGCAGATAACGGTAACAAACAAGTGAAAGCATTTCAAGTTCATATGAATGACATTTATATTGTTTACACACCAATGTTTATACATGGAAGCTATTTAGCCGGCTTCTTAAAGAAGCGACACATAAACCCTGCCGAAGCAAAACAAGGCTTGGTCAGCATCCGGCGAATAATAGATTAGGCACACAGGACGTTTTTCACCGGATTCTTTTTTAGAGTATACCTCTAAGATTTCCCCCCCATCTAAGAAAAAACGCGTTACATTGCAAAAACTACCATCAGATAAAAGAGCTTTTCCATTATTGATTTCATTCATTTTTTTCTCAAATAACACCTCGCCATCGTAATAGAGTCTTAGCTGACCAGTCTCCATATTGAGCACCCAGCGTATAGAGGCTGCTATGGGTCCTTTGGTAAACTCTCTCCGGGTAATCGAAGCGGCGTCCAAAGCGCCGGCAGCATTGAATGTTACTTTTAAGCCACCCAAAGAGTCAGAACTCATCACCAAGGTGCGGGCGCGCTCATTGCGAAGGGAATCAAACAAGGCAATTTGTGCCTGCGCCTGTTGTTGCATCCAAAGAGAAGCAGAGGCAAGCAACAGGAAGAGAAGAAAACGAATCACTTGCATGGCTATATGTATTTTTGAGTGAACTCATAGAGCAAATAAAAGCATTTCTTCCCCTTGCGATGCCTCTTTACAAGCTTGCAATCAAGCAGTTGGGTGCTCTATGCCGGAACCGGCAGGCACTTGCTCCCGCTTCACACGCTCCACACGATACACATCTGTACGGCGGTCTTTGAGGTTGCGCACGCTACCGTATTGGTGCAGCTCGCGTAAAAGGTCCAGGTCCACATCGGCAATCAATATCATTTCCGTATTGGGGGTGGCTTCTGCCTTCACGCCATTGGCAGGAAAGGCAAAGTCGCAAGGCGTGAATACCATCGATTGGGCGTATTGAATATCCATGTTGTGCACCTTGGGCAGATTGCCCACGCTGCCGGCAATGGCCACATAGCACTCGTTTTCTATGGCACGGGCTTGTGCACAATGGCGCACCCGCGAATAGCCGTTTTGGGTATCGGTAAGGAAGGGAACAAACAGGATTTGCATGCCTTCATCGGCCAGCAGGCGGCTTAGCTCCGGAAATTCCGAATCGTAGCAAATCAAAATACCTATTTTACCACAGTCGGTATCGAAAGCACGCAGCCGGCTGCCGCCCTCCAGCCCCCACACTTTGGCTTCATCGGGGGTAACATGTATTTTCTCATAGCGTTCTACTTTACCATCTCTATGGCACAAATGCCCCACGTTCAATAGCTTGCCTTCGTCGGTGAGCAGCGGCATGCTGCCGGTAATGATATTGATATTGTAGCTGACTGCCAGCTCTGAAAAGCGCTGTGAAATCACCGGCGTATATTCTGCCAAAGCGCGAATGGCGTCAGCCTCGGACAGGTGGTTGTAAGCAGCCATCAGCGGTGCATTGAAAAACTCAGGGAAGAGGGCAAAATCGGCCCGGTAGGCAGACAGCGCATCTACAAAAAACTCTGCCTGCTGCATGAGGTCGTCCAGTCCTTTGTAAAAGCGCATTTGCCACTGCACCAGTCCCAAGCGCACAACGGTTTTGTTGATTTTGGGTTTGCGTTGCGGCGGGGTGTAGTAGATGTTATCCCATTCGAGCAAAACCGCATATTCTTGCGAGGCTTCGTCGCCCTCCAGATATCCTTTCAGCACACGCACCACATGAAAGTCGTTCGAAAGCTGAAAGCTCAACACGGGGTCGTGAATTTCCTTGTGTGCTACCTTTGCAATGTATTCCTTGGGTGTCAGTTCAGCAGCATATTGGTGATAATTGGGGATGCGCCCGCCAAATACTATTTTTTTGAGGTTCAGGCGCTCGCACAGTTCCTTACGGTAATCATAGAGGCGGCGCCCCAAGCGCAAGCCGCGGTAATCGGGGTGCACAAACAGCTCAATGCCATATAGCACGTCGCCATCGGGGGTATGGGTATTGAAGGTGTAGTTCCCGGTAATTTCGCGGTAGGTATGGTGTTCTTCTGCCAGGTCGTCTTCCACAATAATGGCAAGTGCACAAGCTGCCAGCTTGCCATCTACACGGATAACCACCTGCCCTTCCGGAAAAAGCTTTATAAGACGTTCGACATGCGAGCGCTGCCATACGGTTGGCATGGAAGGGTAGGCTGCGCGCATGGCTTCGCAAAGGTCTTCGTAGTCTTCTATACGTAAAAAATCGAGTTTTACATTGTCAATGGAATGCATAAAAAAAGGATTGGGTTGATTTGTTTAAATATACGTAAAAAAGGCAAAAATTAAAAATAAAATAAAAAAAGAGGGCAGACAGTGGCATAAAGTGTGTACTTTCGGGCATTCATTACTGGACCACAGCCTGCCCAACTAATCCGGCACAGCTGCTTACTTTTGTAAGCACACGCGCTCTATTTTCAATTGGTTTTCGGTTTGAATATATAACAAATAGAAACCATTGGCTAAGGAATGCAAACTCACCTCTGCTTGGTGTCCCTCTACTCGCACAGGCACATCAGCAAGGAGCGTCCCTTCTATGCCACATACCCAAACTTTGAGTAATTTCCTGTTGCTGCTTATAAACACTTTATTAGTGGTAGGGTTCGGATATAAATATACTTCGGCGGTAACATGGCCAAAATCCACAAACTGAACGTTGGAGTAGAAGTGTTCGCCTGAGGTACGATATACTTTCAGACGGTAATAAATTTGCCGGTTCGATGCCTCTGTATCATAAAAGCTATAATATTGTTGATGAGGCTTGGATAAGAGTCTGCCTATTTCTTCCCATGTTTGCAGGTCAACAGAACGCTCAATATGGAAAGCTGCTGCTTCTTCGGGTTGAGCTACAGCCCACTCAAGACGGACCTTCGGATATTCCAAAGCCAAAGCCCGGAAACCCAGCAACTCTACGGGCAAGGGCGTAAACTGCGAAGTAAACACACTGCTTCCTGCATTTTGCCCATTAGCGGCTCTATCGCAGGGGTTGGCGTTGTTATTGCACCCTCCAATACCCGGGGCTGTACTGGTGGTTACATTCGCCGGCAAAGGGGTGGTAAAGAAAATCACTCCTTGCCCTCCGCCGCCACCTCCACCGTGCATAGAAGAGTTCACATTGCCCCCATTTCCCCCATTTACACTCACATGAATTGGACAAGAAAGTGGTACATTCCAGTTATTTACTATAAGCACAATGCTTCCGCCGGCACCGCCACCCCCACAGCCATCCCAACCATTGCCGGGTGCAGCATCATTGCCGTTTGCCGAAATAAGCCGGGCTGAGGTGCAGCTACCACTTGTCCCTACAGAAGCTGCCCGCAAAATGATGATGCCACCGCCATTGCCCCCATACGAATCGAAGCCGTTGTTTCGTTCACCGGCACCACCGCCACCGCCCATAAAGACGCGGTTGATGCTTGTATAACCATTAAGAGCAATCCCTCCCAGTCCACCAGCACTACGATTGACTTGGTCGCAGTTCCATCCCCACCCGCCATTGCCACCGGCGCTGTAATTTCCGCCGCCCCCGCCGCCGCCATTGTGGCTGTTGCCACCCCCACCACCATTTAGTAGCTTCCCTCGAGCTGCCACATAGTTTGGGTTGGTATTTTTGTAAATCCCCTCTCCCTTAGGAGCACGCACACCGGGATAGTTAGAATAAAAAACATTGTCTTCACAAACAGGGTTTGGCATGTTGCGCCATAAACTTTGTGTATTATCATCATTGGGTCCTCCCCGAAAACCTGCACCATCAGCTGTAAGGTTGTGGGCGAGCGTGAGCGTGCCGGGCACATCTATTGCCAATACGCCACCAATATTTCCATTCCATGGCAAGGCTGCCAAATTCGAGGTTGTCGTATAGTTTGGATTGCCCAAGCGGCGAAAAGTAATGACTTGTAAACTGCTGTTAGAATCTATTTGATAGGTATTGGCAGGAGGCGCATCGAGCGTAAGCACACGCTGTGGAGAGTAAGTCTGAGAAACAATTTGCCTTACTTCATACAACCCCACACTGCCCAAGCCGGCAATGGGGTCGCCAAAAGCGCTGGTGTTGGTGGTGTTTCCCAACACATTGCCTTGCATTTGCATAATGATAATCAGGTCACCATTATCGAAAGTATCGTATGTTTCGTTGATTTCACCGGGAGCAGTAGAAAGCGTCAGATTGTTGCCACTTACTGCCAATACTTTGGCATAAGCGTTGACATACTGCGCTTGTGCCCAGTGCGCACTTAAAGATATCCACAATAGTAAGGACCATAATGCTTTCATATGCCAAATGAGCTATGTATATTTGTATTCAAATATACATAATTTCCATTATTTGTGTTTTTTTTTTCGACGGAAGTAGCCTAATACTCGATAAATGCCAATCGGTATCAAACCAATAAAATTAACAAGCCGTTACATCAAAAACAGTTCAACGATACTGGTGCGTGCTACCAAGCGTGCAGACCAAAACAATGCTTTTTAAAAAAGCTGTTTTCAATATTTATTATCTGTACTTCTCAATGCCTCACAATGGTGGCTTCTGCTTTGATTACCCTTCCATGACTTGCTTCCACACATTCAAAAATTCATTTAATATCATGGCTGTGGCGCCCCATATGATATGGTCTCCAATACGGAAACAAGGGATGCGATATTCTTGGTCTTTCCAAGGGCGTACATACACATCACGGCAATGCTCGAACTGATACAAAGGGATTTCCAATATTTCGGCCACTTCGGCGGGTTCCGGTGTAAAAACAGGTGTATAGTCTATCATTGCCACCTGCGGATAGACCATGAAATTGCTTGGGGGGATATACAGCGGGCTTAGTTTTCCTATCACCTGCTCCGGCGACACAACCACCCCCACTTCTTCGGCTGTTTCGCGCAGTGCCGTATGCACATAACCGGGGTCGGTATCATCTACTTTACCGCCGGGAAAAGCGATTTGTCCGCTGTGCACACCGGGGTATTTTTGCCGCACGATGAAAGGCATATGCCAGCTGCCGTGTTTGGGATATAAGAGCAGCAGCACCGCCCCCAAGCGTGCACCGGGTGGTGGGGGCAGGTCACGCGGCTCCTTGTCGGGGAAGCGCTGCGGAGGGGCCATGTCTATATGGGCACGCCAGCCCGGCAGCGGACCGCGCAGTGCCTGCCATAGTTGCTTTTTCAGGTGCTCCGGGGGCGGTTGCAGTTGTCTGTTTTGCATCAGAACTCGGCGTTACCGGGTGTACGGGGGAAAGGAATCACATCACGAATGTTGCCCATGCCGGTGATGAACTGCACAAAACGCTCCAAGCCCAAGCCAAAGCCACTGTGAGGCACAGAGCCGAAGCGGCGGGTATCGAGGTACCACCACATTTCTTCGGTAGAGATGCCCACTTCTTCCATGCGGCGCTTGAGTTTGTCATAGTCTTCTTCACGCTGCGAGCCGCCAATGATTTCGCCAATACCCGGGAAGAGCACATCCATGGCGCGGACGGTCTTGCCGTCGTCGTTTTGCTTCATATAAAAAGCCTTGATTTCTTTGGGGTAGTCGGTCAAAATCACCGGCTTTTTGAAGTGCTTTTCCACCAGGTAGCGCTCGTGCTCTGCCTGCAGGTCAATGCCCCATGATACAGGAAACTGAAACTGGTTTTTCTTGTGCGGCTTCGACTGCAGCAAAATATCGATGGCTTCGGTGTAGGTCAGGCGCTCGAAAGCATTTTCTACCACGAAGTTCAGTTTTTCGATGAGCGGCATGGGGCTGCGCTCTTCTTGTTTCTTGCTCTTTTCTTCGTCGAGCAGGCGCTTTTCCAGGAAAGGCAGGTCGTCGGCGCAATGCTCGAGCACATGCCGTATGACGTACTTCACAAAGCGCTCTGCCAAATCCATGTTGTCGTGTATGTCGTAAAAAGCGGCTTCGGGTTCTATCATCCAGAATTCTGCCAGGTGGCGGGTTGTGTTCGAGTTTTCGGCACGGAAAGTAGGACCGAAAGTATATACACGCCCCAAGCCCAAAGCCATGAGTTCGGCTTCAAGTTGCCCGGAAACAGTCAGGTTCGTCGGGCGCTCAAAGAAGTCTTCTTTGAAGTTTACTTCACCGTCTTCGGTCAAGGGCGGGTTTTTGGGGTCGAGGGTAGTGACCCGGAACATAGCCCCTGCCCCTTCGGCATCGGAAGCCGTGATGATGGGCGAATGCACATAGAAGAAACCTTCTTCATGGAAGAACTTATGGATGGCATAGGATACATGATGACGGATGCGAAACACAGCGCCAAAGGTGGTGGTACGGGCACGCAGGTGTGCGTTTTCGCGCACAAACTCCAATGAGTGTTTTTTGGGTTGGAAGGGATATTTTTCCGGATCGGCCGGTCCCAGTACCTCTATCTCTTGGGCTTGCACCTCCACAGCCTGCCCGCTGCCCTGCGAAGGCACCAGCTTGCCCAACACCCGCACCGAAGCGCCGGTATGCACGTCTTTCAGCTGCTCTTCGGGGATTTGGTTCAAGTCAACGACCACCTGTATGTTGTGAATGGTAGAGCCATCGTTGACAGTGATAAAAGCTACTTGCTTGCTGCCTCTGCGGTTGCGCACCCAGCCCAATACTTCCACGCTCTGCTCTTGTGGCGCCATGGCCAATAGCTCTTTGATAGTTGGTTTTGCCATAGTCTGTGTATATGTTTTTAATTGCCTTGTTTGTAAAATCTTTTCTACGCTTAGGGGCTTAAAGTTAGTGCTTTTTGAAGAAACACAAGCGGTGCCGGCGGGGAAAGTACGGTTTGGCGCTTCCGTCCTTTTCCATTACAAGCTTGCAAAAAAATGTGTAATATTTTGGAAAATCATTATTTTGTCATGCGACAGGGTACACCGTTGCCCACTACCACGCACATAAAGGATTGAGCCCATGATTGACAAAAATCGCCCCCGTGCGCGCGTATTGCGCCTTTTGGTGAGGCTTATTCAAAGTCCCTATGCCTATACGCTCAAAGAGCTGGCAGAGAAGATGGGCGTAAATGAGCGCACCATAAAACGTGACTTGGAAGAGTTGCGCAATGCCGGTTTTGTTGTCGATTATGACCGCAAATACCGCTATGCGCTGCGCACAGAAGAGAAAGGCAAGGAGTTGCGCGACCTGCTTTATTTTTCCGGCGAAGAGCAGGAGATGCTCTATCGTGCCATAGACAGCCTGCCTTTGCAGGCAAACAAAGCGCGCCGCTTGAAAGAAAAACTGGGCTCACTTTATGATTTCCATAAACTGGGCTTGCTGGCCTACCCCAAGCCTTTTTTAACCAAAATAGAACGTCTGGCAGAAGCACAAAAGCAAAAACGGCAGGTGTTATTGAAGAACTACCGTTCGGTCAACTCCAACGAAACGAAAGACCGCCGGGTAGAGGTATTCGAGCTGCGGGCAGCCGAAGACCTGTGTTTTGCCTATGACCTGCACCGCCAAGGCAACCGTATTTTCCGCCCTTCGCGCTGTGGCGAAGTGGTGGTACTCGATGAAGCATGGCAATATGAACATAAGCACCGCCCTCTGCCTACCGACCCTTTCCTCATTGTAGATAAGGACCAAGTAACGGTGGATATCCGCCTGAAAACGGGCGGCTATAATCTGCTCATAGAGCAGTTTCCGCTTTGCGCCCAATATTGCGAAAAGATAGATGCCGAAACCTATGCTTTTCGTTGCAAGGTCAACCATCAATTTATAGGGCTGACCAACTTCCTTTTGGGCAATCATGAGCACGTCATCGATATTGTGGCACCCGGTGAGCTGGTGGCACACTTGCAGGCACAGTTTGAAAAAATGGTTTTTCTGAAAAAAGGTGAAAAAAATTTTTGAGGTGGGACAGTTTTTGTCATACCTGCAATAGTAGATTTACTTCCATCAATCACAGATAACCAAATAAAATCATCGCAATGAGAATTCAGCTGACACTACAACATTCGAATGAAGCCAAGGTGGATTTCAACTATCAGTATCATCTGTCTTCATGGATTTACAAGACACTGGCACAAGCCGATGGCGACTTTGCCGAATGGCTGCATCAACAAGGGCACGTCTATGGCAAGCGGGCATACCGTCTGTTTACTTTCGGCAAGCTGCAGCCGCGCCGCTACGGCGTTGACCGGCAAAGTAAAATGCTGGTGCTGAAAGAAGCCCCTACCACCTTGACGCTCTCGTTTCATGTGCCGGACACCCTGCAGCACTTCGTAACCGGCTTGTTTGAACATCAACGCTTTTCGCTGGGCAGCAGGCATTACCATGTGGACTTCGAGGTGCAGACGGTGCGTATGCTGCCGCCACCGGCATTCAAAGAAACGATGCGCTACCGCTGCGAATCGCCCATCCTGATAAGCCGCCTCTACGAGGGCAACCCCTATCCGCAATACCTGGCACCGGACGCACCGGAATATGCTTCTTTGCTGCTGCAAAACCTGCTGCGCAAATGGCGTGCATGGCAGGGCGTCACGGTGCTTAGCAATGAAGCGCCTCTCGAAGAAAGCTTGCCCTACAATGTGCCTTTTGCTTTCCGCCTGCTCAGCCGCCCGCGCTCCAAGCTGCTGCGGGTCAAAACCACCGACTTGCGTGGCTATGAGTTCAGCTTCGAACTGACCGCCCCCATCGAACTGCATGAAATAGGTTACAACGCCGGCTTCGGCGAAAAAAATGCCGCCGCCGGCATGGGTCTGGTGCAGGTGGTGCATGACACCGCTTCGCTTAAAGTCATTTAGTAGTAGAACATAACTTTAAATTGAAAAGATATGATGCTGGAAACAATTGTAGAAATCGGCAAGATAGTGCAGCAACACCCGCAGGGGATGCAATATCACCGGTATTTTAACCCGGTGAAACAAGATATAGATGTTTACCGGAAGAAAAAAGATAACAACAATAACCCCATAGAGCCGGTGATATACAAAATTCCGGTAGATTCAAAAGAAGACAGGTTATTCATTAATTTGGAACAAAAAGAAGAAATCAAGGACGAGGACTACATTAAATTGCTTTATACCCTCAATTACAAGACTTCCGACCGCGACTCTTCCAAACGTTACCTTTATGGCGATATTTCTTATGCTCACTATCCCAAGAAGACAGGTAGTGCAATCATTGAAGAAAACGGCAATTATCGCTTGCTAAAGAAAAGTTCTTTCGATGCTGCTGAAGAGCAAGCAGCCACTCTGCCGGAAGACTCCTTCATTGTAAAGTTCAGGCATGCCTTCAAAGAAAGGAAGGAGGAAATAGAAGCGCTACTAAAAAGCCACCCGGCAGTCATTCTACACTTTTGCTTCGAAGGCGGCAAGTTTTGGTATGAGCAAGAAGAAGCCATGCAAGTACTGAAAAAGCATATACTGGAATCATTCGCCTATCCGGTAAATACCGATGAACTCAAAGGCTTCAGCCTGAAAAAGGGCTTGATTACCATGGGCGTTTCAGAAGATGACAATAAGCGAAGTGTTCTGACGAATAAAACCCTTACAGACAGCCCGTTATTTAAGCACAGTTACCAGATGTATCTTTTCAATAGCTTGGATGACATCTGGGCTCTTATGTATGCCATGGGGTTTGCCGAAACAGCTTTCTTTAAGCCTGACAGCAATGTGCATGTAGTAGCACTTCCTCATGGTCCGAACATTACAGCCGATGCCTTGATTGAGTTCTTTACCACTCCCGGCAAGACAATAGAGAAGGCGGTGGATAAAGAAAAGGCTCTCAAAGACAAACAACAAGCAACTGCGGCAAAAAACAACAGCACCGATGAGCAAGACGAGTGGGATGTACTCTTCGAGCCTATGACTCACGCTCTTACTCATGCTCCATTCAGTAATGATATTGCTTACGACATAGTCTTTATATCTCCCAAGAGTGCTGCCAGCCCGGCCACCTACCTGCTGACTATAGAGAACCTTAGCAAAAGCTTCTTGAGCTTATTGGAACAGCGCATACAAAACATCAAGATAAAGATACGAGAACTGGCACGAAAAGAAGGTTATAAGCAAGTTGAGCAGCTACAACTCGAAATTCACAATGCACTGAAACAAATATTGAATTTATCAAAAGGGAAAAGTGATAAACTACGCAATCACTTTGTGAGTGTGCTGTCAAAGATTTATATGGACAGCTATCGCAATGATGCTGTGTTGCTTCCTGCGTTTGTAGACAATGTAGAGCAGCAATTACGAGACGGCAAAGTTTACTATCACTCCCTAAAATATCAACTGTATTTGCTTCTTGAATTGCAACAAAACGACAGAATCATGGAAATAAAACAGAATCCAAGTTACCGGATAGGTTACTGCCTGGGGATCATGGCACGCCCCTTTGCCGCATGGCGCGACGACTGCCCTATCAAAAGTTTTGAAAAGAACTATGTGGGCAATCTCACACGCCGCATTGCGCATTATGCTGACATTCTGAAGTTTTACAACTTTTTGAATGAGAAGCTCACTATACATGAGCGGATGTTTCCCGACCAGCGAAACGCCTCGCAAGAGTTGGCACAGCTTTTGGGTGCTCCTCCCAAGCACTACAACAAAGATGTTTGCGCATTGGGCTTTTTCGAAGCCTATTTTCAGCAAAAAACCAAAAATGAAGCAAATAGTGAGGTCAAAGAAGCAAACCAAGAGGTTTAAACTTTATTTTTCAGCCAGTTAAACTGATTTTAATAAACCATTAAAAACTCAACGGTCATGGAAAACATAATCAAAGAAAAAAGCGAAATCTTATTCTTGTACGAGGTGAAGTACTCCATTCCTAACGGCGACCCCTTCACCGGCGAGCAACGCTATGATGAAGACAGCAAAAAGATTCTTGTAAGCGATGTGCGTATCAAACGCTTTATTCGTGACTATCTGCAGGAAGCCGGCAACTTTGAAATTTACGTTACCGACAAAGAAAAATCCCTTTTGGACTCCAAAGAGTCCGGTTCTGCCAGCCGTCTTAATGCCTTAATTGAAAAACACAAAACCAAGCATAACATAAGCAACCCTAAAAAGATAACAGAAGAACAACTTCTGAAGGTAATGCAGGAGTGTATAGATGTACGCTTGTTCGGTGGGATATCTACAAAGGAAAAGGCCGCTGTAAACCTTACCGGACCGGTGCAATTTGCTTTGCTCAACCCATCACTCAACCGTGTAGATTTGCGCATTCATCAAAACACCTCACTGTTCAGCTCTTCCGGTGAGAAATCGCGCGGTGCTATCGGCACTACCAGTATTGTACCTTATGCCGTTTGTCAAATTCATGGCTGGGTCACCCCCTTTGCTGCACGCTACACTTCACTCACCCCCGATGACCTCGATACAATGTTCACGGCGCTATGGGAGAGTGTAAACAACAGCAACACCCGCAGCAAATCCGGGCAGGACTCATTGTTATTGTTACAGTTTGTTTATCAAAAGCCTACGGATAAAGTATATGGCATAGACCGTGCACTTTACCTTGAACCTGCCGGAGGCGTGAGCGAGGAACAGGTGCGTTCTTTCGAAGAAGCTGGATTGAAAGTCGATCGCCTGAAAGAAATCATCAACTCGCCCAAAATAAAAGAAGTGCGCTACTATACCGAGCACCCAGCTGTGGAAGCTGCCTTGACGGAACTACTAAGCGACAAATTGAAAAAAATGCAACTCAAACCTGTTTATCAAACAGCTTAAGCCAAATTGAAGTATGAAAGCCTTCCGAATGAAAATTAGCGGACAGTGGGCACATTTCCGCCGGACCGAAACCAACAACCAGCCACTTACCCACAATATTATTCCCAAAACTGCGCTTATCGGTTTGATGGGCGCCGTCAGTGGCTGGGAGCGTGCAAAGTTGAGGAAGGCTTTCCCTCAACTTTGCCAAGACATTGCTTATAGCGTCAAGGTGCCCGCACCGTTGAGCAAAATGAGCTTCGGCTTCACCGCTCGCCCTTCTATAAGCGATGTTTATGATAAAAGCCGGAAAACCATGGAAATCATACGCAACCCACAGTATGAAGTCATCGTGGCGCTACGACAAACGGGTAGCGATGCCGAAGCACTTTTTTCAAATTTCGTGAACTGCCTAAAAAGTGAAGAGCAATACTACCCGGCGGTATTGGGGCTGCACAATTGCCCCTGCAACCTGGAACTGCTGGATGAGGGGGAAGTATTGCAAGAAAACGAAGGAGAGTTTGATACCTCCTACTTTGTACTTTCTTCCCACAAACCCCGCATGGATACAGTGCAAGAGGTTGTTTTAGGCTTTGATAAAATACCAACTATTCAAAACAGCCGTTTACGCAATCTGCCGGACAGTTATGTCCCCGTAGTGTTTCCAGTTAATGCCAGCATCAAGGTGGAAGGAAAGTACAACCAGTATCGTAGTAACCGGCAAAATGTATCATTTGCATGTGTGCTCGTTTGAAATATCAATCACATCCGGGTAAGCCACTGGAAAAACATATCGAGGGAGTGGTGCAAAAAGCTCTGCACCGCTCCCCCTCTCCGGTGGTAAAATGGGCAGCCTATTTTCATGACTTAGGCAAAATCAATCCCTTCTTTCAACAGAAGTTGGAAAAGAAAGAAGTAAATGGCTACAGTGCACACGCCTACCTCTCGGCATTAGCATGGCTTGCATTTTTTTTAACAAATAATCAAAGTCTTCGTCAAGAGATAAAAGAGCCCATTTATATTTATATCATCTTTCTTCTGATTATCAAACATCATGGCAATTTGCCTGATATTGAACACCCCACCAGCCGGGAACATCTGTCTCAGCTTAAGTCTTTCCTGGAAGAAAATCCGCACCTACCTTTTTCCGACTTTCTCAGGGAAAACTTAGGTATTCAGCATAATAGCTTTGAGATTTCCAATATTATTGAAAAGCTGGGTTCGTTTATTCAAAAAATAGTAGCAAAGTGGCAAGACAAGCCATTGGACTACTTTATGGATACTCAATTCGCCTTTGCCTCTCTCATTGAGGCAGATAAGCGCGACGCCGGCAACAATGAGCTTTATGCGCTTCCTCAAACAATTGAGCGCTTGAGAAAAAAACTACCTGACGCCTTAACCAATACCTTTCATCGCTTTTCTGCCGATAACGACTTAAACAAGCAAAGAATAGCCCTACGTAAAGAAGCAGAAAGCAGACTACGTACTTTCTTGAACGAAGGCAAATCACGAATCTTCACACTGACTGCGCCTACCGGCGCCGGCAAAACGCTCACACTGTTGCGCTTGGCTTCTATCATACAAGAAAAGTACCCTGAAATGGGCATTGTCTATGCCCTTCCTTTCTTGTCTATTATAGAACAAACGCAGGCAATTGCAGAGAAACTGCTGGAAGAAGAGCTGGTGTTGGCGGTGTCTTCGAAGGCGCATGACAAAAACATGGAAAAACTCATCGAGCAACTAGACTACACCATAGATGAGTCTTTGCTTGATAAGCTGCTTAAACGCGACTTTCTGCGCACTACCTTCGACCATCCTTTTGTCATAACCACCTTTGTACAGCTTTTTGAAACATTGTTGAGCAACCGCAATGCTACCTTGTTAAAGTTACCCAACTTAAGTAACCGCATATTTCTTATAGATGAAATACAGGCACTCCCCCCAAGGTTGTATATTTTCTTTGCGGCTTGGTTACAAGCTTTCTGCGAACGGAACCAGTGCTTTGCCATTTTGTCGAGTGCCACCATGCCCGAGTTCATCTTCCCCGAAAAACCATATTTGCCCGAAGAAAGAAAACCACAAAAGCTTTTTCCCGGCTATAGCCCGCCGGCAGAGCTGCTTGAATACACAAAATATTTTCAGCACGCCTGTTTCAACCGTTATAAAATCATACGCCACGATCCCTTTGAGCTGGATTATGGCCGGCTGGTAAGTGCCATCTTGCAACAAGACAAATCTTGTTTGGTTATTGTAAATACCATTCAAAGTTCTAAAGAGCTGTATAAAGCACTAAAAGCAAAGCTTTTACATGACCGGAATACCTGGCTTTTCCTGCTCAATACCCATTTTACCCCCCACGATCGACGGCGTAAGATCCGGGAAATACAGCAGTCCCTTCAGGAAGGCAAGCAACGTGTAATATTTATTTCCACCCAACTCATAGAGGCCGGCGTAGATATTGACTTCCCTGTGGTTTACAGAGACTTATGCCCACTACCGGCTCTCATACAAAGCGCCGGACGCTGTAATCGCAACAATAAACTTCCGGAAGGTGGGCATGTCTTTCTCTTTCACCTGAAAAGCGAAGGTAAAAGCTTTGCCAAGATAGTATATAAAGACTTCCGTGGCGAATTGAACAATATGGAAGCTGAGCTCTTTAAAAACTGTACGGAAATAGAAGAAAAAAACCTGGTCCATGTTCAAAAAAGATTTTTTGAACGCATTGCACGAAACCTGTCTATAGGCGATTGTGAAATATGGATAGACGGGCAGAAGCAAAATCACAACCTTATTGAACTTGTTTACAAAGGAAAGTTTGAAACCATGGGTAGGTTTAGACTTATCCAAGAAGAAACCTATGGAGAAACTTATCAATACTATATTGCTCCCGACATCGAGCATGATCCCTACCGGCAAGCAGAAACAATAGCCGAACAAATCGGTCAATGCCCGGACTACCGCACAAGTCTTCCGCTTCGGCTTAAACTCTCCCAGTTGATGCGACACATTCAGGACTACACCATCAACGTAAGACTACCCCGAAATGCAACACCACCGGTCTATAGCAGCGATTCCTTCGGAATACGTTCCCTGGCCAACCGGCAACTATACAGCTACGAGTATGGCTTAGATATTCAAAGTACTGTTGACTTGATTTTATAAAACCATGCCACCCATTACTATTACCGCTGTGCTCATGTCTTACTATTTGACGTGCCCGCGTCGCATGTGGCTCTTCCATCATCACATACGCATGGAGCACAACAGCGACTTGGTATATGCCGGCAAGCTGGTAGATGAGCACAGCTATGGGCGCCGCAGCACACGCGATCGCCAGTTGGAACTGCGGGCACAGTTGTGCCCCGGTGTGCAGCTGTTGGGCGTGCTCGACTATCTGGACACCGACAGCCGCACCATTCACGAAACCAAAAAATCGGACCGCAAAGAAGAAGCACACATCGCCCAGCTGCGCTTTTATCAACTCCTGTTGAAAGAAAACGGCATGGAAGGATGCCGCGGCATCATAGAATATCCTTTGTTGCGCAGCACCACCGAAGTGCCACCGCTCGATGCGGCCACCGAGGCACGGCTCCGCCAAGAGCTGCATGCCATTGTGCAGATTTTGCGCGATGCACAATGCCCGCCCCTGCAACGCAGTCCGCTGTGCCGCCAATGTGCCTACTATGACTATTGCTACATAGACGAAACCGAATAGATGCCATGAAGAAATCGTATTATCTGTTCAATCCCGGGCGCTTGAGTCGCAAAGACAACACCCTGAAGTTCGTGCCCACAGACGAAGAAGGCAACGAAGGACAAGCCCGCTACCTGCCCGTTGAAAGCGTGAAAGAACTCTACGTGTTTGGTGCTTTGGATGCCAACAGTGCCCTGTACAACTTCTTAGGGCAACAAGGCATTGCCGTGCATTTCTTCAATTACTACGAGTTCTACACCGGCTCATTCATGCCGCGCGATTATCTGCTTGCCGGCAAAGTGCAGATTGCCCAAACGCAACACTATCTGCACGCAGCCAAGCGCCTGATGCTGGCACGCCTTTTTGTGAAAGGTGCTGCATTCAACATGCTGAAAAACCTGCGTTACTACGCCTCTCGCGGCACGCCCCTGCACACCCCCATTGCCCAAATAGAAGGGCTCATGCAACACATCGAATCAAGCCACGACATAGAAACCCTCATGGGCATAGAAGGCAACATACGCCAAATTTATTACGAGTGCTTTGAGCACATCGTGTCCGGCTTTGCCTTTGAGCGGCGCAGCAAACAACCGCCCGAAAACGAACTGAACACCCTCATTTCATTTGGCAATATGTTGTGTTACACCCTCTGCCTGCGGCAGCTTTACCACACCCAACTCAACCCCACCATCAGCTTTCTGCACGAGCCGGGCATGCGCCGCTACAGCCTGTCACTCGACCTTGCCGAAATATTCAAACCGCTGCTTGTCGATCGCACCATCTTCAATGTGCTCAATAAAAAGATACTACAACCCTCCGACTTTCGCCGCGAGCTCAACCGCTGCGTACTGCGCCCTTCGGCTGCCAGAAAATTTGTAGAGCAGTGGGAAGAACGCCTGAAAACGACCATCCGGCACCGCACCCTCAATCGGAAAGTCAGCTATGAACACCTCGTGCGCCTGGAATGCTACAAGCTCATCAAACACATTTTGAATATTCAAACCTACAAACCCTTTAAAGCCTGGTGGTAAAATGTATGTCATTGCCGTATATGATGTAGCCCAAGAGCGCACGGCCAAGATGCTCAAGCTGTGCCGCCGTTATTTGCATTGGATACAAAACTCGGTCTTCGAAGGCGAAATCACCGAAGCCAAACTGCAACAACTCATCTATGAGGCGCGTAGCCTCATGGACCCCGAAACCGACAGCTTCATTATATTCAGCAGCCGGCACGGGCACCGGCTCGATAAACAAATCATAGGAAAGGAAAAAAACACAACAGACAACTTTTTGTAAAACACTGAAAAACATACAGTTAACAAAACGAATATCGTCGATGTACACTCAACCGGCGTCCCTATCAGTGGACAGGAAGAAACAAATCGAAAAAGTTAGAACACAAACAACTGACAATCAACAAATTACAAAAGTCGTCGTACCCCCGGCAAAATTGCACTACTCCCCATCGACGACTTTTTTCTCTCCCCCTTTCACAAAAAAGCGCCCTCTACCCTTGCAAAAAAGCACTTTTTGCTTTATATTGCCTACGGCTTTTAATCGCACCAATGTGGAATTGAAATCTTAATAGCTGCACGATAGCTTAGAACTCTTTTAATCGCACCAATGTGGAATTGAAATATCGCACGTTCAACTAGCATTGCAGTCTTTTAATCGCACCAATGTGGAATTGAAATTATACTGTCGATATGGCTGAACACAGATTCTTTTAATCGCACCAATGTGGAATTGAAATTCAGTACACTTAGCCAGCGTGTACATGCTATCTTTTAATCGCACCAATGTGGAATTGAAATCGATTTGTTGTCTTCAGTACGCAGTGCTCTTTTAATCGCACCAATGTGGAATTGAAATGCTCGCATAGCTTGACTTGTGAGCTTGACTTTTAATCGCACCAATGTGGAATTGAAATTAAGCGTTCACGTAGCAAGTCTTACTTGCACTTTTAATCGCACCAATGTGGAATTGAAATTAGCTGTGATTTAGCCTTGGCTATGTACTTTTAATCGCACCAATGTGGAATTGAAATTAAGGCTGTATATTCAAACCGAAGTTGCTTTTAATCGCACCAATGTGGAATTGAAATCGCGCTATAGCACTGCTATCTTAGGCCGCACTTTTAATCGCACCAATGTGGAATTGAAATCGTTTTGTACGTTCTGTGTCATAGAAAAGACTTCTTTTAATCGCACCAATGTGGAATTGAAATCACCAGAAAGTTATCGAAAGTATCGATCTAAACTTTTAATCGCACCAATGTGGAATTGAAATTTCTGCCTTTCCGCTCTCCATACATACTGATTACTTTTAATCGCACCAATGTGGAATTGAAATGCTTACTGAAACAAAAGTAAATAGAACTTTACTTTTAATCGCACCAATGTGGAATTGAAATGACTTAAAAGTGCAACGAGCAGAAAAGCATCGCTTTTAATCGCACCAATGTGGAATTGAAATTGCTGCGACGAATCGCTCTGCTTTCTCTAATTGCTCTTTTAATCGCACCAATGTGGAATTGAAATAGATTTGAGAGCACAAGTGCTAAAACGTCTTGGACTCTTTTAATCGCACCAATGTGGAATTGAAATATGCTAATTCTGTGTGCTCCAAGCGTTGGCTTTTGACTTTTAATCGCACCAATGTGGAATTGAAATATTGCGACAGCGGTTCTCTGCCAGTCATGTACCACTTTTAATCGCACCAATGTGGAATTGAAATTCACTTATATTTATTTATATTTACAGTTTACGCACTTTTAATCGCACCAATGTGGAATTGAAATAAAGTGCTCCAGTTACGTTCGAGGTCTTGCTGGCTTTTAATCGCACCAATGTGGAATTGAAATTTACAGTGATAGGTCTTACTTGTTATTAAAAACTTTTAATCGCACCAATGTGGAATTGAAATTTGCTACCTATGAAGCATACAGGCCTTTTAATCGCACCAATGTGGAATTGAAATGACAAAGTTCGCAACTTTCAATTCGTACTTTTAATCGCACCAATGTGGAATTGAAATTTCAAAATACGATTAGAAGCGCTTGAAAGAGACTCTTTTAATCGCACCAATGTGGAATTGAAATATGTTAATATTGCACCAAAGCTATTGCACTTACACTTTTAATCGCACCAATGTGGAATTGAAATATTACATGCCTCTTGTAAGATTCGCCCCGCTTTTGCTTTTAATCGCACCAATGTGGAATTGAAATACGTTCATGACTATGTAACGCCGTTGTTGGAAGTGCTTTTAATCGCACCAATGTGGAATTGAAATATATTGTATCTTTAAAAAATTTGTTCTATAGTTGCTTTTAATCGCACCAATGTGGAATTGAAATTAAGTATACTCTTGATTACACTCGTTTAAGTTGTCTTTTAATCGCACCAATGTGGAATTGAAATCAAACACTTGACCCGCTGCCGGGAAGTGTAGAGCGCCGCTTTTAATCGCACCAATGTGGAATTGAAATGTGTGTTTACGTTATGTTGCGACACCGAAAGGGCTTTTAATCGCACCAATGTGGAATTGAAATGTTAAGTCATTGTTGAGTGATTTGGAAGGACGCTTTTAATCGCACCAATGTGGAATTGAAATAATGAACCATATCATATAGAGTATTTGAGCATGCTTTTAATCGCACCAATGTGGAATTGAAATTTTCAACTGAAGAGGAATCCCTCAAAACTCTTTTAATCGCACCAATGTGGAATTGAAATGATACTGAGAGTGTTAATTGGACGCTTCCAATCTTTTAATCGCACCAATGTGGAATTGAAATCGGCGAAGCTGGTACTCCGGGTGCGCAGCTTTTAATCGCACCAATGTGGAATTGAAATGCGTACAATCCGTATTTAGCGATCACCCTTTTAATCGCACCAATGTGGAATTGAAATAGTGCCGTTGCCGTAACGGTCTTGCCTTCACGTCTCTTTTAATCGCACCAATGTGGAATTGAAATATAATAATACCCCCCGCCGCCTTTGGCTTTTTTCTTACTTTTAATCGCACCAATGTGGAATTGAAATGACAACCAACGCAATAAGCGCTAACGTCTCTTTGCTTTTAATCGCACCAATGTGGAATTGAAATAGAGTTGGCTTTGAAATACGAAACGGAGCTGACGCTTTTAATCGCACCAATGTGGAATTGAAATATGGAGGTATTGAACGCGGTGCCAGAACCCCGATGCTTTTAATCGCACCAATGTGGAATTGAAATATTTGCTTGCGAATTCATCATATATAGTGTATCGACCTCTTTTAATCGCACCAATGTGGAATTGAAATTGGTTCATGCCGGCGGTGCGTGTCTCAAATTTACGTACCTTTTAATCGCACCAATGTGGAATTGAAATTGTGAAGCGAAAAAGGTTCTTTACTCCGTACGAGCTTTTAATCGCACCAATGTGGAATTGAAATTTCGCAAGCTGAAAAAAGCCCGTTTAGAGACGTTTCTTTTAATCGCACCAATGTGGAATTGAAATAATCTTCACCGTATCCAATTTTTCCGAACTGTAATTCTTTTAATCGCACCAATGTGGAATTGAAATACCCGCAACCAAAAGCAGCGGCGAGGGGGTTTTGCTTTTAATCGCACCAATGTGGAATTGAAATAGGGGCGCCATTGAGATTGAAGTTATACACAACGACTTTTAATCGCACCAATGTGGAATTGAAATTCTGTAATTTATTGTGAATAGTAGCCCTTGCCGCTCTCTCTTTTAATCGCACCAATGTGGAATTGAAATTTTGTCGAGGGCGCGCTTTTTATCTACTTTGTAGCCCTTTTAATCGCACCAATGTGGAATTGAAATCGAAGCCAACTTTTTTGTTTAGGACTACTTTTTTTGCTTTTAATCGCACCAATGTGGAATTGAAATGAAAACGTACAGCAAACTTTGCTGGTAACAGACTACTTTTAATCGCACCAATGTGGAATTGAAATCCCGAGTGCAGCTCTGTATTACAAAAATCCATCCCTTTTAATCGCACCAATGTGGAATTGAAATTGACAATAGGAGATGAAATCTCAGGAAGTTACGGACTTTTAATCGCACCAATGTGGAATTGAAATGAACGTTGCGCAATTCTCATTGAACTTTTTAATGTCTTTTAATCGCACCAATGTGGAATTGAAATTTAAATTTACGACCTTTCGAGCGCTGTTTGCAGCCCTTTTAATCGCACCAATGTGGAATTGAAATGACAAAAGCCAATAAGGCGTTAGCTCCCGAAATGGCTTTTAATCGCACCAATGTGGAATTGAAATAAAAAATAATAGTACTATGAACGCAAAAACAAAAATTCTTTTAATCGCACCAATGTGGAATTGAAATCGCTACACGGAACTGTCCGTTGCTCTCGAATACGCCCTTTTAATCGCACCAATGTGGAATTGAAATACGGGGAGTACGAACTTGCCGACGGTGTAGTTATCCTTTTAATCGCACCAATGTGGAATTGAAATTCGGCTCAGCCGCTGCCGTCTTTTGTGCGGCGCCGCTCTTTTAATCGCACCAATGTGGAATTGAAATTTGTAAACAACAGCTATAGCGCAATTGTCGCTTTCTTTTAATCGCACCAATGTGGAATTGAAATTTATCCTGTTTAGACGCTAAGAGCAATAGACGCTACTTTTAATCGCACCAATGTGGAATTGAAATTCGTGCCAATTTTTAATAACATATTCAAGACCATATCTTTTAATCGCACCAATGTGGAATTGAAATAACTTTTTTTTATACTATATAAATTTAACTTCTACTTTTAATCGCACCAATGTGGAATTGAAATGGCAACGAATTCCAGCTCGTGTGACAAATTCGCCCCTTTTAATCGCACCAATGTGGAATTGAAATTGCAAAGTCGTCTAAATACGTAACTTTGACAAAAACTTTTAATCGCACCAATGTGGAATTGAAATTGGCGGTATATATGAACTCCTCGGAGGGCATTACATCTTTTAATCGCACCAATGTGGAATTGAAATGCAGATGACCCTCGACGGCACTCAGGTATGGCAGCTTTTAATCGCACCAATGTGGAATTGAAATCAAAAGCTGTTTTTGAAGCTGCATAGTCGTAAACCTCACCTTTTAATCGCACCAATGTGGAATTGAAATTGGCGGTATATATGAACTCCTCGGAGGGCATTACATCTTTTAATCGCACCAATGTGGAATTGAAATGATACTTAATACGCTAATGAGCACGGTGCGCGGTGTCTTTTAATCGCACCAATGTGGAATTGAAATACATTCCGGCTACTGCAAAGGACAATCCTTATATTCCTTTTAATCGCACCAATGTGGAATTGAAATAGACATAGATTTGTCAATCAGCTTTTATGAATCCGCTTTGTAGGTACCGGGCTTTATTGGCAAAAGGAATACTCCTTGTTGCAATGCATATTTACGGCATATCTTCCCTGCAGGCGCAGGGAGAACCCTATAGCATCGCTGAATATGGACATGTGCCTGCCGTGGAAGGCGATTTTAATGGCGATGGTGTCAAAGAGTATGCATGGCTGTATGCTGCTCCCAGTGTAGAGATGGGTTGTGTATATGAGCCTTGCGTGGGATATGTCATTTTTTCCAACCCCAACTTAAAACCCATAGAAGTACAGAGTGCGGTCAGTGGTTATTTGGTCAACGAAGGCGATTTAACCGGCGACGGTGCCGATGAAATAGGCGTATTGCCCATGTGGTTTACCAGTAACTACAAGTTTTATCACCTGTTTAGTTACAACCGCGCAACTGCCACATTCGAAGCACTTATTGAGCCCATTACCATCCGGCTCGATATGTACTTAGGCGATACATGGGAAGAAACCCTGCAAAATTTAGTAGAAGGTGTATCGTCCAAACCGCTGGTTTTACTCATACACCGTGTAGAAACAGACTTGGAAGGGCGTTCTTCATGGGTAAAAGAACGCATTGTTTTTCGAGAAAGATAAACGACCGGTGGCCTTTTTGCTGCCGAATATCCGGCATTTGGCACCCAACCCCCTCAAAAACAAAAAATTAGCGCTTTTTTCCTACATTTTCTTGTGTGTCGAAGGCAATCTTAGTACCTTTATTTTAAAGAACAACTTCACTCACAAGAACTGCAACGCTATGGTTACACAAGTTACGGAGGGGGTGCGTGTCAGTGTACTAACCGAATACCAACCCGACTACTCGAGTCCTTTGCATGCCCACTATGTCTTTGTTTACCGCATTATCATCGAAAACCAAAGCCCCTACACCATTCAATTGATGCGCAGGCACTGGTTTGTCTTCGACTCCAATTGGATGATAAAAGAAGTGGAAGGCGCCGGCGTGCGGGGCAAACAGGTGGTCATAGAACCCGGGCAAAAACACGAATACGTATCGGGCTGCAACCTGCGCACCGACATAGGCAAAATGTATGGCTACTACCTGATGCGGCGCCTGCTCGACAACAAAGAGTTCCATGTGCAGATTCCGCAGTTTACGCTCATTGTTCCCTATAGACTCAACTAAGACTGCCCGTCTTTTTTCTGAAAAGGCTCTTTCGTAAGAAAGGGCTTTTTTGTTTGCCTCTTCTTTTTGCCTCCTCCTTCTTTCTTTGCCTTTGTAGCTTTCTTTGTTCTATCAAGGTTCCTTTTTTGCTCTTTCAAGGATTCCTTTTATCTGCTTCGTGCTCTTTCTTTGTCATTTCGAGCGTTAGCGAGAAGTCTCTTTTGCCTCTTGTAGCTTGGCTTGATTGAGATCTCTCACTCGCTCACGCTCGTTCGAGATGACAAGCTGCATGCGGTTCGAAAGGATAAGCTACGCTTACACCCCGTTCGAAAGGACATACTCCGCCGGGCTTCATTCGAAATGAAAAGTAGTTTTTTCAAGGTCTTTTGCTTTTTTCAAGCACCTTCTTTTCTCTTATCACTTCGAGTGCCCCCTTTTGTCATTTCGAGCGTTAGCGAGAAATCTCTTTTTTGGGGAAAAAGGCATGGTTTGACGAGATGTCTCACTTCGTTCGACATGACAAAAGATAAATTTTGGTTTAATGAGCTTGAGTTTTCTCACCTCACTGCATTCGGCTCGAAAGGACAAGTGCCCTGAGATTCAGCATGAAAAACTACGACCTGCTTCTGCCATAAAAGGGCACGGCAAGCTTATCCCGGCAACAAACAAGGCAAACTTTTTTCATATGAAAAAATGTTTATATATTTGCCTATTGAAAAGTATTCTCAAATGAAGACAAACCATGAAAACATCTGAATTCATAGCCAAGTTGCTGCAAATCATCGTGCTGTTGCTTTTTGCTTTTGGGCTGGTGGTCATCATCCTCATGGGATTGGACGTATGGCTGCTGCAAGAAAACAAACAGTTGCGCCAACAGGTGGCACAGCCCGCACCTGCGCCCACGGTGCCCACCATGACGGCAGCAAACACTGCCCAAGCCGGCACGAAAGACTTTTTCAAAAAGCCCGATTTGAGCAGTCTGGGCAACAGCCCCTACGACAGTTTGGTACGCTATGGCTATGCCCTCATTCACGAGACTTACAAATATTTGGGACCGGACGCCCCCAATCCTAAGATGCGTTATGCGGGCAACCGCCTGGCATGCCAAAATTGCCACCTCGATGCCGGCACCAAGTATTACGGCATTCCCTACGTAGGTGTGGTGGGGCGCTTTCCGCAATACCGTAGGCGTGAAAACAAAGTAGGCAGCATAGAAGAACGCATCAACGGCTGCATGGAACGCAGTATGAACGGGCGCTCCTTGCCTGTCGATAGCCGCGAAATGCGCGCCATGGTTGCCTACATGCAGTGGATTAGCCGTGGCGTGCCCACAGGCGAAAAAATCAAGGGCACAGGCTTGCCGGACATCACCCTGCCCGACCGCCCTGCCGACACCCTGCGCGGCAAAGAGATTTACGAGCTGAAATGCGCTTCTTGTCATGGCAAAAACGGCGAAGGCGTGCGCAACCAAGCCGGCGGCTATCAATACCCGCCCTTGTGGGGACCCGACAGCTACAACGACGGCGCCGGCATGCATCGTCTGATCACTGCTGCCAAGTTCATCAAAGCCAATATGCCTTTTGGGGCTACAGCCGATGCCCCCATGCTCAGCGATGAAGAAGCCTACGACGTAGCCGCCTTCATCAATGCCTATCACCACCCACGCCCCCGCAAGCCGGGCAAAGAGAAAGATTATCCCGGCAGCCTTGAACGCAAACCGGTATCGGCACCCTATGGACCATATGCCGACACTTTTCCGCCCATACAACACAAATACGGACCTTTCCCGCCCATCATTGAGTTTTATGGTGGCAAAAACGTAAAATAAAACCATGCGCACTTATTTTGTTCTTATCCTCACTTACTTTACCCTTCATGCTCCACTGATGGCTCAGCAAAAGCCTGCTGCCGACAGCCTGCCCCGCCTGCAGACTTCGGGCGAGTGGCGCAATTATTTCTTGTATGAACTGAACGAAGGCGCACCCAAAGATTTTTATGCTCTGACTACCGGCGGGCATCTGAAAGCAAGCCTGCGGGCAGGCAAACGCTGGGAAGTAGCGGCTGCTTTTTACAGCGCACAGCTTATCGGCGGCAACTTCGACACCCCCGACCCCCTTACAGGCAAAGGCAGCCGCTATGCCATCGGGTTGCTTGATGTGAATAACCCCGGCAACCGCCATATCAGCGACATAGGCGAAGCTTATGTGCGCTTTCATGCCAAGCAATGGCAGGCAGCGTATGGGCGCATGCGCATCAAGACGCCCTTCTTCAACCCGCAAGACGGACGCATGATTCCGACTCTTGCCCAAGGGGCGCATCTGCAATGGAAAAACCAACAATGGCTGCTGGAAGGCTATGGCATTCAAGCCGTGTGGGTACGCAATACCGATGGTTGGCGCAGCATAGAAGAGAGCATAGGTCTGTATCCCTCGGGCAGGGCTGCCGACGGCACCCCTCATGCTTATGCCGGTAACATAGACAGCGACTACCTGTTTATTGTCCATGGGGGGCTGCATGGCAATAGCATACGGCAAGACTTTTACGCCTACGCCGCCGACCGTCTGTTCACCCTTTACTATGCCGAAGGAAGCGCCCGCCTGCACCCTCAATGGACGGTAGCTTGGCAGGGGCATTATCAAAACAAATGGCAGGGCGATGCCAACACTGCCACGGACTGGTACTACTTCCCCGCTAAAGGCTACAACTATAGCCTCGGGACAAAGGTGTCTTACACGCCTGCCGCCAAGCACCACTTGGGCATCAGTTACTTGTATTTGAACGGCAATGCCCCCTTCACCTTTCCCCGCGAGTGGGGACGCGACCCGTTTTTTACCTTTCAAAGACGCGAACGAAGCGAAGGGCTTGCTTTCACCCAAGCAGTCGTGCTTGAGCACCGGACGCATTGGGGCAAACACTGGCAGCTGCGTACCGACTGGGGATGGCACCAAACTCCCGCCCCCGGCAACTATGCCTCGAACCGCTACGGCTTGGCTACCTATCAGCATTTCAATACGGAGCTAAGCTACCGGCACGCACACTGGAACCTTTCGGCGTTCATTACCTACAAAACGCCCCTCACACAAAAGCTCAACGATGCACAGCGTTTCGGAAAGCTCAACCTGGCTTTGTTTCACTTGCTCGTAAGCTACAAATTGCAATAATTAACATATTTTCATATATTTGCAAAAAAAAATCCTGAAACTGTATGGAACAAATCTGGAATCAATTGTTCGTAGAAGCACAAGCCTATCTGCCCTGGTACTGGGCAGGCGCAGGCATTGCCCTTGTGATGTTGGCACTCTTATGGCTGGGCGAATCGTTTGGTGTTTCTTCTAACTTCCGCACCATCTGCGCCATGACCGGCGTAGGGCGCCGTTGCGACTTCTTCGACATCGATTGGCGCCACCAAAGCTGGAACCTGAGCTTTTTGCTGGGAAGTATGGCGGGGGGCTTCATTGCTTACCACTTCATGTATCCCGAAGGCGCAGCTTTGAACCTGTCGGAAGCTACCCGCACCTTGTTGGCCTCCATGGGCATCGACCCGCAGCAGGGCTTTTATCCTATGGAAATCTTTTCTCTTGAAAACCTCGGCAGCCCTGCCGGCTTGGTGCTTACTATCGTAGGCGGCTTTTTGGTGGGCTTCGGTGCCCGCTGGGCCGGTGGTTGCACCTCCGGGCATGCCATCAGTGGATTAAGCAATCTGCAGTTGCCCTCACTCGTAGCCGTGATAGGCTTTTTTATTGGCGGGCTCATAAGCACCTATCTAATCATTCCATTCCTTTTGGGATAATGTTGAACCTCTAAAGTTGAAAGTACACAATGAAAGTAGCAGATAAACCCATCGAAAATAAAAACAAAAAACCGGCATTGCGTCAGCTGATTAGCTTCTTTGTTGTAGGCATTGCCTTCGGCGTCATCATGGTGCAGGCAGAGGTCATCTCTTGGTTTCGCATCTTTGAAATGTTTCATTTCCACGCCTTCCACATGTATGGTGTCATTGGCACAGCCATAGTGCTCGGCATATTCATCCACTGGCTGATACGCAAAGGCATCATCCGCAACGTGCGGGGCGAGCGCATCGTAGTGCCGCCCAAAGCCCCCACTTATAAGCGCTACCTTTTTGGGGGCATCCTCTTTGGTTTGGGCTGGGCTATGACCGGTGCCTGCCCGGGACCCATGTTCATTGGCTTGGGCGCCGGCTTCCTGCATTTTGCGCTTATGATTGGTGCTGCCGTGCTGGGCACCATGGCCTACGGCTTCCTGCGCGATAAACTGCCGCATTAAGCGCCTTACTTTTTCTGCAATCAAAAAAAGCCTGCCGTCTGTGGTAGGCTTTTTGCCTTTATTACCAACTACTTGGCTTTTTTATTTGTGCTTTTTACTTTTTTCCCAAAAAAGTAGCTTAATTTTATATCATTATACCTTCCCTTAACCAAGTGAAAAAACATTTCTATGAAAACAGTAGAAAACCTTCCGGTCAACTTTCATCATGCCTTCAAGCTGCCCATCTGGCGTGTCCTTACCGACGACGTAGAAGACCTTTTGGTAGTAGAGTTGCGCGACAAGAAAGAGCGTAAAACCTACTTTTCGGTGATAGACCTGCTTAAGCACAAATTATTGTGGACAGACAAAAGCTTTGATGACCCTTGGTGGATCAGTATGGGCGCCGCTCATAAAGGCAAGGTTGTCTTTTTCTATTACGAAGACGAAAAACAACCTACCCAACGGGGCTTCTTCGTTTATGATATATTCCAACAAACAAAGCTGTGGGAAAACCACGAATACGCCTACTACACCCTGCTCAAAGAAGAAGATGCCCTGGTGGTTTTCAAACGCGGCGAACTGCTGCCCAAATACAGTGCCCTGAACCTGCATACGGGCAAACCGCAGAGCATCAACCGCCCCAAGCAAGGCATTCGCCGCCTATTTGAACAAATGGCTGTCAGCCCGCTGCAATACAACGAACACCACCCCCACTTCGACACCCTCGCCCAATTCGTTCAAATCTTTTCCAAAGAAAACTACCCGCAAAAAGTCATCGATTACATAGAGCTGGACGACTGGCACATTTTAGGCTATTACCTGAAAAATGGAAATTACTTCGATTATTACCTGCTGGTAAGCGACAATGAAGGCACCCCCTATCTGCATTTCATGCTCGACAGCAAACTGCGCAACACCTATGCCGACCTGTTCTTTGTGCTAAAAAATGAACTGATTGTTATTAAAAATCGTACGGAATTAATATCTTTCCAATTAGAAAAAGAAGAAAGCTAAACGCCAAGAAAGAAACTATTTGTAAGCTATGCGATACATTTTATCACTATTCAATGTCTGTGTGCTTTTTGCGCTGATAAACCTGAGCCCTGCCCGTGTGAAGGCCATGCCTGTTCCTGCCGACTCTGTGCGTCTGGAAGTATCGAAAGACGGCACCAAAGCATGGATCATCCATGAAGTGGAACCCAAAGAAACACTCTATACCTTGGCAAAGCGCTACGGTGTAAGCATAGAAGAGATACAGGCAGCCAACCCCCATGTTGAAATACTGAAAATAGGCGACTTGATACGCATCCCCTACAAAAAGTACCGGCCGGCCGTGTATTCGGCACAGCGCGACACGCTCAAAGGTGTAAAAAAACATACCGTGCAGGCCGGCGAAACGCTCTATCGCATCTCCAAGCAATATGGCGTAGAGGTGGAAGACATCAAGCGCTGGAACGGACTTGCCGACAATAATATTTATGCCGGTCAGGTGCTGGTAGTGTCGGATCCTCGGCAAACCATCTACGCAAGCAAGCAAGAAAACAGCGCCGCCATCGTGCACGAGGTGCAAGAAGGCGAGTACCTCTATGTCATTGCCAAACGCTATGGTGTAAAGGTCAGCGACATCAAAGAGTGGAACCGTCTGGAAAGCGATGCGCTGGACGTAGGGCAAAAACTGACCATCTATCCTAAAAAACAAAGCGGTGCAGCACCGGACAAACAGACCACCACTCCTGCTGCCACACCCAAAGAGCAACCTTCGCCCCAAGTAAACAAGAGCGTTCCGCCTAAGGAAAGCAAGCAGCCGGAAGAAAAGCCGCAAGAAGTCAGCAATGAAGTACCGGACGCCCCGTCAACAGAATATGAAGATGCCGTGCAAACCGTGGAAGTGGCCGGTTACAAAAAAATCATAGAGAAAGGCATGGGCGAGGTCATCGAAGACGAATCGGTATCAAGCTATGTGGGCTTACACAAAGATGCCCCCATTGGCACCATCATCGCCGTGAAGAACCAAGCCAATGGCGAAAATGTATTTGTGCGTATTATTGGCAAGCTGCCCGAATCGGACGTACGCAACAAAGTCATTATCAAAATATCGAAAGCCGCCTATGAAGCCTTGGGCGCCAAAGGCAAACGCTTCCCGGTAGAAGTCTCTTACATTCCATAAACGAACACACTCACAAGCCGAAAGCTCTGCTTACAAACGGTAAGCCGGGCTTTTTTCATATGCTAAAAGCAATACTTCCGTTCCATGATAGACCTCGACGACATTCTACCCGGGCAGTTCAAGCGCATAGACATAGAAATTGAACGACTGCCCTCTCATACCTTGATTGACATGCCCGTTTTTATTTACAAGGGGAAGGCTGCCGGACCTACCCTGCTGCTCACTGCGGGCATCCACGGCGATGAAATCAACGGCATTGCCATCTTGCGGCGCCTCATTGCCGAAAAACGGCTGCATCCCGATGCGGGCACCGTCATTGCCATTCCGCTGGTGAATATCTACGGTTTTTTGCAAGGCAGTCGCACCCTGCCCGACGGCAAGGACCTCAACCGCAGCTTTCCGGGGGCACCCACCGGCTCGCTGGCACGGCGCATTGCCCATGTGCTCATGAACGAAATAGTACCCCATATCGACTTCGGCGTGGACTTCCACACCGGCGGTAAAGCCTTGAGCAACTTTCCGCAGTTGCGTTGTGTCTTCAAAGAGACACAAAACGTAGCGCTTGCCAAAGCTTTTGCCCCCCCTTTTATACTCAATTCCGGGCTGATAGAAGGCTCTTTCCGCAAAGCCGCTGCCAAGCTGGGCAAACCTGTTTTGGTGTACGAAGGCGGCGAATCGAGCCGTATCGACAAGCTGTCTGTAGAAGAAGGCATTGCCGGCGTGATGCGCCTGATGCACCGCATGGGCATGATTACGGGCGATCCCCCGCCCCCGGCTGTGTATCCTACAAAAGTATTACAAAAAACCAGCTGGCTGCGCGCCCGCACAGCCGGCATTTTCCATAGCTTGGTAGAATATGGCGACTATGTAAAGAAGGGGCAACGCCTTGCCGAAATCACCGACCCCTACGGCAGCGTGCGCATCCTTGTGAAAGCCCCCCATGAAGGCTATATCATCGGCTTGAACAACAACCCGGTAGTCAATGCCGGCGATGCGCTCATTCATTTAGGCTATGATTTACTACTTTTGTAAAGCAGCAAAGAAGATACTACATGGACACACTGCTTGCCTTCGGCATCTATCTGGGCTTTGTACTGGTCAATGTGCTTATTGTTTTTTATGCAGAGCGTAAAATAGCCGCTTTCATCCAAGACCGCATGGGACCCACCGAAGTAGGTCCTTATGGCTTGCTTCAGCCGGTAGCCGACCTGCTCAAGTTTCTGCAAAAAGAAGACATCGTGCCACAAGCTGCCGACAAGTGGCTGTTTCGCATCGCGCCTTTTTTGATATTCCCGGCTGTTTTTGCCGGTTTTGCGGTGGTTCCTATAGCGCCGCCCATACAACACGCCTCTTTGGAAACAGGCTTATTGTTTCTGTTGGCCATCGTATCACTCGACGTCATAGGCATTTTGATGGCCGGCTGGGCTTCGAACAACAAATTTTCACTATTCGGCGCCATGCGTTCGGCAGCTCAAATGGTTTCCTATGAAGTGCCGCTTACCATGAGCTTGCTTTCGGTGGTGGTGCTCTATCAAAGTGTGGATTTGAGCTTCATTGTGCAGATGCAGGGAAGCCGGGCACCAAGCTCCCTGCACTGGCTGGGGCTGCCTGCCCTGCCGGCCGATTTGCGCGCTTATGGAGGACTGCTCACCTGGAATATCGTGCGCTTTCCTTTCTTGCTGGTGCCTTTTTTGGTTTTTTACATCACCTCCTTGGCAGAGTGCAACCGTGCACCTTTCGATATTCCCGAAGGCGAGTCGGAAATCATTGGTGGTTATCATACCGAATATTCCGGCTTTCGCTTTGCCGTCTTCTTTCTGGCAGAGTACGGCATGATGATTTTGGTGAGTCTTTTGTCCGTGATTTTATTCTTTGGCGGATGGCATACGCCTTTGCCCAACCTCGGCTTTTTACGCCTCAATGACTGGACGGCCGCAGGCACTTCCGTAAGCGGCACCATCTGGGCTGTGGTGTGGCTCTCAAGCAAGATGCTGCTGCTGGTCTTTTTCCAAATCGTGATGCGCTGGACCTATCCACGCCTGCGCGTAGATCAGCTCATGACACTTTGCTGGAAGGTATTACTCCCCATTGCCTTGGTCAGCTTGTTGTTTTGCAGCCTGTGGCGCCTATGGATGGTGCTTGGGTGAGTTATGCAGCAAATAAGCGATGACAAGAAAGCCCACGCCTGTCAATGCCGGCGGCAGTAGTTTCATGGCAATGCCTATACCTATCATGGCAAGGGCTATGATGACCAGGAAAATAAGCAGATAAGTGCGCATGGTTTGTTTTTTGGTTTTAGTCTGAAGATACAAAAAATGAACAAAAGCTGTCAGCTCAAATGAAGCGAGGCACTTTTTCAAAGCACATGTGCTTTGTCGCGTCGAACGGAGCGTAAGCGCAGCTTGTCATGTCGAACGGAATGAGACATCTCGTCAAACCATACCCCCAAAAGGGGATTTCCCGCTTACGCTCGAAATGACAAAGGGGAAACCGAAGTGATAAGAAAGGGAATTCGAAACGACAAGGGAAAAGCTCGAAATGTATCATGGACACTAAAGGACAAAAAGCGCCACAAGTGGCGCTTTTTGCTTCTGTTGCTTATGCCCTTATTTTGCCAACTCCTTGAAGTGTTGATAAAAGAGCGGTACGGTCTCTATACCTTTGTAAAAGTTGAACAGACCGAAGTGCTCATTGGGCGAATGGATGGCATCCGAGTCCAAACCGAAGCCCATAAGCACACTCTTCAAGCCCAAGATTTCTTCAAACAAAGCTACGATAGGTATGCTTCCCCCGCCACGTGTGGGGATGGGCTTTTTGCCCCAAGCCTGCTCGAAAGCACGGCTTGCCGCCTGAAAGCCGGGCGAGTCGATGGGCGTCACCACCGGCTTACCGCCATGGTGCGGATGCACCTCTACCTTCACATAGGGCGGCGCAATGGAAAGGAAATGTTTGGTAAACAGCTCTGTGATTTCGTCGGGGTCTTGGTCAGGCACCAAGCGCATGCTGATTTTGGCGTGTGCTTTTGAAGGCAGTACAGTCTTTGCACCTTCGCCCGTATAACCGCCCCAAATGCCGTTTACATCCAAGGTAGGACGTATGGAAGCCCGTTCGATGGTGGTATAGCCTTCTTCGCCAAAGAGAGCTTCAACCCCCAAGTCTTTCTTATACGCCTCTTCGTCGAAAGGTATTTGTGCCATCAAAGCCCGCTCTTCGGCGCTCAACTCCTGTACCTTATCATAAAATCCGGGGATGGTGATACGCCCTTTGGCGTCTTTGAGCGAAGCTATCATTTCGCACAGCACGTTGATGGGGTTGGCAACGGCCCCACCATACACACCCGAGTGCAGGTCACGGTTGGGTCCGGTCACGGTTACCTCCACATAAGAAAGCCCACGCAAGCCGCATTCGATGGAAGGGGTATCGTTGCTGATGATGCTGGTGTCGGAAATAAGTATCACATCGGCTTTCAACATATCTTTGTATTCCCTCAAAAAGGGCTCAAGGTTATCGGAACCGCACTCTTCCTCCCCTTCAATCATAAACTTGACATTGCAAGGCAGGTCGTTGGTCTTCACCATGGTTTCAAATGCCTTGACTTGAAGATACACCTGCCCTTTATCGTCGCAGGCACCGCGGGCAAAGATGGCGCCATCCGGGTGAATGTCTGTCTTTTTGATGACAGGCTCGAAGGGCGGACTCTCCCACAGCTCGTAGGGGTCGGCCGGCTGCACGTCGTAGTGCCCATACACCAGTACCGTAGGTGCTTGGGGGTCCACTATTTTTTCGGCATACACAATAGGATGCCCGGCTGTTTCGAAAAGCTGTGCTTTGTCGGCGCCGGCTTCCAATAACTTATCGCGCAAAAAGACGGCAGCCCGCTTTACGTCATCCTTGAACTTAGGATCGGTGCTCACCGACGGAATGCGCAGAAAATCAAACAGTTCTTGCAAGAACCGCTCTTTGTTTGCTTCGATGTATTGTTGATAGTGTTGCATAAATAAATGTAAGTTTTTGAAAAAGACGGGTATTGAAAATTACACTTTACGGACAAGAAGCTTTTGCATCAGTTGCTCCAGCAAAGCCACGAAGTCGGGGCGGCAGTGCGAACGCAAGGTATTGAGTGCCTTTTCGGCTTTCCGGTGATACAGCTGCATCTGCTCTTCCACCAAAGCACGCACGCCAATGGCGTCGTATATTTCTTTGACTGCCTTCACCTTTTCGTTGGGGTCGAAATTTTCTGTATTCAGCCAAAAGAACAACTGTTTTTGTTGATGCTCATCGGCGCGCTCCAAAGCCTCAATCAACAGCAAGGTTTTTTTGTTGGCGACAATATCGCCTCCGATGCGTTTGCCGAAGTCCTTCTCGGCATATACGTCCAACAGGTCGTCTTGCAACTGAAAAGCCAAGCCCATATTGACGCCCAGCTCATACAGCCCCTGCTGCTCGGCCAAGCCGGCTCCGCCCACCAAAGCTCCGGCTTGCAGACTGAATCCCAACAGGACGGCCGTCTTAAGGCGTATCATCTTAAGGTATTCTTGGCGGCTGACCGTTGCCCTTTGCTCGAAATCCATGTCATACTGCTGCCCCTCACACACTTGCAGTGCGCAGGTATTGAACAAAGACAACAAACGCACCAGTTCGGCAGTAGGGGTTTGAATCAACTGCTCATATGCTTTGACCAGCATGGCATCGCCCGACAAGATGGCGACACTCTCATTCCAGCGGTGATGCACGGTAGGCTTACCCCTGCGTATGGGGGCTTTATCCATGATGTCATCGTGCATCAGGGTGAAGTTGTGAAACAGCTCTATAGCCAAAGCGGCGGGGGTGGCTTTTTGCCACTGCTCATCGAACAGACCACAGCCTATCAAAGCAAGCACCGGACGAATGCGCTTACCGCCCAATGAAAGAATATAGCGTATGGGTTCATAAAGGTTGGCGGGGGCTTCGGGGTAAGGTATTGCTTCGAGTGATGTTTCAATGTGCTTACGCAAAGAGTCTAACATGCATGCTATATTTTGCCCTCAATTTAGGAAAAAAGCCCTCAATAGCCAAGCAGACAAGCGCTGCCACACAGCACAAGCCAAAAGGCGTGGCAAAGGATTGAGCTGAAGAGCGCCATGCCCTTTTATGTACCGCCTGCCCCTTCTGCCGGCATGGCACTATTCAGCGCCTCCGTTTGTTGATTGATTAGTAAAAAGCAGCCCCATCGTTTTTATCTTCACTAACTGCCTTTTGCCTTCATGAAAAGTTATCAAGACTCCGGAAAAGTCAAGCGCGTTCTTCCCTTTATTTTGGCCACTGCCATCTTTATGCAGATGCTGGACTCCACCATACTCAACACTTCGCTTCCTGCCATTGCGCGCGACCTGAACGAAGCCGTTGTGGATATGCACATGGCCATTGTCAGCTATGTGTTGACGGTGGCTCTGCTGATGCCGGTCAGCGGTTTTCTGGCCGACCGCTATGGCACACGGCGTGTGTTCATAGCAGCATTGGCTTTGTTTGCACTGGGTTCGCTGGCATGCTCCATGGCGCAGAACCTCACACAGCTGGTGCTGGCACGCGTGTTGCAAGGCATGGGCGGCAGCTTGATGATACCGGTCGGAAAACTGGCGCTCATCAAAGCGTTCCCCAAACATGAATTTTTAAAAGCCATCAACTATGCCATCATACCGGCTTTGATAGGTCCTATTTTAGGTCCGCTGGTAGGCGGCTACATGGTCGATTATCTTTCATGGCACTGGATATTCCTCATCAACCTGCCCATTGCATTGGGGGGCATCGTACTGAGCCTGTATTACCTGCCCGACTACCGCGCCACCTTTGCCAAGTTCGACTTCAAAGGCTTCCTATTGTTTGGGACTGCCTCTTTTTTGCTCTCTGCTTCGCTGGAACTGCTCAGCAACAGCTTGCGGCTCACGCCCATCTTGCTGACGCTGCTGGTGGGTTTGGCATTGCTTTATGCCTATTACCGGCATGCCCGCCGCCAAGCGTATGCCCTTTTTCCGCTCAATTTATTTCAGGTGCGCACTTTCCGCATCGGTATCCTTGGTGGCTTGGCTACGCGCTTGGGTATCAGCTCGGTGCCTTTGCTCCTGCCACTGATGATTCAACTGGCTTACAAGCAGTCGGCGGTCGTGTCGGGCTGGATGGTAGCCCCCATGGCACTCACTGCCATGCTTAGCAAGTCGATGGTCGTGCGTATTCTCAACCGCTGGGGCTATCGTCGTGTGCTGGTGGTCAATACGCTCATCATAGGTTTGCTTATTTGCAGCTTTGCCCTGCCCGGCGCACAAGCCTCCATTTACTGGCATCTGCCTTTGATTGCCTTGTTGGGCTTTTTCAACTCTATTCAGTTCACTTCCATGAACACCATTTCGGTAGCCGACCTGCGCCCCTACCACACAAGCAGTGGCAACTCTTTGGTGTCTGTCAATCAGCAGCTGGCTATAGGCTTTGGGGTGGCTTTCGGCTTGGTGGTGCTCAAAAGCATGGAACAACAAACATGGCTTACCGGCAACGACACGCATGCGGCTTTCCGCTATACTTTCTTGATTATTGGTTGCCTTACCATGTTGTCGGCTTGGGTATTCAGTCAATTACACGAGCGCGACGGGCAAAACCTGAAAACCAGCCCTTCGGGCACTACTGCCTGAGTATCCGGGCATCATTGCGTGAAGTTGTAGCGCAATTGAAAGCCAAAGGCAGTGTCTTTACGTACGAAAGCATTCGACACGCGCGGCGTATTGATAAGGCGCTCGAAATAAACCTGGCAAGTCAAGCGCTGATCCACATTGTAGGTAATGTTGGGGCGCAGCTGGAAATTGCGGTTACCTGCCGTAAATACGTTTTCTTCACCTATGCGCCGCTGTATGGTGCGCGTGTCGCGAATAGCAAAGTCCACTCTGAAAACCACGTCGTTTTTCAGCACGATGCGTTCCCGGTCGCTATTGCGGAAGGGCAGTTTCATGTTGCGGGCTGTGTAGCCCAGCCCTATGATGAAGTCCTCGTTGCGTGATTCGGTCACCTGCGTGTTTGAAAGGTTAAGAATCATTTCGCGCCCTTTGTTGTAATCTACGCGCAGGCTTAGGTTGCTGTTGGTGCGCAGGTTCACACCAATCAAAGGATTGAAACGCTCCGACAAGCGCACGCCATTGAGCACATATACCGGCACATAAAAGCCTTGGTCGTTGAGTGCCGAAGGCAGCAGGTAGTTGTATTCAAACACCTGTGCGCCAATCAGCTCTTCGTCTTGGTAGCGCAAAGAAGAAGTATAGTTGTTGATTTGGTATTCTGCCGTATAGTTGTGCGACAAAGAGATGTTGCTAAACCACTGCTTCAAGAACGACAAGCGGCTCAATCCGTTATAGGTAATGCGCCAGTTGGGCAAAGGCAAGGCAGGGAAGGCTGACAGGTCCACCGACTGGGGCGACTGCCCGCTGTAAGCGGCCATGAAAGCCGGCACCAATACATCCTGCCCGTTCAGGTCATAGCTGCCGGCGTTGGGGTTCAGGCTCTCCAAGCGCTGCCGGACCACCTGCCGGTTGGCTACAAACCGCTCAAAGGTATTGGAAACCAAACCTTTGTCGCTTCTTTCAAAGGCGGTATTGATAAGAATGGTGGACACCGTGTAGCTGCCCGTGCGCACCGGCGACAACGAACGGAAGCTGTTGGTGGCAGGGTCATAGCGGTAAATTTCATTGTAGCCCACCGTACGCGAACGCTTGGCGTCGAGTTGTATTTTAAAATCCCGGAAAGGTTCCAGGTTTGCCTGTGCCGTCAGGTTTTCGGTTACGGTTTGTTGAAAAGGCTGGTTAATCAATAGCCCTGTGGTGTCTTCTTTTTTTACCAGCCAGCCATTTTCGGCAGCGATGCGGCGAATATCCGGGTTTTGGCTGCCCAAAACGAACTCCCAACCGGGGGCTTGCCATGCTTCATCCATGCCCAGGTATTTGGGACGCGGCAAGAAACCGGGCAGGGTCGTCCCTTCCTGTTTCGAGTAATTCACGTTCACATTGCGCACCATCATGAGCGGCCGCAAAATGGCTTTCAGTATTTCGCGCCCTTTGCCCACGGTGGTGTCTTTTTTCACTTGTGTGCCGGGGCGCCGGGGCTGATTGATTTCATTGAGAATCTTCACTTTGTTGTACAGCTTCAACAGGTCGGCACGTGTGCGCACACTCTGCTCGCGCGCATTCATCACCACGTTGCCCACGCTGTCTTCCAAGCCCAAAGAAGCTGCCTGCCATTGGTAGTTGACCGTATAGGCGGCATCGGCACTCAGCCAATCGGTCAGAGGCAGCTTGTCGAGTGGCAGCTTATAGTTTGCCGATACTGTCTGTTTGAAGTTTTTCATACGCCCCAAACGCTTGATGTTTGCCCACACCGAGTCGCGGTTGGCTTGGGTGTCTATTTCGCCTGCGGGCTCGTCGATGATGGCAAAAGCATCGGCATTATAGTTCAGGTTCAAGCTTTTGGTAATGGCAAACTGCAGGCTGTAGAAGCGATTGAAAGTGTAGTATTTTTCATAAAAGGGGGCAAACTGAAAAGTCGAAAAGTCGGCATCGCGGAACTGCGTGCGTGTGAAAGTGCGGTCCAGCTCACCGCGCAAATTGATGGACGTAGGCTGCATGATGAGGTTGAAATCGCGCACCAGACGCAGCCAAGGCGATTGCAACCATGCCACATTCTTGAACGGCTCCCACGGCTTGGGTTGAAAGCTGAAGTTATAGCTCAGGGCATTGCGCCAGCGCTGTTGTTTATACGAAGCGGTAGTCATGTCGCTGCGCTCTATTTCGCTGTAAGCCCAGCTATAGGCGAAATTGGAAATATCCCACAAATGAGGTTTCGCATCGGGATTGGTTTTCAGCTTGCGCACATTGGTGAAATTGATACTGCGGCGCGTTTCGTTGGTTTCTACCAACTGACGGTACCGGCGCCGCTCGGCGTCGCTGTCGAACTTCTGAACCGAAGCATCAAGCTTCACATCGGGGTCCAGGGGGTCATATTCGGGTGAAATATTGGTACGTTGATAGCTCACAAACAGCGGGATGCGCAAGCCGGCTTTGGCAGGGAAAAACTTATCCAAGGCAATGGTTGCCTGCACATCGAAGCTCTTGGTGTTGTTCAAGGTGCGCTGATAAATACGCTGGTTCAAGCCACCAAAGCCGAAGGTTTCCAGCTTGGCATTGGCGGTAATATTGGCAAAATCAGCCATCTGCACATTGAGGCGCGAAGTAGCCGCCACGCCCTTGGTTTGGTCATAGCCCGTGGCTCTGAACTCATCGAACCACACACACACGGACTTGGCCTGTCCGTCGTCGCCGCTTGCCAACTTGGGGTTTTTGATGCCCAGCATCAAGGTGGTTACTGCGCTCAAGTCGGGGTTCCCTACTACCGTGATGCGGTATTTGCCCACTTGACGGGTGTAGGGAATGAAAACGTCTTTGCGGAAGCCACGTTCGTTGTTTCTTGCCACTTTGGTTGCCACCAGTTCATCCAAGGCTATGTCGAGTTCGTTGGCACTCTTCCAAATGAGTTCTTGGCGTGCTTGGCGCGAAGGGGCACTCAACACTTCCTGCAGGGTGGTCAGTTCCAGCGGCACTTCTATTTCATAATAGTTCTGTGTGAAGTCGGTGCCTACACGTATGATGGCTGACACCTCGCCGTCTTGTGTCACGCCCGTCAGGTCGTGGGCGTGAATATACATTTGCAAGCGCTTGTAGAACAAAAAGTTGAAGCTCACATTCTTGAAAGCAGCCCGTGCGTCGCCGTCTTGCAAGTCTTCCACACACAGCTGAATCGATTGTTCGTTCAACTCGCGGTTGTTGATACTGGTTACATCGCGGTCGCGAATGGCGCCGGGCGGCAAATCATAGGGCATGCTTTCGCCGTCGATGGCTGCGTTTTCTTCCAAGTTCACCGTAGAAAGCACGAAAGAGGGGTCGTAGGGCTCGGAAGGCAACTGGTAGCCCTTCTGACTCAGGTCGCCCAAATAACGGCGCCACTGATTGGCTACCAATTGAAACTGCGCCATGCGCAGCACTACCGGCTGCGCAAAGCCGGTCAGATACAAACGCATGAAACGGATGGATTTAAATCCTTCAATATTGCCTACTTTGCCGTCGGGCTCGCGGATGGGAATACGGAACTGATACCACGTGACCTTGTCGCCTTGGGTAATGTCGGGGTCAGACACTTCCACTTTATCCACAATGTAGTTTTTGCCCACTACCAAATCTTGCGGGCGCAGCGAAATACGGTACTCATAATAAGCGTCGAGGTCGTTGAGCGTATTGTCTTGGTTCAGGTCTTCGTTGTCGGGCAGGTTGGTACCGGCAGGCGTAATCAAGCCGCTGCCTGCATTTTCCGGCGAGTTGCCTTCCGTGTTGTTGTAATACTTGTAACGCTCAATGATTTTGGCATTTTTGGCATCCCAGCGGCTGTCGAAATAAAAACGGAAGTTGTCGGCTGAGGGGTCTTCGGCTATCACGGCACGCAAAGCCGGGGGCAAGCTGTTCAAAAAGCCTTGATAAAAATCCGGTTCTTCATCGTTGCGCACGCCGTCTAAGCCCACATCTTGCAGGGCACGTGCGCCCGGCTCATTGCTGAAGGCATTGATAAGGAAAGGCTGGTTGGGCACATAGCCCCAAGTGGTTTGGTCTTTGCTTCCGTCAGTCGTTACGGGCAAGCCGTTTTCAAAGAAATGGCGGCTGTCGGGAATCACGTCTTCACTGATGGTGCCCAGGTTGAAATACAGCTCGCCGCCGGTGGTGTTGTTCGTGCCATTGGTGCCGTCCACAATCACGCGCCCCCGTTCACCGGAAATAAAGGGGTCGAGCAACCAGAATTCGATATACTCTACATTGGCATTGTCGAAGTCCACTTGGTTGGTGATGGCATGGGTGATAGCTCCAAAGTTCTGCGTGGGGTTGGGCAGCTTGCCGTCGGGGGTCAGGTTGGGGTTGAAGTTGTAAGGACCACGCTCATCGGGGAAGAAAGCGAGGTCAAAGGTTGTTTCGTTGGTAACGATGTTGTTGAACTGACGGTTGGGGAAAATCTCCTGCGGCACCACCGGGCGCATATAGTGGTTTTGCAGGTCTTGGTCGCTGATATTCGAAGGGCGCCCGTTGGCACCACTACGGAAGAAGGTGTTGTCTATGTTGTACCAAGCCAGCAATGCACGGCGGTAGTTGGCTTTCAGGGGGTCGGGGTTTGCCGGGTCTATGAACTGCGGCGGGGTGGCGCCCAGCTTCCAACGCAAATTGGCGGTGCGCCCCAGGTCAAAGGGGGTACGGGTGCCTTCGAAGTCATCGATATAAGAGACGGCGCCACTGAGACGGGCAGCCCCGGGGCGCAGCTGTGCCACTTCGGCCTGAAAAGTAATGCTCGATTTCTCTTTGGTTTGCACCAGCGGCAAGGCATCGGTAAGGCGGGTCAGGAAGCGGGCTTCTTTCTTGAGCGACACGTCGGCGCCTATCATGGTGTTGTTGATGGCTTCTGAGCCCATCGCCACACGGGTCAGAATAGGACGCTCGCGCAGGTTTACAATGGTAGCACCTATGTTCACGTCGCGGTCGAGGGCATAGTCGAAGCGGGCGCCCATGTAGGTGCGGGTCTGCAGGTTAAAGAAGTCGGCTTTTTCGTAATCGATGGTAATTTCTTTGCCCGATGCCAAAATGGCTTCGTTGATGATGGTTACTTGCCCGGTGCTGTAATTCACAATGTAGTCGGTGCCTTCGGTAAGTTGTATGCCGCCGGCTTTCACAATCACCGAGCCTTGCGCCACATTGATGCCGGGCAGGAACACACTGCTGCCCGAGCTGCCTTCATACTGCCCCACCAGAAAGAATTTGTTTTTATTGGCGTAGTTGTTTTCGGCGTCGTTGCGGGTAGTTTCATACAGCTCTTCAAAGACATACTTGTCGATGAGTTGGGCTTCTGTGGCCGGGTCGAAGTATTGCTTCAGGTGCTGCCCAAAAGGCTCCAGCACGGGGAAAATAATCAGCCCCTGATTGGTGTTGATGGTGATGCCTTCCACAAAGTCGAAATTACCATCGCCTATGGAATTGCCTTGTGCATCTATTTGCCGGTCGCCGCGCGGGTTCAGCTCGTCCAAGCCCAACAGCTTGAGTAAAGGCACATTCTTGGTTTGAGCGCCTTCGTGCAAGGCGGGGTTGTCGAGGCCGGTCAGGTCATCGCGATAGATGACGCGCAAGCGGAAGTTTTCCTGCTTGATTTGCGAAGCATTGAGCGAATAAATGTTCTTCATCATCAGGTCCCAAGTGGGCAGGTCGGTGCGAATAGCCGCCGGGCGCAGCATTTTCAGGAAAATAGCTTCACTTTCGGGGCGGTTCAGGTAGTCATCCGAAAGCTCGCCCACGCGGTAGGTGCGCCCGTTGTAGGTATATTCAAAAGCCACTGCCAACACTTCGTCGTTGCGCAAAGGGGTATTGAGCGTAATATAGCCCAGTTGGGGATGGAAGCTGTATTCGGTAGGCTCCAGCTTGCGTGCCGAACGCAAAACGGTAAAGTCATCGCCATTGCTTAGTCCTTGCGCCTGCAGCGCACCAATGACCTGCTCCACATCTCTATAAACGGCATTGGACGTAAGGTTGGCAAAGAGCTGGTTGGCATCGTTGTTTGCCGGTTGCTGCGGGTTGCCACTGCCTATGAAGGGGTTGCCGCTGCGGTAGGGGCTGCCTTCGCCCAGGTCGGTGAAAGCCACTATATTGCGCAGCCCCGTAGCCGTATTTGCCCGGTTGGTTACATACACTTCCACGCGGGTGATGAGTACGCCCGAATTGATAAGCGGCAAGGTGCGCAAAGCCGGCTCATAACGGTTGCGGTGAAAGTGCGAAAGAAAAAAGTGGCGGTTTTCGTCGTAGTTGCTGGCGCGTATCTCGTACTTGCGCACCTGCGCCCCGCCCTGTATGGATATCTGATCCGCCGTAGAGCGCTTTTGCGAAAAGATACCTTGCACACGCAAGCGCCCGAATTGCAATTCGGTTTTTACCCCGAACAGGCTCTGGCTGCCTTGAATCAATGAGGTAGGCAGGGCAAAATTGACATTACCAAACTCTATCTTGCGAATGATTTCTTCGGGGTATCCGGTGTACTCTACTTTGAAGTTGTTTTCGAAATCGAAGCTGGCTTGTGTGTTGAAGTTGGTCGTAATGCGCAATTTGTCGCCCACCTGCCCGGTCAGGTTCAAGTTGGCTTGCGGGTCGAAGTCAAAGGTGCCGGTGCGCTGGCGTGCCGCCGGAATAGCCGGGTTGGCAATACGCTGCGAGCGGTAGGCAAAATCCAAGTTCACATAGCCGGTGGGGCGAAATTCTATGTAATCACCGCCAAAGATTCGCCCGAACAAACGGTTGGTAACCGGAATACGGGGGCGAAAACCTTTGGTGGTCGTTGTGGTGGACTCTTCGCTTACGCCGGCGCCTTCGCTCCGCCAAAAGTCTTCTGCTGCCCGCCGTTCTTCTATGCGGAAGAGGGTGTCGTAAGGCAAGAGTGTGGGATAACGGTAAGGCACATTGCCAATGCGTTCATCTATGTAGAAATAGCGCAAGCTGGTATCGAGGCGCACTTCGCGCTGCAGGGCAGAGGGCTGCAGGTCAAACAACGAGCGGCTGGGGCGGTAAGAAAAAGGGTCTGCCCAGCGATAGCGCGGACGAAAAGCGGGAAAACGCTCCGGCTTGTACTTCTTCAATGTGTCGAGGGTGTCTTTGGGCAGCACCACTGCGGGGGTTAGTGCCGCATCAGGCATGGGCTCCTGCCGCACAAATGTTTTTTGCTGCAACGCCAAAGCGGTGATACCAAACCAAAGAATCAGAGATAAAGTTATATTTCCGAGCGTCAAGGCTGTTTCTTTTTTGACTTTATTTCACTACCTGTTTTTTTTATCAAAAACGACACCGCAGCTACACGTTGAGTGCCCGTTTTATCAGCTCTTCCAAGGCTACTTCTTCGCCCTTCAGATTTTTGAGCACCGAACGCACATTCTTCTCGGCAGTGGCTTTGGGCAAGCCCAGCACCACCAAGGCCTGCACGGCTTCTTCCTGCAAGCGGTAGTAAGGCTGTGCGTGTGCATCGTCCAAAACAGCTTCCGGCATTTGTTTGCGCACTTTGTCTTTCAGCTCTACCACTGCCCGCATGGCTGTCTTTTCGCCTATCCCTTTGATGGCTTTCAGACGCTTCACGTCTTCCTGCGCAATGGCTGTTGTCAGCTCTTGCGGGTTCATTGCCGAAAGCATCATCAAAGCGGTATTGGCACCGATACCCGACACACTCATAAGCATCAAAAAAAGCTCTTTTTCCACCACCGAGGCAAAACCATACAAGCTATGAGCGTTTTCTTGTACGTGAAAATGCACGTATAGTTGCTGTTCTTCGCCCTTTTTGGCACTTATCTGTGCATAAGTGTGCAATGATATTTTGATAAAATAGCCGACGCCCTGCACATCAAGCACTACATGGGTAGGCTCTTTCTGAACTAAAACACCGCGTATATAGGCAAACATAAAATATTGTTTTGGGAGCAAACACAAACAACTTGAATTATTCTAACATTCAAGCATTTTCGCAAGCTCCAAATCTAAGGACAATGCAAGAGAAAAACAAAAAACACGGCTTCACATATTGTCCGTAGGACGCCTGCGACGCATCTGCCATTGTTCCAGCCATAGCATACTTCTTTCCAGCAAGCGCACATAAAGTGCCCAGTAAAGCAGCAGGCTCATCAACCATATGACCAGCAGATTGACATAAAAGGTATCCCATGCCCTGCCCCACTGCCATTTGTTGGGGGCAAAAAAGTGCGAAAAGAAGCCTTCACTATCCAAATAAGCCAAATATACATTGGGGCGGAAACCTTCGGTGGTCAGGCGCACAAAGTTGCCCATGTCGATATTGTTCACAAAACGCTCTACCGCTTCGTTGTGTGTTTGCAGGTGCAGGGCTTGATAGGCTTGCTTGGCAGAGTCGGTACGGCTTTGCTGCCCGGTCCAACGGCGCAGACTCAAACGCGCCAGCTCACCCCGCTCCATGTAATAGGCACGCAAGTGGTGCAAGAGGGAATCAAGCATGGGGGTAATGGCAGACAAACGCTCTCCCCCGCTCTCTTTCAACATGTTGACCACAGGCACATAGCGGGGGTGCTGCCGCAGGAAATGATCGTTTTCGATGGTTTTACCAATCATCGATGCCCAATAAGCCGGGCGCTGCCCCATAGCTATGGAATCATGGGCTGCCCGCAGACGCTCATACAAGAAGATGGCTTTGTACTCACCTTCGGCAATTTGTTTCTTCCATTCATATTGCGGACGCATGAAGCTGTTGTCACGAAACTGCTCAAGCATCAGGGCTTCAAAAGCCCAACGGGATGCCATCCAATGGCTGATGGCGGGAATATGGGTGGTAGTATGTGCCACCAAAGAGGGGTTCATGCGGTCGAAACGTACCACCACACCACCCAATATCAGTTGAGGAATAAGCAAAACGGGAATGGCTATGTAAATCACCGCCGACTTCTTGAAGGCAGAAGACAGGTTCAGTGCCAACAGGTTGGCAAAGCAAGCCGTCGAAAACAGCACCAGCCAATACTCATCGAACAAAGCCCATTCGATGCGCATGGTCAGGTTGCCTACCAAGACCAGCAGGGTGGTTTGCACGGCCGATATAGCGAACAGCACGGCTGTTTTTGCCAGCAGATAACTATGGCGGTTCAGCGCCAAAAAACGCTCGCGAAACAAAATGCGCCTGTCTTTGAGTATTTCTTCCGCCCCGATGGTCATGCCCATGAACAACGCAATAATGACCGCCACAAAGATATAAGCCGGCAAGTTGCTGTTGTGATACAGTGTGTAATGGCTATGCCCTTCTTCCAAAGGATAATAGCGGTTGATATAAGCCAGCAGAAAAGCCAAAGCAGGCGCCTGAAGCAGCGCAAGGGTAATGTAGGAAGGCGAGCTTAGTTTGATGCGTGCATCGCGCAGCGCAAACAAAAACCACTGCTTCAGGAATGAAGGGCGCACCAGGTGGCTCTCAAGAGGCTTTAAGCCACCCTCGTCTTCCGCCGTGGTGTTGTTTTCTTCGAGGTACTTCTGAAAAAGCGTATGCCACTGCCGGGGGGTGCGCTTTCGTCTGTTGGTAAAACGCCCATATTCATCAACCACCCGCATTTCGATAATGTCGAAAATCTGCTCTACGTCGATATTGCCACATTCATGGCATTCGATGCGCTCGCTGTTGACCTGATTGGCTGCTTTCTTAAAATAAATCAAGGCATCGGCCGGCTTGCCCGAATAAATCAAATAGCCGCCCAAGTCAAGGATATAGAGGCTGTCGAGCATCTTGAATATATCGGACGAAGGCTGATGCAGAACCGTAATCACCAGCTTGCCTTTCAGTGCCAATTCTTTGAGCAGGTCCATCACGTTTTCCGAATCGCGCGACGAGAGCCCCGAGGTGGGTTCATCTACAAAAAGCACGGAAGGCTCACGCAACAGCTCCAAGGCTATGTTCAGGCGCTTGCGCTGCCCCCCACTCAATATGCGGTCTATTTCATTGCCCACAGCCAGGTGGCGCACTTCGTACAAGCCCAAGTCTTGCAGCGTCTTTTCCACTTTTTGTTTGATGTCTTCTTCCGGCAGGTTGCCAAAACACAAACGGGCAGCATAGTAAAGGTTTTCATACACCGTCAGCTCTTCAATGAGCAGGTCTTGTTGTGGCACGAAACCAACAATGCCCGCCATCTCTTCGGCATGCACGTCCACACCATTGATGGTGACCGTTCCTTTCGAAGGCTTTTTGATTCCTGCCAGCAGTTCAATCAAAGTAGATTTGCCGCTGCCACTTGCCCCCATGATGCCCACCAGGTTGCCCCCGTATTCTTTCATGGACAAAGGTTTGACGGCATCCACGCCCGACGGAAAACGGTAGCTGATATTGCGGGCATGCAAAACAATGGGTTGGCGGTGCTGCTCTTTCAAAAAGAAACGCACCACGTCGCTATAATAGATGGGCTCAATGCGCCCCCCGCGTATGCTGCTGCCCGGTGGCAAGGGGTAAATATGCAGCGGGTGCATGAGCACGCCGTTCAGGTAATACTCCTTGTCGCCAATGTATTTCACAAAATAAGACTCCACGCTGGGCACCCGCAAAATCAAGATTGTGCCCTGCAGCTGTGGCACTGCCATGGCATGCTCAAAGACAAGCGGCGGCAGCGGTGGTGCTTGCAGGCACAATAAGAGTGGTTCTTGCAAGTAGGGCAAAAGGCTTTCCTCCATCACAAAGCGCTTGATGGCCTGATATTCACCGGGTTCTATATTGAACACCGTAGCCACCGTATCCACGAAGTCTTCCTCCTGCGGGCTGATGCGATGATCTACATTCACCAGTTCAAGCAGGCGAATCAATACAATGACCTTCTGCTGTTGGGTAAGCTCTTTGATAATTTGCGTAGCCAAACGCAACATGCGCGACGAAAGGCGCACCGGCGTAAGCTTCACTCCTTCTTCATAGATACTGGATGTCTGCTGAGTGGCATATTGTTCAAATATCTCGAAGTACTTGGGCACGTCTTGTTGGTTCAGCTGTTGATTCAAGAAATCATACACCAACTCGCGCTCTACTTCGGTCACACCGTCCAGGCGGGCAGTGATGCCGAATAGTTGCATCAAAGCTTTCAGTACTTCTTCACTCATAAAGACAAGATTTGTTTCTCAAGATAATGTCCACACAAAGAAAAACCAAGCTTCAGCAGCCCGGTAAGGTATATAAACAAAACAACCACCCTGCTGTTTGGGCGGGTGGTTGTCAGATACTCCATATTTTATCGCTTAGGGCTTTACAATCATCTCGCGTATTTTGCTTATCTGCTTATAGATGGCTTCGAAGGTAGCTTTGTCTATTTTCACCTCCTTCACGCTGTTAATCACCACCTCTTCGGTCAGTTGTTCTATGTTCTGCACCTCGGCTATGTCCACGATGGCTTCTTCTTCGCTGCTTGCTTCCACCACTTCCACCGGGGCATAGAGTTCAAGCAGCTTTTTCAGCTCGGCAGTGATGGCTTTTACCTCCTCCACGTCGTCGATTTTCTCGAGCATGGCAATGATGTTTTCCAAAGAGCTTTTTTGCGCGCCAATGCGATAAATCAGAGGACGGTATTTTTCGTTTTCGAAGTAAGCGGGCAAAGAAGTCAAGATGTTGCCACCGCCATAAAGCCCTTCAATCCAAGCGCCCGTAACGATAAGAGCGGCCAAGTCGGTTTTTTCGTTTTCGCGCAAGTACTCATCAATGGAATAGTAAGCCTCGCGCGTGATGGTCAGCAGCGAGTCACGGTTGCTCAGGTTGGCTTCAAAACGTTTGAGGTAGGTGTTGGTTTCTTCGTTCAGTATGTTGAGCTGGTCCGAAAGCTGCTTGGCTGTTTTCAGGTACTGCAGGGCTGCTTCGCTTTTCATGTAAATAGACTGATACCCTAAATCGGACAGATAAACACCCAAGTTCAAAGCAGCCTTTTCAGGACGGCCCAGGTATTGATTCACCCGGTCAATGGGGTTGAGCCAAGTGGCTTGGTATGCCAAGTCGGCATGATTGATATAAGAAACGAAATCTACGGGCGAAGGAAAGTGCGCCGTTACTTTTTGAATATCTTCAACCGTCACGCTGTCTTCGGCTGTTTGTTCAACAGCTACGGTATCGGCTTCTTCCACCTTGCCTTCCTCCTGATTGCTTTGGCAGGCAAACATAGAGGCCATAGAAACTCCCAATAAAAGTATTTTCCACTGACGATTCATATTTTTTTCATTTTTTGAACCCGGTACAATAATTACAAGCAATATAAGAAAATAGTTGTTTCCTTGAATGAATTTAAGAAAAATATTCGACCGTGCACACGCGGCATCAATCGCAATCCCACTCGAAAAGCTCCTCTTCCCGCATCAAGGTCTCAAAAAACACTTGCCCGTCAAGGTCTTTCCATGCAATGCGCCACCGTGTTTCCTGCGCATCGGTTGCCTGTTCACTCCGAAGCACCCACTTGCCTTGCACACAATAGGGCTGTACGTAATCTTCCGCACAAGCCATCCATGCGCCATCTTTCCATATCCGGATTTGTTTGCCTTGATACAATAACAGCAGTCGCGAGTTTTCGCAATCGAAGCTTTCCACTCTGCTACCTTCCCAAAATACCTGCCCGCTCAACGGATTGACAAGCTGCCATTGCAAGCCTGCCTTCACCAGAAACAAGCTGTCATGAACAGCCTCTATGCGTTCATAACGAAAAGGCAGCAGTTTTTTGCCTTCGGCATCTATGAGCCCCCAATTGCCTTGAAGGCGCGCACGCCAATAGCGCCCCTCGGGGTGAAGCAAAGCTTCAAATTGTGGTTCTATAAGCACCTGCCCGGGCACAAACACTCCAAAACGCCCCCGTTTCATCAAAGGAATGGTGCCTTCAATCAAATCGCCGATGCCTTCGTATTCGATGGGCAAAACCACCTGACCGCTGGTATCTACCAAGCCCACACGCCGCTTGACATGCACTTTTATAAGGTAGTTGTCCAACATATATGCAGCCTCATAACGGAAAGGCAGGCGCTCTTGTCCGTAGCGGTCAATTACACCTATTTTATCGCGCCGGTCGCGCATTTGTATAAAATAGCGGCCGGCATCATGGGAAGTGCGCAGCAGCTGAAAGTCATAGTAGTCGCTTCTGTCTTGCCATGCCCTGTTTTCGAGCAAAAGCATTGTTTTTTTGCCTGCCTGCACAAGCACCGCCGAGCCTAAGAAGTAGGCAGTATCGGCAGGCTGGCGGAAAAGAGCTTGCCCCAGATAGTCGTAAATATGCCACAGGCTGTCGCGGCGTGCCACGATATAGTGCGTACCTGCCCGGGCATAGTGGAAGGTGTCGGCCACCAAAGGGCGCCCGCTCATGCGCAACAAACACACGCCCCGGCCGGTGTGCACTATCCAAGTGTTTTTCTTCAAATCTACTTCCTTGTAAGTCACATCTAAAGCCACCTGTAACGAGGCATCGAGTGCCCCATAGGCATCTCCTGCCCTCACCTTTAAGTGATGGGCTTCCAGTGGTGCCACTTCGTCGAAAATGGCCAGGGGGTAATACACCTCGCCTTGCTGCAGGCTTTCCAGTTGCTGCAGCGGCAGCAATTCTGCGCTGCCGGCCTTATGCAATACCAGCAGCGCCTCCTCTCTCCAAAGCTCTATTTTGTCGTATTCGAAAGGAAGCAACACACGCCCGTACACATCGAGCAGCCCCCAGACGCCCCCCCTACGGGCAAGAAAAGTATGATTGACAAAAGGCTCCAAGCGCTCATAAACGGCATCAATCAACCACATGCCGGTAACATGCACCAAGCCTTCACCGGCAGCCGTAGCCACCCACGCCAAGCCATCGCCGAGCCACTCCAAGTCTTCAAACAAAGCCCCGAAAAGCTTCTTGCCGCGCCTGTCGTAAATGCCCAAGCGCCCGTGCCGGTCTTCCACGACAATGAAGTCGTCGGTGATGGGCGCGCAACCGTATTCTTTCCACAGTCGTTCCAAATGGGGCGGAATCAATATGTTGCCATCGGGCCCGGCCACGCCCCACCATCCATCCTGAAAATAAGGGAACAACCACTGCTTGCGCAAGGGGGCGTATTCTTTCCAATAGAGCACTTCCGGCTCGTGGGCATAAGCTGCAAGCGGCGCCCACCGGTCGTGAAACATGGCCAGGCAGGCAGCCAATTGCAGTGCATGACGCCGCATGGAACTTTGCGGGTAGTTCTCCAGAAAGTGCAGGAAATCTTCCGGGCGGAAGGTGGCCGTACTCAAATAAAAGATGCGCCGTTCGGCTTCGTCCCGGGCATAGGAATCGGGAAAGCGTGCCAAAAAGTCGAGATAATCCTGCAGCTTGCCTTCAGTGGTCCATTCTTCGAAAAGCAGCATATCGCGGCGGCGGCGGGCTTGTTCTACCTGTGGCGCTCCCGGGTAGCGCGCAATGAACTCTTCGTAGGCATCGTAGGTGTCGGCGGCTTGGGCTTGCGCAAAAGCAAGGCTGTCGCGCCAAGTGATGGCTTCCACCTTGTAAGGCGAATGGGCGTGCTCCTGCAGGTAGTGCTCCACAGCCTGCAGGTCGCTGCCGGCTTTGATTTGATCAAGCAAACGCCGGTCGAGATAATCACGGTAGCGATACAAAGAATCGAAAGAAGCCAAGCGGGCTATCTTCAGCCAACGGCTTTGCTCACGCACACTGCCTTCCTGCCATGCCTGCACCGCCCGGTCGAGCAAAAAATGGGCTTCTTCATAGTTATGATGGGGCAGGGAATCGATGCCCCGGTAGCGAGCCCACAACCAAAAACGCAAAGGGTGGCGGGCGTGCCGCTTGGCAGCGCGCTGCAAAACCGCCTCCAGCTGCTCATAGTCGCCTTTTGCCAAAGCACGAACTCCTTTTTTAAAAACAGACTGCCCGCCGGCTGTCTGTATATTGAAAAAAAAGACACTGCTTATCAATAACAAAGTAAAAATTCTACTCATGGCATTTTCAAAAAATAAGATGGCAAGTATATGAATTTAGCGATTTCTTGCGTTTTCTTTCCAGGGTAAAAATACAAAAACAAATGTTCGAATCGTTTTTTAAGTTGGGCTTACGCCACATTACCGATTTCAATGGTTTCGACCACATGCTTTTTCTGGCTGCTTTGTGTGCCACCTACACCTTAGCCCGCTGGCGCGAAGTGCTCATTTTGGTTACTGCCTTCACCATTGGGCATTCGGTCACTTTGGCGCTGGCTACCTTCAACGTATTCAGTCTGCCGGGGGCATGGGTCGAGTTTCTCATTCCGCTGACCATCGCGCTAACTTGTATGCTAAACCTGTGGGCACTGCCGCGGCTTTCGCAGCGAAACAGCGCCCCTGCCATGCGCTATGCCGGTGCGCTCTTTTTCGGTTTCATCCACGGCATGGGCTTCTCCAATTATTTGCGTTCGTTGCTGCTGCAGTCGCAGTCTATTTTTCAACCATTGTTAGCATTTAATTTGGGACTGGAAGCCGGACAGTTGCTCATCGTTTTGTGTATCTTAATCATTGGCAGTATCTTTGTTTACTGGCGCAGCCCGCGCGACTGGGCCGCCCTGCTTACCGGCAGTGCCCTGGTGCCTGCCTTGTGGATGCTCATTCAACGCATACCTGTCTGATAGTCGTTTATTTTATGTTTCATTCAAAACAAACTCATTTATGTTAAAGAAAATCCGCTATACGCTTGGTTTGCTGCTCCTGTGGGGGGTGAGCATGCAGGCGTACGCACAACAGCAAAAGCCCGAATACCGCAAGTACCCCGCCACCAAATTCGAGCAGCTGGACGAACTGCTGCCCACACCCAATGTGTACCGCGCAGCCGACGGCTCGCCCGGACACGAATACTGGCAACAGCGTGCCGACTACAAAATTCAGGTGAGCCTGAACGACGAAAACCAAACGCTCAAAGGCAGCGAAACCATCACCTATTACAACCATTCGCCCAATGCCATCAGCTACTTGTGGGTGCAGCTCGACCAAAACCGCTTCCACAAAGAGTCGAACACCTACAAAAGCATGACCTTTGAAATGGACGACAACCCCTCCTACCAAACCATGATGTGGTGGGCGGGCGTCAATTCCGAACACGGCTATAAAATCAGCAATGTGCGCGATGCCAACGGCAAGCCCCTGCCCTACACCATCGTGGGCACCATGATGCGCATTGACCTGCCCCAACCCATTGCCCCCAAAGGCGGCACCTTTACCTTCTCGCTCGATTGGGAACACAAAATCATCGATGCCAACAAAATGGGCGGACGCGGCGGCTATGAGTACTTCCCCGAAGACGGCAACTACCTCTACGAAATTGCGCAGTGGTTCCCCCGCATGTGCGTGTATGACGACGTGAACGGCTGGCAAAACAAACAATTCTTGGGACGCGGCGAGTTTGCCCTTCCGTTCGGCAACTACGAAGTAGCCATCACCGTGCCCGCCGACCATATTGTGGCAGCCACCGGCGAGCTGCAAAATGCCAAAGAAGTATTGAGCAAAACGCAGCTCAAGCGGCTGGAAGAAGCCAAGAAATCCGATAAGCCCGTTTTGATAGTGACGGAAGAAGAAGCCCGCGAAAATGAAAAGTCGCGTGCCAAAAACACCAAAACATGGGTGTTCAAAGCTGAAAACGTACGTGACTTCGCCTGGGCAAGCTCGCGCAAGTTTATCTGGGATGCCATGCAGGTCGATGTGAACGGGCGCAAAGTGTGGGCTATGTCTTTTTACCCCAAAGAAGGCAACCCGCTGTGGGGCGAAAAATCGACCAACGTGGTGGCGCTTACGCTCAAAACCTATTCGCGCTATACTTTTGACTACCCCTACCCCGTCGCCATCTCGGTGCATGGTCCCGTGTTTGGCATGGAATACCCCATGATTTGCTTCAACGGCGGGCGCCCCAACCCGGACGGCAGCGTGCCCGACCGCACCAAATACGCCATGATTTCGGTTATCATTCACGAAGTGGGGCACAACTTCTTCCCCATGATTGTGAACTCCGACGAACGCCAATGGACCTGGATGGACGAAGGCTTCAACTCTTTCTTACAATACCTCACCGAACAGGAAGTACCCAAGCAGGCTTGGGCAAAAGATGTGGTATCGCCTTATCCTTCGCGGCGCGGACCTGCCAAAAACATAGTGCCCTACATGAAGAGCGCCCCCGACCAAATGGTGCCCATCATGACCAACTCGGAACAAATCCTTCAGTTTGGCAACAACGCCTACGGCAAACCGGCTACCGCCCTGAATATCTTGCGTGAAACCATCTTGGGGCATGAGCTCTTCGACTACGCCTTCAAGACCTATGCCCAACGCTGGAAATTCAAGCATCCGCAGCCGGCCGACTTCTTCCGCACCATGGAAGACGCCTCGGGCGTGGATTTGGATTGGTTCTGGCGCGGCTGGTTCTACAGCACCGAGCCTTGCGACATAGCCATTGCCTCGGTGGTGCACTATACCGCCCAAAAAGACAGCGACAAGAGCCCCTTCGAAACAAAGGTGTTTCCTAAAGAGAAATACCAACAGATGATGGAACGAATAGAAGCCACTTCGGGCGTTCGTTTTACCGCAGCCGAAAAGCGCATCTATAACGACGAAAACCTGCATTTCTACAGCGTGAAATTCAAAAACGAAGGGGGCTTAATCATGCCCGTCATCGTGGAATTGAAATTTACCGACGGCACCTCCCGCATCGAACGTCTGCCCGCCGAAATCTGGCGCTACAACGACCAAGAGATTTCGAAGGTGTTCGTCACCGACAAACCGGTGGTGGCCATCGTGCTGGACCCGAACGAAGAAACCGCCGATATCGACACCACGGACAACGTCTTTCCGCGTGAAGAGAAAGCCGAAGGTTCGAAGTTCGATGAGTTCAAGCAGGGCAAGTAAGAAGTAATTACCCTTCTCTAAGCAAAAAAGGCATGTCGCAAGACATGCCTTTTTTTATGGACGCCTGTGTGCACCGCCCTTTTTCCGGGGGAATGCTCCCTCAATGCCGCCGGCCTGCTTGCTTTCTTTTGTCCTTGCTCCTTGTCTTTTTGTCCTCCTTTGTCATTTCAAGCATCTCCTCCCCTTTGTCATTTCGAGCGATAGCGAGAAATCTATTTCCTTCTTGCCGTTTGTTTTGTTTGAGATCTCTCACTTGCTGCGCGCGCTCGAGATGACAGGTTGTGTTCGTGTAATCACCTTCTGTACTTTGTTTATCGAGCCTCTCCCCCTTCAAACCTTGAGCATCTCTCCTTGCCTTTTCGCCCCCTCTTGCCATCTCGAGCCCCCTCCTTTGTCTTTTCGAGCGTAGCGAGAAATCTCCTTCCCTTTGGTTACTTGGTGGGCTTGAGATCTCTCACTCGCTCTCGCTGCGCTTCGTTCGAGATGACAGGCTGTGCTTGTGCCGGGTGATAAGCACCGGACAACAAAACAAAAAAGGCAAGACACAATGCCTTGCCCCGTCGTAATCTTTCTTTTAATGGTAGATGCGCTGTGGGTCAAACTCCTTGCGCCCCACTATCTCTGCATAAGGCTCTGCTTTGCCCAACACATACGTGCTCTTTTTCTCCTGTTTAGCGCTATACTTAATGCTGATAGCAGCCACCTCCCTGCCCAGCATCGCCACTTTACAATCTTTTCCGCTGTATTCTCTCATAGTCATCAGTTATTTGTAGGGTTCTCAATAACAATGTTGGTTTCTATGGTACGGGCAACTCCTAAGGGGTAAACCGTCAAGTTTACAACTATTTTGCCGGTGGCCAAGATGTTTTGTTCGGGGTCTATGCGCACACTCACCCCCGATATCTCGCGTTCACGGCCGGGATCAGCGGGCGTCACCATCTCCTGCACAATGGCGCGCTCCAGTTCGTTTTGCAGGGTCTTCACCACAATGGGGCTCAGCCGGCCGGTCGAAGGGGCTATTTCAAACCCATCTTTCAGACGCGAAACATACGTAGCCGCCGCAATCTTAGCAGCTTTGTTGCGCACACGCACCGACGATATATACGCATCAGAGCTGTAAGAAGACGTACAGGTAGGGTCATCAGACCAGAAAAAACCGGACTGCCCGGGGTACTTGTCAAGAAAGATATACCCTTTGTCGTGGATGATGTCGAAATCATCATCGCTGAAGCTACCGCGCAGAAGCGCCTGCCCGCCCGACAGCTCCGGGCGCTGCACGCCAAATACGCGTCCGTTACGGATTCTGCCCACGTTGCGCCCCACATGCACTTTTGACAAACTGCCCAAAAATAGCCCTATAGCCGCGTAGTTGGGGTCTATGCTTGACAATGCGCTTGCCCGCAGGCGGTCACGCCCAATCACTACCGCACAGCTGCCCGCCTCCAAAGCACGCAGGTCCGCCGCTGCCGCTGCCGTACCGCTGAATTTACGCCCCTCAAAAATGAATACGACCGGGCGCAGCTTCGCAAACTCCTGCATGGCAAAGCTATGCGCCATGGGTATGGCAGAAAGCAGGTCGTCACTCAATGAGCCGCTGTGGTTTTCCACCGCCGGGCGTAAGCAAAAGCCCACGATGCTGATGTGCCCGTTTTGCGACGACAAGTAGTTCGAAAGGGTTGTGTAGCCGGCACTGCCGGGCGTAAACAAAGAGTTGTAGGTAGCCGCTTCCGGCAAGCGAAGCAAATGGATTTCTCCGTTGGGGTTTTCGCTATAGAAATCACGTATATGCTCATAGAGCAAATAGCCGTACGTGGCGTCGGCACTCTCGCTTAAGCCGGCGTCCTGTGCCTGCTTTAGCGAAGTGAACACCTGTTCCGAATAGCTGTAAGCCGCCGGGGCATTGTGTACCAGCAGACATACGCCGTCTTGGGTACCGGCTGTGGGGCTGCTGCTTGCTTGAGTTTTAGGTCTCATACGTCTATTGAAATTTCGTCTATGATGCTTCTTTCGGTGGGTTGTTGAAAGGTATAGCTCGTTTCAAGTTCTATCTCAAACAACAGATAATGCCCTTCTATGCTTTGGCGCATTGAGCGTAGCAGGGACGACGAAAAACCCACCACCCGCAGGCGGGCAAGCCGTTGTTCTATTTCTCGCATAGCGGGAAATCCCTTTTTAGTTCCCGTGGCTTGGTGGGCTTGAGACCTCTCACTTGCTGCGCGCGCTCGAGATGACAGGTTGTGTTCGTGTAATCACCTTCTGTACTTTGTTTATCGAGCCTCTCCCCCTTCAAACCTTGAGCATCTCTCCTTGCCTTTTCGCCCTTCTTTTGTCATTTCAAGCATCTTCCTTTGTCATTTCGAGCGATAGCGAGAAATCTATTTTGCTTCTTGCCGTTTGTTTTGTTTGAGATCTCTCACTCGTTTCTCTCGTTCGAGATGACAAGCTGTGTGAGGTTCGAAATGACAGACCATGCTTTGCCCGCTCGAAAAGACAAACCGCAGAAGGTTCAAAATGACAGACCGGGCTTGTGCAGGGAAACAACGATACAAAACAAGATTTTTACGAAAGAAGGGAGGGGATGACTATTCAGGAAGAGCGCTGAAAAAAAGAACGAGGAGATACAGTCCGGTGGCCTGAGGCTGTTGAGGCCTCCCACTCCTGACCTGCATCTCCTGCATTCTCTATATGCAATAATAAGAAACATTTTTTAAACATGCAAGAAATTACAAAAAAATTTTACCGGTGCTCTGTACATAGCCGGCAACGAAGCCGCTAAATTCTCTTGCATGCAAACAGCTTAAGGCAGAGTATCCATAGCAAAAGGCTCACTCGCTTCGCAAGTTTCAAGATGACAAGACGCAGGAGGTGAGCAAGGACAGGCTGCGTTCGTGTAAGTCGCCTTCTGTGCTTCGTTATTGAGCCTTTCCCTCTTCACATCTTGAGCATTTCTCCTTTGTCTTTTCGAGCGTAGCGAGAAATCTCTTTGCCTTTGGTTACTTGGTGGGCTTGAAATCTCTCACTCGCTGCGCTTCGTTCGAGATGACAGGCCGTGCTTATGCCAGATGATAAGCACCGGGCAACAAAACGAAAAAGACAAGGCACAATGCCTTGCCCCGTCGCAATCCTTCTTTTGATGGTAGATGCGCTGTGTGAAAATAAAAACAGTTATGTCTATAGGGATCATTAGTCGCAATCCTTCTTTTGATGGTAGATGCGCTGTGTGAGATAGCAGCAATGTATCACAGTCGCAATCCTTCTTTTGATGGTAGATGCGCTGTGTGCCCGCAACACGGCACGTCGCAATCCTTCTTTTGATGGTAGATGCGCTGTGTGAGTAGCCGTCATGAATCACCGAACGGTCGCAATCCTTCTTTTGATGGTAGATGCGCTGTGTGCCGAGGCCCCAAGAGCACCCAAGAGGGCACCAGTCGCAATCCTTCTTTTGATGGTAGATGCGCTGTGTGCCCGAATTCATCGGAACCGATAACGGTTCGACTTAGAGTCGCAATCCTTCTTTTGATGGTAGATGCGCTGTGTGCGATCGAGAGTAGCATAGAAGGTCGCAATCCTTCTTTTGATGGTAGATGCGCTGTGTGAACAACGCTAAATGCTAGACAACTGTCGCAATCCTTCTTTTGATGGTAGATGCGCTGTGTGATACTGCGAATACGGGCAACAAGCTGTCGCAATCCTTCTTTTGATGGTAGATGCGCTGTGTGCACAGCCTCTAGCGTAACGCCAAGATGTCGCAATCCTTCTTTTGATGGTAGATGCGCTGTGTGGGATCAGCCTGATCGCATGAGAGGATTGGTCGCAATCCTTCTTTTGATGGTAGATGCGCTGTGTGTCTGACGAGGCTCTGAAGCCCGTCGGGATCCTCGTCGCAATCCTTCTTTTGATGGTAGATGCGCTGTGTGGAGACCTTGAAGCCACAGAGGGCGTTGAGGTCGCAATCCTTCTTTTGATGGTAGATGCGCTGTGTGAGAAGTTGGCTGCCACCGTAAACCGTCGCAATCCTTCTTTTGATGGTAGATGCGCTGTGTGGTCAACACTGACTGTTGCGTCGCAATCCTTCTTTTGATGGTAGATGCGCTGTGTGAACTGCTCAAGAGTCGCAATCCTTCTTTTGATGGTAGATGCGCTGTGTGGATCACGCTCGAAGTCAACGTGCGTCGCAATCCTTCTTTTGATGGTAGATGCGCTGTGTGGGGTAACCAAGGACAGGCACAGTCGCAATCCTTCTTTTGATGGTAGATGCGCTGTGTGGCCGAAGCTGGCGTGCGAAGCTGCGAGCGCGTCGCAATCCTTCTTTTGATGGTAGATGCGCTGTGTGACGGGCTTGCCGAGTGGCGCCCAAGTCGGTCGCAATCCTTCTTTTGATGGTAGATGCGCTGTGTGGCTGACAATGACTTGAGCAGTTGACGGCGTCGCAATCCTTCTTTTGATGGTAGATGCGCTGTGTGGAGAGCTTGAACCCTCGTAACGAGGCATGGAGTCGCAATCCTTCTTTTGATGGTAGATGCGCTGTGTGAGTATGCGAAAGCTTGAGCAACCAAGGTCGTCGCAATCCTTCTTTTGATGGTAGATGCGCTGTGTGCACGCCTACGGAATGACCACTCGGACAGGTGTCGCAATCCTTCTTTTGATGGTAGATGCGCTGTGTGCCGATTCGGTGAGCGCCAGTATGAGCCCCGGTCGCAATCCTTCTTTTGATGGTAGATGCGCTGTGTGAGCCAGAAGCTGCTACATAACCTCGGAGTCGCAATCCTTCTTTTGATGGTAGATGCGCTGTGTGCGAACGGCTAAGAAGCCCGGTATGGTCGCAATCCTTCTTTTGATGGTAGATGCGCTGTGTGTGAAAAGGGTCTAGCATAGCCTCGTTAAGAGTCGCAATCCTTCTTTTGATGGTAGATGCGCTGTGTGACTGAAGTCGGCTTAACTCGAGCGAATGTCGTCGCAATCCTTCTTTTGATGGTAGATGCGCTGTGTGAGAAATTGGCGAGCCACAGGCATTGTCAGTCGCAATCCTTCTTTTGATGGTAGATGCGCTGTGTGACGCTCGCGGCGGTCAATAACGCAGCCAGCGTCGCAATCCTTCTTTTGATGGTAGATGCGCTGTGTGCCTCGTCGGTACCTACGTGCAGCACATGGCAGTCGCAATCCTTCTTTTGATGGTAGATGCGCTGTGTGCGCTAAAGCGGCTGCCGAAGGCAGCCGGCATGTCGCAATCCTTCTTTTGATGGTAGATGCGCTGTGTGAGGCTCGCCGGCAGACGGCTGACGCTGCAGCTGTCGCAATCCTTCTTTTGATGGTAGATGCGCTGTGTGTGAGATCTAGAGGTTAACAACTGAAATGCAGAGTCGCAATCCTTCTTTTGATGGTAGATGCGCTGTGTGAAAGTGAGCACCCGAAGGCACGTCTGACCGAAGGTCGCAATCCTTCTTTTGATGGTAGATGCGCTGTGTGCGCACGAAACGAGCGCTTGAGCATGAGCGTCGCAATCCTTCTTTTGATGGTAGATGCGCTGTGTGGCAGTGGCTGCAAACCCCGGCTGACATCGTCGCAATCCTTCTTTTGATGGTAGATGCGCTGTGTGCTGACAGGGTTAGCACTCAGGATTGAGTCGCAATCCTTCTTTTGATGGTAGATGCGCTGTGTGGGAACGACCTCGAGTGACGTGTAGCACCAGGTCGCAATCCTTCTTTTGATGGTAGATGCGCTGTGTGCGAGTCAAGACAGGGTCTTGCAGATCGCACGTCGCAATCCTTCTTTTGATGGTAGATGCGCTGTGTGAGATCGGAAGAGTTGTCGATAAGGCACAGTCGCAATCCTTCTTTTGATGGTAGATGCGCTGTGTGCGACCTGGCTACGCATGACACTGGCCGCTTCGCGTCGCAATCCTTCTTTTGATGGTAGATGCGCTGTGTGAGCTCGAGAGCTGGCAACGCTTAGCGAGGTCGCAATCCTTCTTTTGATGGTAGATGCGCTGTGTGGGAGGCGCGAATGAAGATGCGGCATCCGGTCGCAATCCTTCTTTTGATGGTAGATGCGCTGTGTGATTTGAACACTCAGCAGACAAGGTCTCAGCGTCGCAATCCTTCTTTTGATGGTAGATGCGCTGTGTGCTCAGGAGGCTGCTCAAGCTCACTGAAGAGTGAGTCGCAATCCTTCTTTTGATGGTAGATGCGCTGTGTGCGGCGTAGCCCTGCAAGTCGCCTCGTCGAGTCGCAATCCTTCTTTTGATGGTAGATGCGCTGTGTGCTCTACGCCGGCATCCGTAGGCCTGACGGGTCGTCGCAATCCTTCTTTTGATGGTAGATGCGCTGTGTGAGATAGTTACACAAGTCGCTTATTTTCAATATTTTACACATTTAAAATTGCGCAAAATGATGATTTTTCCAATTTGATTGGAATTTTAAACAGAATTTTATTAAAGAAAATCAAGAATTCACCAAACAATATGTCAAAGATCGTGCTTTGCCGGGCTTCCGTTCGTCGGGCGGGTCGAAAAATGCGCAGGCATTCGTCGTGTAAAAACAGCCGTTCGTCCAAAATGTCAGTACGTGGCTGTCATGTTTCTTTGGCTGCCGCCCATGCGGAAAGCCGCTTGCAAAGTGAGGGCATTTTAATCAATAATTTTGAAAGATGCAAATGAGGGGCGGCTTTTTTAGAATATTTTCGGGCAGGCATAACATAAAAGACCGCCGGCTTATTGGGTGAGTTGCTTAAACCAAGCTTTGAGCTGCAGGTCTTTGTGAAAGTCGTTGAGGTCTATGACGTAGTCGATGCCCAGCAGGCGGGCTTTTCGTTCGACAAACTCGCGCTGTGCCGACAAATCGACCAGGGCAAAGACAATTTTCCGGCAGGCAATGCCCAGGCGCTGCGCCACCGAAATCAGGCGATAGAAAGCGTCGTTGTGCACTTTGCCGGCTGCGCTCTTGCCCCGCAGCACTTTGCACTCGGCCAGATAAAGGCGGTTGTCATACACAAAGGCAATGTCTATTTCGTTGTCGCTGTTGGCGGCATAGCGTTCGGCGGGGCTTAACTCCATATTTTGCACTTTGATGCCGCAGGCAATTGCCTTCGCGGGCAGCCCGAGGCTTTTCTTAATCAGCTGCATGCAATAGAGCTCGAACCACTCGCCGGTAAGGTATTTTTTTTCGGCTTCGTTCATGAGGGGGTTTTCCTGTATGGCTTTGTTGTCGGGCAGCTGCCATTTGGCTTTTTTGAGCCCCTGCATCATCCCCTCCGGGGTGCTCAATCCTTTTGGCACGCTTGCCCCGCTGGCTTTTATGTGCATGCCGTGGGCGGTAAAGTACTCTTCGAGGCTCAGCTTGATGGTCAAGGGGTGCACTGCCGTGGACGGATACACTTCGTTGACCTGATTGCGCCCAAAGGGCAGGTAAAAAAAGGTGCTGAGGTCGAAGTGTTGTTTGAAGTAGTTGAAAACGGCAAGGCTCATGATTTTGGTGCCGCCGGTCAGGTTCACCAGAAAAGGGGTGTGGGGCGGCAGCTGTATCTTTCCGTCAACGAAGGTCTGCAAGTCGTTGAAAATGGCGCTATAGCCTTCCGGGAAGGTTTGCATGCTAAAAATGCGGTAGTTGCCTGCCTGCAGACCGGTGGCTTGGAGTATCCATTGCAGGTGCAGGCGGGTGCGCTCGGTGTAAATGAAAAGGTAGTTTTGCAGTTTTGCCTTCAGTTGTTTGATAAGCATCACGTTGGGTATGGTCTGCTCGGAAACCAAAGTAACCAAGATGCTATCCGGATGTATTTGCTGCAGCCGGCTCATGCTTGTGTGATGGGTTAGTTAATGATTTTTTTAAATCCTACTTGAAGAATTTGTTTTTTCTTCTTCAACTGATTGATGATTACTTCACAATAGGTGCCCTTTTCGAGTGCGCTGCTGTAGCCGGTCATAGGGATAAGCTCGTTGTCATAGTGCTCGTATTGAATGAGCAGGCGCACCTTGTTGGGGCTACCGGGCTCTTCTACCACTGCCGGCACCACTGCGTTCTGTTTTATTTTGCCGGTGAAGACTTCCACTTTGCTTTGGGCTTCTGCTTCCTGCCCGCCCTGCAATGCCAGCGGCTGCAGGTCTATGGTTTCTTCGGGCAGCAACTCAATCCATCCCATGGGGGCATCGGCTTGGGGGGTGCTTAAAATGCGGCGGCTTTTCGGGAAGCGCGCCGTATTCATGTAGCTGCCTTCTGCGGTTACTTTGGGTGGCAAGCCTATTTTATAGTTTTCGAGCAGGTAGATGTAGTCTTTGATGTCTTGCAGTGCCAGAAAGAAGGTGGTGCCATGGAATCCGGTGGCATAGCCTACGTGCAACAGGCAATGCTCTTGCAGCTGTTTGAGAAGGTTTTGATAGGTATTTTTCAAGCCGTTGAACAGCATGGGGTTCGAACGGACATGAGGCTTGAGGGTTTCGAGCCACCGGTAGTCGTGTTCGAGCTGGGCAGCCGAAAAACGGCGAATGGCATTCCACAAATGGGTCAATATTTTTTTACGGGCTGCCTGCAGGCTTTCGGTCGAATGGGGGTCGAAGTTTTGCCAGTCGAAATCGAAGGCATGGCGCATCTTCTTGGCAATGTCTTTCCAGATAATGCCTTCTTTGGTTCGGATTTGGTCGTTGCCGGCATCCCACAGCTTACGCAGGGCAGCCATTGCCGGCAGGTCTATGTCCAAGTCGAAAACAAAGCGGCTGTCTTCGGCAATCACTTCTGCCCAAGGCGCCTGCCCCTGGGTATTGATGCTGCCATCTTTCAAGATGCAAATTTGCACTTTGTTGATGACCAGCCGTGGTGCTTGCCCGGCGGGCATGGCATCGCTCAGGCGCAAGAACTTGAGCACGTCGAACTTTTCGTCTGTATATTTGATGGTTTTATTTTTTTCTACACCTGCATAAAAAGCCGTGTGCTCTATGCCCGCATCTATTTTTTCTTTTTCCGTGCCCTTTTCTTTTGCCTGCCGCAAAGCCCGGCTGATGCTTTCTTCCAAAGCCTTTTTATCGGCACGGCGAGTGAGGTAATCGTAAAAAAGCGCTGTGCGGATGGCGCCTTTTAAAGAGGAAGCGGGGATATAGGGCTGACCGTTGACTTTTTGATGCGCTCTGATTTGCTGCCCGGGATAACCTTCGCTGTGCAGGGGCACGGGCTGCCGCCCCCAGCGTTCAAGACACGCGGCAAATTTTTCTTTTAAAGCCGGATCCTTTTTCTGTAAAAAAGCAGCAAAAGAGCTGTCGTTGCGCAGTTTGTTCTGCTCCCGGTTATGATGGGCGTCTGCCAGTTTTTTGGCGTAGGCATCTACGTGGGCTACGTACTCTTCTACCAAAGCAGGCTCTTGCTCGCTTAAAAAGCGCTGCACGAGTGCTTCGGGCTGAAAATATACCTTTTGATTGTACACAAAATAATCGAAGGGCTGATAGTCATTGTGGGAACCGATATGCACGGGGGTCAATACACGCAGTTCTACTTTCATGGCAATGGACTTTAGTCGGGTTGTGGATAGTAGGCAGGAATGCTCAGGGCAAAGCCATAGTGGTAAAGGTCATGGGGGATATCAACGGGCACTTGGGACTTTGCCAAGATACTCACTTTCGTAAGCTTGCCGTAATAGGGGTTGTCCGGCTTGCCGGGCAGCACACTGCCTTCTTTCAGGCAAGGGACGCCCTGCTTGGTGGCGTTGTACAAAAAGCCGGTTTCGCCTTGTCTTGTTTCCAGCTCATAAGCCGTAAGCGCCGCATGGGCTTGCATGTGGCGTATGTCTTCTTCGGTGGGGCTACACAGGCTCACACTCACTTGCACGTTGGTTTGGGCAGGCAGCTGTAGTTCGAAGGGTTCGGGCTGCTGCACCGTAAATTTGCCCTTGCCTATGCTGCGGTTGCCCCCCAAGCCTATATGCGACATGAAACGCAGGGCGCCCAGCATCATGGCTTCGGTTTCGGGCTCGGCATGGTAGAGGAAATACAGGCCGGCTTCCGGCAGCTGTTCGTTTTTTTTCTTGCCTTGCTTGCGCCGCTTCTGCCCTATCACATATTTTTCCTCGGCATGAAACACCAAGCCGGCACCTGACTCCATTTTGGTGCCACCGGTCAGGCGGTTCACGCCTATGTGCACGCGTTCTTCGGATAAGATACGCACCGAAAGCAAGGATTCGGCATTTTCCATTTCCTGCACTATCTGCAGCAGCGCCCGGCGTTTGTCGCCGGCTGCCAGCAGGCGTTCGAATTGCGACTTGGTCAGCCATTTGAGTTTTTTCAGTTTTTTGCGGCCGGTGGCTTCGGCTTTGCGCTCTTCTAAACTGCGACTTTGCCGGGATGCCGCCGCTTGGGGCAAGAACAAAGGGTTGGGCAAAAAGTATTCGAGCTGTTCGCCGTCCTGCACATAAGGGAAAGCCGAGCTCAGCAGCAAAGGGGGCTGCTTGTCTTGTGTGTAGGCACGCAGGAAAGCTTCGAGACGCTCGTTGCCATACACCGCCCGTATGCCCCAGCAAATCAAGCCCCACAGCGTATCGGACCGCAGGTCGGTACGGAAGGCGCCTTCCGGTCGCAGACGTATCACTTTTAGTGTTGTCATCGAAGCGGTGGTTTTAAGATAGTTGTTCTTTTATGAGGTTGTAAATGTCTTTGGTAGAGAGTGAGCATTGGTCTTTGGTCAGCGGCGCCTGCAATCGCGCAAATTTTTCTTCCGCGCCCTGCTCATAGTCTTCTCTTTTCAAGACGATGGGTTGGGCAAAATGGAACTTCACCTTGCCATAACCACGGCTACCGGACTTGCCCAGGTAGTTGCTTTCCAGCAGCTTGATGGCAATGGTCAGGTTTTTCAGGTCTTCGTCCTTGATGGCATCGAGCGTGTCGCTTTCTTTCATTCGAATGACCGAAAAGACCATTTCGAAGTCGAACATGGAACCGGCTACCACACGCTCAATGAAACGGGGGTTGGCTGCCGAAGTCAAGCGGTTGAGCGTATTTTCCGACTTGTATTCGGTATAGAGCAATTCGCTGTCGAGGGTTTCCCACATTTGCACGGTTTCGGTATCGGGCATGGCGTCGCGCACCACCAGGCGGGTAGGTCCTGTTTCGCTGTCGTCGTCGGCACTTTTACCAAAGATGCGCACAATTTCGGTTGCGGCAGATACTTTGCCCTCTTCGTGCACTACGCCCAGGAAGTACTCCAGCAGGCTGCGCATCTTGCCTTTGATGGAACTGCCGGGTAGGTAAGGGTAGCGTGTGCGGGGGTCGCGAATGACGGGCGAGTCCACGCCACCAATTTCGAGTTTATCTTTCGAGCCACCGATGTGCAAACCGGTCACGGCTTCTATTTTGCCACGCAAAATCACGTTGGCAACAAACTGCGGATATTGGTTATTGCTCATGGTTCAGTTGTATTTTAGGCGGTTACGGGTTTAATACTTTTGTTTTTCAAAACAATTTAGTTGTCTTTTCCACCATAGTATTTGTGGTAAGCCACTACCGACTCCACAAACAAGAAGAAGCGCTCCAAGGCTTGGGTATTGCCGGCTTGCAGGGTTGCCTCTACTACTTCTGTCATCTTTTCGGCAAAAAACTTCACTTTGTTTTGCCTGCCGGCAGCATAGGCGAGCTTGGGCTTGAGCATGAGCACTGCCAGACGCACGCTTTCGTAGCTTTTGCTGCGCGCAAAGTCTGCTTTAATGCGCAGCACGCCACTGAAAAAATTGCGCACTTGGTTGGTTTTTACATCTTTGCTAATGCTCTTGGCCAAGGCTTCGGCGCAGCCGATGATGTCTTCTTCTTGCCATTGGTCAATGGGAGCTTGGGGCAGCTTCACAGACAGTGATTCTTGATTTTCGTGAATTGCACTCATAGTCTTGCTTGTTTGGGGTGATTCATGCTGAGGGGTTAGTTCTTTATCTTGCGGGTTTTAAGCACCACATAGGAAGTGGGCAACACATAGGCACGCAACAGCTCACGCTCCCGGAAAGCCGACAGTATTACCTTTATCACTTCTTTTACCACATCGGCTTCGGCTTTTTCTATGACGTCGTGGGTGTAGCCTTTGCGGGCAAACCAATAGTGCAAGCCGGTCATGTTGCGTTGCAATGCCATCACATTGACCTCGTAGGTGTTTGTAAAAGAAGATTTGATGATTTGCAGGATGCGGTGCACCATCGAGCGACTTAACTTGCCTTCCTTGGCACCGGTCTCTTCTTGTGTGGCGGTATGCTCGAGCAGCGTTTGGGCAAACGACAGCATTTGCGCGTAAAGCTCCCACTTCATCACCACACCAAAGACCGACACCGCATTTTTAACCGCCGCGTCGGAAGCAGACGCACCGAGTGCCGGCTCGCTTTTGGCTGCTTCTTCGGCTTGGGCTGCCAGTTCGGCAAACTTGGGCACGGGGAAGCGGTCATGGCAAAAGAAAATGCCGGCACTGAAAGTCAAATCACGGTTTTCGCAGCAGAAAGAGGCAAAACGCCGGCGCAAGCGGCAGGTAAAATGCAGGATATTGTACCATGAACCTACCACAAAAGCATCATCGCCCCCGGCATACAATACGTACACATCGAACTTTTCTGCCAAGTAATTGATATAATGGCTGAAAAAGAGTGCCAGCTCACGACTCAGGGCAGCCGTATGCAATACCGAGGCTTTCTCGCCCAAACCTATTTCAAAAAGGGCACCGAGGTTGTCCACATCCATACGCAGCACGCCCAAAAGAGGATAAGAGAGCCCCTCGTCTTCGTTATAGCTGCTTTTTGCCAGCTCTTCAAAGCTCAGCGTGCGCACATAGGTTTTGCCCGGCTTGTCTGCCGGTGCCTCTTGTTTGTTTTTGCCAATGGATTCTTCCGTAGCGGGCGCATAGGTACCAAAGAGCTTGCACACATAAGCGCCCCGGTAGTCGGTATCATAGGGAATATAAGCCGTAGGCTTAAGATAATTCAGGTAAATGACCTTGTAAAACTGCTTTTTCTCCCATGCGGGCGGTTTGTTTACGTCTTTGCGCTCGACGGAATAGGGCATAAAATAGCGTATGTCGCTGCCGGTATCCAAACGGAAAAGCGCTTCTTTTTTTAAGGCTTTTGTTTCCTCTTCGCTGAGTACCTCTTTGTTGAAGCGCAGCTCTATGAGCGCATCCAGATAAGGCAGCTCGCTGCCCAACCTTTTTAAAAAACTGTTGTAGCTTCCCAAGTGTGTATTCAGGGGCTGCAGCATGTCGCTCAGGTAAGACAAATGCGCCTGTGCCTTTTTGCGCTGCAGGGCAAAGCCCAGTTGCTGCATCAAGACGCTGAAGTTTTGGTCGAGGTCTTGGCCGGTGGCCGGTTCGGTGGCAGCCAGCAAGAAGGTAGCACTGCCAAACTGCTTCAACAAGCGGTTTACTTCCTGTTCTATGGCATCTATGGACAAGTCGCCGGACAAAGGTGAAGCCAAAAGTAAGAAGTGCCCGCCACCGGCATACAGCAGGTTGGCTGTTTGCAAGTGCAGTTTGTCTATCAGGTAGTCGGCGAAGTAGTCGGTCAGGAAACTCACCAAGAAAGAGCGGGCGCGCAGGTTGCGTGCCGTGCCTTTGCCTTCGCCGGCTTCTTCTTGCGACACTCCATCGTAAATAAATCCTTGAATGCCTTTAAAATCGCCCTTCAGCAATACGTAACGGGCTTCATCGGGTGTGGTGCCTTGTTGTGTGGCAATGACCTGTTTGGCGGCGGCAATACGCACTTCGTCGTAAAGACTAATGAAAGACGCTTGAGTCCGTGCCGGCAGGCGAAGCATGTATTTTTTGCACAGCTCGAACAAGACGGTGGCATAAGCCTGTGCGTCCGTCCAGCGTCCCAACCTTTTCAGCTCACCGGCAAGCGCCCCCACCAACTTTTTATAGTACTGCGGTGCCTGCTGCCCGGCTTCCTGCAGATCCATGGGAAAGTACGGGGCTTCGAGTGCGTCGAGCGCTTCGCCGTCAGGGAAGGGGCAGTTTTGCCCATGCTGTTTTTTAAGCTCCTGCCAGTCTTGAAGCGGCATGGGCACATAGCCCATGGGCTTGGCTATGCTGTCATTGTTGAGCTTCACATGTTCGAAGATGGGCGTCAAACACTTAGCGGTCTTCCATTCGTGCCGCCGGACTTCAAGCGTTTCGGGGGGCTGCAAGCCACAGCCTTTAACGGACTCGCTCAGCAGGGCTTGCGCCTCTTCCGGACTTTTTTCTATGCGCAAGACATCGTAGATGCCCTGCCAAAGAAGATGCAGGTATTCTTTTGAAACAGAAGCCATAGGCGTTGTTTATGTTGTAGGTTATGTAATGAAGGTGCCGGAGCACGCTTGTTCTACTCTTCTTCCTGCCATGAATGTAAAGAATCCATGCCAAGCGTTCCGTTTTCTGCAAGCTTGTAAGCACTCACCACGCCGAAACCCACGCTGGCATGACGTCCAAGACCTATGTAATGCGGCAAAAACACGTTCGAACTGAATATCAGGTCAAATGTATGATAGGCTTGTTTTTTATAGTATCGTTTTTTGGTGCGCTCTATGTTGTGTATTTCCACCTGAATGGGCTGTTCCACGCCCCACTGCACGCCCTTGGCAAAGCTTAGTATATTGCCGGTAAGCATGCGTTCAAGCAGGCGGAAGCGGGCGGCATCGTCCGTGGCGGCATGGTAGTCGTCGTGGTTGTTGCGGTTCAGCCCTACCCAACGCGACAAGCGGTAGGTATAGCGCTTGTCGGCTTCGATACGCAAGGGATGGTAGCGCATCTGTACGCGTGCTATCTTCAACGGCAGTTTGTATCCGTTCAGGTTCACTTCCTCGGGCTGGTGGTCTAAAAAGTGCACAAAGTCTTCGATGCCATGTTCAAGGCACAGCATGGTTACCTGCCCTTTCACCTGCTTGTATTGAATAAGCGGATAGCGGTAAACGAAGCGGTTGTCATCCAAGTGGTGGTGAAAAAGCACACGATCGCGCACATGCGAAGAGAGCGCCGCGCGAAATTCGCGCAACTTGCCGAAAGGTACTTCGCCTTCAAAAAATATTTTACTGACTCTCAGATTTTTCATAAAATAAAGCTCAGGTAACGATGTAGTGCTGCATTGATTTTAGAAACTTTTTTTTTAAAAAGCAAAAAAATGGAAATAATTTTAAACAGCTTCGGTTGCCTGCTCACTGCCAAAAATGGGCAGTTCGTTGTAGAAAACACAGAAGGCAGGCAGCAGATACCACCCGAAGGCATCCGTCAAATTGTACTTATGAAAGGAGCCACCCTCAGCAACGAAGCCGCTCAGCTGGCTGTATCCCACGATATAGATATTGTCTTTTGCGATGCACACGGCATGCCTACTGCCCGCCTCTGGAGTGTGAAGTTTGGCAGCATTTCCACCATCAGGCAAAAGCAAATCAGCTTTGCTTTCAGTCCACTTGCCGTAGAATGGATAAAGAACGTTATTACACAAAAGATTAAGAACCAACAAAGCTTGTTGCAAGCGCTTTGCCACGGCACCCCCGGTTTGCAGCGCGAGCTGCAGGCTGCTTTGCGCAAAAGCAACGACTACCTGAACAAAATAGCCCAACTGCAAGCCTTGTGTGTCAGCGATATAGCTCCGGCATTACGCGGCTGGGAAGGGGCAGCAACCAAAGCCTATTTCAAAGTGCTGTCGCTTTTGTTGCCCGAAGCGTACCGCTTTGAGAGCCGCAGTCAGCACCCTGCCAAGGACCGCTTCAATGCCGTGCTCAACTACGCCTACGGCATGTTATACGGCAAAATAGAGTCTGCACTCATACGCGCCGGCTTGGACCCTTACGTTGGCGTATTTCATAGAGAAAACTACAACCGCCCGGTCCTGGTGTTCGACGTCATCGAGTTGTTTCGTGTGTGGGCCGACTATGTGTGTCTGTATCTTTGCCGCCAACAGGCCTTCATCGATGAGTGTTTCTTGAAGAAAGAAGACGGCAGCTTTTGGCTGGAAGACTTGGGCAGAAGAATTGTGATTCAGAGCATGAATGACTATCTTGAAGAAGTGATTGAGTGGGAAGGGCTGAGCCGCAGCCGCTCACAACACTTGCTCTTATATGCCCGGCGGCTGGCGCAGTATCTTCTCGACGCAGACCTGTGAGCGTATGTCGAAGCCTGTATTATGGAAAGCCGGTGCACAAGCAGCATGGCAGGCGATTCCTTTAGCCCAACTAAGCCATGCGCTTTTGCATCCGCGCAGCGAGTGGCTGCAAGCCATGCGCCCCTTTCAGGAAGGGCAGGTGTTGAGTTATGCCCAAAAAACCAACATGCAGGCTGCCCTACCTTGGTGGATGCCTGCTCTCTTTCACCCTGCCCACCCCAAAAAAGAACACTACCTACTGCAACACTATGTGGTAGCGATGCTTCGCCCTGCCGAAGACACCGACCGGCTGCGGTTATATGAAGCCATTCGGGCAAGCCGGCAACCACCGGTGCTGCTCTATGCCTATCCACCTGCCCATTATTTGGCGCTGGTGTTCCGTTTGGCTTCGCCCATTTCCAATGCCGGGCAAGCTGCCCTTTTGGGCTATGTGCTTGCTTGCGAAACAGCCCGCTCCATAGAACAAGACGAAAGCATTTGTCTGCCGCCGCTTCCGCCCTACCTGCCCTTGCCCTTGATGCCGGGCATGCCCATCCATTATGATGAACAAGCCCCTGCCATATTGCCCGAACACTATTTGCAAGGCATTGACCGGCAGGTTGTAGAGCTCGTGCAGCATTTGAGCCGGCACGAATACAAAAGACAGGCAGTGCCCCCTTCCAAAACCACTGTCCGGCACATCAAGCAGCGCTTGGGCTTGCCGGTGCGCGGGCAACGCAAAAAACGCACCCATATCATGGAACCGCTGCGCAAGGTGCTTCCGTTCATAGAAGAAGAGCTGCGGCAACATGGCATTGAAATAGAAAGCACAGCCGGCATACGCTACGGCATGAAAATCAAAGTACGTGCCGGGCAGCAGCGCCACGCAGCTTTAAATGTGTATTACAGCAATTATGGTTACAGTGTGCTGGGCTCACCACAAAGCAGTCAAAACGAAGGGCTGATGACCGAAGCACGTCGTATCATTGAAGGCATTATTGAGTATTTGAACTACCTCAAACAGCTGGAAGATGAACAATAATGACAAAGACAAAGAACAGGACGAGCGCCCCCCTTCTTTGTCTGAGCTGATAGAGCAGCTGCGGCAGTCCGGGCTTTCGGTTTCGCCCTACGACAGCGAAGCAGACGAAGAAGCCCCCTTATCCGAAAGTCTCGACCAACGCCTTGAAAAGATATTTGACTTTCTTCAAAAACCCACCAAAATATTTAGTATGTTGTTCGTGGTGATGTATGACATACAAGACAACCGCATACGCACTGCCATTGCCCGCTATCTCATAGAACACGGAATGGTGCGCATTCAGAAATCGGTGTATTTGGGCAACCTGCCTCCGCAGACTTACAAGCAAATAAGCGAAGATCTGCAGGCGGTCAATGAAATGTATGAAAACCAAGACAGCATATTGGTGCTTCCGCTTAGCCGTGACGAGCTACGCAGCATGAAAGTCATAGGCAAGGAGTTGCAAATAGACCTCATGCTGGGCAACAACAACACCTTCTTTTTTTAGGACACAAGACGCCCCTATTAGGAGTAGCCCGGCGCGATGTTATTCTTCCTGTAAGCGCTGCAAGTTTTGAAGCACAAACACCCCTTTCCCTTGTATGCCCAGCTTGCCACGCCAGCCGGCAGCCTTCAGGCGTTTTACGAGTGCCTGTGCCACCAGTTGGTCATCAAGAGTGCTTGTGTCCAACCCTTCTATGATAAGCTCGCTCAACAGTATGCCATAATCACGCACCCACAAGCGGGCTTGAATACGCTGCGCCTTCATGAAGGCTAAAAAGTCTTTGAGCAGTTGAAAATTGCCTTCGAGTTTCACCTGCCCTTTTGCCTGCCCCGGCGGCAGCTCTATTTCGCTTATTAAAATCACCTTTTTACCCGGCTTCATTTTCAACGACAACCGGGCTGAACAAGCAGCATTTTCCAGGCGATCTGCCAAAAACAACAATTGACGGGCTTCTTCCTCCAAACTTTGAGGCAGCCACTCTTCTGCTTCCGGCGGAATAGAAAGGTCGTCTACCTGCCACGTAGAACCATACTTCCGAAGCATGCAATGCAAGCGGGCTGCTTCTATACGTAAAAGGAAGTGTCTAATATGCTTTTCAGACTCGGGCAGCTCTACACTTACGGACTCCTGCGGATCCTCCAATATCTTCACATTAGTCAGCTTGAACTTATCAGATGAAATGCATCTTATATGCGCGCTCACACGTGCCCTTTCAAGCAACTGTTGCATCATATAGTACTGTTGGCACACCTTGATTGCTGTGCTTGTAGTATCGGATTCAGTCTTCACGTAGTGCAAAGTAAAGGGCTTGACCGGCATATGGTCATAGTCTATGTCTCTGAGTTGAAAATACGGCCCCTCATAGCCACGACGATACGCGAGCAGCCCTTTGACGCCTGCTGCATCCAGTCGCTTTGCCAAAGCAATGAGCGTTTGCCTTCTTTGGAGCCAGGCAGAGTCGTCCATTTGCCCATACACCGAATCTTTGTCTTTCAAAGACAGCCGCGTCAATTCCAACTCTTGCTCCGAGTGTTTTATTACATTTGCCTCTATTCCTACTTTTTTCAGGCGTTCGTACAGCTCCATCCCCACAAGTATGTGCCACTCCAACAAGACATTCTTTGTAAGTTGCTGCACAGGCAACTTAGGCCTATCCAATAGATAAGTTCTCGAATTTACAATATCGATATTCAGTGGAATCTGCATTTGCTCCATCCGCTGCAATGCCTCAAAAACAGTGGTTATGTTTTCGCTCAGGCTTAAAGCCGATGGATTTTCAGACAGTTCCTGCTCTTCCGGCAGCATTAATTTTACCATAATTCCAGAGCTGTTTAGCAGCTTAACCGTTCCCGGTATGCCGCTTGCCTCCAAGTGTTTAAGGAATGCATACAAGTGCCGTATTTTTTTACCCGGATTCAGGTAGCGCCAAGCCATGTCTTTGACCACATCGTAAGTGGTAGCATCAAAGCCCCGTTTCAGCTCAATATGGTAGGAATACAGGCTCTGCCTTTTTATTCTTATCGGCACTTTTTGCTGTTCCAATCGCTCCGGAACGCTTAAGAAGGTTTGCACATCACTGTGTAGTTGTAGCTTACTTCGGGGATAGTCCGGCACTTTTTCATATCCATCAAAACCTTCGACCTCTTTGTATGTATAAGGCAAACAATGCACATCCTCCAAGGCAAAGCCTCTTGAACGCAAAGAAACTTTTGCTTCAATGCCGATTGTGCGCAGGCGCTCTAAAAGTTCATATTCACTATACAGGTTGGGCGCAAGTTCCACATATTTGCCATATCGCTCCGATGAGTTTTGTTTGCTTGGTATAACCCATAGTTTGCCTCTGCTGCTTTTCACTGTGGCACTCCACCCCAAACGATTTTGCAGCTCTTTTATCAAATCATCTTGTGGTGTAACATATGAACGTGTCATAGAAGCGGTTTTTTGTGGCGTTTTTCTTGAACTTCTTCCAATTTAAAAAACAATGGCTCCACTACAAAGAAACGACAAGCTTGTTTTCCCGGGCAAAGGCTTGTTTTTTCTTTTTACCTTTCTTAGCTTAAACTACGCACTCGCACACTACCCACACAAACCCAAACATATGGCACATTGGCTTTTACCACCGGGCACCTCAATAGAAAAGCACCACCCCTATTACTACGGAATCGATTTGGGCACCACCCATACGTTGGTTGCCCGCATCGACGGGCAACAAGCCATGCACGGCAATGGTACCTTTTCAGTCGATTTCCTGCGTTTCCGCCAATATTCTCCCCTACCCCTCGATGCCCCCGTCGAAGACATTTACCTGACTTCTGCCTTAGCTTTGGATGACCAACTGCGCCCTTATGTGGGGCGAAAGGTGTATCAGCTCAAAGGCAGCCCCGGTTTTGAGCGCTATCGCAACTTATTTTATCATTTCAAGCTGGACTTGGGCATCAGTGCGTCCGTTTTTTACTATCAGCGGGCTGCTCACCCGGACTACAACCACCCCGCCAAGATTGCCGGTAAAATATTGAACTACTGCCGGAAACAAACCCTGCAGAGCGATGTGCCATGGACACAGGTGGTCATAACCGTGCCGGCTTCGTTTCAGCATGCCCAACGCAACGACGTGCTTGCCGCAGCGCAATATGCACGAATCGAAACTGAAGGCAAACGCCTGCTTGCCGATGAACCCAACGCCGCCCTGATAGGCTACTTGAACGAGATGGAACCCGCCCGGCGCCAAGCCCTGATTGCACAAGAAAGTCGCTGGCTTATCATTGACTTTGGGGGCGGCACCTGCGACCTCTCGGTATTGGAAGTACGCCACAGCCCCCACGATGGCTTACTCATACGCAACGTAGCCATTTCGCGCTATCAAGATGTAGGGGGGCAGGACCTCGACCGCCTGCTGGTGGAAAAATACGTGCTCGATCAAATGCCGCTGCCCGCTTCGCCTACCGGTGCGCACCTGCTCGTTGAGGGCCTCTGCGCACTGATGGAAAAGCTTAAAATACGCCTTTCGCAACGCCTGACCGCCACGGCACCGGCTGACGACTGGGCTTCGGTGCTGCCCTGCCTTGACGAACAACAGGAACAACTGCAAGATATTGAACTAAACACCGGCGAAGCAGTTACTTTGAGCCTGACGCTTTCGGCGCGTCAGCTGCGCGAAGCCACCGAACTGCTGTTTACACATGAGCCTTACCATTTTTCCACCATTGAAAAAGAATTGCACACCGTGCCCCTCATGGTAAATGACATTTTAGACAAGGCATCCATGACCAAAGCCCAAATTACGCATGTATTGCTTGCCGGTGGCAGCGTGCAAAACCCCTATTTCGTGGAAGGCGTGCGGCGCCTGTTTCCCAAAAGTCAAGTGATACTGCCACCCACGCCCGACCTGCTGGTAGCCAAAGGGGCTGCGGTGCTTTCTTTCTTCCGTCATGCCATAGGGCGTGAGCTCATACGCCCGGTGCTTTCCGACACAATCGGTGTGCTCACCCGCGAAGGCTTTTACCCTATTGCTGCACAAGGCACCCCGCTGCCTTTAGAAGCACGCGTGGGGGGCTTTCGCCTGCAGTCCAATCTGCAATCGACCATAGACATCCCCCTGTGCCTGCAGGGTGCCTCACACCCCATTGGCAACATACATCTGCGGTTCGACACCCCTCCCTCACTCCAGTCATATATTGAACTGCATACGGTCGTCAATGAAGAAAAAATCATAGAAGTCAGCCTTTACATCGACGGCAACTTTCGCAAAAAAATCAGCGTGGAAGGGCAACGGCATCAAGGCAGTGCCGACGCGCCCTTGCTCGAAGACCTGCAGCAAGCCATCAAGCAAGGCAAAACAGCCGAGCAAAGGCGCATTCTCAAAGAGCTCATGCGCCAATACTTCGATATCGGCAACTACCAACGCTTGGCAGAAGTGGCCGAACATTATTGTGAACTATTCGACGGCACCGACCCCAGTGTGCTCAATTATCTTTACATTGCCTATTGGCACAGAAACTACTTCGATAAAGCCGAACACTTTCTCAAAGAAGCCATCCGCTATGCTCCCAATGCCGAGTATCTGCACCACAATTATTCGCTGGTGATAGAGCGCCGGCAAGGTGCCGAAGCAGCTCTGCATTATCTGGAAAACTTACCCGAAACACTGCGCCAAAAACCTTCGTTGCGTATGCGCCGGGCCTTGCTATTGCACCGGCTCAAAGGCGACGAAGCAGCCCGCCCGCTCATGCAACAACTTGTAGAAGAAGTAAAGAGTGGTAAAATAAAAGTGGGAGGAGGGGCCGACCTTTCGAAAATGCAAAAAATTGCAAAAATTGTAGGTGAAAATCTGAATCTGTCCACCGAATCCGGTGAACAGGGCGCAAAAAATATTGAAGAGAACAACCTGCTGCATGCACCTTCGTTGCCAAGAAAGCACTCAACCTAATTTCCAAAAGACATGATAGATTGGCTGATTCCGTTCGATAGTTTAAATGCTACGCAAAAAAGCATCGTTACCTGCACCCCCTACGAGCAAAACATATACATCGAGGGACCACCGGGCAGTGGCAAAACGCTGGTAGCGCTGCACCGTGTCAACGTGCTGGTAAAAAAATCTTCTTTACGCCCGGCTGTCATCATGTACAACCATTCGCTCTATGGCTTTCTGCTCAAATCGTTCGAAGCCATGGGGCTTAAAAACAATGTTATTATCCATACCAAAGACAAGTTTATCTGGAGCATAGCCCGCAGTCAGGGTATACACTACAGCCGTGGCTACCACGAAGACTACGAAGCCGTTTACAACAGTCTTTTGCGTAGCATACACCTCGGCCGCGTCCCTTATATTGCCGACATCATTGTGCTGGATGAAATTCAGGACTTTCGCCAGCGTGAATGGGAAATTCTGTCACGATGTGGCAAGTACTTCATCGTATTGGGCGATTTCGACCAACGCATTTATGACGGCGATATTAGCCGGGAAACGTTTGTAGGCAGCCGCTCGCCCGAAACGCTCAACAATGCTGCCGACAGTGAGTTTGTGCCGGACGCAGAAGAAAAACAACAGGCATACACCGGCGAGTCCGCTGGGCATATAAGGTTCCGCATGGCACCCTCACAAACACATGCTACGTCTTCGGGCGTTTGGCAAAGGTTAAAGCTCAACAATCCCCATACCATCTCGCTGTTGTTGAACGGCGATTTAGCCAACGATTTTGTGGTAAAGGAAGCGGGCTTGGCTGTGAGTGGCAATTATGCTATCGACTGCGACCCGACCTTTGCCGTGGGCACCCGCCTGCGCATCAAGATGAACAACCTCATGCGCATGTACTGGGAAGTAATACCGGATGCGTAGCCTTTCATTTGAATGAACCGTAAACGAACATGCCGTTATGTCAACACCACCCAAAGATTTCCGCTATTTTCGCCTGAACAAAGTTTATCGCTTCGGGCGCAGTATTGCCCAAACAGCCATGCGCTTTTCGGTAAGCGGCTATGACCTGGAGAGCATGGTCGATCGCAACTCTGACCAAAAGCCATTTATCATCGATACCGGAAGCCAACGCGAAACATTCGAGCGTATCCGCGACATACTGAACATCAACTTGCAGAAACGCCAGCGTATTGCCATTGCTGCCCCTGAACGCCGGCTGTTGGAAGGGCTACACTATTATTTAGGTCCTACGCGCACCTTCTTCTCCACCAAAAACACATCGCTGCGCACCTATAATTTCGACGATGAAAGAAGAGCATTGCTCATTACCACCCACTCACTCAAAGGCTTAGAGTTCGAAACACTCATTGTGTTTGGTTTCAATCAAAGCCTTACGGCTGTGCAGCGCATGCGCGCGGAACAACGCCTCATGCAAAACGTATTTGTAGCCTTGACCCGTGCCAATGAAAACCTGTATCTCATACGGGAACCTGATTGCATTCCCGAATTGCGCGATATAGAAGGTTATACACTCAGCACCGAAGCTTCGCCCGATGAGTTCGACTTCTAAAAAAACAATGACCATGACAACGAGCAAGAAAACAACGGCAACAAAGACGAAAATAAACGCAAGCATCGCCCTAAGTACCCAAGAGCTTTACAACTTTTTGAACAACAAGCTCTGGATCGTATCCGGCGAGCGTCTTCAAAGCACTCCCCCCGAAGCCATTCATAAAATAAAGCTGCAAAGCAAGTTTGTTTATCAAATGGATAACAGCATTTTCTTAATACCACTCAGCAGCGTGGTCTTATTTACGGTAAAAGGCGAAGCCATAGCCGACACTTTGCAGCATATTTTTGGCATTCCGGCCGGCATGATTGACGCTTCGAAAGGCAAAGCCTCCAAAAAAGGGGCTCCGGAAGAAATGCCCCCTGTTTCTTTTCAGGAAGAAAGCAGCCGCCCCTTGCAGCAGTTCCGGCGTTTCAGACGTGCCTTGCTTTATGCTTTTGTGTGGCATTACAAACACGCTGAACTGAAAAAGCAAGACTCAGAGCAATACCTCCAAGAACTTTTCCGGCGCTTGGATGCCGAACATTTGACCCAAATGCCTTTGCTCAACTCACTGGCTACCCTTTTGGCACAAGCCCCTCACCCACCTGCTACTTTTAGCGGCAACTCGCTTGAAGCCAGCTCAGTGCATGTACAGCGCTGGTATTGGTTTGCGCAGTTTCTGCGTGACCAGCTCTTCAATGAAGAAGGCAAGATGGATGAAGCGCATCGTCAGTGGTATTTGCAATTCAAAAGCACGCCCTATCGTATAGAGAAAGACGACATTCCACCGCTTTTTACGCCCTTGTACAAAATCATTCTGGGCTATTTGCTGTTTTTACGTATCTATGATGCTGCCTCGCCCCAAGACGAACGCCGTATTTTTGAACAAGAGCTCCGCCAAGCTTACAGGCGCCTGCCCTACAACGAACTGGAACAAATTTACTTATACGCCCTGTTGTTCAAAGGCTTTTTTGTGCGCCAAGCCGATAACTACTTCATCGCTTCGAGTGGGCGGCACGTGTTTGCCTATCTGGAATATCAAGCTTTGTTGCTGGCACAGCTTACCACACAAGATAAAAGAAAGCAGAAGGCACTTCTTTCAACTGCCATCAAAGAGCTGCTTCGGGCACAACAGGAAGAAAACCTTGCCACTCACTTGCTGGCTTATTATGAAGGGCTAAACCCTTTACTAAAAAAACGGGGGGCCACCTGGCTCAACGAGCTATGGCATACCCTCAATAAAGACAAAGCATGGGAAAACTTAACGGCAGAAGAACGGCAACAGGTGCTTGCTGCGCTCAATCAAAGTTTGCGTAAGCAAAAGCAGGTGCTACTGATACGAAACAATGCTTTAAGCTGGTTTTTCCGGCATTGCTATATAGCTGTGGCATGGAAAAGCCTGCAGGAAAACAGCCTGCTGTTTTACACTCTCCCTCCCAAGAAGTGGCCTATCCCCGAAAAAACCGTAAACTTGCTGCATTTTACAAAAGAGGAAACAAACGATGCCGGCCTTTATGGCGATGTGCAGCTCTCTTATCCTCAAACTGCGAGCATCTACAGCACAAAGACAGGCATAGAACAACTGCAAAACTTAGAGCTGTTTCATTCCAAACGCCTGCAAGCACTGGGCAGCCTGCTGCCCCAAGCCAAAGTATTATTTATTGCCATTGACAACTACCTGCTGAGTCACATTGGGCAGCTATGGCTGGCACATTGGATAGAAGATGTCAAGCCTGAAAAAGTGATTTGCATCAATTTGACCACGGCAAGTCCATGGCAACAGCAAGCAAGCCTTTTTGATACTCCCTCACCGGATACTTCCCAAAGTACTCCGAAACAAAAAAAGAAAGGCAGCACCGGTAAACAGGCACCGCTTACTTCTCTGCCGAGCACACCCGCGCCTTTTGCAGATGAAGACGAAAAGAAACTGCAAAAAGAGATGATTTTGCGCCGGCAACTTCAAAAGCTCCATGGAAAGGAAGTACTGCTTTATCATCTCAATCTGTCGGAAGAGAACTACGAGCTGATTCGTTTGCTTCGCCCATTGCTGAAAAAATACCGGTGGTATGAAAGTGCTCTTATCTACATGGGACACCAGCAGCCTATTCCTTTTAAACTGGCTGACGGTCTGCTACGTGCACAATCGGATTTAATTGTTTACGACGAACAAATGCGGTATATGTTCTATAACCTGTAAGCGCCTTGCAAAAGCGTTTGGCTTGCCGGCACTCTGCTCAGCTCTGTAAGACGCCGTAAGCTTATAGAGCTGAGTCTTTTTCTGCTGTTTTTCTTGCTCCGTTCACTTTCAACCACCTTTTTTCATCTCGCCCTTTCCTTTGTCACCTCGATTCCCTCTTTGTCATTTCGAGCACAAGCGAGAAATCTCTTTTTGGAAAGAAAAGCTTGGCTTGACGAGGCGTCTCACTTCGTTCGACACAACAAAAAAATAAATTTGGTTTAATGAGCTCGAGATTTCTCACCTCACTGCGTTCGGTTCGAAATGACATGCTTCGCTGCGCTCGTTCGAAATGCCAAGTCGCGTGAGATACGAGATGACAGGCTACATCCATGCTGCGCTCGAATGGCAAGCTGTGTCCGCCGGCGTAAGAAGGCCGCCTTCTGCCGGCTTCCGGATGCAAACGAAGTCTCAGTAGTAATCCCGGAAACGCACAAACTCGAAACGGATTTCTTTGCGATTGTCAGTCAGCTGCTGCACCATACGGCGGCTGGTAGCCACCACACAGCGTATGCCGGCGGCCTCGAGGCGTTTCGCCAGCTGGTAGCAAAAGGTAAATTCGCCGGCAAGGTGGACTGCCGATGGCTGCCGCTGTACAAGCTGCCGTGCTGTTTCTTCCGCCAAGCGGCTCACTTCCTCTATACTCCAGTGCGGCGGAATTTCCGGGAAAGGCATATCTTCCACTTCGCCAAATTCCTTGATGGCGGCTTGTTTTTGCGCTTCGCCCCAACCTGCAAAAGGATGGTTGCTCAGGTTAATTAAATACTTTTTAGACACTTGCTCATTCATAAACAGACGTTTGTTTTCTTATTAAGAACTAAAAAAACAAGGGCAGGGCATGCTACTTGCCTCTGCCCTCGATACACCCGTTTAGCAAAGTCGCTTGACCAAATCTTTTAAGTTGTCAAACTCAGGCAAGAGCTCATCCAATTCGTCCATACTCTCTTGTAAGCTATCTGCCAACCGTGAGTTTTCCAACCCTTCCGGTAAATTCATCAGTTTCTCTTCTTCTTCATCATACAATTCTTGAATAATGCTTTCACAATGGGAAAGCAAATCCACTACTTTTTTTAATCTTCTTCTTCCGTCCCTATTCATAATATATGCAGTTTTGTTTTTGTTATTTATATCCGCTTTTTATCAATAATTTACTTTTAGTTTTGTAAATACACGAGCAAAAACTGCTTGGCACCCTCTAACAGAGTCTTGAAGTTGTCGCGTATTTTGCTATCTTTTGCAGGATTTTCGCGCATACCGGCGTGTTGTACGTCATTGCGCAGCGTCGCTAATTTTTCAACAAAAAACCGGACCAAGTCCTCGTTTTGTAGTTCATCCCACTCAAGCATTTCTTTCACCAGTTCCGGACGGCTCGCCTTCCACTCCCCTTCCGGAATGTCATTGTGTTGTATGCTGAATGCACTCGACAAGATGGTCCGCAATTCTTTGTTTTTATAGTCTTTTTCATGCGCCGCCAATATGACTGACAGCAGGTGTTCGCACAAGATGTTGATTCCAATGGCATACCACTCATACCGCAAGCACCAATCCAACACGACCCACGCATTGTTTAAGCTGTTTTCCTGCAAACCGTCAATCAGTTTTTTGAGCTCTTCGAGCAAGGGGCGCAAAGGGGGCAATACGCCCTGATTGCTAACGACTTGATCCAATGCTTTTTTGGCTTTGTCTGCCCCTTTCATGGCATAAACCTCCTGCAAACGCACAAAACGCACCGTAGCAAAGGCTTTTTCTATGAATTTATTCACCTCACGCAGAGCGGCAGCATCCGGGTCTTTGCCTTTGGTTCGTGCCAATACAGGCCTGATTTCGTTTTCGGTAAGCGCCACCAACAGCTCCGGATTACCATACTGCATCAAGACACGCACCGCTGTTGCCCACTCTTGCAAGGCATTCAACACCAGCAGGTCGATCATCTCTGCCTTTCGCTCCTCCTCTTTCATCTGCCTCACATTGTTTGGCGCCCCCAGTGCTTCAAAGGCTCCATAGTAAATGCCTTCTATTGCTACGTTTTGCAAAGATTTCAGGTAGTTGAGCGAGGTAATGGAAAGCAAAGGCAAGGAACGGAAGGCATGGGTCACATCCATGATGATGCGGGCTCCGGGTTCCACCGCTTGGATAAAGGCTTCAAAAATATCCAGCAGCTGATCGCGGCTAAAGCCATCGGGCACATCCACTTCCTTTATCTTCGATTCGTCATATCCCATATTTTGCAGGCGTTCTTTCAGCTTGCCTTCTCCTTCCCAGTTTCTGCTGCGCGCCATGCCGGTCAAGAAAATCACGATTTTATCGACTTCATTTGCTTTGGCTTCCAACACTGCCTCTTGGGTATATTTCACCAAGGAAGAACAGAACTCCGCTTCACTGCCCTTGTTGAACACATAATGGCAGGGCACATAATCGCTCGTGCCCAAAAAAGAGAGGAAGTACAAAGGGGTTTGTATTTTTCCGGGTGCCTTCATCTTTTTTAATTGTTTTTAGTTGGTACTCAAAGATGAAAGAAAATAATAAAGCCTACCTGTTCTTACAAGCTTGCAAACGGCAAAAAATCAGCTAAAGCAAAAAAACGGCAGCCGGTGAAGACTGCCGTTTCCGGAAATATCAAAAGGTTCACGGGCACTAATTCAACAACTCATAAATGCCGGCAACCCCTTGCCCACCGCCCACACAGGCAGTAACCATACCATATTTTTGTTTGCGACGACGCATCTCGTTCAAGAGCTGCACGGTCAATTTGGCACCGGTGCAACCCAAGGGGTGTCCCAAAGCAATGGCACCACCATTGACGTTCACAATGTCGGGGTTCAGGTCCAATGCCCGGATAACAGCCAAAGACTGAGCGGCAAAGGCTTCGTTCAGCTCTATTTGCTCAATATCGCTTAGCTTCAGTCCTGCTTTTTCCAATGCTTTGGGTACGGCAGCCACCGGACCAATCCCCATGATGCGGGGCTCTACGCCTGCGGCGGCATACGACACCATGCGCGCAATGGGTTTCAAGCCCAGCTCATTCACCATCTTTTCAGACATTACCAGCACAAAAGCAGCGCCATCAGATGTTTGCGAAGAGTTGCCGGCCGTTACACAACCATCGGCAGCAAACACGGGGCGCAGTTTTGCCAAAGCTTCCAGATTGGTGTCTTTGCGCGGTCCTTCGTCGGTATCTACCACCCAGCTGCGTTTTTGTTTTTTGCCGTTCTCGTCCACAAAGGTCTCTTCTACCTCTACGGGCACGATTTCATCTTTGAACAAACCGTTTTCAATGGCTTTTATCGCTTTTTGGTGCGACTCATAAGAGAAGCGGTCTTGGTCTTCGCGCGAAATGTTGTAGTCTTTGGCTACTTGCTCGGCGGTTAGCCCCATGCTCAAATAGTAGTCGGCATGCGCCGAAGCCACTTCATAGTTCAAGGCGGTTTTCCAGCCCATCATAGGCACCAAAGACATAGACTCTGCCCCGCCGGCCACGATGCAGTCGGCTTGTCCGGAATGGATGCGCTGGGCTGCCAGTGCAATAGCTTCCAGCCCGGAACCACAATAGCGGTTCAATACGAAGCCGGGCACATCAATAGGCAAGGACAAGAGCGAAATCATACGCCCCATTTGCATGCCTTGTTCGGCTTCGGGAATAGCACACCCTACAATTACATCGTCGATGCGCTTGGGGTCAAGGGCAGGCACCGAGCCTACCAAGTGTTTGATGACCTTGGCTGCCAGGTCATCGGGGCGCATGAAGCGGAACCCGCCTTTTTTGGCTTTACCTACAGCGGTACGATAGCCTGCTACAATATATGCGTTCATAATTGTTTGCTTTTTGGTTTTGAAAACTTTTAAAAATAAGTCTTTGTAAAAGGTGCGGCCATGTGGTACCGGCTCCACACCGCCGCCCTACGGGTATCGGTTTAGTTGCGTATGGGTCTGCCGGTAGTCAAAACTGCCTGAATACGCTCCAGTGTCTTCTTCTCACCACACAACGACAAGAAAGCTTCACGCTCCAGGTCGAGCAGGTACTGCTCCGATACCAACTGCGGGCTCGACAGGTCGCCACCGCAAAGCACATATCCCAGCTTATCTACCACTTTTTTGTCGTGGTCAGAGATGTAGTGCCCACGCCACATGCCATGCAAGCCGGCTTTAATCAGAGCCAAGCCGGTGCGTCCTTGCACCTTAATATCTTTGCGGCGGATAGGCTGTACATAACCGCGGTCTGCCAGCTCTATCACCTTGGCTTTGGCATCGCCTATCAGATGCGCACGGCTGGTGGTGATGGCATCCGAGGGGCGCAAATAGCCCAGGTCGTAAGCTTCTACTGCCGAAGTAGATACCTTCGCCATGGCTATGTTCATCAGGGTGTTTTGCAAGCGGTTCAGTTCCACGTCGCCTTCTTGCAGAGAATCAGACAAGCGCAGCGCCATTTCTTTGGTGCCCCCGCCGGCAGGAATCAAGCCGACGCCCACTTCTACCAAGCCCATGTAGGTCTCGGCATGTGCTTGCACGTGGTCAGCATGCAAGTTCAGCTCGCAGCCGCCGCCCAAAGTCAAGCCAAAGGGGGTGCTTACTACCGGTATGGCCGAATAGCGCAGACGCATCATGGTATTTTGGAACTGGGCAATCATCATGTTGATTTCGTCCCAGTCTTGCTCCACGGCATACATGAACAACATAGCCAGGTTGGCACCTGCCGAGAAGTTGTCGCCACGGGCAGTAATCACCAAGCCACGGGCTTCTTTTTCGGCACGTTCCACGGCATAATTCAACCCTTGAATGATTTCGGCACCGATGGCATTCATCTTTGTGTGCATCTCCAGGCAATACACCCCATCGCCAATATCGTAGAGCGTGGTGCCCGGGTTGTTCCAAATGATATTGCTGCTGTAGTTTTCGAGAATAATGAAGTTCTCGGTACCCGGAATCGGCTGGTAAGACTTGCTGTTGACGTCGTAATAAAGCTTGCGACCACCTTCTACTTTATAGAATGAGGTGAAGCCTGCTGCCAGCATGTCTTTTACCCACTGGGCTACCGTCAGTCCTTGCGCTTCGATGAGCTTCACACCTTCCTCTACTCCTATGGCATCCCAAGTGGCAAAGGGACCCATCTTCCACCCGAAGCCGGCACAAACGGCATCGTCTATTTTGTAAAGCTCGTCGGCAATTTCGGGAATACGATGCGACACATAGGCAAACAAGCTGGCGAAAGTTTTGCGGTAGAACTCGCCGGCTTTGTCTTTACCATTCACCAATACTTTGAAGCGCTTGGCGAGGTCGTCTATAGCTTTGGTGGCATCCAAGGTTTCGAACTTCACTTTTTCTTGCGGACGGTAGTCCAAGGTAGCAAAGTCGAGCGCTAAGATTTCTTTTCCTTTGTCTGTTTTTACTTTCTTATAGAAGCCTTGTCCGCTCTTTTCGCCCAGCCATCCTTTTTCTTGCAAAGCCTTCAGCACTTTGGGCAGCTTGAAGGACTCGCGGCGCTCGTCGTGCGGCACAGCCTCATACAAGTTACTGGCTACCAAAATCATGGTATCCAAGCCCACAACATCCAACGTACGGAAAGTAGCCGACTTGGGGCGTCCCAACACCGGACCTGTCAGCTTATCTACTTCTTCTACCTTCAAGCCCATTTCTTCAATAATATGCAGGGCATCCATAATGGCGAACACACCCACACGGTTGGCAATGAAGGCAGGCGTATCTTTACACAACACGGTGGTTTTGCCCAAGAAGCGGCGACCGTAGTCCATCAGGAACTCCACTACTTCCGGCTTGGTACGGTCAGTAGGAATAATTTCCAAGAGGGGCAAATAGCGCGGCGGGTTGAAGAAGTGCGTGCCGCAGAAGTGCGCTGCAAAGTCATCGCTGCGCCCTTCCAACATCAGGTGGATAGGAATACCCGAAGTGTTTGAAGTCACCAAGGTGCCGGGCTTGCGGTATTTTTCTACCTGCTCGAACACCTTTTTCTTAATGTCCAAGCGCTCTACCACTACTTCTATCACCCAGTCGCAATCGGCAATTTTTGCCATATCGTCTTCCATATTGCCCAAGGTGATGCGCTCGGCATATTTTTTTGCATACAAGGGGGCAGGTTTCGATTGTACCGCTTTTTGGAAGAGCTCGGTTACCTGTCGGTTGCGCACCACTTTGTCTTGCAGGGTCAAGCCCTTTGCCTTCTCGGCTTCGGTCAATTCACGGGGTACAATATCCAGCAACAATACTTCTACTCCTATATTCGCGAAATGGCAAGCGATGCCACTGCCCATCACTCCGGCGCCCAATACGGCTACCTTACGAATGCGGCGGCGCTCAGAAGGGCGCAGCCAAGTGGCTTGTTTGCTTTTTTCTAAGGCTGTTTCCATAGTTTTATTTTGTTTTTGTGAAAAGACAAGTTGAAATTTTTTTATGATGATTGAATCGAAAATTCATCGACGACCTGCATAACGGTACGAATCACTTCAAAGAAAACCTGCAGCTTTTCGGCAGGCACGCGTTCCCGTACCGCAAAATTGAACTGACGCACCACACGGCGGGCTACCTCTTTCTTCTCCCGCCCTTTGGGTGTCAAACATATGCGCACATAACGGCGATCCACTTCGTCTTGCTTACGCATAATCAAACCGTCGTCTTCCATTTTTTTGAGTGTGCGCGTAATGCTACGGGCTTCCAAACCGAACAGCGGCGCTATTTTGGTGGCAGGCGTTCCCTCCTCTTCGTCTATGTTCAGCAATATGTAGCCTATAGAAGTGGTAATGCCGTATTTCACCGCCTCGGCATTATACATGCGTGCTATGGCATGCCATGCCGTCTTGATGTTGTAGTCGATGGTTTCTTCCCGGGGTAATTTCACCTTTGTATCAATCATAGCCCAAATTTAATAAATTATTATGCTTGCATACTAAATTTTATCCCAAAAAATATCAGAATAAGTATAGGATATAGGCAAACTTACACAAATTTTATTGTTTGGAAGGCGGCAAACAAGTATGAAAAGTATTTAAAAACAGACTTTTGTTTTAATGGACGGCAGCAGGAAAAGGCGAAACCGGCATGGCAATAAAAAAGGTATCTTTTGACGGCGGTCACGGGGCAGATAACAGGATTTTACTAAATTTACCACATCAACCTTTGGTTCATGTCTTACAATTAAAATTCACGTTCCTATGAAAGTAACAGTTATAGGTGCCGGAAACGTAGGTGCTACCTGCGCCGACGTATTGGCTTACCGCGAAATCGCCAACGAGGTAGTACTTCTGGACATTAAAGAAGGGGTAGCCGAAGGCAAAGCCCTGGATATCTGGCAAAAAGCGCCTATTACCCTCTACGACACCCGCACCATAGGTGTAACCAATGACTATAGCCGTACTGCCAATTCAGATGTGGTAGTCATCACTTCGGGCATGCCGCGCAAGCCGGGCATGAGCCGCGATGACCTCATCGAGGTGAACGCCAAGATTGTAAGCAGCGTTACCGAGAATGTCATTAAGCATTCGCCCAACGCCATCATCATTGTGGTATCGAACCCGCTGGATGTCATGACCTATGCGGCTCATGTAACCTCTAAATTTCCCCGCACACGTGTAATTGGCATGGCCGGCATTCTTGACACCGCCCGCTACCGTGCTTTCCTGGCCGATGCCCTGAACTGCTCGCCCAAAGACATCCAAGCGTTGCTGATGGGTGGTCATGGCGATACCATGGTGCCCCTGCCTCGCTACACTACCGTAGCCGGTATTCCCGTTACCGAATTGCTCGACAAAGAGACCATCGACGCCATCGTGCAGCGCACCATCCATGGTGGTGGCGAATTGGTGAAACTCATGGGCACTTCGGCATGGTATGCCCCGGGTGCTGCGGCTGCTCAGATGGTAGAAGCCATTGCCCGCGACCAACGCCGTATTTTCCCCTGCTGCGTGAAGCTGGAAGGCGAGTATGGCATCGACAACTGCTATTTGGGTGTACCTGTGATGCTGGGTAAAAACGGCGTAGAAAAAATCATCGAAGTAAGCCTCAACGAAGAAGAGAAAAAACTGCTCGACATCTCGCGCCAGAAAGTATCGGAAGTAATGGCTGTGTATGACCGCATTGCCGGTGTCAAGCAGTAATGCTTAAGCACGCCTTGATTGAAAGAAGGGGGTACCGTGCACGGTACCCCCTTTTGTGTAGCTGCTCTTTCTTTATGCTTTTTATCCTTTTTTATTTCCTGCCCCATTGTATCGCTCGGCAAAAAAGGCTTGTAGGCGTTTATGCAACTCGTTGGGGTCGGTTTCGTATTGTGGCGCCAAGCTGCCTTGCCCCGGGGCTTCTTCGATATGAATGGTTTGTGTGGGGAAGGCAAAGCGTACGCCCAATCTCGCTGCCAGGCGCAGCATGTCCAAAATCAACTCGTGACGTGCCCGCAGCTCATTGCCCCAATCGGGCACTTTAAAGAACACATAGAAAAGAATTTCAATGGCGCTGCTGCTCAGGTCATTGACATACACATGAAAATAATCTTTGCGCGTATCGGGATGGGCCGTTACCAGGTCGCGCAGGCCTTGCACATAGGCTTCCAGCAGCTCGGGCGGTGTATCATAAGTAACACTCAAACGAATCACAAAACGGCGGTAAATACGTGCCCCCATGTTATCAATAACCATGTCTGCCAGTTTACCATTGGGCACGGTAATCAACGAGTTGTAAAAAGTGCGAATACGGGTAGAACGGAAGCCTACCTCTTCCACCGTGCCGTCTATTTTGTCGGCTACAATCCAGTCGCCAATCTGGAAGGGTTTATCCACAAAGATGGTAAATGAGCCAAACAGGTTTTTGATGGTGTCTTGGGCAGCCAATGCCACAGCCAAACCACTGATGGAAAGCCCGGTGAGCACCGCCGCTATATTGAAGCGCAGCACATTCATGACAGCCACCCCAATGGCCACCCACACCAGCACTTTCAAAGTGCGCTCTACCAAAGGCACCAGTTGGTCGTCCAGCTTCGATTCGGTTTTGTCTGCAAAACGGCGCATGTAGATGCTCAGAAAATCGACCGCCCGGATGAGTATAAAGCCAACAAAGACGGCAATGGATATGCGCACGCCCAGGATTAAAAACTTGCTCAATCCAATAGGCAGCTGCAGAATCGGGATAAGCAGTTTCAACAAATGAAAGATCAAAAAAAGACTTACCGGACGTGCCGTAGGCAGCAACAACTGCTGTGCAAGTGTTTTTTTGCGCCAGCGGATAATCAGGCGCAAAAGCACCTTTCGTATGATGAAAACAAAGATTTTGTGCAGGACAAAAGCCAAAACAAGCAATAAAGCCAGTCCCAACCACTGCCAGTAGCTCAATCCTAAAAAGCGGCTGCCTGCCTGCCGGGGCATCAACACAAGCAAGCGGTCTATGCCAAAAGGATAGGTTTCGCGATGCAGTTGGGGTATTTTCTTTACGGTCTTGGCAGAATACAACCACTTCTTCCCCTTCTTTATCACATACACGTCGGGCAGCTCTTCGGGAAAGGGCACATAGCGGTGCTCCCCTGTCAGCGAATCGGCGTAGTTCGGATCATTGGGAATAGCCTCTAAATCGACATACAAACCGCGGCCGTCGTAAATCTGAATAAGCTGAATTACCAAGCGGCGTTTTTGCTCGGGCGACAAGCCGGCGGCATCGAGCGTCTGCGCCGCTTTGTCCGGGTCGTAATTATCGGGCTGCAGATACTCGAGATGGGTGCGTATGGTTTCAAACGGGCTAAAAAGGCGGAGACTGTCTTCCTGTGCCTGTGCGCCCTTATATTCGCTAAGGATAATGACCGCAAGAAGGACAAGAAGGCGAAATGGTTTTTTCATTGCTTTTTTGTACAAAATTAAGAAGGCACCTTTGTTTATCCCAAATTATTTGCGGGCAATTAGTACAATATAAGGTGAAAACCACCGGGTTTTTATGGGGATGAGCTTGGCGAGTACCTTTCCGCCCAGCCAAAGCCCTTTGACCATGGCACGCACATACCATGGTTTGGGGGGCTGTTTTTCGAGCCACACGCTAAACACCTTATAGTAGTCGCAATGCAACACACTTAAGCCCACGGCTTCGGCAGCGGCACGCAAATGCGCTTTCGACATGCACGGGATATAGTGCTTATCGTAATTTTCACGGTCAAATGTCTTTTGTACCCACCCGTTGAGCCCTCGAAAATTGGGGACGGCTACCATCAAGTGCCCCCCGGGTGCAAGAAACTTGACATGCTGCTGCAAGATATGAGCCGTATCGGAAAAATGCTCCACCAAGCCCACCGAAAACACCAACTCATAAAGGCGGGCAGGTGTATGTTCAAACAAATCGGCGTGGATAATCTCTACATCATCGAGCGATAAACCATTGCGCTGCCACAGGTCTTGCATCAACGGGCGATCTATGAAGTAGTCGAGCAAAGCCACCTCTGCCACCTGCATGTGTTTTTTTAAATAGAGCGCATAGAAACCGGGGAACCCGCCCAACTCCAAAGCAGAACGAAACGGCGCTGAACGGTATATTTTTTGAAACACGTCGCCAAAAATGTAGTTTTGTTCTATGGCTTTGTAGAGCACCGGATGCTGCAACCAGTAGTCACGCCAGAAATCCTTTCCGGTAAGCTTTTCCATAAGCTTGGATTATTTCGTATTTTTTCAACACAAAGCGCAATCTAATGATAGAAATCCGGAATATAAAAAAGAGCTTTGGCTCAAAAGAAGTGCTCAAAGGCATCAGCGGGCGCTTCGAGAAAGGGCGCTGCAACCTCATCATTGGCGCCAGCGGCACCGGCAAAAGTGTGCTGCTCAAATGCATTGTGGGGCTGATTCAGCCCGATGAAGGCGAAGTGCTTTTCAACGGAAAAAACTTTTGGGAAGCCTCCAAAGAAGAGAAGCTTGCCATCCGGCAGGAAATAGGTATGCTTTTTCAAGGGGGCGCCTTGTTTGACTCCATGACCGTAGAGCAAAACGTCATGTTTCCGCTGAATATGCTCACCAACATGCCTTTGAGCGAAAAGCGCGACCGCGTGTTTGAGTGCCTGCGGCGTGTAGGGCTTGAAGATGCCGCCCATAAGATGCCTTCGGAAATAAGCGGGGGCATGAAAAAACGCGTGGGCATTGCCCGCGCCATCGTCATGAATTCCAAATATCTGTTTTGCGACGAGCCCAACTCGGGGCTTGACCCCCTCACCTCCATCAAAATAGATGCCCTGATTAAAGAGCTGACCGAAGAGTATGACACCACCACCATTGTGGTAACGCACGACATGAACTCCGTGCTTGAAATTGGCGATTACATTATGTTTCTGTACCGGGGGCACAAGTTGTGGGAAGGCAACAAAGAAAGCATTATCGATGCGGAAGTACCCGAACTGCAGGAGTTTGTCTTTGCCAACAAAATTTTGCGCTCAATGAAAAAGCATTTACATTAGCGGGCTGTATCAAGTCAAAAAAGAGTTGTCATGTCGAAAAATGAACAACAATATTTAAACCTGCTGAAGCACATTCTGCAGAACGGAACCAAAAAAGAAGACCGCACCGGCACCGGCACACTCAGTGTGTTCGGCTATCAGATGCGTTTCGACCTGCGGGAAGGTTTTCCCCTGCTTACCACCAAAAAAGTACACTTCAAGTCTATTGTGCACGAGCTGCTGTGGTTCATCAAAGGCGACACCAACGTGCGCTACCTGCAAGAAAATGGTGTTACCATTTGGGATGAATGGGCAGATGAAGCCGGCAACCTGGGACCTGTTTACGGCAAGCAATGGCGCAGCTGGGGCACTGCTGACGGGCAAAGCATAGACCAGCTCAAGCAGGTGATTGAAGACATACGGCGCACCCCGCATTCGCGCCGTCTGCTGGTGAGCGCCTGGAATGTGGGCGAACTGCCGCAAATGGCACTGGCACCTTGTCATGTGCTCTTTCAGTTCTATGTAGCCGACGGCAAGCTCTCTTGTCAGTTATATCAGCGCTCGGCAGATACCTTCCTGGGGGTGCCGTTCAATATTGCCTCCTATGCCCTGCTTACCATGATGATAGCACAAGTGTGCGGTTTGGAAGCCCATGAGTTCATATGGACGGGCGGCGATGTGCATCTTTATTTGAATCACCTGGAGCAGGCACGCCTTCAGTTGTCGCGCACACCACGCCCCTTGCCGCGTGTGCGTCTCAATCCTGAAATAAAAGACATCGATGCCTTCCGCTACGAAGACATCGAGCTGATAGGCTACGATCCACATCCGGCAATCAAAGCGCCGGTAAGCGTATAGCATAGCAACGCGGCAAGGTACAAGACTGCTTGCCGCGCTTTTATTTTACTTTGTGTTTTTTCTCGAAGTAAGTGTAGGCTTCGTTGAGCTTGCGGCATACCTCTTCGGCTATTTGCCGCTTTTTTTCATCTTGATAAAAGCGGTCCGGATGATATTGTTTCATCAGCTTTTTGTATGCCTTGCGTATGTCTTCGAAAGAAGCGCCGGGCTGCAACTCCAAATAAGCGTAATAACGCGCCTCTACGCTTTTCGTGGCGGTGTTCTTTGTGAATGAAGACTGTTTGTAATCGTTTTGTTGATAGGAATATTGTTGATAAAACTGCTCGTAGCGCTTTTGTTGATATTGCTGATAGCGCGCATACTTCTCCTCAAACTCTTCGAAGGGGTCTTTGCGCTTGTATTGTTGTTGGCGCCCGGCGGTGTCTTCTTCCTCCCCAAAAAGCAAGTCATCCAAGTCCTTGTCGAGGGCGTCTATCATGTGCGACATAAAAATTTTCCAAAACTTATCGGCAAGCATACTTTATTAGGTTTTTTGTGTATTTTAGAGCAAGTATTCGGGCAAAGGTTTGCAATTAAAACAACTATTTTAACGGTGTAATTTCATCAAACAATTAAAATTATAGAAAATTATGGCATTGTACACACAACCTATGTTGCCTGAAGGCAGCATGAAAGACCGCGTGATAGTAGTAACAGGCGGCGGTACCGGCCTGGGGCGCTCCATGACAAAATATTTTTTACAATTAGGCGCTCACTGCGTCATCACCAGCCGTAAGCTGGAGGTGTTGCAAGAAACAGCCAAAGAGCTGGAAAAAGAAACCGGCGGCAAAGTGCTGGCTGTAGCCTGCGATGTGCGCGACTACGAGTCGGTGGAAAATATGCTCAAGCAAGCAGTGAAACATTTCGGCAAAGTAGATGGCTTGGTAAATAACGCAGCGGGTAACTTCATTTCGCCTACCGAGCGTTTGTCGCACCGGGCATTCGACACCATCGTAGATATCGTATTGCGGGGCAGCTATTACTGCACCTTGGCGTTTGGCAAGTACTGGATAAAAGAGCAAATACCGGCTACGGTGCTCAATATAGTCACTACCTATGCATGGACCGGCTCGGCATATGTGGTACCTTCGGCTTGTGCCAAAGCGGGCGTGTTGGCAATGACGCGTTCACTGGCTGTGGAATGGGCAAAATACAAGATACGTATGAACGCCATTGCGCCCGGTCCGTTCCCCACCGAAGGAGCATGGAGCCGCTTGTTCCCGCCGGCATTGGCAGAGACAGAACTGGGACAAAAGCTCAAGCCTGAAAATAAAATACCGGTAGGGCGTGTAGGCGAACACCAAGAGCTGGCAAACCTGGCAGCCTATTTGATGTCCGACTTCTCTGCTTATATAAACGGCGAAGTGGTCACCATCGACGGCGGCGAATGGCTCAAAGGTGCCGGTGAGTTCAATATGCTGGATGCCGTACCACAAGAAATGTGGGATATGCTCGAACAGATGGTGAAAGCCAAAAAAGGAAGCAAATAAACCGGATAGGCATAAAGCAAAAACGGGCGCCATTCTGCGGAAGGTGCCCGTTTTTGTGTGCTTGGCCGTTTTTTTAGTCTTCTATTTTAATTTCTTCCTCTTCCCCTCCTCTACCGGCTTGCCTCTTTTTCTCTCACCGCGACGGTGCTTGCGTACTTCTTTGCGTTTTTCCACGCGCTCATGATGTTTTTCTTTTCTCTCTTCTATCGACCGGTCATACTTTTCGCGCTGCTCCTCGCTCAGCTCTGCGCGTATAGCTTCCTCTCTTTCTTTTTGCACTTCTTTCAATGCCTCATGGTGTGCTTTCATTTTTTCACGCATGGCTTCGTGCTCTTTTCGCAATTCTTCCAGCTGCTTTTCAGCTTTCAGGTTAATGTCGTACACCTGTTGGTACTGCTCATCGCTGAGGGCAAGCTTTTCTTTCATGCGGTCGGTTACTGCCTTGGCGCGTTCTTCGGGTGTTTTATGTTCTTTTTGCGGTGGCTTGGGCGCCTCTTGTGCAAATACAGACAAGCTAAAACACATAGCTGCCAACAACATCCATACTTTTGTCAGTTTCATAGTACTTTCTATTTTTGGTTTACATGCTATTGGAGCCCTTCAAAGCTCAAAGGTTTAAAGCGCCATTGAAAAAATAGCTCACTCTCTCATCTCCGTTTCTTTCATCTTTTGTTGCATGAGCCGGTCTCTCAGACGAAGCAGCGCCTGTTCTGCTTGCAAAATTTGCGATACCAGTTCGTTGATGGCTTGTTCTTTTTGCAGACGTTCTTCAAGCCATTGATTCGTTTGCTCGAAAATCTCTTTTTGAATCGCTTCCATCTGCTCCCGCAGTTCCTCCATCTTTTGATGCAGCTCCTGAGCCTTTTTTTGATATGCGGCGTCTTTTTGTGCAAGCTCTGCTTGAATTAGTTGCATCTGCCTGTGAAGGTTTTCGAGATGCAATTCAAGTTTGGCCGTTTCTTGTTGAACCCGGGCTTCTTCTTTTTGTAAGGCAGCGGTTGCCTCTTCTTGCCCGCTGTTCTGCGGATTTTTCTCTTGAGCAAAGCCATTGCCCACGTAGCCGCAGAAGAACAACATAAACGAAATCAGGAAAATTGCTCGCATGGTAACCTTATATTTGATTCTTCTATCAAGTTACTTTTTTCCAAGCAGATAAGCAACCTATTTTGCTTTTATTCATTCAAAATAAACCTCCTTGCTTTTTGATGTGTTGTTATGAAGGTTTTTCCCTTTAACAAAACTAAAAAGTATAGATGCAACAGGGTAGAATTATCTTTCTTGTGGTACTCACCACTATTTTTTTGCTTTTAGATTGGTACGTATTTCAAGCCGTACGCACCGTATGGCACGACAGCCCTCCCACCACACGCCAACGCATTTATGCCCTTTATTGGTCTATTTCTGTATTTAGTGTGCTGAGCGTGCTTTCCTATAATTTTTTAGGCACCGAATGGGCTACGTGGAAAACACTTAGCATTGGCTTTACTTTCGTCTTTTTCGTATCGAAACTGCTGGTGGCCGTGGTGCTGCTCATCGACGACCTCGGACGTCTATTCCGGTGGACTGCCCAAGTGGCTGTTTCGCATGGCAGCAACACGCAAGGCATCAGTCGCAGCGAATTTTTGAGCCAAGCTGCTCTGGTTACGGCTGCAGTGCCCCTGGCCACCATGAGTTTTGGTATTTTATCGGGCGCACATGATTATCGCGTACGCCGCCAACAAATATACCTTCCCAACCTTCCCAAAAAGTTCGATGGTATCCGTTTGCTCCAAATATCCGACATCCACAGTGGCAGTTTTTTCAACAAACGCGCCGTGCAGGGCGGCATTGAAATGATACTCAACGAAAAGCCCGATATTATTTGCTTTACCGGCGACTTGGTGAACAACGAAACCAAAGAAGTCAACGATTACATACAGCTGTTTGAGAAGTTAAAAGCCCCCTTGGGCGTATATTCCACGCTGGGCAACCACGATTACGGGGACTACCGCGCATGGGCAAGCGCTGAAGACAAGCGCAAAAACTTCGAAGATATGTTGCTGGCACACCGCCGCCTTGGCTGGCGCTTGTTGCTCGACGAGCACCTGCCCATACAGGTAGAAGGCGAAGCCATTGCCCTCATAGGTGTGCAGAATTGGGGCACCGGGCGCTTTCCCAAGTATGGTAAACTGCACAAAGCCTATCAAGGCGCCGAAGAATATCCGGTAAAAATTTTGCTTTCGCACGACCCCAGCCATTGGGACGCTCAAATACGTCCTGAGTTCCCGGACATAGACCTCACCCTTGCCGGGCATACCCATGGCATGCAGTTTGGTATAGAAATTGGCGATTTTCGTTGGAGCCCGGCCAAGTATCGTTACAAACAATGGGCAGACCTTTACCGCGAAGGGCGGCAGTATTTATATGTCAACCGGGGCTTTGGCTACATAGGGTTCCCCGGGCGGGTGGGCATTCTTCCGGAAATCACGGTATTGGAGCTGCGCAGTGGGAGAGCCTAAAAAAAACGTAGCTTTGTTTTTACATGAACATATTTTCATTTAAATTTGTTGCTTAAATGAGTTGAATACAGAAGCATATGACAACGATGGAAGAAGTAAACCTGCAAGGTCTTAGTGCAGAAAAAATCGAGAAGGTAGCTTTCATATTGAAAGCCATTGCCCACCCCATGCGTTTAGGCATTGTAAAATTGTTGGCAGAGCATGAAGAACTATCGGTGTCTGCCATTTGTGAAATGATGGGCTCGGAGCAATCGCTCACTTCACATCATTTATCCAATATGAAGTTGAAGGGCATTCTTGAGTGTAAGCGTGAAGGGAAAAATATTCTTTACTCACTCAAGATGAAAGAAGTGCTGGGCGTACTGAAATGCATGAGCGGCTGCGATGCTTTATAAAATAAAACCCCCGATAAATATGAAAGCCTTTGCCGTTTCTATCACAAGCATTCTTTTCTTGTTGCTTACTGCCTGCTCCGGTTCTTCGCAATCGCAGGGCGTAAAAGACTTAGACGCCCAAGCTTTTGCCCAACAGCTAAAGAAAGAACCGGGCGTGGTGCTGGATGTGCGCACGCCCGAAGAGTATAGCGAAGGGCATTTACCCAATGCCCAATTGCTGAACTTCTATGACGATGATTTCCGTAGCAAGTTGCAACAGCTGGACAAAGACAAGACCTATTATGTTTATTGTCGCAGTGGGGGGCGAAGCAGTCGCGCCGTTGCTCTCATGAAAGAGCTTGGCTTCAAGAAGGTATATAACCTAAAAGGAGGCATCATGCAGTGGCAGGCGCAAAAGCTGCCGGTAGAGCGCTAAAAATCGATACGGATGCGTGTGCCCTTGCCCCATTCCGATTGCACACGCAAGCGCCAACCATGTGCCCTTACGATCTGTCGTGAAAGGCTCAGCCCTATGCCTGAGCCTTTTTTCTTGGTGGAAAAGAAAGGGACAAAAAGCCGCCTCATTGCCTCGGGGCTGATGCCCGTGCCATTGTCTTCTACTGCCAAATAGCGCTCGCCCTCTACGGCCGTCAATTGCAGCTTGCGCGCCCGTTCTGTTTCTGCCAAAGCATGCAAAGCATTTTTGCACAGATTGATAAGCACCTGCATGAGCAAGCCCCTGTCTGCCCACAGCTGCATATGGGCAGGCTCTACCCTTATTTCAATACTTGCCTGTATGGCTTCTGCCTCTTGTTGCATCAGCTGCGCCACTTCTTCAAACAACTGATGTACCTGCACCCAACGGCGGTTGGGCTCCGGCATCTTGGTTAAATTCCGGAACTCCTGCACAAAATGGATGAGGTCTTGGGCGCGGCGCTCCACCAAAGCCAATGCTTGTTGTATTTCGGCATGGTCTTCTGCCGTCAAAGCTTCGGCTTGCATCAGCTCGCGCACCGAAGACAATATGGAAGCAATGGGCGTTACCGAATTGCTGATTTCGTGCGTAAGCACCCTGGTCAGCTGTTGCCAGGCCATCATTTCTTTGTCTTCCATCAAATGCTGCAGGTTTTGAATACCTACGGCTATGAATGCTTCGCCCAATACTGCAAAGCGGCTCACTTTCGAAGCGAAACTCATCAAAGAATGGTCCATGGCTATTTCAAACAAACGCTCTTCGTGATGCGCAGCCTGCAGCACCCACTGCTTCCATGCTTCCCATGCCGGGGGCAGCTGCTGCACATGCCGTGCGGCCGGGGGCAGTTGCAACCAACGCATGGCAGCCGGATTGTGCCAGTAAATGCTGCCATCGGGGCGCAGCACCACAAGCCCCACCTCTATATTGGCAAGCAAAGTTTCTAAAAACAGCTGCCGTGCTTCTTGTTTTTCTTGTTGCTGTTGCAATGCCGCCATGCTTGCCAGCCAACGGTCATGGGCTTTCGCATAGTAGCGCTGAAAAGCAGCCGGCCGGCGCGGCTCACCTGCTTCCCATGCATCGAAAAGCAGCCACCATCTGCGCTCGATACGCCCCAAAACACGCCACATATGCACCAAAGCCACCATAGCAAGCAGCATAAGCAACAAGGCTGTCAGTGGGCGCCCCTGTTCATAGCTCCACGTGCTTGTGCCCACAAACACACATGCCAGCACCGCATACACAAACAATTGCCGGTAGGGAGATTTAAAGTCCATATTTTTCCATACGTCTATATAAGGCGGCACGTGTGATGCCCAATTCTTTTGCGGCGCGGCTCACATTGCCCTGATGCTTCTTCAAAGCCCGCTCAATAGCTTGGCGTTCCAAGGCTTCCAAGTTCAAAGGCAAATCGCCGGGCAAAGCAGCAGGCGCCGCGGCCTTTTGCAGGAAGGCGAAATCGCTGCTGTCCAAGCTGCTTTTATCTGCCATGATAACAGCCCGCTCGATGGCATGCTCCAGCTCTCTGATGTTGCCGGGCCAGTGATACGCCGTTAATGTCTTAAGTGCTTCGGCAGAAAACTGCTTTACTTCTTTTCTATACTTTTGGGCGAAGCGCTTGAGAAAGTGGTCTGCCAAAAGGGGAATATCCTCATTGCGCTCACGCAGGGGGGGCAAGTAAATCTCCACGGTATTGATACGATAAAGCAAGTCTTGGCGGAAGCTGCCTTCCCGGACCATATCATGCAAAGGCATATTGGTAGCACAAATCAGGCGTACGTCTATGTTTATCCAGTCATTGCTACCAAGCCGGCGAATGCGCCTGTCTTGCAGCACGGTCAACAACTTGGCTTGCAGCGACAGGGGCAAGTTGCCAATTTCATCTAAAAAGAGCGTGCCGCCATGCGCCAGCTCCATCTGCCCTATACGGTCCTGCTTGGCATCGGTAAAAGCGCCTTTTTTGTGCCCAAACAGCTCACTCTCAAAGAGCGTTTCGCTTACGGCGCCCATGTCCACACTGATGAAAGGCTTGGCTGCGCGCTTCGACCTGCGGTGAATCATCTTAGCCACCAGCTGTTTACCGGTGCCGTTTTCGCCCAAAATCAACACATTGGCATCGGTGGCAGCCACCTTGTCAATAAGCAGACGCACCTTTTGCATGGGGGCGCTCTCACCCAGCATTTCCACGTCTGCCCGGTTGATAAGGTCTGTGAGTTGCTCGTTTTTGCGTTCCAGCTGCTCCACTTGACGGTAAGAATCGCGCAACTTAAGCGCTGCCTGCACGGTAGCAATCAGTTTTTCATTTTCCCATGGCTTCAGCACAAAATCAGTGGCACCGGCTTTCAAAGCCTGCACAGCCGTATCCACATCGCCATAGGCAGTAATCATAATCACTACGGCATGCGGATCTATCTCCAATATCTTAGACAACCACTCAAAGCCTTCTTTCCCCGAAGTGGTGTCTTCGCGAAAATTCATATCCAACAAAATAAGGTCAAAAGCATGCTGCGACACCAAGAAAGGGATGCGGCGCGGATCCTGCTCGGTGCTCACCTCCCACCCTTGCCTTTTGAGCAGCATTTTCACTGCCCATAGCACATCCTCGTCGTCATCCACAATCAGTATTTTCTTTTTTGCTGCTTGTGCCATATCTTGCATATTTGAGCGTAAGCCTCTTCTTGCGAATGTACAAATTTTATAAACTATTTGACAGGTCTTCATTTCGACAGCCCACCACTGCCGACGAGCTCTACCCTATTCAACTGAAAGACGTGCACAAATATTATGACTCGGGCGGCATACAAACACCCGCTTTGCGTGGGCTCAACCTGCGCATAGACCACGGCGATTTTCTGGCGGTCATGGGACCTTCGGGCTGTGGAAAAACCACCTTGCTCAATATGCTGGGCTTGATAGACGTGCCCTCGTCCGGCAGTATATACTGGGGACAGCAGCCGGCGCCGGCTACCGAAAAGGGACGTACCACGCTGCGCCGCGACTACATAGGCATGGTGTTTCAGCAATTCAATCTGGTGGAAGAGCTGAATGTGTATGAAAACATCATGCTGCCGCTGCGCTATAAAAAGCAAAAAGCGACTTTCGACCCTGCTGAGCTCAAAGAATGGATGCAGCGGCTGCGCCTGTGGCACCGGCGCCATGCCTACCCTTACGAGCTTTCCGGCGGACAACAGCAAAAAGTAGCACTGCTGCGTGCTTTGGCAAGCCGCCCTTCTCTGCTGCTTGCCGACGAGCCCACCGGTAATTTAGACAGTACCGAAAGTGTGCAGGTCATGCAGCTGATGCAAGAGTTGCATCGAGCCCAACGCCTCACTATTGTGATGGTTACCCATGCCGAGCAATGGGCACACTATACCCAACGCATCGTGTATATGCTGGATGGAAAAATTATTGGCGAAAAACAAACATAGGGAACCCATGCAAACAGTTTTCCGGAGCGAACACAGCTGTATAAAAATAGATGCTTCCAAAGGATTGATTACGGTAGAATGGTGGGGCTTTGCCCCTTCAAAAGAGCACCGGCAGGTGTGGAATGAAAGTGTGCGTCTGGCAAAAGAGCAGGCACTAAAACGCTGGCTCATTGACTTGCAAGATGCCGCCTTGCAGACAGTCGAAGAAATCCGCTGGACCTACGAAGAGTGGTATCCGCAAGCCATTGCCGGCATCCCCTTCCCCTTTCGCGTGGCTATTCTGCCATTCCGGAATGCTTTCGGCGAGCTAAGTTTACGTGTACAGCTCAATAAGAAAGTACCGGAGCGCGGCTTGTCGCTTCCCCCCATTCGCTATTTCCAAGACGAAGAAGAAGCCCTGCAGTGGCTATTTGAAGACATAGTACATTGATTTCCGCGCACTTAGCCATGGCGGCCGTAAGGGGGCGTAAAGAAATCATTACCAAAGAGTTAAAATTTTGTCAATCAAACACTTGTCACTTATCATTTGATTAAAAAAACTTAATTTTACCACAAAACAAAAACACACATACACTATGAGCACAAGCCCTTACAAGGTGTTAGTAGTTGACGATGAACGGGATATTGTTGATTTATTGAGCTATAACTTAAAAAAGGAAGGCTACGAAGTAAGAACGGCCTTCGACGGACAAGAAGCGGTAGAAGTAGCCCGGCAGTTTCGTCCCGACCTCATCATCATGGATATCATGATGCCCAAGATGGATGGCGTAGAAGCCGGAAGACGCATCAAAGAAGAAAACGAAGACACCTACTTGCTCTATCTTACAGCCCGCAGCGAAGAGTATTCCGAAATAGCAGCCTTTGGCATTGGCGCCGACGATTACCAAACCAAACCCATACGCATACGGGCGCTCATGTCACGTATTGCCACCGTATTGAAGCGGGAAACCAAGCGTAGCCGTGAGTTTCAGGGCAACCGCATAGAAATTGGTGACCTTGTCATTGACCGCGATAAGTATTTGGTTAGCTTGCGCGGCCAGGACATGGAACTCCCCCGCAAAGAGTTTGAATTGCTTTTCTTTTTGGCACAACACCCCGACAAGGTATTTAGCCGCGAAGAGCTGCTGCAGAACATATGGGGCGATGATGTGTTCATTCTCACCCGCACCGTAGATGTGCATGTACGCAAAATACGCGAGAAAATCGGCGACAACTATATTAAGACAGTCAAGGGCGTGGGCTATAAGTTTTCCATAGAGTAAAAAAAAAAGCCAAAAGTAGTTTTGAACTGTTAAGACCATAAATCCTATGCTTCGTTCACCCAAACGATGGGCTGTGTTCATATCGGCATGTATTGCCGGCCTTACGACCCTTTTTGTCTCGCTGTTTCCTGAAAGCCACCCCTGGTTGCTTGTTACGTGCTTCGGCATTGCCTTTGCGGCCGGTGTCATACTCAACACTTTGGCTTTGGAGTTGCTCATCTTTCGCGAAGTGAATCAACTGTACACCTCACTCAACAAAATCAAAAAGAAAGACTTTAAGCTTGCCAAGCGACAATTGGCTACCATATCGGGACCGCTGCAAGACCTGCACAAAGAGATATATAGCTATGCAGCCAAGAAACAAAAGGAAATTGACGACCTGGTAAAGTTGGAAGCCTTCCGGCGCGAGTTCATTGCTGACATATCACACGAGCTCAAAACCCCTATTTTCGCCGCACAAGGTTACATACAAACCCTGCTGGATGGCGCCATTGACGATGAAGAAGTGCGCTATGTGTTTCTGGAAAGGGCAAACAAAAGCCTCGAAGGACTCGAGCACCTGGTCCAAGACCTGCTCATGCTCTCGCAGATGGAAACAGGTGTCATTCAAATGAATTTTCAAGAAGTGGACCTGCACCGCATCTGTGCGGATGTGTTCGAACAACTGCAAAATAAAGCAGCAGCACGTGCCATCGAGCTGAAGCTGGAGTCGCCCGGACAATGCAAGGCATGGGCTGACCCACAGCGTATCCGGCAGGTTTTTGTAAACCTGGTAGAGAACGGCATTAAATATGGTAAAGAAGGCGGCTTTGTGCGTGTGCGTTTGCAGCCAAGCAAAGACTTTTGCCGGGTGGTCATTGAAGACAACGGCGTGGGCATTCCCAAAAAGCACCTGCACCGCATATTTGAGCGCTTCTATCGTGTAGAAAAAAGCCGTTCGAAAGAGAGCGGCGGCAGTGGGCTGGGGCTTGCCATCGTCAAGCAAATCATCTTGGCGCACCACAGCGAAATAGAAGTAAAAAGCAAAGTAGATGAAGGCACCCGTTTCAGCTTTTATCTTTCTACTCATGCGAAAGCCCTGCCTGCTTTACAGACTTCAACCACACAAAGCCAAAGCATGGAAGCAGGCAATTAGCTGCAAACTTTCGTATCTTTGGCGGCAGCATCCGGCTCTAAATAAGACGACATGTACACTTCCATTGCGGAGCTCTACCGGCTCTATAAAGAAAGTCAAGGCATTTGTACCGACACGCGCAGCCTGCAAGCAGGGCAACTCTTTTGGGCATTAAGGGGCGAGCGCTTCGATGGCAATCAATTTGCTTTACAAGCACTGCAGGCAGGTGCCATGGCGGCGGTCGTCGATGACCCTGCCATAGCCCGGGCAGATGCGCGCTGCCATCTGGTAGAAGACAGCCTGCAGGCGCTACAAGCGTTGGCGCATCATCGCAGAAAACAATTCAATATTCCTGTCATAGCCATTACCGGTTCCAATGGCAAAACAACGACCAAAGAGCTCACCCGGCTGGCACTTGCCTGCCGCTATCGTGCTTTTGCCACTCCGGGCAACCTCAACAACCACATAGGCGTGCCGTTGACCCTCTTGCGCATGCCCTCTGATGCCGAGATAGCTGTCATAGAACTGGGCGCCAACCACGAAGGCGAAATAGCAGCCCTGTGCGAAATAGCAGCCCCTACCCATGGACTCATCACCAATATAGGCATGGACCATCTCGAGGGCTTCGGCAGCTTGGAAGGTGTTGCCCGTGCCAATAGCGAGCTGTATTATTACCTGTTGCAACACGAAGGAATTGCCTTTGTCAATAGCCGCGATGAGTGGTTGATGCGCATGGCAAGCCGGCTGCCCCAGCGAATAGAATACCCGGCGGGCATTGCGCTTGCCGAAGGAAACTACTTTGTCAGTATCCGGGACAACGAAGGCAATGTATTTCAAACCCGGCTTTTTGGTGAGTACAACTTCGACAACATAGCTGCTGCCCATTGCATAGGCTTGCACTTCGGCGTGCCGGGGCACGAAGCGCTACAAGCCATTGCCACTTATACTCCACAAAACCAACGCTCACAGCTTATTGAGCAGGGGCAAGTGCGCATCATACTGGATGCCTACAATGCCAACCCAAGCTCTATGGAGCAGGCTATCCGGAGCTTCGCACGTCTGCCACAACGCCCTAAAATGCTGATTCTGGGCGACATGCTTGAACTGGGCACTTATAGTCAACAAGCGCATGAAGAGCTGGGGCGCTTGGTAGCCTCTTTCCAATTCGACAAAGTGGTGCTTTACGGTAAGGAAATACAAGCAGCCTTGCGCCACCTGCCGGCTGCCTACTATTTTCCCGATAAGTTTTCGCTGCATAACTGGTTGTCGGACCAACACTGGCACGGCTACCATATACTTATCAAAGGCTCGCGGGGCATGCAGCTGGAAAGTGTTCTTCCTTTTATTCATGACTAAACAGGCGGCATTATGGCGCGTATTTTGGCATTTGACTACGGCATAAAAAGAACCGGCTTGGCGGTAACCGACCCGCTTCAAATCATCGCCTCGCCTCTGGAAACGGTAGCCACTGCCCACCTTTGGGACTTCCTGCACGATTACATGCAAAAAGAAGAAGTAGAAGCATTTGTTGTGGGCTACCCGCTCAAAGCCGATGGCAGCCCTACCGACTCCACCGCTGCCATCGACGCCTTCATCCGGGAATTAAAAAAACGATACCCCTCGGTTCAGGTACACCTCGTAGATGAATACGGGAGTTCCAAAGATGCCGTGCGGGCAATGATTGCCGGTGGTACCAAGCAAAAATACCGCCGCCGCAAAGAGAACATAGACCGCATGGCTGCCACACTGCTGCTGCAAGAGTTTCTACAGCAGCGCCTCTAAGCAATTTTGTTTGTATCTTTGTTACCGCAAACAGTTCATAAAAATATGATTTACCCTATTGTAGCTTACGGTGACCCCGTGTTGCGTAAAAAAGCAGAAGATATTGCTCAAGGCAGCGACCTCAAGCAGCTTATCGAAGATATGTTTGAAACGATGTACCAAGCCCATGGCGTAGGCTTGGCTGCTCCACAAATAGGCAAAGCCATTCGCCTGTTTATAGTGGACACCCTGCATTTGAAAGAAGAAGAAGAAGAGGAAGCAGATACAGAGGAGCAGTATATTAAAAAAGCGTTCATCAACCCCGTCATAATCGAAACCGGCGGTGAAGAGTGGACAATGGAGGAAGGCTGTCTGAGCATACCGGATGTGCGTGAGAATGTAAACCGTCCGGAACGTGTTAAAATCCGCTACTTTGACGAAGATTGGCAGCTACATGAAGAAGAATATGACGGCTTTACTGCCCGTGTGATATTGCATGAATACGACCACATCGAAGGCAAGCTGTTCATTGATTACCTTTCACCTCTGAAGAAACGACTGATTAAGCGCAAATTGCAAAAAATAGTAAAAGGTGAGGTGAATACTTCCTATCCCATGAAATTTGCTGCGAAAGAGATTGCCCTGTAATTCTGCCCGCCGGAAAAGCTAAAGGCATGCAAACCCCTTCCGGTGAATGTTTGCATGCCTTTATTTTTTTCAAAAGCGAAACAGCTGTAAGCAGCTCTTAACTCAGAGCCATGGTTCGCAGCCAGCTGCGCGCTTCTTCCACGTCTTTAAAGATGCGCACTTTTCCTTCCAACTCCGGCCGCCGCCGCATCAACATGCGATACAAATTGTCCAGTGAAATGCGTGGCAACAGTTCTTCCGGTGCCACAAAAGCAACGTATCGAAGGCGTAAGCTCTGGGCATCGCTTACCCATTTTTCCACAATCCAGCGGTTGGCTGAGTCCCAAGAGTTCGTTACTGCCCTGTGGTCTGAAAGCAACTTGTCGCTTTTCACTTCTTTTAAAATCTTCAATGCCTTCTGCATGGCTTCCTGCACTTCAGCAAACGAAATGTGCCCCTTCCATCGCATCTCCAACCAGTTTTCAGGGGCAGACACGTAAAACATATTCACGTGTTCGGTATGATAATAAGCGCTTGACAGGTCTATCATAAAATTCAGCTTTGAATAAGATTGATGAAGAAACAGGCTTGCAAAGATAAAATTTCAAAGTAAACTGATGTGTTTTTGCCTTGGCAATATCCCTTTACATAATTTACAAAATTATTGGCACCCACACAAACAACTCTTTGATAAACAAAGCAATATTTAAGCTTTTGGTTCAATGAACGCAAGCTATTTTTCCATTATTGATGGACAACACTCTTGCTACCAATAAACAAGAGGCGAAAGCTCAAAAAAAGTCACTCACTTTTCAGGTATTTTTTCGTCTTCACGAAGTTATTGCTTAAATTTTTAAAGAGTCAACCTTATCAAAGCCATGCGCGACCACCGTAAAATAGCTTACGCCTCTTACCGCCGCGTTTCCTTTGCAGGCATTGTATTGATGCTGATAGGGCTTGGGCTGGCAATTTGGGGAACACAAGCACTATGGGCGGCTTATTCGCTTAATGCCACAGGCATACGTACCGAAGGAACCGTTATCGAAATCGGCAAGAAGGGCATTTATCGCTTTCCTCGCGTAGAGTTTTATACATCATCGGGGGAAAAGGTAGATTTTTGGAGTAAGTTCGAAGTCTCGCAAGATTTATTTAGCTACAAAATAGGCGACAAAGTGCCTGTGATTTACAACCCGGATAATCCGGCCGAAGCACAAATAGACGCTTTTTGGGAACGTAATTTCCTGCATCTGTTTTTGCTTCTTTTGGGGGGTATCATTGCTTTGATTGGATGGCTTGTGCGGCGCAACTTCTTAAAAAAAGCAAGAAACTATGAAAGCTAACTCTTCGATATGGTCTTTTCTGTTTTTCATGCTTTGCCTTCTGACAGCCGGCTGCGACAGCAGCAATGGTAGTGAAGGCATGGGAAGCCTCACGGACAAAATGAAATATGCCCACCTGGAAGCACAACTGGATGCAAGCGAACGCAAGTTGTTGGCTATACTCAAAGCACAGCGTCTCACTGAAGACAAGCTATCGTCTTTTATTGATGCAACACAAACCGTAAAGGAGGTTGCCGGCGAAGAGGCACTGACGGCGTTTACGCGCAAGCATCAATTACGTAGCGAAGTAAAGCATGCTATAGAAGCTACCGGATGGGATGCGGAAGAATTCTACCGGACAGGACGTAAAATTGCTTTTGTTTTTACAGTGCTAAAGGGCAAAGAAATGGCGGACCCGCGGCATGTCAAAGAAGAGTATGAGACACAAATGCAGGAATATAGCCACGCCATGGAAAGCATGCTTCAGGACCCCAACATAGATGAAAGCACAAAAGAAGAAATAAAGAAGTCTATACAACAAGCCAAAGAAAGCAGCCGTGCTTTCGACAACTTCGAAAGTAAAAAGTGGCGCAAGAAAGTCGAGAAAACACAACAAGAGCTTGATTATATATTACAAAAAGCCGCCTCACCTCAGGAAATTACGCTTGTAAAGAAGCACATGCAGCAGATAGAACCCATTATAGGGCTGCTGGATCCTTCCCTTGTTTTGCAGGGCGTGGACAATGCCACTGATTAATCATCGAAAAGCTCAATAAATAAAAAAAGAGCCTTCCCGCCTATGGAAAGGCTCTTAATCCATAACAGAAGGCATCACATTGGTTATGTGCTACACGGCGAAGCTTTCGCCACAGCCGCAAGTACGCGACGCATTGGGATTGATAAACTGAAACCCTTTACCATTCAGACCGTCGGAATAATCGAGCGTAGTCCCCAACAAATAGAGCAGGCTGCGCTTGTCCACTAAGATTTTAATGCCTTTGTCTTCAAACACTTCGTCACCGGGCTGTATTTGGTTGTCAAAAGAGAGGTCATACATCAAGCCCGAACAGCCGCCGCCTTTTACTGCCACGCGCAAATGATAGCTTTCATCTTTGCCTTCGCCGGCGCGCAGTTGTATGAGTTTTTCTTTCGCTTTATCGGTAATCGTTACCATAGTGAGTTTTATTTTGAGGTCTTCTATTTTCAACTTTCCTGCTTACAGAATAGTTTCCTTTACTTGAATCGCTTCACAATTTCTTTCTGCGGAAACCGCAACAGCCACAAGCCGCTCACCACTTCTTTGGCTTGCGACTTTTCACGAAACTCTTCATACAACACAAAGGGCGCTGTGTACCAATACTCCCTGCGTGCTTTCATAAACTGCACGTTGGTATGCAAGTCATTGTCTTGTTCGAGCGCATAGAGATAAGCCGTCCACAGTTGCTTTTCTTGTTCGCTTTTGGCTGCACGCACCTTTTCTTGTAAGTCTTGGCTATCCAAGTACTCGTAACGAAAGCCATGAACGCGGGCGAGGCTGTCGGCATAAGGCCGCATTTGCTGTTTGCAGGCTGCAAAAGTAGTCTGTTGCAAACAGGTGCCTAAATAGCGATTCAATGCCACCACCGCTTCGCTACCATGCTCATCTACCCAAGAAACAAACTCTGCCGGCGTGATGCGCTTGACTTTGCGCAACTCCATTTCTTCCCGGATGGCTTCCACATCATAGCCTGCCTCTTTGATGGTTTTCACCTCGCAAGCGCAACAAAAAGTGGATAGCAAGGCTATCCACCCACAGAAAAAAACCACTCGTTTCATTTTCCTGTTTTTTTTAAAAAACACTTAGTTCACATGCAGCAAACGGGCTTCATTGATATCATCAAGCACGATCATATACTCAGTGCTTTCGCCGTTTTGAATGGTGCCCGCCAGTATTTTCACCCACAACTCATCGCCCGACTTGGCACGGATGGTTACAATACCGCGCCAGCTTTGTCCCCGTGACAGCTGCATGCGCATTTCTTCGTATTTGGCTTCGGAAGCGAACAGTTCATTCAGTGTCATGCCTTTGAGCTCCTCGGGTGCATAGTATAGCACCTGCGAGGCCAGCTCGTTGGCTTGCGTGATTTGGAACCGTTTGTTGACATGCAACACAATGGCATTGGAATAAATAACCCGCTCTTTGCTTTCAGCCAACAGCTGACGTTGTGCCAATTCTTCCTGCGTTGCCTGCATTTCTTCAATATACTGGCGTGTTTGCTCTTCCTGCGCTGCCATACGCTCAGCCAGCATCTTACTTTCTTCAAGCAGGCGCTGCGTTTGTTCGGTGTTTTTGAGCATGGCCAAGGTAGCCGCAATACTTTCTGCTACTTTTTCCACAAACTCCCGCTGATAATCTTCAAACTTATCGAAAGAAGCCAACTCAATGACTCCATACACCACATCGGCTGCTTTCAAAGGCACAATCAAAATGCTATTCGGATTGGCTTTGCCAAGACCGGAAGTAATCATAACATAGTCATCGGGCACGTCTTCGAGGTAAAGCATTTCACCTTCCTGCCATACCTGCCCGGTCAATCCTTCGCCTTTATAAATTTTCTTTTCAAGAAAACGTTTTTTATCCCATGCATAACAAGCCACCAGCTCCAAGTAAGGCTCTTCTTCCCCCCCTTCGTCTTCGCGCACAATAAAGAAACCGCCTTGATTGGCTTTCAGATAAGTAACCAACTCCGAAATTACCACATCGGCCATGTGCTCCACATCATCACTGCTTTCGCGCAGAATTCTACTAAACTCTGCCAAACCACGGTTTGCCCAGTTTTGGCGTGTCTCCAGCGTGGTCATTTTGGCGAGGTTGTCACGCATGTTTATGAGGGCGTTCCCCAAAACGTCATTTTCACTGAGTGGCTTAAAGGGCACATCGTACTCTTTGCGACCAATGCTTTCGGCAAAGGCAGCTACCGAACGCAGCCCGCTCACCAGGTTATACACCGAACGGGCTATCTCGCCCACTTCATCGCTCCGCTTGCTTATCGTATCTATTTCGCTTTCTTCGGGCAGTTCCCCACGGCTCAGGCGCGCAATTACTGCATTGATTTTTTCAATGGGCAATACGATATCGTTGGTTACCAACCATGCCAATATCAAACCTACGAAGGTAATGAATAACACCAGCAGGATGGTCTGCAGTTTTAGGTTTTGAAATGCCTCCACCACGTCGTCGTGATAGATTTCTTTCTCCTGCTTCTTGGCTTGCTCGATTTTGTCCAGGTCGCCCAAAATGACAGAGGTAGCCGGCAGCAGTTTGTCTTCTACCAACTGGTTCAGATTCGATATTTTCAGGAAGTCGTTCCGGTCATCTACCGTCCGGAAAGTACTAAGTGCCACTTTTTGATCTGCCATGAGCGCTTCCACTCTCTGAAAGGCATTCTCCATTTGCTCTACCTGTGTGCTGTCTTTCCAAAAGCCGGTGAGTGTGCTGATACGCTCTTTCAATTGAGGATATTCCTGCTCGTGCAAGTTCTGCAGTGCCTGCTTGTCTTCCTCGAGTGTGGGTGCTTGCGGGGGCGAATAGATGAAAGAGAAGGTAAGACGCTGCGAGTTGACTACCAGCAGTTTTAAGTCTTTGATGGCATCCAAAGAGGGGTCTATGACCCGGTTCCATTCATCTATTTTTACCGCATTGTTTTGTACGGTAACAATACCATACACACCATAAACAGCGAAAATAAGTACTTCCAAAACAAAGCCTAAAAGTATTTTTCCGCGTATAGTTAGCCCTTTTCGTTTCATATGTTTGCCTGTTGATGCGACTATTTTGCTTAAAAATACGCTTTTTTAACAAAAAAGAAAAAGAACTACAAGCTTAAGAGTGCATTCGAAAAAATAAATATTTTCCTGAAGTGCTTAGCTTCAATCAAGCCATCGCACCGGTTTATACAAAAAGACCACCTCACCATTTGACCGGCAAGGTGGCAGCAAATACAAGACGTTTTTCGGTTAGCGTACCCGAATGGCTACCCGCAGCAGCTGGCTCGATACTTTTAAACCTGCTTTTTCCGTGGCTTCTTCATTGATTTCGAAGGTCCAACGCCCATTACGCACCACAAAGTTGATCATGCTTCCCTGGAGCGCCAAGCCGTTTTTCTCAGTGATAATCAGCGTGGGTTTCCCGCTCACGGCTTCCTGCACATATTTCAAGTAGCCACTTTTCGAGTATGGAATAAATATCATGTGCACTTTTTCGTTGCGCAAATCGTTGGGCGATTCGTATTGCTTCACTACAATAGGTTGCACACCGCGCACTTTCTTTTTACCCGCCCAATACTTCAACTGATTGGTCAAAGGCGACGCCCCCAAAACACCTATTACGAAATCGCCTTGTTGATAGTCAGAGGGCCAAACAATGTACTTTGTAAAGTTGTAAATAAAAATGTTGTGGAACTTGTAATCCCCCCCTTGCGCCTGTGCATATTGCACGAACAGTGTCATTACAGCCGATAAACACAACAATCGAATTGTCTTCATAGTATTTATGTTTGCTTTTTTCTTATAAGCGATTGGTTGACAAAGATAAGGCAATTTATGTGAATCGTAAACGCCAATCAGTCAAGTTTTTGTATGTTTTAAAATGGTTTTTTCAATTTTTTGCCTTGCTTGCTCCAAAGGTAGGGCTTCCGGCCCGTTTAGGAATATCAATTTAGTTAAATTTTAGTTAATTTTGCAAAAGCTGTTTTTTAAAGACGCAAAATTTATATGGACCTGATAGCTAAATTAGAGGCGATTGTTGAACGTTTCGAAGAAGTAAGTCGCCAAATGAGCGACCCCAATGTCATGAGTGACATGGACAACTACACCAAGCTCAGCAAAGAATACAAAGAGCTGGAAAAAATCGTAGATGCCTATAAAAAATATAAATCTGTTTTATCAAACATTCAAAATGCCAAAGACATTTTAGCCAACGAGAAAGACGAAGAGTTTCGCGAGATGGCTAAAATGGAGCTCGATGAGCTGCTGCCTGCCAAAGAGCAGTTGGAAGAAGAGCTGAAGCTGCTGCTTATCCCCAAAGACCCCAACGACGATAAAAACGCCATCCTTGAAATACGGGCGGCAGTAGGCGGCGATGAAGCAGCCCTCTTTGCCGGCGATCTTTTCCGCATGTACCAGCGCTTTGCAGAGAAGCAGGGATGGAAAATGGAAATACTCGACTACACCGAGGGCACTTCCGGCGGATACAAAGAAATTGTTGCCTCGGTAACGGGTAGTGGCGCCTATGGCACTTTGAAGTATGAGTCGGGGGTACACCGCGTACAGCGGGTGCCGGCTACCGAAACCCAAGGACGGGTGCACACCTCTGCCGCCAGTGTGGCGGTGCTTCCCGAGATGGAAGAAGTAGATGTAGAAATCAACCCGAACGACCTGCGCATCGATACGTTTTGTTCTTCGGGTCCCGGCGGGCAGTCGGTAAACACTACTTATTCGGCAGTGCGTATTACCCACTTGCCTACGGGCGTGGTAGTAAGCTGCCAAGATGAGAAGTCGCAGATAAAAAACAAAGAAAAAGCAATGAAGGTGCTGCGTGCCCGCCTTTATGAACTCGAGCTGGAAAAGCACAACAAAGAAGTAGGCGAGCAACGTCGTTCGATGGTAAAAACGGGTGAGCGTTCCGAAAAAATACGCACCTATAACTTTCCGCAAAGCCGCGTAACCGACCACCGTATTGGTCTGACCCTCTACAACCTGCCGGCAGTGATGGATGGCGAGCTGGAAGAAATCATTGATGCCCTGCGCATTGCCGATAATGCCGAAAAACTGAAGGAAGGAAGCGTGCAATAAAGATGAGATTCAAAGGGCGGTATTCGTATGTTTTTTTGGCTCTTTTAAGCCTATTGGTTGCATGCCAAGGCTTGGAAGAGCCTGTTTCTTCCGATGGAAGCCTCAAGCTTTCATTCTCAAATGATGCCATCATATTGGATACGGTATTCACCGACCTGACCACCCCCACTTATCGTTTCAGTGTTTACAATAAAAACAGCAAAAACGTACGCATCCGGCGCATTACGCTCCAAGGGGGCAGCACTTCGCCCTATCGGGTCATCATCAATGGCAAAGAAGGCAGCCTTTGGGAAAAGGTGCTTCTGCGTGCCGGCGACAGTCTGCGCGTGCTGGTGTCGGCCACCCTGCCGGGCAACAGCCAAAACCAAGAGCCGGAACTTTTTTATGATGAACTGCTTTTCGAAACCAACGGCAACCAACAGAAAGTGCCGCTCATCAGCTGGGGGCAGACCGTAGCCCATATCAGTGGCACCATTGCCTGCGATGCCGTATGGGACGCCGGCCGGCCTTATATTCTCTACGATTCGGTGAGTGTGGCGCCGGGCTGTAGCCTTACCATAGAAGCCGGGGCACGTGTTTATGCTTATAATCGCGCTGCCCTGCATGTCTTCGGTACGCTCATCATCAATGGCACCCCGGCCGACTCGGTGGTGATAGGTGGCTTCCGCCAAGAGCCGTTGTACGAAAGAGCTGTAGGCACTTGGCGCGGGCTTTTGCTCTATCCCGGCACCGGTCGTCACCTGTTGAACTACTGTACACTGCGCAATGCCGAAATAGGCATCTTATGCAGCGATACGGAAGTAGATATAAACGCTTGTCAGATTTATCATGCCTCCGTGGCCGGTTGCATTGCTTTTAACTCGCAGATGCGCCTGTACAATACCATCATCAGCAATTGTATTGAACGCCTTTTTCAAGCCAACGACGGGGGCAGTTATGAGCTGGTGCATTGCACCTTTGCCAATTATGAATACAATTTCTTCCGGAACAACGAGCCGGGCACTGTCTTTTTTCAAAGCGACGACGCCCCCCCCATGAGCATCAGCCTGTTTAATTCGGTATTTTGGGGCAGTCTGTCCGATGAAATATTTTTCATTGGACCCGGTCTAAGCTTACAAGCGGCTCATAATGTATTCAAAACAGCCACTTATTCTGCCGAAGTACTGAACCCCGGCAACAATCAAAATCAGGTAAACCCTTCCGGCGTGCTTTTTCAAGATGAACGCGCCTTGAATTTGCGGCCGACTGAAAACTCACCACTCATTGACCGGGGCTTACCCACCTCCATAACCAACGACATAGAAGGCTTGCCCCGCGATAACCAACCCGATATTGGGGCTTTTGAATACCGCCCTTGACATTTTTTGTTTTTTATGCTTCAAAAAGACACTTTTTGGCACATTTTTTCTTAGCTTATTGAAGCAAAGGAACCAATGTCAAAAGATTATGAAGAACTACTTACTTTTTTGTTGCTTATGCATACTCAGCCTATTGACCGGCTGCAGCGGTGCTAAAAAATATCTAAAGCAAGGCATTGCCTTCGAGCAATCACGCATGTATCTGGAAGCTGCCAACAGCTATATGGAAGCCATCCGGCGCAATCCCCGCAAAGCAGAAGCCCAAATGGGACTGAAGCGCGTGGGCGAACGCGTACTGGACGATTACCTGAGCGAAGTGTTTCAAGCGCATGCCAACGGACAACATCGCGAAACTGTTTACGCCTTTCTGAAGGCGCAAGCGTTTCAACAGCAAGTGGCACAGCATTCCGTACAACTCCGGATTCCTCCTACCCACCGCCAATACTTTGAAGAATCGAAAGGCATATATCTTGCACAACGCTATCAGGAAGGGACTAAAAAATTGCTTGAAGAGCAGTTCGATGAAGCAAACAATATTTTTGAAGAGATTCTTAGCATAGACCCCAATTACAAAGACGTTAAAAAGCTTAAACAAACCAGCACCTATGAGCCCATTTATCGCGAGGGCAACCGCCTGATGAACGAAGAGAAATATAAGCAAGCCTTCTATAAGTTCGACCAAATATACCGCAACTTACCTGATTATAAAGATGTCCGCCAGCTGCGCGAGTATTGCCGCCGTAAAGCCATGCTCACGGTCAGTGTGCTGCCGGTCATTCCCGGCAATTACAACAACCGCCCCTACGCCGAAAGTTTACGCGGGCGCATCATCAACCGCTTGGTCAACAACAAGCATCCGCTTATAGAGGTAGTCGATCGCGACAACATAGACAAATTTCTCAACGAGCAGCAATTGGGCATGACAGGCGTAGTGAATGAAGGCACGGCTGCTGAAGCCGGCAAGCTGTTGGGCGCCAAAGCCGTATTGGCTGCTCGAATTATCAATGTTTCTATAGAGCAAACGCCCCTGCAAGCAGTAAATAAAATAGCTTATGAAGCCTATAAGGTAAAAGTTACCGATACCACTACCAATAAAACCGTATATGAGGTGCGTTATCGTAAAACCAACTATACGGAGTACCAACAATCCAAAACCGTAGAAGTAAGTGTGCAGTATTATTTGATTTCTTCGGAAACGGGAAAAATCATTTTCTCCAATATCGCACGCCAATCCAGCAGCGACCACATTCACTATGCCACTTATCGCGGCGACTATAAAAACTTGTATCCCGGCAGCGATGTCGGCGTGAACACCTCTTCCTCTGCTCGCAAAGAGTTGCATAACCTATTCACTGCCAAGCGGCAACTCAACTCCACCCAAGGCATGCTGGATCCGCTTTTAGAACGTATTGCAGAACAATGTGTAAATAATGTCATTCACTATGTTGAAACGGAATATGAAAACTAAATCGATTTACCTGTTTTGTATGTGGGTATTGCTGTGGGGCATGCTCGCCTGCCAAAAGCAGAGCGTGCCGGCATCTGCCCAAAATATTGAAGACGACCGCCCGGAGTGGGTCAAGGCACGCCCCATCTCTTCGGTCTATTACATAGGCATTGGCAGTGCAAGCATGCGGCAGCCCGACTACCAGGAAACTGCCAAAAAAAATGCACTGCAAGACCTCATTTCGGAAATAAAAGTAACTGTTTCCAGCACTTCCTTTCTTTATCAGTTAGACAAAAACGGCAGCTTTCGCGAAGAGTATGAGTCGAACATAAAAACCACTGCCACTGCCGAAATCGAAAACTTTGAAATAGTAGATACCTACGAAGACGGCGAGCGCTATTGGATATATTACCGCCTGTCGAAAGCCGAGTATGCACGCCAGCAGGAACAGAAAAAAGAAAACGCACGCCAGACCGCCTTTGCTTTTTATCAAAAAGCCAAAGAGGCAGAGCAACGCCGCCAATGGACAGAAGCCATGGAGGGCTATTTTCAAGCCTTGTTTGCCATAAAAAATTATTGGGGCGAAAACCTTGAAATAAATGTAAACGGCGAATCCCGCTCGTTGATGGTAGAAGCTTACTACGGCATTCAAAACATATTGAATAAAGTCGAGCTTCAAATAACACCACAAGAGGTGCGTCTTAAGCGTCGCAACAGCCGGCCTCAATTGCTGAAATTGAAAGCCACCGTGGCTAATCAACAAACATTGGCTTATTTGCCCCTGCACAGCTATTTCCAAGACGGTGAGGGCTTGTTGAGTTGCCCCCCCACTACTGACGCAAACGGCACTGCCGGTCTCGAACTCAAAAAAGCCATCAGCGCTACGGGGACTCTCCACCTCATCGTAGCACCGGACCTCATGCAAATTGCCAAGGTCAAAGAAAGCGACAAGCTTGAACGTTTTCTTATTGAGCGCTTTTCCATCCCCAAAGCTACAGTTACCATTCATATTGAAAAGCCCGTCGTTTACATAGAATCAAAAGAATACAACTTGGGCAAAGCTCTCGACAACAATATTGTAGAGCAGTACATAAAAAACGAGTTGAGCAAAAAAGGAGTGGAATTCAGCCGCACACCCCAAGGTGCCGATGTGGTGCTGTCTATTGAAGCCAACACCGAAGCGCTTTCACGCAGCGGAGCTATTTATATCAGCAAGCTCAGCATTAAGGCGGTAGCGATAGACCCTGCCACACAACGCGAAATCATGAGCACCGTACTGGACAACATCAAAGGTTTTCAAACCGACTACGAAAAGGCGGGCTTGGATGCCTACAAAAAAGCCCGGCAGGAAGTGAGTCTACAGTTGGTAAGAAAGCTTACCGAAGCACTTTTGTAAAAAAGCTGTCAATAAATGGCAAGAGAGGGCAAATGCCCTCTTTTTTTATTTCCATACGAAGAAGGTGAAATGAAACCTAAGCCCCCCCACCACTCAAACGGAAGCCCAGCCCTTCCTCTTTGTCATTCGAAGAACTCATCAGGTCGCGCAGGTCTTCTATAGTAACCGTTTCCAGCACTTCAGGTGTGCGCACCTCTTTGGGCAAAGAAGCCATACGCAAATGCTGATGACGCACAGCCTGCTGTACCACTTTCCTTACGGAGCGGGCATTGCCAAAGTATTTATTCCTTGTCCGGTAAAGATGTTCCAAGTAGCTTCTTAATTGTTGTTGTGCCGCCAGGTCTAAATGCAGACCTTCCTGCTCAAACATGCTCAGGGCAATGTCGTAGAGCTCATCCACCTTGTAATCGTCAAAATGAATGGTCATGTCGAAGCGGGAAAGCAAACCGGGGTTGGCATGCAAAAACTCGTGCATATTATCAGGATAGCCCGCCACTATCACCACAAATTCACTCCGTCGGTCTTCCATTTGTTTGAGCAGCACTTCCACTGCTTCTTTGCCAAAGTCTTGTTCCGACTTGCTGGTTAAGGCATAGGCTTCGTCGATAAACAGCACCCCGCCTATTGCCTCATCTATTTTTTGCTTGGTTTTGATGGCTGTTTGCCCCACGTAAGCGGCAACCAGCGACTGGCGGTCGCACTCTACCAAATGCCCACGTTCCAATATGCCCAAAGCCTTGTACACCTGCGCTATGATACGCGCTACGGTTGTCTTGCCCGTACCGGGATTGCCCGTAAACACCATGTGCATAGAGAAGCGATTCAGTACATCACGCCCCGATTCGCGGTAAAAGCGTACCAGCTTCACCAGCTCATGAATTTCATTTTTTACATTCTCCATGCCTATTAAGGCATTGAGTTGCTGCATGGCATCGTGCAACAGCTCTTCATCTATGGGTATATCGGGCTTCTTTGCATGTTGCTTGCCAAAAATAGCCTTTACGTCTTCCAGCAAGATGGTTTCCAAAGCTTCTTTTGACAATTCCTTGGCATTTGCTTGTTGCATAATCCGAAGCCCCATATTTAGCTTTGCTTCCTCCACCAAAGAAGTTACCAGACGGGCATTGCCGAAGGTGCGGTCCCGGTTACGATACAACTCTACCAGCTGCTTGTATATATACTCTTTGGCTTCCGGGGCAAAAACAACCCCTTTCTTCCGGGCTTTCAACTCTAAAATCTCCATCAATTCCTGCGGCGTATAGTCAGGGAAATAATAAATCAGGTTGATGCGGGATTTCATGCCCGGATTCGACTGTAGCATGTGCTGCATCTCTTCGGGATAGCCCGCCATGATAATGGCCAAATCGCCAGGACCATCCGACATCTCTTTTATCAATATTTCAATGGCTTCCTTGCCAAAGTCCTGCCCGCCTTCATCGCCCTTCCGAGCCAAAGCATACGCTTCATCGATAAACAAGATGCCGCCGCGTGCTTTGTTGATGGCTTCTTGTGTTTGTGGAGCCGTCTGCCCGATAAATTTACCTACAAGATCAGCGCGCGACACCTCGTGAACGGTACCTTTGGACAAAAGCCCCATCTTATGGTAGATTTTACCCAGCATCTTGGCCACGGTAGTTTTGCCGGTCCCGGGGTTGCCCAAAAAAGCGGAATGTAAACTTATATGGGTATTTTCTTCAAACCCCTGCGCTTGACGCAAACGCAAAAATTTCAAATAATGAATAAAGTCATTCAAACGCTTCTTGACCGGCTCCAAGCCTATCATTTCGTTCAGTTCCTGAAGCAGCTCTTTCAATGATTTTTCATCCATGGATGCTTCTGCGGCGGTACCTCCGGCTATATATGGTTTATTTTCTGCCGGAAAAAACACTTCCGGTTCCCCCTCCACCTCCACCGTTTCGTGTACACGCAGGGGTGCCACTGCCACCAACTCCGACATAAACACTATTTCAACGCGATAGTTATCAGGCAGCCAAGAGCCGGGCGTATTGTTTCCCCAGCCTGCCAGAGAATAGAAAGTGGTAGTACCGGGCGCCACATATAACAAGTCGCTCACGCTGCCTTTCAGCTGTCCCGCATCATCGAAATAATTGAAAAATATTTCACAGTACCACGAGCGCGTCTGCTTATTGCGTAAGGTCAGCTCTGTCCATATGTATTGTGTTTTGTCGGAAGCAAACTGAGTCAAGTAGCGTCGCTTGCCGCCTGCCAGGTCATCAAGGCTATAAGGACCATTGAAAAAACGAAGGCTTTCAATATCGAAATAGGGGTTATTGCCCGGTGTCACTTTTCCACCTTCCTCAATGTATATTTTTTGTGAAGCCACCGGTTCTCCATCGATGAAGGCTTCCCAAAGGTAGTCGCCACGTTTCCAAAAGGCACCGTATTCAGGTGTGCCCCAACCTTCGCGCACATACACAATATTTTCTTCTTTGCGCACCTCCCGGTGAATGTCAATACTACACAGCTCTATTTTTTCATTGTTCTTGATGCGGTAAGCTTTCAACACACAATCACAAGCCCAATCTTCTTCATCGAACAGCTTGTTGAAAAAAGACAACTCGGCATACAAATAATTGACTTCTGAGGCTTCAAATACGCGGCGGTATTCATACTGATTGCCCATCAGTGCATTGCGGGAAGCATAGCACCGCAGGTCTCGAAGCTTGTAGTTTTTATCTAACTTCTTGGATGTCATGCACACATAAATTCTATGCTTGAAAAAAGGAATACCTTACTAAAAGGGTTTAGTAAGGTATAAAAGAGCTGTATGAAAAGCAAAACAAACAAGTATTATATAGCTGTTTCTTTTTGTAGAACGGGTTGTATGACCTCCTCTATGGCAAAAGGCAGGTGGTCAAGTACTTTTTTGTCGGGTCCCAACAGCACTTTGTGCTCCAACATCCCCTCCCACAAGGCACGCCAATGCTGAATATCCATTTTGCCCCAATCTTTGCCTCCGTAGTGCGGCAAAGCTCTTAGCTGACTTTGATACAGAAAACGAATATTGTTCAACGAAGGATGCCGTGCCCCTTCCATCAGCAGATTGGCGGCGCTGTCGGGGTGCTCAGTAGCAAAATAATAGCCCTCGGCCACCACCCGCAGGAAAGCACGAATGGCTTCTTGCTTTTGTTGCCACACATCATCGCGCACACACAACACGTGTGTATAACGATAAGGCACGTGCTGCTCGTTTATCATAAAAGAAGTAAGGGGTATATGCCTGCATGCGGCATCTACCCCCTCCCAGATTGTATGATAACGCACCACATCTACTTGGCGGCGCAGGAAAGCACGCCATGCCCCCGCCGTACCGGTTTCTATTGCCTCATATTTCCCCTTCCCTCTATCCTGTTTGATAAGACAACGTAAAAAACGATGCTCATAAGGCAGCCCCATATAGGCATAGCGCTTGCCATCGAGATGCGCCAAACGCGCCACGCCCATTTCTTTTCTTATCCCAATTGCTTGTGTGTTGTCTTGCAAAAGAGTAGCCAAAGCTATAAAACGATGTGCCGGCTCCGAAATATTCAGACAGGTAAGCTCTTCCGGCCTCAGAATAGCCAAATCAACCTTCCCATGCCATAATTTCTGGGCAGGTGTCATGTAGTAGTTATCCTCGTCCGGGCTAATGAAGCGAACAGCCAGTTCTTCATCGTTGAACCAGCCTTTTCCTAAGGCAACATACATGCCTGTGTGAAATACAGCAGGCGTAGAATCCAAGGCGATTTTGAGGCAATAGCTTTCCATAGTTTTTAATTAAGTTAGTTTTGGTGATAAGAAAGGGCATAGAAAATTCTTCCGAAAAAAGAAGCAAGAAGCCATACCGGCTTAGTTGTATGAATGTAATAAAAAGATATTATTTATTCAAGTTTTTTTACCAACTTTTTAAAAACGAAAGTAGGCGTGCATAAGGTTTTAGAGATATTGCAAAAAAAGGAACTTACAATTATAGGTTGTATGTCAGGCACATCGCTCGACGGCTTGGACATAGCCTTGTGCCATGTCAGTCAATCTGAAAAAAATAAAAATATTACACTACATCGTTTCAAAACACAGCAATACAGTAAGGTTCAAAAAGAAAAATTACAAAAAATTGTCTTCCAAAAGTATGTCAATTTCGAAGAGTTAACCCGCCTCCACCGTTTGGTGGGCGAGTGGCATGCCCAAATGATACTAAGCGCACTCAAAGAGTGGCAGCTTACCTCCGGGCAAATAGACCTTATCGCAAGCCATGGGCAAACGGCTTACCATGCACCGGACCCCGGGCATGGCTTACACAGCACCCTGCAAATAGGCGATGGTGACATCATTGCCTTACGAACCGGCATTCTCACCATCAGCGACTTCCGCCAAAAGCATATTGCAGGGGGCGGCGAAGGTGCTCCACTGGCCCCCTACGGCGATTACCTGCTGCTTGCTCACGAGCAAGAAAGCCGTTGGCTGCTCAATATTGGCGGTATTGCCAATCTCACCTATCTTCCGCCACGCGATAGTGGGCAAAGCTTGTGGGCAAGCGACTGCGGCCCCGGCAATACCCTATTAGATGCCACCACCCGCCACTTTTTACAACAAGACTACGATGCTTCCGGACGCCTTGCCCGCAAAGGGCATTTCTTGCCGGATTTGTTCGATGCCCTTACTGCCCACCCTTTTTTTCAACAAACCTTTCCCAAGAGTACCGGTCAAGAGAGTTTTTCATGGCAATGGCTTGCCGCCTTGATAGAAGGCAAGAGGTATGCAGTACAAGATATTTTACATACCCTTTGCTGTTTTACAGCCTGGGGCATTGCCCAAGCCATCTGCCGGCAGCCACAATACAAAGCGCAGAAAATTTATGTAAGTGGCGGCGGTGTGCATAATCATTTTTTAATGGAAAAACTGCAGGAATATTTACCCCATCATGTTATTCAGAGCACCGAAGTGCTGGGCATTCCTCCCGATGCCAAAGAAGCAATGCTGTTTGCCCTTTTGGGCTATGAATGCTTACAAGGCAAGCCCGCCGGTTATCCGCCTCCTCTCATTCAAGTAAGACTTGGAAAAATTTCTTTGCCCGAATAAAAAAAGCCCCAAAGGGGGCTCTCTTAAAAACAATACTACAAATTAAAAGCTTCGAAACAAGCGTGCACTTTCGTGCCAAGGAATACGGCTCAACATAAGTATCAAACTAATCAGGAAAAACACAAAAGCGTGTTTAAACTTTTGCTTGTGTGCCCGGGCACGTTTCGACTTCGTACGCCCTACCTGTGCCAAAATAACAGCCAACAGCATCACTGTTGCATGTTCCACTGCCCAATAGCGCAAGCCTGCATTTTTCATCACTACCTTGGCACCTTGGGCAAAGGCATCCAAACCGAAGGGGCTAAAAACAAAATAAAGCAGCAAACCCAACACCAACTGCAAATGCATCATGCCTACAAAGGCTGCCTGCATGCCATTGTCTGACTTTTTGAAAGGCAGTCCCATTTGCCATCCGCGAAAAGAACGGATGAGTACCCAAAGGGCTGTCAGCAAGATAGCCCACCGTAGCCATGAGTGCAAAAAGAGTAAAATTTGATAAAAGCTCATAGTTCTATGCATTTTGATGAATCAAACGACAAGATACTGCAAAGCCAATAAAGTTGCAAAGGCTATATTCATGCTCATGGCTCCGGTAATATTCATGCGCATGGACTCTTCGTAGGTGGCTTCTTGGCACCTGTATGCCCGGCGCATCCAATAAAAAAAATAGATACCGGGCAGCAGTAGGCACACAGACAATATCAGCAGGTAAGTGCCGCCGGCAAAATAAAAGGCATATACCCCGTGCCCTACGGCTGTCAGCAACAAGAAAGCAGCCGCCCAAAGAAAGGTTCCTTTCAGCCCCAGCACCAACGACAGTGTCCTGTCGCCTCTTTCACGGTCTTCTTCATGCTGATATACTTGCGTAAGTGGATAAGTAGCTGCCAGCATGAGACTGCTTAGAGTAGCCGCAAGCAAATGGCGTGTTAAATTCCACTCTTCGGGCGCAACGGCCACCACAGTAGCCAAATACACCCAAGCACCTTGAAAAAGCACCACTGCCAACCATCCCAACAAAGGATAGCGTTTAAGACGCACCAAGGGATGACTATAGGCTTTCGATACCACCACGTAGCCCAACACCATGAGGCCATAGGGAGCACTTAACCCAAAGGCAAGCGCTATGCCCGCCACGGTCCACAGCAGACTTATCCAATACAGAGCGGCATCTACGGGCGGGGGCACCTTCAGCCCCCCGATGCTGCCTTTGTCTTTATCGAAATAACTGTTGTAAGCATTGCTTGCCGGATAAATAAACCCATGCCATACGGCAAAAGCCAAGGCTGCCCGCCACCAATGAAGCGGCTGCTGCACCTGGCTCAGGGCATAAAGATACACCGGCATTAAAAAAAGCGAAAAAGGGAAGCGAAAGTGCAAGACGATATCACGTAGTTTCATCAGTTGCCTTTTTCTAAGCTTTGAATGGTCCCGTTGTTAAGCAAGTGTACTTTATCGGGACGATGGCGCTTCTTGGGCAAAGTCATTTCCGGTATGTGCACCTTCCATGCCTCATCGAGCACATAAGTATCGCCCAATAGAATGCCGGCTACCGGATGCCCCATACGGTTAAGCAACTTATGCCAAGCCTCTTCTTTATTCAAACATATCCACAGCTCGCCGGCTTCTATGCCTTCGGGCAACAGATGATACTGCTCAAACTTAATCCACAAAGGGCGCCGGTTCATTTCCATCCAATCCCAGGCCACCTCGGGCACTTCCGGCACATATTGCGACAATAAGCCGATGGATTCAATATGTAACACCAATTCTTGCTGTGCCAATGTGTGCCTGACTGGTCTCAAAGCCCTCATTGCCTCTTTGTTCCAGCTGTCGGCAATCAACCACCACCCCAACGAAGACGGATACAAGCACAAACTGCCGGATTTCAATTGTTTTACAGTCTCTATCATGGTGTTTTTTTATACTGCTTTTCTTTGCAAAGATACAAGGAAAGCAATGTAATACCTTGTCATTCTTTTCCACAATGCTCATGCTTATTATCATCCGATATTTACTAACTTTGCCGTTAGTTTTTAGTTTCCAAAACTTCTTAAAAAAACAAGCCTTATGCTGTTCGATTTTGATATGATTCAGCGGGTGTATCAACAACTGCCCGAGCGTGTGAACCAAGCGCGCAAGGTGTTGAACCGCCCCATGACTTTAGCCGAAAAAATTTTATACGCCCACCTTTATCCCGGGCAAGAAATGCGTGAGTTTCAGCGTGGAAAAGAGTATGTAGAGTTTGCCCCCGACCGTGTGGCTATGCAAGATGCCACTGCACAGATGGCGTTGCTCCAGTTTATGCTGGCAGGCAAAGACAAGGTGGCGGTACCTTCTACCGTACACTGCGACCACCTGATTCTGGCCAAAACAGGTGCAGAGCAAGACCTGGAAGAAGCCTTGGGACGAAACAAAGAAGTTTATGACTTTTTGGCTTCTGTATCCAATAAATACGGTATTGGTTTCTGGAAACCCGGTGCCGGTATCATCCACCAAGTGGTGTTGGAAAACTACGCCTTCCCCGGTGGCATGATGATTGGAACCGACTCGCACACCCCCAACGCCGGCGGTTTAGGTATGATTGCCATTGGTGTGGGCGGTGCCGATGCTGTGGACGTAATGACCGGCATGGCTTGGGAATTGCTCTTCCCCAAGTTGATAGGTGTAAAACTGACCGGCAAACTGAACGGCTGGGCTTCGCCTAAAGATGTGATTTTGAAAGTGGCCGGTATTCTCACCGTAAAAGGTGGCACCAATGCCATCATCGAATACTTTGGCGAAGGCGCCGACTCTTTGTCTTGTACCGGCAAAGCTACCATCTGTAACATGGGCGCCGAAGTAGGGGCTACTACTTCTGTTTTTGCTTACGATAGCCGTATGCGTGCATACCTCGAAGCGACCGGACGCAAAGAAGTAGCCGACTTGGCAGAAAGCATAAAAGACTATCTGCGCCCCGATGCGGAAGTATATGAAAACCCTGAAAAATACTACGACCAAGTCATTGAAATCAACTTATCGGAGCTGGAACCGCATATCAACGGACCTTTCACGCCCGACTTGGCATGGCCCTTGTCTAAGTTTGCCGAAGCCGTAGAAAAGAACAACTGGCCCGATAAGCTGGAAGTAGGTCTGATTGGCTCTTGTACCAACTCTTCTTATGAAGACTTGACGCGCGCCGCTTCCGTGGCAAAACAAGCCAAAGAAAAGAAACTGAAAGTACAAGCAGAGTTCACTGTAACGCCCGGCTCCGAAATGGTGCGCTACACGGCTGAACGTGACGGTCTGCTCGACGAGTTCGAAGCCATCGGTGGCGTGGTGCTTGCCAATGCCTGCGGTCCTTGCATTGGGCAGTGGCAGCGTCACAACAACCCCGACCGCCCCAACTCTATTATGACTTCATTCAACCGTAACTTTGCAAAGCGCAACGACGGCAACCCCAAAACCCATGCGTTTGTGGCTTCGCCTGAAATCGTAACCGCTTTTGCCATTGCTGGTTCTTTGAAGTTCAACCCCATGACCGACACCCTCATCAATGAGGAAGGCAAAGAGGTGAAGTTGGACGAGCCCAAAGGCATTGAGCTGCCCGAGAAAGGTTTCGACGTCAAAGACAACGGCTATATAGCCCCCGCCGAAGACGGAAGCCAAGTGGAAGTAAAAGTAGATCCGAAGTCGGAGCGCTTGCAGCTGTTGACACCATTCCCCGCATGGGAAGGTACCGACCTGAAAGGCATGAAACTGCTTATCAAAGCCAAGGGCAAGTGTACGACCGACCATATCTCAATGGCAGGTCCTTGGTTGAAATACCGTGGTCACTTGGACAACATCTCCAACAACCTGCTCATTGGTGCGGTCAATGCCTTCAACGGTGAAACCAACAAAGTGAAAAACCAGTTGACCGGCGAATATGACGAAGTGCCCAAGGTAGCGCGTGCCTACAAAGCCGCCGGCATCGGCTCGGTAGTAGTGGGCGACGAAAACTATGGCGAAGGTTCATCGCGTGAACACGCTGCCATGGAGCCCCGCCACTTGGGCGTGCGTGCCGTTATCGTGAAGTCGTTTGCCCGTATTCATGAAACCAACCTGAAAAAACAAGGTATGTTGGCGCTTACCTTTGCCAACCCGGCAGACTACGACAAAGTACAAGAAGATGACACCATCGATATCTTGGGTCTGGAGTCGTTTGCCCCGGGCAAACCGCTGACCGTGGTATTACACCACAAAGACGGCAGCACCGACGAGATACAAGTAAACCACTCTTACAATGAAGCACAAATCGAGTGGTTCAAGGCAGGCTCTGCCCTCAACTTGATTCGTCAGCAAAACAACGCTTAATGCATTGCTTGACAATACATCCATAGACCTATGGGCTGCGTGTCCATAGGTCTTTTTCTTTCATTCCCCAAAATACAAGAAAGCCATGAAAAAAAGCACCATTCTTTCGCTGCTGTGCTGGCTTGGCTTGGCCATTGCTTGCGATACGCAGCCCCATTCCACACAAGCAGACCCGGAGCAGTTGCGTGCACGGGCTGTCAGCGCCTTGCAAAAAGAAGACTACGCCACTGCATTGGCAAGATATGACAGCTTGATTCTGCTTACCGACACTGTGGCTGATTACTTCTTTGAGCGCGCACTCGTAAAGGAGTTTCTTGCCGATACAACGGGCGCTCTACAAGACTATGAACGTGCCATTGAGCTGAAACAAGACTTTGCCGATGCCTGGTGTAACAAAGGGGAGCTTCTCAGGCTTCAACAGCACTACCCCGAAGCCATCGAAGCCTTATCGAAAGCCATTCAAGCACAGCCCAAAATAGCCATTCTTTACTACAACCGCGGCCTGGCCTACATGGCCACAGATAGCCTGGATGCTGCCCTCGATGATTTTACTACTGCCTTAGATTTAGCGCCTGCTTTTGCCTATGCGCATTTGGAAAGAGGGAAAGCCCTTTACAAAAAAGGGCATCACGAGCGGGCTTGCCAAGAGTGGGCAGAAGCCTATGAAAAAGGGCTATCCGAAGCCGCAGACTGGATACAACAATATTGCCTTTCACAGTAGTTGTCTTGAAAAAGCAGAAGCCTTGAGTAGAGTCAAGGCTTCTTTCTTTTTTTTTATGTGAATATTGAAAAGGTGCTTATTCCCTGTCTCTTTTCAACTGCCACCACTTTTTCTTTTCCTGCTCTGTATAATCCCCCTCAGGCAAATCCTGTCCACCCATATAACTCATGGCACATCGGAACCCTACGGTAGCAGAGCTTTCTGTCATTTTCATAAAACGACGGGTACCGGGCGCCAACCAATAAGCCACATCTTTCCAAGAGCCGCCTTTATATACCCGGTAAATCTGTGGATTTGCCGGATCGATATAGTCTTTGAAAAAACTATTGGGGAAGGTCATTAAATTCTCGTGCATCACCAAGTTAGAGTCTTTCAATGCCCCGTCTTTGCCCAACACTTCTTCATCATAAAGCAATACTTTCATGCGGAATTTGGCTGCCGAAGACGAGTCGGTAAAGCGCTCGTAGCGTTTGATGGCTTGTATATCTACAATATCTTCCCAACCTTCGGGCACATATGCATCCTCCACCCACTCATTGACGTTGCCTGCCATGTTGTATAGCCCGAAATCGTTTGGTGCATAGGCATAAATCCACTCAGTCATTACGGCCCCATCGTTTTGGCGGCCGGCTATGCCGGCATAGTCGCCCCGCCCACGCTTAAAATTAGCCATAAAATAACCGCCATGCCTTTTGTAAGGGTTGCGCAGCGCGCGCCCATCCCATGGGTATAGGCGCTTGGTTTGGTCGCGCTCGTCATCATAGCGCACACCCACCCGGGCCGAAGCCGCATATTCCCACTCTGCTTCGGTAGGCAAACGGTAATCAGGCAAGCGCAAACCATCTTTGGGCTGGGTTTGCACCACTTGCCCTTCGTCTATTTTATTGTTTTTCTTCAGACCTGTAACGTAAGTTTGGGCTTCAATGGCCTTATTTACCATCATGGTTCGCCACTTGCAAAACTCCTGTGCTTGAATCCAAGACACCCCCACGACCGGATACATCCGGAAGCCGGGATAGCGCAAGTAGTTTTTCACATAGGCGTCGTTGTAGGCACCTTCGGATGCCCAAACGGTTGTATCGGGCAACAAAATCAACTCGCGATATTCTTCATAGGTTACCCCTTGAGGCACATCGCCGGGGTTTTTTTCATAGTAGTTCATGAACTCGAGCCAATGCAAGTTGGCTACTTCCGTGCGGTCCATATAAAAAGAAGGCACGGTGACCCGGGTAAGCTTACTTGACGAAAGGTGCATGACGTCTTCTTCGGTAACGCCCATCACAAAACTCCCCCCCTCGATATAGACCAGTCCCGGACCGGCTATTTGTCCGGAAAATTCACGCAGTTGATAGCTGTTTTCATAAGTAGAGTCATTGTAAGGAATGCCTGTCACTTGGCTTACTGCCCCTTTTTTGGGACCTTTGGCTGACTGCTTCTCAAAGTCATCTTTTTTCTGAAAGACTTTGCAGGAAGTCACAAGCAGCACCAACAGCATCATTCCTCCAAGACGCACCCTTACCGCAGGCATTTTCATCATTGCAATCACGGTTCTTTTACTAAGTGTAAAGTACAGGAACTGTACCAAATGCACCTTTATTCTTTACGCAAAAAGATGCAAAAGGTTAAACAAATTTACATAAGCCCAATTTCAAATTTAGTTTTGCAGAATGCACTTAAACAAGAAAAGGCTTTGCAAACAAAGCCTTTTCTTGCAATTTTTATACTTTTTCTTACTTCTTTCTATATTTTCTGGGATCGTTTTTCCGTCTGTTTTCCCCTTCTTTCTCTCCTGCCATGATCATGGCGCAACGGAAACCTATATCGTTGGTTGCTTTGTCTTTGTCGAGGAAGCGGCGTGTACCGGGTGACAGCCAGTAAGCCACATCTTTCCAAGAACCGCCTTTGTACACACGGGCATCATCGTTGATGAGCGAGTTCAGCTCCTTGCCTCCATCGGCTTTGCGTATCAAGTAGTTTTCTTCATCGTCGCCATATACGGACAAAGTAGAGTCCGGACGCAAGCGGGTGCTATCGAGACGTTCACGGCGTACGGGGTTCAGGTCGTCAAAGTCTTGATAAGCCAACGGACGGTACACATCCTCCACCCATTCGTTTACGTTACCTGCCATGTTGTACAAACCGAAGTCATTAGGCGGGTATGCGTAAATCCATTCGGTAATCAAGGCACCATCGTTTTGTTTTCCGGCAATACCGGCATAGTCGCCGCGTCCACGCTTAAAGTTGGCTAAGAAAGTCCCCATTTCCTTCCCATAGGGGTTGCGCAGTGAGTGCCCGTCCCAGGGGTAAATCCGGCCATTGGACTGGTTCTCATCGTTATATTGAGTACCAATCAAGCCTTTGGCTGCATACTCCCATTCTGCTTCGGTAGGCAGACGATAGTCGGGCAATACCACCCCGCTTTCCAAGGGTACCTGTCCGGGTTTATATTCGTTGAGGCGCCCGTCTTTGTCTTTCTTCTTGGCTTCTGCAAACAAGTATTCGTTCACAGCTTTGGTACGCCACGCGCAAAATGCTTTTGCCTGCACCCAAGAAACTCCCACAACCGGGAAAAAGCGGAAGCCGGGATAGCGCAGATAGTTTTGTACATAAGAGTCGTTGAAGGCTTTATCGCTTGCCCAAACGGTAGTGTCAGGCAAAAGGATACGCTTACGGAACACTTCATAGCTGCTGGTGTAATCAGGGCTCAACACCAGTTTAAAGTCTTCTTGTATGGTTCCTTGGTTTTGAGGTTTTTCGTAGTAGTGCATAAACTCCAGCCAGTGGATGTTGGCCACTTCGGTCCGGTCCATAAAGAAAGACTGGATACTGATGGTGCGCTCTCTGTTGTCGCGTGTATAAAGGATGTCTTCTTCGCCTGAGCCCATTACGAAACGCCCGCCTTCAATAAATACCAGGTTGGGTCCGTCGGGTTGGCCAAGATATTCATTTACAACCAGACTGGTTACGTTATTTACGGTGTCTTCGTAGTTATAGGGGATGCCCGTCACCTGGCTAATCATGCCCTTGCGGTGCACATCCGTACTTTTTTGAATCTGAAATTCAAAGCCCTGCTCCTTTTTCTTGAAGAGCTTACAAGAAGTAGCACCAAATAGCATCGCACCCGTCAACAGAAGGCTTCCGGCTAATTTCCCATGTTTTCTCATAACTTGTTTAACTTTTTGATAGCACCAAAGCTGAAGTTTCTACCACATGAATTGTACCAAACAATATAAATGATCGTCAGAAATTTGCAATATATTTTAACTTTCTATTTACAAATAAAAGAAATTTTAAAGTTTATCGATAAGTCAGGTATGAAATTTACGCATTTTTTTCCATATCGCGCAATAAGTCAATCGCTTGCTTGACATTCATCACTCCTTGCGCTATCAAAACGGGCTTTCCCTTCGATTCCTTGAGACGTATTTTGTCGGGGTTTTGTTGCACGAAGCGCAAAATATGCCCGAATACTTCCGACTGAAAGTATTCTTCTTTGTCCAGGAAATAGGCTTTCATTTTATTGTTTTTCAAAACCAGCTTTTCAAAACCAAGCTTTTCGGCTATCCATCGCAAGCGCACGGTTTCGAGCAAGTCGTTCACTTCATTGGGCAGCGGACCAAAGCGGTCGGCCAAAGCAGAGGCAAATTGCTGCAGGTCTTCTTCTGAGTGCAGGTTATCCAGTTCATTGTAAAGACGCAGACGCTCGGTGATGTTGCTTACATACTCTTCGGGAATGCGCAGCTCCCAATCGGTTTCAATGATGCACTCCTGCGGACGCAACAGCTTTTGAGACAGTTCTTCGCTAAACAACTCTTTGAATTCTTCTTGCTTGACTTCCTGAATGGCTTCATCCAGTATTTTGTGGTAGGTTTCAAATCCAATATCATTGATAAAACCGCTTTGTTCGGCGCCCAACAGATTGCCGGCGCCCCGTATGTCCAAGTCGCGCATGGCTACTTTAAAACCATCGCCCAAGTCAGAGAACTCTTCCAAAGCTTTGAGGCGGCGGTGTGCTTCACGGGTAAGCGCCGTTTGCGAGGGAATGAGCAAGTAGCAAAAAGCCTTTCTGTTGGAACGCCCCACTCTGCCCCGCATCTGATGCAGGTCAGACAAACCGAACATATGCGCATGGTTGATGATGATGGTATTGGCATTGGGAATATCCAAACCGGCTTCTATAATATTGGTAGAAAGCAAGATATCGTATTCGCCTTCGATAAAGCGGGTCATCACCTTTTCCAGATGCTTGCCATCCATTTGTCCGTGGGCAATGCCGAGTTTGGCGTCGGGCACCAGGCGCAAAATCATGTCGCCCACCGACTCGATGTCGTTCACGCGGTTGTGTACAAAGAAGACCTGCCCGCCACGCTCCAACTCAAAACGGATGGCATCGCGTATAAACTCTTCGCTGAAAGTGTGTACTTCCGTAAGGACAGGGCGGCGGTTTGGGGGCGGGGTAGCAATCACCGACAAATCGCGTGCCCCCATCAGTGAAAAATGCAGGGTACGGGGAATAGGTGTTGCCGTCAGTGTCAGGCAATCCACGTTCACGCGCATCTGCTTCAGCTTTTCCTTTGCCTGCACACCAAATTTTTGTTCTTCGTCGATGATGACCAGTCCTAAGTCTTTGAACACCACGTCTTTGTTGAGCAGCCGGTGGGTACCAATGATTATGTCTATTTCGCCTTTGGCAAGTGCATCAAGGGTTTGTTTAATTTCTTTCGACGATTTAAAGCGGTTGATATAGGCCACCGTGCAGGGAAAATCTGCCAAGCGGTTGGTGAAAGTGTGGTAATGCTGCATGGCTAAGATGGTAGTGGGCACCAGCACAGCTACCTGTTTTCCGGCACAGACCGCTTTGAAAGCCGCCCGTATGGCCACTTCGGTTTTTCCAAAGCCTACATCGCCGCACACCAGGCGGTCCATGGGGTAAGGCTTTTCCATGTCGCGCTTCACTTCTTCCGTGGCGCGGGCTTGGTCGGGCGTGTCTTCATACATGAACGAAGATTCAAGCTCAGCCTGCAAGTAATTGTCCGGTGGGAAGGCAAAGCCTTGTGCTGCACGCCGCTTGGCATAAAGTGTAATCAGCTCTTTGGCTATGTCTTTTACTTGCTTTTTGACGCGCTTTTTCTTTTGCTCCCACTCGTTGCTGCCCAGCTTGCTGATTTGGGGTACCTGCCCTTCTTTCCCGGCATATTTGGCAATTTTGTGCAATGAGTGCACATTGACATACAAAACATCGTTGTCTTTAAAAATAAGGCGCACGACTTCCTGCTTGCGCCCATTGGTCTCGAGGGTTGTCAAGCCGGCAAAGCGGGCAATACCATAGTCGATGTGGGTAACGTAATCACCGGGCTGGAGTGACTGCAGCTCCTTGAGTGTGATGGCTTTGCTTTTGTTGAAAAGACTGCGGGTTTTGTAGCGATAATACCGGTCAAAAATTTGGTGGTCGGTATAGCATACGATACGCAGTTGGTGGTCAATGAAGCCGCCCCGCAGCCCTATGAGCCACTCGTGGAATTGCACTTCGGCTTGAATGTCTTTAAAAATACGCCGCAAGCGCTCTATCTGCTGCGCAGATTCAGCAATAAGCACGCACATATATCCTTTTTGCTGCCACTGTGCCAGGTCTTCGGCAAGCAACTCAAAGCGTTTATTAAAAGAAGGCTGCGGTGCGGAAACATATTCCCAAAGCCGGCTTTCCTTCAGGAAGGCAGTGGATGAAAACTCTACGACCGCATGTGCATTTAATTGTTTTATGAAAGAAGTGGCGTTATCGAAAAGCTGCACGGGGGCTGTCACCACGCTGCTCTGTGCTGTTTTTTGCATGATGACATCGAAGGTAGCCGCCACTTTTTCAAAGGCTTTGTCCAGCAATTCAAGCGTGTATTCCAAGCGGCTAAACCAAAGTACGCTTTCTTTGGGCAGGTATTCCAAAAAAGACTCGCGCGCCTCATGCAAAAACTTGGTTTGCAGGTTGGGCACAATATTCACTTCGCTCAGCTGCTCTTTGGAAAGCTGCGTTTCGGGGTCAAATTGCCGGATACTCTCCACTTGGTCATCGAAGAGCTCTATGCGGTAAGGGTATTCGTCGGCGAAAGAAAAGACGTCGATGATGCCGCCCCGCACAGCAAACTGCCCCGGTTCATATACAAACTCGCTTGCTTCAAAGTCATAGGTGCTCAAAAACTCCGTTAAGAAGGCAGTATCCAGCTTGTCGCCTATCCGTATGGGGAAAGTATTCTCTACCAACGTACGTTTGTTGACTACCTTTTCAAACAGTGCTTCGGGATAGGTGACTATCAAAGGCGCCTGTACCGTGCGCTTGCGCAAGGCATTCAGCACCTCCGAGCGCATCAATACATTGGCGTTTTCTACTTCTTCGTAGTGATAAGGGCGCCGGTAAGACGAGGGGTAAAGCATCACCTGACGACCGGGCAGCAGATTTTGCAGGTCATTGAAAAAGTAAATAGCCTCTTCCCTGTCGTTCAATACCAACGTATGCACTTTGGAAGGCTCAAGGCGCGCCAAAGCAGCCACCAGCACTGCGGGCAAACTGCCGCTCAGCCCTTTTGCGTGTACTTTGGCATTTCCTTGCGAAAGATGGTGGTGTAAAAGCTGCACCAGGCTGTCGCGTTCGTAGAAAGTCAGTAGTTCTTGGGTTGTCAGGCTCATAGTTTCATTTCCTTCTCAAAAAAAGCAGCACCCTATAACAGGCCGGGCTGATATAGGGCGCAAAAAGGGTTATGACAAGATGTTTATTCACTGAGTACCGGTTGTTCGTCGTATTTAAACACCTTCGGCAACTACCTCTTTCACTTCGGGCACCATACGTTTAAGCAGGTTTTCAATACCGGCTTTCAGGGTCATGGTAGAAGAAGGGCAACCACTGCACGCCCCCTGCAACAATACCTTCACCTGTCCGGTGGCTTCGTCGAAGGAATGGAAGGTAATGGCGCCACCGTCTTGCTCTACGGCCGGGCGCACGTACTCGTCCAAGATGCTTTTTATCTTTTGCACTATCAACGAATCGCCTTCGCGGATGGCATTGCTGCTTACGGCCGCACTTTGCGCCAATACCGGCTTTTCTTCTTCCAAATACTGCTGCACAAACTGTTTGATTTGACGCACTACTTCTTCCCACTCGATGCTTTCGTTACGGGTCAGTGTGATGAAGTTGGCAGCAATAAACACTTTTTCTACAAAAGGGAACTCTTTAAAAATGGTTTCTGCCAAGGGCGAACCTTCTGCATGCTCCGGCGTAAACTCATAACTTTCACCATCGGCAACCAGCATAAAGTTCACCACAAACTTAAGAGACTGTGGGTTGGGGTTCGCCTCTGTGTACACATTCACATAGCGCTTTGGCTTCAGGGTTTGCATAATATTGTCCGTTGTTTTTATTTACAAACGCACAACAAAGGTAGCTTGTTCATTATGAGAATACAAAAGCAGCGCAAAGAAAAGCAGTTGGTAATTGTGGGGAAGGGCGGGCACGCCGCCGTCGTTGCCGATGCCGCTGCCTTGAGTGGTATGTATGCCACCATCACGCATATTGAGCTCGATGCTCAATGGATGGCACAGCATCCTGAACAAGCTGCCGAAATGATTGCAGGGTGGCAAGCCCGCTGCGCGCCCTGTGCATGGATTGTAGGCATAGGCGATAATTACCGGCGGGCGCAGCTCATGACTCAAATAGAAGCACTTCATGCCGTAGAGTGGGCTACCGTGTGCCATCCGGACAGCGTAGTGGCTGCGTCGGCACACATCGATGCCGGCAGCTTCGTAGCAGCCATGGCCGTGGTGGGCGTTCGTTGCCATGTAGGGCGCGGCTGCATCATCAATCATCACGCCTCGTTGGACCATGACAGCTATATGGATGCATTCAGCAGCCTGGCACCGGGGGTAATTACCGGCGGACAAGTGCGCATCGGACAGCGCGCAGCCATAGGACTGGGGGCACGTCTGCTTCAGCGTGTTTGTATAGGTCATGACACGGTCATAGGGGCGGGCGCTTTGGTGCTACGGCATGTGCCTGCGGAAGTGGTGGCCTATGGCACACCGGCCCAAGTGATACGCCGACGCCGGGTGGACGAACCTTATTTATAATGCTCCACTATTTCCAAGAGCTGCTCTACTTCTGCCACTTTGTGTGTTTCGCCCAACTCTTTAAATGAAAAAATAAGATTCCGGCAGGCACGCGCCAAAATATCGGCATGCGTACAGGGCTCAAAGAAAGCAGGTTGCGGCTCTACGTTCAATTGTTTGAGATATTCTTCTATGTCGTTCCTTACAAAGACAGAGCCTTGGTTAAAAACATTGATGTAGCACTCTAACTCACGACTGCGATAAAGCAAAACAAACACCACGGGCAAATTCACGCCGTACACGGGCAGGTTCAAGCGCTGTGCAACCAGCAGGTAAAGCACACAGAGCGTCAGGGGGTTGCCCTTGCGGCTTTCGAGCACCAAATGAATCATGCTGTTGGAAGGGGCATGAAAGTTTTGGGTGTTGCCCGTGAATTTCCATTCTTTAAAAAATACGCGATTGAGCAGCTGTATTTGGTCGAGCGGGTGCAACCCTTCACGAAACTGAAACCACACATCATAATACAGGCGATTGAACTCTTGGGCAAGGTCTTCAAATGACAAGTCGGGATATTGATAGCGCGCCAGCAACCACATCCCCTTGAGCAAATTTTCTTGTTCATACTCCATCCATGCTTGCAGGTCTTCTTTTAAAGATTCGAACTGCATGCGGTGGATGAGTCCTTCAATACGGCTCTGCACCAAAGGGTTCAGAGAAGCCTCCCATGCCCGCTCGAGATAAGGGATGGCTCTTTCGCCTAAGGAAAGCAAACGGTTGCTTACTTCCCGGTACACCACTTCGTCTTCGTCGTCCAATAGTGTAATAAGAGCCTGTAGTTCGCGTTCGTTCATGTATTCATTGGGTTTTGACATGCATTGACAGATGGTCAAAAAACCTGCCGGAGTGTATCCGGCAGGTCTTCCATATGAGAAACAGCCACTTGGGGCTTTAAGTTTGTATTACGCCCACATTGAAGCGCTTGGTGATGGGCGCATGATTTGCTGCTTCTATGCCCATCGATATTACTTTGCGTGTTTCGAGTGGGTCTATGATGCCATCGACCCACAAGCGGGCAGCCGCATAGTAAGGCGACAGCTGCTCGTTGTACATGGTGGTGATTTCTTCCAATAGTTGCTTTTCTTCCTCCGGGCTGATTTCTTTTCCTTTGGCTTTGAGTGATGCCACCTTGATTTGCAAGAGTGTTTTGGCAGCCGATGCCCCGCTCATCACAGCGATTTGTGCCGTGGGCCAGGCATAAATCAAACGGGGGTCATAGGCTTTGCCACACATGGCGTAGTTGCCGGCACCGTACGAGTTGCCCACAATGATGGTAAATTTGGGTACCACAGAGTTCGCCACGGCATTCACCATTTTGGCACCGTCTTTAATGATGCCGCCATGTTCGGACCGGCTCCCTACCATGAAGCCGGTTACATCTTGCAAAAAGACCAAGGGTATCTGTTGTTGGTTGCAAAGCATGATAAAGCGGGCTGCTTTGTCGGCAGAGTCGGAATAAATGACACCGCCCATCTGCATTTCGCCTTTTTTCGATTTCACAATGGAGCGTTGATTGGCCACAATGCCCACAGCCCAGCCATCGATGCGCGCACGGGCACAAATGATGGTTTTGCCGTACAGTGGCTTGTATTCCTCAAACTCAGAGTTATCGACCAAACGCTTGATGATTTCGCGCATGTCGTAAGGCTTCACGCGGTCGGCCGGTAACAGGCTGTAGATTTCTTCCGGGTTTTCTTTTGGGGGCGCCGGCTCCGCACGGTCAAAGCCGGCTTTGGGGAAGTGCCCCATCTTATCCATAATTTTTTTGATGGCATCCAGGCACTCCTCATCCGAATCGTACATATTGTCCGTAACGCCCGATATTTCGCAGTGGGTGCTTGCCCCGCCCAAAGTTTCGGCATCTACGTCTTCGCCTATGGACGCCTTCACCAAATAAGGACCTGCCAGGAATACCGAACCGGTACCTTTTACGATGAGTGCCTCATCGGACATGATGGGCAAGTAGGCGCCACCTGCCACACAGCTGCCCATGATGGCAGCAATTTGCGGGATGCCTTCTGCCGACATGACCGCATTGTTTCTGAAAATGCGTCCGAAATGCTCTTTGTCGGGGAATACTTCGGCTTGCATGGGCAGATATACGCCGGCACTATCGACTAAATAAATGATAGGGATGCGGTTTTCCATGGCTATTTCTTGCGCCCGCAAGTTCTTTTTGGCGGTCATGGGGAACCATGCGCCTGCTTTCACTGTAGCATCGTTGGCAACCACTATGCATTGGCGCCCACTCACGTAGCCCATCACCACCACCACACCGGCCGAAGGGCATCCGCCCTCTTCCTCATACATGCCATAGGCAGCCAATGCCCCAATTTCGAGCCGTGGCTTGTCTTTATCCAACAAATAATCGATACGTTCGCGGGCTGTCAGTTTGCCTTGCTTATGCTGTTTTTCAATACGCTTCTCTCCTCCTCCCAAATATACTTTCTCCAGGCGGCTTTTGAGTTGAAACAGTTTTTGTTTCATTTCGTCGGCATTGCGCTTCTGCTCCAAGTCGGTTGTTGCTGTGTTTTTCATGGCTTAGGTATAAATTGTTTTAATACAACTTTTTCTTTTCAAAATTACATAAAAACACATTCAATTCAACAAAGAGCATTCGAAATAGCGCAAGCCCGTATTCAATAGCTCTTGTGCATGCCGGCAGGGAAGACAATTATAAAATCGGCTTTTTCCTGATGCACTTCCTCCAACTTTTTCAACTGCTCTTGCTCCACGCAACTGATGGTCAGCAAGCGCAAGCCGGGGCGCAAGCGCCGCAGATACCACACAATGCCTTCGTGGTAGTCGGAATGGAAGCTGCCATGATAATGAATGAGCTTGCTTTTTTGTTCAAGTGCCTGCACAATAAAATAAGCCATGGTGGCATCTTTCAAAGCTTGTGCCGCTACGAAGTTAGTGGCTTGCATGCCTTGTCCGTGGTTTCCGCCCATCATCTCGCGCATTTGGCTGTAGCCGCGCAGCTCTTGGTCTATGGTGATGGGCAAAGGGGCCATCCATGCTTTGGCTTGCGCCGGCAGGCTGTCGAGTATGGCCGGCCCGAGGTGTGCCACCATGTGGGCATAGCGGCGGGGCACATTGGTTGCCCAAACCGGTATGTTGTGCTGCTTTGCCCACTCTATCAAGGGGCGATAGTCGGTGCGGTAGTTGTCCCACACCTTGGCTTCTTTTAGGAAGTAGGATTCTTTGATTTGTCCACGCAGGTATTCATCCAATATCAGTTGGTCGTCGGCTTCGAACATTTCCAGCCCCAAGGCATAGGTCCCGGGCATGGCGGTGGTCAAATCGCGCAGCAGCTCCCACTCCAGCCAATGGGCAAGGCTATTGTTGTGCTGTTCGCCGAACAATACCACGTCGGCTGCTTCAAGGCGTTTCAGCATGGTGCCATAGGTTATTTGCTTGCCTTTGGCATCAAAGATGACGTATGCCGGTTTGTCTTTGTCTTGTGCATATACCTGCATGACTACCGATAACAAAGTGAAATAAACAGCAAGTGCAATTGTTCTCATGGTACTCTTTGTTTTACAACTTACATAATATCGCGCAGAATAGAAAGACTGCGTATTTCTTCAAAGTGTGTGGTGTGCTCGCTAATCAAGCGAAGCAAAGCCTCCAGCAGGTCGCTGCGCAGGGCAGTCGACAACGGCACCTGCTGTGGCGGCATTGGTGCATTCAGGCAAGCAAGCGCAGGGGCAAGCGAAGCATCGAAATGATAAGGTGTGTGTGCATTGAGTTCTTGCAGCAGCTGCGTCTCATGAGCCGGCATTAAGCCCATTTGTGCCAAATAGTGTAGTAAAAACCAAAGGGCATAGGTACGCAGCTGTGGTGTTTCTTCCAATACCAGCAATGCATGATGCACGAAATCAAACATGGCCGGGTCAGCCGTCTCTTCTTTGCGCGTTTTATAAAGCAGCTCTGCCAGAAAATACAGTATCGACACTTTTAGCGGATGAGAGAGGCGCACCATGGGAAGCCATAAAGGCGTGGCTTCTTTTAGCCGTCCTAAGCCGCCGCTTTGCTTGGGCAGATACACCACCATATCCAACACACTCATGTGCTGAAACCAACCCATAGGAAACGACGGTTTGGCTTTACGCACACCATTCACCACTAAGGACAACCTGCCCTGCTCCCGGCTGTAAGTATGTACAATCAAAGAAGATTCTCTATATTTCAGTGTATGAAGAATAATCGCCTGAGTTTTGTTTAACATGTATCGTCCGGGATTTGTGCTTATCTGCTGTCTTTTGCTTCAAAGCTTTGCCGCTTGGTCGCAAGAAGTAAAGCTATCAAAAAAATATTATTTGGTGCATTGGTACCGCGAAGGATGCCGCCCTTGTGCCCGGCTGGATAGCGTTCTTGCTTTGTGGGTCCCCACACAAGACAGCCTGCATTATGAACGGCGCCTTTACACAGAGCAAAAAGGCGTTGCCCTCACCCACCTGCCGGCTTTATCGCTGTATGCCCCCAACGATTCGTTGCTATGGACCCAAAGCGGCTTCCGGGCATATGAATGGGCGCAGAAGCGCCATACGCATTTTTTAAGAACACAAATGGCAGCCCGCTATGATTCGGCAGCCGCCGCCATGAGCGGCGAATGGCAAGAAGCGCTCAAGAGCGCCAAACGAAGCGGCAAACTTATTCTGGCATGGGTGACACACCCGGAATGCTATGCCTGCCATCAGTTATTTGTAGAGACATGGCTGCAAGACAGCCTGTATCAACGCTTAACGCCCTATTTCGATGCCTACCTGATAGATATCACACGCGATGCCAACCGCTACTTTCGCAACCTTCTGAACTACCGCTCTTTGCCTGCGGTCTTTGTGCTCAACGACAAAGAGCGTACACAAGCCGAAATTACGGGCTACCTGCCCGCTCCCCTGCTCACCGACAGCCTCTTACAAACAGCTGCCAATATTGGGGCGGCGGCTTCGTTTGTTTATGAACAGAGTTACAAGGCGGCGCTTAGGAAAGCCAAAAACAACCGGCGTGCCCTGGTGTGGGCAGTGATAGGCGAAAAGAACTGCGAAGCCTGCGAATCTGTCTTTACTCAATACTTGCAATATGCCCCTTTGCGAAGCTGGACGCTCCGGTATGCCATAGCCGGTTATTTTCTGTTTCGACAACTGCCCGACCGCCACAAGCTGCGTTTTCTGAGCGAAGAGCGCCCCTTTGTGTTGGTACTCACGCCCGAAGGGAATATTATTGAACACCTTTCACCCGCGCCTGCTCCACAACTGCTTTACGACCGGCTGCAGAACTACTGAAGCCCCCACCCGGCAAACACAAACAGACCGCACAGCTTTCTACTTTTTTTCCGATATTTGCTAATTCGAACACAATAAAACAGTTATGTTAGAAGGTCCGTCGATACAAACAGACATGGTCAAGGCATTGGAGGACTTCCTTTCAGTGCCCAGAAAAGTAGCCATTACCATGCATCACAACCCCGATGCCGACGCCTTAGGCTCTGCTTTGGGATTGGCCCGGTATCTGAAGAAGAAAGGACATCAAACGCTCGTTATTAGCCCCAGCGCTTATCCCGGCTTCTTGGAATGGCTGCCTCAGGACGGCGAAGTCATTGTTTTTGAAGAAGCCAAAACCGAAGATATAAAGCAAGCCATTGATGCGTGTGATTTGGTCGCTTATCTCGATTTTTCGGTACCCTCCCGTATGGAAGCACTCGAACCTTTGTTTAGCGGACTCGACAAACCCAGTTTGCTCCTCGACCACCACATAGCCCCGACCATACAGGCCACCTTCCATTTTTGGGACCCGGCAGCCGCTGCTACCGCACAAATGGTGTATCGTTTGATAGCTGCCATGGGCGACCTCGAACTGCTTGACCCTCACATTGGCGAAGCCATTTATGCGGGTATAGTAACCGACACAGGCTCTTTCAAATACCCTTCCACCAGCCGGGAAGTGCATGAAATTGCCGGGCATATGATAGATATTGGCGTACCCACCTCCACCATACACTATCGCATCTACGACAACAACTCCGAAAACCGCCTGCGCCTGCTCGGCTATCTTCTATCGGAAAAATTGCGGGTTCTACCTGAATACCGCACCGCTTACTTTACCCTAAGTGCCGACGAACAGGAACGCTTTTGCACCGAGAAAGGCGACACCGAAGGCTTCGTAAACTACGCTCTTTCTATTCGGGACATTGTATTTGCTGCCATCTTCATGGAAAAGGAAGGGAAAATAAAAATATCTTTCCGTTCGATTGGCAGCTTCCCCGTAAACGAGTTTGCACAAGCCCACTTCAATGGCGGCGGGCATAAAAATGCCGCCGGTGGTGCTTCTCATGTGTCTCTTGAAGAAACCGAAAAATTATTTTTAAGTTTGTTACCTCAATACAAAGAGCAACTGTTAAATGTCAAAAGGTAAAAAATTTATGCTGAAGCACCTATATGCCTTGTTGAGTGCAGCCCTTTTTCCGGCTCTGCTCATCAGCTGCGACCAATCTACCTCCACGGTAGAAGAACTCCCCTCGGGCGTACGTTATGAAATCCTGTCACAACATCCCGACTCCACTGCCATTACGGATGGCAGCTTGGTATCTTTTCATCTTCAGGTAAAAGGCACCACACGCAGCGGTAATGATACCATTTTGCAAACCACCTATCCTTTCAACACGCCTATCCTTTATCGCCCTATTGTGAACCCGCCGAAAGGCTCTTTCTTGGAGCCGTTTTTGCTGCTGCACAAAGGCGACAGCGCCCGTATTTGGGTACCCGCCGACTCGGTCGTCAAGCAAATCAGCATGCCCGAATTTCCTGAATATCTCAAACCCGGCAGCGATATTGAATACACCGTTACCATTCTGGACGTAAAAACGCCGGACTACTTCAAAAAGCAATTTGAACAGATGCAACAGCAGCAACGTGCCCAAGTAGAGCAAAGCGAGCGCGCTCAAATACGTGAATATTTAAAGAAGAACGGGCTAAAAGCCGACTCCACTGAAAACGGCTTGTATTACATAAAAGAAGTAACCACCGACGGACCACTTGCCCAAGCCGGCGATGTAGTGAGCGTGTATTACTCTTTACAGCTGCTTGCCAAACCCGACACACTCATCGAGTCAAACAAAGATGCACAGCCGTTCGAGTTTGTCCTGGGCAAAGGTGAAGTCATCAAAGGATGGGACGAAGGCATTGCCCTCTTCCGCAAAGGTGAAAAAGGCAAACTGATTGTTCCTTCTTATTTAGGTTACGGCGCAAGACGCATGGGCGAAGCCATTCCGCCTAACTCCATTCTTATTTTTGATATAGAAATAGTGGACATACGCAAAGAGAAAAAAATAGAAAAAGAATAAACTATGAAGCGATTCTGCACGGCAGCCGGCCTGCTGGCGCTCTTTGCTCTGGGCGCATGCAAAAATACCAACGAGCAAGCGGAGTTTCTCGACAAAAAAATCAAAGAAAACGAAAGCATCATTCAGCAGTATATTGCAGACAAGGGGCTGCAAATGCAAAAGACGGAAGATGGTGTCTATTATTATGTAGAAGGCACGCCTACAAGTACTCAAGCTGCCAACGACTCACTCTTTCATCATGTGTTCATTCAATATGAAACCTATCTTTTACCCTACGAAACCTTAATTGATGACCGCTATAAGCGTGCCGGCAACGACACCTTGCGCTTCCCTTATGGTACCACCTATGCCTACAACACACTGACCCTGCCCATCGGCATCAGTCAAATGGTTGATTTGATGAAACCCGGGCAAAACGGTATATTTTTGGTCAACTATTTGCGTGGCTATGGCGAAAGGGGCACTCCCTTCATGCCCCCTTATTCGCCCATACGGGTTGACCTGGCTTTGAAAGCAGTAAAAACCGACGCGCAGCTTATCGACGACTATATTGCCCGGAAGGGCTATTCCAATGTGGTGGAACTGGACAAGGGCGTGAAATATGTGCGTTTGATAGCGCCCCCCGATGGGGCTGAACAAGTAGGCGACTCCGTCAATGTAGTGGTGAATTACATTCTGCGCTCTGTAGAAGATAAAACCTACGACAGTGGCAGTGACTTTAGATTTTTCTTGTTCCCGCGCGATACGACCCAAACAGACGCGAGTGACCCTGTCAACCTGAGTACCGTGATAGAGGGCTGGCAGATAGGTGTTTCGCAAATGTATGTAGGCGAACGGGGGGTGCTGTTTGTACCTTCCGACGTAGGTTATGGCAAAAATGGTAGTGGCAGTATCCCCCCCTATGAACCGCTGGTTTTTGAAATAGAAGTAAAAGAACGCATATTACCCGGTGAATAATGGAAAAGATTTGCTTTGCTACCCATAATGCAAACAAACTAAAGGAAGTCCGGCAGCTCTTTCAGGAAGCGGGACTTCCTTTTTTGTTGGTCAGCTTAGACGACATAGGTTGCACCGAAGACATTGCCGAAACAGCCGAAACCCTTGAAGGCAACGCCATGCTTAAGGCGCGCCATATATGGACACATTACCATATTCCTGTTTTTGCCGATGATACCGGCCTGGAGGTAAAGGCATTGCAGGGTGCACCGGGCGTGTATTCGGCACGCTATGCCGGTCCCCAAAAAAGTGATAGCGACAATGTGAAAAAGCTACTCGAAGCGCTACAGGGCATAGAAAACCGGCAAGCCCGTTTCCGCACTTGCATTGCCTTCATCGATACAGACGGACAAGAGCACCTATTCGAAGGAATCGTAGAAGGGCACATCACACATATGCCTCGCGGCACACAAGGTTTCGGCTACGACCCGGTATTTTGCCCTGCAGGCGATACGCGCACTTTTGCAGAGATGCCACTCGACGAAAAAAATAAAATCAGCCATCGTGCCAGAGCTTTTCAGGCTTTTTGCCGGTGGCTGCGCAGTCAAGTCTCGTGATTTTTTTGATGCTTATACATCAGTTTGGCATCAAAAATGCATATAGCATAAAATGTCGAACATCAAACGAATATAGTTATGAAAAAGATCATCTATTTAAGCGTATTCTTGTTGAGTGGCACTTTGCTTTTCAGTGCATGTAAGAAAAAGGCAAGCCTGCCACCCGATGAGCAAGAAGTGATTGTACCTTGCTCCGGTCCCGAGTACTGGACCAGCAAAGATGTTTTCCGTGCCAATGCCATTGGCGAAAGCTATGACCAAATGACAGCCAAGAAGAAAGCCCTGAGCAACGCACGCGCCGAATTGGCTGCCAGCATCTCTACCGTCTTAAAAGGTGTTACCGACAACTATGTGAACTCGCGGGAATTCAACAACCGGGAAGAAGTAGAAGAGCGCTACGAGAGCTTAAACCGCGAAGTAGTAAATCAGGAGCTGAATGGCATTCGCACCATTTGCGAAAAGCAAGTAAAAACCAAAGATAATAAATACAAAACCTATATTGCCATAGAATTGGCTTCTGAAAAACTGCTGGAAGCTTACAACGAGCGTATGCAAAAGCTATCACGTGAAGAACGCATGCGCATCGATTATGATTATGAGAAGTTTAAGCAGACCTTCGAAAAAGAAATGGAAAAATTCAGCGAGGGCAGACCTTAATCCCTGTTTCTTCCTGCACACAAAAGCAAGGCTCTTTCTACAAAAAGAGCCTTCTTTTTTTAATGGTTGTTGTCTGCTTTTTTGATTTGAATCTTCTTGTTGATATTGCGTATTCCCTCACGAAAAGGTGCTATTACTCGTAAAACCCCATCTTCAAAAATGGCTTCAATACGCTGTGCATCTACATGAGGCAAAATTGGATACACGCCCATAAACATGGGAAACACCATGCCGTCTTCGCTATGAGTCAACTCATTATGAGTAAATACAACCAGTTGCCCGTTTTGTATCTCTACACCATAATTTTCATACTCCAAGGTAGGCGTGTAGAACTCGGCAACGTAGGCATTGGCCGTTTGTTGCAGTTGCACACGGGTAGGCACAATACCGCCTTGCGTTACCGTCAGGCATTGCGCTTGCTTTGCCAGCTGTTTGGTTAGTTGTTTGTCTATTGCCAACATCACTATTCCCTCCTTTCTCTATTTTTTTAATAAGATAAAACAAACAATATGCCGCCTTGCATTTTCCGACAAAGTGGCACTACAAGCTGACAGTGTGGCACAAAACAAAAACCCGGCATGCATCCATGCCGGGCTGTTTATGACTTTTATGGCCTCTGCATTGAAACATTAGGCATTGGCTGCAGCTTTTAATGCTTCAACCATTGTGCTGCCTATTTCAGCAGGTGATTTCACTACATGAATGCCGCACTCTGCCATAATCTTCATTTTAGCCTGTGCGGTATCATCTTTTCCGCCCACGATGGCACCGGCATGCCCCATGCGACGTCCTTTGGGGGCTGTTTGTCCGGCAATAAAACCAACTACGGGCTTGGTACCATGCTCTTTAATCCAGCGGGCTGCTTCGGCTTCCATGCCCCCGCCAATTTCCCCAATCATGATGATGCCTTCGGTTTCGGGGTCATTCATCAACAGCTCTACGGCTTCTTTGGTGGAAGTACCAATGATGGGGTCGCCCCCAATACCAATGGCTGTAGAGATACCCAAGCCGGCTTTTACCACTTGGTCGGCGGCTTCGTAGGTAAGTGTGCCTGATTTCGATACAATACCGATTTTACCGGGCTTAAATACGAAACCGGGCATAATGCCTACTTTGGCTTCACCGGGGGTAATCACACCGGGGCAGTTGGGTCCTATCAAGCGGGATTTTTTGCCTTTCAAGTACTCCTTCACATACATCATATCACGCACCGGAATGCCCTCAGTGATGGCGATGATCACCTCAATACCGGCATCGGCGGCTTCCATGATGGCATCGGCAGCAAAAGCCGGTGGTACGAAAATAATAGATACGTTGGCTTGTACTTGTTCTACGGCTTCTTTTACAGTGTTAAACACCGGACGGTCCAAATGTTTTTGTCCGCCTTTGCCGGGTGTTACGCCCCCTACCACATTGGTGCCATATTCTATCATTTGCTCCGCGTGAAAGGTACCTTCAGAGCCTGTAAATCCCTGAACGATAACGCGAGAATTCTTATTGACCAAAACGCTCATAACAATGAATTTAATATTTAACGATATGCACAAAAATAACTTTTTCTGTTGCTTTGGCAAAAGCAAAATTATAGAAGATAGCGCTTTTTCAACTGTTTGCAAGAAACTCTCAAGGGGGCGCCACTGTTTTAGTGAAAAGTCTCAAAAACCAAACTGTAGCCATGAGTAAAAAAAGTAAACGTCTTAAAGACAAAGGTAAGCCACGCGTTCATCCTGAATTAGAAGGCTTTGATATTACCATCAACTCATTTGGGGAAATCAACAGCACCTATGACATCGATAAAATCAATGAGTTTTTGAACCGGAAGGTAAAAGACAAAAAATTAAAAGACAGAGACGATTTGCCTTTCAATCAATTAAAAGACGAAGAAGAATAAGCCAACCCCATAATAAAAAGCAGATGCGCACAAGCACATCTGCTTTTTCGTCATGTTATTACAAGCGCAGTCACGCCTTCTGCTCTTGTTCTGCCGCTTGCTGCTGTTCTTGGTTGTGAATATCTTCTTTAAAAAAGCGCTTTTGAAAAAGCAAGATAGCTGCCACTCCCACGAATATAGCTGCATCGGCGACGTTGAAAATAGGCCACAGTGCCATATAGTCGCCCCCAATCAGGGGCATCCACTCGGGCACATAGCCTTCCCATATGTCTATGTAAAACATATCGACCACCTGCCCATAAAGCCATGGCATGGGTGCATGCAGCGGGGCATTGTTGAGCCAAACACCATAAAAGACACTATCGATAAGGTTGCCCACGGCTCCTCCTAAAATAAGAGCCACACACAGCTGCAAACCGCGGGGCATGCCTTTCTTTACGATATGTACCAGATAGTAGGCAATGACGCCCATAGCAATGATGCGAAAAGTGGTAAGCAACAGTTTGCCATAGCTACCACCAAAAGTTGCCCCAAAAGCCATTCCTTCATTGAGTGTGTAGTGCAACTTGAACCAGCCGTCAAATATGGGGATTTCTTCGCCCAGTTGCATATTATGAGCCACCCACAGTTTGACCAGCTGATCTATGATAATCACTGCCAATGCAAGCCCAAATACCGGAATATATCTTTTCATAAAATGTGGTGCTTATTGTTCCATGATTTCATCTAAGGATTCGGCATGTGCCTGTATGATATGCTGAATGTCTTCTTCGCTCAGGGCTGCCGAACAAAACCAGCTTTCAAATTGCGAAGGTGCCAGGTAAACCCCACGGCGCAGCATTGCTTGGAAATACCCGGCAAACAGCTGCAGGTCACAAGTTTTAGCTGTAGCAAAATCATACACCGGCTGCTCTGTAAAGAAAACATTGAGCATTGACCCTATTTTATTCATAGTAAAGTTTAACCCACGCTTTTCCAGCTCTTCTTTCATGCCCTTGTACAGCTTGTCACCAATGCTTTCAAGGCGGGCATATATGGCCGAGTTTTCGCGCAATTCACGCAAGATGGCCAACCCTGCCGCCATGGCTACGGGGTTTCCCGAGAGCGTACCGGCTTGATATACCTTACCCACAGGCGACACCTTTTCCATGATTTCGCGCTTGCCACCGTATGCCCCCACGGGCATTCCGCCGCCAATCACCTTTCCTAAGGTGGTGAGGTCGGGCAAGATACCAAAGCGCTCTTGTGCCCCACCGGGTGCCAGACGGAAGCCTGTCATCACTTCATCAAAAATCAACACAATACCATGTTTGTCGCACAGGTCACGCAGCCCTTGCAAATAACCGGGCTTAGGCAGCACACATCCCATATTGCCGGCTACCGGCTCCACAATGATGGCAGCTATTTGTTCGGGGAATTGTGCAACCAAGGCTTCCACGGCTTCCAGGTCGTTGTAAGGGGCTATGAGGGTGTCTTGTGCCGTTCCCGGCGTTACCCCCGGGCTATTGGGGGTGCCCATGGTAGCCGCCCCACTGCCGGCAGCTATGAGGAAGGAGTCACCATGCCCATGATAACACCCATCGAATTTAATAATCTTGTGGCGTCCGGTATAGCCACGCGCCAAGCGAATGGCCGACATGGTGGCTTCGGTTCCGGAGTTGACCATGCGCACCATTTCAACCGAAGGCACCATGGAAATAATCAGTTCTGCCATTTCGACTTCAAGCCGGGTAGGCGCACCAAACGAGGGGGAATCGGCCGCCGCTTTTTGAATGGCTTCTACCACGGGGGCATAGGCATGCCCCAAAATCATGGGGCCCCAAGAGTTGATGCAGTCGATATAACGGTTTCCGTCTTCGTCATAGAGGTAAGCCCCTTCGGCTTTCTTAATAAACAAAGGTTGTCCCCCTACGGCTTGAAAAGCACGCACCGGTGAATTAACCCCACCGGGAATTACTTTCTTAGCGCGGTCAAACAGAACTACACTTTTGTCGATATTCATAATAGTAAAAGCTAGTTGTGAACAGGATAGTTTACAATCTGTATTTTTTCTTCTTCGTATTTCAGTATAGGCACAAATATATTGATAAGTCCTTGCCCTTTTTCTTTTTTGAAAAGATAAGGACGCAGTGTCATGGCTGTTGGGGGATTTCCGGCAAGCGACAGCCAGCCTGTGGCGGGGTCTGCTTGCAAAGCACGCCCCAACAAACGCAAGGCATCATAAGTAAGGTAAGCTTCTATGGGCGGGCGGCGGTAGTTGCCGGTGTGTGCAATGCGATATGCCCACCAATTGAACTTCGCCAAAAAAGGTTCTTTGGTGTTGAAAGGGCGAAATTCGGGGGCAACAAAATACACGGGCATGCCACTGAGCTCTTTGGCCTCCAAATGCCCATGCAAGCGCCATTCATCGGGCACCAGCAGCATATTTTTAAGCTCTTTGTCTTTCCAATATTGTAGCATGAGCTTTTCAAACAGCTGGCTTGTGCTTAAACAATATACAAAGTCAAAGGAAGCCACGCCCCATTCGCTTAGTAAGGTGGACAGTCGTGGCAAGTCTTCACTTTTAACAAGACGAGCACTTAAATTGATGCCTTCGGTGCGCAGCCGGTCCATTTGAGCCCGGGCTTTGCCTGCCATTTCTTCGGTGTACAGCAATATACCCCGTGTTTTCACTTTTTGTATCAGGAAAGAAGCCATGGCGCGGCTCTCATGATGTTCAGAGGCGCGCATCACAATACTAAAAGGCGAGGCTGCAAGGTGCTCACTCCCATGATGTACTTGCACCACCGGGATTCCCAATTTTTCGGCCAGCCGCAGCTGCAGCAGGTAGGCGTCCATTTCAGGCGAAGCAATCATGGCATCGGCAAAAGCAAACTCACCGTATTCTGCCCATGCAAATAAAGAATCTTTTGCTCTTTGCCAGTCGTAGGCTACCAAAACCCAGCGCTTGCCCAGCGAATCGACGATGGCTTCCGCCGCCTTGGCAGCCCAAAAAGCCGAAGCGCCGGGGCTGTGCATCATACGCTGCTTGTAAGTAAGGGTATCGATGGTTTTCAAGGTGTCCAGAGAGAAGTTGTAAAAGAGCACGGCGTAAAGCGTGTCGTTTTGCGGGCGCACCACTTCTATGCTAATTGATTCGGGCACTTCGAGGTTATACTCGGCAATGAGCCGTTTCATCAGTGAGATGTCCTCTACACTACGTGCATGCTTCGCCAAATGATTGACCATGATTTGAGCCAAGAACAAGTCTTCGGGATACAGAGCAAGAAGGTTTTCCAATACTTTGCGGGGGCGCCGCTGAAGGTAGTAGCCTTTCATGCTGTTGGCTGCGTTGTGCAGGTCTATGTTGTCGATTTTTGCAATATAACGGAAAGCAAGCGGGTCCTCTTCTTTTTCAAAAGCTATGTTGGCAAGTAAGTAAAACACCTCGTCTATGCGCTCCCAAGGGGTGGTTCGGTTCAATATGTTGAGTAAAAAAGCTTCGGCATCGTCGTATTGTTGCATTTGAAAGGCACAAAGTGCAGAGAAATAGTAGGCTTCCACCTCATAGGGGTTGGCGGGCTCGCTCACGCGCAGCTGTGCCCATATGCGTGCCGCTTCTGCCCATTGGCCTGTGTCGGTATAGCGAACCGCTTCGGTAAAAAGCGCCTCATATTTGCTCGACTGTGCCCATGCCGGGCTACCTGCCGTCAGCAGCAACCAAAACACGCAAAAGATTGAATGTCGCAACATGATTCTCTCGTTTAATGAGACGGTAGTATTAGGCTCAAAATTAACAAAATTCAAAAGGAAGTGAAGGATTACAGCCAAAGAGTCTCTATGATTCTTCGGGCTCCTGCAAGGCGGTATTCAAAAAATCGATAAATGGCTGCACAACGGTGGCATAGGCCAGCAGGCGATTCATAAAATCGGGCGCCAACACCTCCTCATCACTGCATTGCTTACGTACAATCCACTGTTTATGGCGAAGCAAGGTATGCAGTGCCTCCGGCGCATCAGCATATTCTTTGGGCAAACGCCGTAGTTTCTGCCCTTCCACTTCCGGGAAATAGCGTGCAAAGGTGCTTTGCTGCAAGATCGAAAGCAGCTTTTCCGCTTCGTAGTATATTTCCTGACGTACCGCTTTTTGCTGCGCGGTAGCCGGGGCATACAAACCTGCGGCTACAAAAGATGCTGCCGGCTCTATGTGTAAATAAAAGCCTGCCCACCCACTTTTGCACCCTTCCGGTGCAATAAAGGCTCCAAAATTGGTTTTGTAAGGGCTTTTATCTTTACTAAAACGGGTATCGCGCGCCAAGCGAAATATGCACCGGGCAGCATGCAGGTTTTCTTGGCGATGCAAGTGCATGGTGGACTGAATGAAGGCTTCAACAAACTCCGAAAAGTTTTGCTTTGCCCACTCATATGCTTGCCGGTGCGCCTGCATCCATTCGCGGTTGTTATTTTGCCCTATGCCCTGCAAAAAAGCAAGGGTTTCCGGATGAATCGTGTATTGCATCAGGCTTCTCCCATTGGTCCGCTATAAGGGATATGTTGATTTTTACCGGCTTGAAGGGTAATCTCGCCAAAGTGGGCTTCATATTTTTTAATGTTGTCTTCCAAAGCCAATAAAAGGCGTTTGGCATGTTCGGGCGTCATAATCACACGGCTTTTCACTTTCGCTTTGGGCATGCCCGGCAGCATTTGAATAAAATCCAGCACAAACTCGCTGGGCGAGTGGGCAATCATGGCCAAGTTGGAATAAAAGCCTTGTGCTACCTCTTCCGATATTTCTATGTTGATATTCTGCTTGTTGTCGTCTTGCATAACTTATTGTGATTTTTTTAGACAACATGAAGGTACAAAAAAGGCGCTCATTGTACAAATGAGCGCCTCATGCTTGGCTTTATACCGGCTTAGGCTTTTATTTGCTCTTTGCCTTGCGCGTTGTTTTACGACGCTTGGGCTTCTCTTCTTCTTCTTTCTGAGCAGCCTCTGCCTGTAAAGCCTTTTCGTATTCTTCTTTCGAGAGCACGATATAATCTTGGTAACGACGGATGCCGGTACCGGCAGGCACAAGGTGTCCTACAATTACGTTTTCTTTGAGTCCGAGCAGCTCATCTGTTTTGGCGGCAACGGCTGCCTCGCTCAATACTTTCGTGGTTTCTTGGAACGAAGCCGCAGAGATGAAGCTTTCGGTACCCAGCGAAGCCTGCGTTATACCTTGCAGGGTGGGTTTTGCCACCGCCGGGCGGGCATCACGCACTTTCACCAGTTTCAGGTCTTTGCGGCGCAGCACAGAGTTCTCATCGCGCAGTTCGCGCATGGTCACAGGCTGGCCGGGGCTGAAACGGTTAGAATCGCCGGGGTCTTCTACAATCTTCAATTCAAGGATGCGGTCGTTCTCTTCACGGAACTTCCATTTTTCTACCAGCTCGCCGGGCAGGAAGTCTGTATCTCCGGGGTCAAGCACTTCTACTTTTTGCATCATCTGACGCACAATCACTTCGATGTGCTTATCGTTGATTTTCACCCCTTGCAGACGGTACACCTCCTGGATTTCATTTACCAAGTAGGCCTGCACGGCGGTAGGTCCTTTGATAGCCAAGATATCGTTGGGCGTAATGGCACCGTCGGAAAGAGGCGCACCGGCTTTCACGAAGTCGCCATCTTGCACCAGAATATGCTTCGACAAGGGTACCATGTATTTTCTTTGCACCCCGTCTTTGGCTTCTACAATAATTTCGCGGTTACCGCGCTTGATGCTGCCGAACTTCACAATACCATCGATGGCGCTCACTACCGCAGGGTTGGAAGGGTTCCGTGCTTCAAACAGCTCGGTTACCCTTGGCAAACCACCGGTAATGTCGCGGGTCTTACCAACGGCACGCGGTATTTTTGCCAACACCTGACCGGGCTTAATGGTGCTTCCTTCTTTGGCCACCACATAAGCGCCCACAGGGATGTTGTAGCTTTTCACCTCTCCACTGTCAGTAGTAATGACAATGGCGGGGTTTTTGGTTTTATCTTTCGATTCTACGATAATCTTCTCGCGGAAGCCGGTTTGCTCGTCCACTTCTTCCTTGCAGGTTACCCCTTCGATGATGGCTTCATAAGACACTTTGCCACCTACCTCGGAAAGGATAAGGGCGTTGTAAGCATCCCATTCACAGATGATATCGCCTTTCTGCACGGTATCGCCTTCTTTCACACGCATCACTGCACCATAGGGCACGTGGTTGGTCACCAGCACCTTCTTCGTCTTGGGATCCACAATTTTTATTTCACCCATACGCGAGAAGACAATATCGGCTTCTTCGCCTTCGGTGGTTACCCCGCGAATCACCCGCATGTTTTCGAACTCAATCACGCCGGGGAATTTCGCCTTCAGGTTGGCATCTACCGCAATGTTGGAAGCTGTACCCCCTACGTGGAAGGTACGCAGGGTAAGCTGGGTACCGGGTTCACCAATCGACTGGGCGGCAATTACCCCTACTGCCTCGCCAATTTCCACCATGCGCCCGGTAGCGAGGTTGCGCCCATAACATTTGCGACAAATGCCCCGCTTGCTTTCACAAGTCAGCACCGAACGCACCTCTACCTCTTCAATGGCAGACTCTTCGATGCGCGCAGCGATTTCTTCGGTTATTTCTTCGCCCGAGCGAACAATCAATTCATCGGTAATGGGGTCATATACATCATGCACCGACACCCGTCCCAAGATGCGTTCGCTAATGGGCTCTACAATATCCTCTTCGTTTTTCAGTGCACCGATGGAAATGCCACGCAGTGTGCCGCAGTCTTCTTCGTTGACGATGACGTCCTGGGCTACGTCCACCAGACGGCGCGTCAAGTAACCGGCGTCTGCTGTTTTCAAAGCAGTATCGGCCAGACCTTTCCGCGCACCGTGGGTAGAGATAAAGTATTCGAGTACGTCGAGCCCTTCTTTAAAGTTCGACAAGATGGGGTTTTCAATAATAGCTCCCACCGAGCCTTGCAGGCTCTTTTGTGGCTTTGCCATCAAACCACGCATCCCCCCCAACTGACGAATCTGCTCTTTCGAACCACGGGCTCCCGAGTCCATCATCATAAATACGGGATTGAAGCCCTGGTCATCTTCACGCATTTTCTCCAGCAAGATGTTCGTCAGCTTGTTGTTTACGCGGGTCCAAATGTCGATTACCTGATTGTAACGTTCGTTATCGGTAATCAGACCCATCATATAGTTTTGATAAACGCTCTCTACTTCTTCCTTCGCTTTTGCGATGAGCTCGTGTTTTTCTTCCGGTACGATAATATCGCCCAAGCCAATAGACAAGCCCCCTTTGTAAGCCATGGTGTAGCCCAACTCCTTGATGTCGTCAAGGAATTTGGCTGTAGCGGGCACCCCTGCTTCTTTGTGCACCAAAGAAATGATTTTTTGAAGTTTTTTCTTGGTGAGCAGCTCGTTGATGAAACCAATATGCTCGGGTACAAACTGGTTAAAGATAACCCGCCCGGCAACGGTTTCAATCATTTTTTCAACCAACTGGTTGCCCTCTTTTACCTTCACTTTCACTTTAATGAAAGCATGCTTCGATATCTTGCCTTCATTCAGGGCAATAATTACCTCTTCGGGCGAATAGAAAATCATGCCTTCGCCGGGCACCGGTTGCTCTTCGGTGCTACGACGCCCTTTGGTGAGGTAATACAAGCCCAACACCATGTCTTGCGAGGGTACGGCAATAGGCGCACCGTTGGCAGGGCTCAAGATGTTGTGGGTTGAAAGCATCAATAAGGATGCTTCAAGAATCGCTTCATTGCTCAAGGGCACGTGCACAGCCATTTGGTCGCCGTCGAAGTCAGCGTTGAAGGCGGTACATACCAATGGGTGCAGCTGAATGGCTTTCCCTTCAATCAGTTTGGGCTGGAAAGCCTGAATCCCTAAACGGTGCAAGGTAGGTGCACGGTTCAGCAGCACGGGGTGCCCTTTCAGTACGTTTTCGAGAATATCCCAAATAACGGGGTCCTTACGGTCAACTATCTTCTTCGCTGTTTTTACCGTCTTTACGATACCGCGCTCAATCAGCTTACGGATAATAAAGGGCTTAAACAGCTCGGCAGCCATGTCTTTGGGCAAACCGCACTCATGCATTTTCAGTTCCGGACCCACCACAATCACCGAACGGCCGGAGTAGTCCACACGCTTACCCAAAAGGTTCTGACGGAAACGCCCTTGTTTTCCTTTCAAGGTGTCGGAGAGGGATTTCAAAGCGCGGTTGCCGTCTGCTTTGACCGCATTCACTTTGCGCGAGTTGTCGAACAGAGAGTCGACGGCTTCCTGCAGCATACGCTTTTCGTTGCGCAGAATCACTTCCGGCGCTTTGATTTCGAGCAGTCGCTTCAAACGGTTGTTACGTATAATAACGCGGCGATACAGCTCGTTCAGGTCAGAGGTAGCAAAACGGCCGCCATCCAAAGGCACCAAGGGGCGCAATTCGGGCGGAATCACCGGCACCATGCGCACCACCATCCACTCGGGACGGTTTTCTATTTTCTTTTGCGCTTCCTGGAAAGCACGCACCACACGCAGGCGCTTCAAGGCTTCGGCGCGGCGCTGCTGCGAAGTGTCGTTGGCTGCCTGATGGCGCAGTTCATAAGACAATTTATCTAAGTCAATGCGAGCCAAAAGCATTTCGAGCGCTTCGCCCCCCATCTTGGCAATGAACTTGCGGGGGTCGCTGTCGTCGAGCATTTGGTTTTCGCGCGGCAGCTTATCCAAAATATCGAGGTATTCGTCTTCGGTGAGGAAGTCAAGATAAGAAATGCCTTCCTCTTCGAGAATACCCGGTTGAATGACCACGTAGCGCTCGTAGTAAATGATTTGGTCGAGCTTTTTAGAAGACAGACCCAATAAATAGCCTATCTTGTTGGGCAATGAGCGGAAGTACCAAATATGAGCTACCGGCACCACGAGCTCAATGTGCCCCATGCGTTCGCGACGCACTTTCTTTTCAGTTACTTCTACCCCACAACGGTCGCAAACGATGCCTTTATAGCGAATACGTTTGTATTTGCCACAGTGACACTCATAGTCTTTAACCGGTCCGAAGATGCGCTCACAGAAAAGCCCACCCATCTCCGGCTTGTAGGTTCGGTAGTTGATAGTTTCGGGTTGGGTAACCTCCCCGTAGGAACTATCAAGGATTGATTCCGGCGATGCAAGGCTAATGGTAATAGCCTCGAAATTGCTGTTTACTTTTTTGCTTCTGCCGAATGCCATATCGTATATTTCAGGTTTGAGCTTGAATAAAAAGAGACGAGAGTATAAGTAAGAAGAGCGGGCCACCCACAACGGGTGGCTGCTCCAACGGAATTATCTGGCTGTTGCGTTTTTGATGCGCTGCAGGTCTTCTTTGTCGTGGAAGGTTACTTCAAGCGCCAAGCCACGCAGCTCGTGTACCAAGACATTGAAGGACTCAGGCACACCCGGTTCGGGGAAGGGCTCACCTTTCACTATACTTTCGTACACTTTGGCACGTCCTACTACGTCATCGGACTTGATGGTCAAGATTTCGCGCAGGATGTGAGCGGCGCCGAAGGCTTCGAGTGCCCACACTTCCATCTCACCAAAGCGCTGACCACCGAATTGCGCCTTACCACCCAAGGGTTGTTGTGTAATGAGTGAGTAAGGACCAATAGAACGGGCGTGCATTTTGTCATCTACCATGTGGCCCAGTTTCAGCATATACATCACCCCTACGGTTACGGGCTGCTCGAAGCGCTCCCCGGTCAAGCCGTCGTACACATGGGTACGCCCCAATGGCGGCAAGCCGGCTTCTTGTATTTCTTTTTCAATGTCTTCGAGCTTGGCACCGTCGAAGATGGGGGTTGCATATTTGCGTCCCAGTTTTTTGCCGGCCCATCCGAGCACTGTTTCATACAGCTGCCCGATGTTCATACGCGAAGGTACCCCCAAGGGGTTGAGCACGATGTCCACAGGGGTGCCATCTTCAAGGAAAGGCATATCTTCCATGCGCACAATCTTCGCGACTACCCCTTTGTTACCGTGGCGCCCTGCCATCTTATCGCCCACTTTCAGCTTGCGCTTTTGGGCAATATAGACCTTCGCCAGTTTCAAAATACCGGCCGGCAACTCGTCGCCTACTTCCAAATTGAAGCGCTCGCGTTTAAACCAGGCAATCACTTCATTGCGGGCACGCTGATAGTTGGCTACCAGCTTGGCAACCAATTGGTTGGTTTCTTCGTCTTCCACCCAGCCGTCGAGGCGTACTTCCGAGATGAGGTTCACCTCTTCGGGCACGTTGTACATGCTCTCGTCGCTGTAAGGGTTCTTCTTGGGGAAGAGGTTTTGTTCTATGTTTTTACGGGTAAATTTCGTACCCTTGGAAATAAGCTCATCGCCAAACTTATGCTTCACCCCTTGCGACACCTTGCCTTCCAGCAGTTGGGTGAGCTTGTCAATCATCGTGCTGCGCAATTCAGCCAGTTTTTTAGAATAGGAATCCATGAGTTTTTTCACTTCTTCCTTCGCTTTTTTGCGCAGCTCTTTGTCTTTACGAGAGCGGGCAAACAACTTGGTGTTGATCACCACCCCATCCACTGCGGGCGGCAGGCGCAGGGAAGCATCTTTTACATCGCCGGCTTTGTCACCAAAGATGGCACGCAAGAGCTTCTCTTCCGGTGTGGGGTCCGATTCACCCTTAGGCGTGATTTTACCAACCAAAATATCACCTTCTTTAACGAAGGTTCCTATTTTCACAATACCGTTTTCATCCAAATGACGGATGGCATCTTCGCCTACGTTCGGGATTTCGGACGTCAGTTCTTCTTCCCCGCGTTTGGTATCGCGCACCTCCAATTCATACTCATCGATATGAATAGAGGTGTAAATATCTTCTCTTACTACACGTTCAGAAATTACAATGGCATCCTCGAAGTTGTAACCACGCCAAGGCATGAAAGCCACCAAGAGGTTACGCCCCAATGCCAGCTCGCCCCCTTGGGTAGCATAGCCTTCACACAAGGGTTGTCCTTTTTTCACACGATCGCCCTTGCGCACAATGGGGGTCAAGTTGATGCAGGTACTTTGGTTGGTACGACGGAACTTGGTAAGCGGGTAAGTTTTATAAGCACCGGTAAAGCTTACCAGCATGTCTTTGTCATCATAGTCGTATTTCACGACGATTTTGGTGCTGTCCACATAATCCACCACCCCATCGCCTTCGGCTACTACCAAAATACGCGAGTCAAGTGCGGCGCGCTCTTCGAGGCCGGTGCCCACAATGGGGGCTTCGGGTTGAATCAATGGCACTGCCTGGCGCTGCATGTTCGAGCCCATGAGCGCACGGTTCGCGTCGTCGTGTTCCAAGAAAGGAATGAGTGAAGCGGCTACCGATACAATCTGGTTGGGCGACACATCCATGAAGTCCACCTCATCGGGGCTAACCATGATAAAGTCGCCCTGTCTGCGCGCCTTCACCTGTTTTACCAGGAAGTTTCCTTTATCATCAATAGGCGCGTTGGCCTGTGCTATAGTATATTTGTCTTCTTCTTCGGCAGTCATGTATACCACCTCACCGGACATGTCCACTTTGCCGTTTTCCACGCGGCGATAGGGCGTTTCAATAAAGCCCATGTCATTGATTTTGGCATATACGGTCAAAGAAGAGATAAGACCGATGTTGGGACCTTCCGGTGTTTCGATAGTACACAAGCGCCCGTAGTGGGTATAGTGTACGTCACGCACCTCGAAGCCGGCACGTTCACGCGACAAACCGCCGGGACCCAATGCCGACACGCGACGCTTATGGGTGATTTCAGCCAGCGGGTTGGTCTGGTCCATGAACTGCGACAGCTGGTTGGTGCCGAAGAAGGAGTTGATCACCGATGATAAAATACGGGCGTTGATCAAGTCAACCGGCTTGAAATCTTCGTTGTCACGCACGTTCATTCGCTCGCGTATGGTACGCACCATACGAGCCAAGCCCACGCCAAACTGGGCATACAGCTGCTCGCCTACCGTGCGCACACGACGGTTGCTGAGGTGGTCGATGTCATCGACTACTGCGCGCGAGTTGATAAGCCCAATCAAATATTTTACGATGCTGATAATATCTTCTTTGGTCAATACCCGCACGTCCAAATCTATATCCAAGCCCAACTTGGTGTTGATTCGGTAACGGCCTACTTCGCCCAGGTCGTAGCGTTTTTCGCTGAAGAACAAACCGTGGATAAGATCCCTTGCGGTAGATTCATCCGGTGGTTCGGCATTACGCAACTGACGATAGATTTGCTCAACCGCCTCGCGTTCAGAGTTGGAATTATCTTTTTGAAGTGTATTGTATATGATTTGATAATCGGCAGTGTTGACGTCTTCGCGGTGCAAAATGATGGTAGTAGCACCGGAGTCCAGAATCAGGGGCAAATGTTCTTCCTCAATCACGGTATCGCGCTCCAGCAACACTTCGTTACGGCTGATAGAAACTACCTCGCCGGTGTCCTCGTCCACGAAATCCTCTACCCAAGTGCGCAGCACACGTGCAGCCAGCTTGCGCCCTACTATCTTCTTCAGGTTTTTCTGATTTACTTCAACTTCTTCGGAAAGGCCGAAGATGTCAAGAATGTCTTTGTCGGTACTGAAACCGATGGCACGCAGCAGCGTAGTAACGGGGAATTTTTTCTTACGGTCGATGTAAGCATACATGACGTTGTTCACGTCAGTAGCAAATTCGATCCACGAGCCTTTAAAAGGAATGATACGGGCAGAATACAGCTTGGTACCGCTGGCGTGCTTGCTTTGAGCAAAAAACACCCCCGGTGAGCGATGCAGCTGCGATACAATGACGCGCTCGGCGCCGTTGATCACAAAGGAGCCACGCTCGGTCATATAGGGGATATTGCCCAAGAAGACCTCTTGTTCTATAGGCTCAAAATCTTCATTATCTTCATCATTGCAAATTAAGCGGAGCTTTGCTTTTAAAGGAACAGCATAGGTTAAGCCTCTGTCAATGCATTCATCTACGGAGTATTTCGGGGGATCTATTATGTAATCTATAAATTCAAGCACAAAATTTTCGCGCGAGTCGGCTACCGGGAAGTTTTCCATAAACACTTGGTAAAGCCCTTCGCGCTTGCGCTTTTCGGCAGGTGTATCTAATTGGAAGAAATCTCTGAACGATTGCACCTGAACATCAAGGAAGTCGGGGTAGTCAATCACCCGTTTGGTAGAAGCAAAGCTGATTCTCTTTGACATTGTAAAGTTTTTTTGGTGGAAGAAAGAACGAACAGAGGCGGAAGAGAAAGTAGTGTATTATTGAATACAAATAGGTTTAGACCTGACTGTAATGCCAGGCCTAAAACCTATTGTAAATGTGTAAAAGAACTCTACTTGATTTCTACTTTAGCACCTGCTTCTTCGAGTCTCTTCTTGATGTCTTCAGCCTCCTCTTTGCTTACACCTTCTTTGATAGGTTTGGGAGTGCTGTCAACCAATTCTTTAGCTTCTTTCAAGCCAAGGTTGGTGATGGCTTTTACTTCTTTTACTACGTTGAGCTTAGAAGCACCGGCATCTACCAAAATCACGTCGAAAGAAGTTTTTTCTTCGGCAGCTTCACCTGCAGCACCACCGGCACCGGGGGCAGCTACGGCTACTGCTGCAGCAGCAGGCTCAATACCATACTCTTCTTTCAAAATTTTAGCTAATTCGTTTACTTCTTTTACAGTCAAGTTTACGAGTTGTTCTGCGAAAGCTTTCAAATCTGCCATTGTCGTACCCTTTTATAGTTGTTGATAACTTTTGATTAAACGTTGAGAAAATAAAATGTGAATAAGAATGTAAGTGAAGATTAGCTGGCGGCTTTCTCTTCGAGTGTTTTGAGAATGCCGGCAATCTTCTGCCCTTGTCCCTGCAAAGCCGAAATAACGTTCTGTGCAGGCGACTGCAAGAGGCCGATGATTTCGCCCAAAAGCTCCTGTTTGGACTTGAGAGAAGCCAAGGTTTCGAGGTGTGCATCTCCGATATAGGTATCGGAATCAATGTAAGCACCTTTTAAAATAGGCTTCTCTGCTTTGTTTTTGCTACGATACTCCTTTATGATTTTAGCCGGAGCACTGGCCGCCTCTTCCGAGGCAAACATCACTGCCGAGTAGCCTTTCAGCACTTTTTCGTTGAAAGCCTCGAGATCGCCTTTTTGGCTTTTTTCGAGTGCTTTACGAATCAGTGTGTTCTTTGCCACCTTGTATTCTACACCGGCTTTGAAGCAAGCGCGGCGCAAGTCGTTGATTTGAGCAACGGTGAAGCCGCTTGCATCTACGATGTAGAAGTAGTCAGTTTGGGCAAATTTATTGGCTAACTCTTCTATTAAGAGTGCTTTTTCTTCTCTTGTCATAATCCTGGCACTGTGTTTTTATCGATTTGAACACTTGGGCTCATCGTCGTCGACAGATAAATCGACTGGATGTAGGTCCCTTTAACAGCCGCCGGCTTCAGCTTCATCAAGGTAGCGAGCAGTTCTTGTGCGTTTTCGGCTATTTGCTCGGGAGTGAAAGAGATACGCCCGATAGAAGCGTGCACAATCCCGTATTTATCTACCTTGAAATCGATTTTACCGGCTTTTACATCCTTCACAGCTTGTGCAACGTCCATGGTCACAGTACCGGCTTTGGGGTTGGGCATCAAGCCACGCGGACCCAACACACGCCCCAACTTACCCACCTTCGCCATGACGGTAGGCATGGTAATGACCACGTCGAAGTCAAGCCATCCTTCTTCTATTTTCTGGATGTATTCATCCAAGCCTACATAATCAGCGCCAGCAGCTTTGGCTTCTTCTTCCTTGTCGGGCGTACAAAGCACCAACACGCGCTTTTCTTTCCCGGTACCATGCGGCAAAGTCACCACGCCACGCACCATCTGGTCGGCTTTGCGCGGATCAACCCCTAAGCGCACATCGATATCGACCGAGGCATTGAAATTGGTATAGGTGATTTCTTTTAAGATTTTTGCCGCATCGAGGAGAGAGTAAGCCTTGTTTTTATCGTACTTTGCTAACGCCTCTTTGCGTTTTTTTGAAATTTTTCCCATGGTTTAAGGCTCTTTATTCGGTTGTTTCTGTTTCCCAAGGCGCCTTACCGGTAACCGTAATACCCATACTGCGCGCTGTACCAGCTACCATACGCATGGCGGCTTCGATAGTATAGCAGTTGAGGTCCGGCATTTTGATTTCGGCAATTTCACGCACCTGGTCCCAAGTAACCGAAGCGATTTTCTTACGGTTGGGCTCAGGTGAGCCTTTTTTCTGCTTGGTGGCTTCCATCAGCAATACTGCTGCTGGAGGGGTTTTAATAACAAAGTCAAAGGACTTATCCGTATAGTAAGTAATTACCACGGGCAGTACCTGACCCATTTTGTCTTGAGTTCTGGCATTGAACTGCTTACAGAACTCCATGATGTTAATCCCCTTCGCACCAAGAGCAGGCCCGATGGGCGGTGCCGGGTTAGCCTGGCCGCCGCGTACTTGTAACTTAAGATATCCTGCTACTTGTTTAGCCATTGTTTTTCTGCGGTTTGAATGTTGTGCGAACTGATTGGTGTTGGTGGAAGCAAGCCAATATTTTTGCGAAGAGCACTACACCTTGCTTAGTCGAGTTTTTCCACTTGTGTATAACTCAACTCCACGGGTGTGCTTCTTCCGAATATTTTCACAATTACATTGAGTTTCTTTCTGTCCTCGAAGACTTGGTCAATCACCCCGTCGAATCCACTAAACGGACCGTCTGACACCTTCACATGCTCCCCAACCATAAAAGGTGTTTCGAGGCGCTCGGCTTCTTGCGACTCGTCTGCTTTGCCCAAAATGCGGTTCACTTCCGAATCACGCAAAGGGATGGGTTGTTTTACGTAGCCATCTTTGGGGTTTTCACCGGCGCGGGCTTCTTCTTGCAAGAAGCCGATTACTCCGGGCAAGCCGGTAAGAGTGTGCACCAATTCGGGCTGGGACAAATCTGCCAGGATAAGCACATAACCGGGCAAAAAGATTTTTTCTCTAATCTTCTTTTTGCCATTACGCACTTCGTAAACCTTTTCTGTGGGAATAAATACCTCTTTTACTTGCTCTTGCCACCCTTGGCGAGCAATTTCGTTTTCGATGTAAGTCTTTACTTTTTTTTCCTGCCCGGCTATTGCACGGAGCACGTACCATTTATGCGTTTCCATTCCCACCCCCGAATTAGGTAATATAGGCTCTGATTTAGATTTGCTCGTAGAAGAAAGTCAAGGCTGTTTTAAAGACAAAGTCCATGGCACCGATAAGCAGTGCAAAAAGCAAAGAAGCGAAGAGGACAATAATAGCGTCTCTCCACAGTGTCTTTCCTTTGGGCCAGGTCACTTTGGTAGTCAATTCATGATAAGATTCGCGCACATAGTGCACGAATCCTCCCCAAAGGCCTTTCTTTTCATTTTCTTGTGTAACTGACGACATAAGCCTGTTTTTTGCACAGGTGGCAGGACTCGAACCTGCAGCCTGCGGTTTTGGAGACCGCTGCTCTGCCAATTGAGCTACACCTGTAAGTGTTCAATCAAAAGGAGTGCAAATATAAGCACTTGTTTTGAAAAAAGCAAGTGCATCCCGAAGGATACACTTGCCTGTTATGGTATGATTAGTCAAGGATTTCAGTTACCTGACCGGCACCTACGGTTCTACCACCCTCGCGGATAGCGAAACGCAGACCTTTTTCCAATGCGATGGGCTTTTGCAATTCCACAGTGATGGTTACGTTATCACCGGGCATTACCATTTCTACACCCTCGGGCAATTGGATGGTACCGGTTACGTCAGTAGTACGGAAGTAGAACTGAGGACGGTAGTTGTTGAAGAAAGGCGTGTGACGACCACCTTCTTCTTTGCTCAATACGTAGACTTCAGCTTTGAATTTCTTGTGAGGCGTTACGGTGCCGGGCTGGCAAATCACCATACCACGACGGATTTGAGTTTTCTCGATACCACGCAGCAACAGACCTACGTTGTCACCGGCTTCGCCTCTGTCCAGAATTTTTCGGAACATTTCCACACCGGTCACGGTAGAGGTCAGTTTTTCCTCACCCATACCGATGATTTCCACAGGGTCACCGGTTTTGATAACACCGCGCTCGATACGACCGGTAGCCACAGTACCACGACCGGTGATAGAGAATACGTCCTCGATAGGCATCAAGAAAGGCTTGTCGATCAAACGCTCGGGAGTAGGAATGTATTCGTCAACAGCGTTCATCAACTCTTCTACGGTAGCCACCCACTGAGGCTCATCGTTCAAAGCACCCAAAGCAGACCCACGAATCACAGGAACATTGTCGCCATCGTATTCGTATTTGCTCAACAGCTCACGGATTTCCATTTCAACGAGGTCGAGCAACTCTTCGTCGTCCACCAAGTCCACTTTGTTCATGAACACTACGATGGCAGGCACACCTACCTGACGAGCCAAAAGGATGTGCTCACGAGTTTGAGGCATAGGACCGTCGGTAGCAGCCACTACGAGGATGGCACCGTCCATTTGAGCAGCACCGGTAACCATGTTTTTCACGTAGTCAGCGTGACCGGGGCAGTCCACGTGTGCATAGTGACGCTTTTCGGTTTGATATTCTACATGAGAAGTATTAATGGTAATACCACGCTCCTTTTCTTCGGGAGCGTTATCGATAGAAGAGAAATCTTTTTCTTCTGCCAAGTTTTTCTTAGCCAATACGTGCGTAATTGCCGCGGTCAAGGTAGTTTTACCGTGGTCAACGTGCCCAATAGTACCTATGTTTACGTGGGGCTTGGTTCTCTGAAATGTTTCCTTTGCCATATCTCTGTTTTTCTTTTGAAGTTATAAATACAAGCGATGGATAAACAAATAAGCTATTCACAAGGCGAATAGCGTCGTCCGTATGCTTTTGCGATATAAAATTAAAATAGAGCCAATGACGGGATTTGAACCCGTGACCTCTTCCTTACCAAGGAAGCGCTCTACCCCTGAGCTACATCGGCTTTACGAAATGATTCACAAGAAAGAGCGAGAGACGGGACTCGAACCCGCGACATTCAGCTTGGAAGGCTGACGCTCTACCAACTGAGCTACTCTCGCTTCAAAATAGTGGGGAGAGCAGGATTCGAACCTACGAAGGCATAAGCCAGCAGATTTACAGTCTGCCCCGTTTGACCGCTTCGGTATCTCCCCAAGTGCTTTATTCGATGTGTTTCGTATTAGCCATCTGCTAACGGAATGCAAAGTTAAAGGGTTCTTTCAAAGTTGCAAAACTTTTTTCAACTTTTTTTTAGCACACACCCATACCATGCTGATTTTCAAAAAATTGCTCAATCAAATTTTTCTACGGAAATAATATTAAACTTCATGCCGGTACTCAATTGGAAGTCTTCTGCTTCCTCCAGCATGCTTTCGTCATGTAAGAGATAATACCAGTTGATGGTCACTTCGCCCCCTTGCTCTTGATATTCTTTCAACAAAAGAAAAATTTCCTGCAAAGCACGCGAAGAGGAAGTATTGAAATAGGTAAGCTTCAAATTAAGCGTAATCGGCTTTTTTACTTCGTGGATATAAGTATCGATCCAATTGATAAGCGTATTGTAAAACTCAAAGGTATCTTCCTGGTAAGACTCACCTTTGAGTTCGCACACACCGGTCTGTGCCGAGAAGTAAACATCCGGTGTTAAGTAAGTACCTTTCTCACCTTTGACAACCAAATCATCCATTTTGGGACCACTGTCTTCTTTCTTATCAATATACGCTTTCACTATGAATAGAACAAGATTTTCGCCGGCATCTATCCATTGAAAATCCACTTTTTTATCGAGGCGCAAAAGGATTTCTATCAACCCTATATTGCCCGAGGGATGATGGTTTTGAATGGCCTGCTGGCGCAGTTCGTTTTTATAGGCGCGCAGTTCGCGGCGGCTCATGTTTTTGACCTGCGCCAGGCGCTGTTGCAGCTCCTTTTGCTGCTGCGGCGTAGCATAGTTGATTGCCTGAATACAATAGTTGTTTGGGTCTTCGCCAAGCGCCACCAGTCCGGTACCCACACGTTTATTACCTACGACTTCATAGGTCACCGCATAGCTGCCTATGTTTTCGCACAGCTCCACGAAAGCATAAAACACCTTGTCACGCACACTCTTTGAGTTATCGAGGTACTGTTTGATATGATACCCCAACTCATTGATGACATTATAGGTAAAAGGACCATAATAGAAGGTTCTTATGCCTTCGGTACGCAAGTATTGAATCAAACGGCTAAGTTCCACCTTGCTCTCCTTTGTTTGCGTATTAAACCATAATCCGGTCTGCATATTCTACTTGTTCGTCGGTGATAGAGGGCAGGCGCATGTATTTTAAATAAAGGCGGGCGGTTGCCAGCACATCGTTTTCGCAATAGCGGGCAATGCGCTCAAAGTCCTGGTCCTTCCAAAACACCTCCCCTACTTTGCTGCCATCGATATCAGACTTGGGCGAAGGAATATCGAAGACGGCACAAAGCAGCTCCAGACGGGTGAAGTTCTTCCTGTCGCCAAAGCTCCACAGCTCCATGGTATCGATGATACGCTTGGCTTCGTCGTCCCATGGCTTTTTCATGCGTAAGTCTATCATCTCCGGCACCGGCAGTGATTGAATCAGGTAACGGCGTGCCAGGAAGGGTACGTCAAACTCCCGTCCGTTATGAGCACAAAGGTATTTTATAGACTGATTATCAAGGATTTTAGCAAACTCCTGCAGCAAACGGCTTTCGTCTTCGCCACAGCAAGACTTCAAACGGAAGAAATACTGCCCTTCCTTTTTTCCGAGCAGACCGAAGCTCACACATACTACACGGGCAAACTCCGCATAAATGCCGGCTTTGAGAGGATACAGCTCCTCGGGCGACATCCCGCTGTCTTCGTAGCGATTTATTTTATCTGTCTGCCGCCGCCATTGGTCCTGCAAAGCCGGCGGCATGGCATCGAAAGAAGGAAAAGCAGGTGCTGTTTCTATGTCAAAAAACAGCACCTTGGTACATATATCGTCAAGGCTTTGAAATAGTGCCATAATCTAAGAAATAGGTTCAACACACAAGATTACAGCACATAAAATAGTATTTTATTTCAAAAACGTAAAGCAGAGCCTACATAATTAAAGGGTGTAATCTCACGAAGCTCGTTTTTCACCTCTTCCCGCACGTCGAGCGAATCAATGAAAGCGCGGATGCGCTCTGCTGTAATACGCTCATTGGTGCGTGTAAGTGCCTTCAAAGCCTCGTAGGGTTTAGGATAGCCCTCGCGCCGCAAAATGGTCTGAATGGCTTCTGCCACCACTGCCCAGTTGTCTTCGAGGTCGCTGCGAATGGCTTCTTCATTCAGCTCGAGCTTGTTCATGCCACGCATGAGCGAAGTCCATGCCAGAAGGGTGTGTGCCATAGGAACGCCCAAGTTGCGCAAAACGGTGGAATCGGTCAGGTCGCGCTGCAGGCGTGAAACGGGCAGTTTGTTTGACAGGAAATCAAAAGCGGCGTTTGCCCACATGAGGTTTCCTTCGGCGTTTTCGAAGTCGATAGGGTTCACTTTGTGCGGCATAGCCGAAGAGCCTACTTCGTTGGGGTTGATTTTTTGCTTGAAGTAGTCAAAGGCAATGTAGGTCCACACATCGCGGGCAAAGTCTATCAAAATAACATTGATGCGGCGGAAAGCATCCAACAAGGCAGCCAGCTGGTCATAGTGTTCTATCTGTGTGGTAAAGTGGCTGCGGTGCAAGCCCAAGTAATTGCCTACGAAGTCATCGGCGAAGGCATGCCAGTCTATTTGAGGATATGCCACATAATGGGCATTGAAGTTGCCGGTAGCCCCGCCAAACTTGGCAGCATAGGGCACGCGCTGCAAATGAGCTATTTGCGCTTGCAGGCGTTCCACAAAAACCATCCACTCTTTGCCCATGCCGGTAGGCGAAGCGGGTTGGCCGTGGGTGCGTGCCAGCATGGGCACCTCACGCCAGCGGGTGGCCAATGTCTGCATGAGTGCCACCAGTTCATGCAGGCGTGGCAGTATCACCTGCTCCACTGCCTCCTTGAGCATTAAAGGGGTGGCTGTATTGTTGATGTCTTGTGAGGTGAGTCCGAAATGAATAAACTCGAGGTAAGCGTCCAACCCCAGTGCCGGAAATTGTTCTTTTAAAAAATATTCTACGGCCTTGACATCGTGGTTGGTCGTGCGCTCTATTTCTTTGATGCGTGCGGCATCGGCTTCCGTGAAGTCGTTGTACAGCGCCCGCAATGCTTGTTTTTGTCCGGCGGTTAAAGCAGGCAAAGGCGGGATGCCCTGCTCACAAAGGGCAATGAAGTATTCTACTTCTACTCTTACCCTGTAGCGAATCAAGGCATATTCCGAAAAATAGGGTGCCAGTGCTTCCACTTTGCTTCTGTAGCGCCCGTCGATGGGCGAAATAGCGGTTAAGGGGGTCAGTTCCATGGTTAATTGCTTGTTTCTATGGGCACAAAAGTAGGAAAAACACGGCAAAGGCGATATGCTTGACGGACAACCACCGTTTGCAAAGCCTTTTAGAAATCTTTAAAAAGCTGTTATCTTTGAAAGCTTTCCATGAAAAAGTATAAATTTAACTTGCTTCAATACTATGAGTTTATCAAACGGAAACAATAAAGGTTTTTTGGCTTTTTACCAGCGTAATCTTTTCGTTTTTATCCTAATCGCCTTAGTGGCCGGTATTGGTGTTGGTTATGTTTTACCGCATCGAGCCACATGGTTCACCTGGATGGGCGACTTGTTCATTCGCGGTCTTAAAATGGTGATAGTTCCGCTTATTCTCAGCTCCATTATTTCCGGTGTCAGCAATTTGGGGCAAAACAATAGCTTGGGGCGCCTCACCTTGAAGACCTTGGGCTACTATGTAATCACCAGTTTACTGGCCATCCTAACCGGTCTGCTCTTGGTTAACTTGATAGAGCCGGGCGTAGGGGCGCCTCTGCCCGATTCTACCGAAAACCTGCCGGAACTGTCTGCCGAAGGGGCTTCGCTGAAAGATACGCTGCTACGCATGATACCCACCAATGTGTTTGCAGCTTTTAGCCAAGGGCAGATGCTCAGCACCATCTTTTTTGCCGTTCTGTTCGGCGTATTCATCACCAAGGTAAAAGAAGCGCGCTACCGTGACTTGTTGAGTGATTTTTTCAATGCCACCTTCGAGGTGATGATGGGCATTACTATGTTTGTGATATTGTTTACTCCTCTGGGCGTATTTGGTTTGGTAGTAGATGTGGTAGCCGAGCAGGCAGGCGACAAGGCAAAGCTTGCCCTTATGGCAGCCAGCTTAGGGAAATACATGCTCACGGTCGTTGCCGGCTTGGGCATCCATGCTTTCGTCACTCTTCCTTTGCTTATGCTGCTGCTGGCGGGCATCAACCCCATCCATCATTTCCGTGCTATGCTTACCCCGCTCATCACCGCCTTTTCAACCAGCTCGTCGGGGGCTACCCTGCCGCTTACAATGGAAGCCCTTGAACACAAAGCCGGCATCTCTAACCGTATTACCAGCTTCACCATTCCGTTGGGCGCTACCATCAACATGGACGGCACGGCGCTTTATGAGTGTGTAGCTGCCATGTTTATTGCCCAAGCCTACAACATACATTTGGACTTCGGACAACAGATGGTAGTAGTCATCACTGCCCTTCTGGCTTCCATTGGTGCTGCCGGCATTCCCATGGCCGGGCTGGTGATGATATCGGTTATTTTGAGTGCTGTAGGGCTCCCACTCGAAGGCGTAGGTATGATACTGGCCGTTGACCGTATTTTGGATATGATGCGCACGGCCGTGAACGTATGGAGCGATAGTTGCGGGGCTGCCATCATTGCCCGCTCGGAAGGCGAAACCACGCATACCGTGGTCTGACGGCTTTCTTATGATATTCCACAAACAAAAGGCGCCGGCAAGCGCCTTTTTTATTTTATGGTCACTGCTTTGTATTCAATCATTTTTGTAGCTTTGCAGCCGAGACCCTGAACCCAAAAAGCCTGTGTCCATACGGCGCGTAATAGCACTCATACGGAAAGATTTGCTTTTGGAGTGGCGGCAACGCTATGCTCTCAACGGTCTGTTGCTTTATGTCAGTGGGGCTACCCTTATCATCTACATAGGTATTGAGCAAAGCGGAAGTGAGCTCCTGCCTGCCTTGTGGAATGTGTTGTGGTGGATAGTGGCACTATTTACGGCTACCAATGCCATGGCCAAGAGCTTCATGCAGGAAGAAGAAGAGCAGCAACTGTATTATTACACCATTGCCACCGCTCATGAAATACTGCTTGCCAAGGTAGTATATAACACACTGCTGATGTTGATATTGGGCACCGTAGGCTTTGGGCTGTACTACTGGTTTTTGCCGTTGCCTATTCCCCAAGCAAGCTTTTTACTCTGTTTGTTGTTGGGCTTCGTGAGCTTTGCCTGCTCGCTCACCATGATTGCCGCCATTGCTTCCAAGGCCGGCAATAACAGCGTATTGATGGCCGTGTTGAGCTTCCCTGTGTTGATTCCTCAACTGCTGATGCTTACCCGTGCTGCTTCTTTGAGTCTGATGTCAGCTGCTTGGGAGCTGATTCAGAAGGAGTTGTTTATGCTTTCTCTGATAAATATCATTGTGTTAGGCGTTGCTTTTGTGTTATTTCCGCTGTTGTGGCGGAGCTAAAACAGGTTTACTATGAAAAAATGGTATCAAATAAGCACCATCCTGCTCCTGCTTTACGTGATTGTAGGCGGATTCCTAATGCCTGTGCCACGGTTGCCCATTGTGAACGAAAGCATTCGCAATCTTTATTTTCATGTGCCTATGTGGTTTGGCATGACCATCCTTTTGGCAATTTCTGCCTACTACTCCGTGCAGTATCTGCGCAAGGGGACGGAAAGCCTGGACGACCACGCCGTGGAAAGCGTCAATACGGCAGTACTGTACGGGCTGTTGGGGCTTAGCACCGGTGCCATCTGGGCAAATTACACTTGGGGCGCTCCTTGGAACGGCGACCCTCAGCAAACCATGGCCGCCATTGGCATTTTGATTTATGTCGCCTATTTGGTGCTGCGCGGTGCCATCAACGACCCGCTGCGGCGTGCCCGCGTCAGTGCCGTTTACAATCTGTATGCCTTTGCCGTATTCATCCCCCTTATTTTTGTGCTTCCGCGTTATACGGACTCACTGCATCCGGGCAAAGGGGGCAACCCGGCCTTCAGCCAATATGACCTGGACAACACCATGCGCATGGTGTTCTACCCTGCCGTCATTGGCTGGACCATGCTCGCCTGGTGGATTACCAAACTGGCGGTGCGTGTGCGACAACTCAAAAGAAAACAAGAAGAAATTCAAACTCACAGACAAATACAAATTGAAGAAAACACATGAAACGGTTATTCTATAGCTTATGCCTGTGGCTGTTTGCCGTGCTGCCTTCATGGGCGCAAGGCAACGAAGTAGAGATGGCAGATGCTCTGCGTGCCAACGGAAAGATTTATGTAGTAGTGGCGGTGCTTGCAACCATCTTTTTGGGCATCGTGTTATATCTTGGGTCAATCGACCGCAAGGTCAAAAAACTCATGAAAGACTAAAAAAACCAATGCTCTACCTATGAAACGTATCCATATTTTCATCCTCATTGTAATTGCCGCCGCCATCGGCTTGATTGTGAGCTCTATGGGCAGCGCAAGCAAGTATGTGTCTTTCGACGAAGCCATTGCCATGAGCAAAAAAGGCAACAAAAAGGGCATTTATGTGATTGGCGAACTGCCTAAAGATGCCCAAGGGCACATTGTAGGCATGGAGTACAACCCCTCGGTGAACCCTAACCTTTTCCGCTTCATGCTCAAAGATGAAAAGGGCAAAGTGATGCCGGTCATCTACCCGGATGCCAAGCCGCAAGACTTCGAACGCGCCGAAAAGGTGGTAGTAGTGGGAAACGTGGAAGGGGATGCTTTCCATGCAAAAAAAATACTGATGAAGTGCCCTTCGAAATACAACGACCAACAAAGCCAAACCGGCTTCACCGAAGTAAGTGCTTCGAACTAACAGGACCCCTCATGTTTGTTACAGCTCAAACTCCCTTAGGCGGCAACACACGCAAGGGAGTTCTTTTTCTTATGTATGCAACTGAATGTAAGCACCTATGATACATTATACCATTGGAAATATCGGGCATTTTTCACTCATTGCTGCCTTCGTATTGGCACTCATGAGTGCATGGGCCTACCTGCTCACCGGTCGTTCAAAACTGCCTTTGCAAGCGCGTGAAAGCTGGCGCCGTTTTGCACGCCGGACTTTCCTGCTGCATGGTCTGTTTGTAACGACTGCGGGCATAGTACTGTTCGTTATCATCCTCAATCATTATTATGAATACTACTATGCCTATGCGCACGCTTCGCGTCACCTGCCCATAGAGTACATCATTGCCTGCTTCTGGGAAGGTCAGGAAGGCAGTTTCTGGCTTTGGATTTTTTGGAACGTACTCATCGGGCTGTTCTTTGTACTGCGCCGCCCTACCGAATGGGAAGCGCCCATTATGACGGTATTGGTGCTGGTGCAGGCTTTTCTTACTTCCATGATTTTAGGCGTGGTTGTGGGCGAGCTGAAAATAGGCAGTTCACCTTTTGCCTTGACCCGCGACGTGCTGGACCTGCCCATCTACACGCCCGGCAGTCCCATGTATAACCCTGACTTTGTGCCTGCCGACGGCACCGGCCTCAACCCGCTGCTTCAAAACTACTGGATGGTCATTCACCCGCCCACTTTGTTTTTGGGCTTTGCACTCAGTCTGGTGCCTTTTGCCTTTGCCGTAGCGGCTTTGTGGAAAAAAGAATTCACTGCTTGGATACGCCCTGCCCTGCCTTGGTTGGTCATTTCGGCGCTTGTGCTGGGGCTGGGCATCTTAATGGGCGCCTACTGGGCATATGAAACGCTCAACTTCGAAGGCTATTGGAACTGGGACCCCGTAGAAAATGCCGTGTATGTGCCTTGGCTGGCACTGGTAGCTGCTATTCATACCGCCTTGATTGCCCGTAAGTCAGCCGCTGCCCTTCGCTTTACTTTCTGGCTGGTTATCAGCAGTTTTATTTTGGTGCTTTATTCCACTTTTCTTACCCGCAGCGGTATTTTAGGCAATGCCTCCGTGCACTCTTTCACCGACTTGGGCTTGTCCGGGCAACTGTTGCTTTACCTGCTGTTTTTCATGGTGGCATCGGTAGGGCTGCTCATTGCCCGCTACAAACAATTGCCCAAAGGCGACAATGAAGGCGACCTGTCTATTTATCAGCGAGAGTTTTGGATATTCACTGCGGCGGTTATCATGCTGCTGTCGGGCTTTCAGGTATTGAATACCACCTCTTTTCCCGTTTACAACAAAATAGCTGAGTTGTTTGGCTTTGAGCTCAACTTGGCACCGCCCGAAGATCAGGTCATGCACTACACCCGCATTCAGCTGTGGTTTGCTGTGCTGCTGGCTATAGGCTCGGGCTTGGGGCAGTTTTTCTGGTGGAAAAACATCAAGGGCAAGCAGCAGTTGAGTGTGCTTTATCTGCCCACGGCACTGGCTATGATAAGCACTACGCTGGTCATCATATTCACCGGTGAAAAGCATCTCAACTATATAACCCTTTTGTTTGCCGCTTTCTACTCTATCATCAGCAACGCATGGATACTTACGGAGTTGTTACGTAAAAAACCCCGGCTTGCCGGCGGCGCACTCACACACCTGGGCGTAGGTCTGATGCTCATCGGTATTTTGTACTCATCCGGCTATACCCGTGTGGTATCGCTCAATGTGAGTGGTTTGCTTTACACCACGGATGAAAGCGCCCCTTCCGATTTCAACGAAAAAAACACCTTGTTGTGGTTGGATGAGCCCACGCCCGTAGGGCAATATGTGGCTACTTTCGAAGGCACCGCCCTGGAAGTGGACGGCTACCCTTCGTATATCCCTTATGACAAGGTGTATTTCCTCGATGACCCGCACAATATCGTTGCCCTTGAAGACATTCAGTACCGGGGCAACACCTACTTCAAAGCCGGTGATACGCTCTACACCCGTCCCGAAAATGTGTATTATCAGATTCGATTTGTTGACCAAACAACGGGCGATAGCTTCATCATGTATCCACGTGTGCAGGTCAACCCGTCTATGGACTTAACCCCCTCTCCTTCCATACGCAAGGAATGGGGCAAAGACCTTTACACGCACATCACGGCGGTATATCCTGACCCCAAAGAAGGGCGTGAATGGAGCGAAGCCGAGCGGCATGAAGTAGTTCCCGGCGATACGCTCTTTCTGAATGACTTTATTGCCATCTTCGACGGCGTGAAACAGGTGCGTGTATATAAGCAAATGGCGTTGAAAGACCATGAAATGGCGCTACAAGCGCACTGGCGTATTCTGAGCAAAACAAAAGAATACCATTTATCCCCTGTGTTCATGCTCAACATACAGGATGGCATGATTGCCTCACCGGCAGAAATAGAGCCTGCCTTAGGCTTGAAGATGGCTTTCGTGCGTGTGAATCCTGACAAGGGCACATTCGTTTTTGAAACACAACGCACCCAAAGAGATTATATCATTTTAAAAGCCATCGAAAAGCCACTTATCAACTTGCTGTGGATAGGCAGTTTGTTGATGATAGCCGGCTTTGGCGTGAGCGCCTACCGGCGCCTGCGGGCTGCCAAAGGCAAGCCGGTGGTAGAAAGTATCGCCTGATGTTTTTAAAAACAAGCACATTCCGGCGCTGCCTTTCCCCATAAAGGCAGCGTTTTTTTATATTGAACCAACCAACTCGTATGCTCATGCGCCCGTTTGTTGCTTTGCTCGCTTTTCTTTGCTTATGCCTGTTCGATGGCTGTCGAAGTCAAGAGAACGACATACACCCGCCACCGCCTTCGCTTATCCCCTACCGCATAAGTCAAAATTGGAAAGTGCGCTGGGGCTACTGCACACCAAGCAAGCAAATTGCAATCAAGACCGGATATGAAACTGCCGAGCCTTTCGACAGCACCCTTCATTGGGCTAAAGTCAAGAAAAACGGGCTGTGGGGGTACATAGACAGGCAAGGCAAAGAAATCATTCCCATAGAGTTCAAAGCCATTTGGGCATTCCGGAACGGCATAGCACCGGCTTGCAACAAACAAGGCAAATGGGGGCTTATCGACTCATTGGGCAATGAAGTGCTTGCCTGCCGCTTCGAGCGCCTAAGCAAACCAAACGAAGCCCAACAAGCAACGGCTTTGTACCACGGGCAATGGGGCATCATTCACCGCAACGGCACGTGGTTGCTACCCCCCGCTTTCGAAGCCACTGCCCTGTGTGGCGAAGGGCTGCTCGCAGCGAAAAAAAAGGGGCAATGGTTCTTTTATGACGCCCAAGGGCGTTTGCTCTCAGAAGAAAGCTACCGGCGCATCGGGCAATGCCGCGACGGACGCATAGCAGTTGCAAACATAGTCAATGGTGAATACCGCTATGGTTTTGCCGGCAAGCATGGTCATTTGGTCATCCCTTTGCAGTTTAAGGAGGTGCATGATTTTAGCGAACAATTGGCTGCCGCCCAAGATGCGGCTACCGGCAAGTGGGGCTTTGTGGACACCACCGGGCAGTGGCACATTCCGCCCCGCTACGACCAAGTACGCGACTTCAAGCAAGGACGGGCAAGCGTACAATCAAACGGCTATTGGGGCATCATCAACACACAAGGGCAAGCGGTGGTTGAGTTCCTTTACACCATACTGGGCAACTTCTCGGAAGGGCTTGCCCCGGTTCAATATCAGGGGCGCTGGGGCTATATCACTTCGCAGGGCGCCAATGCCATTGCGTTTTTCGAAGCAGAACAAGCCGGGACCTTCAGTCAGGGGCTGGCGGCCGTCAAACACAAAGGCAAATGGGGATACATCAACCGCAAAGGCGAATGGCAAATCCCCCCTCAATATGAGGAAGCCGCCCCCTTCCGGCATGGGCTTGCCAAAGTGCGCTTTCAGGGCAATGAAGGATACATCGATGCTGCCGGCAGGCAATATTGGAAATAAAAGGCGGCTTTCCGCTCTTTAAAAAGCATTTAAAAAATGCTGCCATGCTCCGGGCACGGCAATCAATGTAAACAGCACCCCTATGGCAGCACCGCCTAAGTGTGCCGCATGGTCTATGTTTCCTTTACGGGAAAACAATCCATACAGCGAGTAAGCCACAAAGCCCAACGCAAAAAGATAGGCAGGAATGGGCACCGGAATAAAGAACAAATACAAAACGGCGTCGGGCGATATGAGAATAAAGGAAAACAAAACGCCTACTACACCACCCGATGCCCCCACCGACTGAAAATAGCGGTTGTTTCTATGGCGCCACAGGTTGAAAAGCTGCCCACCGATGGCACTCAACAGAAAAAGAGCCAGATACCACCCCCAATAGGCAGTTCCAAAGAAATAGCGAAAGTACTTTTCCAAGGCACGCCCGAAGAAAAACAGCGTGATGGCATTGAATAAAAGATGCAAGGTATTCACATGCACGAAGACGGCAGTTATGAGGCGGTACCATTCGCCCTTGTGCCACACCACATAGGGATTGAAAGCCAAGCGCGCACGCAGGCGGGGCACAAAGTTTACAATGCCGGCTACTATCACCATAAGACCAATCAGGGCGGCTGTTGTCAGATTTTGAGTAATCATACTTTTTGTTTAGATAATAAAACTTTTAGTCATGCAATAAAAGCATTTTTCTATTTTTGAAGCCAACCATTCATTCAAGATGCATCTCTCCTACTATTTCATACGGCAAATAAGCCAATATTTGGCAGAAACAATTTGCGACTGGCAACTGGGCACTGCTTTTAGCCAAGAAAAAGACGAATTGATATTGGGCTTTCATCTTGGTGAACGGGAGTTCTTTATCCGGGCACAGCTCACCCCCCAATGGGCAAGCCTTTCCTTCCCCACACACTACGCCAAAGCCAAAGCCAATGCGGTGGAATTGTTCGAAGCCCTCCATGGGCGGCGTCTGCTGCGTGTAGAGCAGTTTCATAATGAACGCGCTTTTTGCCTGCATTTTGAACAAGACTACAGCTTGTTGTTTAAGCTCTTCGGCAACCGCTCCAATTTGGTTGCCTACCAAGGCGGGCAGGTCATCGAGTTGTTTCACAAAAAAATGGAAGAAGACCACCATCTTGAACTTGACAGCCTGCACCGCCCTATTGAACACTCAGCACAGGCATTCATAGCATCCGGCGGTAACATACAGGCATTCTTTCCGGCTTTCGACCGCTTCGTGATGCGCTACATAGAACTGCAAGGTTGGTTGCAGCTGCCCTTAAGTGAGCAATGGCAAAAGTTATTGACCCTCCACGAGCAGCTTCTCCATCCCGGCGCTTACTATATAGGCACGTGGAAGAACAAACCGCTATTGTCGCTTGTCGAGCATCCCGAGCTGCAAGTGCGGCACGTGACTACCTCGCCCATAGAAGCCGCCAACGAGCTGCACCGCTTGTATGTGCATGAGGTTGTTTTTTTACAAGAAAAACAGCAATACACCAAGCAGCTTGAGCAGCAGCTTAAGCGCTGCGAAAACACCCTGCAAAAAAGCAAGGAGCGCCTGCAGGCCCTCCGGAACGCACGCTTCGAAGAGCTGGGACACTTGATTATGGCTCACCTGCACGCCATAGAGCCGGGAAGCGAAGAAGTGGAAGTATTCGATTTTTACAAAGAAGCGCCTTTGCGCATCAAGCTCAACCCACAGCTAAGTCCGCAACAGAATGCCGAACGTTTTTACCGTAAGGCAAAAAATCAAAAAATAGAAGAGCAAAAGCTATTGCAAACCATCGAAACGAAAGAAAACGAATGGTTGCGTCTTCAAACGCTGCTCCAAAGTCTTGACGAATGCCATGATTTCAAAAGTCTGCGCCGTTGGGCAAAACAGCATGGCTTTGCCGGTCAAAGCAAAGCAGATGAAAGCCTGCCCTTCAAGCGCTTTGAATACAAAGAATTTCAAATATGGGTGGGCAAAAATGCCAAAAGCAATGACCTGCTTACTCAACGCTTTGCCCATAAAAATGACCTTTGGCTACATGCCAAGGACGTCGCCGGCTCTCATGTGGTCATCAAACGCAGCGGACAAAAGCAAATACCCCGGGATGTGATAGAAAAAGCGGCTTCACTGGCCGCCTACTATTCCAAACGCAAAACCGACAGCCTGTGCCCCGTGATTGTCACAGAAAAAAAATATGTGCGCAAACCGAAAGGGCTGGCACCCGGGCAGGTGATTGTAGATAAGGAAGAAGTGATAATGGTAGCCCCCGCACCTTTTGAGTAAACTTGCCTGATGCCTGCTTTTTTATTTAAAATAGCAGTTTCAAAACCAATGCAACTTTATGATACTGGCCATCGTAGCAGGGATTTTCATCGGCATAGTGCTTAGCTGCACCTTGGGAACCGTCTTTTTTTCGCTTATTCAAAACAGCATTGAAAACGGCTTTAAAAGCGGCATGATGATAGCCGGCGGCGTGATTCTCTCCGATACCATGTTCATTTTGCTGGCTTACTTTAGCGCACGTTTCATTCCGGAAAACAACCACAACTGGGAATTTTATGTGAGCCTCGCGGGCGCATTGCTTCTATGGGGGCTGGGGTTGGCTTCGTTACTCAAAAGGCATATTAAAAAGCGCCCCGTCAAGCGCATGCAGTTTCAGAAGAAGGTTTATTTTGTTGTCAACGGCTTTTTGCTCAATACACTTAATCCTGTGAACTTCTTTATCTGGGTGGGCATAGCCGCACAGCTCGAAGCCAAAGGCTACTTCCCCGACAGCTACAATTGGCTGTTTTTTTGTTTTGCCCTCTTGGGTATCTTCAGCACCGAAAGCCTCATTGCCCTTTCAGCACAACGCCTCAAAAGAGTCTTCAATGAGCGTACGCTTCTTCGCATCAGCCGGTTGAGCGGCCTTGTTTTCCTGCTTATTGGCAGTAAGCTGTTCTACGATGCCCTCACCAAATACACTGACCACCTCATGTGGTAGGCTTTTGCCAATGCTGCCACACGAAAGCATAATCGTTGTGTTCATTGGCTTCAAAAAAGCGCTCTTCGAGCAGGTGCCACCCCTCCACCACATGTAAAGGAAAGAAAGTGTCGCCCTGTGGGGCTACCTGCACCAACGAAAGCATCAGTTCATCTATTAAATCACGCTTGAACATCTGTTGATAGAGTTCGCCCCCGCCTATCACAAACACATGCCCGCCGGTGAGTTCTTCTGCCAACCGCAGGGCTTGGTCGATGCTGTGGGCCACCCAAAGCGGCTTGCCTGCCTCTATCAGCTCGCGGGCATAATCTTTCTGCCCTGTGAGCACAATGTGCGGGCGCCCGGGTAAGATGCCGGGCAGCGATTCAAAGGTTTTGCGCCCCATGAGTAAGGGGGCGCCCATTGTTTGTTTTTTAAACAGCTGCAAGTCGTCACGCAGATGCCATGGCATCTTTCCTTCCTTGCCAATTACCCCATTGAGGGCAGCTGCTACTATAGCTATTCGTTTCATATTGTGTGCCCTCTTAAAAACTCTTCAATATCCATGACACGCTTGCCTTCGGGCTGTAGTTTTTTTACAGACAGATAGCCGTCGCCCGTACGCACCAGCGCAAAACGCTTTTGGTCAGTAGCCCATTCGCCGGGCTTCAAGTGCTGCCACAAGTCCGGGGCGTATGGCTCTTGGTCAGGGCGCAGTGCCCAGTATATTTTCAAGTTCTTTCCTTGCCATTCAGTCCATGCTGCCGGATAGGGCGACAAGCCACGAATAAAATTATAAAGTGCTTCTGACGAACGCTGCCAATCGATACGGCAGGTGTCTCTGAATATCTTGGGCGCCTGGGTTGCTTCGCCCTGCTGCGGAACAGACGGGCAGCGCCCCCATGCGATGGCTTGCACCGTGCGCAAGACCAAAGCAGCGCCTTTATGCTTCAAACGCTCGTAGAGTGTGCCTACTGTGTCGTAGTCGTCGATAGGCTCCGTATCTTGAAAAATAATGTTGCCGGTGTCTATCTGTTCATCAATAAAGAAAGTGGTCACGCCTGTTTCTTTTTCCCCGTTGATGATCGCCCAGTTGATGGGCGCCGCCCCACGGTATTTGGGCAAGAGCGAAGCGTGCAGGTTAAAAGTAGGTGCCAGCTGCCACACTTCCTTAGGCAGCATACGAAAAGCCACGACCACCTGCACATCGGGCTTCAGTGCCTGCAAGGCTTCCAAGAAGGCGGGCTCTTTCATGCGCTCCGGTTGCAAGATGGGCAGCCCTTTGCTTTCGGCATACTGCTTCACGGCCGAGGCTTGCAGCTTACGCCCCCGCCCGGCGGGCTTATCGGGCACGGTCACCACACCCACCACTTCATAACCGGCTTCTACCAATGCTGCCAAAGAAGCCACCGCAAAATCGGGCGTACCCATGAATACAATGCGCATAAGCTACGTGTATGTTTAAAGTTTGAACATCATGACTGTCAACAGCTGCAAAAGTACGCAAGCCCGGCTTGAGAACCAAAGGCGGCTCTCCCATGTTATGAATGCACAACAACATAAACCAAACAGCCGTATTCATCATGGAAAACTTTAGTGTTTACAACCCCACCCGTCTGCATTTCGGAAAAGGATGTGTGAGCGAAAAGCTCGCTCAAGAAGCAAGCGTATGGGGCAAGCGCGCCCTCATTCTCATTGGCAAGGGCTCAGTCAAAAAAAATGGTATTTTGGATGACGTCACCCGCCAATTGGACCAAGCCGGTATTGCCTACGAAGTGTTTGAGGGCATCAAGTCTAACCCCGTTTATCAAGATGCCGACCGCGCCATAGCACAAAGCAAAGCATTTAAAGCCGATATGATTATCGGGGTGGGCGGTGGCTCTGTCATCGACACCGCCAAGGCGGTAGCTTTGGGGCATTATAGCGATGCGTCTATCTGGGATATCTACATGCGCCAAGTGGAAGCACCGGCGCAAGCCCTTCCCCTCTTGTGTGTGCTTACTTTGGCAGCCACCGGCACCGAAATGAACATGTTTGCCGTGCTGCAAAACGATGAAGCACGCATCAAAAAAGGATTTGGGCACCCGGGCATGTATCCGAAAGTGTCGTTCCTTGACCCCGCCTATACCCTTTCGGTACCTTTGAACTATACCGCCTATGGCGTAGCCGACCTCATGGCACACACTTTTGAGCTTTATTTCGACCCCTCCGACGCACCGCTCTCCAACTACTTTGCTACCGACATCATCGCACTTGCCTTCGACTATGGGCGGGCGGTCATACAGAAACCGCAAGACTACGATGTACGGGCAAACATCATGTGGTTGGCCACCACTGCCCTCAATGGCACCCTGAATGCCGGTAAACGCGGGGGCGATTGGGGCGTGCATGCCATCGAGCATGCGCTCAGTGTTTTGTTCGACATCCCCCACGGGGCGGGCTTATCCATTGCTTATCCGGCATGGCTCAAGCACTTCCTGCCCAAAATCAAAGACAAGCTCACTTTTATGGCAGAGCGTACCTTGGGCAAAGGCACCACAGCAGAAGCCTTCATCGATTATCTCGAAAACTTTTTCAAGGAAATAGGCACCCCCATACGCCTTAGCGAAGTAGGTATAGGTGAAGACAAACACCCCCTGATTTTGGAAGTATTCAAGCAAAACCGTGTACGGGGCATGCACTTCGATATGAACGAAGAAGATCATAAAGCCATCTTGCAGTTGATGGCGTAAAAAAACACTGCTGCTCATATGCATTTGCACCGCCCTCCCAAGGGGCGGTTTTTTTTGTGTATTTCGCTTTATCAATAGTCACCTAATACTAAAAACCTAAAATCTAACATTATCGCTACATGTTATTTTGTTTACATTCTCTTATTTACTACCCTGCAAAACTACTTATTCAAACACATACGGCACCTAAATATTATTTAAAAAACTATTGCGATTTTTTTTAAGCAAAAAATTACATTTGCAATATAAAAGTACCAAACAAAAAAATCATGAGAAAAACAAAATTCCACCATCTATGGAAAATAGGGGGGGGGTAATTTATATCCTCCTTCTCTATGGTTGTGGTCTCCGGCAGACGCCTGAACTGCTGCCGCAAAACCAAGTGGCTTATTACGTAAAGCTGGCGCAAGAAGCCTTGCCACCGGACCCTTGGGCGCACAATCCACTACCCGACGGAGTGCCTCTTTACCACTCCCTGTTGCCGGCAGAGGAAAAGGAAAAATTGGAAAGTTACTTTTATCCTCAATGGCAGCAGGCAGAGCTTTACTACAATCAAGCAGGAAATGCTGTACTTGCTGGTACCCTTGCACAGACCTCTGAGTGTGTTTTACTTCACAGCCTTCCGGCGACGCTTGCGTGTGGAATTCGACCAAAACAAGCAAGTGGTCAGCAGTCATATTGTAGAGTTTATTACCGAAGACAAAGTCCTTCGGGAAAAAGGCGATCTTGTACTTGCTGAACCACAGCTTTTTGATAGACAACTACCCGGTATTCTAGTTACCTATGACTTCCACTACCGGCTAACTTACCAATTACAAGGTGACAGCATTGCAAAAGAAAGTATTTATTTACATAACCCCAAACAACTACTCGCTATAAAGCAGCATCCGGAGCAAGGGTTTATTACACTAGATTACCCGTCTGACCAAGCCCCTCCATCTGTAACTATTACATGCAATGACGGCTCCATGTGGACCAATACTTCTGACGGACACTGGGTAAGCAATCACGGTGAAATAGTAAGTATGGCAGATGTCGGCGGCAACCCCTGTCAATCGGGAGGGGGAGGAGCTTCGGGAGGAGGAGCAGGAGGAGGCTCCGGCATTGGCAGCCCACCGGTGGGTGGTGGGGGCTCCGGCTCCGGTTCCGGCAGTGGTAATCCCGGCTGGCAAGATGGCATTGAGCTGCCACCTATGGACCCCGGCGACACCCATCCGAAGTTTCTGCCTATCAAAAACCCGGACAACCCACTGCCGGGCAACCCCATTGACTTCGGACCTTTCACTCCCACAGAGGCTTTTCTGAGCAAACTGGGCTTGAAGGTACTATGGCAGCAAATGATGGATATACCGGAGTTTCAGGAGCTGGTAGCAAGCATCAATAACCCCAACCCAAGCATGTTCATGCTTGTTTTAGATGTCACCAACCTTGTTAATAGAGACAGTATTGTATATGGTTATGTTAAATACACCATAGACAATAACTCCTCACCTAACAAAGGGATATTTCGTCTAGTTCTTACCCCTGATGCTTTTTCCTTATCTCCCGGCGGCTTGGCAATGGTAATTACTCATGAACTCATCCATGTAAAGTTTAAAACCGACATGGTAGCAGCTGCTAATACCGTAACCAACTGGGAGGCTCTACCACAAGAGCATTACTTGAAACAAGCTTATGACCGTTTCAATCTCTCGCAGGTTTCTCAAGAAGCAAGTAATGAGGGTTTCACACTTGATGGCGATGACAACAACCATATCACTCATTGCATCATGGCAGAAAGCTATCGCCCCATTATCGGAAAAGTTGGTTATGCCATTGATGCCGCCTATAACCGCATAAAGGAAGGCATTACACAAGAAGATTACATCTTCGCTGCCTGGATAGGACTAAAAGGAACCATTCTATATTTTCGGGAAATATACAATTCCCCTGACAAAGAAAAACTTCAAAAAAGACTTAATTACCTACAAGACAACATACACTACACTGAGCCTCCTTTTAATGTCATTTACCAAAACAAAAACAGAATAGCCCTATGAAAACATTCAGTAAACTATTACTGCTTTGTCTCCTGTGTGTCTTCGCTCAACACGCACAGGCACAACGGTTCAGCCTGCGAGACAATCAACAAAGAACCGGAGATACCCTCTATCTCCGCCTCACCGGTGAAAAAAACGGTGTGTCTTATATCGAAAAAACTCAACGCACTTGGCACCTGCGGGAACCAGGAGAAATGGGTGATTCGCTCCTTATTTACTACCAAATATCCATAAACATATACAAAAACAACCCTAAAACTTTCTATGCCCATTTTTCATCACTATTTACACCCATAGACATCCGCATTATCAATCGCCGCAGAATGCCCACACACAGAGAAGTACCACTCCAAGACCTGAAAGGGCTACATATACTCAGCCCGGATGAGTTTCATGAGCTAATAGTTCCTCACCGCAAAAAAGGACTCCCCTACGGCTGTACTGTTTACCACTATCTGAAAAACAAAACCGTTTATGTCGTAGAGGAACTCCCGGACAAGGCCTACCTCTGGCTCGTAGTGCCCACTCATGCAGATTGTGTAAAGTTCTAAACCCCGCCGCCCCGCTAAAAGGGGCGGCTTTTTTCATTCATTAAATGAATGCTTGATGCTTCGTCCGTTTTTGCTAAATTCATAAAAACAGAATAGCCCTATGAAAACATTCAGTAAACTATTACTGCTCTGCCTCCTGTGTGTCTTCGCTCAACACGCACACGCCCAAGACAACGCCCCGCTATACATGCTTTTGGAAGACATCCCTGGACAGCCTGCCAAGTTGTACAAGTCCTCCACACGCCCTATGCCACTCAATGAACCCGGTCCTTTTGGGGATTCCTTAGAGATGCACTATCTCTTCAGCTTCCAAATCACAAGATATCTCGATAAAAATCTAACAAGCACCACTATTGTATTCATCACCGCATTTGACGCCCGCCTGCGCGGGAAAAAGCCCAATATGCACCGGGAAATACCACTTTCCGAAGTCGATAACCTACCGGTGATGTCCCCGGCTGAACTGGCTCAGTTGATACTAAGCGACTATAACGGAGACAAGCTGGTACAAATACAGGACCATTTGTGTTCTTTCTTTTTCAAATGCCAAAGAAACAAAAGACCACTATTCGTAGTCGAGAAGCTGCAAGACAAAGCGGTCATTTACCGCGTGGAATTCGTTCCTTTATTCTGTGAAAAAGAATAAGCATACAAAAAACACACCCTCTACCCCGCCGCCCCGCTAAAAGGGGCGGCTTTTTTCATTCATTAAATGAATGCTTGATGCTTCGTCTGTTTTTGCTAAATTCATAAAAACAGAATAGCCCTATGAAAACATTCAGTAAACTATTACTGCTCTGCCTCCTGTGTGTCTTCGCTCAACACACACAGGCACAACGATTCAGCCTGCGAGACAATCAGCAAAGAACCGGAGATACCCTCTATCTCCGCCTCACCGGTAAAAAAAACGGTGTGTCTTATATCGAGAAGATTCAAGACGCTTGGCACCTGCGGGAACCGGGAGAAATGGGTGATTCGCTCTTTATTTACTACCAAATATCCATAAACATATACAAAAATAACCCTAAAATTCCCTATGCCCATTTTTCATCACTATTTACACCCATAGACATCCGCATTATCAATCGCCGCAGAATGCCCACACACAGAGAAATACCACTCCAAGACCTGAAAGGGCTACATATACTCAGCCCGGATGAGTTTCATGAGCTAATAGTTCCTCACCGCAAAAAAGAACTCCCCTACGACTGTACTGTTTACCACTATCTGAAAAACAAAACCGTTTATGTCGTAGAGGAACTCCCGGACAAGGCCTACCTCTGGCTTGTGGTGCCAACTTATCCAGCAGATTGTATAAAGTTCTAAACCCCGCCGCCCTTTCACGGGCGGTTTTTTTGTGTATTTTTAAGCTTTGTGTAGAGGTTCATAAGTTTTAAAACAAGATTGCCCCATGAAATACCGCCCTCTTATTGCTTGTGTTTGCGTGTTGTTACTTGCCGGTTGCCGCAGCCTGCGCGACATGAAAAACTTCTCCCGCTGTGAGTTTCGTTTGGAACGTATCGAAGCGGTTCAATTGGCAGAACAGGACATCACCGGCTTGCAAAGCTGGAAAGAACTCAACATGCTTCAGGCCGGCAACATTTTGCGCCATGCCATGCAGCAAAAACAACTGCCTTTACAACTCACCTTCCGCCTGGCAGTGTATAACCCCAACCAAGCGCGCGCCGCACTCAACCGCATCGACTACGAACTGTGGTTGTTCGGTAAAAAGGCAGCTACAGGCAGCTCCGGGCAACGCATGGAAATAGAAGGCGGGCAAACGGCCTCTTTTTCCATGAGCATAGACAGCGACTTGTGGGCACTATTCCAAGGGCAAGACGCGAAAGAAGTTGCAGAGAAAGGCTTTCGCTTGCGCCAAGCCGACGGCAAAGCCACCGGGGCGGTCGAGTTGCGCATCAAACCGTACATACGCATACTCAACCGCTCCATTGCCTATCCGGGCTATGTACGCCTGCCTTAGCGGCGCAGATTGAGTTCTTGCTCCAGCTGCTCCTCCAGCTTTTGCGTGGCAAAAAAGAAGGCATGTTCCATCAAAGAGCGGTAAACCACATCCGACACCTTGCGCCGTATATGCTCGGTAATCAGCTTTTTATTGTCGGCTGTGGGGTGCACCCGGTTCGAAAGGAAAACAATCAACAAATTATAGGAAGGGTCTGCCCATACGACCGTGCCCGTAAAGCCCGAATGACCATAAGACAAGGGCGAGGCATAGCGCGAAATATAACTATACAGGTCGCCTTTGGGCGGTTTGTCCCATCCCAACCCGCGGCGGGTGGTACGCTCCTGCCGTGCCGAAAAGAGCGTGACGGTTTGGGGCATTAAGTAACGGCGTCCTCCATAATATCCCATCTGCAAATACATTTGCATGACCTTTGCCAGATCGTTGGCATTAGAAAAGAGACCGGCATGCCCCCCTACGCCCCCTTCCATGGCAGCAAACGGGTCATGCACATAGCCCTGCAACATCTGTTTGCGAAACTCCCGGTCGTCTTCGGTAGGGGCAATCAAGGTTTTCGGATAGCGCAAAGTGGGGCGATACATCAAACGGTAAGCCCCCAAAGGCTCGTAAAGATTTTGCGCCAGGAAACGGTCCATTGGTTGGTTGAGCAAACGCTCCGCAATTTCTTTTAACAAATAAAACCCTAAGTCGCTGTACACATAAGGATATTTGCCCTTCCGCTTTTTAAGCATTTCTGACTCAATTACCCATTTTTTTAAAGAGTCGGGTAAGGAACGGTGGGCATACATGCGGGCGGCCACTTCTATGGGATAATTGACAGAAAAGCTGTTCAAATAGAACCGGGGCAGCCATTGACCATCGGGGGAAAGCGTGCGTTGCCAGAAAGGAATGAATGCTTTCAAGCCGGCTTGATGTAAGAGCAAATCATAAATGGTGACTTCGCCTTTTGGATTGCCCTCCAGCTCGGGTAAGTACTTTTTAATGGGGGTGCGCAAATCAATGAAGCCCTGCTCATAAAGAAACTGTATGGCATAGAGGGTGCCGGCCACCTTCGATACCGAGGCGATGTCGTACAGGTCGCGTGTAGTAACCGGGCGCTCGCCAAAGTAGGTAAAGTGACCATAGGCTTTATGCCATACCACCCGCCCGTTGCGTGCCACCAACAGCTGCCCCCCGGGCATGGCTTGCATGTCTATGGCTTGCTGCATGAGTGTATCTACCTGTGCAAGCAGACGGCTGTCCAGCCCGGCGGTTTCCGGTACCTGCGAATACTGCAGGCGCTGCAGTTTTTGTGTGACAATGCCGGTTCCCTGCCGGAACTTGCCTGCCGACACCGGCAGTTGCCCTTCGAAGGCAATGGCGCCAAAAATAGCTTGCGGCACTGCCTGCAAGGTTTGCGGCGTTTCTTCATAGGCACAAATGAGGTGTTCGATGTCTTCGAGTTGTTTCAATGCATAGGGGCTGCCGAAAACAGCCACGACTACCTTGGTCTTTTTCTGCAACTCTTTCAAAAAGCGGATGCTTTCGGCCGGGATGCCAAAAGAGGGCTTGCGGCGCCAGCTCATGTCAAAAATCCCTACCACTACCAGAGAATGGCGCGATGCGTTGGCCAGTATCTCATTGTAGAGGTAGGCATTGTTTTTTTCTTCCTTGTCTATGGCGTAATGAGTAAACGAAGCGTAGAGGTCGAGGTAGTCCTGAAAATCGTTTCCATCGGGCAAGCCAATGCTCACCGAAGCCATTTCTTCGAGCTCTATATGGCGAAGGGGCAACAGGTCGTCTTCATTGCGCACGAGCGTCAAGGCTTTTTGGTAGCATTCTTCTATGAGTGCCCTATAAACGGGCTTGTGCAAGTCTTGTGTTATTCCTTCAATCGCCACTTCTTGGGGGGCTGTAAGCCCCAAGTCATATTTTGCCGACAAGATACGGCGCACATGGGCATCCAAGTCTTCTTCTTTCAATTCGCCTTTTTGCACAGCTTCTTCTATGAAAGCTACTGCCTGCGGCACGCTCTGCGGAAAAAGCAGTACGTCGTTGCCGGCTTGTAGGGCCATCAGTTCTATTTCGCCGGCTTTAAAATAGGCGCTCACTCCCTTCATATTCAAGGCATCGGTAAACAACAGCCCATCATAAGCAAGGCGCTTGCGCAGCAAGTCGGTAACTACGGGCTTTGAAAGGGTGGTAGGGCGCTTGCGCTTATCCAAGGCCGGAATATAAAGGTGGGCTACCATCATGCTTTGCACACCCCCCAAAATCAATTCTTTGAAGGGGTATAGTTCGAGTGTGTCGAGGCGCAAACGGCTGTGAGGTATTACGGGCAGGTCGTAATGAGAGTCGGTGTCGGTGTCGCCATGGCCGGGAAAATGTTTGGCACAAGCTATCAAACCATGTTCTTGCATGCCACGGGCATATGCCAGCCCCTTGGCTGCCACCCGGTATTTGTTTTCCCCAAAAGAGCGATAGCCTATTACCGGATTGGCAGGGTTGTTATTGATATCGACCACCGGTGCAAAGTTGATATGCACGCCAATGCGGCGGCACTGCTCGGCTATTTGCTTGCCCATTTCATAAATGTAGGCATTATCGCGCAGGGCGCCCAAGGTCATTTGGCGTGGGTAGGAAAGCGTACTGTCCAGGCGCATGCCCAACCCCCATTCACCATCGATGGCTATCCACAAGGGTATTTTGGCTGCCGCCTGCAAACGATTGGTGATAAGGGCTTGCCGCACCGGTCCACCCTGAAAGAAGATGACCCCGCCAATATGGTAGTCGCGCACAAGACGCTCCAAATCCTGCACGTGGCGCTCGTCTTTATTGGAATAAGCGGCCACCATCATCAGCTGTCCAATCTTCTCGCGCAAGCTCATGCTACGCATGACGCTATCAACCCAGCTTGCTTTATTGACCTGCCCGGGCGGCGCCTCCGGCCGGGGCGGTGCGGGTGGTATGAATGCAGGTATCCATAAAGTCAGCAGAAGTGCCGCAAATGTTCGAATCATTGAAATGTACCCGGTTTTAAGATGGTCATTGCCCTTGGCTACAAGGTGTAGATAAAGGTAAAACTTTAGTACTTTTGCAAAAAAGCAAATACTTTGCAACTTTTGAAGCAAAAGGCATCGTTATTTTTCTAAATACACAAATACCATGCGCTTTTTCCTGTTTAAATTACCCAAATACAAGCGGTTTCATTTTATTACCCGCTACTACGACCCTGAAAAAGAAGAAAGAGCGCAACGTTATGAACGCATTTTACGGGCAGCCCGTCCGGAACGCGACCCGGAAGAAATCAAAGAGTCAATCAGAGCTTTTTACCGCCGTCGTCAGGCAAGCAGTGCGCCGCCGGTCAAGACGCGCGGCCTCTACATTGGTGCTATAGCCATCAGCACTCTGGGCTTTCTGTATATTGGCTTATGGGCATATCTGTTTGCCGGTATAGTGATTGCTGCGGACTGGTGGCATCGTCGTAGCTCAAATGCATAAGCCTATGACAGACCGTATTCGACTGTTACCGGACAATATAGCCAATCAAATAGCTGCCGGCGAGGTAGTACAGCGCCCTGCCTCGGTGGTCAAGGAGCTGCTTGAAAATGCCATCGATGCCGAAGCCTCACACATCAAGCTGATTGTAAAGGATGGCGGCAAGTCTTTGATTCAAGTGATAGACAACGGGGTGGGCATGTCGCCCAATGATGCGCGCATGAGCTTTGAGCGGCACGCTACCTCCAAAATCAAACAGGCCGAAGACCTCTTTCGCATCCGCACCATGGGCTTCCGGGGCGAAGCCTTGGCTTCTATTGCCGCCGTTGCCCAAGTGGAAATGAAGACACGCCTCAAAGGTGCCGATTTGGGAACGCTGTTGCGTATCGAAGGCTCGGAATTGATAGCTCAAGAAGAGGTCATATGCCCGGAAGGCACCTCCATCGCCGTCAAAAACTTGTTTTTCAATGTGCCGGCACGCCGCAAATTCCTAAAGTCGAATGCGGTGGAAATGCAGCATATTTTTCAAGAGTTTTACCGGGTAGCCTTGGCCTACCCCAACATTCACTTCGAACTGCATCATAACCAAGTGGAGGTGTACAACCTGCACCCAAGCAAACTAAGCCGCCGCATCGTTGATTTGTTTGGCAAGCAGTACCGCCAACAGCTTATCCCTTGCAAAGAAGAAACCCCTACGGTCAAAATCCACGGTTACATAGGCACGCCCCAGCAAGCCAAAAAGACACGGGGCGAGCAGTTTTTCTTTGTAAACAAGCGCTTCATCAAGCATGGTTATTTACACCATGCAGTCATGCAAGCCTATGCCGATACGCTCCCCGAAGGGAATTATCCCTTTTATTGTATCTTCATTGACATTGACCCCGAACAGGTGGACGTAAACGTACATCCCACCAAAACCGAAGTGAAATTTGAAGATGAGCGCACCCTCTATGCCTTTATGCTTACGGCCGTGCAGCGTGCTTTGGCTACCCACCATATCAAACCTTCGCTTGACTTCGAGGTAAACATTAACTTTCCGGAGTCGCTTTCCGATGTGCGCAGCATTCACACACAAGGCGAAGGGGGCACGGGCAGCAAAAGCAGTGGTAGTGGCAGTTTTCAATCGAAATTGCCTAAACAATCAACTAAAGACTGGAAACGCCTGTTCGAAGACTTCGAAGCAGAGCAGACACTGAATATACCACTGGAAGGCGAAGAGCTGGAGCTGTTTCAAAAAATACAAAAGCGCGAGCAGGAACAACAGAGTGGCAAAGTCATCAAGGTAAGCAGCCGCCTCAACCAAATCGACGATGAAGAAGAGAGCAGCAAGCAAGCTTTCAGTCCGGAAAGTGAGCCTGTCTTTCAATTGCACGAGCAATATTTGGTATCACAGGTAAAATCGGGCTTGCTGCTTATCAACATCAAAGCAGCCAAACAGCGTATTCTTTACGACCGCTTCCTGCAACAGATACGCTCCGGCAAACGCTTTGCCCAACAGGTGCTCTTCCCGGCGCGTGTCAGCCTGCCAGCTGCCGACCGCACTTTGTTACAAGAAATAAGCCCTCAACTGCAGCAAGTGGGCTTCGAACTGGAATTCCTGCAAAGTGGCGAGGTATTGGTGCGCAGTGTGCCTTCCGACCTGCAAGATGAACCACAGCATATTCTTGAGTCCTTTCTGGAGCAATACAAGCAAATGCATACCGACCTTTCTTTGGCACAAGATGAAAAGGTGGCACGCACCTTGGCTGCCCGGGCTGCTCACCGCCTGCCCAAGCGCTTGTCGCAGGAAGAAATGCAAAGCATGATTGCGCAGCTGTTTGCTTCCAGCAATCCCAACTTTTCGCCCTATGGCGAGCGCATCTTGGTAATTTTGGATGCACAGCAAATTGCCGCTATGTTTGAGTAGGTAGCCGGTGTGCTAAGTTGTGCGCACGGCTGCGCGGCGGCTACCACTCAATAGGATAGTATTGCCGGCTGCCGTTCGGGTAAATTCCCTCCATATACAGCACATGACGGTGGGCTTCGGCGCTCCGCAGTAGTTTTGCCAGTTGGGTGGCACTTTTTACCTTTACTTTCTTTCCGTTGATGCTCAGTTCTGTTACAATGAATCCCTTTTCCAGGCCGGCATTGAACAAAGGACCGGGGCGCAGCTGCAAAAGACGGGCACCGCTCTCCAGCTCGTAGCGGCTGAGCTCCTCACGGCTGAGGTTGGCCCATTCACCGCCCAAAGCAAAAGTGTGCACATTGTTGACTTTCTTGGCCACTGTCACGCCGCCCTTTACGTTGCGTAGCTTTGCCGATACGCTCAACGTTTTTCCATCACGCAAAAAGGTCACTTTCACCACTTCGCCCGGATAGTGCAAAGCAATGCGCTCTTGCAGTTCCGACATATTGCGCACCGGCAGGCTGTCCACCATCAGAATGATGTCGCCGGCCTTCAGTCCGGCTTCTTCGGCACCACTGTTGGCATTCACCGCCCTTATCAACACACCATTCAAGTGGGGCAGTTTGTAGGCACGCGCCGTTTCTATGTCCAAATCTTGGATTTGCACGCCCAAGATGGCACGCTGTACCTCACCATACTCAAGCAAGTCATAGGCTACCTTGCGCACCAAGTTGGAAGGCACGGCAAAAGAGTAGCCCGAATAACTGCCCGTTTGGCTGGCTATGGCTGTATTGATACCAATGAGCTCGCCCCGCAAGTTGACCAAAGCCCCTCCGCTATTGCCCGGGTTTACTACCGCATCGGTTTGCAGGAAAGATTCTATCTGCAGGCCGTCTTCTTCGCGTATGATGTTGATGTTTCTTGCTTTGGCACTGATGATGCCGGCCGTTACGGTGAAGCTCAGGTCAAAAGGGTTGCCCAATGCCAGCACCCACTCGCCTACTTGCACTTGGTCGGAATTGCCAAAGGGCAGGAAAGCCAAGCCGTCGGCATCTATTTTGAGCAATGCGAGGTCGGTACTGGAGTCTATGCCTATGACTTCGGCTTCAAAATAGCGCTGGTCCCACAAAAGAACTTGTATTTCATAAGCGCCCTCTATTACATGGTAATTGGTGATAAGATACCCGTCTTCGCTGATAAGCACACCCGAGCCGGTGGTTGTGCGCGGCACGTTGAAGCTACGGTCATGGAAGCTGTAAATGTGGTAATCTTCCTCTTCTTGTGGGGGACGCATGCGCGACTTGATATGCACAATGGCCGGTGCCGCCTTGTTGGCTGCTTGCAGGAAAACCCCTTCTTCTATTACCTTACCTTTCACCGCTGCCACGGGCCGGGACGAAAAGTCGGGCTGATGCTTGAGTGCCTCGGGCTTGGAGGGCGAACTCCACCATTGAAAGAGAAGCAAGACCACCACGGCACCCGCCGCTCCCCCTGCAAAAGGGCTTAAGAGTATATTTTTGATTTTATTGCTCATTGTCTCCTGTTCGTTTTTTTTAGAAAGTTAGCACGGCTTCATAAAAACAGCAAAAAGCATGCAAGAAAACATGGCTTTATTTTAAACTCTATAACAATTTGACAAACAATTAGTTGTTGGTTTTACCAAAAAAATTTTCACACAAATGCTTGCACAGTTTTTTTAAAGCTATTAATATTGCATCAGAATTCAGGAACAAAGAGCAACACTCCTCAGTAGCTCAGCTGGTTAGAGCACCTGACTGTTAATCAGGGGGTCGCTGGTTCGAGCCCAGCCTGAGGAGCACGAAACCCGCCAAAAGGCGGGTTTTCTTTTTCAAGAATTTTCTTCAAAGACAGGTCCAAATTATATCGATTCCGCTCGTCCAGTTCTAACGGCACGGAACGTGGTTTGTCATGCCAAAAAAGTAATAGATTTCTCGCTTACACTCAAAATGGCAAAGAAGAAACCCATCAAAAGGATGAAGCTCATCTATTTTTAGATTACATGCTCCTTTTTCATTGTGCTGCTTTTTGCTTCTCGCGGGCTTTCAAGGTTAGTTCTATGGCATACTCTGCGGAAGGCAGGGTGCTTATGAAAAGAAAGTATTGATTGGGTCTTTTAGGCACTTTTATTTCTTCCTCTTTGCTTAGAGTCACTTCTTTTGACCGGTCTTCGCTTGCTATTTCGTATTTCCACCCATCCGTTGTGTTCAATGTCACCTCATGCACAAATAGCAACCGATGCTTCGTCTCCTTCTTGTATCCCATCATCACAATCGGGTAGGCATTCAAACAGGCAACAAGCTTTGAGCCATCTGTAAAAGAAGCTTCAAGTTTCACTGCCGGCGAAATGAAGTATTTCGTGATATTGTATCCATCGGCACGCTGCTTCTCCTTTTCCAAATCCGGGCTGTCGTAAAAGTCTGTGTAAACCTGAAGCCCGGCGGGTGCTTCTTGATTAAGCTCGTGGCGGAAATGACTCAAAAAGTCGTATGCATACAACATCAGCAAGTAATTGAAACCGAGTGACTTGTACACACTCCATGATAAGGAGACATATAGAATCAAGCATATAACTGCTGAAGAAGCAAGGGGGAACATGACAAGCGTGAATCCCTCCATGTCCTTATCAATAGGATAGACGCCTATTATAATTAAAGCCAGTATAAAAAGTGCAACTGTGAGCATTCCTAAAAAAGAAAGCTCCCGCTTGGCTTTTGATACCACTTCATCTTCTCGTTTGACCTCTTCCAAGATGGACATAATTCGTCGCAGGGGCACAGCATGTAAATGAAAATAGTTCTCCTGCATATAAGGTTCTATCATATTCAGAATAGCTCTTCTTGCGTTGCCGGCTTTTGTAATGTTAATCATAGACTTATTTTTTTACTTTAAAATTTAACATACTTTCCTCATGAAATAACCATCATCACATAAGGTATCTTCGAAGCAAATCGTGTTTAGTTTAAGCAAGACAGAGCAGCTGTCAAAAAGCATTTATTCAATAGCTCTGCAGATTATAAAGGCGGCGATACGCCTCATACAGCAGCTTTTCGGTAACCCCCAACGACGGTGCCGCTTCAAGATGAATTGTATTCTTATCAGAATCAGACTCTACTTCTTCCAATTCGAACAGACGCACTGCCTGCCCCTTCCTTACCAGCTCTTCTATCTCTTCACCGGTCAGCTGATTGAACGCATCCGGCACACCGGCAGGAAGCAATACAACTTCATGGACAAAAAAAGAAAAATAAATGTAAGAGATCTTTACGTTATTACCGGTTCCGATTACTATACAATGCTTACGCCCGAACTCATGAATGGCAACACACAGGCGTGTATTGTCTGAAAGAGTAACATGCAACTGCAAAGAAGGCGACCATTCATAGTAATAACGCCAGCCTTCGTTTTCGACTTTCTCTTCCGTATCCAATAGTTGTTGCAAGGGGACGGGCAACTGCCCGTATGTTTCCGAACGGAACCTTTTCTTACGACTGCTGCTATACAATGGAATAACCGAAGCACTCAGGTCGATGGTTGCATCCCTGTGCAGTTCAGCATGCAAACGCTTCATCAAAGCGGGGGCATACTTCGAAAGCGTGTTGTTTATGCTAAGATTCATCAGAAGATTTGTAACTTCCGATGCAAGCATCCATCCTGCATAAATGGCAAGTATTGCGCAAAGAAAGACTACCAATATCGTTGCCGCTGCACTCATCCCTTTATAGGAAAGCGGGTTAAAGTAAATAAATGCAAGCGGCAGCAATAATATGAACACACCTATTGTCCCCACCGTAATGATGAAATTACTTACAGGGGCATCATAGAGATTTTTAAATCGCACATCCTGCTTACGCACCTCATTCAAAAAAGTCAACAACTCATTCGGCGGCATTCCCTGCATGTGTACTTGATCGCCTGTACGGTAGAGGCTCAAGAGCGCAAGGTTGGCAAAGCCGGCTTTGATCATTTCTCTAATTTCTTTCATTGATGCCATGGTACTCTCTTTGCAAAGACGTGGTGAGAAGCGAAAGCCCACAGATGGTAACTACCCAAAACTGACATGACAGTGAAAAGGCAGCCTCGTTGTGCAGATGCCTGTGGGCTTCCCTGTGATTGAGGCGGCTTATGCAGCCTGCCCGGGCTTCAGCATCTGATAAGCCCGGTAGAGCAGTTCCATGGTAATATCGACCGAAGGGGCCAAGTGTATAAGCGCTATCTTGTCTGTGCCGGTTTTGTGCTTCTCTTTTTTTGCCAGACGCACTTTGTCGCGCTTCTCGCCTTCTTTGATTTTTGTTTTGATACCTGCAACCGGTGAAGCCGTCAAGGTCATTTCGGTGGGAATTGCCAAGTTCACCTCATGCACAAAACGCAAGCCGTACTTCGTTTTGGTTTTAACCTTACCACGATAGTTTACCCGGGTTACGGTCTTTTCATAAGGGTATTCATGGATGATGGCACGCAGGCGCGACTTATCTGCCAGAACGGCGTCTATTTGTACCGAAGGGGATATTTCGTAATACTTGGTGCGTGTTCTTCCCCGTTTAGTTTTCTTTTTAAATGCCTCTTTGGAGTATCGCTCAGCCACAAAGGCTGTCAACGCAAGAGGTGCCTCTTCGGCGAGGTCGAAACGCACACGCTCCAGCAATTCAGGTACATACTGCGAAAGTGTATTGTTTACGTCGGCACGCTTCAATTGTGAATCGGCAATGAAGTAAAAAACAGTGAGAGCAATAAGCAGTACAAAACCTATAATGCCGGCAACTACCGACACAGCGGCCATTAGAAAAACACACCCCACCAAAAGGATTATCAACACCGCTAATAAAATATTTAGCCCTTTCCTTCCTTTATCGATGAACTCATCTTGTTCGCGTATTTGTGCCAGTAGCTTCAGCAAGTCGTCAAGAGGCAGGTTTTGGATATACAAGTGGTTGCCCTCCCGGTAGGGGCTCAACAGGTCTTCCACGACCTTGGCAGCTTTTTGCGCCCGGAGTATGCTTTTCATGGTTATACTTTTTCATGAACTTAAAAAAAACCGAGTAATAGACCTAATATTTGACGTAAAACATTCAGTCAGTTTGTCTTTTTCAGGAAAAAGGAAGCCGCCCGGCTTGCCGGATTGGTGTTGTCTTGCGCCTTTCACCGTTTAGAAGGCACCTTGTGCTGTGCCAACCGAAGGGGCGCCCCGCTTGCTCTTATCGCACGAAAGGTGCTTAGACGTTTTGCTTTCGCTGAGTTTGAAAATAAACCAAAACGCTAAGAAAACGCTAAGCTTTATAAAAGCTGAAAACGGGACTTGTTTCGGCTGTTGCAGATGCACGCAAATAGAAAAACCGGCACTCATCTTTAAAGAATGCCGGTTTCAATGCCAAGGCGCATGCAGCGGACTACGAGCGGCGCTTGCGTTTCTTTTTATTTTGCTTACCGTTGCTGTGTCCGTTGCCGTTGCGGTTTTTACTGCTGCGCACACTCAGGTTATCGAAAAGCCCCAATGACTCTGCCTCTTCCAAAGAGAAAGGCAAGTCGGTGCCTGTCATCTCTTTCAGGTGTTGATAAATCACGGCATTTTCCACACTGTCTTGATTCCATGACAGGCTTTGCATTTTCATCAGGCTGCCGATGTATGCGAAAGTTATTTTGCGCTCTTCTTCGTCTTCTATGGTTTTTGCCATCGCAATCAAGCGCTCTATGTTGCGCCCATAGTGCTTGTATTTCAAATCTTTTTGTGGATAAGGTACGGGGTCGGGGCGGCGATTGAGCTGCTCCGGGTCGGGCATGGGAAAGGGGGCATCCACATCCAAGCGGAAGTCCGTCATAATAAACAAGTCGTCCCACAGTTTGTTATACACATCCTCGCCGTCGCCATAGTTGGGCAGCATGTCTTTCATAAGCTCCACCAACGCATGGGCGTAATCGGTACGCTTCTGCCGGTCTTCAATGGTGAGCAGATACTCTGCCAAGCCTTGTATATTACGCCCGTATTCGAGCAACTTAAGGGGTTTTTTCTGTTGGTATTCAAACATAATTGTATTGTTTTTTAATCGTTGGGGTGTACTCTCAATTTGGCAAATTTCAGCAACAGGGTTTTTTGTCCTACTTCATCAAATTGGATGGTAGCTTTTTTGCCGTCGCCGCTGCCTTCTACGGTCAACACGCGTCCAAATCCGAACTTTTTGTGCTCTACTCGCGCGCCTTCCACCACCAAGCCAATGTCGCTGGGTTGGAAATCTGCCGGCGGGCGATAGCTTGTCGCCTTTGGCGGCATTTGGTTTTGCTTGTACTGCCGGATGGCACTTGCCAAGTGCGCTTTGGTATCGTCACCATTGGGGCGGCTGCTTGCCATGCTGCCCCGCCAGTCAAGATAAGCCGGAGGAATCTCCTGTAAGAAACGGCTGGGGGTGCGGTCTTTTAAGTTACCGTAAATATAACGTTTTTTGGCGAAAGAAAGCGTAAGGCGCTCTTTCGCCCGTGTCATGGCTACATAAAACAAGCGGCGCTCTTCTTCGAGCTCTTCGGCTGTGCCCGATGAAATATAGGACGGGAAAAGCTCTTCTTCCATGCCTACAACATATACCTGCCGGAACTCAAGCCCTTTGGCACCGTGCACGGTCATCAATGACACGGCTTCTTCGTCGTCCTCGGCTTCGTCCACCGAAGTAAGCAGCGCCACTTCCTGCAGGAAAGCACTCAGGCTTTTATCTTCCCTGTTGGGGTCTTGCACAAACGCCTGCACACCATTCAAAAACTCTTGTATGTTTTCGTAACGGACGATGCCCTCCACACTCTTATCTTCATAATATTCTTTGAGCAAGCCCGAGCGCCGTACCACTTCGGTGGCTACCTCGTAAGCATCCCGCTCTTGAATCATCAGCCTGAAAGCTTCTATCATCACCGTAAACTCCTCGATGGCACTGAGGGTGTTGCCTTTCAAATAACGGCTTGCTTGCTTCAGAGCGCCCCACAGCCCCAAGCCTTCGGTGCGGGCAGCTATCAGCACCTTATCGACGGTTACGCTGCCCAAGCCCCGCTTCGGAAAGTTTATAATACGCTTGAAAGCCTCTTCGTCATTGGGGTTGAGCGCCAGCCGCAAGTAAGATAGGATGTCCTTAATTTCTTTTCGCTGATAAAACGATATACCTCCTATGATGCGGTATTTGATGCCGGCGCGGCGCAGAGCCTCCTCAAAAGCCCTCGACTGCGCATTGGTGCGATACAAAATGGCAATTTCGCTGTTGGGCAGTTGTTTTTTGAATTTCTGCTCTTGAAGGTCATCCACCACCAGGCGTGCCTCTTCGTTGTCGCTCCATGCTTCTATCACCTTAATCAACTCCCCTCTGGGATTGCCCGTCCACACTTTTTTGGGCAGTTGGTTTTGGTTGTGGGCAATCAGCTCATTGGCTGCCTCCACTATCACTTGTGTAGAGCGGTAGTTCTGCTCGAGCCGTACCACCACCGCTTCGGGATAGTCCTTTTGAAAGTTCAGGATATTGCGTATGTCGGCACCACGGAAGGCATAAATACTTTGGGCGTCATCGCCCACCACACCTATGTTGCGGTGCACGTTGGCAAGCTTGCGTATAATCCAATACTGCGCCAAGTTGGTATCCTGAAATTCATCGACCATGATAAACTGAAAACGGTGCTGGTATTTGTTCAGCACGTCGAGGTGGTCACGGAAAAGGATGTTGGTATTGAACAGCAGGTCGTCAAAATCCATGGCGTTGGCTTTGAAACAACGCTCTTGGTACGTTTTGTAAATAGTGCCTATATGCGGGCGGTTGGCAGCTTCATCCTCCGCCAGAAAAATAGGATTTGACAGATACTCCCGGTAAGAAATCAGGCTGTTTTTCAAGAGCGATATACGCCCGTGCACATACGCCGGACGATACAGCTTGTCATCCAAATTCAGCTCTTTGACAATGCTTTTGATAAGCGAACGCGAGTCGTCGGTATCGTAAATCGTAAAATCACGGCTATACCCTAAGCGCTCGCCTTCAATGCGCAGAATCTTGGCAAAGACCGAGTGAAAGGTACCCATCCACAGGCTGCGCGCTTCGGTGCCTACAATGCGCTCGATACGCTCGCGCATTTCACCGGCTGCTTTGTTGGTAAATGTAAGTGCCAATATTTGAAAGGGCTCCACGCCCAACTCCATCAAGCGGGCAATACGGAAGGTAAGCACACGCGTTTTTCCCGAACCTGCCCCTGCTATGACCATCAATGGGCCTTCCACATGCTCTACGGCTTGCCGCTGGGGCTCGTTCAATGTAGCCAAATACTGCTCCATGCTTTCTTGTGAATTCATGGGGGCAATTTACGAAAAACAAGGCACTTCAAGCGTCTGCCTCCCGTTATTTGCTTCTTGTGGCAACAACGCTTATCTTATTTCAAACAAACACTTTACTCCCATGAAAAAACATCACATTCTCTTTTGGCTGCCTCTCCTTCTTTTTTTGTGCCTGTCAAGCGGCTGCTCCAAGAAAAACCTTCTGCAAAGCCAAAGCACAACTACCGGTCTGTATCCTTACCGGCAGGGTGAGCTTTGGGGTTTTTGTAACCGGCAAAAGCAGATACGCATCCCGTGCCGGTACGACTACGTGGAGCCGTTCAGTGAGGGGCTGGCCAAGGTGATACGTCATGGCAGCGTGGGCTTTGTCGATACTTCCGGCAAAGAAGTGATTGCATTAATCTACGACGATGCCGGCGCTTTTAGCGAAGGAATGGCCAAGGTGAAACACAAGGGAAAATGGGGGTTTATCAACCGGCAAGGGCAGTGGGTTATTGCGCCCCGCTATGAGGCGGCTTCTTCTTTTCGAAATGGTTATGCCGTCATTAGCCTGCACGGGAAACAAGGCATCATCGACCGGCAAGGAAGAGAAATAGTGGCTGCACGCTATGAACAAATAGAGCCGTTTCACGAAAAAAGGGCTGCGGTGTTGCGCAACGGCCAATGGGGGTTCGTCAATACGAAAGGTGAAGAAATAGTGCCACCGGTTTATGAAGAAGTGGGTCCTTTCCGGGAAGGCTTAGCCCCTGTACGCCGCAACGAAGTCGTAATTCCCGGACCTTTTGAAGTGGCTTTTGAGTTCATCAACGGCTTGGCAATGATACGCCAAGGCCGGCACTTCGGCTTCATCAACCACCAAGGCGAGATGGTGATTCCCCCTGTTTTTGATGATGTATGGCATTTTCAGTTTCCGGAATACACATGGGTTGCACAAAACGGCAAGTATGGGTTCATCAACCGGAAGGGACAAGCCATTCTCCCTTTGAAATATGCAGAAGCTTACCTGGTATCGAAAGAAATGGCTGAAGTGAAGCTGTTCAATGGAAAAATCGGCTATGTGGGCTTGCACGGTGCCGAGTTTTGGGATGAAGCCGACGCCGCGCCTCAAGCCCCCTGACCTTCATACTAAAAACACAAAAAATTCACGGAAAAACAACATCAATTACTTGATTTTCAAAGACAAAAAAACTAATGTCATGACATGTTCAACTAAATCTTTACAATCATGAAAAAAGTACTGCTGCTTACCGGCGACTACGCCGAAGACTACGAAACCATGGTACCCTACCAAATGCTACTGATGGTAGGCTACGAAGTGCATGCCGTTTGCCCCGGTAAAAAGAAAGGGGAAAAAGTGCGTACGGCCATTCACGACTTCGAAGGCGAGCAAACCTACAGCGAAAAGCCGGGACACTGGTTTACCCTGTCCTATTCTTTCGATGAGGTGCAGCCCGAACAATACGACGGCCTGGTCATTGCCGGTGGACGGGCGCCCGAATACCTGCGCCTCAATAAACGCGTGCTCGACATCGTGCGCCACTTCTTCGAAGCCGACAAGCCGGTAGCCGCCATTTGCCATGGCATACAAATCCTTACGGCTGCGGGCGTGGTAAAAGGGCGCACCTTGACCGCCTATCCGGCAGTGGGTCCGGAAGTAACGCTTGCCGGTGGTACTTTCAAAGAAGTGCCTGCCGACCAGGCCGTGGTAGATGGCAATCTGGTAACAGCGCCTGCATGGCCTGCTCATCCGGCTTTCATTCGCGAATTTTTGAAGCTCATGCGGGAAAAAATCCCTGCCTAAGCAAAAAAAAGCGTTTACACTTCATGGGTAGTGGCAATCCACTACCCATGTTTTTTTAATACACCTGCACAATTTGCCCATGTATGCGTCCTTCTACACTCTTGGTATAAGCCTTTATCACCCGCTCCATAGATACGGGCACATGTCCGGGAAAATAAGAGGCATAGCGTTCGGCTGCCGGCTCCACCAAACCGGGTGATACCACGTTCAAACGCACCCCATAAGGCATTTCCAAAGATGCTGCCTTCACAAAGCTGTGCAACGCACCATTGACCATCGCCGCCGAAGTGGTCTGATAAACCGGATCATCGGCTAAAATACCTGTAGTAAGCGTAATGGAACCTCCGGCTTTTACATAGCGGGCGCCTATCTGCACCACTCGCACCTGCCCCATCAATTTGGACTCCAGCCCTATCCGAAAATCTTCTTCGCTCATTTCTTCAAAAGGCGCCCAACGCGCTTCCCCTGCCGTGCATACTACCGCATCGAGCGCACCGGTCTGTGCAAACAACTGCTCAATGGAATCACGGGAGCACAAATCAACCTTCAATGAGCTGCGTGCATAAGAAGCTTCCGGCACTTCGTTCTTGTCTTTCCATGCATGCACCAGAGCGCTACCAATAATGCCCGTGGCGCCTATGACTAAAATTTTCATGCCTCGAATATTAAAACATTGAACACCTCAGTAAGCAGAACTATTTCGAGCAAAGCAAAAGGCATATACAGGGACAGCCGCCCGCCCCCGCTGCCCCTGCTCTACGATTTACAACAGCTGCTTGCCGCAGTAATCGCCTCGCCCTCGCCTTCTGTTTGCTCCGGTGCCGACCACTCGGCATCTTGATGAAAATAGTAAATTTCCAACCAATTTCCCTCCGGGTCCTGCACCCAAAACTTATCTTGAATGGCATAACAGCAGTTCACCCCCTTTTCTTCACGCACGGCTATGTTCTGTGCCAAGCAATGCTTTTTCCAAGCTTCGACCTCTTGTGGGGAGCTCACCCTTATGCCCAAGTGTCCGGGTACGGCAGCTGCCATTTCCGGTTTCAACACAAACGACAACACCCACGGCGGAACGTCCAAGTCGTATTTGGCATAGTCTTCCCGTCTTTTGTCGGGCTGGCTGACCCAAAAACGCGGCTGTAAAAGTCGGTCATTGCTTCAATATCTCGTGTGTAGAGGCTGATGTGTACTTTGGGTGATACGGTTAGCTGATTCATGGTTTTTGATTTTTAGGTTATTGCAATATTGCGATGATTAAATACAATCACTTCTTGCTGTTTCAATAGGCCGCTTTTCTTGCTCTTTCAGAGCCCTCAGTTTCAGCTTCGATAAAAAGTCACTGATTTGCTGCTTCAGCTTCCTGCCACCGCTTCCGTGCATCAATGCAATAGCACAGGCAGTTCCCCTCGATGCTTCCCTGAATGATGCCCGCTTCTTTCAGGGCTCGCAAATGCTGCGAAACTAGTTGCTTGTGCCAAGCCCAGCTCCTGCACCAAATCGGCGTTGATGCAACCGGGTGTGCTTGCCAAATGCTGCAAGATGGCAATGCGCGCCGGATGCGCCAAGCACCTTCAACAGCGCTGCTCAGCTGGTTCTGCTCTTCGCTAAACAGGTTGCTCTTGGTGATCCCCACTGCTTTCTCCGTTTTTTACAAAGGTAGTTACTTGTTTCTAATATCGCAATATTGCGATGAATATTTTTAAAAACAGCCACGCCTTTTTTTCTTTGCCTTGTCGGGCACAAGCAGGAAACCGCCGACTGCTTTTTAGTTTGAAAGTATGGGCTTGCGATTTCTCTCACTTCGCTACATGGGGCCCAGAACTGACAGGTTTCCAGGACTCGAGAAGTGGCGGGCTTGGTTCATCAACTCCATGCTGCATAAGCGGCTGAAGGCAATCGCTCTCTCCGTTTGGTGTTTACCGTAACAGCTTGGACTTGTATTGCGCTGCCACCGGCGGCATTCTTTTCGATACGGCGCCTGTTTTTTGAGCAGTACGCTCTATCTGTCAGAAGTTGAAATATGCGCCCCACTGTCAGGGTGCGTGGACGTAAGTATGTAAACGGCTTGCAAGCAGACGGTTCTGCTCGATCGCTCTGCTCTACCCACTGCGTTTCATTCCATAGGTTCAAGCAATTAAAAAACAAATCGCCACTTTGCAAGGCTGTATTGCAAGTCGCCCATCGGTCTGCAGGAACTCATATGCTCTGCCCCGTTTGCAGATAGTAATAGCGTGTTGGTCAGCTGCAAAGCCCACTTCCCCGCCTTGTCCTGCTTAGCTTTCGCTTGCCATGCTTACGCTACGTTGACTGGGCGTGCCCAAAGCGTTGCGCCCGAGCTCGCATCATACACACTCGTTTCTGTGTGTATTGTAGCGGTGGCATCCATATCCAGCCAAGCTTTAAGTGGCGACAGCTGCAAGCGTGCGATTCCGTACTGCCATCTCTGCCGGCTGATACACGGCTTGCGGCGCACTTTGCTGCCATATCCAGCCTCGGGCGTATGTGACTGTAGTTCAGGTCCACACCAAGCAGCAAATCCCAGAGGCTCCAGCGTTTGTCCAAGCCACCGTTGAGCATGTAGTGCTCGCTTTGGTTGTCGAAAGGCTTGTTGTTCGGCTGCGCAGAAGTCCATTCTCAAAAACGACTTTTGTCAGAGAAAGGGCTATGCTGCCGCTCGTATGTTGCCCGCACTCAATGAAAAAACAAACCTTCGGACAACCACTTTGTAGTCAAGGCGCAAAGCTGGTGTTCCGCCTTTCCAGCAGCTGTACTTCCTTCCGTTATTGGCGGTTAAGGTGCGGTAATCGGTGAGTACATACGCTCTTTGGCAGCTGCCACAGTCCGGTCATTTCCTGCTCCCGGCTGCCATGACAGCATAAACCGCTCCAATTCGCCCCACCTCATAGGCTAGGCGCAGCTTGGGGCATTGAACAACCAAAAAGCCAGCTGTTCCACAGCTTGTGCGTCGATGCAGCCGGTGGTATGCGGTACCAACCGCCGGCATGTAACTCAACGGGAAGGTCGCTTTGGAAGCGCCATCGTCCATAGCTGTCTTTGTCGACTTCAGTGCGAGCTCCGCCTTGTTGCTTGAAGAAAGTAAAGGCATTGCGGAAGGCTGCGCTATCTATGCGGCGTGCCTCTGCGTACATGTCCGAATGAGCTGCCGGCATACTCCAGCTTCGGTGGGCTTGCCTGTGAAGCCAGCTGCCATGCTTTCCGGCTTGCCACTCCCGTTTCAAATTCCAAGTCGCTTTGGGCATAGGTCACTCCGCCAGTGCTGTCGAGTAAGTTGTTCGAACGCCTCCCCCCGATTGAGCAAGTGCGGCATATATTCCGGGCACGCACTTGCAATTGCTCGCTGCAGCCATGCGGAACTGCAAGCGGTGCTGCAACTCCCAAACCCCCCCATTTAGCAAGCTTGCTTCCCGCGCAAGGTGTTATTCAGCGTGCAGCTTTTCCCGTGAATACTCTTGTTGCTGCTGTACCGGCACTTCGGCCTGCAGGTGTCCGGCGCCTGCTGTCTGCCCGCATATTCCAGCTCCAAGTGATTGGATAAGAAAATGGTCGGTGGGCATTGTCTTGATAGCCCACAGAAGCAAGCAGGCGGTTCTGGTCCTTGCCCGAGCTGCTGCCACTCCTGCTGCCGCAGCGTATCGGTCGGCAAAAAGTAGCTATAGGTCTGCCCTGTAATTGCTGCCGGTCGGTGTGGCGCCATGCATACACATTGCCCCGCCAAGTAGCCTGCTTGCTTCACAGCACGTCGAAAGGTTTAAAGAAAGCAAAGCGCTTTCGTTGAGCGGATAGTAAGCCTTCGGTAAAATATTTGCCGAAGGTGTAGGAAAACGCAAAGACAGCTTGTTGAGAGTAGCCTTGTTGTTCAAGTTGTCTTTCTACCTGCGTCAATACATCAGCGGTATGGTCTATCAGATATTGCGCACAGCTGACTCACCCAAAGTGTTGTAGTAGCGCACTGCCCATCAACTTCCACTTCTTGATTGACCGACAGGCTGTTTGCCATCTCCCCTCTGTAGGCTTTTGCCGGCATGCCTGCCTCTAGCTTTGGCAGTACCCTCTCAGCTCGCATTTTGGCTTCTTCCTTCAGCTTCACGTTCAGTGCTGCCCCTTCCCCTTCGGACTACCCCCTGCAGCATGCGCAAGGGCTGATGCTTTTCATATATCTCTACTCTTGTCCACATCCTTTGCTTTGCAACGCTTTTGTAGCAATGCCGTAGCGCCCTCCCAAAAAGTCGTCACCTTCGATGTAAAACTTCCGTATGGCTTCGCCCTGGTATAGATATGCGTCCGTCGTCACTCACCTCTATGCCGGGCATGCGGCGCAGCACGTCGGCCAAAGTGCGGTCTTGCGCTTTGGCGAAGGACGACTCTACGTCATACACCAGCGTATCGCCCCGGCGTTGCTACCGGCGGCATCGCGTATGACCACCTCTTCGAGTGTGCAAAGGCAGCTGGGCGCAAGCGCAGAACCAAAGGCGAAGGCAGCTTGCTTACAGGCAACTTCCAGGGGCTCATAGCCCATGAGGCTTGCCTGCAGGCGTGCTGCCGGCAGGCAAGTCCGTCCGGCAGGGTCATAGCACAAACCGCCCCTCTGCATCAGCTGATGGCGTAGGCAGCGACCGTACTGTGCCCGTAGAGTCGAGCAGCAAGACAGCAACAGACTTGGCAAGAGGTGCTGAAGCTGCTATCGTCGATCCAGCACTTGCCCGTTCAAGGCTCTGTGCCCACAAGCCACGAACCGCCCAACAGGCACATTCCCAACAGAGCAGCCCCCAACGGCTATCACTTACCTGTTCTTTTGCTTCTTCTATTGCAGCATGAGTATTTGGCAGTTCTAATGGATTATAGGAAGCTTGCTTTATGGTACTTTTTCACGTATTCTTTTAAGCTGAGTCTTTCGCCTTCCGGTGTGCCTATTTGAATTTGGTCAGATGTGATACCTATCCTGCTACTGTTCAGAGCATACTCCACGTCGGTGCTTATGCGCTGTTCTTGTTCTGCATACTCTTCATAGGGCATCATGCGGTAGGGTTTTCTTTCTAAGGGAGTGAGCTTCAGAGTAAGTGATTGCCTCCTGCTTTGTCTTTGACAGGGCTGCCACCTTCAGCAAGTGAAAAGCGGAAGTTATGCTTGCTGTCGCCGGCTTCCACCACCAGCCCCGGCAAGCCCTTTGAGCTTCCATGGTCCTTCGGGTAAGGGTAAGGCCGTGGTAAACCAAGCCTCCCAATGGCGCCCCCGGTAAAAAGTCGTTGCTTTTTGGCATGGCAACAGACGGCTGCTGTCGCCTGTTGCCAATTGTCTTTCTTTTCATTTGTTATGTTGCCACTGTGGCACTTCCATGGCTTCGCTGTACCCTATGGCATTGGTCATCACCTCGTTTTGCCATGTATAGCTAGCCGGCTTGCGGATAGTTCGTAAAAAGCATCCAAGGCGATGCCGTGCACCGGTATTCCCCCGGATTGGCCAGTATCATGGCCGGGGTAGCCGCGCGCTTTCTTTTCCACACAGGCTTCATAGTCCAAGCTGTAAAACTTAGATACCCGCCTGCCTACCTCCAGGCGCATGACCTCATACCGCGAAAATAGTGGCTTCGGCAGAGTCTGCCTTATGCTCAAAGGCATAGTCTACATGCCACCGGGCCGTATCGACAGGCGGTTTGCGCCGAAACAACACGCACAAGAAAAAAGTGCAATAACAAGTAAATACAACTTCTTCATACTACGTATTTATTTAATCAAGCTTAAACATAAAATAATAAAGAAGACAGCTTACAAACTCTTGTAAGCTGTCTTCTATTTTTCAATTACTAGCCCACAGAAGAATGCATCCACAACTAGTGCAAACCGTATTACCTGTCCGGTATCTTCAAAAGCACTCTGCGGACACCCATACGGTTACACGCAGCAGGATGTTGCTATTGTTATTACATCATCTTCTGGTGGTATTGAGCTAAGTATTTGTAAATCAATATCTTGATAAACTTCTTTTTGCTCTTTAACTGATGAATCTATTAAAGACTGCGGCTCATCAATATTGCTTGCATAAATGCATTGGCTGCAAACAAGCAGCATCAGACAAACATGCGAAGAGTCTTTTTTATATCCTTTCCATCTTTTGCTACATTTTTAATTGTGAAACATTCGATACCTTTCGTAGCGCTACGGCGACTCCCCTCAAGCTCCCGGGTGCACTTAAGGGAGCTGCAAGAGCAATAATAATAATAATAATAATAATATAAGTCAATACTTACATTGTATTTTTTTAGATTACAAATACAAAAACAGCGGGACAATGCAGCTTGCCCCGTCATTTTCTCACTGCAAGCAAAAACGTATTGTACTCATGCCTGCTCGAGTGCTTGCTTCAGGTCCCAAATGAGGTCATCGGGGTGTTCTACTCCCACCGACAAACGCACCATCTTATCGGTAATGCCCATTTCGGCTTTTCGCTGTGGCGGCACACCGGCGTGGGTCATAGCTGGCAGGGTGCTGCGCCAAAGACTCGGTGCTGCCCAAGCTCACCGCCAGCTTTACCAGCTTCAGGCTGTTGAGCATCCGGAAGGCAGCCGCTTCACCCCCTTTCACATCGAAAGAGAGCATGGCTCCCGCACTGCCGCATTGCTTACGGAAAATGGCATATTGCTGCGGCTCATGCGCTTCGCTCAGAAAGCCCAAATAGTGCACCTTCTCTACCTTGGGATGCTCACGCAAGAACTCCGCTACCAGCCGGGCATTTTTAGCCTGCCGTTCCATACGCAGCTGCAGGGTCTCCAAGCTGCGCAACAGCAACCAGCCGGTCCAAGGGCCAGCCATGTTACCCAAGAAAGTACGCAATACCTTTACCCGCTGCATGTACTCGGCTTTACCCGAAACAGCACCTGCAATCACGTCGCTGTGCCCGCCAATGTATTTGGTGGCCGAATACAGCGACCAGGTCGGCGCCATGCTGTGAGCGGGTGCTGCCACAAGGGTCCCAGATAGGTGTTATCGACCACTACCACCGGCTTGTGCGCGTCGCTGCTGAAATGCTCTGCCAGGCGCTTGCCCCACTCAATATCATAAAGCGTATTGGTAGGGTTGGCGGGCGTTTCTATATATACCACGCCCAAGCGCTTGCCCTGCAGTGCTTGGCTTCAAGCCGCTGCTGCAGCGCCTCGTAGCTGTCGCAGCTGTTCCACTCCACCGATTCTATGCCATATTTGGGCAATATCTCGGAAATGAAGTGGTCTGTACCACCATACAGCGGATTGGTATGCAGGACCACGTCACCGGGCTGCAAAAACTCGAGCAGCACCGTCGTAATAGCCGACATGCCGCTTTCAAATACGGCGCAATCGTCAGCTTCATCCCACAGTCCCAAACGGTCTTCAAGAATTTCCAAATCGGGGTTGTTGATACGGCTATAAATCAAGCCTACCTGTTCGCCTTCTTTCGGCTGACGTAGGCCATACGCCAGTTCAAAATGTGCTTTGCCCTCTTCGGCTGTTTTAAACACAAAAGTAGAAGTCTGGAAGATAGGACATTTGACCGCCCCCTCCGACCACTCGGGGCGATAGCCGTAAGACATCATTAAACTTTCGGGATGAAGGTCCGGCTTGTTCATAATTTTTTGAATTTTTTATTGAAAAAATAGCATTTATACACGTTCAAATGTAAGAAATTTTGCAAGATATTAGTTTGATATTGGCGGTTTTCGTCGTACTTTTGAGTAACACCTTTTAGACTTCCATTGGCTTTTTGTGGATTATGATTATTGTAGGGAATGTATATCTGTCAGACGATATTGCAGAGCAATATTTTGTATGTGAACTTTCTGCCTGCAAAGGGGCTTGCTGTGTGGAAGGCGACGCCGGTGCCCCTTTGGAAGAGGCTGAGTGTGAAACCATAGCCCAATTGTTGCCCACGGTGCGCCCTTACCTTTCGCAAGAGGCGCTTGAAGTAATAGAAGCGCAGGGTACCCATACCATTGACCAAGAAGGCGACCTGTCAACTCCTATCCTGCCCACGGGCGAATGTGTGTATGCCTTCCGTGATGAAAAAGGGCAGTTGAAGTGCGCTTTCGAACAAGCTTATTATGAAGGAAAGAGCGACTTCAAAAAGCCGGTTTCCTGCCATCTGTATCCTATCCGGATTACTCGTTACGATGAATTTGATGCGGTCAATTACCATCGTTGGGAAATATGCAAACCGGCGTGTGCACATGGCAGTGCCCTGCGTGTGCCGCTCTACCGCTTTTTGAAAGAACCTTTGATAAGGAAGTATGGCAAACGATGGTATGACGAGCTGTGCCGAATCATTGAGCTTCAATTTGGCGTTTCACATACCGAAGACTCCGGTCAAAAAACATCACAATCATGAAACTTACCTACCTGTATGCCATGGCTGTTTTGTTGCTGTTGACTGCCTGTCAAGGCACTACACAGCAAGAGGGGCAAGAGCTGTCTGCCAACAGACAAGATGTGTCTTCTTCAGAAGAAGAGCAAACAGCAGCCGGCGATGACAACGACCATTTTCAACCATTGATTAGTGAATTTATTCCCGAAGTCAGTTTATTGATAGAGCAGCTTATCGAGTACCCTACCCAACTGCAGGATGCCGACGAGCTGCTTCAAAAAGTATCTGTTCCGGAAAACGCGCGCCTGTCGCGTGCTGCTGCCCTTGCCTGCCGTTTGCATTTTGCCTTGGCACAACAAAACAAGTCGCAAGCGCTGGTGTACCAAAAAGCATTGCAAAGCCATGTGGAAAGCATGCAGCTTGACTTTCTGCGTCCTATTGCCGGTGCTTCCATAGAAAGCACCTCCATTGACTCACTGCTCATATTGAGCCGCCGCTCACTGAGCCTCGAAACAGCGCAGCAATTTTTGCTCAATCATTATCGTTCGGCCTACCCGGCAAGCCGCTATGTGCTGTCCATGTGGCTGGAGCAGCTGTACCTTAGCTGTTTGGTTTTCGAAGCCCATCCAAAGCCCTCTACCAAAAAGCTTTTGGCAGAACAAAAAATTTATCTCGGCAACCTGATGATGTATTTGTCTTTCTTTGACCGGGACAAGCAGCTGCAACAACTTCAAAAAGAGTTTGAAAAGCTCATGCAAGGTTTTGAGCCCATCACCATCACCTACGACTACCAACACCCTACTACTGAAATACAGGGCAATGTGTTGGTTGTAAAACAAAATGACATTATGAGTTTCCGTATGCCCGAAGAGAGTATCTTGCAGATTAAAGAAGAAACGGAACGTTTACGCAACTATCTTTTGCAAAAGCCTTGATTCCAAAAAAACGGGCATAAGGCTTTTTCAATTGCCGTGGTCTTCTTCATCGTCCCATATGGAACGGGACGCATAACGCAGGCGCCACTGTGCCTTTTCTTTCTCCCGTTCGATAATGATTTCTGCCAAAGCCATCAAGTCGCCTTTGTTTAAGCAGGCCCGCACCTTGTTCTCATCTACATCCAGGCGGTACATAATTTGAAAGAAACGCTCGGGGGCACGCTTCAGATAGTAATCCACCACTTCGAATACCGCCTGACGCAAGGCGTCCCAGTCGTGCGAGCGAATGGCCGGCACATCGAAATCACGATGAAACAGACGCTCGGTTGTTTCCATCAAAGCTTGGGGTTCCCGGGATTGTAGTTCGCTGCTCATCGCCGCTTTAAGTTTAGATATTCTTTATGAAACAAAAAATAAAAATCTACAGTTCAAGCAAGCTTGTTTTTTAACTTCCTGCATATTCCCTTTTTCAACAAACAAAAAAGGCACCGGGCGGTGCCTTTTCTGCTGAGATATGACAAAAGGAATCAGCAAAATTCCTCAAATACTGCTACCAGATGGTCAGCCAACATTTGTGCCGTGCGGCCTTCAATATGATGGCGCTCAATGAAATGCACCAGCTCGCCGTCTTTAAACAAAGCAATAGAAGGTGAAGAGGGTGGGTAAGGCAACATATACTCACGTGCTTTGGCTGTTGCCTCTTTGTCCACGCCGGCAAAGACAGTTGCCAGCTTGTCGGGGCGTTTTTGGCTCATCGAAAGCGCCAGCTTGATGGCCGGACGCGCAGCCCCGGCAGCACAGCCACACACAGAGTTGACCACCATCAGAATGGTGCCTTGGTTGTTGTTTTCCAACAAATCAACTACCTCTTCGGGCGTTTTACATTCTTGGAATCCTACTTCGGTGAGGTCGGCACGCATGGGTGCCACTAATTCTTCCGGATACATATTGTTCTCTTTTTTTAAAAGCTAAACAAAATTAAAGCAGTCCCAATTCAAGGCGCGCAGCTTCCGACATCATATCCATAGAATAAGGCGGGTCGAAGGTAAGCTCCACTTCCACCTCGTTTACGCCTTCTACGGCAGCTACTTTTTGTTTCACCTCGTCGGGGATAAACTCCGCCGAAGGACAGTTGGGCGAGGTAAGCGTCATCAAGATATACACATTATTGACCGGGTAAATTTTGATATCGTATATCAGGCCCAATTCATAAATATCTACCGGTATTTCGGGGTCATACACTGTCTTAATGGCTTCAATAACCCGCTCTTTCAAGTCAGGGATGTTCTCCAAATGTTTGCTTTTATTTTCTTCGCTCATAACAATGGCTTTTTTATGATTGACTGCTGACAGCTTCGGCGTAGGCTTTCATATGTTTAATCATGGACACCAAGCCGTTGGCACGTGTCATAGACAGGTGTTGTTTCAAGCCTATGTCTTCAATCACATGTAAATTGGCTTGTGCTATTTCTTCGGGCTTATGCCCTGAAAGCACTTTAATCAGCAAGCTGACAATGCCTTTGACAATAAGCGCGTCACTGTCTGCCAGGAAGTAGAGTTTCCCATCTTTCATGTAGGCATGCAGCCATACTTTCGACTGGCAGCCCTTCACGAGCTTATCGTCGGTTTTCAGTTCTTCGGGCATGGGCGACAACTGCTTGCCCAGCTCTATCAAATAGGCGTATTTGTCTTCCCAGTTATCGAACAGGGCAAAGTCTTCGGCTATTTCTTGTTGTATTTCTTCAATGGTCATTGTCAAACAGGTATAAAATAAGTGTGATTCACTAACGAAGCATGTTGACGGCCTTTTGCAGGGCTTCGGCAAAGCGTTCTACTTCTTCCGGTGTATTGTAAACAGCAAAAGAAGCGCGGCTTGTTCCTTCCAAGCCCAAATAACGCATCAATGGTTGCGTGCAGTGGTGCCCCGTGCGAATGGCTATGCCCATGTTGTCGAGCAATACGCCAACATCGTGATGGTGCACCCCTTCTATCACAAACGAAAGGATGCCGGCTTTTTCTTTTGCCTGCCCTATCACCTGCAAGCCATCGATGCGGCTGACCAGGTCGGTAGCGTACGTAAGCAGCGCCTGTTCATGGCGCAACATAGCCTCTTTGCCTATCTGTTCCACAAACTCAAGGGCGTAACGCAGCGCAATGGCATCGGCAATGTTGGGCGTGCCGGCTTCATACTTAAAAGGCAAGTCGTTGTAGGTGGTTTTTTCGAAGGTAACCTCTTTAATCATTTCACCCCCACCATGGTAGGGCGGCAGCTTTTCCAACACCGAACGCCTGCCATACAATACACCGATGCCTGTGGGCGCATACACCTTATGTCCGGAAAAAGCATAAAAGTCACAATCCAAGCCTTGCACGTCCACCGGTAAATGCACGGCCCCCTGCGCCCCATCGATGAAAGTAAGAGCCCCTACGGCTTTTGCTTTGCGAACCAGTTCCTTCACGGGATTGATGGTGCCTAAGGCATTGGATATATGCACAACCGACAGCACCTTTGTACGGGGCGTTATCAGTGCCTCTGCCTGTGCCATATCCAGCTCGCCCAAGTCATTCAAGGGAATGACCTTCAAGACTGCACCCGTACGCTCACAAGCCATCTGCCAGGGCACTATGTTCGAATGGTGCTCCATGGTAGAAATCACCACTTCATCGCCTGCCTGAAGCCAGGCCCGCGACAAGCAGTCTGCCACCAGATTCACGGCTTCGGTAACCCCACGTACAAACAGGACCTCCTCTATAGAAGAAGCATTCAAAAAGCGGCGGGCTGCCTCGCGGCTTTGCTCATAGGCTTCCGTTGCTTTGGCTGCCAGATAGTGTGCCCCGCGGTGTATGTTTGAATTGTATTGTTCGTAGTATTGTTTGAGCGCCTCGATGACCACACGCGGCTTTTGAGAGGTAGCCGCATTGTCGAAATAAATCAAAGGTTTTCCGTTGATCTGCTGATGCAATACGGGAAATTCTTCGCGAAGGGCGCGCACATCAATCGATGAACTTGTAAGTGAAGACATAGCTGTTGGTGTTTCTTCTGTTTATGCAAAGTTACAAGTTTAGAACTATTCTAAAAAAAGAAAGTTTGCGAATACGTCTTTTTTAGTAGCTTAAGGAACAAAACACCAACAACAAGCTGCTGACTATACCTTTTGGAAAGATATTTGCACTCTTAAAACCTTAAAAAAGACTCTTCTAAAACCTAAAATGTAGCCAATTCTATGCGTACTTTATTTGTTTTACTATTGTGGGCGGGCATGCTGCCTGCTTATGCCCAGGACACTATAGCCGTTAGCCACACACTCAAGAAAGCAACTGTTTACTTGAAAAATGCCGAGCTAATACATGAAGGGAAGGCGCGCCTGACTGCCGGCACACATGTACTCGTATTCGAACAATTGCCTTTGGAAGTCTTTGAAAACAGCGTACAGCTTCAAATGCAAGGCAATGCCACCCTGCTCAGTGTGAAATATGAGGTAAACTTCTTGCAAAACAATGTCCAGAAAGCCGAAATAGAAGCCTTGCGCCAACAGATGCTTGCAGCCGAAACCAAGGTGGCGCGCCTGCAGGCAAGTAAAGAAAGTATAGAAGAAGAGCAGAACTTACTGTTATCGAACAAACAAATTGGGGGCGCCAATACCGGACTCACTGCCGAGCAACTACGCCAAATGGCAGACTTTTACGGACAGCGGCTGCTCTCTTTGAAGAACCGCCTTTTTGATACCGAGCGCGCGCTAAAAGAAGCTCAAGAAGAGCACCAGCGGTTGAAAGCCCAACTACACGCACGGGCACGACACAAGCCTACCGGCGAGGTGAAAGCCATCGTACGTTGCACGGCACCGGCTACCCTGCAACTCTCACTGCGTTATTTGGTACGGGGGGCTGCATGGTATCCGGTGTATGACTTGCGCGTGGCCGATGCCAACGCCCCTGTGGAGCTGAGCTACAAAGCCATGGTGATGCAAAACACAGGCACCGACTGGGACAACATAAGCCTCACGCTTTCCACCGGCAACCCTTCGATAAGCGGAACCAAGCCTGAGCTTAGTCCCTGGTTTGTTGATTTCATCAATACCTACGCTTACCAAAAGCATTATGACAAAAAGAGCAGACGAAACTACGAAGAAGTGGACGCCGTAGCCGTAGGAGTTGCCCCGCCCCCCATGGCAGAACTCGAGCCCACCACGGTTGCCGACTTCACAAAAGTGAACGAAAGCGGCTTGCAGGTCCTGTTCGAAATAGGCATACCGGTCAGTATCCCCGGCGACGGCAAAGAGCAGCTTGTGGACATACAAAAACACGAAGTGGACGCCGTTTATACTTATGCGGCCGTACCCAAAGCCGCCCCGGAAGCCTTCCTGATGGCAAAAATTTATGATTGGGCAGCGCTCAACTTATTATCCGGCGAAGCCAACGTATATTTTGCCGGCAATTACGTAGGCACCACCTCGCTTGACCCGGGAGTCACCGGCGATACCCTCACTTTTTCTTTGGGGCGTGACGCACGCATTGTATGCAAGCGGAAAGAAATCAAGGACTTTACCAGCAAGCGTTTTTTGAAAAACGACATAGAAGAAGAGCGCGCCTACGAAATCAGTGTGCGAAACAACCGGAAGGAAAGCATCACCTTGACAATAGAAGACCAAATACCTGTTTCAAAACAAAATCGCATTCAGGTAGAAGCCACCGAACTAAGCGGCGGGCAGCTCGATGCATCCAACGGCATTGTTCGCTGGCAGCTAACCCTTGCCCCCGGACAAGAAATCAAAAAGGTAGTACGCTTCAAAGTGAAATATCCCAAGGACACACAAATCAGATGGTAATAGCCCAACATTTTGAAGAAAAGGAACGCTACTGCCGGCAAATTTGGTTATATTGGTTGCCAAGTAATCAATAAAGCAATCAACAATTAAAAAACAACATACCTATGTCAAGTAACGAAAAGTTCAGTAAAGAATTCCGTGACTTTGCCGTAAAACACCAAGGCATTAGCAGCCTTGCTTTTGACAAATATGTAGAGACCGTCACCAACCTGACTCCCAATATCATCGAAGAGCGTCGTATGAACGCCGTAGCCATGGATGTTTTCTCCCGTTTGATGATGGACCGCATCATTTTCCTGGGCGTGCCCATCGATGATTATGTGTCGAATGTAGTCATAGCTCAGTTGCTTTTCCTGGAGTCGGTCGATTCCAAAAAAGACATTCTGCTTTACATCAACAGTCCCGGCGGTTCGGTATATGCCGGCTTGGGCATCTATGACACCATGCAGCTCGTGAAGCCCGACGTAGCTACTATCTGTACAGGATTAGCCGCCTCGATGGGCGCCGTGCTTTTAGCCGGTGGCGCCCAAGGCAAACGCGCTGCCTTGCAGCATGCCCGCATCATGATTCACCAACCGATGGGTGGTGCCGGCGGACAAGCCTCGGACATAGAAATTACTGCCCGTCACATACTTGAACTCAAAGAAGAGCTGCACCGTATCCTGGCAGAACACACCGGCAAAAGCATCGAGCAGATAGAGCAGGACTCTGACCGCGACTTCTGGATGAAAGCCGAGCAGGCCGTAGAATACGGCATTATCGATGAAGTATTGGGAAAGCGAAGCTAACTAAGTAGTTAATAAACAAGGCTTTTCCTTCTGTTTTACACTTAATTTTGTAACTTTGCAACGCATCAAGTAGCCACCGGAACAAAGTGGCTACTTGTGTTATTGTTATTACCTAAAAAAACCGGCAAAGAAATATGTCTAACCATCACAATTTGAGCTGCTCGTTCTGCGGAAGAAGTAAGAAAGACGGGGCGGTATTAATCAGTGGCATCAAAGCGCATATCTGCGAGCAGTGCGCCACGCAAGCCTATCAGATTGTACAAGAAGAACTCAAGCACCTTCAAAATAAAAAGCGTCCTAAAATCAATCTGATTAAGCCCATTGAGATAAAGAAACACCTGGACCAGTATGTCATCGGACAAGACGAAGCCAAGAAAGTGCTTTCAGTGGCCGTATATAACCACTACAAGCGCATCATGCAGCCTCCACGGCAAGACGATGTAGTTATTGAAAAGTCAAATATCATCCTTGTAGGGCAAACCGGCACCGGCAAAACCTACTTGGCGCGCACACTCGCACGCCTGTTGGATGTACCTTTTTGTATTGCCGATGCCACCGTATTGACCGAAGCCGGCTATGTGGGCGAAGATGTGGAAAGCATTTTGACACGCCTGCTGCAAGCTGCCGATTACGATGTGGAAGCTGCCGAGCGTGGCATTGTGTATATCGACGAAATCGACAAAATCGCCCGCAAAGGCGATAACCCCTCCATCACACGAGATGTGAGCGGTGAAGGTGTGCAGCAGGCACTGCTGAAACTGCTGGAAGGCTCTATTGTGAATGTGCCCCCACAAGGCGGGCGCAAACACCCCGAGCAAAAGATGATACCCGTCAACACGGAAAATATTTTGTTTATCTGCGGAGGCGCCTTCGACGGCATCGAGAAAATCATAGCCAGTCGCCTGAATACCAACCCCATTGGTTTCCACCCACAAAAGCAAGACTTGGTGGACGACCGCCAGTCCTTGCTGCGCTATGTGTCGGCACAAGACCTCAAGACCTTCGGTCTGATACCCGAACTTATTGGGCGTTTGCCGGTCATTGCCCATCTGGACCCGCTCGACAAAGCCGCTTTGGTGCGCATTTTAAAAGAGCCCAAAAATGCCCTCATCAAGCAGTACCAAAAGCTGTTTGAAATGGAAGGCATACAACTCACCTTTACCGACGAAGCCATTGATTACATGGCAGAGCAAGCCATCAATCTCAATTTGGGCGCCCGGGGCTTACGCTCTATCTGCGAAGCCATCGTTACCGACGCCATGTTTGAGCTTCCTTCTTCACCGGTCAAAGAATTGGTCGTTGATTTGGCATACGCCAAAGAGAAGTTCGAAAAGTCGAAGCTTGCCAACTTGAAAGTAGCTTAAAGCACTGCCGTTTTACGATAAAACTCCAAGCCGTGATAGAAAGTCTCTATCACGGTTTTTTGTTTTTATTTAAATAGAACAAAATATCAAAAACTTTTTCAGTAATTTCAATGTTAGTACACTAAAATTTGTATTTTTTATTAACCAAATAGTCGAATACTATGAGTACAGTTAAGTTAAGTATCATTTACTATAGCGCCACCGGAACCAATCATCAGCTAAGTCTATGGGCGGACGAAGCAGCACAAGAGAATGGCGCTGAGGTTCGCCGCCGCATAGTAGCAGAGACTGCACCCCAAGAAGCCATCAATGCCAATCCGGCATGGAAAAAATTTCGTGAAGAAGTAGCTGACCATGAAACAGTAGCTACATTGGATGACTTATCGTGGGCAGATGCCATCTTATTTTGCATGCCCACGCGCTATGGCAACCTTCCTTCGCAGATGCAAGCATATATAGACACAACCGGTCCTTTGTGGGCGAAAGGTGCTTTGGTAAACAAGCTAGTGAGTGGTATCACCAGTTCCATGAACCCGCAAGGGGGGCAAGAAAGCACCCTCATGGCACTGTACAAAATCATGGCACACTGGGGGGCCATCATCGTGCCTCAGGGCTATACCGACAACATCGTTTTTGCCAGTGGTGGTAACCCCTTAGGTACATCTGCCACTATTGACAAAAACGGCAACATCTTGAACAAAGATGCCGTCAAACAAACGGTACAACATCAAGTAAAGCGCTTGCTCTCTATTGCCAAAAAAATAAAAGGATAACACAGTGGAATAAACATAACAGAAAAGCCCCGGGCCCGGGGCTTTTCTGTTATGTTACAATTTCCTTTTGATAAAATCTGTCATCAAGTTGTAAAGATGCAGGCGCGTATTGCCGCCGTAGATACCATGGTTGCGGTTCGGATAGAAAAAGACTTCGAACTGCTTGTTTGCTTTAATGAGGGCATCCACCATCATCACGGCATTTTGGAAATGCACGTTGTCGTCGCCGGTGCCATGAATCAATAAATAGTTACCCTTCAGGCGCGCTGCATGCGTGAGCGGTGAATACTCATCATAACCTCCGGGATTGTCTTGCGGACGCTGCAAATAACGCTCTGTGTAAATGGTATCGTAATAGCGCCAAGAAGTAACCGGTGCCACGGCAATGGCTGCTTTGAACACATCGTTGCCCAGAAGAATACAAAGCGAAGACATGTAGCCGCCATAGCTCCACCCCCAAATGCCGATGCGGTTGGCATCTACATAAGGTAGTGTTGCCAAATATTTTGCCGCATCGATTTGGTCGGCTACTTCCAGCTTGCCCAGTTGTTTGTAGGTGGCATGTTTAAAATCGCGCCCACGCCCACCGGTGCCCCGGTTATCCACACACACGACCATATAGCCTTCGGCTGCCAAGTGTTGGTACCAAAAGAAATTGAAGCTGTCCCATTGATTCATGACCTGCTGCGAACCCGGTCCACCATACACAAACATCAATACGGGATATTTTTTTGTTTCGTCGAAATTCAAGGGCTTGATGCGCCAAGCGTTGAGCTCTATTCCTTCACTGTTTTTGATGGTAAAGAACTCCTTGGGACTGATGGCATAGCGGCTCACTGTTTTGGCGAGCTGTGCGTTGTCTTCCAATACGGCAATTTCTTTACCGTTGCCGGTGTGCAGGCTATAACGGGGCGGCGTTTGGGCACTGCTGTAATTGTCGATATAGTAGCTGCAATCGGGGCTCATGTCGATGCGGTGCACGCCGGCGGCTTGTGTGAGCTGTGTCAGCTTTCCTTTTCTCCAGTCCACCACAAACAGATGACGCTCAATAGAAGACACTTTGGTGGCAGTGAAGTACACTTTGCTGCTTTTTTCGTGAATACCCACCACTTCATCCACTTCCCAGTTGCCCGAAGTAATTTGCTTTTTGAGCTTTCCGCTCATGTCATACAAGTAGAGATGCTTGTAGCCGGAACGCTCACTGCTATATAAAAACTCTTTTCCGTTGTCTAAATAAGTCAAATCGTCGTTGAAGTCAATATCTACATAAGTATCGGCGGTTTCGGTAAGCACCACTTGTTGTTTTCCGGTCGCCACATTGGCATGAATCAACTCAAGACGGTTTTGCAGGCGGTTCAGCTTGCGAATCGACAGCAGGTCGGGATGCTTGGTCCACTTTACACGGGGCACGTAGATGTCTGTCTCGGCGCCCAAGTCGATGGTCTTGGTCTCTTTGGTGTCGAGATGATAGACGCGAATGCTGACTACTGAATTCTTTTCGCCTGCTTTGGGATATTTGAAGCGGTAGTCTTTGGGATACAAGTCGCCCCACATTTGCATATTGTACTCGGGCACTTCGCTTTCGTCGAAGCGGTAAAACGCAATTTTCTTGCTATCGGGTGCCCAGTAAAAGGCTTTGGCAAAAGAAAACTCTTCTTCATATACCCAGTCGGCTGCCCCGTTGATGATATGATTGAAACGGCCGTCGGTGGTAATGGCTTGCTCTTGCATGCTTGCCAGGTCCACTACAAACAGGTTGTTGTCGCGCACAAAAGCCACTTTCTTACCATCGGGCGAGATGGTAGCATACGATTGTTTTCCGTTTTTCGAAAGGCGCTTCAAAGAGCCGTCTTTCAGGTCATAAATAAAATATTCAGCCTTGTAGGAACGCCGGTAAATAGGCTCTATGTCCGTTTTAATCAATATTTTATCTTCGGTGGCGTTCAGCTCGTAGTCTTCTATTTCTATGGCACGGCTTTCGCCTTCGGGCACCAAAGGTTGGTCACCGGCAAATGTTTTCACTACCTGCCCCGTGGTGATGTCATACTGCAAAATTTTGCCATCCACCAAGGCGGTGTAATACTTGCCGTCTTTCATCCAGTTGATACTCCCAATCGATTTGGGATAAAAACGATAATAGCGCCATACATCTTCGACGCTTACCTTCTGACGCTCCTGCGCATATATAAACGAAGCGCCCAAACACAAAAGGGCAGTCAGGAAAACAGTTAATCTATTCATTTTCAGAACTTTATTTGTTTACACATTGTTTTTGGTCTGAACAATATAAAAAGAAAAAGCCCGAAAAGCCAAGACGACTTAACGGGCACTTGTGGCATAGAAGTTGATATACAATAAGATAGCCGTAGTTTCTGTTTGTTTATGTTGTTTAATTGTTACCGAAAAAACCTACCCCTTTGGGGTAGGCTTTTTTCTTTTCTGTCTATTGAGACGGTTTTTTTATTGGAAGATATAACGGATACCCAGTTGGGCTTGCCAACGTGAGCTGTTAATACCGCTATCATCAATGGTAGCAAAATCTTTTACTTTCTTGGTGTTCACATCGAAAGTAAACTGCGGGGTCACGCCGTCAGACTCATAGCCTGCGAAGTTGATAACACGGTAGCGTGAGATGAAGTATCTTCTACCCCAGTTTTTGTTCAACAAGTTGGTAAAGTTGAACACATCGAAGGTGATTTGCAGGCGGTTTTCTTTGCCGTTGTTCAACTTCAATTTGAACTCCTGCATCAACTTCAGGTCCACAATGTGAGTGAAAGGCGTGCGGCCGGCATTGCGAGGTGCAATCTCACCACGGTATTTGCGCAAGTAAGGATCATCTTCAATGAACTTGTTGAGAGCTTCCCACTGCTGTGCAGCCGTGATGGTGTTGCCATTGCCATCTACGTAGTCAACCAAGTTGATTTCGCTGGCATCGCGCGGCACGTAAATCAAGTGATATTGGCTACGCTCTGTACCACCTGATTGGTCGTTGCCACCAATGGCACCGTTGTAGGTGTAAGAGAAGCGGTCGCCCGATTGCCCGTTGTAGAAGAGCGAAATCATTGTAGAGGCATACTTGCTGTATTCGAAGCGATAGGCTACGTAGGCGTTAATACGCGAACCGAGGTCGAAATCAGAGAAACCAAGGTCAAGGTTGTTCTTGTCGGTCGATTCCACACGGCGCCAGTTCGAAGAGTTTTGCGAAGACAAGCCGTCATGCAAAGACATGGCGCGCCCAAAGGTATAAGACAGGCCGGCAGTCCAGTTGTTTGAGAAAGGACGGCTCAACGAAGCGGTCAAGTTGTAGGTGTAACCTTCGTTGGTGTTGTCTGCCCAAATCACACGGTCATAAGCGGGGTCCACTTTCTGGCCGTTGTAGATGGGGCGGTTGTCACCATAAGGTGTATTCAAGAAGCGGGTAGGCTTCTGAATGTTCAGGTTGCGGTAATACACGTAGTTGATATTTTTGGTATAGATACCCTCTACGGTGGCTACCCAGCCCATCGGCAGTTTGTAATCCACTGCCAAGCTGGTGCGGAACACCTGCGGGAATTTAAAGTCATTGGTAAACAGGTCTATCTGGCTGGGTGAAGAACCTGCACCGGCAATGTCACTGCCTACGTAATTTTTGGGATTGGGGTTGAAAGGCAAGGGCTGTCCATTCGATGCCAAAACAGGGTTCGAAGCATTGATGGTTGCCAGATATACACCGTTGTTGGTGTAAGCACCACCGGGCCATACGAAAGGAATACGACCGGTAAAGATACCTGCTCCACCACGGATTTGCAGGGTTTGATCGCCTTTCACGTCGTAGTTGAAACCTACTTTGGGCGAGAACATCACCACACCGGAAGGCATGTTGCCGCTCTTGGCACCCTTCAGGTCGCCCCACTCGGCTTCGAGCAAAGGTAAGGTATTTTGGTTGAAGTTTTCGTTGGCTTCGGGCTTATCCAAGAAGAAAGGAATGTCGATACGCAAGCCACCGGTGATTTTCAAGCGGTTGTTTACTTGGAATTCGTCTTGTGCATACCAGCCGGTTTGCAATACGCGGAACTGGGCAGCTACATCTTTGGCAGCATCGCCTTGCGCCGCATCGATACCGGGCTTCAGCACATAGGTACGGGTATAGAACGAAGGACCGGCATCGTTCAAGAAGTCATTTAAGCTGTTGTAGGTGTAGGCACCAAAGTTCTGGCGAATAAACAAGTTATAGATATTGTAATATTCGTTGTGAGTTCCCAAAGTGATGGTATGGCGGCCTTTGTAAATAGAGAAGTTGTTGGTGAAGGTGAGTATATCCTGATTCAGTTCGTTGCCTATTGAGAACTGCTCTGAACCGAAGTTGATTTCGCCATTGCCGTCAATGATGGTCACGAAGGGGAAGGGATTGCCCGTATAGCCACGGTCGTCGCGTACTGCGGTATAACCGAGGATCATCTTATTGGCAGTGTTGTTGCCATTATAGGACCACTCCAGAGCAGTAGAATTGGTAGTGCTGGGGAAGAATTCGGCAGTATTGAAGAAGTTAATTGCTTGCGAAGTACTGCGGTTGGCTTCCAACTCTTCGGCATAAGAGTAGCTGTGACGCAGCGACAACTGATGCTTTTTGTTGATATTCCAGTTCAACTTCACGAACAACTTATTGCCGTTTTGCTCACGAGTGTTGTCGCGGTAGTCACCGGGGTCATAACCATACTGGGTAATGAGGTATTGACGCAGGTTGTCTAAGTCTTGCTGGGTAGCGTTCCCCTGATAGTTTTGGTCGAAAGGTTGCGGAATGCGGTCGCGCTGAATTTCGCCGTTGATGAAGAAAAAGAGTTTGTTTTTCACAATAGGACCGCCTACACGGAAACCGTAAGTTTGTGAGGTAAAGTCATTCAATTTGGTGCGCTCGGCATCGGGATCGTCGGTGGGTGTCAAGCCGGCAAGCTCTTGGTTGCGGAAGAAGTAGTAAGCCGAACCTTCTACGTTGTTGGTACCGCTACGGGTTACGGCGTTGATACCACCACCGGTGAAACCACCAATGGTCACATCATAGGGCGAGAGCGACACGCTCAACTGCTCAATAGCGTCCGGGCTGATGGGCTGGATACCGGTTTGCCCACCGTTGGTACCACTACCCGACAAGCCAAAGACGTCGTTGTTTACGGCACCATCTATAAAGATAGAGTTGAAACGGTTGTTTTGACCGGCAAAGGAAATGGCAGGACCGTCGTTAGTTTCCAGTACAGAGGATTGAGGCGTAAAGCGCAAATAGTCGGTCAGGTTACGCGAGGCTGTAGGTGCCACATAGTTGATGATGGTTTCATCTACCACGGTTTTCGCGCCGGTGCGGTTGCCGTCGAAGAGGTCATCTTTTTTGGCAGTCACCTCAACGGCAGCCAGCTCGTACTCTTCGGTTTGCAGGCGGGCATCGATACGGAAGGTTTGCCCCAGCTGCAAGTAGATATTCTCCAAGGTAAAGGTTTTGTAGCCTACAAAAGAGATTTCCACTTTATAGGGACCACCCACGTTCATGTTGCGGATGTTGAAAATACCGTTTTCATTGGTCACGGCACCATACTCAGTACCGGTAGGCTCGTGAATAGCCAATACCACGGCGCCCGGAAGGGGCTGTTTGTTTTCATCGACTACCTGCCCGTTCATAGAGGCAGTAGTTACCCCCTGGGCGGCTGCAGTGAGCATCCCTCCCAGCAGGAATACCAAAATTGATAGATACCAGTTTTTCATGATAAAAACTCCATTTTGTTTGGCGCAAAGTTATCATTATCAAAGCAGTTCAATGTTAAGACATTATTAACAATAGCAGAGTTGTTCATATTTTTTAGTTTTTTTATTACTCCCTCCTTTGAAAGCAAGCGCTTACACGGAAAGTTGTTTGGCCAAGCTCTGCTCATTGCCAAAAAAGAAGTTATAAAAATTGAAGAACAGCTCCATATCTTTCTTTTTACCTCAAACAAGGCAGTATCTTAGTTTGTCTTCTCTTAAAATCCACCTCATACATAACGCATTAACTATCAATCAAAAAGTAATTAAAAACAATAAAAAAAGCATCTTTTTTGGGGCTTAAGTCGATAAAAAATTACATAATTGACACACTAAGACCACCCGTTTTTTCTCATCAAGCAAAAAGCAGCAGACTTTTTTAAGTGCTGCTGCTCTTCTTTTTGCTGTCCCGTCAAACAGGCGGTATAGCATGAACAGGGTCAGGCTTGACACATTGCCAACAGCTCGTCTTCCGTAATGACTTTAATGCCCAGCTTTTCTGCTTTTTCCAGCTTGGAAGCTCCGGGCGCCTCCCCCACTACCAAAAAGTCGGTTTTGGAAGACACCGAAGACTTCACCACCCCGCCATGCCGTTCAATAAAATCTTTTATCTCATCGCGGGAAAAATGGCGAAATGTGCCGGACACAACAAAAGAAGCACCGTTCAAAACATGGCTTTGTGCCCGCTCTTCTTTCGGCATTTCAAGCTGCACCCCGGCCCGTCGCAGGCGCTCTATCAACTGCATGTTTTTTTCGTCTTCAAAAAAGGCACAGATGCTGTCGGCAATGACCTCGCCTATTTCCGGCACCTGCATCAGCTCTTCTTTGCCGGCACGCCGCAAATCGTCGATAGAAGGAAAATGTTTTGCCAGCACTTTGGCGACCGTTTCGCCCACATGCCGGATGCCCAAAGCATACAATACGCGCGGATAGGGCACCTGCTTGGACTTTTCAATGGCATTGAGCAGGTTTTGAGTAGAACGCTCTTTGAAGCCCTCCAACTGCAGGATTTGCTCTGCTTTCAAATCGTATAGATCGGCGATATCCCGCACCAGGCCTTTTTCGTAGAGCAAAGCAATGATGCGCTCGCCCAGCCCTTCGATGTTCATTGCACGCCGATAGGCAAAGTGCTCAATGCGCCCTTTAATTTGCGGGGGGCACCCCCAAGTATTCGGGCAAACATAAGCAGCTTCTTGCGGCTCACGCTTCAAAGGCGTGCCACATTCAGGACAGTTTTTGGGGAAATGCACCGGGCGTGCCCCTGCCGGGCGCCTGCTTGCATCCACACCGGTAATTTGCGGAATGATTTCTCCGCTTTTTTCCACACGCACCCAGTCGCCATAGTGCAAATCCAGCTTTTTAATGTAGTCTTCATTGTGTAGCGAAGCCCGCTGCACCGTAGTGCCCGACAGCTGCACCGGACGCAAGACAGCCACGGGCGTAACGGCTCCCGTACGTCCCACTTGAAACACCACATCTTCCAATACGGTCAATGCCTCTTCCGGCTTGTACTTATAGGCAATAGCCCAGCGTGGACTTTTGGCGGTGGTGCCCAGCTGCTCCTGCCAGTCATAGCGGTTTACTTTTATTACGATGCCATCGATTTCAAAGGGCAAGTCATGGCGTTTTGCCTCCCACTCTTGCACATAGGCCAACACTTCTTCTATATTATTGCACAGGCGGGCGTGGGGCGACACCGGCAACTGCCAGCGTTCGAGCTGTTGCAGTGCTTCCCAATGACTGGACACTATTCTTGGCTCTGTCAGCAGAAAATAGGTATAGCAACTCAAGCGCCGGCGGGCTACTTCTTTGGGGTCTTGTAATTTCAAAGTGCCGGCAGCCGTGTTGCGCGGGTTGGCAAACAGAGGTTCCCCATCCATAGCCCGCTGCTCGTTTAGCTTTTGAAACTGCGCTTTGGTCAACACCACTTCGCCGCGCACTTCCACATAAGCGGGCAAGGGTTCCCGGCTCTCGATACGCAAGGGAATGGAAGCAATGGTTTTGATATTGGGCGTTACGTCTTCTCCTTCCACACCATTGCCCCGGGTAACACCCCGCTGCAAAATACCGGTACTATCATAAATCAAGCTGATAGATACCCCGTCTATCTTCAGCTCGCATACATATTCTATAGGCTCGGAGGCAGTCAATCCCAAGAAACGGCGGATGCGCTGCTCGAACTCCCGCAGTTCGCCCTCCGAGTAAGTGTTATCGAGCGAAAGCATGGGATAACGGTGGCGCACCGTAGGAAATTCTTTAGTAAGGTCTGATCCTACGCGGCGGGTGGGCGAGTCGGGCAATGCCAAGTCGGGAAAGGCTTCCTCCAGGCGGCGCAGTTCGTCCATCAGTTGGTCGAACTCGTAGTCGGAAATTTCCGACACACTGTCCACATAATAGCGTTTGTTATAGTAATTGATGCGCTCAACAAGCTCTTGTATGCGCTTTTTGGCAGCTTCTTTATTCATGACTGTTTGAGTTTACCTACTACCGGAAATTTTTCAAATACGCCTGCCGTATGGGGGGCATCGTGGTCCAGCTCTTCTGTCAGGTCTTGCCCTGCCCAATGTTCATAATGTTTGCCATTGCGCCACAAACGCGAAGCCGATACGTCGTAAATCACACCACGATAGGCTACCCATATTTCGGCTTTGTCTTGTCCGTTGCGCAGGGCAAGCTGTGCACGAGTATATTCTTTCATACAATACTATTGACATTGAACGGCAGTCCGTAAAGTTGCAAAAAAGGCATGTATTTTTCGCCTGACAGAGGTTTGAGCATCGCTATTTTTTGCCTGCGCAGTTTATGCTTTTGATTCGTACAAGCCTCACTGCCAACATCAACAGCTGCTAAAAGCATATTTTTCCCAAAAACACATGTAAATGAACAGACAGGGCAAGGGAAAAACCCAAAAATTTACTAACTTCCAACAGGCATCATGCACAAAAACAAAAATACTCATTTGTAAAACCAAACAATAGAAAAGTATGAAATCGAAAACCGTCATTACCATTTTTGTAGGTGTCGTTATAGGCCTTGTGATTTTGGGCATGATTTCCAACACCTTTGTGCAAATCGAATCAGGCACCGTAGGGGTAGTCAAAAAACTGGGTGCCGTGCAAGAAGAAGTCCTTCAAGAGGGACTTCACTTTGTCAATCCCTTTATTACCGATGTGGTCATCATGGATGCAAGAGTGCAAAAATATGAGGTGGACGCCACGGCTTCTTCCAAAGACTTGCAACCCATAACCGCCCGCGTGGCAGTAAACTTTTACATAGACAAAGAAGCGGCATCAACCATTTACCGAGAGTTGGGGCTGGGTTATTTAAGCACCATTATCGACCCTACCATTCAAGAGTCCATGAAATCGGCTACTTCGCGCTATACCGCCGAAGAACTTATCACCAAGCGCCCGGAGATAAAGCAGGTAGCCTTTGACTATGTGCGCGAGCGTCTGGGCAAAAACCATATCATTGTTACCGACTTTTCTATCATCGACTTTGCCTTCTCGCCCGATTTTACGCGTGCCATTGAGCAAAAGCAAATCGCCGAACAAGAAGCATTGGCAGAGAAAAACCGCCTGGAGCGTGTCAAAATGCAGGCGCAACAGGAAATAGAACGTGCCCGTGCCCAAGCCGAAGCTCAACGCTTACTGCAGCAGTCTATTGACGATAAGGTGCTTACGCTGCGTTTTCTTGAAAAATGGAACGGCGAATTGCCCATCGTCATGGGCAGCAGCGACGGTGCCTTTCTCGATGTTACCCAATTTGCCCGCACACGGCGTAAATAACCCCTTACACGGCGGCAGTTTTTTTCCGCTTTTTTTCTTGCCCGGATAAGCAACATAATTCCACGCCTGTTCGTAAGCTAAACACAACAAAACAGGCTTTTTCCTTTGCTTTTTTAAAGGGAAAAGTTATTTTTGGAAGGAATCACCCACCTTTAAAACAGCACCCATATGAAAAATGTATTTACCCTTGCCTTCTTGCTGGTCTTTCTAAACGTTTTTGCCGTTTGTGCACAGCAAAAAGCCCAAAGCTACGAAGACCCTTCACCGCTGAGCAGCGCTTTGGTAGAAGAGCAAACAACGGCTCCGGTGGCAGATGTGCGTACGGCACCCGCCCATATTCAAAAAGAAGCACCGGCAGTGAAAGCCCCCGAATCCGTGCAGTTGACAGAAAAACAACAAAAGCGTTTTGAGCGCATTCAAAAGAAACTGGAAAAGAAGGTCAACAAGAAAGCTGACAAAGCCAAGAAAGCATACATGAACAACTATGTGCTCATCGGCATCATACTGATGGCTGTGGGCTTGATTCTGGCACTCTTGCCGGTAGTAGGCATCATAGGCATTATTCTTTTGATTGTAGGCTTGGTATTCCTTATTTTAGGCTTGGTTGGCTAAGGTCCATAGTTTTTTTCTATAAATTTCTAAATTTAGGGGCTGTAAGCAGCCCCTTTTTTATTGCATACAAGCAGCCTAAACCTATCGAAGAATGAAAACATATGCCGTTTTTTCCGCCTTACTGGCAGTGTGTCTGTGCAGCTGCGGTGATAGCCGCCACCATACACAGAACACCACGCAGCAGCAAGAGAGCCGCTCAACAGCATCGCATGACAGCTTGCGTTATCCACAAGAACACCACCTTTGCAATGTCCGGCAACTCACCTTTGGTGGTAACAATGCAGAAGCCTATTTCAGCTTCGACGGGCAAAAGATAGTTTTTCAGTCCGACTATGCAGCCTGGGGCGTCAACTGCGACCAAATCTTTTATTTCGACCTGCAGCAGGGCAATATGAAAGCTCACATGCCCCGGCGCATCAGCAATAACCTCGGGCGCACGACCTGCTCCTATTTCCTGCCCGGCGACAGCCTCATTGTTTTTGCCTCCACTTTTGAGGCCGACAGTGCCTGTCCTCCGCCCCCGCCACGCCTCAAAGGTAAATATGTATGGCCCGTTTATGACAGCTACGATATTTACGTTGCCGACCTGCAAGGCAACATAGTGAAGAAACTCACCAATACACCCGGCTATGATGCAGAAGCCACCGTTTCGCCCCGTGGCGATAAAATTGTGTTTACTTCCATGCGTTCGGGCGACTTGGAACTGTGGGTCATGGATATCGACGGCAGTAACCCCAAGCAAATCACCCACGAGCCGGGCTATGACGGGGGCGCCTTCTTCTCGCCCGACGGCAGCAAGATTGTGTTCCGGGCTTCGCGCCCCAAGACAGAGGCCGAAATGAAAGAATACAAAGAGCTGTTGGCACAAGGGCTGGTGCAACCTACTGAAATGGAAATATTTGTTTGCGATGCCGATGGCAGCAACCTGCAGCAGGTTACGCATTTGGGCAAAGCCAACTGGGCGCCTTTCTTTCATCCTTCGGGCAAAAAAATCATATTCAGCTCCAATCATGCCTACCCGCAAAGCTTCCGTTTCAACCTCTACATGATCAACCTTGACGGCAGCGGATTGGAACAAATCACCTACGACAGTGTGTTTGATGCCTTCCCTATGTTTTCGCCCGACGGCAAAAAACTGATTTTCAGCTCTAATCGCAACAATCAAGGCACCCGCGACACCAATTTGTTTATTGCAGATTGGGTAGAAAATAACTAACCAAAAAAGCAATCGTGTTATGAAAAAATTGTATCCGCTTTTAGCAAGCCTGGTAGCAGGCCTCATACTATGGCAATGCAAGGAAAGCAAAAAGCAAGAAATGCCGCCCGTGCCGGTCAAGCAACAAGGCTATTACGAAGTGGCACTGGGCGATACTGTTTACAAGGACAGCTTGCTGCACTCCGACAGCCGCTTTCAGTATCCGTACAATGGCAAGTTTCCGCTCGTAACGGCCATCATTGTGGACTCGCTGGCTCCTTACCATCGCATTATTGCCAACTTTTTTGTAAAAGACACGACCCGTTACCTGACCGACACCGTATTCCATTTACGCAAAGAGCAATTCATGGATACGCTCAAGCCGCAAAGCTTTTTAGTCTTTATCTTTCATGGCACCGGCTACTACTCTTTTCTTGACAACTTAGCCTTGCAAGAAGGAAGCATTCATGTAAAAGAGCTGGGCAAAGGGCGCTTACAGGCTACCTTCGAAGGTACTGCCTATACCCTGCGCGACAGCCTTTATCAAAATGGGAAAAAAGTGAAAGGGCGTATTTGGTTTGAAACTCCACATATCGTGTATAAAGACATGGGACCAAAAGAACAATAAACAGCATGCAAAAAGCCTGTAAAATAAGAGTCTATGGCCGGGTGCAGGGGGTGTGGTTCCGGGCCTACACCCAACGCAAAGCCGAAGAACTGGGTATCAAAGGGTTCGTACGCAACGAAGCAGACGGTAGTGTGTACATAGAAGCCGAAGGCGAAGAGCAAGCCTTACAAGCATTCATTGAGTGGTGCCACGAAGGATCGCCTTTGGCAAAAGTAGAACGTGTGGAAATAGAACCCTTGGAACCGCCCCCCGGCTATCAAGAGTTTGCTATTCGTCGCTAAACCGGCAGAAGTTCTCTGTTTTTTAGCCGTTTCCCTTTCACAAATGCCATCGTTTTTTTAAATTTAAAAAGAACGATGGCTTACTTTTTCTATGGCAAACCTGACTGCTCAACAACAACTTTTTTTGGACTACTGCCTGAATGGGCAAGTTGCCGAGGCCGAAGCCCTGCTGAAGGCAGGCGTTCCGCCCAACACACGCGACAACCTCGGACGCACGGCTTTGATGCTCGCCTGCATGCAAGGCGATACGCCGGAGCTGGTTGCCCTTCTGCTGGAATACGGTGCCAACCCGGCACTCATAGACCAAGAAGGGCGCACCGCCATCGATTATGCAACACAAGCACAGGCGCAGGAAAGCCTGCGTTTGCTCCAAGGCTACCCAAAAAAGCCGGTCCCTTCTGCCAACCCATTGCCAACCAATGAAAACACTTCAAGCATGGATAAAAACAACGTTGCAAAAGCCCCCTCAACCGAAGTACTCGAAGCCATTTTACAAGTATGCGACGAACTGAAAGGCTTACACCCCGAAGTAAACCCTTTCATTTATTTCAAAAAGGCGTCGGTGTACTTGCAGATGGGCAGGCGCCACGAAGCGCAAAAGCTTCTGCACATCACCTTCGAGACCTTCAAAGAAGCCTATGGCGACGCTACCCAAGCCGCGCATTGGCGCAAGGAAGTCAAAGAACTGTACATGCAAATCATACGCCTCAAAGCCAGCTTGCAGGCCGAAGCCATTTATGAAAATATGTGGCTTTACAACGAAGCTTATCACCTGGCCGAAGAGCCGGAGCTTCGTTTCGAAATGCGGGAAAAAAGAGATGAGCTATACCGGCGCTTTGTAAACGGTGCCCTCCGCTTGAATGACAAAAAAGCCGCTTTCCTTACCGATGACCTTCCGCTTGAAGAACCGGAAATCGTTTTACCTCTTATAGAAGGCGCTACCGGCATCTTTCGCTTTCTGCACGAAGCCCCGCAAAAAGGGAATCTTTACTTGTTGCACCCCTATCGCCGCCACGTTGCCTATCCGTTCAAGCATGCTTACGGTGCCTTGCTTGAAGACAAAGTCAATGAGCTGGTGCGTATCCTGCAACATTTGGGCGCTCAAAAAATTGAAATCTTCCATGAAACCCTGCCCCCCGACCCGGCTGCCGACAGCGACCGCCCGGCCGACTTCTTGTATGAACTGCATCCCACCCAGCGCCCACACATTCCTTCTGACGTGGTGTGGTACCCCTACGAAACAGAATGGCAACGTATGGTCAAACAACGAATGCAGGGGGCGATTTTCTCTGCCGAGTTTGTGTGCAGCATAGAAACTCTTCCCACTTTGAGCGACGAAGAACTGGATGCAATAGACAAAGACCTCGCAATGCTCATGCAAGAACAAGAACATGCAAGCAAACGCAAAAAAGGCAAGCGAAGCAGTAAGGCGTCCATACCCAAAGCCGAAATACATCGTCCTGCCCTGCAATATCGCATCCGCGTACACTTTAGCCCACTCGATGCCCTCACCGCCGACATAAAAATGGAAGAGATACCCACCATCGATGTGCAGCTGTTGCGCCAAGGGCAACTCACGCCCCCCGATGTGACCACCTCTTTCAAAGAAGAAAGAAAAGAGACGGCTTCTCCCACGCCTGTCTCCGGCAAAGACACCCGTGTTGAGCCCATTGTGCCCAAAGAAGACAATGAGAGTGCTCCCGCCCCCCCGGTAAAAACGGTAGAAGAGAAAGCAGAAGAACCCCTTGTGCCGCCGCCCATTCGTCGCGACCGCCCCGAAGTGGAAGATGTGCTCGCTCAAAAAAAGGCAAAAGCAAAAGAAAACGGCGACAAAAAAGACGCAGCAGGCTCCAATAATAAGAACAACAACGCCCAACCAACAGAAGAAACGCAGACACACCCCGGCAATTTTATTCAGAGCCTGACACAGGAAGAAAAATTCTACTTTGAAATGCTGCAACACGCCTATCAAGACGGCGAAATATCGGCAGATATTCGAAAAGTGCTGGACCGCCGGCGCGAACGCCTGCAAATCTCCTTAGAGCGGGCACAAGAGCTGGAAGAAGTAGTAAAAAAATATTACAGCCCTCAATAAAGCTTTGTGCATGCCCTGCACTTGTGTGCCCTTTGCTTTTGGCAAAGGGCTTTTTTCAATGCCTGCCTAATAATTTTGCTTATCTTCGTTTCATGTATCATGTGCAAACCTAAGCCTTGTAGAGCATCGTGGCAAAACCCAAAACCCAATACTTCTGTCAGAACTGCGGACATGCCTCACCTAAGTGGATGGGGCGTTGCCCTTCATGTGGCGAATGGAACACTTTTGTGGAAGAGATTACCACAACCACTCAAGAAAAAAACGAATGGCGCCAAAGCAGCAGCAAGCAAATAGCCAACAAGGCTCGCAAGCTGCAAGAAATAAGCTATGAATCCCGCCGGCGCATAGAAGTGGCCGACCGGGAACTGAGCCGGGTACTGGGCGGCGGCATCGTTCCGGGCTCATTGGTGCTTATAGGCGGCGAACCGGGCATAGGCAAGTCAACGCTCATGCTGCAATTGGCGCTTTCGCTTGCGCAGCTCAAAGTACTGTACGTTTCGGGCGAAGAAAGCGAACAGCAGATAAAAATGCGGGCAGAACGCTTGGCTGTACATAGTGATCGGTGTTTTATTTTGGCAGAAACATCTACTCAAAACATATTCAAGCAAATAGAAGCCATAGAGCCCGATTTGGTCATTATTGACTCCATACAAACCCTGCATTCGGCATTGCTCGATTCGGCAGCAGGCAGCGTGTCACAAGTGCGCCAATGCACCGCCGAAGTAATGAAGTTTGCCAAGGAAAGCAATACGCCTGTGTTCTTGGTGGGGCATATCACCAAAGAAGGCAGCCTGGCGGGTCCTAAGGTGCTGGAGCACATGGTCGATACGGTGCTTCAGTTCGAAGGCGACCGCCACATGACCTACCGCATTCTGCGCACCATCAAAAACCGCTTTGGCTCCACCTCCGAACTGGGCATTTATGAGATGCGTGCCGACGGCTTGCGCGAAGTAAGCAACCCCTCCGAAATACTGCTCTCACAGCGCGAAGAAGAGCTGAGCGGCGTAGCCATCGGCTCCACCATAGAAGGGAACCGCCCCTTGTTGGTAGAAGTGCAATCGCTGGTGAGTCACGCCACCTATGGCACCCCCCAACGCAGCAGCACCGGCTTCGATGCCAAACGTATGAACATGTTGTTGGCAGTGCTTGAAAAACGGGCCGGTTTTCGTCTGGGCGACCAAGATGTGTTTTTGAACATAGCCGGCGGCCTGCGCGTAGAAGACCCCGCCATTGATTTGGCAGTATGTTGCTCCATAGCTTCTTCTTACGAAGAAATTGTATTGCCCCCCACCATTTGTTTTGCCGGCGAAGTGGGCCTGGGGGGCGAAGTGCGTGCGGTAGCCAAAATAGAGCAGCGTATTGCAGAAGCCGAAAAACTGGGCTTTCGCACCATCGTTACTTCCAAGTACAACCTCAAGGGGCTCGATTTGAAAAAATTCAATATAGAAATCCGTGGCGTGGCTCAATTGGATGAAGTGTTCCGTGCTTTGTTTTAAACTTGGTCTATTTTTTGCCCTTTGAAAATCCGGTACACCAAAAAGCAAAATTATGAATACCAAGTTGTTTTTATTGTTCACCGTCACCTTGCTCCTTGTCTTATGGGCAGGTGCTCATGCACAGTCCCGGAAGGTACAAGAGAAATGGCTTTGCCAACGATGGATCTACGAGCCTTCTTTATCGCAAGCCCCTGCTTCGCTCTTGGAAAAAGAAGCACTCGACAAATCGGATACCGAACTGCAGCTTGAAAGTGAGTTAAGCCAAAAGCATGTAGAGCATTTCGATTTTGCCACATTGCAGTTTAAACACTCCGGCAAACTTCGCTACCGCAACCAAGGCGATATAGAACGTGACGGACGGTGGCGCCTCAGCGGCGATGGACGCACCCTCTTTATGGAGCTCGACGGAAAAACATACCGCTACCGGGTAGTGGCACTTACGCCTTCCCAACTGGTTATCAGCCATGAAGACGGCAGCCGGTGGGTGTTCGCACCAGAGAAATAGTGAAACCAATGTTACAAGTGTAAAGTCTTTTTGCACATTTTTTGCGCCCTGCCGTTGGTCGTTTGTCTGCTTCCGTTCGTCCCTTAAAAAATTTGGTCCATCGGCAGGGCGGCTTATGCTGCTACTACCCACATTTGTTCCTGCGTTTTTGGCGAATGTCTATGCCTGTCAATCTTACATTGCCCGCCGGGCGGACAGGGTACACAGAGCCCTAACCTTTTGTTATTTAGAGGAACAAAAAGATGAAAACTGCTATAACTTTTGAGAATCATGAAAAAGCTTGCTGAACTTCCCCCCGTTCCTTTCACCGTGCGCATGCATGACTTGCGCAACCTGGAAGAATTCGGTGTAACCCCCAATCAGCTGTACACCGTAGTGAAAGTACTGGAGGTCAATGGGCAAGTAGTAGGGTACCGCCTGTTGGAAATTCCTCTTGCCGAAGATGAGGTATTCAATGCCAGCAGGTTTTATATTTACGCCATAGCCAATCCCAACTAACCCCATGACTACGGAAGGAGGCTTACATATCCGTCATCATTTTATTCCGTTCGCGGCTTGCCGGCACCTGTCTTCCCTTCCCGGCGATCTGGATGATTACGAACGACAAGCCATCCATTTTTGCCATCACTGGCTGAAGGGCACCGCCCATTTTACTTTTCACACTTCGGGCTCTACGGGCACCCCCAAGCGCATAAAGCTCTCCCGCCGGCTCATGGCATGGAGTGCCCGCAATACACTTCAATATTTCGGACTACAAAAAGGCGATAGCCTCCTGGTCAATATGAATATTGCATTTGTGGGCGGTGCCATGATGCTGGTGCGCGCCATGGAAGGGCAGCTGCATGCCTATGTGCAAGCCCCTTCGCGCTTGCCCTTGAGTGAAATTCCCGGCAAGCAGTTCGACTTTTACGCTTTTGTGCCCATGCAGCTGCAAAGCATGTTGCACGAAGCCCCCCGGCTGCTTGCCTCTTTAAAACAAGCCAAAGGCATATTGATTGGCGGTGCACCGCTTTCGAAGCATTTGGAAAAGCAGCTATTGCCTCTACAAGCCCGCATGGTTCAAACGTATGGCATGACTGAAACAGCCTCGCACGTGGCTTTGCGTCCTTTGGGAAAGCCTCTGTACGAAGCCATGCCCGGGGTGCATTTCAGCTGCGACAAACGGCAATGCCTGGTGGTGCATACGCCGCACCTCCCCCCTTTGGTTACCAATGACCGCGTCCGCCTACACGATGCTACCCACTTCGAGTGGCTCGGGCGCATCGACAATGTCATCAACAGCGGGGGCATCAAAATACAAATAGAACAGGTAGAAGAAGCCACCGCCCGCCTGCTGGAAGAGATGAGTATCCGGTGCCCTTTCTTCGCGACGGGCATTCCCGACCCGCTCTTAGGTCAAAAACTTGTACTGGTGTTCCCGGAAAAAAGCTTGCCCAAAGCTGCCGAAGAACAATTGCTACAAGCCCTGCGGCAGCGCATGGAGCACTACAAAGCGCCCAAAGCCGTGCTTTATCAAGCATATATTCCACGGAGCCCTTCCGGCAAAATACTCAGACAGCTGCTCGACGACTCGCCATCCACAGACCCACAAAACAAAGCAGACCATTAAGCAACAACAACTCATAGCCAAACTGGTATCCGTTGAACCAGCGTTCGCCGTTTTCGGCAATGCCCCAAGTGATAAAAGGCGCGGCAATGGCAATCCACGGCACCAGCTTGTCGTTGGTACGGCGGCGGGTAAGCAAACCGAAAGCATACATTCCCAAGAGTGGTCCATAGGTGTAGCCGGCCGCTTTGAATATAGCGCTTATTACACTTTCGTCGTTCAGGCGGTGGAAAACCATAATCACCAACCAAAGCAAAGCCGTAATGCCTATGTGTACACGACGGCGCAGACGCTCCTGTTTGTCCTTGTCTTTTATTTTTTCAAAATCGAGTATGTCTATACAAAAAGAAGTAGTGAGGGCAGTCAAAGCCGAATCGGCACTTGAATAAGCCGCTGCCGTAATACCCAACAAAAAAAAGAGGGCTGCCGTCCAATGAAAATGATTAAACGCTAAAGTCGGATACAACATGTCTGACTTGGCAGGCATAGGCAACCCGTGCGTTTCGGCATACACATACAGCAGCAAGCCCAATGTCAAAAAAAGCCAATTGACCGGCAACAGTATCCAGCTAAAAGTAATCATGTTTTTTTGCGCGTCACGCAATGTGCGGCAACTCAAGTTTTTCTGCATCATGTCTTGGTCCAAACCGGTCATGACAATGGCTATGAAAGCCCCGGCAATGAACTGCTTCCAGAAAAATTTGCCGTCTTTCCAATCATCCCAAAAAAAGACCTGACTGCGCGCATCTTTCGACAAGCGTTCACTTAGCTCTGTCCAACTCCATCCCAAGTCTTCCTTAATAAACCAAATGGTAAATACCACTGCCAGAAGCATGAAGGTAGTCTGCAGGGTGTCAGTCCACACGATGGTTTTGATGCCGCCCCGTGCCGTGTAAAGCCAAATGAGAAGCAAGCTTACCAGCGTGGTCAAGCCAAACGAAAGCCCCCACTGCCGGAAAATGCCTACATGCAAAACCAAGGCAACCAAGTAGAGGCGGAATGCCGCGCCTATAGTACGTGATAAAAGGAAGAAAGCCGCCCCTGTTTTATAAGCCCGCTCTCCGATACGCTCCTGCAGGTAACTGTAAATAGACACCAAATTGAGGCGGTAATACAGCGGCAAAAGCACAAAAGCAATCACGGCATAGCCCAGCAAATAGCCCAGCACCATTTGAAAGTAGGAGAATGCCGAAGTACCCACCCAGCCGGGCACCGACACAAAAGTAACGCCTGACAGCGAAGCCCCTATCATGCCAAAAGCCACCACATACCAAGGCGACTGCCGGCGTGCCACAAAAAAATCGTAGCTGTCGGCTTGCTTGCCTGTCAGATAACCAATAAGCATCAAAACACCAAAATACAGTAGTAAAACCAGTAAAATCCAGTGTGCACTCATAAAAAGCTTGTTTTTGCAGGGACTAAACTAATAAAAATACGCACTTTTGTGTTTCCATATAAAAAGCTTGCATATATGGCCGGCTTTTTTTACATTTGACTAACAAAAACACATTGAATATGAGTAGCTTAACCAAAGAAACACCCGCCGTATTTGAAGAGCTGGACACAGTTATTGTAGAAGAAGAGGTGCACGATTTGGTCGTTTTCAATGATGATGTAAACACTTTTGACCATGTTATTCAGACCCTCATTGAGGTGTGTAAACACACACCCGAGCAAGCAGAACAGTGTACGTGGATTATTCACTTCAAAGGCAAATGCTCGGTAAAGAAAGGCAGTTGGGACGAACTGGTGCCCATGCGGCAAGCCATTTGCGACCGGGGCATTCAAGCCGAAGTGGTATAACCACGCCGCTGCCGGTTTTATTCTGCAAAAGCTTGGCTGAACCCTTCCGTTCAACCAAGCTTTTATATTTTTGTATGCCAAAGACATTGCCTTATGCATTACTCTTCGAAGCTTATAGAACGTGCAGTGGAGGAAATAGCCAAGCTGCCGGGCATAGGAAAAAAATCGGCCTTGCGCATCGTTTTGCATTTGCTCAAACAAGAACCCCGGCAAACCCATCAGCTGGCAGAAGCGCTGCTTCAACTGCGCGACCATATTCAATATTGTAAAGAGTGCCATAACATTGCCGACGAAGCAATATGCAGCCTGTGCAGCGACCCGCGGCGCCACCGCGAAACCATCTGCGTAGTGGAGCATTTCAAAGACATTGCCGCCATCGAGCGCACCGGCCATTATCAAGGCTTGTATCATGTGTTGGGCGGCTTGATTTCGCCTATTGATGGCGTCGGTCCACAAGATATTCACATAGAAAGCCTGCTACAGCGTGTACAGAAGCATAAGGTAAAAGAAGTCATACTGGCACTCAGCTCTACCATGGAAGGAGACACTACCGCTTTTTATCTGACCAAGCGTCTCAAAGAACTGCAGGTAAAAGTAACGGCCTTGGCACGTGGCGTGCCCATAGGCAGCGAACTGGAATTTACCGATGAACTCACCTTGGCACGCAGCCTGCTCGGGCGCGTGGAGTTTTAAACTACACTGCACAATGAAACAGCACGAAAAACATTCATTTTTCAACGATGTGTATGCGGTGGTCCGGTGCATCCCACGTGGCCGTGTAAGTACCTACGGCGCCATTGCCCACTATTTGGGACTGCGTTCGGGAGCGCGCATGGTAGGCTGGGCACTCAACCACGCCGCAGCTCTGCCGGACATACCTGCCCACCGGGTAGTCAACCGCCGTGGGGAGCTCACCGGAAAGCGCTATTTTGGCAGCCCTGACCGTATGGCAGAACTATTGCGCCAAGAAGGCATTCAAGTAGAAAACGACCGCGTGCAAAATTTCGACATGTTTTTTTGGGACCCAAGCCGGGAGCTAAGCCTATAAGCCGTTTTTTTAAAATTTAATTTCGCAAAATAAAGGTAGTACAAACGACTCTACTGCGCAGTAAAATCCACACTCAAAAGCCTTCCTCAGCCCTTGCAGTTTGGCACACACTTTGTAATGATACTACATGCGTTCGTTAATGAGCGTCAGTTTTAATGTTTCACTTAAAACTCATCAGAACTATGAAAAAGTTATTGTTGACACTCGCAGCCGGAGCCTTGTTCTTTGGCGCACAAGCACAAATCTCTATCATGCCCAAAGCCGGCGTTTCATTGGCTAGCGTTGCAAGTAAGTCTGCCGGTGAGTCAAGCACTTCTGACATGAAAACCGGCTTTGCCTTTGGTGTAGCTGCTCCTATCAGTGTATCTGAGCAGTTTTCCGTACAACCCGAGTTGCTTTACATCCAGAAAGGTGGTGAAGAAAAGAACAATGGACTCACAACCTCTGCCACCATCAACTACTTGGAAATCCCTGTGATGGCACGTGCTCATTTCGGCGGCTTCTATGTAGGTGCCGGTCCTTACTTGGGTATTGCTTTGGGTGGCAAAGCAAAAATTGATGACGGCAGCGCCTCAATCGAAGCAGACCTGAACATTGGTACAGACGAAGCAGAAGATGACGTAAAACCCACTGATTTCGGTTTGTATTTCGGCTTGGGTTACGGCTTCGAAGTAGGTTCAGGCAAGTTAGTGCTGGACGCCCGCTATGGCTTGGGCTTGTCTAACACACTGCCCGGTGGCGACAGCGACAACTTCAATAAGAACCGCAACATTGCCATCACCGTAGGTTATGCTATTCCTTTGGGTCAATAATCCCTCAGGAAATTAAGACCTGACTATACGAAAGCTGCCTCCAATGAGGCAGCTTTTTTTGTTGTAGAAAACAATATACTTGCTTGGTAGTACTACTCAATGAGAGATGCCGGGAAAAACACCGGTTATCATTCCGAACCTCACGCAGCTTGTCATCTCGAACGAGCAAAAGAGTCCGGAAGTGTAAAACCTCATCTACTTTTAGCTTAGATTTTCTTTTCAAGAACAAAAAAAGCGGCACTTTTGGATTGTGCCGCTTTCCTCCGGTGTTTATCAGGTTTTATGCCTTCACCGAAGCGTTCATCAATTCTTCTATTTCCTCGGCTTCTATAGGGATGTCAGCCATCAGGTCAAGTAAGCCGTTTCCGGTAATGACCACATCGTTTTCCAAACGAATGCCAAGCCCTTCTTCACGGATATAGATGCCCGGTTCACAGGTAAATACCATACCCGCTTCAAACTTGCGGTATTTGTCGCCCACATCGTGCACGTCCAAGCCCAGGTGGTGCGAGGTACCATGCATGAAGTACTTTTTGTAAGCAGGCCAATCGGGGTTTTGGTTTTTCACTTCGTCCATGGTCAACAAGCCCAAATCCACGAGCTCTTTGGTCATCAATTCGCCCACGGCGGCATGGTACTCATCCAAGGTGTTGCCGGGGCGCAGCATATCCATAGCCCCGCGCATCACGCGCAATACTGCGTCATATACTTGACGTTGGCGGGGCGTAAAGCGTCCATTCACCGGAATAGTGCGGGTCATATCGGAGGCATAGTTGGCATACTCTGCCCCCACGTCCATCAGCAACAGGTCGCCATCTTGGCACACTTGGTCGTTGTCTATGTAGTGCAACACGCAGGCATTGGCCCCCGAAGCAATAATGGGCGTATAAGCAAAGCCACGCGAGCCGCGGCGCAGAAACTCATGCGCATATTCGGCTTCGATTTCATATTCCTTTACGCCCGGCTTCACGAACTGAAGCACGCGCCGGAAACCGGCTTCCGTAATTTTGCAAGCCTTCTGTATCAGGGCAATTTCAATATCGGATTTAATAGCCCGCAAGTCACGCATGATAGGCGCCAAGCGGCGATAGCTATGCAAGGGATAGCGTTCTTTGCACCATTTAATGAAACGGGCATCACGGGTTTCCACTACTACTTCTGCCCGCGGATGTTCGTTGGTATTCAAATACAAATGCTCGGCATCGCCCATCAGGGTGTTGAACACCTTTTCGAACTCCGAAGTCCACATGACCGTGCGGATACCGGAAACTTCGGTAGCCTCTTCTTTGGTGAGCTTATGCCCTTCCCAAATGGCTATATGCTCGTTGGTTTCACGCACAAACAAAATTTCACGGTATTTTTCTTCCTTGGCATCCGGATATAACAACAAAACGGTCTCTTCTTGATCCACACCGGTCAGATAGAACAAGTCTGTATTCTGCTTGAAGGGCATGGTGCCGTCGGCACTGGTAGGCATAATATCGTTGGAGTTGAAAACAGCTATGGAATTGGGAAGCAGGCGATCCGCCAAACGACGGCGGTTCTCTATGAACAGCCGGTTGTCAATGCGTTCGTATCTCATAACAGACAGGTATTTGGTTTGAAAAGAACAAAGTACAAATTTTTGATGGTCTTCGGTAAAAAATCAAGCTTGAAATGGGTCTTCCGGCGGGTTTTCTGCCTTCACCGTAATGCCATGATAAGTTTCTTGCGCTTGATAGTCTTTGCGCAGCGGATGCCCTTGCCAGTCGGCAGGCAACAAGATGCGACGCAAGTCGGGATGCCCCGTAAAGCGAATGCCCAACAGGTCGTAAATTTCACGTTCGTGCCAGTCGGCTGTGCGCCATATATCGCTGACCGTGGGCATCTCCGGTAGTGGCTCGCCCTCGCGGTTGCGTGCTACTTCTACCTTTACCACCAAAGCGTGTTCATAGGGAATGGAAAAAAGATGATAAAGCACTTCCATGCTGCCGGCTGCCGGTCCGTTGTCGATGCCCGTGATGCAAGCCAAATAATCGAAATACAGGTCTTTGTGCTCATAGAGCAAGCGGGCAACCGTAGGCAGGCGCACCGGTGCCACTTTTATGTAGGGCTGTATTGCCTCTTCGTTGACTTCTTCCAGATAGTCATCGCCCAACAAATGGCGAATCAAAGCAACTATATCGCGAAATAACATATCCTCAGGGCTTTGAAGTACTGCTGCTGTCAGCTGTTACGAATTTCTTTTCGCCTGCCAAGATAGCAAAATCCAGATGGTTCTGCTTCGGAGGAATGGGACAACTATAATCGGGACTATAGGCACAATAGGGATTGTAAGCAAAGTTGAAATCCAATATCAAAGTGTTGCCTTTGGGCTTTTCCACGTCCAGATAACGCCCGCCTTCATAGGTTTCTTTGCCATTCGAAGCATCTTTAAAAGGCAAAAACCAATAGCCGGCATTGTCTTCTTTTTCAAATAATAAAAGCTGATACTCTTTGCCTTCATACTCAAAAAAAGCATAGGCTACCGAGCGCAAGCGGTCGAAGGTGCTATCGGTCATCTGCACCAAAAAATCGGCTTCGTTTTCATCTACGGGAACCCAACGGGCTTTGATACGGTACTGCACATTGGGTGGAAAATAATTCAAGTGAGAAAAAGCTTCTCTGTTTTCTATGGGCGAGTCGTCGCGGTATTTGAAGGCTTCGTCTTTTTCACGACGAAACTTCTCTATCTTTTGCATTACGTCCTCTTCTTTACGCCGGTCTATGAGCGAATAGGCAAGAATGGCTATCAGAATAAGCAGCACCCCAAAAAAGAAAAGACGGTTTTGCTTTTGCTTCATGGCTCAGTGTTTTGTATTTCAACTGTTAATAGAAAAACGTATTTTTGCACCAAAGCTATTGAAAAATAAGACATAAATATGAATCCACAAGCCGGTATTTCGCTTTTCAACCCTCGTCTGTTTGAAGAAGCTACCATTGCACAACTCCAAAATGAGTTCAACACAGCACGGCCTTACCGCCATGTTGTTATAGATAACTTTCTGCAAACCGACTTTGCAGAAAAGCTATACGAACACTTTCCGCCTACGAAGGTGCTGCGCAAGCATTATGACGGCATCAATGAACGCAAAGCCGAAGGCGCCAATTTCGAAGACTTTCACCCGGACTTCAGCCGCCTGCGCGATGCCCTTATGTCGCCGGAGTTCTATGCTTGGGTCAGCCGTGTCACCGGCATTCAAGATGTATTCATCACCAATGACCACTTGGGCGTGGGCTTGCACGAAGGAGATAACGGAAGCTTCTTGGACGTACACATAGATTTCAACATACACCCGGAAAAAGACGTACATCGTCGTCTGAACCTGCTCATTTACATGAACCGGCATTGGGAACCTCATTATGGAGGCGATTTGGAGCTGTGGAACGCCGACGTGACCGAGTGTGTAAAGAAAGTACCGCCGGCTTTTAACCGTGCCGTCATATTTGAAACCAGCGAAATCTCGTATCACGGTTACTCCCGCATACAAGTGCCCGAGGGCATGTCGCGCAAATCGGTGTATGCCTACTTCTACACCACCGAGCGCGAAGACGCCGCCCCCTATCACGACACCATCTTCAAGGCGCGCCCGGAAGATAGCACCGTAAAGAAGGTGGTAACCCCCATCAAAGAGCGCCTCAAAAACGGCATTAAAGCGGCACTTAAAAAGGTAGGCATTGTATTAAAGTAGAAAAAGAACCATCAAAGGATAGTTTGTAAACCGGAAAACTCTATGTTTGAAAATTTAAGTGAGAAGTTAGAAGGTGCCATACGCACGCTCAAGGGCTCCAATCGCATTACGGAAGTAAACGTAGCCAATACAATTAAAGAGATACGCCGCGCCCTTTTGGATGCCGACGTAAACTACAAGGTAGCCAAGGAAGTTACCGATAAAATCAAAGAGAAAGCCTTAGGGCAAAAAATACAAATTGCCGTAGAGCCCGGTCAGATGCTCGTCAAAATCGTATATGACGAGCTGACACAGCTCATGGGGGGCACCAAGCAGGACATCAAACTGGATGGTAACCCTGCCATCGTGCTGATGGCCGGCTTGCAAGGTTCAGGGAAAACAACCTTCTCTGCCAAGCTTGCCAACTACTTAAAGAAACAGAACAAACGCATTTTGTTGGTTGCCTGCGACGTGTACCGCCCGGCTGCCATAGAACAGCTCAAGACACTGGGCGAACAATTGGGCATTGAGGTGTACAGCGAGCCGGAAAACAAAAACCCGGTAGAGATAGCCCAACATGCCGTAGAATATGCCAAGCAAAACAAATATCAGGTGGTGATTGTCGATACGGCCGGCCGCTTGGCAGTCGATGAAGAGATGATGGACGAAATCAGCCGCCTGAAAGAAACGCTGCAGCCTTCCGAAACACTCTTCGTGGTGGACGCCATGACCGGTCAGGATGCCGTCAATACAGCCAAGGCGTTCTATGATCGCATTCAATATGACGGCGTGGTGCTCACCAAACTCGACGGGGATGCGCGCGGTGGGGCTGCCCTCTCGATTCGTGCCGTCGTGGACCGCCCCATTAAGTTCATAGGTACGGGCGAGAAAGTCAATGACCTGGATGTATTCCACCCGGACCGTATGGCAAGCCGCATCCTGGGCATGGGCGATGTGGTGTCGTTGGTAGAGCGTGCCCAGCAGATTTTCGATGAAAAAGAAGCCGAGCGCATCAACAAAAAGCTGCGTCAGAACCAATTCGACTTTCAGGATTTCTACTCTCAAATACAGCAAATCAAAAAGATGGGCAACGTCAAAGATTTGCTGGGCATGTTGCCGGGCGTAGGAAAAATGGTCAAAGACCTCGACATAGACGACGATGCTTTCGTGCCTATAGAAGCCATCATACAGTCTATGACCCCGCAAGAGCGAGAAAATCCTGCCCTTCTGCTGACACACCGCACCGCTGCCAGCCGTAAACAACGGATTGCCAAAGGTAGCGGGCGCAGCATACAGGAAGTCAATAATTTGCTCAAGCAGTTCGAGCAAATGCAAAAAATGATAAAGAAGATGAACCAGATGGAAAGCGGCGGCGGTGGGCGCCTCAGCCGCATGCTCAAGCGCAACAAGAAGAAAAGAAGATAAGAACCAAACAGCCTGCGGGCACCCGCAGGCTGTTTAAAAGAAAAAGCACTTACATATCAAGAAAGCTGCTTTTGCTTGGGCAAAAACAGCTTTTACATTAGAAGTTCAAGCCGGGATAGTAAGCAGCCTCGCCGAGTTCTTCTTCAATGCGTAACAATTGGTTGTACTTAGCCATGCGGTCCGAACGCGATGCCGAGCCTGTCTTGATTTGCCCGGTATTTAAAGCTACAGCCAAATCTGCAATGGTACTGTCTTCGGTTTCTCCCGAACGATGCGACATCACGTTTTTATAACGATGGCGCTTTGCCAATTCAATGGTATCGATGGTTTCAGTAAGTGTGCCTATTTGATTCACTTTAATCAATACGGCATTGGCTACCTGCTTGTCTATACCCTCACGCACACGCTCCACATTGGTCACAAACAAATCATCGCCCACCAACTGCACTTTGTCGCCGATGGCTGCTGTCAGGCTTTGCCAGCCATCCCAATCGTCTTCAGCCATACCGTCTTCAATCGAAAGAATCGGGTACTTCTTCACCCACTCTTGCCAGAAATTCACCATATCGGCAGAAGTCAGTTCGTCGCCGGTCGATTTTTTCAAACGATAAACCTGCTTCTCTTCGTCGAACAGCTCGGAGCTGGCGGCATCCAGCGCAATGAAAATATCTTCACCGGGACGATAGCCGGCTTTTTCTATGGCTTGCAATACCACTTCAATAGCTTCTACATTTGACTTCAGGTTGGGCGCAAAGCCGCCTTCATCCCCCACGTTGGTAGAAAGCCCTTTGTCTTTCAGCACCTTTTTCAAGTGGTGGAACACCTCTGTGCCCATACGCAAAGCCTCGCTAAACGAAGACGCATTCACCGGCATAATCATAAACTCCTGAAAGTCGATGCCGTTGTCGGCATGCGCCCCTCCGTTCAGAATATTCATCATGGGCACCGGCAAGGTAGCCGCGTGCACGCCACCTACGTAACGGTAAAGCGGAAGTTGAAGGGCCGCTGCTGCCGCTTTGGCTACTGCCAGCGAAACGCCCAAAATGGCGTTGGCGCCCAGCTTCGACTTATTGGGTGTACCATCCAGCTCCAGAAGCAAGTGGTCTATCATCTTTTGCTCATACACCGACACCCCAATCAACTCGGGCGCAATGATTTCGTTGACATTCTCCACAGCCTTAAGCACGCCTTTGCCTAAATAGCGTGTGTTGTCGCCATCGCGCAATTCTACTGCTTCATACTTGCCGGTAGAAGCCCCTGACGGCACTGCTGCACGGCCTATGAAGCCATCTTCGGTGATGACATCTACCTCAACCGTGGGATTGCCACGGGAGTCCAATATCTGACGGGCGTGTACGTGATCTATAAAACTCATTGTTCATCAATTTTTTGCTGCCAAAAATAGAAATATTCCCGCATTCAACAAGAAGATAGCGAGGCTTGCCTGCCAATAAAGTTTGCGTATATTTGCAGTTGTTGTCAGGAACAAAAGAATCCATTTTTCAAAATTCGAAAAAGATGAAAAAACATTTACTACCTCTGGCTATTTCCCTATTTTTATTTGGGGCATGCCAAAACAACGAACAAAAGACCGACGAGCAAGGCAATCAGACCGCAACCGAAACAAACACTCAAGAAAAAGACGAAGCGGCAGGCATTGTTTACATCAACTCTGACAGCCTGCTTGCCAAATATGATTTTTACAAAGACGCCCAAAAAGAGTTGGAAAAGAAGCGTCAATCGTTTGAGCAAGACCTGAACCGTCGTGTCAGCAGCCTGGAGCGCGACATTGCCAACTTCCAGCAGAAAGCCAACAGCATGACTCTGCAGCAAGCCAAAGCCACCGAGCAGTCGCTCATTGAGCGCCAACAGAACTTGGCACAGTATAAGCAAACGCTCGAAAATCAATACTTGGAAGAAGAGTTCAAGATGGCTGAAAAGCTGAACAAGAATTTGGAAGACTTCATGCAGCGCTATGCCAAGGAAAAAGGCTATAAGCTCATTCTCGGCTATAAACCGGGCGTAACCGTATGGTATGGCGATCCTGCTTTGGACATCACCGACGAAGTGGTGAAAAGACTCAACGAAGAGTATAAAAACCAAAGCAAACAAACAGATAAGCCCGCCGAAGAAAAAAAATCTGAAAAAAAAGCTGAATAATTTTTAAAAGCTTTTTATATTTGCGTCTGCAAAGACGCTGCGCCGAAGTGGCGGAATTGGTAGACGCGCACGTTTCAGGGGCGTGTGGTGGCAACACCGTGCGGGTTCGAGTCCCGCCTTCGGCACACTGAAAGGCTCCATAACGGAGCCTTTTTTCATAAAGAAAGCGGCAGCAACTGCCTGAATTTCCGTGGCATATTTGCGTAGCATCGGAAAAGGTCTTATATTTGCCGTCCTAAATGAGTATATGTGTCACCGTTTTAATAAAAGATAGTTTATCATGGCAAAGGTTTGTCAATTAACCGGGAAGCGTCCGCGTGTGGGAAACCACGTATCGCACGCTAACAATAAAACAAAGCGCCGTTTCTATCCCAACTTGCAAAAGAAGCGCTTTTACCTGCCTTCGGAAGACCGTTGGATTGAAATGAAGGTTTCTACCCACGCCCTGCGCATCATCAACCGCATTGGCATAGAAGAAGCCTTGCGCAAAGCCAAAAAGAAAGGCACTCTTAACTTGAAAAAAGGCGTGATTGCGCTCTAAGAGCAGGTCTCTGTTTTCATAACTAAGCAAAGCGGTTGTCAGGATACAACCGCTTTTGTTGTTTTACATCGTGTCTCACCGGTTCTTCTGAGAGCAGGCGGCATAAAGTTGCTCGCCTGTCCCCTTCCCTGAAGTTGAAAACAAAACCTGCCGTGCCGGGCAAAAAGCAACGTGGCTTGTCCCTTCAAACGAAGTGCAAATGCAGTAAGAAGCCCCACTGAAGGTTTTTGTCATGTCGAACGAAGTGAGACTTCTCGTCAAACCAAGGCAAGAGATTTCCCGCTTGCGCTCGAAATGGCAGCAGGGAAGCTCGAATTAACGAGGCAAGAAGCCCGAAACGGCAAAACAATACCAGTGCCTGCCTACACTAAAATCATGGTGCTTGACAGACGGCTTGTATCCACTGATTCACAATATGCCCAATAACAGGATTATAGGGCGCCACCACCTCGCGGTATGAAGTAGTCCAGCGCATGCCGTGGTCGGCTTGGGGCACACGCACATACACTGCCCGTTCGGGCTGCCGTTTATTCACGATATGGGCTATCATTTGGTGGTCTTCTTCAAGCGAAGCCACATCGAACTCGCCCCACAAGCTAAGCACAAAGCCATCGTAACGGCTCCACTCTGCCGGTACATTGACCTCCTGCAGCTGAAACCAATATTGGTCGCTGCGTATGTCGAACAGCCTTAAATAACGCTCATAAGCGGGATTGGCATTGGCCACTTCGCTCTTAGGGCGATGCAGCACGAAGTACTCCACATTGCAACGGTTGATACCATTCAGGTAATCGTCGATTTCGGCTTCAGGCTTGCCTTTCATCATAAACAGACGGCGGCGCGATTCCAGCAGGTAGTCTGTCCAGCGACGCCCTACCGTTCCATACACAATGATGCCTTTGACCGGTTCATGGTTGGCTATTTGTACTGCCAGAATGCCACCCACACTATGCCCCAGCAAAAAAACCTGTGTGCTGTCCACGAAGTCGTATTGCTTGACTGCCCGCAGGGCTTGCAAAAAAGCCTGGCGTTCGGTTTCAAAATCTACTTCTATGCAGTCGGGGCCTTCGCTGTCGCCAATACCAAATTTTTCTACACGTATGGTGGCCACGCCTTGGCGTGTCAGTTCATAAAGCAGTTGTGTATAGGGGCGCTGCGTGTCGAAAGGGGTATCGATACTTTGGCAGGCAATGCCTTGTATGAAAAGTACGGCCGGCACCGCTTGGCTATTTGGGGGGCGCGTAACGATGCAACGCAAGCGTCCTTGCGGGGTTTTTATTTCGCGATAGTCTATGGCAAAATCGGGGGCTTGCTCGGTGGGATATTTCCCCAGCCGCAGGCGGTAGCTTAACAACTGCCCGCCACGCCGGATGCTTAATGTAACCTTGTCGCCCACTTTGTAATTACGCCTTACCAATTCAAGTAGCTGGGTATAGCTTTTCAAAGGGGTGTCATCGAGATGCAACAGACGGTCGCCGGGCAAAATACCGGCTTTTTCGGCAGCACTTCCGGCATGTACTCTTGCTACTTCAAGCACCTCTTCCTCGGTATTCCAGCGTAAATCCAAACCTATAAAGGGACGACGCGGCAAGGATTGCGCACTAAGCTGACAGAAAACGCCTATCCCCACAATAAACAGCAGCGCTCCCAAGACCTTCTTTCTTAATTGCATAGTTTTTATTTGAATTCTTTGGCTAAAAAGATAACGCATAAGCACATGTGCTTAGTATGCAGCCATACAAGCCCGGGCGCTACGTAAGCTTAGGGCAAGCTCCACAGGGGCAATCCACTCAGCCAAAGCACTTCTACCTTGAGCTTTTCGTAGGCTGCTTGTGTCTTCGCCAGCTTGATTTCTGCATCAAGCAGCTTCTCCTCACGTTTGTTTACCAAAAAAACGTAACTCTCACCGGCTATAAACTTGGCATATTCACCATCACGCAAAGCGCGGTAGTTCTGCACCATGCTTAAAAGATTGCGCAAGTTTTGCTCCGTAAGCAAGAGTGTACGGTAAGCGGCCTCCAGATCATTATACAGCGTGCGCAATAAGTAGAGCTGTTCTTGCTCGTTTTGCAACTGTTTCACTTTTACCTGCTGGCGCTTGCCACCGGCCTCACGCATGAAGAGCGGAAAAGCCAATTCAATGCCAAATTTGTAGTTGTTTTGCAAATAAGTGCCGTTCCACTCGCCGCTCTTTACCGGTTGTGCCGAAAGAAAATTATAGTTTAAGTTGAGCTTGGGTTTCATCTTTTCGGCATACAGGCGGCGCTCAAACTCTAAGCTTTGGTATTTCAAGCGTAACTTTTGCAATTCGGGATGTTGTGCTTCCAACTGCTGTTTGAGCGTTTCGAGTGGATAGCGTTCTTGAAAAGGCTGCTCGGTAGCCTGCTTGGGTTCGTCGGGTGCCACTTCCGGATTTAGCTCTACGGGCGTGCCGTCTTCGGTCCACAGGTGCGCCGACAACGCCAAGCGTGCTTGTGTAAGCTCGGCCTCGGCTTCCAACAACATAATCTGGCGGTCCTGACGGTTGATGCCGGCCTCCAGGGAATCTATAGGCGCCTCTTCGCCCATCTTCACTTTTTCGAGGGTAAACTCATAACGGGCATTTACCAAGTCATAGGCACGCTGAAGCGCCTCCTTTTTGCGGTAGGCAAAGTACCAGTTCCAGTAGTCTTTCACGACTTGATAATACAGCTTGTTGATGGTCTTCAGCCGCTCGGCAGCGGCCATTTCTTGCATCAGCTGTGCTTGGCGCAGGGCATTGCGCCGTTCATCGATAAACAAACCATAGCCCAAAGGCACCTTTATGCCGGCATACCATAGCCCTTCTTCGGGCACTGTGCGATCCGGGTTGATATACAAACCTTGGTTACGCTCATAGCCGGCTTTCAGCTCGCCAATCCATAAAGGCACCGACACATACGTATTGATATACTGATAGTATTGTTTGGTTTTAAAATTTTTCTCGTCCCATGTACCTTTCAGTTGGGGATCGAAGTTGCCACGTGCCTGGCGCAAGGCAAAGCGCCCCTGCTCCAAGTAGAGGTCGGCCTGTTTCATCACAGGGTGGTAGGCAGCCACCCACTGCAACACCTCCTGCAAGCTCAGGCGTTTGGTGGTGTCTTCTTGCGCATAGGCAGTAACTGCCAAAAACTTTAATATCCAAAAGAGAAATTGTTGTTTTCGAATCACCGGCTTATTTCTTTTTTGCACCTTTGTCTTTATCACCTTTTTCATCGGGCGCTTCTTTTAAGCTGGGCGGGAAACCGTTCAGCTGTCGCCAGATTTCATACCACACGGGCACATCATCGAGCAGGATGAATGCCCGCACAGCCGAGCCGATGCGCAGTTGCTCGGGCCATTCGGGGTCGTTGGTAGCATCGGGCAAAGCCAAGATACGATAAGTACCATCAGGCTGGCTTACATAGTCGATGACCTTCACCCTGCCGGCAAAGGTACCTACACTCACACTGGGCCATCCCGAAAATTGGAAAGCAGGCCATCCGGCAAATTCGATACGCACCTCACGCCCGGGGGTAATCAAAGGCACGTCCATGGCTTTCACATACAACTCCACTGCTTTTTGCGGGCGTGCCGGTTGGATTTGCACCACGGGCTCGCCCTCCTTTACGATTTCGCCAATCCCTTGGCTCATTGCCTTGACCACATAGCCGGACTGCGGAGCTAAGATGTAGTAATTTTCATTCCGTATGACCGTGCTGGCATATTTGTTTCTGTAGGCAGCCAATTCCAGCTGCGCATTGGCAAGGTAGGATTCGTAACTGCGCAGCTCTGCTTCGGCTTTCAATATTTTTTCCCGGTACTCTGCCCGGATAGAGCTAAGCTCAATCAAAGCGTTCAGATATTCTTGTTGCGAGCCTAAGTAGTCGTTTTCGGCTTTTATCAACTTTGCCTGCGATTCTTGATATTTTAATTGGCGTTTTTGGTAATCGGTCAATGAAATAAGTCCTTTTTGATAGAGCGTATCATAGCGGCGCAATTGGTTTTCTGCCAACTGAAAATCAATAAGTTGTGCCTGGTAGTTCGAGCTGTCGCTGCTTACCTTCAGGCGATACTGCTTCACTTTGTTTTCCGCCTTCTGAAGGCTCAAGTTTGCCGCCTGCCGCAATACGGGCAAGCGCTGCTTCAAAGCTTCGATATTGGCTTTGGTGGCTTCAATGGCCGCTTCTTTGGCTACCACTTGTTCGCGCAAGCGCTCCAAGAGGTCGGGGTCGAAATACTCCGGCTTGATTTCCCCGATGCGCAGCAAAGTATCGCCCCGGTTCACGAACTGCCCCTCCTGCACATACCATTGTTGAATACGCCCCCCAATCACTGCCGGCACTTCTTGTGGGCGGTCTTTCGGGAAAAAGGCAGTTACCTTTCCGCCGGCGGGTATGTTCTGCGTCCATGGTAAGAAAAGGGTTAAGAGACCAAAAGCAAACAGCCCCACCAATACTTTGGCAAAATTGCGCGCCGAGCGCGGGGTCTGCAACAGGCGGAAGGCATACACCCGCCGTTCAATATATTCATTTTCAATGCTTTCTTTCGATATCTTCAACATAACATCATACGTTTTCGGTCATAAATGCACGGAAGTGACGCTCATTCATTAACTCTTCGTAGGTTCCTTCGGCTACAACCTGTCCTTTTTCCAATACTATCACCCGTTTTGCCAAAGACAAGAAGACAGGGTCATTCGACAACATAAACAGAGTCCATGGGTGCCTTTCCTGGGTAAGCCACTGCAAGATGCGCTTCTTCTCAGAGTTTTGCATTTCTTGGAAGTGGTCTATAATAATCAGCAGTTTAGGCTTCGACACGATGCAGCGTGCCAAAATGAGCTTATGACGCTCGCTGATAGAGAGCGGGCGCCCATCTGCCAAAAGCTCGGTATGAATGCCTTTAGGCAGGCGGCCTATGACGTCGGCCAGTCCCATAACTTCTATGGCTTCATACACGTCTTTCATCTTTACATTGGGCTTGCCCATGACAATATTTTCCAGGATGGTGCCTGCAAAGACTTCATCTTCGGAAAAGTTGTTTTCCACTACTGCGCGCCACATGTCCACATCAATATCCTTGAGTGAAAAGCCATTGACGGAAATATAGCCTTCGTATTCCACAAAGCCGGTAAGCACCCGCATGAGTGTATGCTTGCCCGCACCTTCGGGGCCTGCAATGCATATGGTTTCTCCCGGCAAGGCAGTGAGGGTAATTCCTTTTAAAATACGCTTATTGGAATTGTAGGAAGCACGCACGTCTTCCATGTGTATTTCCAAGCCTTCGGGATAACGATGAAAATCGACCAGCACACCGTGGCGCTTTTCCAGGGGCAAATCGGTTACCTGCGCTATTTTTTCCACTGCCGTCAGCGCATCGTAAACGGTGGGCAGGCCCAACACCAGCTTTTCAATGGCATTGACCACCAAAATAATCATCACTTCGGAAGCAACCAGCTGCCCTAAGCTGATTTGCCGCTCCACCACGAGGGTGCTGCCCAGTATCAACAAGCCCCCAACAATGATGATTTTGAACACCAACACAAACAAGTATTGATTCACCAGCACTTTGAAGTGCTCTTTGCGATAATACAAATAGTAGTTTACCAGCTCGTCCATCTTAGAGAGGGGCAGCCGGCTGCTTGTAGATAAACGAAAAGAGCGCACGGTGCGGGCTATCTCTTCCAGCCAATGGGCAATTTTGTATTTATAGGTTGACTCCTTGATGGAAGTGTACAAGCCACGGTCGAAGGTATAGTAAAGCAAGATGCCAATAAACAAGAAGGTAAAGAATATCAATCCCAAGAAAAAGGGGTGGTAAAGCGAAAGCAACAACAGCCCGAAAACCACTTGCAAGGCGGCTGCCGACAAGTCAACCAGCAGTTTGGGAAGCTCTTTTTGCAGAATGACCACATCGAAAAAGCGGTTCATGAGCTCCGGCGGATAGTATTTTTTCAAAACCGAAGGCAAAATTTTGGGGATGCGATAGGCAAACTCAAACGCTGCCTTGGCAAAAACCCGCTGCTGAAGAATTTCCACCAGCCAAAGCTGCATCAGCTGCAAGCCACCCGATGCCCCCAAGCCCACAATCACCAAGGCTATGACAACAATCACCGAAGTCAGTATTTTTCCACTGGAAATCAGCCGGAAAGTAGCTTGCACACCCAACGGCAGCGAAAGGGCTATTAGACCGGAAATGATAGCATACACATAAATGTAAAGTAGAATATGCCGCTCACTTTTAAGCAAAAGAAGCAGGCGCTGAAAGGGAGTCAAAGGCTTTTTTTCCTCATACTCCTTAAGAGCATAGGGCATGGGGAAAGCCGTCAAAGCTATGATTTTGTCATTGAGCGACACATCTACCGGGTCTTCGAAGCGTATATAAATGTTCAGGTCTGTCACCTCACGCTCTTTCCATGCTCCGCTTGTTTCGTCGAAATACTCTTCTACAACAGTCTTTGACCCTTTCTTTTTTAAGATGACGGGCACAATCTCACCATTGGGCAAGTAGCGGAACAAAATAATGGGGGAATCTGTCTCGTAAAAGTAAGCCAAGAGCTCATCATTACTGTATCCATGCACGACAATGGCAAGGTGCAGGTCCTCGCCTCGATCGATGATGGCACGAATCCACCCATCGGGGCTCAGGTCCCCTTCGGTACGCTCGTTTTGAATGCGTTCCAGCTCTGACTCGGGAAATTCAGCCATTTTTTCGCGCAGGTGAAAAGCCACCCGGCGCACAAGCCTTTCAGATAAAAGCATAGTTTGCTATTTTCGACGTATCTTTGATTTTATACAAAAGTAGTTATTTTAAAAATTTCTAAATAAGTGTTTTCCCAAAATGCAAGAAGCCCCCATCAACGCTCCTCTGCTTGAAACACAAGACGGTTCGTTCACACTGCGCCATCCTTTGCTGGGCGCTACCTACCACTCCACACACGGCGCACTGCAAGAGTCCATGCATGTGTTCATCGAACAAGGGCTTTTGTTTGTTGCAGAACGCCAAAGCAAGATAAAAATTTTAGAGATGGGCTTTGGCTCCGGCTTGAATGCCCTGTTGAGCCGCATCATCTTAGAAGAGCGGCTTCCCTCACACTGCCTCGCTTATGAAGGCATAGAAGCCTACCCACTGGCTCTTGAAACCATACGCGCCTATCCGCTGCCTCCGGCCCTTAGGGCTTGGCATCCCGCTTTCATCGAACTGCATGGAAAACCATGGGCACACGCTTTCCCTTGGGGGGCGCGCATGCAGGTAATGAAACACCACATCACATGGCAGGCGTTTCAAAGTGAGCATACTTTCGACCTTATTTACTACGATGCCTTTGCACCTTCGGCGCAGGCAGAGCTATGGGACACGGCAAGCGTGCAGAAGCTGCATGCCTTGACTCACCCGGGCAGCGTAGTAGTCACTTACTGTGCTCAAGGTGCATTTAAACGCCTCTTAAAAAGCCATGGCTTTGCCGTGGAAGCACTGCCCGGACCACCCGGCAAACGGGAAATGACCCGGGCAATACGGTTATAGAATCATTGCCGGAGTTCGGTAAGTGCCAGCCATGCCATCAGGCCGGCCCCTATGGGCAGCGCTGCTTCGTCTATATCGAAAGTGGGCGTGTGCACCGATGACACAATGCCACGCGCTTCATTGCGTGTACCCAAGCGGTAAAAACAAGCATCGGCTACTTGGCTGTAGTAGGCAAAGTCCTCGGCTGCCAGCCATAAGTCCAAATCTACCACGTTTTCTTCACCCAAATACTCAATGGCGGCTTGCTTGGCTCTGCGCGTCAATTCGGGCGCATTGTAAAGGAAAGGGTAGCCTTTGCGTATTTCCACCTCACAGCGGGCGCCCATGCTTTCGGCTATGCCGGTGGCCATTTGTCTAATGATGTCGTGGGCTTGAGCACGCCACTGTTCATCGAAAGTGCGGAAAGTGCCTTCGAGGTACACCTCATTGGGAATGACGTTGGTAGCTCCATTGGCTACCACTTTTCCAAAAGTGAGCACCGTAGGCATTTTGGGGCTGCTGCGGCGGCTGACGACTTGCTGCAAGGCCACGATGATTTGTGCGGCAATGGCTACGGGGTCAATGCACAGCTCGGGCATGGCACCGTGCCCGCCCTTCCCTATGACGCGCAAATACAACTCATCGGTGCTTGCCATGTACATGCCTTCTCGAAAGCCAACCTTGCCTACCGGAATCAAGGGCATGACGTGCTGGCCTATCACCGCCGAAGGGCGCGGGTTTTCCAAAGCCCCCTCTTTTATCATCAAAGAAGCCCCTCCGGGAATGCGCTCTTCGCCGGGCTGAAAAAGAAGCTTGACAGTGCCCTCCCAGTGGTCTCTGCATTCATACAGCAAACGGGCGGCGCCCAGCAGGCAAGTGGTATGCACATCATGCCCGCAGGCATGCATAACCCCCGGGTTCTGCGAGCGGTAAGGTACATCATTGGCTTCTTCAATGGGCAGGGCATCCATATCGGCACGCAGGGCTACGGTCTTTTTCTCCGGATTTTTGCCTTCTATCTTCGCCACAATGCCCGTGCCGGCAATGCCTGCCTCAAAGGGAATGCCTATATCGCTAAGATGGCCGGCTACATAACGTGCCGTTTCGTGTTCTTGAAAAGAGAGTTCAGGATGTTGATGCAAATGCCGGCGAATGGCTACCAGCTCACCGGTTAGTGCTTCGGCTCTTTGCTTGATTTGGTCTTTCAGTGATTGCACAGCTTTTTGTTTATTTTTGGGAAAAATAAAAAGCTTAGAGCAGAGAATCAAATGGTCGTTTACTTGATAGGAATGCCCGGTGCAGGCAAAACCACTTGTGGCATGGCATGGGCACGCTCCATGGGGTACAAGTTCTATGATATGGACGTGTTCATTGAAGCACTGCACGGGCAGAGCATCCCGGCGCTGTTTGAAGCATCGGGCGAAGCGCAATTCAGGGAAATAGAGCGCCGGGTGCTTCATCAGATTAGTCAAGGAGCGAACCGTATCATAGCTACCGGCGGCGGTACGCCCTGTTTTTTCGACAACATGGCATTCATGAAAGAAACCGGCTTGGTGGTATTCCTGGATTGCCCGCTTGAAAGCATCATACAGCGTCTGTGGCATGGGCGGGCGCAACGTCCGCTTTTAAAGGAGTGCGATACGGAAGAGCATCTCCGGCGCTTTGTACTCGAGCTTTATGAAAAGCGCCGCCCTTTTTACGAACAGGCACACCTTCGTTTGCATCAGTATGATCCCAACACCTTCCCGGCAGCACTGCGCTCTGCCGTTCGTCAATAAGTCAAAACTAAACCGGCAACCATATGGGCACCAATACATCCGGCACACTTTTTTTGATTCCATCGGCACTGGCAAGCGGCAGCGAGCAGGCAGTCACCACGCCGCAGGTCATTGAAGTGCTGCGCCACGTGCGTTATTTTTTTGTGGAAAATGTGCGTTCTGCCCGCCGTTTTATCAGTGCTTTGAAAATAGGCGTTGACATAGGCGCTCTGGAGTTTTACGAGTGGCATAAAAAAAGCGACTTTCATAGCTTGGATGCCCCGCTAAAAAAGCTGCTGGCAGGCACCGATTTCGGCGTGATATCAGAAGCCGGCTTGCCGGCAGTAGCCGACCCCGGTGCTCAAATTGTGGCATGGGCCCATCGCCATGGGGTAGTCGTGCGTCCGTTGACAGGCGCTTCTTCCATTTTTTTAACACTTATGGGCTCGGGACTGAATGGACAGGCTTTTTGCTTTCATGGTTATCTGCCCATAGACAAGGGCGCACGTGCCCGGAAGCTGAAAGAAATAGAGCAGGCTGCCCGGCAAGGCGCTGCTCAAATATTTATGGAAACGCCTTACCGGAACAATGCTTTGCTGGAAGCCGTGGTCAAGCAAGTACAGCCCGACTTGCACCTGTGTATTGGGGTAAGTTTAACTTCCCCGGATGAGTGGATATTTACGCAGCCTGTCAAAAGCTGGAAGCAAAACCTGCCCGACTTACACAAGAAGCCGGCTATTTTTATATTGGGACAACCTTCAAGATAAACATTTGCAACATTTTCTTCGTAAGAAGCCTAAGGCTTTCACAATTTTTGCTATCATTGTAAGATAGGGTAGGTAAAAATGCATTTTTATGCCGGCAACTATACGCTTTTTGAGTTTGTATTTGATTTGCATGCTGGGGAGCTTTCATGCCCTGAAAGCTCAAAATGTGTTTTTCACACAGTATCAACAATCCCCTTTGTTGACCAACCCGGCTTTACCTGCCACCTCTGACGTCATGTCGGCAAGTCTGCTCTATAGGCGCGAATCGGTGGGTGGTGGCACTACCTTTGCCACGCCTCTCTTAAGTCTCACCTACCCTCTGTATAAGCGTTTCGAAGACACCTTGGGCTACCGCTGGGCAGGCATAGGTGCCACCGTACTGAGCGACCAAGCCGGTGCCAATGGATTGCTGCGTACTTCCGGGCTGAAAATAGGTTTTTCCTACCTATGGAAGCTCTCCGACAGCAGCCATCATTACATAAGCATTGGGGGGCAAGCCGGCTTCTTTCAAAGAGCACTGAACCTGAACAGCCTCACCACAGGCAGCCAATGGAGCGGTGGCGGTTTTGACCCTACCCTGCCCAATGGCGAAAACATAGAAAATGCAGCCGTGTTTTTTCCTACCGGTGATGTGGGACTTCAATGGCGTTGGGACGACAGCATACGCCGCCCCATAGCTTCTGCCGGTGTGGCACTTATGCAAATCAATCAACCCAATACTTCTTTTATTGGCGGTGACGACAAGCTGCCCATGACCTTGGTTGCCAATGCTTCGTTCAAAGCCATTGAAAAATACTCGGTGTCTTTGCATCCGAATGCCCGTTACATTATGGCTTTCAACGGTCCTTCACAGCTCAATGCAGGTGTAGGCGTATTTTATCATTTCAACAAAGAATGGGACCCCGACTCCTTGCTTTACCGTGAAGCCACGCTGGGCGTCAATGTATGGTACAACCCCGATGGCGTAGTGACTGCCGGTATTCAGCTCGAGCACCAGCGTTATGCTTTTAGCTTCAGCTATGACTTCAATATGCCTTCGGCCGAAGCCCTCAGTGTGCCGCAAAATGCTTTGGAGGTGCAAATAGGCATCCGGCGTGATTTCGGATACAAGAAGCGCCCCATCAAGCGCATAGTGCCTCAACCCGATACCCTCTTGGTAGAACAAAACCTGCCCGACAGCTTAAAAGATTTGGCGCCGCGCTTCTTGCGCCTGGATGCGGAACTGGTTTATGCCAAGCGTGAAGATGTGGAGCTGGCAGAAGCCGAATATAATTTATTGTTGCGCAGTATCTTATTTCACTTTGGCGAAACAGAGCTAAGCCCCGGCAGCCGCTTGTTCTTGGATCGCTTAACCACTATCCTGAGTGCCAACCCTGACTTAAAGCTGGAAATTGCCGGCTATACCTGTAATACCGGCGACCGCCGCACCAATGTGAAAGTATCGGAAGCACGCGCGTTGGCTGTATGGAGCTACTTCGTGCAGGCGGGCATATCCCCCGACCGCCTCTTGCTACGGGGCTGGGGCGACCTCAACCCTGTAGCCGACAATGCTACGGAATCGGGACGCATACGTAACCGGCGCGTGCAGCTGCGCCTTGTAAAAGAAATGCCGGGTCCGGAAGCCTTCCGTGCCGAAGGCGAAGAGGCAGAACTTCCCGAGGAGCAGCCGGATATCGAAGCCGTACCTATCGATGACGTGCCCATAGAAGATGTGCCCATAGATGACATTCCCATAGAAGATCTTCCCGAGGAGGATCAGCCCGAAGAGCCGGATTCAGAGTAGTTTTTCCAACAAGAGGTTAACGACCTCTACCAAAATCAAAATGATGATGATCCATTCCAGACGACTGCTTTCGCGATGGTGGATAAGGTCAGTAAAGAGCGTAAGGTTTTCTTCTATGATGCGCAGCTTATAGTCCATGTCGCGAAAGCGGTTGTAAATATCAAAAGACTCTTTGAGACGGTTGTTCAAACGACTCAAATCGGGGTCTTCCCACGTAATCAAAGGTTCATCGAGAATGTAGAGATTATCCACAATGCTGTTTTTTACATTGCGGCAACGCCCGATGAAGCGCAGCAGGTTGCGCTTCGATATTTTTAAACGCCCGTTTTCTTCCAACTCATCCACATAGGCTTTGTTGGCTTTCAGCAGCTGCAGTGCCAGCTCTTCATAGAAATCGAGTGCTACAGACTGCGCCAAATTCAGGGTGATGATGCGAATGTAATCGAGCGATAAGCCTGGAATCATCACCACATCGTCTTGGACGCGCGGCTTAGCCAAACGATCGTTTATTTCTACTTCTATGAAGTCGGAAAGAGGCTGTTCGAGTGCTGCTTCTGCGTGCTTTTTTATGAAAGCAATATGGTCGCTCATTTCTACCTCATCGAAACCATAAAAGGCAACCACACCGTAGTCGAAGACGTGCAGAAATTTTTTATCCTGCAGAATATACAACAATTCGGCATTGGTGGCTACTTCGGGCGCGGCAGCAAAGCCTTGCCGCAATTGTTTGATGTGTATTTGCTCGGCTACCTGAAATGCAAATGCTTTTGCCATACATTTGTTTTTTTAAGCTTGAAAGTCTTTTTCTTTATAACCTTCGCCAAAGGTTATTGGAAAAATACAAGGATTCGTTTAGTCAAAATTACTATATTTGCAGGCATTTGCATGAAGTAAGTAACCTAAAAAACAACATAAAAACGAAAGCGTTATGAGTATTGACTTACTAATTTACTTAGTCCCTGCCTTAGGCGCAGTGGCTTTGTTCTTCACCTGGCTAAAAGCCGTTGAAGTAAAGAAAGCCGACCCCGGCGACGAGCGTATGCAAGGCATCGCCAAGAAAATTGCAGAAGGTGCCATGGCCTTTTTGAAAGCCGAGTACCGCATTTTGATTCTGTTTGTTTTGCTGGTGGCCGTCATATTGGGCTTGAGTGGTGCCAAAGAGGCAAGCTCTTCAAGCTTAATTGCCCTCTCATTCATTACGGGTGCCATCTGCTCTGCCCTGGCCGGTTTCATAGGCATGCGTGTGGCTACTCAAGCCAACGTGCGCACTACCAATGCCGCCCGTAACAGCTTGAGCCGTGCGCTGAAAGTAGCCTTCACCGGTGGTACCGTTATGGGCTTGGGCGTGGTAGGCTTGGGCTTGTTCGGTTTGGGCGTTCTGTTTGTGGTATATAGCAAAATGTGGGGTGTGAACGACCCTGCTTCTGTTCAAAAAGTCATCAACGTATTGACAGGCTTTTCGTTTGGTGCTTCTTCTATTGCACTCTTTGCCCGTGTAGGTGGCGGTATCTATACCAAAGCTGCCGACGTAGGTGCCGACTTGGTAGGTAAAGTAGAAGCCGGCATTCCGGAAGACCACCCGCTGAACCCTGCCACCATTGCCGACAACGTGGGTGACAACGTGGGCGACGTAGCCGGCATGGGTGCCGACCTCTTCGAGTCTTACATTGGCTCCATTATCGGCACCATGGTGCTGGGTGTAGCATTCATGCAACACGGCTTGGCTGACGACTTCGGTGGCCTGTCTGCTGTGTTGTTGCCTTTGGTGCTTGCCGGCTTTGGCATCATCGCTTCTATCATTGGCTCTTATCTGGTACGTGTAAAAGAAGACGGCAACCCCCAAAAAGCTTTAAATACCGGTGAGTTCATTTCTGCTATTATCATGCTGGCAGCTTCTTATTTCATCATTGATTTCTTGCTGCCTGCCGAGTGGACTTTCGAAAACAAAACATACACTTCTCTGGGGGTATTCTGGGCAACCATTATTGGTTTGGTAGCCGGCTTGCTTATCGGTTTGATTACTGAATTTTACACCGGTACCGATACGCCGCCGGTACGTCGCATTGTGAAGCAATCGGCTTCGGGTGTAGCCACCAACATCATTGCCGGCCTGGGTGTGGGCATGCAGTCTACTGCCCTGCCCTTGATTATCATCTCGGCTGCTGTCATTGGCGCTTATCAGCTTGCCGGGCTGTATGGCATCGCCATTGCTGCCGTGGGTATGCTTGCCAACACCGGCATTCAGCTGGCTGTGGATGCTTATGGTCCTATTTCGGACAACGCCGGTGGTATTGCCGAAATGAGCGAGCTGCCCAAAGAAGTGCGCGAGCGCACCGACAAGCTGGATGCCGTAGGAAACACCACGGCTGCCATCGGTAAAGGTTTTGCTATTGGTTCGGCTGCCTTGACTGCCCTGGCTCTGTTCAGTGCCTTCAAAGTAACGGCAGGCATCAGCGCCATCGACGTATCGTCGCCCGTAGTAATGGCCGGTTTGTTTATTGGTGGCATGCTGCCTTTCCTCTTCTCATCTATGGCTATGGATGCCGTAGGACGTGCCGCCCAGTCGATGATTCAGGAAGTGCGCCGTCAGTTCAATGAAATTCCTGCGCTGAAAGCCGCCTTGAACGTCATGCGCAAAAACGAAGGCAAAGACATGAAGCAGTGGTCCGATGCAGACCGCAAGACTTTTGAAGCTGCCGACGGCAAAGCTGAATACGGACGCTGCGTGGAAATTTCTACCAAAGCTGCTTTGCGTGAAATGGTACTGCCCGGTATCATTGCAGTAGTCTCCCCCGTACTGGTCGGTTTCTTTGGTGGTGCCGAAATGCTGGGCGGCTTGTTGGCAGGCGTTACCGTGTCGGGCGTATTGATGGCCATCTTCCAATCGAATGCCGGCGGTGCCTGGGACAACGCCAAGAAAATGTTTGAAAAAGGTGTGGAAATTGAAGTAAACGGCAAAAAAGAAATCTTCTACAAAGGTTCTGATCCTCACAAAGCGGCTGTAGTAGGCGACACCGTAGGCGACCCCTTCAAAGATACTTCCGGACCTTCGTTGAATATCTTGCTGAAACTTATGTCAGTGGTGGCTCTGGTAATTGCTCCTTATATTGCCATGGACAACGCCAAAGCTACACAACAAGCTGAAAAGCAAGCAAAGAAAGCCAAAGTAGAGCAGGTGAGCCAAAAGATAAAATAAGGGCTTATCATGTTGCTTATGCACATAATTATTAAAGGCAGTGTGTTGATGCACTGCCTTTTTTCTTTTTGATTAGATGAATTCACCCCAACGCCTGCCACAGAACACGATGTATAGGCTCCTGTAAACGAAGGCGGTGGTAGTGTACGCCTGTCTGCAAACAGCTTTGGCGGGCTTCTTCGAGAAAAGCCTCCATCTTGGCCAAATACAGCTTCCGGTAGCTGTCGATATGCACCTTTTTTATCCGTTTGCTTTCCAGGTCCTTGAACACCAATGTCCCTTTCCACGAAGCATTGATTTCCTGCTCACCCAAAATATGCCAACAATGCACTTCATGCCCCAAAGCACGCAGCCGCTTCCACAAAGCTACCCATGAGGCAGGCGTATCGTATAAATCAGTAAAGAACATCCACAAGTGCTGTCCCTTGGTTGCCGGGATTTTGGGTTCCGCCAAGTCGGGCAGCTTTTCACCTGCGCGCATCCGGCTTAATTGATGCAACAAAGCATGCAGATGGTATAAGACAACGCCCCCTTTGAGCTGCGCCTCCATGCTGCCCCATACTCTCAGCCCTTCGCCCTGCTGCAAAGCAAGATAGCCGAGCGCTGCCGCCAGCAATTGCGCATAAGCCCACTTGGAGCGTCCGGCTTCTTCATACAACATGGAAGCAGACACATCCAAGACGCAATGCACTACAGTATTTGATAAAAAAGGCGACTGCCTGACCCACAGCTTCCGGCTGCGCAAAAAAGCCCGCCAATCTATTTTGGTTACATCATCGCCCGGCTGATAAGCCTTGAACTGCTCGAATTCCATGCCCTCATGCAAGCGGCCGGACAGGTGCTCACCGGCAAACAAGCCTTCTACACGATGGCGCAAGAGCAAGCGTAAACGGTTCGCCGGCAGATGTATTCCCTTCCATTCGTCGATGAAGCTCATTGGTTTTTGTTTGTTCAACTATATAACATGCGTTTTTAGTATGTTTTCATATACGAAAGAAGCCCGGCAGAAGACTATAGAGCTTCAACTATACCCCATGATAGCGGCATGCAATGAAGCTACGCAAAAAGACAATTTGTCTTATCTTTGCATAAAGCTGACATTTTTTCACCAACAGTATAAGACGGTCGAATGCTGAGAAGAAACAAAGATTTTGATATACAGTCCATCAAACAGCGGTTTGGTATCATTGGCAACTCACCACTACTCAACCAAGCCATTGAACGCGCTGTATTGGTAGCTCCCACTGACCTCAGTGTGCTGATTCTGGGCGAGAGCGGTGTGGGCAAAGAGTCTTTTGCCAAAATCATTCATGAGCTAAGCCCGCGGCGCCACAACACCTTTTTAGCCATCAACTGCGGAGCTATTCCGGAAGGCACCATCGATTCGGAGTTGTTTGGGCATGAAAAAGGGGCTTTCACCGGTGCAACCGAAGCGCGCAAAGGCTTTTTTGAAGTAGCCGATAAAGGCACCCTCTTCCTCGACGAAATAGGCGAAATGCCACTGGGCACCCAAGCCCGTTTATTGCGCGTATTGGAATACGGCGAGTTTATCCGCGTCGGTTCGTCCAAGGTGCAAAAAACAGATGTGCGTATCATTGCTGCTACCAACGTAAACCTTGAGCAGGCAGTAAGGGAAGGCAAATTCCGCGAAGACCTCTACTACCGTCTGAGCACCATGACTATCTATGTGCCGCCTTTGCGCGAGCGTGGCAATGATATCTTTCTCCTCTTTCAGAAATTTGCCATTGACTTTGCCGAGCGCTACCGCGTGCCCCCCATAGAGCTCACCGAAGACGCCATGGAGCTGCTGCGTGCCTACCGCTTTCCGGGCAACATACGGCAACTGCGCAACCTCGTCTATCAAATATCGCTGACAACGCCTCAACGCAAAATCAATGCTGAAATACTCAGCCGTTTTTTGCCGAAGGAAGAGCGTAGCATGGTGCCGATGCCGCTTCATACATCACAAAACAACGGTGCGCAGGACCTAAACGAGCGGGAAATTCTTTACAAGGTGCTCTTTGACATGCGGCGCGACATTACCGAGTTGAAAAAGCTGGTTTTTCAGCTCATAGAACTGTCGGGCAGCCAAGCAGGTGAGCGTATCATCGAAGAACACAAAGAGCTGTTTCAGGATATTGACACCCAAGAGTTGCGGCGTGAAATGCGCCTGATCGGCACACGCTCAAGCTCAAAAGAAGCAGAAAGCACACCGCCGACCATCGAACTGCCCGACAGTGACTCGGTCATTGAAATAGAAGCAGAAGAGAGCCTTTCGCTCGAAGACAAAGAAAAAGAAATGATAATCAAGGCGCTGAAAAAGCATAACCACCGGCGCCGGGCTGCTGCCGAAGAGTTAGGCATTTCGGAACGCACGCTTTATCGAAAAATAAAAAAGTATGGTTTGGAGAATCTGTAAAATCAATCCGGCACTCATATTGAGTCTTTTGTTGTTGCCCGGTCTTTATGGCTGTGGACATTATAGCTTTTCCGGCGTAAGCACCAACGCACAAAGCATCACCGTTGCTACCTTTTTTAATAACGCGGGCGCCGGTCCGGCCGATTTGGCACAAAACCTCACCATTCAATTGCGCGATTATTATCAGCGCAACAGCCGCCTGGCAGTAGTCAACGATGGAGGCGATTTGTATGTAGAAGGTGAAATCACCGGCTATTCAATAGCCCCCATTGCCCCCACCGGCAACGATCAGGCAGCCCAAACACGTCTTTCCATCTCGGTGCGTATCCGCTTTGTGAACACCTTGAACGAAGAAGAAAACTTTGAAGAAACCATCACCCAATATGCCGACTTCGACCAAGGGCTCAGCCTTTCCGATGTAGAAAGCAGCAAAGTGCAAGAGATTTTGGACAAAATCATTTTTGACATTTTTCAACGCACGGTTGCCAACTGGTAAGTCAAACATTTCCGGCTCAAGGTAGTTTTTTACAAAAAACACAAAGCACATGAGCCGGAAATACTTTTCTCAAAATGATATATTGGCGATGGATGTACTCTATCGCCGTACTTTTATGAACACATTGAGCGGCTTCAAGCCGGCTTTTCTGATTGGTACCACCAACGGACAAGGCACACACAACCTGGGCACCTTCAACTCAATTGTACACATAGGGGCCAACCCACCACATATAGGTTTTATTATGCGCCCGCTGACCGTGCCACGGCATACTTACAGCAATATAGCCAACACGGGACATTACACACTCAACTTGATTACGGCCGGTTTTGTGGACAAAGCCCATCAATGTTCTGCCAAATATGCGCAAGATGAGTCTGAATTCGAAGCCACGGGACTACGACCGTGCTTCAGCGAGTCGTTCCCGGCACCTTATGTCAAAGAAGCGCCGGTAAAGATAGGGCTCCGTTTTGCAGAAAAGCACCACATTGCAAGCAACGATGTGTGGCTTATAGTAGGCGAAGTGATGGAAGTGATTCTTGAACACGACGACCTCCTGCAAAACGACGGTTTTCTTGCACTGCATGAAGTCCAAGGCGTCAGTGCTCTGGGGCTGGATGCTTATTATTTACCTGCCCCTTTGCGGCGCTTCGCCTATGCACGCCCTCACCAAAAAACAAAGCAGCTTCCTTTCAAGCAATAAAAGCATATGCAATAACACAGGCGTACATTGTCTTTTTGAGCTTCCCCTTGCCCTTTCGAGCTTCCTCCTGTCATTTCGAGTGTTAGCGGGAAATCTCTTGCAATTCTTACTTAGTGCTTGGCGGATTTGAGATTGAGATTTCTCACCTCACTGCGTGAGGTTCGAAATGACATGCTCCGCTGCATTTCGTTTGACATGACAAAAGGCTGGCTTGGTTTGATGAAGTATCTCGCTCCACTACATTGTGCTTGACATAGCGAAAAGGTGAGCTTACCTTAACTTAAGAGCGTCAAATGGCGTTCATTGGGCAGACACAACTTTAAGCCACTCTGCTAAAAGCTGTAATTGATGCCGCCACGTATGATGGGGTTGGTAGTAGGTGTATTCTCGTTTTCAATCACATTCCATAATACCATGAATTGGGCATTGATACGGTCGGTCAGCTGTTGGTTGTAACCGGCACCTACCGGCAATCCTACCACCCATGTGCGATCATAAGGCGGCAGCCCGTCGGCATCATTGGCGCGATCTTCCACATTCAGGCTTTCGAATTCAGCATGAAGAAAAAATCCTTGAAAGACGGTGTACTGCCCAAAAAGGCGTGCACCAAAGCTATATTGCGCATCCTGATTGGTGGTTTTACTGTAATTGAACACAGGTGACACCCCTACTCTTGCCTTTCCCATTTGATACCCTAAAACAGGTGCGATATCGGCATAAGTGGTGTTGTTGTCGAAGCCAACACTTACATTGCCCCCGGTATATACCTGGGCTTGGGCTAAGGAAGCCATACATACAAACAAACCCGTCAGATACAGACTTTTGCTTATCAATTTCATAGTTTTGAATAATTTGATGAAAGTCAATATATCACAATTTCCATGCAAGGCCACCATGTTTATCAGCAAGACAAAGGAATATATTTGCAAAAGCCCTAACTTTGGGGGACAATAAAATAATTCCGGAAAGCCATGTATTTTTGGTCAGCACTTTTATTTGTGGTTGTGGCAGGCTTTACCTTTTTGTGGGTGTATGCGCGCCGTCAAAGCCGCCGTTATAACGAAAGGCTTGTCCGGCAGTTTGAAGCGCTCAAAAAACAGTTTGAAAAAGCAGAGCTACAACTAAGCACACAAAGCAATGAAGTTTATCCCTTGCTCAAAACCGACATGGAAGGGCGTGCCCTCCTCATTGAGCGCACACTACGCGATAAATTCAACTTCTTTGTCATTAACTTGCATACCGGCAACCCACAAGGGGTGCACGTGCAGCTTATTCCGGAAACGCACTACCATGGTTTGAAAGAGAAGGAAAAAGAAAGCTTCTCGCTGCTTCCGGATGCCGGTTGGGCATATGTAGGGCATGCCTCACTTGCTCAAATCATAGCCAAAGACTACCTGAACCCGCTCATGCAGCAATACCCCACACTCCGGGACTTATTCAGCACCTTGGTTATTTATCAACAAGCCATTACGCTGGTTCTTTTCTCTTCTACCAAGCCCATAGCCTACGACAAGGTGTTGATGATAGGCAGCCGCCTGTGTCTGCAACTTGCCCGGCTGATAGAAGCGAACGACGCTCAAAACGAAAGCAAAGAAACGCATGGTCAAGCCTAAAAAACATTTAGGGCAGCACTTCCTGAAAGACGACAACATTGCCCGCAAAATAGCCAAGCAGTTAACAGGACATGGCAACTACCGGCAGGTGATAGAAATAGGTGCCGGTACGGGCGTGCTCAGTCGCTTTCTTTTAGAATTGCCCTATACCGTTTATCTGCTCGACATAGACCGGGAATCCATTGCCTACCTGCAAGAGCACTACCCCGGGCTGCATGCCCAAGGGCGCATTCTTTTCGATGATTTCCTTACGATGGATTTAAGTCCTTTCATACAGGAACCCGTGGCCATTGCCGGTAATTTTCCGTATAATATCTCCTCCCAAATCTTTTTCAAAGTGCTGCAACACCGTCGGCATATTCCCGAAGTAGTATGTATGATTCAAAAAGAAGTTGCCGAGCGTTTGGCTGCCCCGCCCGGCAATAAGTCTTACGGCATTTTGAGTGTGTTGCTGCAGCGTTTTTACAAGATAGAATATTGCTTCACCGTGCCTCCCCATGTGTTTCTGCCGCCGCCCAAAGTGCAGTCGGCTGTTATTCGCATGCAGGCAGCGGACACACTGCAGCCCTTACGCTGTGATGAGAAGCTTTACTTCACCATCGTGAAAGCAGCCTTCAACCAACGCCGCAAAACCTTGCGAAATGCTTTGAAGGCCTTTTTGCCCGCCGGCAAGAGCCATGATTTCCTGAGCCGGCGCGCCGAGCAGCTCTCTCCTGCCGACTTCGAAGCGCTTTGCCTGTGGCTGCAGCAACAAATCTCATAAAAGCAGCAATAAAAAAGCCTGCGGCATGAAGCCACTCAAATGAAAAAAGGAGCCGCCCTGAGGCGACTCCTGAAAAGCAGGGGTTGAGTTTCCCTTAGTTGGGGCGCTGAAGTACCTCTACCACCGGTATGGTACCTTCAATCACCACACTGCCAACATTAGCACCGGCTAAAGTATTACCATCAGAATCACTATCGCCCGGATCCTCATCTTGAAGCGTGATTTTGAAAGTAAGCTCACCGGTAGCAGCATCATAGCTCCAGCTATCGACAACTATGTTGTCAGGGTTACCAAGGTTAGAGTCATTTACATTAAGAGTTTTATAGTGAACCGTATTATTGCCTACTGGTTTACTTAGCCCCATGCCTACATAGACACTCACAGCATTTGCGGGATCTGCACTACCTAAATCATCTGTGGAAGGGAAGTTAAAGCTTATAAAGAGATAACTTTCTCCATTTGATGTATTCAACTGAATATTCAATTGGTCATTAAATGGTGCATTATTATTTTCATAACTTGCTGAAGGTGCAGATGCACGCACCAGTTCAAAGACATCATCATCAGGATCGCCACCGAAATCAGTAGTGCCATCACTTAAAGTGGCTCCTATCAGCGTAACGGTTACTCCGGGATCCCAAACGAAGTAGCCGGGATCACCATCCTGACCGGCAGGCCCTTGTGGACCTTGTGGTCCTTGTTCGCCTTGCGGACCTTGCGGTCCGGGATCGCCTTTGTCGCCTTTGGGTCCTTTGCAAGCCCCCAACACTAAAGCACCTGACAGTAACGCCAACATCAAGGTGCGCAACGAGTGTTTGAATGAACGTTTCATAGTTTTAACATTTTTAGGTAAAACATACCTAAACCATACACAAGCCAAATGCCAAAAATAAAAGGTATTGAGTGAAAGCACAGCGATACTGAGTAAACGTCCATCTTCTAAAAATCAAGATATTAAAAATCAATAAGCGTTTACCAATGCAAAGTATATGGTATAAACAGCCACACTAAAAACTACAATTATGAATCACAACTTTAAAGTAACATTACAACTATCACTCACGAAGGAAAACATCGGTATAGAGAAAATAAAGGCAAAGCTTGCCCACCTGCTCACACAAGAAGAATCCTTAAAAGAATGCTGCCGCTTGCTCAAGATAATAACCGGCACCGAAGAAGACGACTACATTGTGCTTGCCGACCGGAAAAAACAATATCGTATTCCTGCTGCCGGAATTTTGTTTGTCCGGGCTGTCAGCAATTATGTGCACATACAAATGCAAGACAAGCAATGCTTTTGCTTTGCCAAAACACTAAAAGAAGTGCAACAGCTCCTGCCCGCTTATTTTTGGCGTGTGCATCGTTCTTTTATTGTCAATAGCCAAGCCATCGTGCATGTTCAAAAAAACAAGCTGTTGCTTACTGGTGGCCGCTTGATTCCTATCGGTAAATGTTACAAAAACGACATCAAGCAACTGCTTGCCACAAATAAGCTGCAGGGTATCCGGGAAGAATGACATTATTGCACTAATAAAAAACAATCTCCCAAGCGCCAAAGGCATCCGGGAGATTCAGCTACCACTACATATATAATCCGACAAGCGGAAATCTTATTTCTGATTTAATGTTACTACAATGATAAAAGGATTATTCCGGGCGCGCAAGCACTTCTCGACGAATGCATACTTTTATACGATAAAAATATAGTTTCACTCGATTAACGTTCGTCGAATCATTCATCCACACGCATCATCACGGCGGCTACCGTGTTGTACGTATTCGGGTCAATGAGTATGGCACTGCCGGTAGCACGATTGATACGGTAATCATCAATACATAATTCTTCCGCCAGGCGCAAGCGCACACGTCCAATATCGTTCATAGCCAGAAGGGGCTGCCCTTCCACGGGCTGCAAGCTATGAATATCCGTTTTATAAACGATGTGCTCTACTTTGCATTGTATTTTTTTGCTATGGTGCTGCAACCAATATTTTCCACCTTGCATCAAAGGCTTTTGGTCGAGCCAACAGATGTCAGCTTCTACTTCATTCACTATGGCAGGCATTTGCTCCGGTTTGAAGATGTAATCGCCCCGTGAAATATCGATATCGTCTGCCAGAAGCAGGGTAGCAGACATGGGCGCTTGTGTTTCGTTGAGTGGCCGGTTGCCCAGCTCTATGCCGGTGACGGTCGTTATCATACCGGCAGGATATACCATTACCGTATCGCCTGCTTTCAACTCGCCGCTCATCATCCTGCCTGCATATCCACGATAATCATGGAAACGGTCATCTTTGGGACGAATAACATATTGCACCTGAAAGCGGGTCAGCCGGTAGTTGATATCATCGGTTACGGGCACCTCTTCGAGATGCTGCAACAAAGGCTTGCCTTCATACCAAGGCATGCGCCCCGATGGCTTCACTACATTGTCCCCTTTTAAAGCGCTCACAGGAATAAAGGTCACCTCTTGTACAGGCATGGACTGCGCCATTGCCCGGTAGTCTTCTACTATTTCTTCAAAACGCGCTTGTGAATAGTCCACCAAGTCCATTTTGTTCACACAAACCACAAAGTGAGGGATGCCCAACAGTGCCGAAATATAGCTATGGCGGCGGGTCTGCTCGGTCACGCCATGGCGGGCATCTACCAAAATAATTGCCAGTTGGCAGTTCGAAGCACCGGTTACCATATTGCGGGTGTACTGCACGTGTCCCGGTGTGTCGGCAATGATAAACTTACGTTTGGGTGTGTTGAAGTATTTGTAAGCTACATCGATGGTAATTCCTTGTTGGCGCTCATCGCGTAGCCCGTCGGTAATTAAAGACAGGTCGAGCTCATCACCGGAAAGTCCTTTATTTTTACTGGCACGGGCGATGGCTTGCATTTGGTCTTCGAGCAATGCGTGGCTGTCGTAGAGCATGCGCCCGATGAGTGTACTTTTTCCGTCATCTACGTTGCCGGCTGTCAAAAAACGAAGTATATCCATAGTTGTAATCCGGTTCAGAAGGTTTTTAATTAAAAATAGCCCTGTTTTTTGCGGTCTTCCATGGCCGCTTCCGATACTTGGTCATCTACGCGAGTGCCGCGCTCGGTGGTTTTTGCCGCTTTGATTTCTTCTATCACCTGTTCTACGGTTTCTGCCTCTGACTCAACGGCAGCCGTGCAAGTCATATCGCCTACGGTGCGGAAGCGTACTTTCTTTTCTACAATTACGTCTTGTTCATCTTTATAGATGAAGTCAGAGTTTGCCAGAAGCTGTCCGTCACGCAAGATGCACTCGCGCCGGTGTGCAAAATACAAGGAAGGCAACTCTATACCTTCGCGCAAGATATAATGCCATACATCCAGCTCCGTCCAGTTGCTGATAGGAAATACACGCATGTGCTCTCCTTTGCGTATGCTGCCGTTGTAGATATTCCATAATTCGGGACGTTGCTTTTTGGGCTGCCACTGCCCAAACTCATCGCGATGCGAAAAGATGCGCTCTTTGGCACGTGCTTTCTCTTCGTCGCGGCGTGCCCCGCCTATACAGGCATCAAAACCGTGGGCTTGGATGGTATCGAGCAATGTCACACTTTGCAAAGCATTCCGGCTGGCATATTTGCCTGTGGGCTCTACCACCTTGCCCTGGTCTATAGAGTCTTGCACATAGCCCACCACCAGGTCGGCGCCAATTTTTTCCACCAGCGCATCGCGAAAAGCAATGGCTTCGGGGAAGTTGTGGCCGGTATCTATATGCACCAAAGGGAAAGGCAATTTGCCCGGACGAAAAGCCTTTAAAGCAAGATGCACCAAGGTAATAGAGTCTTTACCACCGGAAAAAAGCAAGGCGGGGCGTTCGAATTGCCCGGCTGTTTCACGTAATATGTGGATGGCTTCAGCCTCCAGGTAGTCTAAATAATCGAAGTATTTCATGGCATTGAGCAGTTAAAAAGGTCAAAAAAATAAGACTAACGAGCGTGTAAGCCGCACTCTTTGTGGCTTTGCTCCCACCACCAGCGTCCGGCGCGAATGTCCTCACCGGGGGCAACGGCGCGCGTACACGGCTGACAGCCAATGCTTAAAAATCCTTGGTCGAAGAGTGGGTTGTAAGGGATATTGTGCTCTTTTACAAAAGCCTCTACTTGTGGGGTTGTCCAGTGCAATAAGGGCTGATATTTTACCATTTGGCGGCTTTCGTCCCATTCTATCAAGCGCATATTGCTGCGCAGCGGCGAATGCTCGGCTCTGATGCCGGTAATCCAGCAAGCTACGCCCTTCAACGCCCGGTTGAGCGGCAATACCTTACGAATAAAGCAGCACTCTTTTCTGTTTTCCACCGACTCATAAAAACTAAACATGCCTTTTTCATTGACCATGCGCTCCACTTCTTCCTGCGGTGGGAAATACACTTCTATGGTCTTACCATACTTCTTGCGGGTGCGCTCCAGCGTTTCATAAGTTTGAGGAAACAAACGCCCCGTGTCGAGTGTAAACACCCGGATAGGCAGGTCGTGGCTGAAGATGAGGTGCGTAATGATTTGGTCTTCCAGGCTCAGGCTGGTAGAAAAAGCCACGCGCTCCTTAAAAGCCTCACTTAGTTCTCGTAAGGTGGCCACGATGTCTTGTTCATGCAGGCAAGCTTCTGCTTTTTTCATTAATTCATTCATAGCCCGTGCGGTTTTGTAGATTGCAAATATACAAGAATAAAACAAATTAAGGTCTCATAATGAGACCTTAAAAGCAGTTAAATATCAAAAAAATACAAAAATGTTCATATTATTGTTTTTTCCTGAATGGCATAGGATGTTTCAGGTTTTTATACTGCTCAATATCCACCTCCACGGCACCAATCAGCAGTTCGGCAGCAATTTTCACAGGGATTTGGTTCTTGTCTGACGAAATCCACATTTTCACGGGGTGGGTACCTTTGAAGAGTTCATTGGGCGGCATGACGGGCGAGAGCACATGGCAGTCTATCCATCCAAATTTGGTTTCTACCTCTTCCGTGCCCAAGTAAATGACTGCCAAGTCGTAGATATCGTCTTCCAAGATGCCCGGAATGCGCAAAGTATCCCCTTTTTGATATTGGCTGAAATCCAGTGTACGCACATAATAAAAACCGCTCACCAGGTCTTGCACATAAGGGGGCGTTTTCACCACCGATACACCGTTTTCATCTTTTACTTTTGCCAGACGTTTCAAAGGGTAAAACTGCGTGGTTTCTTCTTTTTTATAGTTGCCCTCTTGTATGTTCCGGTAAAAGCGATGCGGGGCAATGGCTGCCGTATCGATATAAGAGCGCCAAAAGTCGCGTATTCGAGTAACCATTTCCAGCCCTCCGATGCTCTTACCATATACATCGACCCGGTAACAGGGGCGCCCATTGACAGAATATAACTTTTTGCTCATTTCAATGTGCGCCGTACCGGCATTCACAAACATATAGTGCACCAAATAATCGATTTCTTCTCCGGCTTGAAAGGCGTCGTGCTGTACTACACGGTAACTTTCTTTCCAGCTTGCCGCTGCCAGCAGCACCCACAAAAGCCCCAAGGATATTAACTTTTTCATAGCATTTTACTTTGTTCTAATTTATTCATTTTCAAAGATTGTACCAAGCCGGCATTTCTAAATTTTTAGTTTTTAAAATGTTGTATCATAGCAGCAATGTCCCGGTGAAACTTTTCGCGAAAAAGCTGCTGCAGTGTATCTTGATACCTGTAATAACGAAGCAAATCACATAATTCCACATTGTTAAAAACCGGTGGATGCGCCCGCATACGCTCCAGTATGGATGGGCTCAAAGGCAATGCAAGCAATGCCTTTTGCAATTGTGCATAAAACAATGTCTTGGTTTTCTGCTTCTCTTCATTGCTGAGGGCACGAAAGCCTTCGCTGCGATACAGACTATCCAAAGTCTGCGCTTGTTGTAAAAGGCAAGCGGTATAAAGCGCCCGGTCGTGCAAACGGCGCACATAGTCTTGATAAACAAAACTGTGCTTGCCGTAGTGCTGTGCCAGGAAGCGTTTAGCCCCTTCTTGCCCTACAAAGGAAGCGAGGTTTTCGTTGAATTCCACACTATCGGCTAAGTAAACGCTTGCATGCGTGAGCTCGTGAATGATGAGCTCCGCCAATTCGCCTTCTTCGCGTGCCGTCATGGAAGACAACACCGGATCACTCAATATGCCCAAGGTGGACCACGCAGCTACTTCGCCAATAGACACTTCGTAGCCTTCGGCAGCCAAGCGGGCAGAGTCTTGCTCGGCATAGCGGCGCTCAAAGTGTCCTTTGTACGAAACCCGGCCCAGCACAGGAAAGTGCCAGTAGTAGTAATCCAAAGCATAGGGCGGTGCCGCAGTTACCACCCACAAGACCGCTTTTCCCTGCGTATCATAAAAAGTACGGTAGTTGTCTGTGGGCATCAGCCCCAGTTGTGTTTCCGCAAAGCGTTTGATTTCTCCTATCAGATGCAAACGATAGCGCACCACCGGCGGCAGCGTGTCGCTTTTCCACACTTCTTCAAGGGGGACCGTATGCCATAAGATACGCAGCTGCCCTTTCAACTGGCGCCAACCATAGGGCAATAAAGGGGCATAATACAGCAACACCATGCCTGACAGCCCCACAAGCAACCACAGACTACGCAGCAGCCATTTCTTTATGTTCTTCACAAGCTTTGTAATTTTGAGAAAAAGAAGATAATCAATTTTTACGATGAGAAACTACCGCCGGCGTCCCCCACGTACCATCCCCTTCGACGAAGTATATGCCAAGGCTTGCCGCTATTGCGCCTATCAAGAGCGCGCCCCGCGCGAAGTGGAGCAGTTTCTCAAAGACAAATTCACCCTTTCCGAGCAAGAGCGGCGCCAATGTATAGAGATGCTTATGGACGACGGCTTTCTCGATGAACGGCGTTTCGCATGCCTTTATGCACAAAGCAAATTCAGACAAAAACAATGGGGCAAACAAAAAATAGCCTTCCATCTAAGGCAAAAAGGCATCGATGAAACGCTGATTGCCGAAGCACTTGACGGCATAGAGCCGGAGCAGTACGAGCGCTGTTTGCATCAACTGCTTCAACAAAAAGCAGCACAACTCGAAAAAACAGAGACCGACGGCCGGAAACGGAAGGCTAAACTCATCCGTTATGCCCAACAAAAGGGATATGAGATGGATTTCATACAAAAGCTACTGCAGGCTTTAGGAAATTAATGTTACTTTTGCTTTGAAGTACGGGCATTCTGCCCGGCTGAAATTCAATTCAAATGTTTCAATGTAATTTAAAACAACTGCCATGAACATAGGAGACCGCGTACGCCTGCTGCACGACAACATGGAAGGCGTCGTAGTGAAAATACAGGGCAACATTGCCGAAGTAGAAATTGAAGATGGTTTCATTATTCCTGTGGCAGCCAATGAGCTGGTACTCATTGCAGGCGAAGAAAATGAATATTTCGACAAGCCGGCACCTGCCAAAAGCAGCCGCCCGGCAAGCGAAAAAAGGGCTTCACAAGAAGGGAGCAAGCAGCAAAGCGGCGGCACCGAATCACCGCTTTACAGCTATAAAGGGTTGTATCTGGCTTTTATTCCCACCAATGACCGTTTATATCAGCTGTACTTCATCAACAATACCGACTGGACTACGCCTTATGCCGTAAGCAAAGAGCAAAATGGCAATCATATGGGCGTGGCAGGCGGTGTATTGGGAGCACGGCAATATGCCCGTATCGATGAGGTAAACATTGAACAGTTCGATAAGTGGGGCATCTACTATTTTCAAGTGTTGCTCTTCCGCCAAGGCTACTATCCTTTGCCGCAGCCTTTGCTGCGCAAGTTACAGTTCCGGGCTTCGACCTTCTTCAAGGCATCGCAAATAGCACCGGTGCTTGATAAACAAGGCTATGTTTTTCAGCTGGACAAAGATTTTCAATGGAAGGCTACCGAGTGGGAAGTCAGCCGTGCCATCGATGCCCAGCAGATTACTCACAACCTTTTGAAGCAAGACCAAGCCGGGCAAAGCCATGTGACGGTAGAAACGCCCGAATATGAAGTGGATTTACACATAGAAAAGCTGCTGCCCGAGCACAAAGGCATGAGCCCCGAAGCCATCTTCGCCTATCAATTGGATGTGTTCGAAAGAAAGCTCGATGCGGCCATTGCTTCCGGCATGACGGAAATCATCTTTATTCATGGAGTAGGCAACGGCAAGTTGCGCGACGCCATTCAGAAAAGAGCAAGCGGGCACCCACAGGTAGAGTACTTTCAGGACGCGCACAAGGAAAAGTTCGGATATGGTGCCACGTTCATTAAATTAAAAAGCAAATAACGGAACATGCAGTTCTTTCTGGGCATTGGCGCTATTCTCTTTTGTATTGGCTTGGGCATTGTGCTCACCAAGCGGCAGGCAGTCATGTGGCTGGTGGGCATAGAACTCATGCTCAATGCCGCGAATATCAACCTGGTGGTGTTCTCTAAACTGTATGACCCCACCAATCAGCTCTTTGCTCTTTTTGTTATGGTGATTGCCGTTGCAGAAGCCTGCATCATCTTGGCACTGCTGTTGATGTTATACAAACAACACAAACACACGAATATAGATCAACTGAACGAACTCAAGCACTGATGGAGCTTATCCACAGCTTATGGCTTTTGCTTTTGATGCCTTTGGCATGGGGCATCTTGTTGCTGGTGCAGCCTTTTGCCCGGGCGCGCGTCGATGGCGTGGTGTCGGTGGTGCTCTATGGCGGTCTGAGCACGGCAGGCTGGTTGCTCTTACGAAGCACCGGCCAAGTGCCCGGCACGGTCATTGAGCTGCCCGTTCACTGGCAGTTGCTCAAAAACTATTCCGTCAACAGCGGCATTTATATTGACTACCCCACCGCCTGGATGGTCTTTATCGTGGGCTTGGTGGGGAGCTGCGTAGCGCTTTACTCTTGTCGCTATATGCAAGAAGAAACCCACCGGAGCCGCTATTTTGCCTACTTATCGCTTTTTGTGTTCGCCATGCTGGGCATCGTGCTTGTGCGCGATTTGCTGCTCATTTACGTAGGTTGGGAGCTGGTGGGGCTCTGTTCTTACCTGCTCATCGGCTTTTGGCACGAAAGAAGCGAAGCACGCAGAGCAGCCTTGCAGGCTTTTGTTACCAACCGCCTGGGCGATGCGGCTTTCGTAGTAGGCATTGGGGCTTGCCTGCTGCTGACCGGCAGCACCGACCTGCTTCAAATGCAACAAACTTTGCCTTGGTGGGCGGCATTGTGTCTGTTTGGGGGCACCATGGGCAAGTCGGCGCAGTTTCCACTGCACTTCTGGCTTCCCGACGCCATGGCAGGACCTACCCCCGCTTCGGCGCTCATACATGCGGCAACCATGGTGGCGGCCGGCGTGTACTTGCTGTTTCGCCTGCACCCCCTTTTCCCTGACAGCACCTTGCTCGTCATTGCCGGCTTGGCTCTGATAACCATACTGTGGAGTGCCCTGCTGGCTTGTGTTCAAAAAGACATGAAGCGCGTGCTTGCCTACTCTACGGTATCTCAACTGGGCTATATGATTCTGGCAATTGCGCTGCACAACCCGGCCGGTGGTTTTGCACACCTGCTCACTCATGCGTTTTTTAAAGCCGGCTTGTTTTTGTCGGTAGGGGCGGTTATTTACTACCTGCATCACTGGCAAGAAAAGAAGGGGCTACACTTCGATGCACAGAATATGTTTTTAACCGGTGGATGGGCACACCGCGCCCTTTGGTTGGCAATACCCTATGGCATATTGGCTGCCGCCCTTGCCGGCTTTCCACTGACTGCCGGCGCCCTGAGCAAAGAAAACATCATCATGAGCGTGTGGGCGTCCCATGTACGCTTTGGTCAGGTTGCTTATTATTTGGGCAGTGGTGCCATCTTGGGCGCTTTACTCACGGCTTTTTACATGGGGCGCCAAACCGGCCTGATTTGGTTGCGACCGGCGCCACCTGAACAAGCGGCCGGCTTTCCGGCTCAGCCCCATGCTACCTTTAGCATTCCACTTGCCTTGTTATCAATCGGGAGTTTATGGTTTTGGTGGAGCCCCAACCCCATGTCATTGGAAGCCGGCGCCATTTGGCAACGCCTGAAAGCCCCTGAAGCTTCCCTGCCACATGCTATAGGCTACCTTACAAGCGCAGGTGCTTTGTTTATGTTTGCTCTGGGCGCATGGCTTTATGGATTTTCCCCCAAAGGAAGAACGGCACACAACGAGCCCTATTTACAACCCCTTGCCCGTTTGCTCTACCGTTTTTGCTGCTTACAAGACCGTGTCATTCGTTACTTGATGGATGTAGCAAAGCCAAACGAGCAAACGGAGAGCGTATGGCTGCAAGACCGCCTTACAGCATGGGGACTGAAACTATGCAGGGCAGCCCACCAATTCGACAGTAAAGGCATTGACCGGCTCATCAATGGTTTGGGCAAAATCACGGTGGTAGCTGCCCATGTGATTGCCTGGACAGACCGCCAAATCGTCGATGGCATGGTAAAAGCCATAGCAGGCATGGCACGCTTGGCTGCCTACATAGGTAGCCGCCTGCAAAGCGGTATTTTACAAGAATACGCTTGGATAGCCATCGTTGCGCTGGCGCTGATTGTCTTAGGAGTTGCAATATAGATTGGATATTGGCTTATGAGTCAACACGAAGATAGAGTATGGATGCAACGTGCCCTGCAACTGGCTACTTATGGCAAAGGGCAAGTAGCCCCTAACCCATTGGTAGGCAGTGTAGTGGTTCATCAAGGGCGTATCCTTGGCGAAGGATGGCATCAGCGATATGGTGAAGCACATGCCGAAGTAAATGCCCTGCGACAAGTGAGCAACGAAGCGCTCTTAAGAGAAAGCACGGTATATGTCAACTTAGAGCCATGTGCTCATTTCGGGAAAACGCCCCCTTGCGCCCGCCTGCTGGTGGAAAAGCAAGTGCGCCGTGTGGTGGTGTCCAACTTGGACCCCAACCCATTGGTGGCAGGCAAAGGCATCGAGATGCTGCGGGCGGCAGGCATAGAAGTAACAACGGGCGTTTGCCAAGAAGCCGGCTATTGGCTCAACCGCCGTTTTTTTACTTTCATGACTCAACGGCGCCCGTATATCGTTTTAAAGTGGGCGCAAAGCAGTGACGGCTATTTAGCCCCTTTGCCCCCTGCGCCTTTATGGATGACCGGCAAACGAAGCAAACAGCTGGTGCACCGCTGGCGTACGGAAGAAAGTGCTATTCTGGCAGGTAAAAACACCTTGCTTACCGATAATCCACAATTGACGGCCCGCCTTTGGCATGGGAAACAACCTCTGCGCATAGTCATAGACCGCCAAGGGCAGTTGCCGCCCTCTCTCAAGGTGTTTGACCGGCAAGCCCCCACGCTTTACTTCGGTCCTCAACAGGGCGCCGCACGCCCTCTTCCCGGGCATATTGAACACTGCACCATTCCTGCTGCCGAAGCCCAAAGCCATACGACCCTTTTGGCTTTCGTGCTCGAGGAGTGTTACCGGCGCGGCATTCAATCCATTTTTGTGGAAGGGGGCAAACAGACCTTGGAAACATTTTTAAAGATGGGCTGTTGGGACGAACTGCGTCTTTTCATTGCGCCCTGCTTGCTGCAACACGGACTTGCAGCCCCCACCCTGCCGCCGGGCGCACGTCTGTTAGACTGCCAAGAAATAGATGGGGACCTGCTTTTGTTTTATTCAAACCCTAAAAACCCTTACCATGCGCAATATCATTCTTCATATACCTAATATGCTTACGCTAAGCAATGCCTTTTTTGGCTGCTTGGCCTTAGCAGCTCTTTATCAGGGCGCCCCTTATGAATCTGCTGCTTGGTGGATTGCCCTCGGTGCCCTCTGTGATTTTTTGGACGGTGCCGTTGCTCGAGCGCTCAAAGTGAGTTCGCCGCTCGGCAAAGAGCTGGACTCACTGGCCGATATGGTAACGTTTGGTGTAGTGCCTGCCTCTGTTGCTTTTCGCATGCTTCAAAATGCCGGTTTTGCATGGGCATCGCTGGCTTTTCTTATTGCAGCAGCTTCGGCACTGCGCCTGGCACGCTTCAATTTAGACGAACGCCAAACCAACCACTTCATCGGCGTGCCCACCCCCGCCAATACCCTCTTTTGGATTGGCCTTCCCTTTCTCTTACGACAATTCACGCCGTCGCATCATGCTACTGTCGCTGTCTTACTGCTACTGGTGGTTTTAAGCAGTTACTGGCTGTTGGCACCTTGGGCTTTGCTTTCTCTCAAATTCAAAAATTTATCTTGGCACGATAACCGCATTCGATACATTTTTGTAGTTTTGAGTATCCTTTGCCTCCTACTCTTGCAATGGAGCGGACTATCTCTCCTTATCGTTCTTTATGTGCTTTTATCTTGGTTATTTTTCTCTCCAAAACAATAGTTTAGTATGAAATTTGTAGCAGAAGTAAACGTGATGCCCAAAAAAGAATTGCTTGACCCACAAGGGAAAGCCGTTAAATTGGGCTTGAAACATTTACACATTGAAGGTGTGAAAGATGTGAGAATAGGCAAGCATATTGTATTGACTTTTGAAGCGGAAACCCCCGAGCAAGCGCGTGAAATTGTCGATACGGCTTGCCAAAAACTATTAGCGAATGTTATCATGGAAGATTACAGCTTCGAAATCAAGGAGCTTCAAGAAGCACTTAAAAAATAAAAACACAACAAGGCTTGGCAGTTGCTTGGCTGCTTTTTTGTTTTGTCTTTTCCTTTGCTTGCCGGATGCACACGCTCAGCGTGTCGTACCGTCAGATACCATTTCTTCGCATGAAGCGGTACTGCATGTGGGCGAAGAAGTGGTTGTGAAAGGCGTCATTGCACAGGTGGTAATACCGGCCAAAGACACACCGGGGCGTCCTGTATTCCTGAACATGGGGCGCCCATATCCTTACCAAGACATGACCTTGGTTGTATGGCGCGAACAGCTGCCAAAGTCTTACAAAAAATACAAATGGACTGCCTTGGAAGGAAAAGAAGTGTGTGTTACCGGAAAAATGCGTATTTATAAAAACAACCCGGAAATTCACATTTACCATCCTCGCCAAATTCACATTATAGATAAACAGTAATTCAAAGAGTGAAAAAGTAACAGCCATGAAAAAAATAGTTGGTATTATTGTAATGCTGGCAATAGCCTTCCATTTTTCTGCCTGCAAAAAAGTAATAGAAGACCTGCTTACATTTAACATCGATTACAGCAGCAGCTTCACCGTGCCTTCTGCCATAGGCGTCAATACACCATTCAACGTGCCTACGCCCCCCGTACAGACCAATGCCTCGCAAAAGTTTCAAAACAACGGCACCAGCAAGGATAAGGTCAAAAACATCATTCTGAAAAAACTCACCTTGACCATCACCAGTCCTTCGCAGGCCAACTTCAGCATGTTTAAAAGCATCAAGCTTTATATATCGGCTTCGGGGCAGCCGAAAAAGCTGCTGGCTGAGAGCGGCGAAATCTCTACTTCTGCCGGCAAAACCCTCACGCTCACTCCTACCCCCGACAACTTGGACAACTACGTAAAACAAGATGAGTTTGAAGTGGAAGCAGAAGTAATCATGCGCGAAGCGCCTTTATATGAAATAGATTTCCGTGCCGATATGACCTTTCAAGTAACCGCAGATCCTTTATAAAAAACTATGCGCATCAGTTACAACGCCCCGGTTATTTTAACTTTTACCTTCATGGCTGCCGGCATCCGCCTGCTTTGTGACTGGATGCCGGGGCTCATCAACTATTTCATTGCCCCCCCTGTCTTCAATGTGTCGTGGACCCAATACCTGGCATTCGTTACCCATATGCTGGGGCATGGCAGCTGGGAACACTACTTCGGCAACTTCTCTCTTATGCTGTTGATAGGTCCCATCTTGGAAGAAAAGTACGGCTCCAAGCGCTTGCTGTATATGATACTGATTACCGCCTTGCTTGGGGGCGTGCTTAATGCCACCTTTTTCGATACGGGGCTTATCGGTGCCAGTGGCATTGTGTTCATGATGATGGTATTGGCCTCTTTCGTAAACGTGCGCAGGGGCACCCTGCCTCTCACCTTCCTGTTGGTATTGATACTTTACATAGGGCAGGAGGTCGTGCAGGCGTTTTCCGACGATAATATTTCACAGTTTGCACACATTATGGGGGGCGGTGCAGGCGCCCTGTTCGGTTTCATGATTCCTCCCAAAGGTAGCAACAAGCCCACCCCGCCGGTTTTGTAACTTTCGCTTTGTTTTTGCTTTTTGGTCATTTTTAAACGGTCTTTAAACGCCCTGTTTCCTGTTTATGAAAGTATTCAAATTTGGTGGTGCTTCCGTAAAAGATGCGGAAGCCATTCGCAATGTGGCACATATTTTACAAACGCAAGGCACAAGCCGGGAACTGCTTGTGGTGGTTTCGGCTATGGGCAAAACCACCAATGCACTGGAAAACTTATTGGACGATTACTTTGCAAAAAAGGACTATGAAAAGCGTTTCCGGGAAATTTATGATTACCACATAAACACCGCACGGGCATTGTTCCCCGAAGGGCATCCGGCATTTGAAGCCATGGAACGCTTGTTTGTCCGGCTTCGCTACACACTGCTGCACCATACCCGTCCCGAAAATTATCATGAGTCCTACGACCAGGTAGTAGCTTTCGGCGAGCTGCTATCGACCACACTCATCAGCCATTTTTTGCATGCAAGCGGCATACAACACCGGTGGATCGATGCCCGGGATTACATCAAAACAGATACCACCTGGCGCAAGGCACAGGTAGATTGGGCATGGAGCGAACACCTCATTCAAACCGGGCTGCGTCCATTGCTGGAAACCCAATTGCTCCTTACTCAAGGATTCATTGGGGGCGCACCGGGCGGGCGCACTACCACCTTGGGGCGCGAAGGCTCTGACTATTCGGCTGCCCTCTTTGCAGCGGCACTCAATGCCGAAGACCTCACCATATGGAAAGATGTGCCCGGTGTGTTGAATGCCGACCCAAAACACTATGCCTTTGCTTCTTTATTTGAACATTTATCATACAGGCAGGCAGCTGAAATGACCTTTTACGGTGCCAGTGTCATTCACCCCAACACCATTCGCCCCCTGGCAAACAAGAACATTCCTCTATTGGTGCGCTCTTTCATGATGCCCGAAAAGACGGGCACCCGTATTGATGCCCAAGAGACAGCCCTGGAACAAGCTTGTGTAATACGCAAAGAAAACCAATGCTTGATGAGCTTTTCGGTTAAAGACTTGGCTTTTATTACCGAAGAGCGCATCAGCTATGTGCTGGATGCCTGCCACCGCCTGCATTTAAAACTCAACTTAATTCAAAATTCGGCGCTTTCGTTGTCTGTATGCTTCGATTACCGCCCCGAATATGTGGAAGAGCTGCGTCAGCTGTTGCAAGATGACTTCAGTATCACCTACAACACCAAGCTGCTGCTCATAACCATTTTGAACTACGAGCCGGCTTTATATGAAAAAGTAAGGGGCAATCGTCCGGTGCTGTTGCAACAGGCTACCCGGAAACATATTCGTTTTTTGGTGCCTATGGACGAAGCTTAAGGTAAGTGCCTGCCCGCAGGGCGTCGCTGCTCAATCCGTTGATTTTTTTCAGATACTCTACCGACACACCATAGCGGCGGGCAATCCCCCACAAAGTGTCGCCCCGCTGCACATAGTGCCGGGCGGGCGTTGTTGTCTGTGGCCGGCGGTTCGAATACACTACCAATTTTTGCCCGGGATAAATAAAGTAGTCGGGCAAACCATTCCAGCGCTGAAGTTCGGCAATACTTACGCCGTACAGCTGCGCAATTTTGCCCAACGAATCTCCTCTGCGTACGGTGTAAACCTGTTTTGTGGCATTTTCGCCGGGGCTATACGATACCTGCTGAAAAGCCTTGTTCTCTGTTTCCGGCATCACCATTTTCTCTTTTTCCGCGCTGTCTGCATGCTGCCAATCGAGCGTAGCCAGCTGCTCTACACTCAATGCCATCACCATGCTGTTCAGAAAAGCATTGGCATACAATTCCCCTTTGACCGTGTATCCGTTATTGGTCAGGTGAATACGGTCTCTTTTGGCAAGCCCTGTTTGCAGCCAACGCATCATGGAATATTGTCCGCCACTGATATGATAGTAGTCGTAGAAAGCACAATGGTACGCCCTTGCCAGTTCTTTGAGCAATGCCGCATAGTCTTTACATGCCGATATGTTCCGGCGGTAGCGATAAGCATCTTGTGGCGAAACCAATAAAATCACGGTTTCGGGATTTTGCGCACGGATGCTTTCTATCAAAGTAACCAGTTGATGCCGCAAGGCGTTTTTATCAAAATGGTTGTTCAGATAGAAATCGTTGATGCCCACATCCAGCACCACCAAATCGGGCTGAAGCACAGCCATTTCCTCTGCCAGCAAAGACTCTTTTGCCCATGAACCAACCCCCGCCCCATTGACACCGGCCGAGCTATATACCACCCCCTTGTCTTCTACCGACTCCAGCCACAGCCCATAGCACTCAAAGAAGCGTTGCTCTTCCCTGCTTTTGTTGACCAACACCTCTATGTATCCATCAAAAGAAGGCAAAACAGTCTCAACATAAGGTTTGCCGGGGACAGCATGCAGGCGAATAGGCTCTGCCGTAGGCGATGTTTTTACCAATATATCGAAGCTGCTGCTATCGGCGCGGCAAAAGATGCGCAATTTACGGTGTACCGGCTCATAACTGCCTTTGTTCATACGGATGGTAAAGGAAGCCTGCGGATCTTCGGTATAAACAGTTACGCCGCTGCTTCCCAAAGGAAAAGCCGGCTTGTATTTGGTGATTAAAGCCGATTGCCATACGCCCCGGTGCGACGAACGGTAGTCCACCGTGCCATGGGTGTGGGCAATAGAATAAGGGACAATCCAGCCTATGCCGCCATTGCCCCAAATGGCAGACAGGCGCTCCCGGATAACCTTCGTTTGCAAATCATAGTGCACGTGCGAGTCACCAAGATGCAACACACGCACTTTGCGGCTCTTAGCCTGTGAAAAACGCTCAAAGAACTGCCTCATGGCAGGCATGTCGAACCACTGCCAATGGTTCTTTTCATATTCTATGAAAGAATACGTATGTGTGTAGCGAATATACTTCTGCAGGCTGCCTTCCCTTTCGGTTGCCAAAGAATCAACAGGATAAGCCATGAGCAGCTGTCCTTCGCCCCAAGCCATGAAGGCAAGTAAAAAAGCAATCAATGATTTTCGAAAACGCATATCTTCAAGCCAATTCTTCAGTGAATGAGCACAACGGTGAATTCTTCAACGAAGTTTCTTGGTGTACGTAAATTCTTATAGCTTTGTCCAACGAAAGTAATAATTTCATACTCATTAAGCAATTGCATTAATCTTGCCAAAGATGATTCAGCCCATTCGCCCTTTTCTTTTGTTGTTGATTACCGGCGCCATTCTTGCCCTGCTGATGACCTTTATGCCCGAACAAGTAAGCATCGCCGCTTGGGAAATACGGTTCCCCACCTGGCACAATACAGTGCTGAAAGAAAAACCTCAATATGCCGATATAAAAGCCATCACCAAGCGCCTGGAAGAGACCGAAGCAGCTGAAGCACAGGCGGCCGACTCTTTGAAGCCAACAGCCCAAGACAGCATGGCACAGCAAACGCCCCCACCGCCACAAGCCGGGCGTTTCGAGTATGCACCCGGACAAGACACCTTGCTTTATCCTTTTTTTCGCACCTTGGATGCCCTCAAAGACGGGCAGCTCCGGCAGAGCATTCATATTGTACACTTCGGCGACTCACAGCTGGAAGGCGACCGCATTACCGCAGAGCTGCGCCATCGCTTACAAAGCCGCTTCGGGGGCTGCGGTCCCGGGCTACAAGGCATCAGCAATCATTTGAATGCCAAAATATCGGTTTATCAAACCAACGACAAACGCTGGCAGTGGTATCCGCTCTTCGGCAAGCGCTCCCAACAAGCGCCCTCTAGATATTTTGGTTTGTTGGGCAATATGTATGCATTCGCTCCTTCAAGCCCGGCACCTCTTGATGCAGAAAAAGACATGAGCGATAGTCTTGCCTCGCCTGCTCTGCCCGATACCACATCCGGCATTGCCCGGCAAGCAGCAAAGCTGTCCAAACAAAATATGCATTTTCAAATAGGCACGGTATATCACCGTTCCAAACAAGCCCATGCCAAGGATCGCGAAGTGCAAAGAGTGAAGGTGCTTTTTCGAAGTCCCGAAAGCTCCCTGCGCGTGAAGGTACTGCACAACGGGCAAGTAGCATGCCAAGAGTCTTTCCAAGCCGCCCCTTCGTTGCAAATGCTGGTTTGTGACATAGATAGTGAATTTCAAAACATCAGCATTCAGTTTGAAGGCAGCGGCGCATTAGAAGTGTACGGCAGCAGCTTAGAGTGCCGCTCCGGTGTGGTGGTGGACAATGTGCCCATGCGCGGAAGCTCCGGACTGGAGTTTACCAAAATACCGCCCGCCCACCTGCGCGCACAACTCCGCGCACTCAACGTGCGCCTGTTGATTTTTCAGTTTGGCGTAAATGTAGGTGAAGCCGAAGATTACGGCTTCTATGAAGAATTGTTTTACAAGCAATTGAAGTATTTCCGTGAAGTGGCTCCCGATGTTCCCATTTTAGTTATCAGTACCTCAGACCGCTCAAAAAAAGAAGGTACGCATTATGTTTCTTTGAAAAACATTGATAAATTGAGAGATGCCCAACGCCGGGCGGCCTTCCGGGCAGGATGTGCCTTCTGGGATTTGTTTCAAGCCATGGGCGGGCTCCACTCCATGCCTGCATGGGTAGAAGAAAAGCTTGCCAATAAGGACTATACGCACTTCTCGCTGCGGGGCGCCCGCCTGGTATCGGAAATGCTTTATGAAGCCTTGATGTATGAATATGAACTTTACAAAATGGCACAAAAGCCTCGCCCTTAGTTTGCTTTTTGTTTCATGGCTGTTGAACTGCCAGCACCGGCAACCGGCGCACTTAACGCCCCGGCGCATGGCTGTGCCTGTTGACAGCAGCGCCAACTTCATTCTTTTCGACACAAGTGCTGCCTATGTCCATTTCATTCAAGCACTCGACAGCCTGATTCAATACCGGAACCGCCCCGTTCGTATTCTACACTTCGGCGATTCGCACATACAAGCAGACTTTTTTCCCCACCGGCTCAGGCAGCAGCTACAGCAAAATCCGCTGTTGGGCAATGCCGGCCGGGGCTATTTCTTCCCTGCACGCTTGGCAGGCGCCGGTGCGGACCCGCTTAATATCCCCGGGCAGTATTATTTTGGCACATGGCATGGTTGCCGTAGCATCATCAGCAAAGACAGTTGCCAATGTGGCATTGCCGGCATGAACGCACTTACCTTTCAAGCCATGGCCGGCTACACCTTTGCACTTGATTCAGCTTATGCCGGCTGCCGGCGCATCAAGGTCTATTATGACACCCAAAGCGACAGCACTTTTTATCCTTTGTTATGGGCAGGCATGCGCTGGCACATGCCCCGACGTATCCATCGCCGGGGCTACGCCGAGTTTGTCGTAGATGCTCCGGCGCCCTACACCCTCGGCTTTCAACGTTTGCGCCTTGCCCAACGTTACTTCCGCTTGCAGGGCATAGTCATCGAAAACGATGCGGCCGGTATTCTCTATCATTCGGCCGGCTTAAACGGCGCCACGGTAAGTTCTTATTTGCGCTGCTCGCAACTCGCAGTGCAAATCGCAGCCCTTCAGCCCGACCTGGTGATTGTGTCGCTTGGAACAAACGATGCTTACCGGCAGTATTTCGACGACCGCCGGTTTAAAGAACAATACCGCGAGCTTATCCGGCAAATCCGCCGGGCAGTTCCTCGCTGCAGCATTTTGTTGACCACTCCCGGTGATTGCTACTTTCAGCGCCGGCACCCCAACCCTCACATAGCCACCGCTGTGCAACGTCTCAAGGAATTGGCACAGGAAGAAGACTTGCTGCTTTGGGACTGGTTTGCCGTCATGGGGGGCAAAGGCAGCATATATGCCTGGAAACAAGCGGGCCTGGCCAACCCCGACCTGGTGCATCTACTACAACCGGGCTACGAATTGCAAGCCAATTTGCTTTACAGTGCCCTCATGCAGTTATACAAACTGCATAAAAGCTCACTTTAAACGCTTGATAAAAATTGCCCATCCGCCCAACCGGGCTATTCCTGCAATAGCCAAAAGAGAGACCAGCAAAGTGGTAGGCTTACGCCCGTAAATATCGACCAGGCGCCGCAGCAAGCCGTCCCTGTCTAAAAGTTCATACACCAGGTTTTGCAGGGCTTGGCTATCCACTTGCTTCACCAAATAAGCAGCATAAAACAACACGCTAAACAACATCAGCACCAGCAAAAGCACCACATACATAGGCACGGAAGCCCAAAACTGCACTTTTTTGTATTGCTTGGCTGTTTCGGCTACAAACTCACGTGCCATCAACACACGCACACGGCAAATGCGCCAAGCTGCCGGCACCGTAAACAGCAGCAGCATCGCCCAACTCCATGCGCTCAAAGTGCCGTCGAAAGCCAACCACAAGAGTGTATAACCTAAAAAAAACACTGCCAAAGCATCTAAGAAAAGAAAGCGTGTGGCTTTCATCGGTCATAGTCGTTTAAGATGTCCATCTTACGCCGGCAGCGCTCTATGCACTGCTTGTAATAATTTATATCGTCATCGGACAAGGCAAAAGCAATGGCTTGCTTGTACGTTTCAATTGCCTTGGCATAATCTTGCTGCATTTCATACATGATGGCTTCCTCTCCCAACAGGCGCGAGCGGCTAATGCCCGGCACCTGCCGTGCTTTTTCAAGCAAGCTCTTCAACTCATCGAAACGCTCCAGTTTCGACAGGCACACAATAGCATTCAAATACACGGGCAAATAATCAGGCGCATATTTCAATGCCAAGCTGTACAGCTCCCAAGCCTTCTCCAGGTCTTGGTATTTCACTTCATATACCCACGCCAAGTGGTTATAGGCACGCCCATAAGACGGCTCGCGGGCAACGATTTGATTCAACAACTCCACCCCACTGCCTATGCGGTTATCTTTCAGCAGCTGGTCTGCTTCAAAAAACCAATCATCTAATTCCGGGTCAAAAAAACGGTCACTCATTTTTCAAATGGTTAGTTATAAGAATGGTGTAAACTCTTTGCTATGCATTCCGCCGGGCTATTTTCCAACTGCGCTTGACACCTCCATTGGGCGATATATTGCCTGCCGGCACTTGGCTTTGCTGCTTTTGTTCAGCCCACAGCTGTGCTGCAAAAGCGGCAGCTGTTTGCAATTCTTCTTCCGACAAGGCAGGATTGAGCACCTCCGGCGTGAAATATTTTTTCACGAAGTTGGTATCGAAGCTACCATCCACAAAAGACGGATGCCGCAAAGCAAAGGCGCAAAAGTCGAGCGTGGTGGCAATGCCCGTAATTGTATATTCACTGATGGCACGTAACATACGCGCAATGGCTTCTTCTCTGTTTTTGGCATGCACTATCAGCTTTGCAATCATGGGGTCGTAATAAATAGGAATTTGCATGCCTGCTTCAAAGGCGTCATCTACACGCACGCCGGGACCCTGCGGGCGCTCATAACTCAACAGCTTACCTACGTTGGGCAAAAAGTTATTGCGTGGGTCTTCGGCATACACGCGCACCTCAATGGCATGCCCATTGATTGCCAGCTCGTCTTGTGTAAAACTCAAAGGATGCCCTTCTGCAATTCTGATTTGCTCTTTCACCAAATCCACGCCTGTAATCATTTCAGTAACCGGGTGTTCTACCTGCAGGCGTGTGTTCATTTCCAGGAAATAAAAATTACGCTGCTCATCTACAATAAACTCCACCGTGCCGGCATTGTAATAACCACAGGCTTTGGCAACACGCACGGCGGCCTCACCCATGGCACGCCGCATGGCTTCATCCACCACTGCCGAAGGTGCCTCTTCTATCACCTTCTGATGGCGACGCTGCACCGAACATTCCCGCTCAAACAAATACACCATGTTGCCATGGCGGTCACCTAAAACCTGTATTTCAATGTGTTTGGGCGAGCCAATGTATTTTTCAATGAATACCGCACCATCGCCAAAAGCAGAGACCGCCTCGCTGACTGCCCGCTCCATTTGCTCGGCAAAGTCCTCCTCTTTTTCCACCACACGCATTCCTTTGCCTCCACCGCCGGCGCTTGCCTTGATAAGCACGGGATATCCAATCTCACGGGCAATGCGTTTGCCCTGCTCTACGTCGGTAAGGGCTTCGGACGTACCGGGCACCAATGGCACACCATGCTTTTGCGCAGCCTCTTTAGCTGCCAGCTTGCTGCCCATCAGCTCGATGCTTTCGGGCGATGGTCCAATGAAAATAAGGCCGGCCTCTTCTACGGCACGCGCAAAGCGGGCATTTTCCGACAAGAAACCATAGCCCGGATGCACTGCATCGGCACCGGTTTGGCGGCAGGCCTCCAAGATGCGGTCAATACGCAAATAGGACTCCGACGATGGCGGCGGACCCACGCATACCGCCTCATCGGCATAGCGCACGTGCAAAGCTTCGCGGTCGGCTTCGCTGTAAATGGCCACCGTGCGGATGCCCATTTCTTTTGCCGAGCGCATGATGCGCAAAGCTATCTCGCCACGGTTGGCAACCAATATTTTACGGATTTTTCGATTCGAAACGCTCATCATCATTGCAGCTTATGTTCATTCAAGTATATTGCTTCTAAGCAAAGAAAAGAAAAATTTCAAAAATCACTTTGCCGCCAAAGGAAAGCCTCTTGCCAAAATCACTTATTTTAAAGAAGTCAGTATCTTTGTTTCCCAGCAATGACCCCAACTTATGAGCGATAACTCTTTTTATACCATCATCATGGCCGGCGGCGTAGGTTCCCGCTTTTGGCCCATCAGCCGCGAGCACTCTCCCAAACAATTTCATGATATTTTAGGCAGGGGCAAAAGCATGATTCAAGAGACCGTAGAGCGCTTCGAAGGCATCTGCCCACCGGAAAATATTTATGTAGTTACCCACAAAAAATATGTAGGTAAAGTCAAGGAACACTTGCCCTTCCTTTCCGATGAACAGATATTGGCAGAGCCCAGCCGTCGCAATACAGCCCCCTGCATTGCCTATGCTTGCTACAAGATAGCACAAAAAGACCCGGATGCCGTGACCGTCATTACGCCGGCCGACCATGTCATTCAGGACGTAGAGCGTTTCAGAAAAGCCATACGCACGGCAGTCAAGCATGCACACAAAAAAGAAATCTTGGTTACCCTGGGCATCAAGCCCAACCGCCCGGATACCGGCTACGGATATATTCAATACCGGCAAGGCAGCAAGCTTTTTCAAAAGTTCAAGCCTTACCCTCTGCTACCTGTCAAAACCTTTACCGAAAAGCCCAATCTCGAACTGGCAAAGAAGTTCATAGAAAGTGGTGACTTTGTATGGAATGCCGGCATTTTTATCTGGCATGTGGAAACCATCAAAAAAGCATTTCAGCGCTACGCGCCCGAAATGGCGGAAGTGTTTGAAGAAATAGAAGAGCAGTTTTTTACCGAAACAGAAGCCGAAGTCATTCACCAGGCTTATCCGCTTTGCAAAAAAATATCCATTGATTATGCCATCATGGAAAAAGCCGACAACGTGTATGTCATTCCTGTTGACTGCGGATGGTCTGACTTAGGCACCTGGAAATCGCTCTATGAGCTGGCACCCAAAGACGATAACCAAAATGTCATACAAGGCACTGTGCTTGCCTATGACAGCCAAAAATGCATTGTAAAGACGCCCAAAGAGCAGCTGGTAGTGATTCAAGGGCTGGAAGGCTTCATCGTAGCCGAACACGAAGGTGTGCTGCTCATTTGCCGGCAAGACCAAGAGCAACGTGTGAAAGAGTTCGTGGCAGAAGCCAAAAAGATAGACAAACGCTTTACTTGAAAAAGAACTACTTTTGTAACCAATTGGTTTACAATAAGAATTACAGAAGGGAAGACGCATGCAAGCAAGTAAGAAAGATATACGCACCATCAAGCAAGAAGAGTTGGAAAGATGGCTGAAAGAAGCAGGACAGCCTGCCTTTCGCGCCAAGCAAATAGGGCAATGGTTATGGCAAAAAGAATGCCGCCGTTTTGAAGACATGACCAACCTGCCCAAAGCCTTACGCGAAACCCTCGCCCAACACTTCGACATACGTCCCATACAGCTAAGCCGTGCCCAAAAAAGTGCCGATGGCACCATTAAGTGCACTTTCCGCTTACATGACGGGCACCTCATCGAAAGTGTGCTTATTCCTACCGACACACGCATGACGGCTTGCGTGTCATCGCAGGTAGGTTGCTCTCTTACCTGCAAATTTTGCGCTACAGGCTACATGAAGCGCGAGCGCAACCTCACTGCCGCCGAAATATACGATCAGGTCATCGAAGTCAACCGCTTAGCCATAGAGCATTATGGCAAGCCACTGACCAATATCGTGTATATGGGCATGGGCGAGCCGCTGCTCAACTATGCCGAAGTGATGCGTTCTACAGAGCTTATCAGCGCTCCCGATGGCTGGAACTTCTCTGCCAAGCGCATCACCGTTTCCACGGCCGGCATTGCCAAAATGATAAAACGCCTGGGCGATGAGCAACGCAAATTCAATTTGGCGCTGTCGCTTCATGCCGCAGACGACCCCAAGCGAAGCCAAATCATGCCCATCAACGAGCAGAACTCCCTGGAAGCCCTCATCGAAGCCCTGCAGTATTACTACCATCAAACCAAACAAATCGTAACCTTCGAGTATATTGTTTTCCGTGACTTTAACGACTCACTCGCCGATGCCCGTAAGCTGCTGAAGATAGTACGCAAAGTGCCTTCCAAAGTCAACATCATCGAGTACAACCCCATAGACAAAGCGCAGTTTCAAAATACCACACCCGAACGCCTCGACGCTTTTGCCCACTTCCTCGAAGCGCAAGGCGTAGTGGTCAAAGTACGGCGTAGCCGCGGCAAAGACATAGATGCAGCCTGCGGCCAGTTGGCAACCAAAGAGAACGAACAAGCACATGCGTAAACGGCTGGCTTGGTATGTGCACTGCATGCGCAAACTTACCGCCCGGCGGCTGCTGAATTTTTTTCAACTGTGGTTAAGCTTTCATCTGTCGAAAGCGCTCCGGCGCCCGCTGGTATGGGGCGCACCCGCTGCCATAGCCGTAGAGCCCACCACGGCCTGCAATTTGCGCTGCCCCGAATGCCCCAGTGGCTTGCGCCGCTTCAGCCGCCCTACCGGCAAGCTCTCCTTCGAGCTTTATCGTCGCATGATAGACGAGGTGGCTCCAAAGGCTCTATACCTTACCCTTTATTTCCAGGGCGAGCCTTATTTGCATCCTCAATTCTTTGAGTTGGTCAATTATGCCCACCGGAAGGGGCTCTTCACCATCACCTCTACCAATGGGCATTTTCTGGATGCTGACCGGGCACGCCACACCGTGGAATCCGGCTTGGACCGCCTCATTGTCTCTATTGATGGTGTGACACAACAAAGCTATGCGGCTTACCGCAAAGAAGGGCAACTTCAAAAAGTGATCGAAGGCATACGGGAAATAGTGGCTTGGAAAAAGAAGCTTCGCAGCCTCACGCCCGAGGTCGTTTTACAGTTTTTGGTCGTGCGGCCCAATGAGCATGAAATACCGGCCATTCGCCAGCTGGCAAAAGAGCTGGGGGCTGACCGCCTGGTATTAAAAACTGCTCAAATCTATGACTTCGAAGATGGCTCCCCTCTCATTCCTACCATTGAGCGCTACAGCCGGTACCGCCAACTGCCCAATGGAAAATATGCCATAAAAAACTCTTTAAAAAATCAGTGTTGGCGCATGTGGAATGGCTTTGTGATGACTTGGGACGGGCGCCTGGTCCCCTGCTGCTTCGATAAAGATGCACAGCACCAAATGGGACAATTTCCACAACAAAGCATCGCCGCCATTTGGCAATCGCCGCCTTACCGGCAATTCAGACAACAGCTGTTACACGCCCGGAAAAATATTGACATTTGCCGCAACTGCAGCGAAGGGCTGAAAGTGTGGTCTTGATGCCGGCGACGGTGTCAGGCCGATTGTGCCCAAGAATCATCCTCCGACAACGCACACCCTTTCTTACGTATTCTGTCTATTGATAAAAATGCCCAACGGCGAAAACGAAGCACTTCTTCTTTGTGCCACCATAGGCTCAGCTGCTCAAGAAAACCAATGCTGCCGGTGCTGTGCTGTTTCCAATAGGCGTGAATGGCATCCCAAGTATCCAAAGAAGGACTTGCTACATTAAAAATGCCACTGATGTCTGTGCGCTCTACCACAAACTGCATGGCTTTGCAATAATCATGGGGCAGCAAAGTAGCCATCGGGGGGCGTTCATGCAGCTGTTTACAAGCCGACGGCACCCAACGCCACCAACGGGCCTGCTCATGCAGCAACAAGCCCAAGCGCAAAGCCACTTTACGAACCTTAGGCACATAAGCTTTATGAAACAAGCGCTCTATCTGAAGCAGGACTTGCGAAATGGCATGCTCGCCGGCCGGGCTATCTTCACTCACCGGCAAAGACGAACGCTCATACAAGGCTGCACTGTTCAACAATATCCATGAAGAAGGGCGTGCCTCTTTTTCATTAAGCAAGTCTTCGAGATACTCGCCTACGGAACGATAATAAAGATATAGTTCTTGGCTTTTGGCACCCGGTTCAAGGGCTATGGTAGAAATATCCCACACCACTACGTCTGCCTTGCGAAGCAGTCCGTCGCGGGTAAGGTCACCCCATGCCCATTGAGATTCGTCATGTTGCAGGGCAATAAAAGAAACCTGCCATCCCAAAGCCTTCAATAAGTCGGCATAGGTGCGCTGTGTGGACAAAACCACACAACGTAAAGAAGAATGAAATGTTTTCATAAAGCTGCTGTTATAACATAAAGCCTTCAACAAATATAACAGGCATTCAGTGTTATAACAGCAAATATTATGCTTTAAAAATGCTTGTGTAATATTCGTTAAAAAAATGCTACAAGGCTGCCAATCGTTTTTTTACGTAACTTCTTCGTACCCCTCTGCCCATAGCTTCCCGGGCGAGCTGCGCGCAAAAATTCTTTAAGATTTTCACTACAAAATCAGGTGATAGGTCCCTGTAATGTGGCAAAGAGAAGTCCGGAGCTACACACCCAAATTCACGGATAAAATAGGCCGCTTCGTAGTAACGGAACATGCTGGCGAGTGTATGGAAAAAGGTATCGCGCTCTATCTGTTCTTGCCGGTACTCACTTGCTGCGTCCGGTTCTTTGGTTTCCAACACCACATCTGTCAGCTTGGCAATGGCTTTGCCTTCGGTTACACACAACAAACGTACCCACCACTCCTGCAGCCCCCATAGTGGCAGGCGCTCGTCGATATACCCCACCCAGTCAAGCGTTTCTCTTCGAAAAAAGCACTCACCCACTGCCATATAGGCACGGGCAATGGAGTCTGTTATGTCATTCACATCAAAATAAGTACGGTGCAGCTCCCCCCTTGCTGTCTTGGTTTTACCAATGGCACACAGCATGGTGCCTTTTTGCAGCTGATTCGATATTTTGTAAAGACTATAAGGCGCCAATTCCGCCCCCTTGGGCAAAAAACCAATCACCTCACCGGCTGTTTGCTCCAGAGCCAGGTTCAAGTAATGCACCGGGGCAGTGGTGCCAATGACCTTTACCTTCAAGGAAGGCGCCATGTGTTTGGGCTTTTCGCTGCTAATGACTTCCACATGGGGATATTGCTGCCGGGCGATGCTCTGCATACACGCCTCGGCATCCCCTTCCCCCGGCGGGATGATAAAGGTAAAACGCAAGTCAGAAGTTTGTCCGGAAGAAACGCTCATATGGTCTTTTAACGCAACAGGGTCAAAGGGGTTGTCTTTCAATTTCTCACAAAAGTTTGGCATTCACAAAAAAACTCTTAAATTTGCAGGCTCAAAGCTAAGAATTGAAAACGATAAATTCCAATGAAGCGTACATATCAACCATCTCGCAGAAAGCGCCGCAACACACACGGGTTCCGTGCACGTATGAAAACCAAAAATGGGCGCAAAGTGTTGGCTCGTCGTCGTGCCAAGGGTAGAAAAAAACTGACCGTATCGGACGAATACCGTCATAAGCTGCGTGTAAACGCTTAATGAGCAAGCGGGCAGTGCTTGACAAAAGCCAAAAACTACCCAAGTCCGAACGACTATCCAACCGAAAAATCATTCAGGAACTATTCGATAGCAATAGTTCCTCTTTTTTCTTTTATCCGTTTAAGTTTTTTTTTCTTGTGGATGAAGGCAACATGCTGCCTCATTATCCACAGGTGCTTTTTATTGTCCCCAAAAAACGCTTCCGGCGTGCCCACGACCGCCACTATCTACGGCGACGCATGAAGGAAGCCTATCGCTTGCATAAATACGACTTCTTCCATGATTTGCTGCCCCCATGGCATGCCTTGGCCATTGTGTATGTAGGCAAAACCCTCATGGATTTTCACCAAATAGAAGAAGCCCTCTGCAAGGCATTTGCAAGATTCAAACAGAGTCTGTAAATTCAAAAGATAGAGCACTTGCTTGCTCCCGATAAAAAGAAAATGCCCTATGAACTTTATGCGTTCTACCATGCATGCAGGCCTGTTGTGCTTGCTTTCGTGGCTTTTGGCTCTACACGGCACTGCCACAGCCCAACAAAAAGACAACGCTTTCGAGATAGCCAAGAACTTAGACATTTTTGCCACCTTATTCAAAGAGTTAAACACCTACTATGTAGATGACATAAACGCCAACCGCCTCATGCAGAAGGCCATCGATGCCATGTTGAGCGATCTGGACCCTTACACCAACTACATATCGGAAGACCGCATTGAAGACTATCGTACCATGACCACAGGGCGCTATGCGGGCATTGGTGCCACCATACGCACCCAAGAAGGCAAGTGCGTGATAGTCCTTCCTTATGAAGGCTCTCCGGCGCAAAGAGCCGGCCTTAAAATAGGTGACCAAATTACAAGCATCAACGGCGTGAGCACTGCCGGAAAAAGCAGCGATGAAATATCGACTTTGCTCAAAGGGCAAAGCGGCACACCCGTAGAAATAGAAATACTGCGCCCTACTACCGGCGAAAGAAAAACCTTTTCTATCAAAAGAGAAGAAATACACATCAGCAATGTGCCTTATTTTGGCATGCTCAATGAGCAGGTAGGCTATATTCAGCTGTCGGACTTCACCATGGGCGCCTCCGAAGAAGTGCGCGCTGCCATGGACTCCCTCAAGAGAGCCGGCGCCCAAGCTTTCATTATTGACCTGCGCAATAACCCCGGGGGCTTGTTGAGCGAAGCCATCAACATCGTCAATTTGTTTGTTCCAAAAAATGAGCTCGTTGTTTCCACCAAAGGAAAAATCAGTGAGTGGAATAAAGAGTACTACACCCTCAATGCCCCTTATGACCTTGAAAGCCCCTTGGTGGTGTTGGTCAACAACCGCAGTGCTTCGGCTTCTGAGATTGTAGCCGGCGCTTTGCAAGACTACGACCGCGCCATTTTGATAGGGCAACGCACCTTCGGAAAAGGGCTTGTGCAAGTGACCCGTCCACTCTCCTACAACGCACAGCTCAAAGTAACCATTGCCAAATACTATATTCCAAGCGGGCGCTGCATTCAAGCCATCGACTATTCAGTGCACAACGCAGACGGCAGCCTTTACCGCATTCCCGATTCGCTGCGCCGCAGCTTCAAGACCCGTGCAGGACGCATGGTTTTCGACGGTGCCGGCTTAGAGCCCGACATCGTCGTTCCGGCAGACAGCCTGCCTGAAATATGCAACTATCTTCTTCAAAACTATTATATCTTCAATTATGGCGTAGATTACGCTGCCCGCCATACACTCGGAAAAGAAATAACACTTCCACCCGAAGTGTTGGAAGACTTTATTCAATGGCTCGATAAGCAGAATTTTCATTATGCCACCTCGCATGAAGAGTATGTTTCGGTGCTGGAGCAACAACTAAAAGAAACCCCCGACCTCTATGCCTCGGTGGCAGAAGACCTCAGCCGGCTGAAAAAGAAGCTAAAAACAGACCACCGGCAGCTTATTCGCCAACATAAAACGTGCGTGTTGGAGCTAATAGAAGACGAGCTTTATAAGCACGTGTATTTTGAAAAAGCCGAAGCGCTGGCTTCCTTCGATACCGACCGGGAAATACAAAAAGCCATCGAGCTACTGCGCGATGAGCAAAAATACAGTTTCATTTTAGGGCGCTCAGACTGATGCAGAGCGCAGTGCTTCCAAGGGCAATATATAGCGGCGCCGCTCTGCTTTCAGCTTACCCTCATCCTGAAGCTCATTGAGCAAGGTGGTCACGGTTTGCCTTGAACTGCCGATAAGCTTGGCTATGTCTTTGTGTGTCAGACGGCTGTTGACATGCACCTCATTTCCCTTTACTACCCCTTCTTCTTGTGCAAGGTCGCACAAGAATTCATACAGGCGTGTTTTGACATCTTTGAACAAAAGCAGCTCCAGTCTGCGTTCTAAGCGCTTGAATCGCAAGTTGATAAGCTTGTGAATATAAAGGCTCAGGGCTTGATTGTCGCGCATCATTTCCTGAAGGTCTTCCAGGTGCATGCGGCAAATAGTCGTGGGCTCAATGGCCTGTGCGAAATCCGTGCGCTGCCCTTCGCCCAAAATAGACTGCTCGCCAAAGATTTCGCCTTTACCCAAAATAGCCTTTACAAACTCTTCGCCTTGCTCGTTGTAGGAAAAAATCTTCACCCTGCCCGAAGCTATCAAATAAATCTTGTCAGAAGGATCCTCTTCAAAATAAATGAATTCGTCTTTTTGATACTCCAAAAAGACATGCCGCTCTCCCAGATGCTTGGACTTATGCGGGCAAAATAAATTGAAAAGGTTGGTTTCTTCAAAATACCATATGCGGCTTCCTTCTGCCATCGTTTCTTTTGTTTTTTCGTATATCATTTAAAACGTCAAACTCAAAAAAAAAGATTCAGTATGAAAATGATGCTTATTCAACTGCTGTTGGTGGCTATATGCTGGGCTTTCTTTCCGGGCTTTACGTTCGATACGCTATCTACTGCCCTACTCTCGGCTTTGCTCGTGGTGGCGGGCTATCATTCGACCCGCTCGCTCATGTTTCTGCTGCTGTTTCCAATCAGCCTGCCACTGCTGTATATCAATATCAAAGGTGCCCGCGGCTTCCTGCCCATTGCCGGTCTATGGCTGTGGATTGCCGCCGCACATTTCGTATGGCTGTGGATTGTTCAAAAGCTGTTTTCCGGCTTCCGGATTACGCCAATATGGTACGCAGGCATTGCCGCAGCGCTGATTGCTGCCGTTTATGTAGGGATCATGCAGTGGATGGCACCTCCTAAGCATCGCACCTTCTTAAAGCTTTAAAAATGCTTTGATGAACCTAAAACACCATATTGTTTTTTTTCATACATTTATGAACAAGCATTCAAGATGTTTCACTTTTAAACCGACAAGCTCATGAAACTAATCGGCAAACTGCTTATTTATGGTTTAGCTATTGTACTTTCAGCTAAAATTTATCCCAAAGTGCAGGTAGATGGCTACGGCACTGCCATTATTGCCGCCATTTTACTGGCTATTGCCTCTGTCACCATCAAGCCTATTCTTACCTTCCTTACCTTACCGGTTACCGTCCTCACCTTAGGCTTGTTCCTCATCGTTATCAATGCCGTCATTTTGCTGATGGTATCTGCCCTGCTCGATGGCTTTCAGATAGGCGGCTTCTGGAATGCCGTTCTTTACAGCATATTGCTGGCGATAGTACACGCCATTCTCGAGTGGCTTTTTGAAGCACTTTTTTAGTTTGTAACTTTGCCTTTGTTAACGGGCAACGGTTATGCATCTGTTTTATTTGGAAGAAGGACAACTCAGCCGGGACGAGTGGCAGCACCTGCGTGCGGTGCGTCTTCGCCCCGGTGATTTTTTTTACTTGACCGACGGCCAAGGCTATAAAGCCCGCGCCGAACTGCTTCACATAGATAAAAAAGGGGAAGGCAGCTACCGCATCGTTCATGAAGAGCAAGTGCCGGCGCCTTCTTATACCATTCATCTGCTGGTGGCGCCCACCAAAAACCACGACCGCATGGAATGGTTGGTCGAAAAAGCCACGGAAATAGGTGTCAGCAGCATCACCCCTTTGCTTTGTCATTATTCGGAACGCAGCAAAGTACGCACCGACCGCCTGGAACGTTTGGCTGTTCAAGCCATGAAACAATCACTTAAGTTTTATAAGCCGGTCATTCATGAACCTATCGACTTTACCGAAGCTGTCCGGCGCCCGCCTATGGGCCAACGCTTCATTGCTCACCTGCAAGATGAACATACCCCCTTGCTCTTGCATAGCATACGCAAAGGGCAAAGCTATGAAGTGTTTATAGGTCCTGAAGGCGATTTTTCGAAAGAAGAAATAAAAGAAGCCCTTGAAAACCATAGTTTGGCAGTATCTTTGGGGGAAAGTAGATTAAGAACTGAAACAGCCGGCATTGCTGCCTGTCTCATTATTCAAATCGCCCAACAACTATGAGCATCTCACAGGTTCTTTTTCTACCTTTTTTAGGTGAACATACGCTCCACCCACACAACAGAGTAGAAGAAGCTTTGATGAATCGGCCCGAGTGGCAAAAAGGCTTGTATTTTGGGCGCCCCCGCAGCGGACACCCCGAAGGCATGGTGTTGTATCATGTGCAAGAAGTGCTTTACAATATTTCACTTATCGACCCTTTCATCAACGATGAAACACACGACAAGCTTCGTTTCATTGCTTTGATACATGACAATTTTAAATACGAAGCACTATACAGAACGGGGCAAACGATTCCCCCTCAGCGCCATCATGCCTACCTGGCAAGGCAATTTGCTGCCCGTTTTACCGACGACATACAGCTGCTCAACATTATTGAATGGCACGACAATGCCTATCACATCTGGCGCAAAGGCAAGCAGAGCGGTGACTGGCAAACAGCCGAAAGAGAGCTACATGCCCTCGCAGAAGCACTGGGCGAAGCGCTGCAGCTGTTCTATCTCTTTTTTAAATGCGATACCCGCACCGGTGATAAAATTCAGCAGCCTCTTCAGTGGTTTGAGTCGTGTTTGCGGCATCGAATTCATTTTGTACCTTTAAAAGAACATTGGACCATCTGAAAATAAGAGATGCTGTTTTGCCGTATTCTTTGCTTTACCGTAGGGCTGTTATTTACGTCTTTTTCAGTGCAAGCCCAAGAGCCTACCATACGTATTGCCAAGTTGAAATACAACGGTGGTGGTGATTGGTATGCCAACAAAACGGCTTTACCCAACCTGATTGCTTTCTGCAAAGAGCACTTAGCACTGCCACTGGCCGACGAAGAAGACATTGTGGAAGTGGGCAGCCCCGATATTTTTCAATACCCCTTTGTGTACATGACGGGGCATGGTCATGTGTCCTTTACGGCGCAAGAAGCCCAAAATCTGCGCAATTACTTAATTGCCGGCGGTTTTCTGCATATAGACGACAACTACGGCTTGTATGAGCACGCCATCCGGGAAATGAAAAAGGTCTTCCCCGAGCTCGATTTTGTCGAGCTCCCTTTCAGTCACCCTATTTACCACATGAAGTACGACTTCCCCAAAGGCTTGCCCAAAATACATGAGCACGACGGCAAACCACCTCAAGGCTTTGCACTCATTTATGAAGGCAGAGTCGTATGCTTTTTTTCGTATGAATCGGACTTGGGCAACGGCTGGGAAGACCAAAGCATTTACAATGACCCCGAGGAGCTGCGCCAACAGGCATTACGCATGGGCGCCAACCTGTTGTTGTATGCTTTTACTTACCCTTAGCCAGATGGCGCTGCCGCAACACCTCAGCCACAGCATCAAAAGAAGTGTCACAAGCCTCGAGCAAAACCAACAAGTGATACATCAGGTCGGCCGCTTCTTCATGCAGGCGGGGCAAGTCTTGCTTCATTGCCTCGATGACCGTTTCCACAGCTTCTTCGCCTACTTTTTGAGCAATTTTGGGAATGCCCTTTTCAAACAGACGGCTTGTATAAGCGCCTTCTTTGGGGGCCACTTTACGCTCATGAATCAACTGCGCCAACTCATGAAGAAAAAGAAAGCCACCGGGAACATTGTTTTCGAAGAAGCAAGTATCTTCGCCGGTATGGCACACCGGACCTGCCGGCTCTACCAACAACAACAGGGCATCTGCATCGCAATCTAAGCGTGCTTCACGCAGGTGCAAGTAATGCCCGGATGTCTCGCCTTTAGTCCACAAACGTTGTTTGCTGCGGCTGAAAAAAGTGACTTTGGCAGTTTCTATCGTCTTTTGCCATGCCTCACGGCTCATATAGCCGAGCATCAACACTTTGCGCGTGCGAACATCTTGCACTATTGCCGGCACCAGGCCGTCGGGATATTTGTCAAATTGAATGTTTTCTGCCTGAAAAAGAATTTGAGCAGTTTGCATAGCCGGTTGGTTTCAAAAAAAGCAGTAAAGCGCTTTTACTAAGCCTTCACTGCAATACACGATATTTCCACATTTACATTTTTGGGCAGGCAGCTGACTTCCACGGTTTCGCGTGCGGGAGGCACCATGCCTTCGAAGTAGCGCCCATATACTTGGTTGATACGCTGAAAATCCTGCATGTTATTAAGAAAGATGGTACACTTCACCACATGAGAAAAGTCCATGTCTGCTGCTGCCAAAATAGCCCTTATGTTCTCCATGACCCGCGTGGCTTCTTCTTCCAAGTTGGAAGTAAGCAAGTCACCGGTTTCCGGGTCTATGGCTATCTGCCCGGATACGTAGAGTGTATTGCCCGCCAATACAGCTTGGCTGTAAGGGCCTATGGGGGCAGGGGCTTGTTTGCTTTCGATTGCTTTTTTCATACTTATTCAACAGTTACCGATTTAGCCAAGTTGCGGGGTTGGTCCACATCGCAGCCACGTAACACGGCAATATGGTATGCCAGCAGCTGCAAAGGAAGCACAGAAAGAATAGGTGATAAAATCTCTTCGGTTTTGGGGATTTCAATCACAAATTCCGCCATATTTTTTACCACCTCATCGCCTTCGTTCACAATAGCAATCACACGTCCATTGCGCGCTTTCACTTCTTGAATATTGGAAATCACCTTTTCATAGGAGCTGTCTTGCAGGGCAATGAAAACCACGGGCATTTCTTTGTCAATCAAAGCAATGGGCCCATGCTTCATTTCGGCTGCCGGATACCCTTCGGCATGAATGTAGGAAATCTCTTTCAACTTAAGAGCCCCTTCCAAAGCCACGGGGAAATTACATCCACGCCCCAGATAAAGGAAGTTGCGGGCATCTTTGAACAAGGCGGCAATTTGTTTAATAGGCTCATGCACCCGCTCGAGCGTTTCTTCTACTTTCTTCGGCAGCGTTTCCAAGCCCACCAATAGCTGACGGAAGCGGGCTTCTGAAATGGTTCCCTTTTTATGGGCTGTAAACAGCGCCATCATGGTCAAGACAGTAAGCTGTGCCGTAAAGGCTTTGGTGCTGGCAACCCCAATTTCCGGACCGGCATGGGTATAGGCACCGGCATGGGTCATGCGGGCAATAGTAGAGCCCACCACATTACAAACCCCTAAAATAAGAGCGCCTTTTGCTTTGGCTATCTGAATAGCCGCAATGGTGTCGGCAGTTTCGCCGGACTGAGAGATAGCAATAACTATATCATTTTCGCGAATAATGGGGTTGCGATAACGAAACTCTGAAGCGTATTCAACCTCTACGGGAATACGTGCCAGCTCTTCAAAAATATACTCTGCCACCAAGCCGGCATGCCATGAAGTGCCACAAGCCACCATAATGATGCGGTCGGCATTGGCCAAGCGGTTTTGATATTCAATGAGCCCCCCCAAAGTAAGCCGTCCGGTAGAAGCATCCAAGCGGCCGCGCATGCTGTCATAGATAGAGCGCGGTTGCTCGAAAATTTCCTTCAGCATAAAATGCGGATAGCCCCCTTTCTCGATGGCTTCCAGCTCAATGTCCAACTGCTCGATGTAGGGGGTGGTAGGCACATCCTGCAGGGTGCGGATATCCAAGCTATGGTCGGTAATAACAGCATACTCGTCATCATTTAAAAAGATGACTTTGTTTGTATATTCGATGATGGGGGCTGCGTCGGAAGCCACAAAGTACTCGCCATCGCCTACTCCTATCACCATTGGGCTACTGCGGCGTGCGGCTATCAGCTTACGCTCGTCGTCTTGCGAAAGCACCACAATAGCAAATGCGCCTATTACCTTATTCAGTGCCAAGCGCACTGCCTCTTCCAATGAGCAGTTTTCCTGCTTTTTTATTTCTTCTATGAAATGAATCAATACCTCTGTGTCGGTGTCGGAAGTGAAAACATGCCCTTTGTTTTCAAGTTCTTGACGCAGGGTAGCATAGTTTTCTATGATACCATTGTGAATAATGGCCATCTTGCCATCGCCCGACACATGAGGGTGTGCGTTGCTATCATTGGGCTCGCCGTGGGTTGCCCAGCGGGTATGTCCAATACCTATATGGCTGTGCAAGTCATCTACTTTTGCAAGCAGCTTTTCCAGCTCTTCTACCTTTCCCTTCTTTTTATAGACTTTCAAGCCACCATTGAGCAGCGCTACTCCCGCACTGTCATAGCCCCGGTACTCAAGGCGCTTAAGCCCTTTGATAATGACAGGATAAGCCTCTCTATGACCGATATAAGCAACAATTCCACACATAAACTACTCGGTTTGAATGATTGAATAAAAGAGTCTTAAATGTAAACGTTTTTGCGGGTGCAAATGTCCACCAATAATGATGCGATTTACTTCATTATTGAGTGTAGAGGGTGCAATCAGCAATCCGTAATTGTCTTTTTTGGCATTGCCCTGATAGCGTGCGCTCAGTCCATTCATCACATACTGCGTATAACTCGTGATATTGGCGTTATAGGAGCGCGTCAGAGGGTCGTAGTACACAAGCATATCTTGACTAACACCCAAAGGATCGAAGCCTTCGGTTTGCACCTTGCGGTAAGTAGTATCTTCCCATACGATGGTGGAGCCGGAAACACTGCGTGTAACAGGTATTTTCACCGGCTTACCTTCGGCATCAAGCTCTATGAAATGGAAAGTGGCGGGCAGGGAATAAAAAGGATTTTCCACATCTACGATGGGCGAAAAAAGCAGATAAGCTTGATTGATGGCAATCAAACCCAACTTGTGAAACTCTGCCAAGTAGGGAAACTCTATTTTTGTGCCCACGCCCAGAAGCCCCTGTATATAAGCGGCATTGCCCAAAGATGTTTCAGGCACAGGCTCATAAAGCCCCACACCGGCCAAGGCGGTGCCGCTGCGGTCTGCTGTCACTTGGTTGAATCGCACGGCTTTTGGGGCAGTCTCACCGGTGGTGATGCTTGCCGGACGCACGCCTATGTAATAATACTGTGTGTCACCATTATCGTCGAGGTATTCGAGGCGTAAAAAAGAAAGCAATGCCGATGAGGCAGAAAAACCCAAGATAGCGGCATCGTCGCCGGCATCGGGCACAAGCGCCAAACCGTTGAGCACGCCGTCCAGCTGCTCTTGGGTCAAAGAGTCGGTGCTTTGCAACAGGCTTACAATCTCGTCGCGAAAGCTGTCAGACAGGTCTATTTCCACTACTCTGCCAAAAATATCTTTAGCGGCAAAAGTCTTGCTTCCCAAAGGCGTGGGGTCTATGGCTTTGGACTCAAACGAATAATAGCGCCCGTCTTTTACGATAGGTTCTGCCACTTTGTGCACATAGACCGTTTGCGAGCGGGTGGTATCACCATAAGCATACTGCTTATACAACACCATGGTCAGCTTTTGAAACTGCGGATTGCTGCCAAAGTCATGTGCAACCGGCCGTGGCGACAGGGCAAAGAAAGACTTGGCGGTTATTTTGCCAAAGTAGGGGTCGTTGTACTGCCCCACTAAAAGGTAAGCCCCATTGCTGCTTTGCACAGAGTCGATAAGTACGGTGCTGGTCTTTACCGTCACGGTATCAGTAAAGACAACCGCCATATTGCGGGGCGGTTGTCCTACTTCTATGTTGTCTTGACAAGAAAAAAGAAGATGGCTAAAAAGAAGTGCAAAGAATAACGGCAGCTTACTTTTCGCCTGCCAACTCATTATACAAGTTGTAATGGTAGTCGGGCATGTTTTCTTCGTCAGTGATTTGCCCAATAGGTTTGTTTTGTGCTTCCAGCTCTTCGAATAGCTTCTGAAGTTTTTCATCATAATCTTCATTTGTGCGAAGAACCACATCGGCATATGCCATGCCTGCCTTGATGAGGGCACTCATATCAGCCCCTTTCAATACTTCCAGGCTGGCATCGTCCATGTCGTTCATTTTCACTTTCTCAATTAAATCATCCCCAAATTTATAAGAATAAAAATTATTGTACACAGTGAAGACCGTTTTTGTATGCTGGAAGAGGGGATCTTTTTTGTACACGGTTTTAATGTACATGGGGATAAGGCTGGTAATCCAATCGTTGCAATGCACAATGTCGGGAGCCCAACCGAGGCGCTTCACCGTTTCGAGCACCCCTTTGCAGAAAAAAACTGCCCGCTCGTCGTTATCTTCGAAGAATTGATTGTTTTTATCTACAAAAACAGACTTTCGTTGGAAGTAATCGTCATTATCGACAAAATAAACCTGCATTTTGGCATTGGGCACCGAAGCCACCTTGATAATCAAGGGTTTCTCCTCGTCGCCCACCGATATATTAATCCCTGACAAGCGAACTACTTCATGTAAGCGGTTTTTTCTCTCGTTGATAATCCCAAAGCGGGGCACCAGAATACGAATTTCCATCCCGCGCTCTTGCATTGCCTGGGGCAAGCGGCGCACAAAGTCAGCTACCTTGGAGGTTTGAAGGAAAGGGTTGATTTCGCTCGCTGCGTAAAGGATCTTAAGCTTTGACATCTCGGTAATCGTTTTGATGGACGGATACAACTTGGCAAACACTTGAAGCAGAAGTGTGCTAAGTCGCTTAAACTCATGCAAATTTACTAAAAAAATTTGTCTTTTCAATTGTTTTTTTCAAAAAAGCCTTATTATTGCGCTCGATTCATGCTATAATGCCTAATCTATGCTCTTTTTGAAAAACCCGCAAGAGGCTCATTTACAATGCCTGACTTTTAAAAAAGAAGGGAAAAGCATCGGCTTTATACCTACCATGGGGGCTTTGCACGAGGGGCATTTGTCCTTGGTGCGCCGCGCCAAGGAAGAAAATGACGTGGTGGTGTGCAGCATCTTTGTGAACCCTACTCAGTTCAACGACCCTACCGATCTGGCCAAATACCCGCGTACGTTGGAAGCAGACCGCCGGCTGCTGGAGTCTGTAGGCTGCGACTTGCTGTTTGCCCCCCAAGAACAAGAAATGTATCCTGCCCCGCCGGTGCTTCGTTTTTCATTTGGGCACTTAGAGCAAGTGATGGAAGGAGCGCACCGCCCGGGGCACTTCAATGGCGTAGCCTTGGTGGTGTCCAAGCTATTTCATATTGTTCAGCCCAATAAGGCTTATTTCGGGCAAAAGGATTATCAACAATACCTTATCATTCGTCAACTGGTAGCGGACCTGTCGTTTCCGGTAGAAGTGGTGCCCTGCCCCATTGTGCGTGAAGCCGACGGCTTGGCCATGTCGTCACGGAACCGGCGCCTGACGCCGGCGCAACGCCGCGAGGCTGTCATCCTCTATCAAACACTGCAAGAAGCCAAGCAGCGTCTTCTCAATGGTGTTTCAGTAGAAGAAGTCAAAAAGTGGGTGGCGTCGGTCTTCGCACCTTTGCAAAAAAAAGACATCCGTTTGGAATATTTTGAGGTGGCAGATGGTTATACTCTTAGCGCAGTAAAAGACATACACCGTCATAAGGAAGTAGTTTTGTGTATTGCTGCCTATGTGGGCGAAGTACGATTGATAGACAATGTGTTGTTGTTTTCTTAACTTTGCTGCCTCAAACCCCAAAGAGTCATGATGATTCAAGTATTTAAATCTAAAATTCACCGAGTAAAGGTAACACAAGCCGAGCTGCATTATGTGGGAAGCATTACCATCGACGAAGCTCTGATGGAAGCAGCCAACCTGATTGAGGGCGAACGCGTGCAAGTGGTCAATATCAATAATGGCGAGCGGCTGGAGACCTACGTTATCAAAGGGGAACGCAACAGCGGTATGATTTGCCTCAATGGTCCGGCGGCGCGCAAAGTGCAAGTGGGCGATGTGGTCATTATCATATCCTATGCATTCATGAGCGTGGAAGAAGCCAAGAACTTCAAACCCACCGTTATTTTTCCCGACGAAAATAACCGCTTACCTTAATGAAAAAAGTAGTGCGTTATTTGCTGTCCTATGCCCTGCCTTTAGTTGCCGGCATAGGACTTCTTATTTATACCTTTCGCGATCAAGACCTGAGCCAGGTAAAAAGCCTCTTTCAGCAGGCACCCATTGGTTGGATACTTCTTTCCTTCTTTTTTGCTTTTGTATCGCATTGGGCACGCGCCTATCGCTGGCTTTATCTGCTTGATCCGCTGGGTTACAGGGTAAAAATAAGCCATTCATTTATGGCGGTCATGACCGGCTATTTTGCCAACTTGCTGCTGCCCCGCATGGGTGAGGTTACCCGCTGTGCCTTGCTGCAAAAAACCGACAGGGTGCCGGCCAATGTGTCGTTTGGCACGGTGATTACCGAGCGCATCATTGATTTGTTCATCCTGCTGGGCTTGGTCATGCTTACCCTTATCATGGAGTCGGCGCGTATCGGGCAATTTATCTTAAACTTATTTGGTGAAAAAGCCAATCAGTGGCTCACAAGCCTGCAAAATAACGTATGGGCATGGGTAGTGTTGACGGCCGGTGCAGTGGGCTGCTTTGTCTTGCTGTTTTTTATTGCCAAGCGTTACCGCCACCTTGCCTTTATACAAAAGGCGCTGCGCTTGCTCGAAGGGTTATGGGCCGGTGTGCTCAGCGTACGCAAAGTAAAAAACAAGCCTGCCTTTTTCTTTTTTACTGTTCTTATTTGGCTGATGTACTATCTGATGGCTTATGTGCTCTTCTTCTGTCATCCGCAAACGGCACAACTGGGCATACTTGCCGGGCTCAGTATTTTGGTATTGGGTGGCTTGGGCATTGCAGCCCCTGTTCAGGGAGGCATTGGGGCTTATCATTTCCTTGTTATGAACGCCTTCATGATGTATGGATTACCCAAGGACTTTTCCCTGTCTTTTGCTACCTTCATGCATACTATTCAAACCTTGACAGTCGTTATCTTGGGCGGGTTGAGTTTCATTGGCAGTTTGTTCATTAAAAGCCAAAGCGCGGCACCGGTAAAAAATTCTAAAAAAGTGTAACCTTTTTTTCAGACTATCGTTATATTCACCATAGACAACAAAATTGCTTTTTCATTTGTAGTTTTCATAAAGTTAGGTTGGGACTTCCGGGCGGCTTTGCTGTTCGGAAGTTTTTATATTTTGCCATCTCTTTGATTTTCATAAAGATATCCCCTGCCCCGCAATCCGGCAAATTTATTCCCTTCTTTTTCAAAGCTTTTCTTTCAAATTCGTTTTTTGTTGTGCTTTTGAGATATGTCATTCCCACATATTTGCCATAGCTATTATCTTTGCTCTGAATAAAACACTTTCATTTTTTCAACAATTAAAACAAAGTAAAACTATGGAATATCGCATTGAACACGACACCATGGGCGAAGTAAAAGTGCCTGCTGATAAGTATTGGGGTGCGCAAACCCAACGCTCAAAGGAAAACTTTAAAATCGGCGGGCACCGCATGCCCATAGAGGTAATCCGTGCCTATGCCATATTAAAAAAGGCAGCTGCCCTTACCAATGCCGAATTGGGGGTGCTTTCGCAAGAAAAAGCCGATTTGATTGCCAAAGTGTGTGACGAGATACTCGAAGGCAAGCTTGACGATCAGTTTCCTCTGGTCGTGTGGCAAACGGGCTCGGGCACCCAAACCAACATGAACGTAAACGAAGTGATTGCCAACCGCGGACATGTGCTTAAAGGCGGACAACTGACCGACAAAAAGAAGTTTTTGCACCCCAATGATGATGTAAACAAGTCGCAGTCATCGAATGACACCTTCCCCACTGCCATGCACATTGCCGCCTACAAGATGATTGTAGAACACACCATTCCCCATATCGAAAAACTGCGCGATACTTTACAGCAAAAAGCCGAGGCTTTCAAAGATGTAATCAAGATTGGGCGCACCCACTTCATGGATGCCACCCCTCTGACACTGGGCAATGAGTTCTCCGGCTATGTAGCCCAACTAAACCACGGATTGCGTGCCCTGCGCAACAGCCTCGAACACCTGCGCGAATTGGCGCTGGGCGGCACTGCCGTAGGTACGGGCTTGAACACACCCAAAGGATATGCCGAAAAAGTAGCTGCCCGCATTGCCGAATTCACCGGCTTGCCATTTGTCACTGCGCCCAACAAATTTGAAGCCTTGGCTGCCAGCGACGGCATCGTGGAAGCCTCGGGTGCACTGAAACAATTAGCCGTCAGCCTGATGAAAATAGCCAATGACATACGCATGTTGGCTTCGGGCCCCCGCTGTGGCATTGGTGAAATCAATATCCCGGCCAACGAACCCGGCTCTTCCATCATGCCCGGCAAAGTGAACCCCACGCAGTCGGAAGCCATGACCATGGTATGTGCTCAGGTGATTGGCAACGATACCGCCATCAATATTGGTGGCATGAACGGGCACTTTGAACTGAACGTGTTCCGTCCTATGATGATATTCAACCTGCTTACTTCTGCCCGCCTGTTGGGCGATGCTTGCGAGTCATTCAACGATAAGTGTGCCGTAGGCATTGAGCCCAACTATGAGCGCATTCAACATCACCTCAATAACTCTTTGATGCTGGTAACCGCTCTTAACCCCTATATTGGGTATGAAAACGCAGCTAAAATAGCCAAAAAGGCACATGCAGAAGGAAAAACCTTAAAAGAAGCGGCTATTGAGCTGGGCTTGCTCACAGCCGAACAGTTCGACGAATGGGTTGATCCCAAGAAAATGATTGGAAGTTTAGAATAGCTCAAAAAACATCATATTTTCCAATAAAAAGTTGCTTGGCACCAAGCAACTTTTTATTTTTTGTTGGCGTAGGTGTTTAGGACTAAAAAAATGCCCTTTATGAAGCTTTTGTTTTTCTCTCTTACTATATACTTCTTTTTGGCAAACGCCCCCGGTGCAATTGCACAGATGTCACGCGAAGAAGCCAAGCATTGGTACAATATTTACAAAAAAACATCACCTCTTGAATTCAAGGCACTTGTAGAAGGCAACGACTCACTACGACGCATAAAAGCAAACAAACAAAAAGAAGTACAGGCACTCCGTACCGCTATTATAGAAAAGGAGCAGCTACTTATGCGGCTTCGTAACGAGAACCGGTTGCTGGAAGAAGAAGTGCGTGAAATTAACGCCTCGCGCCCGCTTCCGAGTGTGCGTCAGGGGGTTTATATGCGCATACGCTTTCAGGGCGTGGTCAAGGGCGTGGAAATCCCTGACAGAATATTAAAAAATACAGATATGCATGCCTATCAATATGACAATGAAACCTTTTATGTAGTGGGTTACTTCAAAGATTATTGGCTGGCTGAAAACTTCCGGAAACATCTGCTGCAGCTGGGCATTCCCAATCCCGAAATCATTGCTTTTTGCAATGGTATCCCTATGGATATGAAAGATGCACTTGCCATTATTTTGGGCGGCGAGGTAGAAGACTGCAGCAAAAGATAATGTAATTACTACCACATAAATGACAACTTTTTCGTACTTTAACCGTAATTTTCAAATGTTCTGTCTGTTTTTTAGAATCTACTGACCTATGAAAGTATTTAAAACAAGCTTACTCATGCTTCTACTGGGGGGTTTTTTATGCCTGAATCCCTCCTCGCCGGCTTTTGCTCAAATGAGCAAAGCAGAAAAAAAAGCGTGGAAAAAGAAAAAGAAAGCCATGAACCCACTGGCTTTTAAGCAAATGGTGGAAGAACAAGAAGAAATCAAGGAAAAAATCAATCAAACCAGACAAGAGTTGGAAATGCTACGCTCACAGCTAAGTGAGAAAGATAGCCGCCTTGCTCAGCTGCGTGAAGAGAACCAACAGCTGGAGCAACAGCGCCAAGAAGTAGATGCCACCAGCCGCCAGGGACCGGACGAGCGCGGTGTGTACTTCCGGGTACAGGTAGGGGCTTATGAGCGTATTGACCTAAGCAGCCGCATTACACAAGAGGCCGATATGAAGGTGGAAGATGAAGGGGGGATAAAAAAATACACTATCGGATATTTCAACGATTATTGGGAGGCCGACAAATTCAAAAAATATTTACAAAGCATGGGAATCAAAGATGCCTGGATTGTGGCCTATCGCGATGGTGTGCGCGTGGATATCAAGGAAGCCTTGGAAGGCATTCTATAAAAAAGCTTTATGTTGAATCGAATAAAAAGAATTTAAACGCCATAAAATCATGAGATTTATTTTACTGATAATAAGCTTTGTTCTTGTAGGTGGCCACCTGCAAGCACAGCGCATGAGCAAAGAAGAAAAGAAAATCTATAAGGAGTGGAAAAAGAAACTCAAATCCACTTCCTTAGAGGATTTTAAAGCCATGCACGAGGAAAAAGACCAGCTCAACCAAGAATTGCGCACCTTAGAAGCAGAGCTTCAAGAGCTACGCGACCAGCTGGCAACCAAAGACAATCAAATCAGCGCCTTGGAAAATCGCAACCAGCAGCTGAAGCGCCAAATAGAAGAGAATGAACAGCGCAAAAACGAAGAGAAAGGTATCTTCTTTAAAGTGCAGCTCTCTTTTACCGATGAAGATGCCTCGGGCAATACCGTCAACCGCTACTATACGCTGGGAATCTTTCAAAGCTATGAAGATGCCATCGCTTTCCGCGATGCCGTGCGCAAGCTGGGCATCAAAGATGCTTATGTGCAAGGGTACAAAGACGGTGAGCGTCGCCCGGTAGATGAGCTGCGCGGTATGCAATGAAACACTGTTGCCAAACAATCATAAAGAAACAGGTAGGAACCGGGTTCTTACCTGTTTTTATTTTGCAAAACACCCGCCGATGATTAAGCTATAATAAGGTTTTCAAGTCGAAATCCTGCAGGTTGGAATCAAGCAAGGTGCCATGCTCACATTTCAGCACACGTGCCGGGAATTGTTCTATGAAGTGATAATTGTGGGTTGCCATCAAGACAGCCGTGCCACTACGGTTAATCTTCATAAACAAATCCATAATTTCTTCCCCCACTGCCGGATCCAAATTGCCGGTAGGCTCGTCGGCAATGAGGATAGCCGGCTCATTCAATAAAGCACGGGCAATAACCACCCGCTGCTGCTCACCACCTGACAGCTGATGGGGCATCTTGGCAGCTGCCCCGCTTAACCCCACCCGTAGCAATACCTCATTCATGCGTTGTTTCATTTTGGCTGTACTGCGCCAGCCGGTTGCCCGCATCACGAAAAAGAGGTTTTCTGCCACACTGCGATCCATCAATAGCTGAAAGTCCTGAAAGACAATACCAATACGCCGGCGCAGTTTCGGTATTTCTTTTCGCTTGATATTGAACAATTGAATGCCGGCCACTTGTGCGTCGCCTTTGTAAAGTGGCAAATCGGCATACAGGGTTTTCAGCAACGAGCTTTTACCGCTGCCCGTACGCCCTACGATATACACAAACTCGCCTTTGTGCACGTCGAAATACACATCGCTGAGCACCGGCATACCATTTTGATAAATAGTAGCCCCTTTGACGCTCACAACTATATCCGGGTGGTTGTCCATCATATTCACAAGTCTAATTTTTGCAGCTTCCCATAGGGAATTTGCTCTATCAACTGTCTGAGTGCGGCCTCTTTACCTACAAGATTCAGCTTTTCCAAATCTTTATCTTTCAGCGGGCGATCGGCGCGGAAATAAGCAACCAATACAAAGTTATCGTCGCGGATTTGAATATAATCCGGAATTTTTGCTTTGCCCTTTACTTTGATGATATACATATTGCTGTACACGAAAGGTATTTTTGATAGTAAACATACAAAAAACCCTCAAAACCAAGAAAGGTTTCGAGGGCATTCACGTTTTGAAGCGTTTATAAAATCAGGGTCTGTAAACAACTTCCAACACGTGCACCTTACCGGAAACGACAGCACTTGTGTTCTTGGAGTTGAGCCCTTGGGGGTCCGATGCTACCTGGTCAAAGGTCAATGTAATTTCAAAAGAAAGCATTTCCGTGGCAGCATCATATGCAAGCTTATTGATAGTCAAATTTTGCCCTCCTGGGAAAAAATAAACATTGCCCTGCCAGCGCTTAACTTTACCCTGCGTTTTTATGTCGTGGGTTACTTCAATATTTAGGCTTTGTACTTCTTCTTCAGTGATGCTCTCAAGAGAAGCCCCTTGTAAAAACTCCATGTACATTCTCACATTGTTAAGCAAGGTTGAATCTATCAAATCTATATCTATTCCTAATGGATAGCCCGGTTCGGAAGGTTTAAGCTCAAGGAAAGGCTTCCCGAAATGATACTTCACAAGCAGCGTATCGGGGTCGGGCGTTCCCCCCACCGGTGTGCTGTCGGCGTAATAAGCATCACGCAACACAACTTGTACTTCACCCACATCAAACAATAGTGCAGTGCTGTCATTCTGCGCACCGGCAGGTCCCGGAATACCCGGGTCGCCTTTGTCGCCTTTGCAGGCAGTCAGCAACAATATCATCAGAGTCAAAGAAAATAAAGGATACAAAAACCTTTTCATGATTTTGAGAATTTAGGGTTGAACAAGATAAAAACAGCAAAATCCATGCCTTAAACTTACACACTTCCCACGTTTCTATTCATTTAAATAAGGGCGGAGCCATTTTTCCATTTCTCTCAATTCCAAGCCCTTACGCTTTGCATAGTCTTGCAACTGATCGGAGCCAATCTTACCTATACCAAAATAGCGCGATTCGGGATGGGCAAAATACCAGCCACTCACCGAAGCGGTAGGATACATAGCATAGCTTTCGGTTAAGGCGATGCCCAGCTTTTCTTCTGCCCGGAGCAAGTCGAAAATCAAGCGTTTTTCCGTGTGATCGGGGCAAGCGGGGTAGCCGGCCGCCGGACGAATTCCTTGATACTGCTCGGCAATAATCTCTTCCATCGATAGCTTTTCTTGGGCAGCATATCCCCAGAACTCACGCCGCACGCGCGCATGCAACAGCTCAGCAAAGGCTTCTGCCAGGCGGTCTGCCAGTGCTTTAGCCATGATGGCGCGATAATCGTCGTGCTCTGCTTCCAATTGCTGTACCCACGCATCCAAGCCGATGCCGGTAGTCACGGCAAAACAACCGATATAATCTACACGGCCGGAAGTAACGGGCGCCACAAAATCAGCTAATGACAGATTGGGCAAGCCTTGCGCCTTTCGTTTTTGCTCGCGCAGCATGTGAAAAACTGTTTTCACAGGCAAAGGCAAGGAAATGCCCGCATAAACGGCAGGACCTTGGGCGTCGGTTTGTGTGTCATATACCACAATATCATCGCCCACGGCATTGGCAGGCAGCAGGGCAAAAGCGGCATGGGCTTTCAGGCGCTTCTTCTGAATGATTTCCCGGAGCATCTGCCGGGCATCGGACAAAAGCTTGCGGGCTTCCTGCCCATAGGTTTCATCTTCCAAAATGGCGGGGTATTTGCCTTTCAACTCCCATGCCCAGAAGAAAGGCGTCCAATCTATGTAGGCGGCAATTTCTTCTATGGGGTAGTCCATCAGATAGTGAATGCCGGGCTGCCGTGGCTCATAGATAGGCGAAAGCTGCCAATCTATTGCCGGGCGGTTGGCACGTACCTCTTCTATGGGCAACAGGTCTTTGGTGTGCTGCTTACGCTCATATTGCTTCCGCAAGGCTTCGTATTCCTTCGATATGCTATCCACAAAAGAAGCTTTTTCTTCGCCCAACAGGGCGCTCACCACCGGCACACTACGCCCGGCATCCAGTACGTGCACCACCGGCGCGCTATAGTGCGGCGCTATTTTCACGGCTGTGTGCGCCCGTGAAGTGGTAGCCCCTCCAATCAGTAAAGGCACTTTCATGCCTTCGCGCTCCATTTCTTTTGCTACATGCACCATTTCGTCAAGACTGGGGGTAATCAAGCCACTCAACCCGATGATATCTACCTTTTGTTTTTTGGCTTCCTCGATGATTTTATTGGCAGGCACCATCACGCCCAAATCGATGATTTCGTAGTTATTGCAAGCCAGCACTACGCCTACGATGTTTTTTCCTATGTCGTGCACATCGCCTTTCACGGTAGCCAATAGTATTTTGCCGGCGGCACTGTTGTGTGGGTTTTGCTGTTTTTCTGCTTCAAGAAAAGGAATCAGGTAAGCCACGGATTTTTTCATGACCCGGGCACTTTTTACCACTTGTGGCAAAAACATTTTACCGGCGCCAAACAAATCGCCCACAACCCGCATGCCGTCCATCAGTGGACCTTCTATGACTTTTAAAGGGGAACCGTACTTGCGGCGCGCTTCTTCGGTGTCGGCTTCTATGTAGTCCGTGATGCCTTTGACCAAAGCGTGTTTAAGGCGCTCCTCGACACTGCCTTCCCGCCAGGCTTCGGCTTGCTTTTCGACTTGCGCCCCATCGCTCTTGAGCGTTTCGGCAAAAGCAATGAGCCGTTCGGTGGCATCGGGGCGGCGGTTCCACAACACATCTTCGACGTGTTCGAGCAGGTCTTTGGGAATTTCTTCATACACTTCTATCATGCCGGCATTCACAATGCCCATATCCAAGCCGGCGCGGATGGCTTCGTATAAGAAAGCCGAGTGCATGGCTTCGCGCACGCGGTCGTTGCCACGAAAAGAAAAAGATACGTTACTGATGCCACCACTGGTTTTGGCATGGGGCAAGTTTTGCTTTATCCATGCCACAGCCCGCACAAAGTCAAGGGCATAGTTGGCGTGCTCGGCAATGCCGGTGCCCACGGTCAACACATTGGGGTCGAAGATGATATCCTCCGGGGGGAAATTCAGGCGCCCGGTGAGCAAGCGGTAAGCACGCTCACAAATTTCAATGCGCCGTTCGAAGGTGTCGGCTTGCCCCCGCTCATCGAAAGCCATCACCACCACGGCAGCCCCATAGCGACGTGCCAAGCGCGCACGCCGTAAAAACTCTTCCTCGCCATCTTTCAAAGACAAAGAATTAACCACTGCCTTGCCCTGCACACATTTCAAGCCTGCCTCCAATACACTCCACTTCGAAGAGTCAATCATCACCGGCACACGGGCAATGTCCGGCTCCGAAGCAATCAGATTCAGGAAGTGGGTCATGGCAGCCTCGGCATCAAGCATGCCTTCGTCCATATTGACGTCGATCATCTGCGCACCGTTTTCCACCTGCTGGCGTGCTACCGACAGGGCTTCTTCGTAGTTCCCTTCCCGAATCAAGCGGGCAAACTTGCGAGAGCCCGATACGTTGGTGCGCTCGCCTATGTTGACAAAGCCCGTGACCTCGTTTACATACAAGGGCTCCAAGCCGCTCAGCGCTGTCACATGGCGCTTGGCAGGGCGCTGCCGCGGAGCATAACGTTGTGCCAGCCCGGCAATCAGGCGGATATGTTCCGGCGTGGTGCCACAACACCCCCCTACGATATTCAACCAGCCTTCGCGCAAAAACTCCTCTATCATTTGCCCCATGATTTCGGGCGTGTGGTCATATTGTCCGAAGGCATTGGGCAAACCCGCGTTGGGATGTGCCGAAGTGAAAAAAGGGGCTTGTTTGGCCAAGGTCTCCACATAGGGGCGCATCAGGTCTGCCCCCAAGGCACAGTTCAGTCCAATGCTTAGCAAGGGGAAGTGCGACAAAGACACCAAAAAAGCTTCAACGGTTTGCCCCGACAAGGTGCGCCCGCTGGCATCGGTAATGGTGCCCGAAAGCATCACCGGCAAAGGGGCTTTGCCGCTGTCTTCGAAGTACTTTTCAATGGCAAAAAGAGCTGCTTTGGCGTTCAGTGTGTCGAAGACGGTTTCAACCAGCAGTAAATCGACGCCCCCCTCTACCAGTCCGCGCACCTGCTCGTAGTAGGCCTCCACAAGCTCGTCGAAGGTGATGGCACGATAAGCCGGCCGGTTCACGTCGGGCGAAAGGGAAGCGGTCCGGTTGGTGGGACCTATGGAACCGGCCACCCAGCGGGGCTTGTCCGTAAAGCGGCGGGCTACCTCTTTCGCCAAACGCGCCGAAGCGTAATTCAGCTCATATACCACCTCTTGCAAATGGTAGTCGGCTTGTGAGATGGCGGTACTGTTGAAGGTGTTGGTTTCGATGATGTCGGCACCGGCCTTCAAATACTGCTCATGAATTTCCTGAATGATATGCGGCTGTGTCAAAGATAAGAGGTCATTGTTTCCCTTAAGCTCGTGGGGGAAATCGCGGAAGCGCTCACCGCGATAGTCGGCTTCAGTGAGCTTGTAGCGCTGAATCATGGTGCCCATGGCACCGTCTAATACCAAGATGCGCTGCTTCAATGCCTCTTCAATAGGATGTACACTCATAGCTGTTGGTTTAATTAAAAAGTAAAAACAAACTTCTTTCTGTTTGGCAAGCAGAAAAAAGGTGATGCCACCGGTGGACTTATGCACAGAAAAATCAGCGACGGCTCGAAGCTGACTTATCTTTCCCTCCACACAGCGAGAGGGTGGGAATTAGCACCTTATGCACGGGCGTGCATGGTTGCTAAGACGTCAACGGCCCCATTGCCTCGGTCTTTCTGGATAAGTCGTTTCAACAAATGTACAGGCTTTTGATGAAAGGTAGAAATTTCAATGCACTATTTTTGTAAAAAGCCTGTGAACATGTGCACCTTATGGAAATGGCTGCGTGCCCTAAGCATCGATGTTTGTTTGAGTGCCTGTGCGGTTTTGTATGCTTTCAGCTACTTGTCGCAACAAGCACTCACACAGCTGCCCCCCTATTTGATACTGGGTATTTCGGTGTGGCTTATTTACACGGCTGACCACTTATGGGATGCCCTGCGCATCCGTCATCGTGCACATACCTTTCGTCATCGTGTTCACCAACGTTTTTTTAAGCCTCTAACTGCGGTGGGCGGACTGTTGTTGGTGGTCGATGTGTGGCTTTTATGGCGGTGGGCACCTGCTCCGGTTATTTATGCCGGCTTGGGCTTAGGGCTGTTTTCAGCCATACACTTTGCTTTGGAACTGCTGCCTTATTGCTGGGTCGATGTTAGTAAAGAGCTGCGCGTGGCTGCCATTTATATAGCCGGCGCCGGCTTGTGGCACTGGGCAGCTTGCCGGCTGCGTTGCCTTACAGGCGACACTTACTTGCTGGGGGGCAGTCTGCTGCTGCTGGCATGGGCCAATTTGCTCATCATTGCCATGTATGAGCGGCATTCCGACCAAAAAGACGGACAACGCTCGTTGGCTCAATGGTTGCCTGACCGGCACATGCACCGTTTGATTGTTACGCTCATCATCTGGGCTGCCTTGCTGGCTGCCGCTTTGTGGCAACACCCGGCTTTGATGCTTGTGCTTTGGGCAATGGCAACTACCTTGTGGGCAGTGGTTCGCTATCCTTCTTTTTTTTCTGAAAAAGAACGCTACCGCATCGTGAGCGATAGCGCCTTTCTGTATCCATTTCTGCTGCTGCTGACAGCCTAACGATTGTTGATTTGGTCGGGCGCACGGCTCTCAAACGAACTAATCAACTCGTAGTCGGCAGTCAACAGTTTTACACATACTTTTTCGAAAAAAATCGTTCCATTGAGCATCCAATAAAATTCATATGCTTGCTCGAAACGCTGAAAACGATGAATAAAAAGGGTTTTTCCTTGTTCTATGGATATTACCTTTACTACAAACTGCATTGCTTTCTCTGCCTATACATACATGGAAATGTCGCCTGCACCCTCGCGTATTACCTCTACCTCTCCATTTGAGCAATCCACAATAGTAGAAGGCACGTTGTTGCCCGGTCCGCCATCAATGACAATATCCACCAAATGCTTAAAGCGCTCGTAAATTTCTTGTGGGTCTGTGGTGTATTCTATGATTTCGTCTTCATCATGAATCGACGAAGTGATGATGGGATTTCCAAGCTGCTCTACTATCATGCGCGGAATGGGGTGGTCGGGCACACGAATACCTACCGTGTTGCGCTTATAAAGCACGCCGTCGGGGGCTTTGCTGTTGGCAGGCAAAATAAAGGTAAAAGGTCCGGGCAGTGCTTTCTTCATGATTTTAAAAATAGGCGTTTCCACCTTGGCATACTCGGCAATATGGCTCAGGTCATGACAAATAAAAGAAAGCCGCGCTTTTTTGGGGTCCACGCCTTTGATTCTGCACAAACGTTCCACAGCCTGCTTCTTATGGATATCGCAACCAATGCCATAAACCGTGTCGGTAGGGTAAATAATCACGCCCCCTTCCTTCAGGCATTCCACTACCTTCCGTATTTTGCGCTCTTCCGGATTTTGCGGGTGTATTTTCAACAGTTCTGCTGCCATAAGCCTTGTGTTTAGATGGTTTAAAAATAAAATCTAAATGTTTAGATAAGCTAAGGAATTTTGGCATGAAAAACAACGCGCCGGAAGGGCTTTTTTGTCAAAAAACATACAAGCGGGGTGCTAAAAAACACCTCGCTATTGAGCCTGCAAAAACGCATTCATCTGCAGCACCGCCCATAGTTCATGCGTAAAGTCATCGTGGTGGTGAAGATGTTGTTTCCATAATGCCTGCACATCTTCAAAGTCAATATGCTCATAAACAGGGGCTTGGGCATTTCGAAACACAGCCCACAAAGAGGCGTCAGCCGTTTGGCGCATCCAGTCGCCCAGAGGCACCCCAAAGCCTTCTTTTCTGCGCTTGGCTACCGGTGCCAAGCCGGGGGCTAAGCGCTGCAAGAGTGTTTTCAATACCCACTTCTTGCCCTTGGTTAAAAGCATATCGGCAGGCAAGCGTTGCAGTAAGCGTAAAATAAAAGGCATCAAATAGGGCACTCGTACTTCCACGGCATGCCGGCCGGCATAGTAATCTTGGGCAGACAGTAGCACCTGAGGCAAATAAAAATTGCGGTCAAACTGCAGGGCGTCTGCCGTTGTGTGCAAAGGTGGCAGGTACTTGGGCAAAGCAGCAGGCAAGCGCAAAGAAGCCCATTCGTAGTACAAATATTCGGGCGGCGTGCCGGTCAGAGGGAAGAGCCATTTTTTCAGTTGACGCACCCGGTCATGCATCAAAGGCAGTCGCTTTACCCATGGTTTGGCGAGGCGTGCAAGCCGGTGCCACCAGGCGGTATGGTTCAAATAATAAGCCCATGCCCGGTGCCGTTCATAACCGGCCCACCATTCATCTGCCCCGGTGCCCGCCAACACACAGCGGCTTATGGGGGCGGTTTGCGCTGCCAATAGGTGCACCAAGGCAGTAGCCGGGTCGGCAATAGGTTGGTCTGCAAGCTGCCAAAAGCCGGGCAGTTGTTCAAGGAATTCATCCCTTCGCACCTCCACCGGATGCCACTCGGCTTGAAAATAACGTGCTACTTTCTGCGCGTAATAAACATCTTTCGTGGCAGTGCGCGGTCTTTTTCCCTCTTGCCCGGGCACGATGGTCAGTGCCGGCACTGCTTTTTCTCCTCCTTCATGCAATAGAGCCAACAGCAAAGAAGAATCAACGCCCCCACTTAACCACACTGCCGGACTACCCACCCGGCTTTGCATGGCTACCGCCTCCAATAACCAACCATAGGCACTTTCTACTATTTGTGTTTCGGACAGGTGCGTATAGGTAAAGAGCAAAGGGTTTACCTCGCCCAGCCGCTTCTTGTGGTGTGTGAGTTGCCTTTGTGGCTGAAGCGGGAACTGCCACATGCCGGCCGGCAAAGCTTTGATTTCCCGGAAGAAAGTGTTGCCCGTTTCCGGTGCCCGGAACCGCCAATAGTGCTGTATTTGCCGGGCACAGAGCGTAAGGCGACACAAACCACTTGCCTGAATCGCCTTGATTTCCGATGCAATAATCAAGTAGTTTTCATCTTCATAGTAATATAAGGGCTTGATGAGTTGTTCATCGCGTCCCAACAGCAAACGGTTATTTAGGTGGTCGTAAGCTACCCATGCATACATGCCTTCCAATGCCGGTACGCTCTCTCCATTGGTCTGTGCATAAAGGTAGTACCAAAGCAGCTCCGTATCGGAAGGTACATGAGACAAAGAGAAGCGCCTGCTTAGCTTTGTGGTGTTGTAAATCTGCCCGTTGTAAACCAGATAAAGCGGATACGCCGGGTTGCGCACCGGTTGGCGGGGCGCATGCTCATAGAAGCGAAGCAAAGTGTGCCCCATAAACAACTGTCCATGAGTAAGAGGTAGTTGCAGGAAATGTTCATCATCGGGACCACGCTTGCTCAGCTGCTTGAGCATTTGCCGCATAGGGTGGTCGTTGAGGCGGGCATGCTTGTCCCATATAACGGCAACCCCACACATAACCGCTCAGCCTTTTTTTGCGCAAAAACTCAAAAAAGCCGTGCTGCTTAAGCAGTTCAGGCACACCTCTTTGGTCATGCCGCCTTTTCGTGCCAATTGCAAGCCCCAATCCATATACTGCAGTTCTTCGCAGCTGTGTGCGTCAGGCGTAATCAGTAGTTTCACGCCCTGCTCCATGGCATAAAAAATCCACTCCCAATCCAGGTCCGAGCGCGAAGGGCTGGCATTCACCTCAATAGCCACCTGATGTTCGGCACACGCCCGTATGACTTGCTCCATATCGAGCGGATAGCCTTCGCGCGCAAGCAAAATACGCCCGGTCAAGTGTCCCAAAATATCAACATGCGGATTTTCAATGGCCTTCAATAAGCGTTGAGTTGCCTTTTCACGGCTCATGGAAAGCGCCGAATGGACAGAAGCAATCACAAAATCGAACTGCGCCAGAAAGTCATCGGGGTAGTCCAAGCTGCCATCTGCCAAGATATCCACCTCAATGCCCTTCAACAACTGAAAGTCCTGTAGCCGGCTGTTGATTTGCTCGATTTCTTGCCACTGTTTGCGCACGCGCTCCTCGCTCAACCCGTTGGCATAAAAAGCCGACTGCGAGTGGTCTGTGATGCCCAAGTATTCGTAGCCCAAGCGCCGTGCCTCTTCTGCCATTTCGGTAAGGGTATTTTTGCCGTCGCTGTAGGTTGTGTGGGCGTGTACCACCCCCCGCAGGTCTTCCCGCTCCACAAGCTGCTCCGGTGTGTATTTTTTTGCCCACTCCCATTCGTGCTTTCCTTCTCTCATTTCGGGAATGATGTAAGGCACCCCCAAGCGCGCATAAATGGCCTGTTCCGATGGGGCAGCCGGCATGCTGAGCGCTGTTTGAAGCAAGGTTTGGCCGTTCAGATGATACCCCAAATGCGCCTCTGTAGCCGTCAGTATCAAGTGCATGGAAGCACGGTGTTCCGGCGTGACGGTATGCACCTCGACCGGCAACTGCGACCCTTCATCTATGCCCCGCCAACAGAAAAGCCCACTGCTTTCAGGTGTCTCTTTCAGGTGGTCAATCTTACGCAAGCAGGCATGCAGGGCAGCCGGCGACTCAGTCAATACCATCAGTTCAATGGCAGACACCACCGGTTCTTTGCGTGCCAGCTGCCCTACACATTGCACTTCGGTTTTCAATTGGTTTTGTATTTCCTCTTGCAGGCCGGTTGCACGTGCTGCTGCCTGTACCCACAAGCACTTGCCCTGTGTCTGCTTCAAAAAAGCAACGCTTTCCATGATGGCCTGCTGGGTCTTTTCACCCATACCGGGCAATGCAGCCACCTTTCCCTCCAAACAGGCCTTTTCAAGGCTTTCCAAAGAATCAATGCCCAACTCTTCCCACAACCGCCTGATTTTTTTCACACCCAACCCCTTGACCTGAAACAGGTCAAGCAATCCTTGGGGTGTGCGCTCCAACAGCTCGTTCAACTCTTTGAAACTGCCTGTTTCAACAATTTCTTTGATTTTTTCGGCAATACTTTTTCCGATACCCGGCAGCTTTGTCAAGTCAGACACGGCCAGTCCGGCTACGGGTACCTCTTGCTTTTCTATCCGGAAAGCAGCAGCATGATACACACGCGCTTTCTGTTCCACTCCGTGCAGGTCAAGCAATTGTGCATATAATTCCAATTGGCGTGCTATAGCCCGGTTGTCCATATCTATTTGATTCATTATCTTGCTTGTAAAGTACGATTTAATATAAGTTTCCTATGCAAACACCATCCTGTAAAATGTTTATCTTGACGATGCTCGGCTGCCTTTGGGTAGTGGCCTCCGCTCATCAATGTAGTAAAAAAAGCCAACAAAGCAGCAGCAACGGGCAAAATAAGCAATACGAAAGTATCATTTTTCAATCGACTTGGGTGCACGCGCGTGAGCAAGACCAAAATGGCATGGAAGTCTATGTCAAGGAAGGCACGTCGTTGCCGCCGGCCCGCTTTCGCGAACGCATGAAGTTCGATGAAGACGGCACCTTTCATTGGCTGACCCTTGCCCCCAACGATGCGCATGAGATGGTCAAAGGCAGTTGGGAAAAGATAGATGAGCGCAAAGTGCGCGTCCGGGTGGGTGACGAGCAGTGGGTCATCGAATTCAAGGAAATAAGCCCCGAAAAAATCAGCATCATGTGGCAATAAAAAACCAACCCGTAATTAAAAGTAAACGGCGGAAGGCCATGAGAGCTTTCCGCCGTTTTTGTTTTATGCTTGCCCCTGCAAGCCTTTATTTGATCTTTGCTAAGATTTGCTCCATCACGTATAGGAAGCGATCGGGTGTGTGATAGCCTATCACTTTTTCAACCAGTCGCCCTTCTGAATCAAAGAAGTAAATGCTCGGATAGGCACGTATGCGATACTTATCGGCCAGTTCTATGCCCTCGCCTTTTTCGGCATTTATCCTGTAGGCAATATAATTTTTATTGGCAAAATCACCTACTTCTTTATTCCGGAAGGTATTTTTTTCAAGCATTTTACAAGGTCCGCACCAGTCGGTATAGAAATCCACAAAGAAAGGTTTCCCCGTTTTCTTTGCCTCGGCAAGTAACTCCTGCCAAGAGCCCTCAAAAAAGACAATACCTGCTGTGCTATGCTGTGCGTGGGTTTCCACTCCTATAAGCAAGCACAAACCCAATACCAATTTGTAGATCCATTCCCTTTTCATAATAACTTTTGTTTTTTCTTTCTTATTTAAAGCATACAACCAAGAACAATGCCACAGGACATCCCGTAGTAAATATACAATAGATTTTTGAGAAAAAACATTCAAAACATGGCTTTCTTTTTTTCAAACACAACGGAACTCCCGCTTGGTGCTCCGGTTCTTTGCTGCAGGAAACAGCGTGCTCCACGGCATAAAATCTTTATTTTTTCCTTATCTTAGGGTTTAGATGTAAAATAAATGCGAAAGCTAACTCGAGTGTAGAATATGATACAAAAAATAAAGCAACTGAGTCTAAAACAAAAGCTGGCAGTGCTTTTTGGTGCCATGCTTTTGGTTGTGTTGTGCAGCTACTCGATTGTTTTTTGGCAGAGCATGGAATTGCGCAAAGATGCCGGCGCTATTGAACTGTCGCGTAGCAATGAGCGGCTTCTGCGCGAAACCACTTTTTATGCCACGCTTATTTTGAACGAAGAGCTGGAAGCCAAAAGAGAACTACGAAAGAATATAGAGCAGTACAGCCATAACCTCAACTACTTGGACAAAGGCGGGGTGGTGCAAATACAAACAGAGCGTATCCGGATTATTCCTCTTGAAGGCGCCGAACGGGTAATCTTAGATAAAATCAAAAGACAGTGGGAGCGCTATCGCGATGAGCTGAATGTGCTGCTTGAAAAACAAGTGGTGTTGGATACCGTTGTGAATGAGCAGCAGATGAAGATGCCCAATGAAGTATTTGAAGACTTCGAGGAAGTACAAACCATCGTATTGGAAACGGTGGCGCCCAAGGTGCAGAAAAAGCTCAACCCGGAAGTGGAGCGCGCCTTTCAAAATATTATTGAACAATATCCCGGACTGCAAGAAAGCCACCACCAACTCACCGAGTTACTCGTGCAAGACTATATCAAGCGTCAGTTTCTCATTCGCCTGGCAATGGTACTGGGGGCGTTGGGGCTGCTGGCGCTTTGTGTCATAGGCTATATTTACTTTACCCGCGCCTTCATCAAGCCTGTTGAAGCATTCAGCCGGACGGCCGCCGAGCTGGCACAAGGCAACGTGGAGAAAAAAGTGTTGTATGAAGCCCCCGACGAGCTGGGCAAGCTGGCAGAACACCTGAATGCCCTCACCAACAGTCTGCGTGAGACCACCCGCTTTACCGAGCAGCTGCGAAAAAGAAACTTCAATTTTGACTTTTCACCCCGAAGCCCCAAAGATGCTCTCGGAAAATCGCTGGTGGAGCTGCGCGAGCAGTTACGTCAGCTGGCCGAAGAAGAAAAGCGCCGCCAATGGGCAAACGAAGGCTTTGCACAGCTTATTGGCATTTTGCGCGAATATACCAACGACAGCGAAGAACTTGCCTATCAGGTCATTGCCTCTTTGGTGAAATACTTGGGCGCCGACCAAGGTGGCCTGTTTGTGCTGGAAGAAGACGAAGAAGGAAACCGCTATCTTGAATTAAAGGCCGGTTTTGCCTATAACCAACGTAAATACCTTCAAAAACGCTTGGAGTTGGGGCAAAGCCTCGTGGGGCAAGCTGTACTTGAAAAAGACACTTTGCACTTAGACAAACTGCCCGAAGACTATCTCGAAATATCGTCCGGCTTGGGCGAAGCCACACCGCAAAATTTGCTGATTGTACCCCTCATTGACCATGAAGAAACTTACGGTGCCATAGAGATAGCCTCTTTCAAAAAGCTCGAAGAGCATGAAGTAGAGTTTGTGCAAAAGGTGGCGGAGAACGTGGCTTCGACCATTGCCACCATCAAGCGTACGGCGCGCATGAACAAGCTTCTGGAAGAATCGCGAGAAGCCACCGAACAAATGCGCAAACAGGAGCAAGTGATGCGTAAAAGCTTGGAAAAGCTGGCGCAAACGCAAGAAGAGATGGAGCGCAACAAGCAAGAGCTGGAGCGCATGAAAGAAAACCTCGAGCGGCAAGTGCGGCAGCGCACAATGGAACTGCAAGAAAAAGAAGCGCAGCTGTCAGAAGCCTTGCGACTGGCCAACTTGGCACCTTGGAAGCTCGACATAGAGCAAGAAATGATAATTGCCAACGAACACCTTTACAACCTGCTAAAAACCAACCGTGAAGTAGAGAACGGCTATCAATTGCCCACTACCCGCTTCCTCAACAAGTTCGTGGTAGAAGAAGACCGCAAGCTGGTCTCCGATACCTTAGCCGAAGCCATCAAAACGCAAGACGTAAATTATGAAGGCTTCGCAGAGTTCCGAATCCGCCAAAGCGATGGCGAAATGCGTTACGTTACGCTGTCCATCAAGAAAGAAATGGATGTCAACCGGGGCAAAGTGCGTTTCCTGTACGGTACCATTCAAGACATTACGCGCCAAAAACGCATAGAGGACCGTATTCGCCAACAAAACGAAGAGCTGGAGCGCCAAAAGGCCGAACAAGAAAAGTTTGTTGCCATCATCGACAACACCACCGACCTCATCTTAATGACCGACCTGCAATACCACATTACTTATTCCAACAAAATCAGTGAAAAACAATATGGTATTGCCCCAAGCAAAGGCGCCCGCCTGCAGGACCTCTTCGAAAAAGCAGAGTGGAAACGCTTTACTCAACAGGCCATTCCGCAAGCGCTGGAAAAAGGTTTTTGGGAAGGCGAGCTGGAAATTATCAGCCAGCGCACCTTCTTGCCGGTGTATTGCATCGGTAATGTGATAGCCGTACGGGATGCCCGCAACGAAATAGTAGCTTTGGCGCTTATCCTGCGCGACATTACCGAAAAGCAAAAAATAGAGAAAGAGCGCGAGCTGGAAAGTGCCCGTATGCGTGCCATCCTGGAGAGCACCGAAGATGAAATAGTGGCTGTCGACGAGCAATTCCGCATTATTTCTTTCAATACCCGCTGGGCGGAATTCATGAAACGGGAAACAGGAAGCATGCCTGCCATAGGGCAACATATATTCAATGATTTCGAATACAAGCGCTCTGAATTGAAAGCCCAACTCGAAGAGGACTTTAAACGTGCGCTTGAAAAAGGTGCCTTTTCTAAAATAGATACCTACAAAGAAACAAAAGAAGTCGGGCTCAGTAAAAAGAAAAAACAAACCGAAATTATCGAGCACGAGCATTATTATCTTCGCTTCTACAACCCGATGTACGATAAGTCCGGCCAACTAACCGGCATCGTTTGCTTTACCAAAGACATTACAGAGCAAAAACTGGCAGAAACAGCCATCCAAAAGAGCGAGCAACGGCTCAAAGCCATTTCCGAGGCCACCACAGAAGGTATTATCATTCACGACAAAGGCTTTATTAAGGATGTAAACAGTGCTTTCTGCCGCATTATCGGCTATTCAGAAAAAGAGCTTATCGGACAGTATTTCTTTGACTACTTAGACCCTGAAAGCAAAGCGCTGGCCATCATCAACATGCAGTTAGGCTATGCCAAACCCTTTGAGGCTATACTGATAAACAAAGCCGGCGAAGGCATCCCCATAGAAATACACAACAAAGTGCATGAATATGCCGGACAACGCATCCGCATATTCTCGGTACGCGATATATCCAGCCAAAAAGAGGTGCAAGAAGAGCTGCGCAAGTCAAAAGACACGCTGCAGAAAATCATCGACACCCTGCCGCACAGTGTCTTCTGGAAAGACCGCAACTCCATCTACTTAGGTTGCAATCAGCGTTTCTTACAAATCATCGGCGCTAAAAGTATAGATGACATCATTGGCAAAACTGACTATGACCTCTGGGATGAACACGAAGCAGAATTTTACATTGCTTCTGACCAAAAAGTAATGGAAACGGGCATCCCTGAAATCGATGTGCTGCAGTCTATTGTGCAGGCCGACGGCAAACAGGTATGGCTGCGCGTAAGCAAAATACCATTTACCGACAGCGAAGGCAATATCATTGGAATCATCGGCACTTACCAGGACATCACCGAGCAGAAAGAGAATGAAGAGGCTATTATTGAAAGCAAAGAGCGCCTGCGTCAGCAAATAGAAATACTGACTACCTTGGGCGCGCAGCGTGTCGATGAAGAGGGGCTGCGTCCTTTTGCGCAAGAAGTAACTAAAGCCGTAGCACATACGGTCAATGTGGCGCGCGTAAGCGTATGGGAATATCAAGACGGACAGCTCAAGTGCGTGGACCTCTACGACAAGACCGTCGACAGGCATACTTCCGGAAAGATATTGTTGGAAGACAAAGCACCCAAATTCTTCAAAACGCTCAAAGAAGAGCCCGTCATAGTGGCAGAATATGCCCAAGTGGACCCACGCACCAAAGAACTCACCATGGAGTATTTGGCAGCAGCCAGCATTACTTCGCTCTTGTGCTACCCCATACGCATAGGTAACCGTCTGAAAGGCATGATTGCCTGTGAACACGTGCGTACCCCGCGCGAGTGGCATATTGAAGAGCAAAGCTTTGTAACTTCTATGATGGACTTGCTAAGCCTGCGCATGGAAGAAATCGAGCGTCAGCAAATAGAAAAAGCCATGCGGGCTGTGTTGCGTCTTACCGAGCAGCTCATCGAACAACGCACCCTGCCCATTGCTACTTTGGACCTGGATGCGCGCCTGCTCAACTTCAACAAGGGCTTCCGCCAAGAGATAGAAAGCATTTATGCTGTGGGCATTGAAAAGCGGACCTCCTTACTCAATGCCATACCCATAGAAGCCGACCGGAAGACTGTTGAAGGCATACTGGACGAAGTCATGAAAGAACGAAGGAGCATTTTCAGGAAAATAACACTCGGGCGTAAACACGTGGATGTAATTGTGAATGTAGAACCCATCATCGACGAAAACGACGATATTTTAGGCTTTGCCTTCTCCTTCCGTCAAGAGCCCCAAAACTAAAAAGTAGCACAGCGGTTTCAAGAGCCTTCACCTGCCGGTGGCGGCTCTTTTTTTTCACCTGCTACAAACCGGATGTTGCGTTTCAAGCCCTCATAGGCAGTACGCTTCACCGCGCTACCCCGGAACAGTGTCTCAAATACTTCTTCGGTCAGTTCCATCCAATCGCCGCGGCGCATCTGTTTGAGCTGTTCCGAAGGCAAAAAGTCCGGTTCGTGGTGTGGGCGCGCAAAACGGTTCCACGGACATACATCTTGACACACATCACAACCGAACACCCATCCCTCCATTTTATCCTTGAAGGCAGCCGGCAGCTGCTCTTTCAGCTCAATGGTCAAATACGAAATGCAACGGCTGCCATCCACCACATAGGGCGCCACGATGGCACCGGTAGGGCATGCCTCCATGCAGCGTGTACAAGTGCCGCAGTAGTCCTTTATGGGACCATCGGGCACCAATTCAAGGTCAATAATCAGCTCTGCAATAAAGAAAAAGCTGCCCATCTTACGGTTGATGAGGTTGGAATGCTTGCCTATCCAACCCAAGCCGCTACGTTTTGCCCACACTTTATCCATCACCGGGGCTGAATCTACGAAAGCACGCCCGTGCACCTCCCCCACTTCGGCTTGCAGACGTTGCATAAAATGCTTCAGTTTCTTTTTAATCACCTTGTGGTAATCTCTGCCGTAGGCATATTTCGAAATCTTAAAATTGTCTTCTTCGGGCAAGGTTTCGGGCGGATAGTAGTTGTAAAGCAAAGAAACCACCGAACGCGCGCCTTCTACCAACTTGCGCGGATCAAGGCGCTTGTCGAAATGATTTTCCATGTAGCGCATTTGCCCATGATAGCCCTTTTTGAGCCATGCTTCCAGGCGGGGGGCTTCTTCTTCCAAAAAAGTAGCCTCCGATATGCCGCAAAAGTCAAAGCCCAAGTCTGCGGCTATCTGCTTGACGATGGCAGTATGCCGCTCTTTCAGTCCGTCCCGCTGCATAGTTTTTTCCTTTGTAAGCGCTACCAATTTAAACACAAAAGTAGGGCTTTTCTTATCGTGCATGCCCCATGAGATTTTCGAAATCATCCGTAAACATGGCTTTTCCCAAACAATTGCCCTCAAAACAAGCAAAAAGACAGCCCTCAGTAAGGACTGCCTTTTTAAAACCTATCTTTCGTTATATGGATTTTAAAAACTGTTGAAAACAAAGCTTAAAACTGCTCTTCTTCGGTAGAGCCTTTGAAGGCGAGTGTGGAAGCCAGGCCCCCGGTCACTGTTTCTTGAACGGCATCGAAATAAGGCACTCCCACAAAGCTTTGGTGTTTCACTGCCTTGAAGCCTTTTTCCTGCAAAGCAAATTCGCGTTGCTGCAGCTGTGAGTAGCCCAACATGCCGTGCTGCTTGTAAGCCATTGCCAATTCAAACATGGCCGTATTCAAAGCATGGAAACCTGCCAAAGTGATGAACTGGAACTTATAGCCCATCTCGGCTAACTTTTCACGGAAAGTAGCCATCTCCGACTCAGACAACTTCGCTGCCCAATTGAACGAAGGCGAGCAGTTGTAAGCCAAGAGCTTGCCCGGATATTTTTCATGGATGGCTTGTGCAAATTCACGAGCTTCGCCCAAGTCCGGATGCGAAGTCTCCATCCACAACAAATCGGCATAGGGGGCATATGCCAAACCGCGGGCAATGGCTTGTTCTATTCCGTTTTTCACATAATAGAAGCCTTCTGCACTGCGTTTGCCGGTAATGAAAGGCCGGTCGCGCGGGTCAATGTCGCTGGTAATCAAATTGGCGGCATCGGCATCGGTGCGTGCAATCAAGACAGTGGGCACCCCGCAGATGTCGGCAGCCAAACGTGCCGCCACCAACTTTTGTATGGCTTCTTGGGTAGGCACCAACACTTTGCCGCCCAAATGACCGCATTTTTTTGCCGACGACAGTTGGTCTTCGAAATGCACACCGGCCGCGCCTGCCTCAATCATCATTTTCATCAGCTCAAAGGCATTCAGGTTGCCACCAAAGCCTGCTTCTGCATCTGCCACAATGGGCAAGAAGTAATCAATATTACCTTCGCCCGAAAGTGTCTGCAGTTGGTCTGCCCGCATAAAAGCATTGTTGATGCGTTTTACCAACATGGGCACACTGTTGACAGGATACAGGCTTTGGTCCGGATACATTTCACCGGCCAGGTTGGCATCGGCAGCCACCTGCCACCCACTCACGTAAATGGCATTCAAGCCGGCTTGTGCTTCCTGCACCGCCTGGTTGCCGGTCAGCGCCCCCAAACCGGCCACAAAAGGCTCGGTGTGCAGCAGTTTCCACAACTTTTCGGCACCACGCTTTGCCAAGGTGTACTCTATTTGCACACTGCCACTCAAAGACACCACCTTTTCGGCAGTATAAGGGCGTTCAATGCCTTTCCAACGCGGATTGGTGTTCCATTCGTTGACCAATTGAGCGATTCTTTCTTGCTTGTTCATAGGGGTTCGTGTTTTTAAGGTTTTTATAAGGGGTTTCTTAGGGGTTCAGATTCAAGGACTTAGTCCAAAAGTTCATAAGCCGGCAGGGTCAGAAAGTCGATAAAGTCTTTTTCCAGCACCAAACGGTCGAAAAGCTCTATTGCCTGTTGCAACTTGCCTGTTGCCACACGGTCGGCGCCCAGCAGCTGTTTTATCTTTTCTACTTCTTCGGCTTTCAGACGCCCGTAAAGCTCGGGGGTGAGGCGGCGCCCGTCGTCCCATATGGCACGCGGATTGTGCAACCATTGCCACAGCTGGGCGCGCGATATTTCGGCAGTCGCCGCATCTTCCATTAAATTATAAAGTGCAGCCGCCCCCACGCCTTGCAACCAGGACTCAATGTAGAGAATCCCCACATTGATATTGGTGCGCACGCCCTGTTCGGTAATTTTTCCACCTTCTACATGGAAGTTGGTCAGGTCGTTGGGGGTAATGACATAAGCCGCCGAACGCTTTTCGTCTTTTTGATGCACGCTGTCGCCAAGCACCTCTTTGAAAGCCTGTAATGCCACAGGCACCAAGTCGGGATGCGCTACCCAAGTGCCATCGTAGCCGGTATGTGCTTCCAACGCCTTGTCTTGATACACTTTATCGAAGGCGCGGCGATTCACTTCCTCATCTTTGCGGCTGGGAATAAAAGCCGACATGCCGCCAATGGCATGGGCACCATGCAAATGGCAAGCCTGCACCACACGCATGGCATAGGCGCGCATAAAAGGCACGGTCATGGTTACTTGAGCGCGGTCGGGGAAGAGCACCTCCGGCCGGTTTCTGAATTTCTTGATGGCACTGAAGATGTAGTCCCAACGTCCGGCATTCAAGCCTGCCATGTGGTCGCGCAGGGCATAAATGATTTCTTCCATTTCAAAAGCCGCCGTGATGGTCTCTATCAGCACGGTGGCTTTGATGGTGCCCACGGGAATGTCAAGGTATTGTTGTGCCTCCACAAAAACCTCGTTCCACAGGGCAGCTTCTTGATAGCTTTCCAATTTGGGCAGATAGAAATAGGGACCGGAACCGCGAGCCAACAGCTCTTTGGCATTATGGAAGAAATACAAGCCAAAATCAAATAAGGAAGCCGAGACAGGCTCGCCGTCAATGAGTACATGCTTTTCGGGCAGATGCCAGCCGCGGGGGCGCACTTTCAACACCGCCACTTTTTCTTTAAGGCTGTATTGTTTGCCATTGGGGGCAGTAAAGTCTATTTGGCGCCGGATGGCATCATACAGATTGATTTGCCCCTCGACGCAGTTGGTCCACGTGGGCGAATTGGCATCTTCAAAATCCGCCATAAACACCTTGGCGCCTGAGTTGAGCGCATTGATAATCATCTTGCGGTCAACCGGACCGGTAATCTCTACCCGGCGGTCCTGCAGGTCCTGCGGTATGGGCGCTACCTGCCAATCGCCGCCCCTTATTTCTTCTGTTTCTTTTGGAAAAGTAAGGGGCTGCCCTTCACTGATGGCTTGGAAACGCGCCTCCCGCTCTGCCAGAAGTGCTTTGCGCTTGGCATTGAAGGTGCGGTGCAGGTGAGCCACAAAGCGCAGGGCTTCCGGACTCAATATCTCTTCATAGCGTTCATGCAAGGGGGCTGTGATACGAATGCCTTCGGTGGTAACAGGTGTGGACATGGCTCAATGTTTTTAATTGATAGTTTGTGTTGTATGATTCAAATGTAAAAAAGCGAAAAATAAAAAACAAGCGAATTTTCGCTAAATTTATTTTTTCGCAAAAACTTCTTTATTTTGTGCAATCAAACCTATGTAAAAGGCAAGCGGGCATGCCGCTGCCTTCGCAATAAAAAGCGGTAAAACAGCACAAAAGCCGAATAAAACACAGACATGGCACTGCACGAACAAAACATCCGGTTAACCTTTGGTCTTAAGCTTCGACAATTGCGCCAGGAAAAAGGCTTGTCGTTGCAGACACTTTCGCAACGCACCGGCATTTCGGTGTCTTATTTGAACGAAATAGAAAAAGGTAAAAAATACCCCAAAGCCGATAAAATTGCTGCCCTGGCAGAAGCCCTCGAAGTAAGCTACGACTGGCTGGTGTCGCTTCAGCTGCACCCCAAGTTGGCCCCACTGACCGAGCTTCTGCAGTCCAATTTGTTGCAGGAGCTTCCTTTAGAAGTATTGGGCATAGACAAAGCCAAACTTATTGAGCTGCTGGCCGATGCACCGGCCAAGCTCAGCGCTTTTGTAAGCACCCTGATCGAAATCAGCCGGAACTATGACATGCAGGTAGAGCAGTTTTTCTTTTCTGTGCTGCGTTCCTACCAAGAAATGCACAACAACTACTTTGAAGACCTGGAAGAAGCAGCGACCCACTTTCGCCAACAATACCTGCCCTCGCAAGAGACGGACAGTCATACCCTTGCCGGCGTTTTGCGCGAACACATGGGGATTCAGGTCATTTATGAAAATTTCCAACAAGAAGCGTTGTATGCCTTGCGTTCTGTTTTTATTCCTAAGAAACGCCTGTTGGTAATAAACCGTCGTTTGTCTGAAGCCCAAAGACGCTTCGTATTGGCACGTGAGCTGGGCTTTGCCCACTTGTCTCTTTCGCCACGCCCCTATACTTTTTCATGGGTTACCATCAGCTCTTTTGAAGAAGTTTTAAACAACTTCAAAGCCTCTTATTTTGCCGGTGCTTTGCTGCTGCCTGTGGCAAGTTTGCTTCCTCAAATAGAGTCGCTCCTGAACATGCCCGGATGGCAACCCTCGGCTTGGCTGGCACTGCTCGAGCGCTATGTGGTAACACCCGAAACATTGCTGCATCGTTTCACCAATCTTTTGCCTCATTTTTTGGGGCTGCAAGAGCTGTTTTTCTTGCGTTTTAGTATGGACACCGCCTCCCAAAAAGTGCGCTTAACCAAAGAAATGCACTTGGGGCAATTGCACAACCCTCATGCTACTGCCTTGCATGAACATTACTGCCGGCGCTGGGTATCGCTGCAGGTGCTGCAGTCCATGCAAAACCAACGGCACGAGGGCTACCTTTGCGATGCCCAAATATCGGAATACATAGACAGCCCCAACCGCTATTGGGTGCTCACCATGGCGCGCTCCATGTACCCTACACCGGCTACTTTAAGCAGTGTGTCCATAGGCATTTTGCTTAACGATAACACAAAACAAAAGCTTCGCTTTCTTGAAAATGCACAGCTGAGCGGCCGGAAAGTGGGTGAAACCTGCGAACGTTGCAGCGCTCCCGATTGCAAGGAACGTGCGGCACCTGCAGTAGTACTGGAAGAAAAGCAGCGTCATCAGGCACGCTTGAAAGCTTTGCAACAATTGGTGCAACATTATGAACAATCTTAAAACAAGCCTGATGAATGCCGGCATGAGCTGCCTGGCAGTAGCCGGCATGGTCATACTGCACCTTTACTACGCACCCGGCTTTCACCTGCCCGACTACGACGCCCATCGCTATGCGTGGAATGCCCAGCAGCTGGCAACAGGGCACTTTAACGAGCTGTTCCATCACTTAGCCCCTCTGTATCAGCTGATTTTGGCTGCTGTTTGGCGCTTGTTTGCATCCATAGAAGCGTGGATAGTACTCACAGCCGGGCTCTATGCGCTCATTAGCGTTTATTGGTGCTTTCAAGTAGCTTGTAGCCGGTGGCAGCGCCTCAGCTTGTTTGTCTTATTGCAATTTACCCCACTGCTGTTTTATCACAATGGGGGCATACAAACAACCGCCTTCTTTCTGCTGGGATTTACTGTGTGGTGGCGGCTTTATAAGAATCGCTCAAACCGGCTGTTGCCTACGCTTGCCGAAGCGCTTTGGTGGGGCATCTGCCTGACGCTCGAGTATAAGTCCATCTTTTGGCTTACCGGCTTATGGCTACACGACGGTTACCGGCTTATGACCGGCCGCCATCACGGTCATCTGATATGCTATCTGCGCCAAGGCGTTCACATGCTGTGGGTGCCTTTCTTGCTAATGTTTACAGGTGCTTTGCAAGGGATTCCCTGGTGGCGTTATCCGGCTGCTTGGGTGGCATTGTTTTTCCGAAAAGATTATCTCCGGCAGGCAAGCTCTTTGGACATACTTTTTCACTTCAAATATCTTTTGCAATATGAGCCATTGGCGTTGGCAGGGGTGCTGCTGCTTTTGTTTTGGTGGCTACGCCTGAAAGACATACCCTCTCAAAGACAAGAGTCAATACTTTACTTTCTTGCCTTATGGCTTTTGCTGCTGATGAGCTTTTTGCCCAAGGCTCCCCGCGGCATTTTATTGAGTGTGTTCATTGCTTATGTGGCTTTGGTGCAATTGATGACACACATGCTTGCCTCCCGTGTGCTCCTGCGAAGCCTGTTGATGGGCTTGGGCGTGGGATGGGCTTGCTGGGTTTCCACACAACGTTTGTTACCTTATGCTACCTTCCATGCACCTTACAAAGAAGCGGCTCAACGGCTTGTAAGCTACACCAAAGGCAAGGGCGAAATACACAGTGCGCTTGCTTTGGCTACGGCTTTGTACCTGCCCCCTGATGTTCGCCTGCATGTGCACTTTCACCAAGCGCTTGCATACCGCCCCCTTTTAGTAAGCGATGCAGCCCTGCTTTTTTATCCGGAAGCCCAACTTCAAAAACTGCGCAAGCAGGCAATATGGGTACTTCCGCATCCTTTCTTGGGCTTTCCGCTTTTGCATTTGGAAAGTGCCGAATTTCAAGGACACAGTTATGAAGAAGCCCTCACCTTTGCCAAGCGCATGCAACGGCATGCCCCTGCCCTTTATTTTTTGCCCCATTGAGCATATAAATGACTAATGGCCTCTGCCATCCGGCGGTCTTGTTCGGTAATTACATTGCCGGCATCGTGTGTGCTTAGTTTTATTTCCAGACGGTTATACACATTGCGCCAATCGGGGTGGTGATTCAGCTGCTCGGCAAGCAAGGCTACCTGCACCATAAAAGCGAATGCCTGTTTGAAATCAGCGAACTGCAACTCGGCGTGCAAAGCATTGTTTTCTTCTTTCCAGTGAATTTTTTCCATACCTTTTTCTTTAAATGCCCCTGTCTATCTCCTGAAATTTAGTAAATTCCTTTCTATCGTAACTAAGCTCTAAAAAGGGATACTATGTGGAAAAATATTCAATCATTTGTGGAAAGCATTATACGCTGGGAAGAACTCAGCCTGCACTTTTTGTGGTTCTTGGTGCCCATTGTCCTGCTTTATATGGCAGTCAAAGACGTCTTTTTCAATAAAAAGCACACCATCAAGCACAACTTTCCGGTAGTGGGCAGGCTACGTTATCTGCTTGAGTCCATTGGTCCGGAACTACGGCAATATATTGTGGCACACAACCGCGAAGAACGCCCTTTTAACCGTGCCGAACGTTCCTGGATTTATGCCTCTGCCAAAAAACAAAACAACTACCAAGGATTCGGCACCGATGCCGATGTGTATGCACAAGGTCATGTGTTCATAAACCCATCCTTGTTTCCTTATGTGCCACCGGAAGGGCACCCCAATACGACCGACCCCTACTTTCTGCCCTCTGCCAAGGTGATGGGGCTGGCCAATGGACGAAAGCGCCCCTGGCGTCCTTACTCTATCATCAATATATCGGCAATGAGCTATGGTTCTTTATCAAAGAATGCAGTAACAGCCTTGAATAAAGGCGCCAAGATGTGTGGTTGCTGGCACAATACAGGCGAAGGCGGGCTCTCGCCTTATCACTGCCACGGCGCCGACGTGATTTTTCATTTTGGAACCGGTTACTTTGGCGTAAGAGATGCCCAAGGACGTTTTTCGATGAGCAAGCTGGTGGACTTGGTGCAGCAACATCCCTTTGTTCGTGCCATAGAAATCAAGCTATCGCAAGGTGCCAAGCCGGGCAAGGGCGGCATCTTGCCTGCCAAGAAGGTGACGCCCGAAATTGCACGAATACGGGGCATTGAGCCCTACACACCGGCACTTTCACCTTCGGCACACACCGCCTTCCGCAATGTACCCGAGCTGCTGGACTTTGTGGAGTCCATTGCAGAGAACACAGGGCTGCCGGTGGGCATCAAAGCGGCAGTAGGTAAACTGGAATACTGGGAAGAGCTTGCCGACCTAATGATGGCGCGCGGTACCGGACCCGACTTCATCACCATTGATGGCGGCGAAGGGGGTACCGGGGCTGCTCCCCCCCACTTTGCCGACCATGTATCGCTGCCATTCATTTTTGCCTTTACGGCCGTTTATCAAATTTTTCTTGAGCGCGGTCTTACCGACCGGGTGGTATTTATAGGCTCGGGCAAGCTGGGGCTTCCGGCACGTGCCATGATGGCTTTTGCCATGGGGGTAGATATCATCAATGTAGCCCGCGAAGCCATGATGGCCATCGGTTGTATTCAGGCACAAAAGTGTCATAACAACCACTGCCCCGTGGGAGTTGCCACACAAAATAAGTGGTTGGTGTCAGGCTTGGACCCTACCGACAAATCATATCGTCTGGCAAACTATATGAATGTATTCCGGAAGGAGCTCTTGGAGCTTACCCACGCTTGCGGCTATGAACACCCCTGCCAAATGACCATGGAAGACATAGAAGTGGGCATGGGCGATATCAAAACCCGTCAAACATTGGAAGATGCCTTCGGATATAAAAAACAAAAGGTGGCATTTCAAGGCATGGAGTCACTAAAAAACTGCAGCTACCTGGGCGGGTTGGCACAGAGCTTCTCTGCCCCCTCTGAAGTGCAAAGCGGCTTCAAAAATAGCCTGCAAAAGTAAACCCCAAGTTTAAAGTTCAAGAGAATATAAAAAAAGTACAATAAAACAGATAGTATTCATATTTTGATATAAAAAAATTAACATTTTCATTTGCAATGAATTAAAACAATGGTTATATTTGTATTGTATAAAAGTTTCACTTAAAAAAGTATAATTATGGATATGCAAGAAGTTGTAAAAAAATTCATCTACACCAGCGTAGGTTTGGTTTCCATCACTGCCGAAACGCTGAAGCAAACGGTAGATAAGCTGGTAGAAGAAAGCAAGCTTTCTACCGACGAAGGTAAAAAAATCGTAGACGAGTTCTTGAAGAACACTGAAACCAAGCGCGAAGAGTTTGAAACTCAGCTGCAAAGCTTGGTAGAAAAAGTGAGCAAAAAGCTTAAGTTCGTAACAGAAGACGACTTGAACGAAGTGCTCAAACGTGTAGAAAAGCTGGAAAAAGCTTTGGCAGAGCAAACGGCCGCTCAAGAAGGCAGCAAAGCCGGCAAGGCTAAAAAATCAGAAGAAGCCAAAGCTTAATCAAAAAGTAAAGGTTTGACTTTCATATAGAAAGCAAGGCCGGTTGAAGGTATTCAATCGGTCTTCTTTTTTAAAAATGCTTATTTTTAAAAAACCACACTGAACAACAGCATGGCAACCGTCTTCCAAACCATACGCAATATCAACAGGCTGCGGCAAGTAATCAACATCTTGCTGAAGTACGGCTTTGAGGAATTTGTCACTACTACGCCACTGCGCAAATTGATTCCTGCACGCCAGCAGTCTGACTGGTTTCGAGGCGAACGCCCCGTGTTTTCCTATACTACCTGGGAGCGCATACGCATGGTTGTAGAAGAGCTGGGACCCACTTTTGTAAAGCTGGCACAAGTAGCAAGCAACCGCCCGGACTTGCTGCCCGACCCGCTTATCAAAGAGCTGGAAAAGCTGCAAAGCAATGTGCCCCCTTTCCCTTATGAAGAAGCCCTGCGCATTATAGAAGAGGAACTACAGCGCCCTGTGGATGAGTTATTCGCTTTCTTTGATAAAATCCCTTTGGGCTCGGCTTCCATCGGGCAAGTGCATCGCGCACGCCTGCATAGCGGTGAAGATGTGGTGGTGAAGGTGCAGCGCCCCGACATAGAAACCAAAATACACACCGACCTGCAGCTCATTAAAGAGCTGGTGAAACTCACAGAAAACTACTTCAAAAACCTTGGCATACTGAACCCCAACGAGATAGTAGAGGCTTTTGAAAAAAGCCTGCTGCGTGAGTTGGACTACCAACATGAGCTTCGTCACATAGAGCAGTTCCGGAAGCTATACAAGCATGTTCCCCGCCTCTATATTCCCAAGCCCTACCGCGAGCTGTCGAGCAAACGGGTGCTTACGATGGAGTTTGTCAGCGGCTGCAAAATCACCGACACCAAGCAGCTGCGCGCCTGGGGGCTCTCGCCCGAAATACTGGCACAACGTGGGCTTCAGCTTTACCTCATGCAGATTTTTGAATATGGCTTCTTCCATGCAGACCCCCACCCCGGCAACGTATTGGTGCGCCCCAACGGGGATATTATCCTGCTTGACTACGGTATGGTAGGTAAGCTAAGCCGTGCTCAACGTTTTGCTTTTGCCGGTGTATTCATAGGCATGGCACAGCGCGACCCCCGACGCATGGCGCTTAATCTGCAGCAACTGGCAATAGAACACGAAATAGAAGATATCAAAGAGCTGGAGCAGGACCTCGAAGAGCTTATCGAAGACTTGGTCATACTCGATACGGGGGAAGCAGGCATGACGCTTTTCACCGAGCGTCTGCAACGCATTGCCTACAAGCACAGCTTGCAAATACCGGGCAATATATTCCTCATACTGCGTGCCCTGGCTATTCTTGAAGGCATTGGGCTGCAAATATACCCGGCATTTGACACACTCGAGGCTGTCAAGCCCTATGGTGCCAAACTACTGGCAGAACAGTTTTCTTGGGAAAACATGCGTGCCGAATTTGCCAACACATTCCTGCAAATCGGTTACCTGGTTGCTCAAATGCCGGATGATGTACGTACCATCTTAGGCAAGCTGCGCCAAGGAAAGCTGCACTTCAATATGCAAGTCACCGGATACGAGGAGCTGCTCAGTGAAATGGAATCGCTTATCCGCCGCTTGTCATTGACGATCCTTATTGCTGCCCTGCTTATCTTCTCCGGTCTTAGCCTGCGTGTAGATTACGGACAACACATTCCCCAATTATGGGGCATTTCTTACGTGACGCTTATCAGCTGGATCATTGCCGGCATCTTGTCCACCATTTTGTTGCTGCTGACCCTCAAGCGCAAAGAATGATTGCCATATTTTTGCTAACTTGGATGGTGGTTCGGAAAAAGCTATGTTTATCGTACACAACAGGAAGCGCTACGTCGGTTATTTGCTATTCAGCGATTTGGTATCATTGAGTCGCTACGCTGCCGGCATTGCCTTAATTGTCCACTATTTCTTTACGCCGGTTCTTTATCCACATGTTTTCACCGGCGTATTGCTGGCTACCGTTCTGTTCCGCTTGTTGGAAATTTATATCAAGCCTTCATTTTTTCAGTTACATGTGGAAGGCAATAACATAAGCATTACAGATATGCCCTTTCGCTATAATATGCTGTGGATGTGGGTGTTGATGCGCCGGCGCCTGCTTACGAAAAACACGATTCCCCTTGAAGAGTTCAACGGTTTTGAAATCAGTTTTCAAAAGGGCGGCTGGCAACGTCTGTTGGTAATACACCGCAAGCGTGGTTTTCAACTGCTAAAAAGCATGCCTTATAATATTTCATGGCTGTCTATACGTGACTATACCCGCCTGATTATGTTTTTAGATGAGCTTACTTTTCAACAAAAAGTAAGACAAACCCCCAATATACGCCATGAGTAGCCGGTATTTTTATCCAAAAATAAGTACCTGTTTAGATGAAGCCCATCATGAAATTGTGAGTCATTGGGAGGCTGCCCTGCAGCTTGAAACCACTGCCATTCACGATGTGCGTGTGGGCATGAAACGCTTTCGTGCCCTGTTGCATCTGGCACATTTTATCCGCCCCGACAAGATAGATAAGCAATCAATAAAGGGGCTCTTCCGGCCGGTGTACCCTGTCTTAGGTATTATCAGAGATACACAAGTGCAAGAAGAGCTTATCAAGTCGTTTTATTACCTGAAAAGCCGGTTCGAGTTTTATCATCATTACCTGAAGGAGAAGCGGGAAAAAGCGCGCATCCAACTACAAGACAGCCTGCATGAATTTGACCTGAGGCCACTGACAGAGACCAAAAAGCGTGTCAAGCTGCTGCTGTATTACAGCGACGACGCACAAACTGCCCGCTTGCTGCGCATGCATCTCAAGCAACTGAAACAGAAGACTTACAAAAAGCTCAAGAATAACGATGAGGAGAGCATGCACAAGGTGCGTAAGTACCTCAAAGAAAGCATGTACATTGTAGAGACTACTTGTGAGCCTCTTCCGGAATTTTATTCCTACTTAAAAAGGCTGGCACGCCAACTGGGGCATTGGCATGACCTTACGGTTATGAATCAGACACTGACCGAAATAGAAAAAGAAGAAGCAAGCATTCTACTAAGCCCTGAGTACCTCTTGCTTCGCAAGCTTGCCCATATGCAAGAAGAAGACGAACGAAAAAAGCTACAGAAAAAAGTCCGCAAGTTTCTGGATAAGCAATACAAGATCAAGCGTTTAATATTCTTCGAAGCAGAAGCAAACAGTCAAAAATAAATTCTGTCGCAGCTATTGACTATTTACAATTTATTTTGTACCTTTATCATAGGTAACATTTAGATGCTAATGACATGGCTGCCCTTTATTTCCTTGTGTGCGTGTGTTGCTTCTCTGTGATAGCGTGGGTGATGGTGCGCTCTATCGGCAAGCCCAACTTCCCCTCTGATGGCGATGATGATGGAGGGTTGCCCGGCAATGGGGGGTTTCCTATCATAGACCTGCCGCCGGGTGGAAGAACAGAGGATTTGCTGGTAGATCGGTGGTACTCGACGCCCGTCAAGCAACGAACGAAATCACCGGCTTAGTTTTTCATGTCCTAAGCCGCTCCCATAACCAAAAAGCGGACATAGCTCCCAAAGCAATGAATGCCCATACCCAAGCGGGTATTTTTTTATTTTCTGCTTTCTTTACTGCTCCTTTTGTTTTTGCCGGATGGCCGGCTTGCCGTTGGTACCACTGCTCCATATAAGCATAACGCCCGGCAGCCATCCAAGAGGCGGGCATTCGACTTATCCACATACCTCTTTGAGCTACCTTCGTGCTTTTGTCTGCAATGGCTACCCATTGATAGAACCCTTCGTAAGGCGGATACCACGCGCCCTGCCAAACCGTCATATCAGATAGTTGCCGGGTAAGGTTCAAGGGGTAGCGCCGGGTATTTTCTTCCAAAACATAGGCTTCCCGCACAGATTGCTTGCTGTAAAGGCGGAAATCGAGCCGGTGGCGGGCAAAGGCTACCGCCGGGAGCTTCCACAAAGCCTCGGGGGCATAAGGACGTGCCAGCGCACCGGCTACAAACAACCAATAGCGTTGGTAAGACTCTATATTTCCACCCAAAAACCAACTGTAGGTGTTGTCGATGGTGGTCATAGCCAGCTTACCACGCCCATAGTTTTCGCAAACGGTCAATGCCTGTCCTTTTTCGTCGGCAGCAAGCACGAGCACCCCTTGCGCAGTGCGAATGCGCCACCCGCCAAGAGGCAACTCCCCTAAAGTGTGGTTTTCCAGGCGAACCGTACCGCGCACTTCCTTTACACGCGCAGGCAACATCCGGTAAGACGGGTAACGTGTATTGCCTTCACTAAATATCCACAGCACCCCCAAACCCTTATTTTTCACTTCTGACAGCACCCAAGCTTGCTCTTGACTGCTCAGGCTCTGCCAACCGGCTTCATCTATAAGAAGCCAGTCAAAATGCGCCAGCACCCCGGGCGTAATTTTTTGTAAAGACATTGGTTCACTCGCATGCCACTCTTCGGCATAAACTCCCTCACTCATATGGGAACGCAAGGCATACTCACCGCCTTGCTTTTTTATCCATGACTTCAGAAACTTGCTTTCTGCCCGTGGCGCACCTTCAATAATGAGCGTACGAACATTGCCCCGTGTCAACTGCGGTTGATTGCACCACAGCGTATCACTTTCATATACAATGCCTATGGGCATCCAGGCCAAAGGCGAAAAAGCCACGGAAAAGCGCTCTTTGAAGGGCTGTGCAGTAGCAGCGGTTTTTATAGATGTTTGGCTACCATTGGGCAATAAAATACTCAACTCGGGCTTGCCTGTCCAGGTAACAGACACCTGCAGGCTATCGAGCATGTACTTGGGCGTCACTTCCACAGCCTGTACGCCCTCGCAAAGCGCCGGCAACCATTGCACTTTTACGGGCAAGCTGTCGAGCACTGCCAAGAAAGCAGGCGGCAAGCCGGATCCCAAGACATAGAGTTCTTCGTAATGCTGTGCCAGCCGGCGCAATTGCCCGGGTGTTTTCAGCAGCCTTTCGTCTTGCGAAGCCTCTTCCGGCTGCAAGGGCTCATACAAACGGTAATAATCCCCTTCGGGAAGCGCCTCATCTGAAAGCTGCTCGCTACATAAGGTAAAAATAACCAAGCGCTTACTGCCGGCTTCATGCGCCTGCATGGGCAGATGCAACACATAGAAAAGGGCGAGTAAAGAGGTTCCGCCCAATAGTCCAACTGTCAGCCACTTTTTATTCTTCAAAACCGCCACGAAATTCCACTTGATATTAAAACGCTTTGGTTAGAAGTGGTAGTATTCGATTTCAAGTAAATTTCATCTTTTGAATAAAACGGACGGCACTCCAAACGGCACTTGACCTGTTTCACGGGACTATAGGCTGCTCCCAAAGTCCATGAAGTATTCACAAAACCGTTGGGCGTGGCCGTAGTATAAAAAATCTCATTTTCATCCTGAAAATGCTCGATACGGGCATTGATACTCCACTTTTCTGTAAGGTAATAATTTCCCGTGATATTTACAGCCCATGCCTCGTTTTTTTGTTGACTGCTGCGGGCGGTCGCCAATAGCCCTTCTACGAGCAGGCTCCAGCTGTCCTTTTCATAGTACACAAAGGGGTTGTGCACCCACCAAAGAGAAGTAGCGTTCACGCCTTCGTTACCATAAAAAGTAGCATAGCTCAGCGTAAGCCCTTGTGCAGGATAATATTGTATTTGAGCACTCAGTGCCTTGTCCCGGTTGTTATCGGCAATGCGCTGCCATCCATTCAGGAAAGAAGCAATGATTTGCCAGCGTTCGGCAGGCAGGAAGGTCAGGCGCACCCCTGCCTCATAATAAGGGGTGGCTTCGGCAATAAAGGAACGGCTATACACGGCATTGTCTGCGGACACAGGCGACTCAAAGCCCAAAAAAGAAGAGAAAACGCCGGCATCGAGCCACCAGCGCCCGGCTAAACGCACGCCGGCATTGGCCTCAAGCACATAGCGTGCCCAATCGGGCTCAGAAGCGTAATTGGTAGCCATATAGGTGCCGGTAGCCAAGGCGAGTGTGGCACGCCAGATTTCTTCTGCTATGCTTGCCTTGAGGTAAGCAAGACTTACGGAGAATTGGTTGTGATAAGCCGGGTGCGTCAATGTATGCACTACATTTTGTTGTGGCGGGTCATTGGCATCATAGGCGAAATAGGTGTCGCCGTAAACTTCCCACCGGACCTTAGGAATGGGCAAGCTGTCGTTTTGGGCAATGGCAGTGATGTAGCCGCTAAGAAAAAACAAACAGAACAGATAAAATAAATTGCTTTTACTCATGGTACGATAAGTTTTGTCGTGTCTGCTTTATCAGACGGCATTAGTCACCGTATTTTGCCAGCCAACGACTAATGGCTGCCGCCACTTGCTCGAGTCCCTCTTTGTCTTGCTCGTCAAAGTCATTGAGGGCCTTGCTGTCCACATCAATCACCATGCGCACCTCACCATTGAGCAGCACCGGCACCACTATTTCCGAACGGGATTCCGAGCTGCAGGCAATGTGGCCGGGGAAGGCTTCTACGTCGGGCACTATGAGTGTTTGTTTTTCGCGATAGCAGGCACCGCACACGCCTTTGTCGAAGGGAATGCGGGTGCATGCCAAGGGACCTTGGAAAGGTCCTAACACCAACTGCCCGTCTTTTACCAGGTAAAAGCCCACCCAAAAGAAATCAAACGCTTGCTTCAAAACAGCTGCAATATTTGCCAAGTTGGCAACCAAATCAGATTCCGAAGCAATCAAGGCTTCAATTTGTGGCACCACTGCAGCATAAATGTCTTTTTTTGTGCCGGTTGAAGGAATGGTCAATTGTTCTGCCATAGCTGTAATTGTTTATTTTTGCTTGATAAATTAAAACAAATTTTCCTTGAAGTCTAAAACCTTGGTGGTAGTTACCGGTCCTACGGCGGTAGGAAAAACGGCGCTGTGCGTGGAGTTGGCCCAAGCGCTGCAAACAGAAATTGTATCGGCAGATGCCCGGCAAATCTACCGCGAGATGCGCATAGGCACTGCCCGCCCTACACAAGAGGAAATGGGCGGCGTTGTGCATCATTTCATAGCTTCGCACTCCATCCATGACAACTACAGCGCCGGCAAGTACGAAGCCGATGCACTTCGGCTGCTGTCTTCTTTATTCGAGCGTTACGACACACTGCTGCTTACCGGCGGCTCCGGCTTGTATATCAAAGCTGTATGCAGTGGACTGGACAACTTCCCTGAAATTCCCCCGAGCATACGGCAACAATTGCAACAAGAGCTTGAACAAAAAGGTTTAGAATCATTGCAGAAAGAGCTGTTGGCTCTTGACCCCGAAAGCTACGCAGAAATAGACCTGCAGAACCCAAGGCGTGTATTACGTGCACTGGAAGTATGCCGGGCATCCGGTCGCCCCTACGCCTACTTCAAACGCCGGGCAGCTGCAAAGCGTCCTTTCCGCATAGTGGGTTTTGTGCTTCATCGTCCCCGCCCCATCCTTTACAAGCGCATCAACCAAAGGGTAGATATGATGATGCAAGAAGGGCTGTGGGAAGAAGCACAGGCTTTGTTTCCTTTTCGCCATTTGACTGCCTTGCAAACCGTGGGCTACCAAGAATTATTTGAAGCCATGGAAGGAAAATATGATCGCTCTACTGCCGTGGAGCTTATCAAGCGGAATACCCGGCGCTATGCCAAACGACAGCTTACGTGGTTCCGCCATCAGCATCCGGCGTTCGAATGGATAGACATGGAAGGGCGCTCCCACGCACAAATCATTGAGCACATAGTTGGCCGTTTACACGCCTAACAGCTTGGCAATGGCTTTTGACGGGTGGTGGGTCCGGTAATAATGATAACGTCGCTCGGCTATAAGCAGTTGCTTACGGGCAAGAATCAAAGCCTTGATTTCTTCATCCAAAGCGCTTGTGCCGGATTCATCAAAAAAGCGCTTTACCGACTCTTGCATTTGCTCAATGGAATGTGTCGCATCGAGCACTTTTGCCAAGGTCTGATGACGGCTTTTTGCTTTCAGCTGCTTCCAGGTATCCATCGCCTGCTGATATTCGCCCTGTGCCCTTTTCAAGCTATAATACCCAACCATAGCTACGAAAAACACCAAAGCTATCGACCAGATGATGATTGGTGCAAATCCCATAGTTCTGTGATTTCTTTTATCTTTGACAAAGATAAATAAGTATTTTATCAAACAAACCTTTGTTTTCTATGTATAAAACCATAGACCCGAAAGACATCAGCACACGGGAGCTGCACGGCTATTTGCTGGGAGCAGTGGCGCCGCGTCCTATTGCCTTTGCCAGCACCATCGACAGCCGGGGCAATGTAAACCTAAGCCCTTTTAGCTTTTTCAATGTTTTTGGTTCCAACCCGCCTACCCTGATATTTTCGCCCGCACGCCGGGTGCGTGACAATACCACCAAACACACCCTTGAAAATGTTCAAGAAGTGGGCGAAGTGGTAATCAACGTAGTCAATTATGCCATGGTAGAACAAATCTCCCTGGCAAGCACCGAGTATCCCAAGGGCGTCAACGAATTTATTAAAGCCGGATTCACACAAGTACCTTCCCTGAAAGTGAAGCCTCCCCGTGTAGGGGAGTCGCCTGTAGCTTTTGAGTGCAAGGTGAAACAGATTATCGCTACCGGCGAAGAAGGGGGCGCCGGCAACCTTATCATTTGTGAGGTAGTCATGGTACACATCAAAGAAGACATTTTGGATGAGGGCGGCAAAATAGACCAGCACAAAATTGATTTGGTGGGGCGCTTGGGCGGCTTATGGTATGTGCGCGCTTCGGGCGATGCCCTGTTTGAAGTACCCAACCCCAGTGGCACACAAAATATAGGATTCGACGGACTTCCGGCTTTTTTATTGGAAACCAATCGCTTAACTGCCAACGAATTGGCCAAACTGGCACGGCACGAAGCCTTGCCGCCTGCTGAACAGGTCAAAGCTTTTGCTCAAAGCGAAGAATACCGCAAACAACTGGCCGGCAAGCCTGACGAAGAAACAATATACGACCTTGCCAAGCAGCACCTGCGAAACAACGAAGTAGAAAAAGCATGGCTCTACCTTTTACAATTAAACAACCAATAATTCATTCTGCTTTAAACAAGTATTACTATGAGTGAACAACTGCTTATTCAACAAGAGGGGCACGTCAAATACATCACCTTGAACAACCCCCGCCGCAAGAATGCGCTTACCAAAGACATGATGACCGGCCTGCTGGCTGCCATTCAACAAGCCGAACAGGACGATACGCGGGTAATTGTGTTGCAAGGCGCCGAAGGGAATTTCAGCAGCGGTGCCAACCTCATGGCAGGCGACGAATTGCGCGCCGACGTCACCACCTACCTCAAAACGGCCGTCAACCCTACCATTTTAGCCATACGCAATACCGATATTCCCGTGATAGCTTCTATCAGTGGTGTATGCGTGGGCTTGGGCTGCAATCTGGCATTGGCTTGCGATATGTTGCTGGCATCAAAGGATGCGCGTTTTAGTCAAATATTCACCAATATAGCCCTCTCTGCCGATGGGGGTGGTTCTTATTTCTTGCCCCGGATGGTGGGTTATCAAAAAGCCTTCGAATGGATGGCGCTGGCAAGCATGGTGCCTGCCGAAGAAGCCCACCACTACGGCATGCTCAACCGCTTGTACGAGACCCCCGGCGAGCTACAGGAAGCTACCCGCGCCTTGGCGCAGCAGCTGGCTGAAGGTCCCTTCATTGCCATCAAACATACCAAAGCCAACCTGCGCAAAGGCATGGAAAGCACCTTGGAAGAAACGCTGAACCTGGAAGCCGAAAATCAAGGCAAAAACTTCCTAACCAAAGATTTCCTCGAAGGGGTACAGGCTTTCTTCGAGAAGCGAAAACCAAAATATCAGGGGAAATAAAGAAGCTTATTCTTGGAACATCTTTTCACTCTTCTTATCTTCATAAGAAAAAGAAGAAAACAATGAAAACTTATTATCTCCTGATTATCTTGTTATTAGGAATGACCTTTGCCTGCTCACAAGAAAAAAAAGAAGAAGAAAAAGAGTTCAAGCATACGCCGGAGATGAGTCGACGGCTCGAGGAAAGCCACCAGCAATGGCTCCGGGAACACAGCCGTTGGGTAGAAGAGCATCGTAAGTATGAAGAGCTATTTCAGCGCTTGCGTAATACCTATTTGGAAACAGCCAACCCACCGGCAGCTTCTTTCGACTCGCTGAGCCGGGCGCTGCAAAAAACCATCGAAGAGCATGCGCGGGTCTTGTCCGACCATGTCGTGCGTCTCGATGCCCATGGCGAAACGGTGCTTCGTCACAAGAAAAAAGAAGTAGATGATGCGTATGCGCAAAAGAAAGAAGAGAAGTTTAAAAAGCAGCATCAAGACTTGCTTAAAAGGCATGATGAGATGCTCAAACACTACGAAGAGCAACTGCAACGTCTGACAGAGATGATAAAAGAAGCCGGCGGCACCCCGCCTTCCATGGAGGAGATAGACCGCGAGCTGCAAGGGCAAGCGGTACCTTCTGACAGTACTCCGTAATGGCACTTCCCCAGAAATAAAAGAAGGGCTGCGTAGCCCTTCTTTTATTTATTCCTTGATTTTTCCTTCATTTAATGCTTCCTGCTTTGCCGTGCGTTCTGCTTCATCCCAAGGCATCGGCACTTGGTTTCTCAACAGGTCGTCGAGTGTTTCAGCCTTGCGAATCAAATAGGGTTTTCCTTTGTATAGCAATACTTCTGCCGGGCGCAGGCGCGCATTATAGTTGGAACTCATGGTAAAGCCATAGGCGCCGGCATTGCATATTGCCAAAATATCGCCCTCGCGCACTTCATGCAACCGGCGGTCCCATCCGAAGGTGTCGGTCTCGCAAATATACCCTACCACCGTATAGATACGTTTTGCCCCTTCGGTGTTGGATATATTCACAATTTCGTGATAGGCATCATACATCATGGGGCGGATAAGATGGTTCAGGCCGGAGTTAACGCCCACGAACACAGTGGCAGGTGTTGTTTTTACGACATTGGCTTTGACCAACAGATAGCCGGCTTCACTGACCAAGTACTTGCCCGGCTCAAACCATATTTCTACTTCTTTGCCATATTCCTTGCTAAAAGACTTGTATTCTGACTGCAACCGCTTGGCAAGCGTTTCGAGGTCCGTCACCACGTCGCCTTCCTTATAGGCTACTTTAAAGCCACTGCCAAAGTCGATGAAATCGAGGTTGGGAAACTCCCGGGCAATGTCGAACAAGATGCGCGCGCCCTGCAAGAAGACCTCCGCATCCAAGATGTCGGAGCCTGTGTGCATATGCAAGCCATTGACCCGGATACCATAGGTTTGAATTACCCGTTGCAAGTGGCGCATTTGCAGGATGGAAATACCGAACTTAGAGTCGATATGCCCGGTCGAGATTTTGTGATGGCCGCCTGCCATAATGTGCGGATTCAGACGGATACAGCAAGGCACCTCGCCCCCGTAGGCATGTCCAAATTGCTCGAGAATAGAAATGTTGTCTATATTTACCACCACGCCATAATCTACCGCGCGCTTAATTTCTTCAAAGTCCACACTATTGGGAGTAAACAAAATCTCATGCGGTTCAAATCCGGCCTTTAAGCCCAATTCTACTTCTTGTATGGACACCGCATCCAAGCCCACGCCCAAACGCTTCATCAGTTGCAAGATGGCTTGATTATTCAGCGCTTTCAAGGCATACTTTATTTGTACCGGCATTTGGCGAAAAGCCTGCTGCATGTGTTTGACCTGTGCTTCTATTTTCGATGCGTCATATACATACAAGGGGGTGCCAAATTGCTCACACAGCCCGGTGAGTGGAATTCCCTGAAGGCAGTATTGCCGGTTAATAAGTTCCATAGCTTTGCTTTTATGATTATGAACAAATGTGAACAAAGATAGTGTATTTTACGCTTGCATGGTTTGGTTTTTGCAGATAGTACCTTTGATTGTCCCTTTCTTAAACCTTTTTTGAAGATGAAACGATATTTTTTGATTTTATTGCTTTTGCCCGGCTTGTTTGCCGGTTGTGATCTTCTGCAAGAGCCGTCCACAGGTATTTCCGATGAAGAGGTAGCCCGCGGGCTGAAAGAAGCACTGCGTGTAGGTACCGATAGCAGCGTGGCATTGCTTAACAGAACAGATGGTTATTTCAAAGACGAAGCAGTAAAAATATTCCTTCCGCCCGAAGTACAGCAAGTGCAGCAGCTCATTGAAACCACCGTGCCGGGTGCCAATTTGTTGCTCAATGAAGTGGTTTTAAAGATGAATCGTGCTGCTGAAGATGCAGCTGCTGAGGCCGCCCCTATTTTTAAAGACGCGATTACGGGCATGAGCATTCAAGACGCCCGCGATATACTTTTTGGTAGCGACAGCGCTGCAACTGTTTACTTGGAAACCCAAACCCGCAGTCAGTTGTTTGCAGCCTACAGTCCCAAGGTGCAAGCTTCTTTGGCTGAAGTAGGGCTTCCCACACTTTGGAATCAAATTGCCACTCCCTACAATCAGTTTGCCAATAGCTTGCCCGGCCAGTTGGCAGGTGCCCAACCTATTCCGGACGATCTGTCGGAATACGTTACCAATAAAGCCCTGGACGGCTTGTTTACAAAGGTTGAAGACAAAGAGAAAGACATACGCTACAATCTGAATGAGCGGGTAACTGACTTGCTTCAAAAAGTGTTTGGACTGCTCAACAAGTAATAAGCAAGCCTTGCTCTTGTCTTTACTATCGCTAATAAAGGTAGCATGCCCAAAGGCTACCTTCTTTTTTTACCTCTACATGATTCTGCAAGGTGGTAGAAAGCGACAAGCCCACAAAATCAGGCACTACGGGAAAGAGTTTATGGTCCCGGTACACCAAAACGGCTATCTGCAGTTTGGGAATGGCAATACGGTAAAAGGGCCGGAGGGCATAAATCAAGGTGCGGCCGGTGTTCAACACATCATCTACCAACACCACCGGCCGGTTGCTTAAAAGCTCCGGTGCAGCTTTTAATTGCACATCGCCACACACAGGCGCCTGCTTGTCCACTTCTATTTCATATAAGCCCACAGCCTGCCGGCTTATTTTTTTATACTCGCCGGACAGCGCTTCTGCCAAATGGTAGCCGGTTGGCGCCACGCCCACAAATGCAATTTCTTCATAAGCGTGATTTTCTTCATAAATTTCGAAAGCAATACGCTCTATCTTTTGCCTGATTTGCTTATCTGTCAGAATGCGTGTAGCTTGTGTATTTGCCATGGTCAGATGCCTGTTTTGTCGGCAAGATAGTAAATGTGCCTTGAAATGAGTAGCTATGTTTCGAATGACTATTGAAGATATCGTTTTCTTTCCCTTCTTCCTGTTGCTGATATTGCTGCTTGCTTTCCTGCTCAAACCGGCAGTTACCAATCCTATCAGCCGGCGTTATTATTTTCCGGCTTTGGGTGTAAAGCTGCTGGGGGCTATTGCTTTGGGGCTTATTTATCAGTTTTACTATGGTGGCGGCGATACTTTCAACTTCTTTCACGATAGCTATTTTATCTGGAAAGCCTTCATAGACAACCCCATGAAGGGGCTTTCCATTATCTTCTCCGATCCTGATTTTGAGGATGCAGACACTTACCTGTATTTGCGTAATACTTACTTTGCTATTGACCCCAATACCTTTTTCGTCATCAGATTGGGGGCGCTCTTTGGTATTTTCACCTTGCATCACTACTCTGCCATTGCCCTGTGCTTTGCTTTTGTAAGCTTCACAGGCGTGTGGGCGATGTACCGCACCTTTTTTGTCATGTATCCCATGCTGCACCGCCCACTGGCAGTGGCTTGCTTTTTTCTGCCTTCGGTGTTTTTTTGGGGCTCGGGCTACATGAAAGACACCATCACCTTGGGGGCACTCGGTTGGGCTTTTTATAGCTTTTATTGGGGCATCATTCGTCAAAAAAAGATATGGCGGCATATTACCATCTTTTTAATTGCCGTTTGGTTTATCTACCGCATCAAGATTTATATATTGCTTTGCTTTCTGCCTGCTTTGATTTTATGGGCTTTTTTAAGGTTCCGCAACCGCCTGCGCCCGGGCTTACTGCGCGCTTTAATAGCCCCTCTGCTCTTCATCATGGCACTTCCCATTGCCTATGTGGTGGTGAATGAGCTGACCGAGGGCACCCGCTACTCTATCGATTCATTGGCAAGCACCACACAGATCACAGCCGAATGGCTTTATTATGTAAGCACGGTGGAAAGCGGTTCTGCCTACAGTCTGGGGGAGTTTGACGGCACATGGCAAAGTGTGATAAGTAAATTTCCGGCGGCGGTGTGGGTGTCTCTCTTTCGCCCCTACTTATGGGAAGTGCGCAACCCGGTCATGTTGTTGGCTTCATTAGAAGCCACGGCATTCTTTTTTCTCACCTTCCGCCTGTTGTGGCAAATGCGCAGAAAGCTGATAACCTTGGGTGGTTATTTTCTCAAAGAGCCGCTTATCTTCATGTGTTTTGTATTTGCCATTAGTTTTTCGTTTGGCGTAGGTGTAAACAGTTACAACTTTGGCACACTGGTGCGCTATAAAATTCCCATGATGCCCTTCTACGTGGCAGGGCTGTATATTCTGCGCTATCATGCAAACAAGCGTACCACACTCATTTGATGTGCGTGCACGGAATAGTGCTGCTCTACAAAACGGCGCCCTTCTGCACCAAAGCGGGCGCGCAGTGCGGCGTCTTTTACAAGCAGCTCCAAGTAATGCAGCCATTCTGCGGAAGAGTGTGCCCAAAAGCCCCGCTGCCCATGAGCTACTATGCGGGTGTTCACGCCCACGGGCGATACTACCGGCGGTATTTCCAACGCCATATATTGCAAAGCCTTAAACCCACATTTTCCTTTTGCCCATGCATCTTCTATCAGGGGCATTAAGCCAATGTCTATGGTTTGCAGGTCTTCTATTTCCCGCTCTTTACTCCATGGTACAAATTCCAAGGAAGGCAGTTCAAAGTCGGGGGCAACATTGCATATCACCCTTACCTTTATTGGATGTGCTTCTGCCAGCTTCCACAAAACAGGCGCTATGGTTTGCAAATAGGGCAAGGTAGAGTGCGTGCCGGTCCATCCAAGTACGACGGGCTTGCTGCTGTCCGGCTTTTTTTGGCCGTCCGGGCGATGATAGCCGGTATCAATGGTGGTAGGAATCACCACTACGTTTGTATTCCATTGGCGTGCGAACGCTGCCAAATAATCATTGCCCACACTTATTTTGTAAGCATAACGGCAAATGTGCTTCACTTTGGAATGCCACTTTAAAAAGGCAGCTATACGGTTTTGTTGTGAAGTATTGGGCAGCCAAATGGCATCATCAAAATCATAAACCAAGCGTTTGTTCAATATTTTACTTATCCACCACTCAAAAAAAGGTGGTCCTATGGGTGCCACTTCTCTATGCACGAACACGAAATCATAGCGGCGTGCCCGCCACAGCAGAGTCAAGCGCCTCACGAATCCCCGCAGCATTCCCAAAAGTTTGGCGCCCCAGGCCCCCGGGCGGTAGAGCACCTGCCAAGCCCGTTGATCCCAAAAACTTTGAAAATGTACTTCAAAACCGGCCTCGCGCAGGCATGAATAATACTGCTCAAAACGAAAACGCTGCGATGGCGCCTCACCTTCAGGGTAAGGGGCTAAAAACAAAATACGTTTTTTCATGACTACATCATGCTTTGATAAACTTTCCAGTAACGCTCTATCCCTTCTTCCAGGCTAAAATATTGTTGTGCTACGGTACGAAAAACCTCCGGTGGGGTGCTTATCAAAGAAGGTATCTGCCGGACCACCTCTTCGAACGCATGCTCTTCATAACAATAGGTCCAAGGTTTCTTTCCGGGCTTTGAGCGAAGCAAGGCACCACAAGAGTAAGTAGAAAACAAAAAGTCGTGGTCGCCTACCTGCTCATTGGCAATCACGGGCAAGCCACAAGCCAGCATCTCGCCCATTTTGGTTGCCGAAGAAGCCATCTTAGAAAAGGCCGGCTTAATGAAGAAAAGCCCTATGTCAGCCCCAGCCAACAGCTCAGGCACTTCATGACGTTCCGCCGGACGCACCTCTATCCCATCGATTGGTATTTGCAGGCGTGCGCAAGCTGCTTCTACAAGGGTTTGGGGCTCGCGTGTAACTATCAGGAAGGAAGCAAGCGGATACTGCATACGCAGGTAATGAAAAAAGCGCAACATTTCATCGAGCAGGTACCACGTGCCCAATGAGCCCAAATAAATAAGGCGTAAAGGGGTTTGGGGAGTACAAATACGGGCAGTACGCAGCTTGCTGAAGTGCTGCAAATCCACACAACAAGGAATGACTTCCATTTTTGCGGCAGGTACCTGCCAATGAGAGGCCATCCACCGGCGGGCAGCATGTGTCAACGATACTATGCGCTTTGCTTCTTTCAAAAACTGCTGCTCTTTCTTTTTAAAATAGTTGTATATCAAGCGATGTAAAGGGTGGTTGCGCTTCCATATATTTCCGTCGGAACGTTCGTCTGCCCAGAACCCCCGCATATCAAACAGAAACGGCACCCCATGACGATGCTTCAAGCGTAGTGCCACCCATGCCCCTATATAGCTGCGGGCATGTGCAAAGTCAAATGCTTTTTGTCTATGCAACTGCGCTGCTCTCCGGTAAAGCCGGTAAGTGTTTGCCCATTGAGCCAGCAAAGGGGGACGGCGATAATACCGCACCGGCTGCCAGTCGATGGACGGATGCAAGCTACGGGCAATGCGCGTGGCGCCCTGCTGCCATCGTTCCGGCTTTTCCAAACTAAGCAAGGTAATAGAAGCGCCCTTTTCTGCCAGACCATTTAAATAAGGAATGACTTGGGACTGCCCCAGTGGGTCGGTCATGCCGTCGGGCGAGATATAAAGCACTTTCATAAAACAGGCATTCGCAAAGGTTTGTCTTCAAAGATAGGAAAAGTTGTACCTTTGCAGGGCATAGGCATTTTTCCACAACGCTTAACATACTATGAAGCCTCCGGCACTCAAGGCAGAAGTAAAAAAAGCTTTTAAAAAACTTTTAAAACAAAAAGGGAAGCAGCGTCAAATAGAGCAGACAGCCGTAAGCCTCCACCAAGAGGTATTTGCCGATACAGATTGCCTTGCCTGTGCCAATTGTTGCCGCAGCATTCCACCCATTGTTACGGGGCAAGATGCACGACGCATTGCAAAGTACTTGGGCATGAAAGAAAGTGTTTTCGAAAGCACCTATCTGCGGATAGACGAAGACGGTGATCAGGTGATGAACACCACCCCATGCCCTTTTTTAGATGAATACAACTATTGCGCGATATACGAGGTACGCCCCAAAGCATGCGCCGAATACCCGCATACAGACATGCGGGACTTCTGCAAGCACCCTGCCTTGCACCTTCAAAATGCACAAGTATGCCCTGCTGCTGCACGCATAGTAGCCGCCATTGTCGAGAAGTGTCAATAAAAAAGCGGGCATTCGCGCTTGGGAATACCCGCCGTGATAATCTTCTTTATCTCTATTGTTTTCTATGATTCACAATATCGTGTTTATGATCGCCAAAAATCACATCTTGCACGGTATCGTAGCGTAAAAACTCATGAGGGAAGCCCAAATCGACCCGGCTGATTTCATCGAGTTGCTGCAAGTGTTCTTCGGATAACTGCCAATGAAGGCACCCCATAGACTCGCGCAGCTGTTCTACACGGCGCGCACCTACAATAGGGATAATCTGAGGGTGTTGCTGACGCAGCCAGTTAAGAGCCACCTGTGAAGCAGGCACGCCCAATGCTTGGGCTATTTCGCTTACTTTTTTGGCAATATTCAAATTGCGTTCCGTTACTTTACGGCTTTGTGGCGACAAACGCCCTTTGCCTTGAATCTTACCATCGTTGTATTTGCCGGTAAGTAGTCCTGCCCCCAATGGCGACCAGGGCGTAATACACATATCGAAATGGTGAGCCATAGGCAGCAGGTCCGCTTCAGGAGTGCGCTGAATAAGGCTGTATTCAATCTGCAGACCGGCGAAGGGAGTCCATCCCCGCCATTCGGCAAGCGTATTGGCTTTCGCCACAATCCAGGCGGGGGTGTCGGAAATGCCTATATAATGCACTTTGCCCGAAGATACCAAGTCATCGAGTCCGCGCATTACTTCTTCGACAGGTGTGGTGAAATCCCACATGTGCACCCATAAAATGTCGATGTAGTCGGTATCGAGCCTGCGCAAACTACCTTCCACCGAACGCATCATGTTTTTACGATGATTGCCCATGGCATTGGGGTCGGTGCGGTCGTCGTAAAGCGTGTATTTGGTGGCAATCACATAACGGTCGCGATGTGGCTTTACAAACTCGCCCAACCATTTCTCGCTGGTGCCTTCGGTGTAGCGGTTGGCCGTATCGAAAAAGTTACCGCCTTGCTCTACGAAAGCCTCAAACATTTTTCTACTTTCTTCTTTGTTGGCGCCTGTTCCCCACTCTTCCCCGAAGGTCATGGTGCCCAAGCATAACTCCGACACGCGCAAGCCTGTTCTTCCAAATAGTTTGTACTTCATCATAGCAGTTCTGTTTAATTGTTTCGTGTTCAGAACAAAGCACTTCCACAAACATGTTCCTGTGCAAAAAGAAAAATGCCCACAAAGGGGCATTTTCTGTTTTCTTTACTAAAGAAGGTTTTTATGCGGGGGTTTGCTCCTTGACCATGGCAAGCAGTGCCTCCATGGTTTTTTTCACTCCTTCATAAATTTCCACAATAGAGGCTTCCATCATATAGCAAGGCGAGGTAACCAGGCGGTTTTCTTCATCTATCATGATTTCGTTCACTGTTTTGTTGACAGGTTCAGCCCCCACCTTGCGCAAGCCTTCTTGTATGCCTGCTATGTCGTAAGGCGAAGCGGCAGCTGTAGAACCAATGGTCAGTTTCAAATGGGCGCCTGTGCCCTCCAAAGCCTTGGCTACCGTAGTAGGCGACATGCAAACTGCCGCAATGGGCTTTTGTGCTTTGTAAAAAGCCTGAATAAACCGCTTGACGCTGTCTATTATGTCGCCATCGGGTCCTTTAAATGCCCAAGTGGTAAAGTTCTTGGCTACACCAAAGCCACCGGGCATAGCCAAAGCGTCGAAGCTTTCCACTGCTGCTTTTTCTATGTCTAAAATATTGCCCCGGGCAATACGCGCTGCTTCAATCAACACATTGCGGCTTTCGGGCATTTCCTCGCCGGTCAAATGGTTGATGACATGGTATTGCGGGATGTCGGGGGCCACACACACAGGCTCAGCACCCAGTTGCTGCAGGCTCAGCAAAGTGCACACGGCCTCGTGTATTTCGGCACCATCATACACACCACATCCGGATAAGAGTACAGCTACTTTAGGTCTCATGGCTTTTTATCATTTTTAGTGATGTAGTGAATTTACAAATATTCTCTTTCTCGCACAAAAAACACTATTCAAGCGGACGGCGCCCTTTTCCGGGCAAACGGTGAAAAGGTCTCGGCTGGTGTGAATGGTATTTGAGCGGGAAGTCAACCATTCTGTCAAAGAGGTCGAGCACTTGTTCGGGATTCGTCATATTGTGGCGAATCAAGGTGCGCACAATGCGTTCGGCATGCTTGAGCATTTGGTATTCGTAGCTATGCTCCAAAAGCAAACGCCTTTTGGATTTTTGAGAAGACAATATACGCATAGAGTAAAGTGTTTTAAGAGCAAATTCCCTTGTTGAAAAGAAAGCTTTAAACAAAATAAAACTATTTTTGTAAAATATTGACATTCAACAGAGCGTTTCTGTCACCTTTGTAATATAAAAAGCAAGATTATGCCTTTCTGGGATAAGTTTTTAAAACGCTTGCTGGGCGAATCGAAAGCAGATGAGGGCTTTGAGCTTCCCGAAAAGAGAGAAGCCTTGGTGCACGAAGTACTCCGGCGCAGCCCCTCTTTCAAACAAGAATACTTTCAGTGGGCAAATGAAGGCAAGTTTGCAGAGCCTTTGCGTCGTGTGTATGAGGCTTACTGGCTCAAACGGCAAAACGTAGCCATGTCGTGGGAAATCCACCTCTTGCAAATGCCCTATGCCAATGGTTTTGCCCTGACATTTCCCGCGCATGAACTGGGGCAAAAAGATTTCATTTTTTTGTTTGAGTATCTCAAAGACAGGGTATTGAGTCTAAACTACCGCTTGGCTGATGCCAGTTACAAAATGTATGACCGCGGCGAATACGTGGAAACCATTGAGCAATACCATCTCAAGCCCCGGGTAAATTGGGGTGAAGGCGACGGCGTCTATCAACAAGAGTTTGGCAACGTTACCTTAGAGCTTATTAAAATGGACGATTTGCCCGCCTACTGCAAAGTGGTAGCCAGCATTTACTCCGGCAGGCAGTACAGCCAAGCCCGGCATTTCGATGAGTTCATCGAATTACTGCTGCAATGAGGCATAGCCCAAATGCTGTTCTATCAGCGCAATCCATAGGTGAATCACTTTGATGTGCACCTCCTGGATGCGGTCAGCATAGCCCCCATGGGGCACGATTAAAGCAATATCGGCCATCTGTGCCAGTTGCCCGCCATCTTTTCCGGTCAAGGCAATCACACTTATGTTTTTTTTCCGGGCTGCTTCTGCTGCTTTCAACACATTTGCCGACTTGCCGCTGGTCGAGATGGCCACCAACACATCGCCGGGCTGCCCCAATGCTTCTACTGCACGTGCAAAAACATATTCAAAACCGTAGTCATTGCCTACGCAGGTCAAGTGAGCCGCATCGCCCAGCAAAACAGCAGGCAAGGCGGGGCGGTCTTGGCGGTAGCGCCCTGTGAGCTCTTCCACAAAATGCAGGGCATCGCAATAAGACCCCCCATTGCCACAAGCCAATACTTTCCGCTGTTGGCGCATAGCTTGTGCCATCAGCTCTGCTGCAGCGGCAATAGCCTGTATGTTGGCTGCCTCGCTCATAAAGCGCTGAAGCACCCGGGCTGCCGTATTCAACTCTTGTATTATCAATTGTTCGATTGGTGAAGCCATGCCAATAAACGCTTTTGCTGTTCTTGTGAAAGATTGCTTTTCAACTGCAAGAAATATTCTTTGAACGAAATTACGGGGTCAGCCTCCAGCTCTATTTCTTTAAGATACGCTTGGCGCGATACGGTCAAGCGGGCCACCGTCTGAACACCTATGAGGCGCTGCACCTGCTCTATGGTTTCGGCACGTTTGCCGTTCACGGCAATCAGCTCATCATTGAGGCGCAACTGCTGCGAAGCGTTCGAGTCGGGCACAATGGCACTGACCAACAAACGTCCTTCTTTTTCCTGCAGCTGAAAGTTGAACAATTCCGTTCCCTTATTCAAATAGTTGGTAATAAAACTGATGCCCACCTCTTCCATCAAAGGCTCCAGATATTTTTCAAGTGGCGTGATGCCTTCTATGCAATCGGCAAAAAAGGAATGCAAGGGATTGCCTACCACCTCTGCCACTATGTTTTTAAAATCCCGCAAGGAATAGCCTTTCTTAAACGGTTTTCCAAATCGGTGCCACATCTTACGCATCACATCATCCAACGAGGCTTTGCCGTTGCTGTGCTTACGAATCAGAAAATCGAGAATGAGTGCCACCAAAGCCCCCTTGGCATAAATAGACACCTTGCGGCCGGGGGTCACTTCGGTATACCCGTCGAGCCACAAGTCCACGGAAGCCTCCACCAACGAGCGGTGATGACGCCCGTAATTTTCAAAATGACGTTTGATGTATTTGTTCAGCTCACGCAAGTACTGATTGTATTTCCACACGCCCGAACGTATCAAAAACAAATCGCCGTAATAGCTCGTGATGCCCTCTACCACAAACCCCGTGGGGAAATAGCACTCCCGTGTCAGGTCATATGGAAAAAGTTCTTTGGGACGAATCCGGCACACGTTCCATACATGAAACAACTCATGCGAACAAACGCCCAGCAGCTCGTCATACATTTCGTTTGTATCCATGGCTTCGGAAGGTCCCAATACCACCACCGTGCTTTCGGTATGCTCTACACCATGATAAAACCGGTAAGGCACCACTTGTATCAAAAAGTGATATTCTTCGAAAGGGAACTCCCCCATCATATCGAGCTGTGCCTTGGTAAAGCCTTCGAAGTCACGCAACAACTCATTCCAGTCCGGTGTCCAATTGCCCTGTATCCACACATAGAAAGTATATTGTCCCACTTGGTAAAAATTGCGCTTCAGCGTAGCCGATGCAATCATGGGGCTGTCTATCAAGTGATAGTAATCACGCGCATACAAGGTTTTGCCCTTCCGGGGCAATGCACACGCAATTTCATACTCATCGGGCACTTCAACGGTTATCTCATAAGGTGCTTGCAGGGCATCTTCGGAAAAGAGTATGCAGTTTACAAAATTCACATAAAGCTGTTCGTCATCGAGCCAGCAGCCCCCGGCATTCAACTGATTGGCATAAAAATCATATTTGACATGCACCGCATCTACCGAGGAAGTATCGATGCACCAGCCGTCTTTAATGTACTTCTTTGCATTCAGAAGATTACCTTCTGTGTCGGTTACCCGGAAGTCCCGCACATATTTGGCATAGTTGGCCAACTCATACCGCCCCGGACGCCACACCGGCAGGCGCAGCAACAAGCTGTCACCCGGCGCCGGTATTTTGGCTTCTATCTGCAAAAACTGTGTAGCCGGTGAATCATAATAAATTCGAAAACGATAGGCTGCATTTGTAGGCGATGACATAAAGCAAAAAATAATTGGTTGGATTCAGTAACTTTGTTTCAATGCTAAGATAAGAAGTAAAATATAAAAACGGTCAATCACATGATAGATTTAAGCAGACGCCCACGACGTAATCGCAAGAGTGAAGCCATCCGTGCACTTGCTCAAGAGACCTTTCTGCACAAAGAAGACCTGATTTACCCTCTGTTTCTGATTGAAGGGGAAAACAAACAAGAGCCCATCGCCTCGATGCCGGGCATTGCCCGCCTTTCGCTTGACTTGCTGCTCGAAGAAATTGCCCGGTGCATGGATTTGGGCATTCGTGCATTTGCTTTGTTTCCGGCATTGCCCGAATCGAAAAAAGACCGCTTTGCCACGGAAAGCTATAACGAAGAGGGCATTTACCTGAAAGCCATACGCGAAATCAAGCGTCAGCTGCCCGAAGCCTGTATTATCAGCGACGTGGCCATGGACCCCTATAGCAGCGACGGCCACGATGGTTTGGTAGAAAACGGCAAAATACTCAATGATGAAACGCTTGAAATTTTGGCAAAAATGACAGTAGCGCAAGCCCGTGCCGGCGTGGATATCGTAGCCCCTTCCGACATGATGGACGGGCGCGTAGGCTACCTACGTCAGGCACTCGATGCCGAGGGCTTTACCGAGGTGTCTATCATGGCATACACTGCCAAATATGCCAGTGCTTTTTATGGACCTTTCCGGGACGCCCTGGACTCTGCGCCTAAATTCGGCGATAAAAAAACTTATCAAATGAACCCGGCCAATGCAAAGGAAGCTCTCATCGAAGCCGAGCTTGATTTTGCCGAGGGGGCTGATTTCTTGATGGTCAAACCGGCGCTTCCCTACCTCGACGTCATACGCCTGCTGGCAGAGCACTACCCCTTGCCCATTGCCGCTTATAATGTGAGTGGCGAGTATGCCATGATAAAAGCAGCCGCTCAACAAGGCTGGCTTGACGGCGAAAAAGTAATGTTGGAAAGTCTGTTGAGCATCAAACGGGCAGGTGCCAAAATCATACTCACCTACTTTGCCAAAGAAGTAGCCCCCTTATTGTAATTCTTTGAGTACATAGCCATAGCGCCATTGCTCTATGGCTGTGTACCATATGGGCTCATACTCCAGATAGCGCACCAACGTATAATGCCGGTCGGTGAAAGCATTGACTTGCCGCTTGAAAGTAAAGGTAATCTTTGAGAAGCTGTTTTTATTGGTATAAACCCACTGCTCTATGTCTTGGCCTGCACTGATTTGTTGAGGTGGTCCGAAGATTAGGTATATCATGCCCCGGTCTGTCTTCCATCCTTCCTTATAGGTAGTAAACATCATGTTTACTTCTTTCAGTTGCCTGTAATACAAGCGAATAACTTGCGCTGCTTTTTTGGTGTCGCCGTTGAACAGCTTCAGCCAATAACGGTCCAAAGCAGGTTTCAACTCCTCTGATGCCTGCAGACTTTCCATCTCTTTCGAAGTAGAGATATACACCAGGGGGGCAATGGCTTCTTCCTTGCGGCGTGCTACCTGCGGAAAAGGCTGTGCTTCCACACGTAAGCCGATGCCGCCGTAAATGTCGGTAGTATCTTTTTGTATTAAATACAAGCCTTCTTGCTGCCAGCTCAACGAAACATCGCCCCGGATTTGAAACGTTGAATCTGCTTGTAAAGTGGGGCTTGCCTTCTCTCCTTTTAAATCCATGGGGGGCGCCGCCTGTGTGAAATGATGCTTGAAGTAACGAACCCACAGGATATCATTGGTGCCTTTGATTTGGAAAGGCTCACCCACCCGCACGAACTCGCGCATCAAAGGCAGCCCCTTGGCATCGGCAACAAAAGCAAGGTCACGAAAACGCAGACGCCCATACTGCACCGGCACGGTGACGGCTGTCTGCAATCCGGTCTTTTCATCTTTTATTGCCACAAACAAGGTGGCAGGCGTTTCAAAAACAGGCAGCTGCCACTTCACAACCAAGCCGTCGTCGCGGTAACCGGCAAAGAGCTCATTCAGTTTGAAGTCTTCCACTGCTACTTCATGTATGACACTGGCAGCTTGTATGAGCTGATAGCGCCCTTTCATGGCGGTTAGTCGTTCTTGTCCCAAGGTGTCGCCTGCTATGCGAATCCAAAGATAAGCCTCCGGCTTGCCTTCTATCCCGGCTGTATAAATGACTTGCCCTTTCAACTGCAGGGCCGGCAGCTGTGCGTGTAAACGAAAGCTACTTGCTGCCCAAAGCAAAAGCATGAAAAAAAAGCAGCATTTTCTTTTCACCCTTGAAATAGCCACAGATGTGTTCATATTTTTACTGATAGACAAAGGTTACACATGTTCATTTTTAATCTATTGTCTTAAACACACTTCCTATCGCTTCCACAACATCGGTAGGCAGCAGAGACGTACGCGCCCGTTGCATGGCAGCCACATCGGCAGCAGCAGCATGCCAATACACTCCAAGGCAGGCCGCTGCTTTGGGCTCATAGCCTTGTGCCAGCAAAGCGGTAATTACACCTGTCAACACATCGCCACTTCCTCCCTTAGCCAAGCCTGCATTACCGGCTGTGTTGAAAAATAATTGACCATCGGGGCAGGCTATCACGGAATAGGCTCTTTTCAATACCACATACACTTCATATTGCCGGGCAAAGGTGCGTAAGGCGTCCAACAAGTCGAAATCGTTTTGCCATTTATATCCCAGCAAGCGTTCGAACTCCTTCGGATGCGGTGTCAGGATACTGTTTTTGGGAATGCATTTTTTCAATTCCGGATGTGCCGCAATCAAATTCAAAGCGTCGGCATCTAAAACCAACGGGCAAGAAGCGCGCACCAGCAGCTCTTGCAAGGCATGCCGCGTTTCTTCGTGCTGTCCGATACCCGGTCCTGCCCCTATGGCACTATAAGGCTTCATCGCCGGAAACGAAGTCAAATAATCGTTTTGCTCATCTATCGAAGTCATGGCTTCGGGCACAGCGGTTTGCAAAGGTACGTAGCCACATGCCGGCGTATGCACGGTAAGCAAGCCTGCCCCCGCACGCAAACAAGCCTTTGCGCTTAAGATGGCAGCGCCTATCTTGCCTTTTGAGCCGCACCAAAGCAAGGCATGTCCATAAGTTCCTTTATGGGCAAAGCGGCTTCTTGGTCTGTATGTTTGTTTTGCCCAGTCTTCTGTCAACAGATATTCATGCGTATCAGCCAAGAGAAGCGGATAATAAGCAGCAGTCAAACCTATATCCACCACTTCCCATGCCCCCAGGTAAGGGGCAAAGTCTTGCAAAACAAAACACAACTTGGGCACTTGAAAAGTAATGGTCAGCTGCGCCCGCACCACGCTGTCGCTTTGGGGCAGCTGCTGAGCCAATAAGCCCGAAGGCATATCTACCGCCACTATCTGCGGGGCATGAGCATTGAGATGACGCACCAAGGCAGCCGGCAGCCCTTCCAAGGGGCGGCTCAGTCCTGTACCAAACAGGGCATCGATCACCACCACCCCGGACGGAATGGCCGGGAAGTCGGCTTCCGAATGAATGAAATTGACCGCCTGCATCCGCCGCCAGCGGGCAAGGTTGGTTTCAAAATCGGCACTTCCCCGCTCTTTGGTTTTGAGCACCCACACTCGCACATCATACCCTCGTTGTCTTAACAAACGGGCAATGGCCAAGCCATCCCCTCCATTGTTGCCCATGCCGGCAAAAATCCACACTTCTGCCTGCTTTGCTTTTACTCTCTTTTGAAACGCATGCACAAAAGCCAAGGCGGCATGCTCCATCAATTGCAAGGAAGGCACACCTTGCCCGTGAATGGTCGCATGATCCCATGCTCTTATCTGCTCGGTGGAAACTAATGGCAGTAATTTCATGCTTGCCGTTGTTTATCTATGGAAAGTTAGTTAAATTTTTCGAGTCGAAGGCAGCAAGACTGTCATTTTCGCCCATCACTTCATAGAAACGTGCACCCCCATAATTTGATTGATGCTTATGCCTACACTTACACATCACAGGTCCCGGCTACTGGCATACCGCCCGTCGCCCTATGACGAAAGTAGTTGTTTTCTTGCCGAGTTTCATCATGCCAACGGTAATGTTTACATTCTTTGCGATGCCGAAACCGCAGGACAATATGCCTCACAGTTGAGCCGCCAACTTACGGACCTGTTGCAGGGGCACATAGAAAGCCATGTGTATCAAGATGTGCAGGAATTGATAGATGAAGTACAGGGTGTCTTAAAAGCGCCTTCTACTGCGCAATTATTTCCTCTGCCCCTTCAGGATATCAGCCTGGCAGTTGTGGTGTGGTCGAATCACCAACTTTTTTGGTATTTGCAGGGCAATGCCGCTCTTTATCTGAAAAAAGGCAAGCATATTTTAAGTTTTTATGCCGATACTCCTACGCGGCGCTTCTTGCCCGGTCCCCGTCATATGGCTGTTGTCAGCACCTATCCTTTGTTGCAAGACGAAGTACTGAAAGCGCACTTTACAGAAGCAACCACAGCCCGGCAAGCCTGCCAACGTATTGAGCAAGCCCTGCAACAAGGGCGCTTCGGCAGGGATGTGGTGGCCTGCTTCCTCGATTTCGAAGAAGCCACCCTCGTTGAAAGCCCTCAAAGCACCAAAAAAGGCGTATTTACTTTTTTCATCATTCTGGCAGTACTTTTTGCCTCTGCCTGGATCGTCCATTTGGTTTATAGTTATCAACATCAGCGGAAAGAAGCAAAAGAAATAGAAGAACGGCAGCGGGCTTTCTTGCAAGCCAAAAGAGAAGCCGACAGTCTGCGGCGCATAGACCAACAGCCCGACAGCATCATTATTCACAAGGTAAAGGCCGGTGAAACGGCTTCTGCCATTGCAGAAAAATACAATACCACGTTGGACTCACTGCGAGAATGGAATGATTTTGTACCTATAGACAGGCTTACACCGGGATTTCGTTTGCGTGTAAAAATAAAAATGCTTTTTACCCTGCCCGAAGCCATGACCTTAGAAGAAATGCAAGAAAAGTATTTCAAACGCTGGGAACGCTATGGTATCACGGTAGAAAGCATCCGGCGGCTCAACAGCACCGAACACGACTCGCTCAAGGGCACTATTCCGGTGGGCTACAGCTTGATGATTCCCGTATGGAAGCCGGCAGACAGCAGCGCCACACAAGGCGACACCCTTCAGGAAAGCCGGTAACTACTTCTTACGTTTGATGACAAAATAAATCAAGCCGGCAAGGGCTTCCTTGTAAGGTGTATCGGGCAAGGGGTCCAGCCTGCGCAGTGCTTCTTCATAAAATTCATTCATGCGGTGGCGGGCATACTCTATGCCTCCCATGCGATGCACAAAGTCAATCACCTCTTGCACCTTTTCTTTTTTATGGCTTTCGTTTTTAATGATACGTCGAATGCGGTTGCGCTCGCTGTCCGGTGCTTTCGATAAAGCATAAATGAGCGGCAAGGTCATTTTTCTTTCTTTGATGTCTATACCCAAGGGCTTGCCCACATCTTCGGTGCCGTAGTCAAACAAATCGTCTTTCATCTGAAAAGCAATGCCCACCGTTTCGCCTAAGCGATACATGGCCTCGATGGTGGCTTCATCGGGATGCACCGACGAGGCAGCTCCCACCGCACAACAAGAAGCTATAAGAGAAGCCGTTTTTTGACGTATGATTTCAAAATAAACCTCTTCGGTAATATCCAGCTTGCGGGCTTTGGCTATCTGCAACAGTTCGCCCTCGCTCATTTCTTTGACTGCCCGCGACACAATTTCCAGCAGGCGGAAATCGCCATTTTCCACTGCCAGCAATAAACCACGCGACAGCAGGTAATCGCCCACCAAAACCGCTACCTTGTTTTTCCACAAAGCATTGATAGAAAAAAAACCACGCCGGTAGAGCGACTCGTCCACTACATCGTCATGCACAAGCGTGGCTGTATGCAATAGCTCAATAAGTGCCGCCCCACGGTGTGTAGCTTCGGTAATGCCCCCACAAGCACCGGCCACCAAAAACACAAACATAGGCCGCACCTGCTTGCCTTTTCGTTTGACCAAGTAATTGGTGATGCGGTTCAGGAAAAAATTAGAGCTTTTCATGTAAGCGCCAAAACGCTCTTCGAAGCGCTTCATCTCTTCTGCAATGGGCGACTGTATGTGCTGAAGTGTTGTATGCATGAAAGTCAGCTTAAAAAATTCGCGATGCTTACATTCCGCAAGCTCGGCAAAGTTACAATAAAATCAACTGATTGAGCTCATTGTTGGCGCCGGTCGCGACTTATGCTCAAACGCACCCGCGCTTTGGCACACACGCCCCCAATGGGGGGGTTGTGTTTGGCTACCGACACTTCCACCTTTTCCACCATTTGGAAGTGCTGCAGCACCTCTTGGGCAATACGCTGTGCGAGATGCTCCAAAAGGCGCGTAGGGGTTGCCATGACTTCCGCCACCAGGCGGTAAAGTTTTTCATAATTGACCGTATAGCGCAATTGGTCTTCAAGGGCTGCCCGGTGAAAATCGACCCACACGCGCAAATCCACACTGTATTTATTGCCTATTTTTTGCTCTTCGTCATAAAAACCATGGTAGGCAAAAAACTCCATGTTTTCAAGGCTGATTTCTCCCATGTGACTCAGATTTCATCGAAGAAAGAAGCGGGCGGCGTTTTTTTATTGTCTTGTTTGGGGCTTTCGCTTTCCGGTGAATTTTCTACAGGCGGTATAGATGAGTCACTCAAATCCGTATCATAAGCTTTTACTTTGCTTTCCAAGCGCTGCTGCTGCTCCTCTATGCTATTTTCCATTTCGCTCAGGCGGGCGGCAATGCGCTCTTTGGCTGTGCTTTTCTTTTCTTCGGCACGCAACACTTTCTCCTGCATGCTGTTGAGCAGGGTTTTCATTTCCAATATCAAGTTGTCGCGGTAGTTTTCGAGGGCGCGGTACTCGGCTTCCATCTGCTTGAGTTCGGCCAGGGTTTCCTGCATCAGCTGCCGGGCACGCTCTTCGGCCCGTCCTACAATGCTGCGTGCTTGTGCGCGCGCATCGTTCAATATTTTTTCTGCTTCAATTTGCGCCTCTTTTATTTTCAGGTCGGCTGTTTTTTTGGCTTGCTCAATAAGCGTGCTGCCGGTGTCTTCGGCTGTTTTGAGTGTCTTAAACAACGAATCTTCCACTTCACGAATACGCTGCAGTTCTTTCTCCGCATTTTCGAGCTTGAGCTTATAGCGCCGCAGCTCCTCTATCATATCCTCCCACTCTTGCGAAAGCATCAACAGGAAAGCCTGCACTTCCTCTTTGTCGTATCCGCGAAAATTTTTCTCGAAGGTCTTTTGCCGTATTTCAATAGGTGTGATTTTCATATACTTAGCATGAAAGTTAGGATTCATCGAATCCAATCAAAAATAAGCCGAATTTCCCAAAAAGCCAAAAGAGACTACGGGCAGAAACGCTCAAAAAGCGACTGTGCCTCATCGCTGCCCGCTTGCATGGCTTTTTGCCAGTCAGCGCAAGCCCCTTCTTGATTGCCCTGTTTTCGGTGCAGCGCTGCCCTTAGCAGTAGCCCCTCGACATGAAAAGGTGAGAGCGTCAAGAGGCGGTTCAACCAATAAAGTGCCGTTGTGTCCATGTTGCCTGCCGCATACAACTCTGCCAGGCTGAAATAAGGGGCTTCCCAATCCGGGCGCAAAAACACTGCCTGTTTGAAAGCAGCGGCTGCCAGCGAGTCTTTACCTGTGTAAAGATAGGCTAACCCCAAATTGTAGTAAGCGGGGCTATAGGTGGAATCGGTAGCTATAGCCCGGCGGGCAAAGCGCAATGCCCGGCGGGCCCTGCCTTCCTGCAAGGCAAGCGCAGCCAGGGCGGTCCAGGCACCTGTATGTTGCTTATCCACTGTCAAACAACGGCTAAGCTTTTCTTTGGCTTCGCTCTCCCGGTTTTGGTAATAAAGACTTACGCCCCAGGCATACCAAGCCGCTGCCCAAGCGGGGCGCACAGCCACTGCCCGTTGAAAAGCACTGTCGGCACGTGCATATTGCCCTGTTCCATAAAATGCCAAACCATAGTAATAGGCGCAGCTGTCTGGGGGCAGCTGTGCACAGTTGCTTCGCAGCCGGCTGAGTGCCTCTTCAAAATGCTGTGCTTCAATCAGCTTTGATATTACCGGCACCTCTTGTGCCCATGCGCCTGTCGCAAGGCAGGTCCACAAAAAAATCAACCGGATACGTTTTAATTGCTTCATTAGAATAACTTTCAACCCAAAAATTAATATACGGTATCTCAACGTTTTTTGGTGTATCGAAGCGTGCAGAAGGCAACCATAATTCGCAAGGTAAGCCGTATTTTACGCGGGGCGCTATTCTTAAATAAGAAGTAGCTTTATTAAGTACAAACCGCTTCTTTTTCCCGCAAGGGCACAATTTTTGATTTATACGGAAGCGCTTACAACGAGTTTTCAACCATTCCGTTATCATGCCTCGCTCCATAAGAAAGACATTATCACCGCACACCCTTTTTCTTTTGCTGTTCTTGCATTGTTACTCTTTACAGAGCCGCTCCCAAGACAAAAACTTTTCTTTTCACTTTATAAGCACCCAATATGATTACGGATTCATTTTGCGGCATACCCCCAAAGTAGGCCACCTTATTGTGGCTCCCCCTTATGCCTTGAGCCTGCAAGCACATTGGCAAAGCACAGGCAATGAACTATGGCAACAACGACTCAACTACCCCGAATTCAGCCTGATGGCTACTTATTTTGACTATCGCCACCCGGCCATCGGCAAGACACTGGCTGTCAGCGGGCATGCTCGCTTTGCCCTGCGCCCCCATCACAGAAAAATGCAATTGTGGCTTGGTATAGGCAGCGGCTTGGCTACCGGCAACCGCCCTTTTGACCTGAACGACAACCCTAAAAATGTAGGCATCAGTAGCCCCATCAGCTATGCCATGCAAGTCGATGCGCAAATACGCTACCACACCAATACGCACTGGCTTTTATTTGCAGGCGGGCGCCTCACGCATTACTCTTGTGCCGCCTTTGTTCAGCCCAACAATGGACTGAACATGGTAACTGCCACCCTTGGTTTAGGCTATGCGTTTCACAATACCAGGCTGCTGCCCCGGCAAACGGCTGCCCTACCATACGAATCCTACTGGCATCTGCAAGCTTCGGCACAGGTGGGATGGCTGCAAACTTATGTGAAACAAAAAAACAAAGACTTCTATAATAATGTGCTTGTTTACATAGGCAGGGACATGGGCAGCGCCAGCCGCTGGCACCTCGGTTTCGACGCATCATGGAACCGGGGCATTCTGCGGCAAATCCGGCGTGTTTATGCCGACAGCACACAGCATCCCGACTACAGGCGTGTGGGGCTACTGTTGGGACACGAGTTTACCTTTGGGCGCCTGTGTCTGCTTACCCAAGCGGGGCTTTATATTTACAAACAGTTTGAAGGAAAAACCGATCAAGTTCATTTTCAGCGCTATGGCATCAAGTATTGGATAACCCCTAACTACTTCTTCAACATAAACCTCAAAACCCACGCTTTCACTGCCGAAGTAGCAGAGTGGGGCATCGGTTACCGTTTCAAATGGAAAAAGTCATGAACATCATATCAAAGCAGTGGTATATCATGGTGTTGTTTTTGCTGAGCGCTTGCCAAGCGCCATGGGAATGCCGCCAAAACAACCTCCGGCAAGAAGTGCGCATTTTGCCGGGCAGCTTCAAAGAAGTAAAGGTTTTCGACAACGTCCACCTCATATTAACCGAAGGGCATGAGGTGCGTGTGGAAGCGCCACATGATTGGTTGCCTCATATCTACACCAAGGTAGGAAGCGACTCTGTCTTGCGCATTGGCAATGAAAACCGTTGTCTAAAAGCAAAAGAATATGATGCCCCCATAAAGGTGTATGTGGGTGTGGACGGGGTAAAGCAAATCACTCAAGAAGGATATGGCGACCTGTTGAGCGAGGATACGCTTCACCTGAACCGGCATTTGGATATTTACAGCCTCAATGTCAATGCACATGTTGAGCTTATCCTCTATGCGCCAGGATTGTATATTTACAGCAATTTGGGCACCGACTTTTGCATAAAAGGGCGTGTCGAAACACTTACTGTTTTCACACAGGGCTTCGGGCGCATTGACCTCCGGCCTGCCCATATCAATCATTTTTATACAAGGCACAACGGCGAAGGTGATATTTTGGTAGCGCCACTGCAAAGTGCCGATATATGGATAGAAAACAGCGGCGATGTGTTTTTATATAACATGCCTCCTGTGTTCAAAAGTAAAATCACGGGCAGCGGGCACATTGTCTTGCCTTAAAACAGCATACTATCCATAACTTTGTGTCTTGCACCATTTTTTACATTTTTCAAAAAGACCATGAGCGCTATTCTGCAACTCAAAGAACTGCTTGATAAAAAAGCAGCCTGGTACAACCACCCTGATTTTATAGAAACAGACCCTATCAGCATCCCACATGCTTTTGCCAAAAAGCAAGACAAAGAGATTGCCGGTTTGTTTGCGGCGGTCCTGGCGTGGGGCAATCGAAAAACCATCATCAACAAGTGCCGCGAGTTGATGCAACGCATGGACAACAGCCCGTACGAATTTATTAAGCACCACCAAGAAAGTGACTTAAAACAGTTGCTGGGCTTCAAACACCGTACTTTCCAAGAAACAGACTTGCTTTATTTTGTGGCTTTTCTGCATCACCACTACCAACAACACGACAGCCTGGAGCAAGCCTTCCTTCCGGATGACCCTGCTGCCCTGCAAAGTCAAGACGTAGGTCCCCATCTTGACTCTTTTCATCGCTACTTTTTCAGTCTTCCTTATGCCCCCCGGCGTACACGCAAACATATACCTACGCCTGCCCGGCAGTCGGCATGCAAACGCCTGGCTATGTATTTACGCTGGATGGTGCGCCGCGACCAACAAGGTGTGGATTTTGGCTTATGGCAAAAAATCAAGCCGGCTCAACTCATCTGCCCATGCGACGTGCATGTGGTGCGCACCTCCCTGCGTTTGGGCTTGCTTCAAAAAGAGCAAGTCAATTGGCGGGCGGCTGTCTCACTTACCGCGCAGCTGCGTTTGCTCGACCCGAACGACCCCGTACGCTACGATTTTGCCCTTTTTGGCATGGGGCTCGAAAGCCGGTACGGTAGCTAAAAACAAAAACGACCGGCGATTGCCGGTCGTTTGCCTTAGTAGCGGGGACAGGACTCGAACCTGCGACCTTCGGGTTATGAGCCCGACGAGCTACCAACTGCTCCACCCCGCGATGTTGTCTCATTTGCGATTGCAAATATATGCGATTGTTTAAAACAAAACAAGTATCTTTGCAAAAAAATTTAAGTTACTTAAACCTTTTACACAGTACACAATTCATTTTCAATGCAAAACGAAGCAAAACACAAGGCAGGATTTATTAGCATCATTGGCAAGCCCAACGTGGGGAAATCCACCTTGATGAATGCCTTGGTTGGCGAGAAGTTGTCCATTGCCACCCCCAAAGCACAAACAACCCGCCACCGTGTCACAGGCATTCTCAACGGTGAAGACTATCAGATTGTTTATCAGGATACGCCCGGTATTCTGGAACCCAAGTATGAGCTGCACAAGCGCATGATGAACTATGTGCAGCAAGCCCTCGAAGACGCCGATGTGCTATTAATCGTGGTGGAACCACAAGAGCAGTGGGAAGATTCTGCCTTGCTTGACTACCTCACCCACACTGCCCAACCTATTATTGTGGCCATCAACAAAGCCGACACCACCGAACAAGGACAATTGGCACAGGCAGTAGCATACTGGGAAAGCCGCCTGCCCAATGCCAAAGCTGTCATTCCGGTATCTGCGCTTTACAACTTTAATTTGGATACGCTGCTGAGTGCCTTGCTCTCTTACCTGCCCGAACACCCCCCTTATTTCGATAAGGAACAAATCAGCGATCAAAGCGAGCGCTTTTTTGCAGCTGAAATCATCCGGGAAAAAATATTTCTGCTTTACCGCGAAGAAATCCCTTACAGCTGCGACGTGCAGATTTTTTCTTTTAAAGAAAAAGAGCATATCATTCACATACAGGCAGATATTATTGTAGAGCGGGAAAGCCAAAGAAAAATACTGATTGGCAAGGGCGGCAGTGCCTTGAAGCAGGTAGGTATTGCAGCCCGCAAAGACTTGGAAGCTTTTCTTGGCAAAAAAGTTTATTTGGAGTTACACGTGAAGGTCATCAAAAACTGGCGCCGGCAAGAGCGCTGGCTCGAGCGGTTCGGCTATAAAAAGCCGTAATCTCCCTCTTTTCTTTTCGTCATATCAAAGAATACTGAAAACAGAAAAATACTTATGGGAAATATAGTAGCAATCGTAGGGCGCCCCAATGTGGGGAAATCTACGTTTTTTAACCGTCTTATTGGCGAACGCAAAGCCATCATGGATGACGAAAGCGGCGTGACGCGCGACCGCCACTACGGAAAAACCGAATGGACGGGCGTGCCTTTTACCGTGGTGGACACAGGCGGTTACGTTGTAGGTTCGGAAGATGTTTTTGAAGCCGCCATTCGCCGCCAAGTAGAAGTGGCCATCCAAGAGGCCGATGTCGTGCTGTTCATGGTGGATACGCAAGCCGGCCTGCACCCCCTCGATGAAGAGTTTGCCAAGGTGCTGCGTCGCTACGAAAAGCCCGTACTCTTGGTTGCCAATAAAGCCGAAACACCGGATCGCACACAGCAGGCGGCCGAGTTTTATGCACTCGGCTTCGATAAGGTGTTTCCTATATCCGCACAAACGGGCAGTGGCACGGGCGATCTGCTCGACGAAGTGGTCAAGCACTTAACTCCTGAGCCGGACACCAACCCCTACGAAGGCATTCCTCGCATTGCCATCATAGGCAAGCCGAACGTCGGAAAGTCATCGTTTGTAAACCTCTTGTTGGGCGAAGACCGCAATATAGTAACCGACATTGCGGGTACCACGCGCGATGCCATAGACACGCATTACAAAGCCTTCGGCAAGGAGTTTATTTTAACAGACACCGCCGGCTTGCGCCGTAAAAACCGCATCAAAGACAGCATAGAGTTCTACTCGGTGATGCGCACCCTGCGCGCCGTGGAGCAAAGCGACATCTGCATTATGATGATAGACGCCCAGGAAGGGGTCACCGCCCAAGATATTTCCATCTTGCGTCTTGCCGAAAAAGATGGCAAGGGTATGGTGCTGATGGTCAATAAATGGGACCTGATAGAAAAAGACCACATGACCTATAAGCGCTATCTGGATGCCATCCGCGAAAAACTTAGTCCCATGGACTACATTCCTGTGCTGTTCACTTCCGTGCTTAACAAACAAAGGGTATTTCAAACCATAGAAACAGCCATACGTGTGTATGAAAACAAGCAAAAGCGGGTGCCTACCTCCAAACTCAACGAAGTAATGCAACAGGTGATGGCACATTATCCGCCGCCGGCATACAGAGGCCACCATATCAAAATCAAGTATGTGACCCAATTGCCTACCCGCGTTCCTTCTTTTGCTTTCTTTTGCAACCACCCGAAATATGTCCCGGAAACCTACCGCCGGTATTTGGAAAATCAGTTGCGCAAGCATTTCGACTTCGAAGGGGTTCCCATACGCCTCTACTTCCGTGAAAAATAGGCATTATTTTTGATGGGAATAAAACCGAAACCTTTTTAACAAAATTCAACATCATGAAAAAGCTTCTTTATCTATTTTTAATTGTTGTTGCAGGCACTTTTATGGCTTGCTCCGGCGAAAAAAGGGAAGAAAACAGCACAGCCGACAGCCTCTCTGCTACAACAGCCGCCCCCGAGGTGTCTTCATCTGAAATGCAAGAAAAAGCCGGTGAGGCAGAGATAGACAGCAGCAGCACCTCAAATGCAGAAGAAGTAGAGGTGAAAGTAGTTGACGAAACAGAGGTGGAAACCCCCTGAGTGGTGTTTTTTCAATCAAAAAAAGTTTTGTGCCCATTTTTGCTCGCATCCATATTCAGTGTGGCAAAAAAATTGAGGCACCTACAACAGCTACCCTATCATTTCCACTTGCCATACTAAAAGTAGTTAAAGATGTCACAATCAACGTCCACAATCACAACACTCAATAAACAGCCTCATCTGACCATCGAATCTTTGCAAAGCATTGCTACCCCTTTAAGCCGGCGTAGCAATGCTTTGCTCAAAAGAGTGTTCGATATTGTATTTTCTCTTTTGGTTATTCTATTGATTTTAAGCTGGGTGATACCCATTCTTGCCCTGCTTATTAAGCTGGATTCCAAAGGACCGGTCTTTTTCATTCAGGAGCGCGGCGGCAAAGACGGTAAAACATTCCGCTGCATAAAGCTTCGCACGATGCGTTATACTCCACAGCATAAAAAATATCAGCCAACACAAAAAAATGATTGCAGGGTTACCCGCATAGGTGCATGGTTACGCAAAACAAGCTTAGACGAGCTACCTCAGTTCTTCAACGTGCTGCTGGGTGACATGTCGGTAGTAGGTCCACGCCCCCATGCTGTGGAGGAAGATGAGAAGTTCTCTCAAATAATAGAGAATTACAATTTGAGATACTTAGTAAAGCCGGGCATCACCGGATTGGCTCAAATCAACGGAAACCGGGGGTTTGATCTTCAGTTATATAAAAGTCGCATCAAATATGACTTGTACTACATTCAGAACTGGAGTTTCTGGCTTGATTTAAAAATAGTTGTTTATACCGCACTCAAAGTAGTTTTTGGAGACAAATATGCTTTTTAAAAGTCTAAAAAATATGTATCTTTAAAGGATGGACAAGGATGAGATAGGTGTATGTATTACCAATTGGCTTTAGTATTTGTATGTGCGGCACTGGGGGCGTGGGTCAGTATACCGGCAGTTATCAGGCTTGCCCGGGAAAAGGGCTTGCTGGATTACCCGGATGTCCGCAAAACGCACTTCATTCAAACCCCCACCTTAGGTGGTGTGGGTATTTTCATTGGTTTCATCCTTAGCTTTACCATATTTAGCACCTACGATACCAACGGTCACCAACTCTTGGGAATTATAGCGGCGGTCATATTTCTCTTCTTTACAGGCACAAAAGACGATTTAGTGCCCTTGCCGCCACTCAAGAAGCTGCTTGCTCAGCTCTTTGCCATCTGTTTGGCAACATTCAAAGGGAATGTATGGCTGCACGGTTTATATGGTTTGTGGGGGATTGACGCTTTGCCGCCCGTGCTCGCTTACACACTCACTTTTTTTGTATATGTGGTCATCATCAATGCAGTAAATTTGATAGATGGCATCAATGGGTTGGCCGGCAGCTTGGTTTTTATAGGCACCCTGTACTTGGGCTTTTGGTTTACCCTCCATGATGTACAGTATCTTGCGGTCATAAGTTTTGCGGTATCCGGCAGTGTGCTTGCTTTTCTTTACTTCAACTTTCGCACTCAGGCCCAAGTATTCATGGGCGATACCGGCTCCCTGGTCTTAGGCTTTTTATTGGCAGTCTTGTGTATTGGATTCATTGAGCATGCTCATCAACAGCAGGTCTATTCGCCGGGCGTTGCCCCCGCCATGGCCATGGCTGTGTTGGCAGTGCCGCTGATTGACACAGTCAGGGTGTTTATTATACGGGTTATGAACAAGCGTTCGCCGTTTTCCGGTGACAGGAACCATCTGCATCACTCTTTGCTCAATGCGGGCTTCAGCCACCTGCAGGCAAGCGGCTTCTTGCTTGTATTTCAGCTGTTGGTATTAAGCAGCGTGTCTTTCTTGCCCGACAATGCCATGCATATTCACCTTTATGCACTCATTTTTTGGGGCATTGTACTGCACCTATTGCTTGCCTCTTTGGAGAAACGGCACCGCCTGCTTATTCGGCAGCAGTCGGCAGCATCACAACAAAAAACCAAGCATCAGAAGGCCTCTTCCCAACCGCCGGCAGCTTAGGGCATATGTTTTTCTTTTGCCTTCTGCTTTATAAAAGTTGCCCAATAATTGTATCAAGACCAATACCCTCTGCTTCCGCCTTGAAGTTCCGCACAATACGGTGGCGCAACACAGGCAAAGCAACTGCCTGCACATCTTCTATATCGGGCGATAGCTTACCATGCAGCAAAGCATGACATTTGGCGCCCAATATCAGATATTGCGAAGCGCGTGGTCCTGCCCCCCACTCTAAGTATTCTCTTGCTACTGTGTTTTTTTCGTCGGTAGGGCGCGTTTTCTGAACCAAACGAACGGCATATTCTATGACGTTGTCGGCAACCGGCACCTTGCGCACCAAATCCTGGAAAAGCAGCAGCTCCCTTTCCTCCAATACCTTATTGACCTCCGCAGTGTAAGCCCCGGTTGTGCGTTTGATTACCTCCACTTCTTCCTCAAAAGAAGGATAGGTAAGCTGAATTTCGAACATAAAACGGTCAAGCTGCGCTTCGGGCAAGGGGTAAGTCCCCTCCTGCTCAATGGGGTTTTGGGTTGCCAGCACAAAGAAAGGGTTGGGCAAAGGATAACGCTGCCCTCCTATGGTTACTGCCCGCTCCTGCATGGCTTCAAGCAGGGCAGCCTGCGTTTTCGGGGGCGTACGGTTGATTTCGTCTGCCAGGATAATATGTGCAAAGATAGGTCCTTTGACAAACTTAAAGTTGCGCTCTTTATCCAGCGTTTCCGAGCCGGTAATATCTGCCGGCATAAGGTCGGGGGTGAACTGTATCCGGTGAAAAGAAAGGTCGAAACATTGGGCTATGGTTTGTATGAGCAAGGTTTTTGCCAAACCGGGCACGCCTACCAACACACAATGGCCTTTTGAAAACAAAGCTATCAACAATTGGTCTATCACTTCATCTTGCCCCACAATCACTTTGTGTATTTCTTCCTTCAGCTTGTGATAGGCGGTGGCAAAAGCCTTGGCTGTGTGGTTATCTGCTTGATGGTTTTCCATAGGTTGTCGCGGGTTAGTCTATTCCAAAGATTTTGCATGTGCGGTACTCCGGCGCTACTTGAATATACAATTCATCTTTGGCTTTTAAAAACCATTCATTGAGTGCTTTGTTTTTCTTTTCCTCCAAAGCCATTTCGGCAATGCGGTCAAAATCTGTTTCCAAAGAAGCAAAATGAGCCGGATATTTTGCCTTGAAATAAATAATGCGCAGGGCACGCTTGCCATCAGGCATACGATATTCCATAGGCTCCGAAATAGTGCCTACTTTCATGGTGTCGAGCACACGGTAAAGGTAAGCGTCCAACTCTTTGTCAGGCACACGGTAGCTTCCTTTACGGCTCATAAAATAGCCCCCGTTGGCAGCCGTATTGAGCGATTGCATGCCTTTGTCTTGCGAAAACTCAATGGCTGCTTTTTCAAAGGTGATGCTGTCTGCCATGATAACCTGCCGCAGGCTGTCCAAAAACTTATACTCTTGCTCCTTTTCAACCTTCGACCAATCGGGGATAATAAGAATGTGCCGGCAGCGGAATTCGTCGCCACGGCGCTCTTCCAGCTTTACAATATGAAACCCGAAGGGGGTCTCAAACACACGGGACACTTCGCCGGGCTTCAGCCGGAAAACAACCGCCTCGAACTCAGGCACCAAGTTGCCACGACGCTGCCAGCCCAAATCACCTCCAAAATCCCGGGTGCCGTCTTGCCCGTAGAGCTTCGCAAGTTTTTCAAAAGGTTCACCGTCTTCCACAATACGCTTTCTGATGGATTCGAGCTGTTCTTTTACCCGCTGCCGCTCTTCTTCCTTCAAAGGCAAGACACGCACGATTTGCGCCACCTCAAATTCGGTAGAAATGATGGGGATGCTGTCCTTGGGCAAGCGTTTAAAATAGCGCTTTACTTCGGCAGGTGTCACCTCAATGCCTTCGGTTATTTTTGAACGCATGGTTTGCGTAATGCGCTCTTCTTTGAGCGATTGCTGTAGTTCCCGCTTGAGGTCTTCGAACGATTTTCCATAGAGCTCTTCCAGTACTTTGGGCGAGCGGCCTTGCAAAAGGGCATCGATACGCTGCTCCGTTTCAACCTCAATCAGTTGGTCATTCACGGTCACGGAGTCAATTTCTGCCTTGGCAAGCAGCATCTTATTTATCAGCATGCTTTGTAAAAGCTGACACTTGGCCTGTTGGGTGCGCGGCAAGCGCCCATCGTTGACCAGTTCTTCGAAATACAACTCCAAATCCGACTGCAAAATAACATAGTCATCGACCCGGGCGATAATCTTATCGAGCACTTGTTGCTGAGCCTGAACCATGAAATGATTGGTGCCAAACAACACCAATGAAAAGATAAGGGATAAATAAACTTTAGTTGTTTTTTTCATAAATCTCAAATAATTTTTTCTGTTCTGCTTCTTTGTACACATCTTCTTCCAAGCGCTGAATGGCTTGTATGCGTCGCCGGTTGTAAATCATCTCTTTGATGCGGTCTTCTACATACTCGAGTGGTGCGGTAGCCCCTGCCGGCAAAAAATCCTTGACATAAAGCAAAGCCACGCCGGCTTCGGTGGCTTTTTCCCAAACCTGCCCTTTCTGTAGCAAACGGCCGGGGTTCTCTTCTTCGGCAAAAGGCGTAGCCACAAGCACTTGACGCAAAGATACCCAGTTGGTATCGTTCAAAGAACAATTAAGTGCATACTGCAAACAAAACGCTTTCAATTGGCTTACATCTTCCGGTTTATTGCTTTTTATCTTGCGTTTGATGTCTTCCAGCTGCTTGCTTTCCGCGGGAAGCTCCACCAGGCGCACTTGTACCAATGGCTCTTGCAGCTTGAATTCTTCCTGATGCTTTGTATAAAAAGAATCGAGCTCGGCCTGCGTAATGAGGGTATCTAAATGCTGCTCAAGGTACTGTTCTTCAAATTCAAATAAAATCAGTGAATTGCGATAATCTTCTACTTTTCGCTCCAGTGCTTTTTCATCAATTTTTGTTTCTTGTAAAGCTTTTTGTATGAGCAGTTGTTTACGCACCCAGAGGTCAATATAGCGCTTGACCAGCAAAGCGCTGTCCTGTGGTGTAGCGCCTTTGGGCACTACTGCCTGCAAATCGTCTTCATACAGCACCTTGTCTTTGACACGCGCTACTATATGCTTATTGGTACCGCTCTCCACCTGGCATGCCACCAGCAACAAAGCGGCACCCCAAACCAACAAATAATTTTTCATTTTATTTTTTTACTAATGCCAACAGGTTTTCTTCTATAATACGCACAGGATAACGCGCCTGTAATTCCTTCACCCATTCTTCTTCAAGAAACTTCTGATAGTCATTGATTACTTCGCCCCGTGCTTCCTTATAGTCTTTTAAACGAGCAGGTTCCACTTTTATGATACGCACAAAATAGTGCTTGCCCTCCTTGGAAAAAGTATAGTCGCCGGGCTTTAGTTCGACATTGTCCAAAACAGGCTCTTTGCCTACTTCAAACGCGCCGGAGCGCACCTCTACGTCATCGACCAAGCCGGCAAGGTTTTGGGGGTCGGTGGAAAATACCTGTAACTCTACTTTCCGGCTATTGCGATAATGCATATAGTCTTTTTGTACAATCTGTGTGGAAGTAACTCCCCGCTGCTTCAAGTATTGCACGACGGCTTCGATACGGCGCTTCGAAAGCCCCGCCGGTTCTTGCTTTTCTTGATAGCCTGCCACTTCAATCTTCATGCTCTCGTCGTCGAGCAGAAGACTCACCAATTGGTCTATTTTGGTAAGATGTGCACGGGCAAAAGTCGCCTCACCTTTAGCATAAGTAATCACATAGGGGTCGGCTATACGGTAGCGCCCATTAGCGGCTTTTAGCAGGTCTATTGCGTGTTGAAGTGCTTTTTTGTCTTGACTTGCCATCACCAGAGCCTCTACCCGTTCCGGATATTTGTAACGCTCGCGATGCTGTTCAAAGAAACGGCGTGCCCCGGCCGTGTCCTCAATGGCACGTGTCCACACTTTGTCAGTCATCACTTGGAAAAGCAACATCCCCTCATAGTATTCACGCAGCAAGTGACGATATTCAGAATATTTTTCGCTTAAATGGGCTTTTTCAAAAGCCAAAGCTTGCTCATTTGTGTAGCGCTCGAAAAGCGCATCTAAATACATTTGTGGCGACATGTGCGCTTGCGGAACCTGCACCCGCTTCACATAGTCCACAAACTCTTTTACTGTCAGTTCTAACTTTTCTTGTACTTGCGGATGCTCAAAAGAAATCAAAAGCTCGTTCAATAGTTTTTCGGGTAAAGCAGGCGCCCAATGAGCCTGCAGAAGCGATGAGTCGGCATAAGCCCGGAGTTGCTTATATGCTTTTTCATTGACTTTTAAATTATTTTCCCGCTTCAGGCGGCGCACCAGGGCTTGTTCGCTCACTTTCGAACGGCTATCACGCGCCACACGCCGTTTGATGAGCTCTTCCACCTCCTCGTAGGGCTCCAGCTCTTGCCGCTTGATGAGCTTGACAATATGCCATCCATAGGGGGTCAAAAAAGGCTCGGAAATATCGCCGGGCTTTTGCAAGGAAAAAGCCACTGCTTCAAACTCCGGCAAGGTAGTCCCTACGGTAAAGGGCGGTAGCTCCCCGCCTCTGCTTTTGGTGTTTTGGTCTTCAGAATACTTTTTACATAGCTCATCCCAAGATTCGCCTTGCTGCAAGCGGCGATAAATATCCCAAACTTTATTGCGCAGTGCAATGGAGTCTTTTTCGGAAATGCCTTTGGGCACACGCAACATGATGTGGGCTACCTGCACCTTGCCACTGTTGGGACGCTTGTCGTGTACTTTCAAGATATGATAGCCGTACTTGGTACGGAAAACGGGCGAAACCTCCCCCACAGGTGTTTGGTATGCCATGTTTTCGAAGGGATACACCATCTGCAGTGCAGTAAAATAGCCCAAATACCCCCGGTTGGTTTTGGCCGAAGGGTCGTCGGAATGGCGGCTTGCCAGCACACCAAAATCCGCCCCGCTGACTGCCTCCCGGCGTATTTGCTCTATACGTTCATAGGCACGCAGGGTATCGGCCGGTGCAGCATCTTCGGGCACGGCTATCAATATGTGTGAAGCACTGACTTCTGTTTTCATGCGTTCGTAAGCCTGCTTTGCCAAAGAGTCAATGGTGCGGGTATCTTTTAAATAAGGCTTGGCAAGCTGCTCTTTGTAGGTTTCAAACTCCTGCAAAAACTGCCCGGTTGTATCAATACCTTGCTCACGCGCATACAACACCTTCAGCTTAAACTTCACATACAAGTCCAAATATTCGCGCAAGCTTTGCTCGCTGTAAGCCGCCTCGTCTTGGGCAAGGTTCTTCTCATAAACAAATAAAAACTCTGAGCGGCGAATGGGCTCATTGCCTACATAAGCAATGATAGGGTCTTGTTCTTCAAGGCGGGCTTGTTGTTTGGCGGTATGTGCTGCCGGCTTGCACGATACTAAAAAAAGGAGTAAACCTCCTATCAAGTAATAGACTCTGAAAAGATTCATATAGCTTTACTGTTTGCCTTTGAGAGAAATGGCATCTGCAATTTTACGAATTTTCCACGAAAGGAACTAAGAGGCTTTTTCAGATACCAGCGCTTTCTGCAGACGCCACACGCGGCAACCTTCTCTTTCAAAAACATCTACTTTATCCATGATAGAGCGCACCAAACGCAGCCCCAAGCCCCCTTTACGGCGGCTTCGAATCAAAGCTTGAATGCGGGGAGGCACATATTCTTTCATGTCAAAAGTGGAGCGCCCCGAAGTATCGACTATTTCAATAGTAAGCCACTCGTCTTGAACAATAATCTCTATGGCAATGCGGTCGGTAGCAGCTGCCGGCACATGAACAATCAAATTACTGCATACCTCATCAACAGCCAACACCAGCTGATTCAATGTAATTTCAGATAACTCCAACGGACGAAGCGCACGCCAAACGAAACGGCGCAAGTCAGACAAATAACGACTATCGTAAGGTATGTGCAGGTTAAGCCTCATTTAAATAAGCATTAGCTTCACTTCGGTTATGGTAAATATTGAGCAAACGATCCACGCCTAAAATTTCAAATACATTGGCAACTTTGGGCTTCATCGAGCAAATCGCCAGCTTGATATGCTTCTCTTCAAATTCATCCAAATGCGACAAAATCACCCCCAAGCCGGCAGAAGAGATATACTCCAACTCTTCAAAGTCTATGAGTATCTTTTGAGCACCTTGGGCTTCCGCTTTTTCTATCGCCTCATCGAAAACAATAGAAGAAGCTGCATCCAACTCGCCCTTCGGACACAATACCCATATGTCGCCTTCTTGTATAATAGCCACTTCCATTTTATCTCTTTGCTGTTTGATGATACGCAGGTAATCAAATGAAGGTTTTAAAAAAGCAAATTGAGCAAAGCATCTTTGGTAAAGAAAACCACCTACACCATGCTTTTAAAGCGCAAATAGGTTCCTAAAGGAAGTTTGCGCCGGGCGTGGTCTGCCACATAAAGTTCGCCCACCTCCGGCTGCCGGGCGGCCGGTAAATGCCGGAACACTGTCTTCACCAAACTCTCGGCCACCAAAGCCGAAAAGCCCACTGAATAAAGATTCAGAAGGAAGAAATGCCGGCGCTCATCGAGCAATTCCGCACACAAATGCACAAGCTCGTTGATATGCTCCTCCAGCACCCACTTTTCCCCGTTGGGACCTCTTCCGTAAGCCGGCGGGTCCAATAAAATGCCTTGGTATTTACGTCCGCGCTTCACTTCCCGGCGTACAAACTTCATGGCATCCTCTACTACCCACCGGATGCCATCCAGCTTGGATGCTTCTTGGTTCTGGCTTGCCCAATTCACTACCTGCCGCACTGCATCCACATGCACCACCTCGGCGCCGGCCTGCCGGGCAGCCAATGAAGCCCCGCCCGTGTAAGCAAACAAATTCAAGACTTTTGGCTGTTGCAGCTGCCCACACACCGAAGCGATGTATTCCCAGTTGGCGGCCTGTTCAGGAAACAAACCTACATGCTTAAAGGCAGTGAGTGCCAATCGAAAACGGAGCCTCAGTTGCTTGCTCTTGTAGTGCACAAACCAAGGCTCTTGCACCGGGCGCCGGTGGCGCCACTCGCCCCGCTCTTCGCGTCCTCCTTTGCCCGTCAATGCAAAGTGCACGTCTGCCAAGCGGTTCCACTCCTCTTCGGGCAAAGCGGGGTCCCATACCGCCTGAGGTTCCGGACGCGATAGCACATATTTTCCGAAACGTTCAAGCTTATAACGATTGCCACTATCTATAAGCTCATAGTCTTGCCAGCGGGGTGTTTCTATCTGAATCATAGCCGGTACATTCTAAACTTCAATACCCGGCAAAACTATGCAAATTCGACAGATGTTTTTTATTAAGAAAAGCCACCACCGGACACTTCTCTTAAATAAATTTAAAAAAGCGTCTAAAATCTCACTTCAAAAAGAATACCTAACCCACTATATTCTTTACAATAAAATAACATTAATTCACTGACTAATAACAGTCAAATTACTATTTTTGGCGTGCATTTTGCTTGCATCTCATACACAGACAATGAAGACACAGTATAAATATTGCGAAAGCAAGCTTCAAAAGCTTTATGAACAGCCCCTAAGTGTGATGGACTTAGGGACCAACACCTTTCATTTGCTTATTGCCAAGCTCAAAAAACCACTTCCCGACTATCAGCCCTTCGAGGTGATTCACAAAGAGAAAGTGGCCGTCAAGATAGGACAGGGCGGCATCAGCCGGGGTATCATCAACGAACAGGCCCAAGCGCGCATGTTCGAAGCATTGCGCTACTTCCGTCTCAGCTTAGCCGAGTACAACATACCACCCGGCGAAGTAGAAGCCATGGCCACCAGCGCCCTGCGGAGCGCAAGCAATGGCGCTTTATTGGCACAGAAAATAAAAGAAGAGTTTGGGATAAACATACAAATCATCAATGGCGAAGAAGAAGCCGAACTGATTTATTATGGCGTCAAAGCCTACATGCCCATAGGCAACACTCCTGCCCTCATCATGGACATAGGCGGTGGCAGTGTGGAGTTTATCATCGGCACCGACCAAGGAATATTATGGAAAAAAAGTTTCGAGATTGGGGCACAGCGTCTGTTTGACTTGTTCATGCAGTACGACCCCATTCATCCACGCGATATAGCCCGTCTGCGTCACTATTTGGCACAAGAGCTTGAGGAACTGCAGGCTGCCTGCCGCCAATATGCACCTGCTTATCTTATCGGCTCTTCCGGCACCTTCGACACCCTCAAAGACATAGAAGAGGCACAAGCAGGCATGCATTGCACTGAAATCACCTTTTCGCAATTCGAAAAAATCCATTGGCAACTACTCAAGAAAAACCGGCAAGAGCGTCTGCGCATCCCCGGCATGTCCGAAATGCGGGTCGATATGATAGTGGTTGCCTCCATTCTGTTGCACTATGTGATGCAACAAGCGGCCCTCCCCTATATGAAAGTGTCGCTATATGCTCTAAAAGAAGGTGTTTTATTCAAAAAGTTAAATCATTTATTGACTACATAAACAGCTTTTTGTACCTTTGCTGTAAGAACGGTTACTATTGCAAGAGGGGTAGCAATACCCCTCTTTTGCTTATGGCATCCGTAAAACACAAGTCTAAGGTATGGAGGTACAGGAACTAAAAGAGCGCATACGGGAGCTTATTATGCCCCTCATTCAAGAGCCTTATTATTTGATAGACATAGAAGTGAAGCCTTTCCGCCGTAAAACGCGGGTAGCCATCTTCGTAGATACCGACGCCGGCATTCAAATAGATGAATGTGCGGAACTGAGCCGCCAAATAGGCGATTTATTAGATGAAGTGGCAGAGTTGGACGAAGGATACACTTTGGAAGTATCGTCGCCCGGTTTGGACCGTCCACTCAACAGTGAGCGCCAATTTCGAAAAAACATAGGGCGCCACGTAACTGTGCACCTGTCCGATGGCAAGCAGATGCTTGCCCGCCTCGATGCCTACACCGGAACCGCCTTGCAGCTCACGAAGCTTGACCCCCACCCTACTGCCAAAGGTAAATGGAAGGAAACCCCTATGGAAGTCAAGCTTGAAGATATACAAAATGTGTATGTTGTTGTTGAATAAAAGGAAGAAAAGATATGATTGATAACAGAGAATTGACCGAATCGTTCATGGAGTTGGCGCGTGCCAAAGGCATTGACCGCCCTACCATGATTCGTATCATAGAAGACGTATTCCGCACTATGATACGTAAGCAATATGGCGATGATTCTAATTTTGATGTCATCATCAACTCCGACGGCGACCTCGAGATATTCCGCTATCGCGAGATCGTGCCCGACGACTCCCCCGAACTGGCCGATGACAATACCAAAATAAGCCTTTCGGAAGCCCGGAAAATAGAAGCCGACTTTGAGGTAGGCGAGGAGATTGCCGAGCCCATCGACCCGCAAAGCTTTGGGCGGCGTGTTATCATGACCGGACGCCAAACCCTCATCCAAAAAATAAAGGACTGGGAAAAAGAACGCATGTTCTTGAAATACAAGGACCTGGTAGGCACCATCGTAACCGGTGAGGTGTATCAAATCTTGCGCAACCGCGACATTATTGTACTCGACAACGAAGACAATGAGTTGTTGCTGCCACGAAACCAACAAATCCCCAAAGACCGTTACCGCAAGGGCGACAGCATACGTGCGGTGGTGGACAAGGTAGAGCTCATTCATGGTTCGCCAAGAGTCATTTTGTCACGCACCTCCCCTGTCTTTCTTGAACGCCTCTTTGAACAAGAAGTGCCCGAAGTGGCCGACGGTATCATAGCCATCCGCAAGGTAGTGCGTGAACCCGGTGAGCGCGCCAAAGTAGCCGTGGAGTCATTCGATGACCGCATAGACCCGGTAGGGGCTTGTGTAGGGATGCGCGGTTCCCGCATCCATGCCATCGTGCGCGAGCTGAACAACGAAAACATAGACGTCATCAACTACACCGACAACCTCGAGCTGCTTATTGCCCGCGCTTTGGCTCCGGCCAAGCTTTCGGCAGTCAAGCTGGAGGAAAACGGGCGTGTGTCCGTGTACCTGAAACTGGACCAAGTGCCCCTGGCCATAGGTAAGAACGGATTGAACATCAAACTGGCCGGCAAGCTTATCGGCAAAGAGATAGACGTGTTCCGTGAAATAGACGAAGAGGATGAGGAGGATGTGGATTTGAGAGAATTCCGCGACGAAATAGACGAGTGGATTATAGAAGAATTTCGCAAAGTGGGGCTCGATACCGCCAAAAGTGTGTTGGCAGTGCCCAAAGAAGACCTGGTGCGCCGCACCGACCTCGAAGAAGAAACCATCGACTACGTGCTGGAAATCCTTCGTAAAGAGTTCGAATAAAATTCACCAAGGACCTCTTCGTACGCCCAAATACTTTTCAAGCCGAAGGGGTCCGGCGTTTTTAATACCAAATTAAATTGTGTAAATTTGCGTTGACTCCTGCAACAGGGTCACTCTAAATTTAAATTATTAAGGAACAGTATATGAGGCTTAGTCAGGCTGCAAGAAAACTAAACACCGCAACTACTACCATCGTGGAATTTCTCAAAGAGAAAGGCCACGAAGTGGAGAATAATCCCAATGCAAAAATTACCGATGAGCAATTTCAGTTGTTGGTAAAAGAATTTCAAGACGCTGCGCTTGAAAAACAGGAAGCCTCAACCAAAACCATCCGCCATATCGACAAAACGGTGGTCATTAAGTCCGAAGACCGGACCAATAAAGATACTGAAAACGAAGACGAGGAGGAGGAGGAAGTACTTGTAAAAAGCAGGGAGTCCAAAACCATCGAATCGAGCACCAAAAAAGAGGACAAAGCGCAGCCACACGAAGAAAAGACAAGTGAGCAGCCCCGGACAGATGAAGAAAACACCGGGGATGATGCAATTGAGCGTCCTAAAGTGGGTTTAAAAATCCTGGGTAAAATAGATCTGGACGCCATAGAGAAGAAACCTGCCAAGAAGCAAAAAAGCAAAAAGAAAGCAACTTCTAAGCAGGAAGTAGCTCAAAGCAAAAAAGAAAGCAGCCCTGTTGCAGAAAACAAAGAAACACCTGCGCCTCAAACCCAAAAGCAAGAGACAAAAGAAGTGCCGCCTGCTAAAGAAGAAAAAGAAGAAGTAGTGGAGGTATCCCAAGAAGAGAAAAAAGAAGCCATAGAAGAGAAACAGCCTGCCGTAGAGCAAGTGCAAGAAGAAAAGCCTGCCGAAGTCAAAAAAGAAGAAGCAGCTGTCGAGCCGGATAACGCAAAAGAGGTTGAAGGCGAAGAAGAGGAAGAAGATGTTATTCGCGGGAAAGCTGAAAAGCTGGAAGGCTTAAAAGTACTTGGCAAAATAGAGCTCCCCGACAAAAAGAAGAAAAAAGCCAAGCCCATTGCTTCTTCCGACGAACGGAAGCGCAGCCGGGTACGCATAAAGAAAAACAAAAAAGACGGCGACAACAAAACAGACAACCGTCAGTCCAAGGACAACCGCAACCAAGACAATCGCTCTCATCGTACCAAGAGCAAGAAAAAAGCTGTTGAGAAAAAAGAAATCAGCAGTAAGGAGGTAAAAGAACAACTCAAAGCCACCTTGGCCAAGATAAGCGGTGCCGGAAAGAAAAAGGTAAGCCGCAAGCGCAAAGAAAAAGTAGAGATAGAAGGGCAAGAGGTAGAAAAGAATGTATTGCAGGTAACAGAGTTTATCTCTACAGCCGAGCTGGCCAGCTTGATGGACGTGCCGGTCAACGAAGTAATCACCAAATGCATTCAATCCGGCATTTTCGTATCTATTAACCAACGCCTTGAAGCCGACATTATCGAGCTTATAGCCTCCGAATATGGTTATGACGTGGAGTTCATCAGTGCGGAAGAAGAAATTACGGTAGATATAGAGGAAGAAGAAGACAATCCGGAAGACTTGGTGCCACGCCCGCCGGTAGTAACCGTCATGGGGCACGTGGACCACGGGAAAACTTCCCTGCTCGACTACATACGGAACACCAACGTAACGGCCAAAGAAGCCGGTGGCATTACCCAGCACATCGGTGCCTATAGCGTCACAACCGCCGACGGCAAAAAAGTTACTTTCCTTGACACCCCGGGACACGAAGCCTTTACCGCCATGCGTGCCCGCGGTGCCAAAGTAACCGACGTTGCCATTATCGTAGTAGCTGCCGACGACAGCGTGATGCCTCAAACCGTGGAAGCCATCAACCACGCACAGGCTGCCGGCGTGCCTATTGTCATTGCTATCAACAAAATAGACAAACCCACTGCCAACCCCGACCGGGTAAAAGAGCAGTTGGCAAAAATCAATATTCTGGTTGAAGACTGGGGCGGTCCTTATCAATGCCAGCATGTGTCTGCCAAAACCGGCGAAGGCATTGATGAGCTGTTAGAAAAAGTATTGCTGGAAGCCGAATTGCTGGAGCTGAAGGCCAACCCCAAACGCAAAGCTTCCGGTACGGTCATCGAAGCCGCTCTCGATAAAGGGAAAGGCTACGTAGCCACCCTGCTGGTGCAAAACGGCACCCTGCATGTAGGTGACATTGTACTGGCCGGAACCCATTACGGTCGTGTGAAAGCTATGACCGACCACACCGGCAAGAGAATCAAAGAGGCCGGTCCTTCCACACCGGTGCAAATCTTGGGCTTGAATGGTGCCCCACAGGCCGGTGACAAGTTCAACGTGATGGATAGCGACAAGGAAGCACGCGAAATTGCCAACAAACGCGAGCAAATCTTGCGCGAGCAGCGAATCCGTGCTACCGAACGCATCTCACTCGAAACCCTGAGCCGCCGTCGTGCGCTGGGCGATTACAAGCAGCTGAACCTGATTGTGAAAGGCGATGTGGACGGTTCGGTAGAAGCGCTAAGTGACGCACTGCTCAAGCTATCCAAGCCCGATGAAATAGAAGTGCGCATTGTGCACCGCGGTGTAGGTCAAATCACCGAGTCAGACGTTAACCTTGCGGCTGTATCGGATGCCATCATCATTGGTTTCCAAGTGCGCCCATCGGCAAATGCCAAAAAGCTTGCCGAGCAAGAGCATGTGGAAATACGTCTCTATTCTGTCATCTACGACGTAATCAACGACGTAAAAGATGCCATGGAAGGCATGCTGGCGCCCACAGTAGAAGAAGTAATTGTGGGCAATGCCGAAGTGCGCGAAGTATTCCACATATCGAAAGTGGGCACAGTAGCCGGTTGCTATGTAACCGACGGGTATATTAAACGTAACCTCCCTATTCGCGTTGTGCGTGATGGTACTGTGATTCACACCGGCGAGCTGGCAAGCTTGAAGCGTTTCAAAGACGATGTATCGGAAGTAAAAGCCGGCTTTGAATGTGGTCTGGCAGTAAAAAGCTTCAACGATATACAAGTAGGCGATATCATAGAAGCATTCGAACGCCGCGAAGTAAAACGCACCTTAGACTAAAACACAAGTAAACGGCATAAAGCAAAGCGGGGCTTGCAAGTCCCGCTTTTTTTAATTCCCGCAAGCAACTCATAGAGCTTGCTACTTTAGTGCATAAAAGCTGTGCCTACCGGTTTAAACCGAGCATGCGCACAAGGAAACTGCATCAAACGCAACAAAGTAAGTTGGTTCACGAAAAAGACAAGCAAGTGCTTTTCCTGCTTCAATACCGGAAAAACGAGCCCACACCCATGCCAAGAAAAAGACGCGCCGGGCGAACACGCTGATTCTCCTCGAATAAAAACAGTGTACCGTCGTCGGCAATCATGGGCACATGATAGTTGTCAGTGCGCCAAGGTTTAGGCAAAAAAATCATATCGTGCATCAAGCGGTTTTGTGTCCAGTGCCGAATTTGTTCGGCATCAAGCCCTATAGACAGGCTCACCGGCGGTGCCTGTGGGCCATACCGCACATAAGTTAAAGCAAGGATGCCATGCGAGCTAAGCCCATAAGGTGCCATGCGCATATCTAAAAAACCCACCTGTGCCGGATAAGTAGCCGAACGCACTCCGCTTGCCCGGCGCGTGTCGCCCGTCCACAGCAGGTGCTGCAGCTGCCAGCGCTCTTGCCCCCGGTGGTATTCCACCCAAACGGCAGCCGTTCGATAGCGGTCTTGTGCCGGTGCCCCCAACAAATCATTGAAAAAATAACATAGCCATTTGCCGCTTTGCAGTGCTACTGCCCCTGCTACTTGCCCGGTGTGTGCGTTGTCTATGAAAAAATACCAGTCATAACCCGCTATATTGGCTCGCTGCGTAAGATTCTGCCCAAACACAGGGGGCAAATACCAAGCCGTTGAGTCCGCCATGACTTTTTTCCCCCATCCGGCACGCCCTCCTATCAAAAATAAACCTTCTACCACCCCTTGCTTTTCACTCCAATGCAAGGGATAATATGCAAGGCGTGCGGCGGTATGCCATTGCCAACAAGCCCCCTTTTGGGCAAAGGCAGCGGTTACGGCCACCCGTTGCCAAGCCGTCGTAACGGCAAGCTCAATGCCTATTTGCACTTGTGCAAGACTAACGGGCGGCAGCAGACAAAGCAAGCATGTGCCCCACCAGCTGCTCAAAATACGCAGGCGCTTCACGCATGCGGCTGCCATACCATGAAAACATTTCGCCATCGACCAGCACCACTTTTGCCTTCGGACAAAGCCGCCGGACTTCATCCATATGTTTTTCTTTAAAAGGATAAGGTTCGGAAGATAAAAGCACCCAGTCCGGTTCTGCTTGCATGGGTAGCTCTACTGCCGGATAACGCGCCTGCCTGCACACATTTTCAAAGCCCAGAAAGTGCAGTACCTCATTTATGAAAGTACTGCTGCCCGCTGCCATGTAGGGCTTCCGCCAAATAAGATAAAGCACGCGCCTATGCGGAAGAACCGCTGCCCTGCGATGCACCTTCTGCCAAGCAGCCGCTATTTCTTCGCGCAGCTGCCTGCTTTCTGAATGCCTGCCTACCAAAGCCCCCACCCCTTCTATCATCTCCAGGGCATCGGCAATGGTTTCTATGTCGCTCATCCAAACAGGATAGCGCTTTTCCAGTGCTTCAATCTGTGCCTTTTCGTTTTCTTCTTTGTTGCCTATAATCAAGTCGGGTTGCAAGCGCTCCACTACTTCCATGCGCAGCTGTTTGGTGCCCCCTATCTTGGTTTTACTGTGATACCACCGCCGGGGATGCACGCAAAACTTCGTAATGCCCACTACTTCTTCTTCCAGCCCAAGCGATGCCAGTAGTTCCGTTTGCGAAGGCACCAAAGAAATGATGCGCCGAGGCGACACGGGCACCTCGACGCACCTTCCCATTTGGTCTATGACGGTATGAGTTTTCGCCTTCATTTTCAATTATGAGAAGTAGCGAAAATCCTGCCCTGCTTTTAAATGCAAGATAGTATGGTACATAAGCTGAATGATACGCTCCACATCTTCTTTATGCACCATCTCCACGGTTGTATGCATGTATTTCAGCGGCAAGGAAATCAGGGCTGAAGGCACACCACCGTTTGAATAGGCAAAAGAGTCGGTGTCGGTGCCTGTAGAGCGCGACACCGCCGCCCGCTGATAAGGAATACCCTCTTTTTCGGCTACTTCCATAATAAAACGAAGCAGGTTGTTTTGCACGGCCGGTCCAAAGGTCAATACCGGTCCCTTGCCTGCCTTGAAATCGCCATCTTGTATTTTGTTGTAAAGCGGCGCTTGTGTGTCATGGCATACATCTGTTACAATAGCCACATTGGGCTTAATGCTGTCGGCCATCATTTGGGCACCGCGCAAGCCTATTTCTTCCTGTACGCTATTGACCACATATAAGCCAAAATCCGGTTTTTTACCATTTTCATGCAAGCGGCGCACCACTTCTGCAATCATAAAGCCGCCAATGCGGTTGTCGAGGGCACGCCCTACCCAGTAACGGTCGTTCAACTCCATGAGCTCATCGGCAAAAGTCACCACGCAGCCCACATCTACGCCCATCTCCAAGACTTCTTGTTTCGACTCTGCCCCCACGTCTATGTAAATATTTTTGATTTCAGGTTTGGGGTCACGCTCTTTGTCGCCATGGCGCACATGAATGGCCGGCCAGCCGAACACGCCCTTCACGATGCCTTTGGGCGTGTGAATATTCACGCGCTTAGAGGGGGCAATCACCGGGTCGGAGCCTCCGTTCCGGATTACATAAATGTAACCGTTGTCATCGATGTAGTTCACAAACCAGGATATTTCGTCGGCATGGGCTTCTATAACCACTTTGTAATCGGCTTCGGGGTTCACGATGCCCACCACCGAACCGTAATTATCTACGCGGTAATCGTCGATATAAGGCTTGATGTAGTCGAGCCATATTTTTTGCCCTTCGGCTTCAAAGCCCGTAGGCGATGCGTTGTTTAAGTATTTTTCTAAAAACGCGCGGCTTTTGCTGTCCATAAAACAATGATTTTTTAGTTGTGTGGAAAAGTTAATCAAAAATAAGGTTTTCCCGGTGTATGCGAAAACAGAAAAAGCACAAGCAACTCAAACACAAAAAAGGGCGGAGGATAAGACTTCCTCGCGCCCTTGGGGTATCTTCCGGAAGCTACCTTACTTCACTTCAATCAAGCGGGTAGCTTTCTTCTTGGCTTCTTCGCGTTTAGGCACGCTCACATGCAAGATACCGTCTTTGTACTTGGCTTCGATTTTTTCGGTATTTACGGTATCAGGCAGCACAAACGAGCGTTTGAACGATTGATAGCTGAACTCGCGGCGTACGTAGTTGCCTTTTTCGTCTTTCTCTTCGTTTTTCACTTCTTTTTCCGAAGAGATGGTCAATACGCCGTCTTCTACTTCAATTTTGAAGTCTTTTTTGTCCATACCGGGAGCAGCTACTTCCAGCTCGAAGCTGTCCTCGGTTTCTTTTACGTTCACAGCCGGCACAGTGAAGCTGCGCATCGGCATTACATCACGGCCAAAGAACCAGTCGTCGTTGAAGAAGTTTTCCAGCATGTTGGTCAGGCTGGGGAACAATCCGGTGTTTTCGTTTCTTTTTACCAGTGCCATAGTCTCATCCTCCTTTTTTAGGGTTTAACATTTGTTTTTTGTTGTTCACCCTTCTTTTATTCAACTCTTGTGCCAGCGCCCAAAAACAGACATTTTGTCATTATTTTTTACAAAAACTTAACAAACAAAAGACACTTTGTCATAAAACACTTTCAAATTGGCAGATAAAAGGCACTGCATGCAGTCTAAGTTTTTGTAAATTTGCATGCTCATAAACTGAATCATAAGCTATGATAGTAATTGTTGGAGGTGGCATTAGTGGTTTAAGCCTTGCCTACTACCTACAAAAGCAAGGAGTTGCTTTTAAGCTGATAGAACAAAACAAGCGAACCGGAGGATATATACGTTCCATTCGCCAAAAAGAGTACTTATTTGAAGAAGGTCCCAACTCTTTGTTGGTAGATGCCGAAATACAGGCGCTGCTCGACGAGTTGAACCTGACGGAAGAAATCGTGGAGGCGAACCCTGCCAGCAAGAAGCGTTATATTTTACGCAAGGGGCAATATCGCGCCCTTCCGTCTTCGCCGCCCGCTTTGCTGTTCAATGGTTTCTTTTCATGGAAAGCCAAGCTCGACATTTTCCGTGAGATGTCGCGTCCTCCGGCACCTCAAGAAGGAGAACATGTGGCAGATTTCTTCGAACGGCGTTTTGGAAAAGAAGTAGTCGATTATGCGGTTACGCCTTTCGTTTCCGGCATTTATGCCGGCGATCCGTACCGCCTGCGCCTTGACAAAGTGTTTCCGCAAATGCCCGACTACGAGAAAACGTATGGGTCGGTACTCAAGGGCTTTATAAAGAACAAAGGAGGCGCCCGGCGGCGCAGCCTTTCATTCCGGAATGGCATGCAAACCTTGCCCGAACGGCTCACACAAGCTGTCAAGGAGCATTTGTTGCTGCAAACCACAGTCGAGCGCATAGAAAAACAGGGCAGCGAGTGGTTGGTGCACGTCAACGGGGGCGAAATCATCCGTGCTTCGCATGTGGTGCTGACAGTAGGCGCCCATCAAGCCGCCCGCTTGCTACCGGAGTACTACACGGCAGCGAAGGAAGTATGGCAACAGGTTTACTATCCACCTTTGGCAGTGGTGCACAGCGCTTATTACAAACATCAGTTTAAACAAGTGCCGGAGGGCTTTGGCGCCTTGCATCCTATAGTAGAAAACAGTTTTAGCTTGGGAAGCATATGGAGCAGCAGCCTTTTCCCTGAGCGCTGCAAAGACAATGAAGTGCTCATCACCACTTTTGTTGGCGGTGCTCTTCAACCCAACAAAGCACAATACGAAGACCGGCGCATTATGCATGAAGTCAATTTAGAACTCAAGCAGTTGCTTCATATACAAGGCGTACCGGTATTGCAGCGCATTACCCGCTGGGAAAAGGCCATTCCACAATACCACGATTATATGGATGCCGTGGAAGCACATGCCCGGCAACTACAAAGCGAAGGTATTTACGTAAGTGCCAACTGGATAGGGGGCGTTTCTATTCCCGACTGCATCAAGAAAGGCAAGCGCTTGGCCGAAACGCTTGCCCAAACAGTAAAAACATCTTAAAAAGACAAGGAAAAATCACACCAAAATGCTTATTATTCCGTTTTGTAAATAAAACATCATGAGCGATACACCCGCTGTGAAAGGTATCGTAGTAGTACCCACCTACAATGAAATAGAAAACATAGAACCACTCATTCGCACAGTGATGGGCTTGGCTGTGCCTTTCGACTTGCTCGTCATCGATGACGGCTCGCCCGATGGCACTGCCGCGCGTGTGCGTGCGTTACAGCAAGAGTATCCCGGGCGCCTTCATCTCATAGAGCGCCCGGGCAAACAAGGGCTGGGCACCGCCTATATTACCGGCTTCCGCTATGCGCTGGCACACGGCTATGATTATGTATTTGAAATGGATGCAGACTTTTCGCATAATCCACACGATTTGCTGCGATTATATGCAGCCTGTGCCGAAGAAGGCTATGACGTGGCTATAGGCTCACGCTATATTACCGGCGTGAATGTTGTCAATTGGCCCATGAAACGCGTCCTGCTCTCTTATTTTGCCAGTCAATATGTGCAGTTTATTACCGGCATGCCTGTGAAAGACGCCACCGCGGGCTTTAAATGCTACCGTCGCGAAGTGCTCGAAACCATCGATTTGGACAGCATCGCTTTCGTGGGCTATGCCTTTCAGATAGCCGTTAAGTTTCAAGCATGGAAATATGGATTCAAGCTCAAAGAGGTGCCCATCGTATTCACGGAGCGCACACGGGGGCAATCCAAAATGAGTTTTCGTATTTTCAAAGAAGCCTTTTGGGGGGTCATCAAACTCAAAATCGAAAGTTTGTTTAAAAGCTATCGCCGCCCCATGGCGCAACCGCTTAAAACCACACCCCAAAGCGGATAACTAAAGGGCTGGCATAAATCGTGCGATTGCTGTCATAATTCATGTTGTAAAGCAACATCAAGTTGAAGCTGCCGGCTTCGCCCATAGCCTGCCGGTAGCCGCCGCCAAGCAACGGGCTCACCAGCCAGTCGCGCACGCTTTCACCTGTATTTATGTCGTACAGCTCGGCATTCAAAGCCTCTACTTCCCCCCATGCAAACACGTTGGGATGCACGACATATTGCAAGAATGAACGCCCCCCATAAATGCTGGTGCTGAAGGTAGTATTGCTATATTTCCTGCTATAATAAGAATACTGTGCACCCAAGCCGGGGCGCAGCCGTTCGGAAGCCAAATACATGACACTGGGCGCCACTTCTATGTTGGTAATGGTGCCAAAAGCCAACCCAAGACTTCCCCCCACAGCCCAACGCCTTCCTTCCTTCTTGTTTTTCTGCTTCACGGCAGCGGGCTTTTGTGGGGCGTCTTCCTGCCCGGTAGCAGGGGGCGACTGCGGCACTTCCTGCGGTGGTTGTGAAGGCTGTTCAGTAGGGTCTTTGTATTGTGCTATGCCCTGCATGGCAAAACATAACAGGCATATAAGCAATAAGAGTCTTTGTGCGGCGTACATCATAACACTCATTTTGAAGGCTCTAAAATTAAAAAAATTTCCCTGCCGAATCAGTTTTTTTATCTTTGTTTGAAACCATCCTGCTTATGATTATTTACAATACCAAAGACTGGGTAAAGATATTTTTGAGTGCCTTCGGCTTTGGCAATGCCTATAACGCAAAGTATTTGTTCAAAACACAGGCTTTTATTTTAGTTTATTGCTTTGCGGTGGTGTACCTGCGGCACTATCACTATCCGCCGGAGCAGCTCGCCATACGGTTGGATCCTACTTTTTTATCTTTGGTAGGGGTCATTTTGGGGCTTTCCTTGGTGTTTCGAGTGAACTCTTCTTATGAGCGATGGTGGGAAGGGCGCAAACAATGGGGCGCCTTGGTAAACCACTGCCGCACCTTAGCTGCCAACTTTCATGCGGTATTGCCCCTGCACGACCACGAAAACCGGCGCTACATAGCTGCCCATATTGCCAACTTTCCTTATGCTTTGAAAGGACACCTGCGTGCACAAATACATTGGGAGGTGTTCGAATACCCTTGTCAAGAGGAAAAAGAAGCCATGCAGCGTACCGAACATCTGCCCTATTTTATTGCCGGGCAACTTTTTGCAAAAATGGAAGCACTGTTCCGGGCAGGGCAGCTGTGCGAGGCAGACAAAATCAACCTTAAACAGCAGATACAGGGGCTTATTGACGTACTGGGCGCCTGCGAACGCATAAAAAACACACCTATTCCTTTCTCTCATACCTCTTTTATCAAAACATTTATTATCTTTTATGCTTTCTTCTTGCCCATTGGCTTGGTTGATAAATTCGGGTGGTACACCCTGCCGGCGGTGTTTCTTATCAGCTATGCATTGGCAGGCGTGGAAGTGATTTCAGAAGAGATAGAGCAGCCTTTTGGCACGGATGCCAACGATTTGCCTCTGCGCCACCTGTCCAATGTTATCAAACAGAATATTTATGATATGTTACAAGTAAACCCACAGGCAAGCCTTCCGGTAGCCATCACCCGTGACGGAGTGCTTATTTAACTTTCACTTATGCTATGATACAGGCAATTGAGCAGTTCTTCCCACAGTACAAAGTCGAAAGTCTTCTGAAAGAAGACGACTACTTCGTATATCACCTGGCACGCCACAGCAGTGGGCGCTTGGCCATGATTCAGAGCATAGCACCCGCCTATCAGGGCAAAAGCGCCGTGATAGAGCGCATCCGGCAATATGCCGGGACGGTCAATGAGCTGCAGCATCCCGTCTTGCCCCTGCTCTATGATTGCTTGATTACCGAAGACAATGCCTTTCTCATTTGGGAATACCTCGACGGGCAAAACATAGAGCACTACATGCAGCAGCAGAAGCAAGCCCTCTCGGAGCGAAAAGCGCAACGGTTGGTGCTTTCGCTTATCAGTGTGTTAGATTTTCTTATACAAAAAGGCGAAGCGCCCCCACGCTTAGATACAGAAATGATATGGATTACTTCCGACGAGCGCATCAAACTGCGCGGTATTATTGACGAGTCCACGCCCAAGGGCACGCCCTACCACCCCAGCCGGGAGCAGCTGCATGCTCCACAAGATTACGTGCAGGCGGTAGGCTTGGTGTGGTATCATCTGATTACCGGCAAACACCCGCTTCGCTTAGGCGAAGAGCATATACTAAAAGGCAGCTTACCCCCTGCCGGTAAGTTTTATCCCGGTGTGTTCGACCACATCGAAAACTGCTTGGCAAAAGCCATTCATCCCAACCCCGCCAAGCGTTACAAGGACTTGCAAGAGTTGCAACAGGCTATTCTTTCTGCCCGCATACAAGCCATGACACCCGAAGAGTACAGCTTCGTAGAACTCAATGCCCCCCTGATTTTACTCATATTCATCACCCTGCTGACAGGCTTGGCACTGTGGCGAGGCAGCCGGCGCGACCTTCACAGTGCAACCCGGGTGGCTTATTATCCACAAGACACCCTCGCGTGGAAAGAGTTCAAAGAGCGGCAACAGTTTATAAAAGAGCAAAAAGCAGCTACCGACAGTCTGTTCCTTCTGCCACAAGAAGAAGGAACAGACATCACACGTGATTACCTGCACAAGGTCAGCCGGGGCGAAACACTGACCGATATTGCCGAGCGTTATAACATGACCACCGAGCACCTCTTGCGTATCAATAACCTTGCATCGGGCGACAACATACAGTCCGGCGTAGGATTGAAGGTAAAAGTTCGTGCCATCCATAAAATCAATTTGAACGAAAGCCCACAATCCATCGCCAAGAAATACAACCTCAGTATGGCAGAACTGTTGAAAGCCAATGGGCTTTCCGGAATCGATACCAACGACAGGAAAGCACTGGAAAAAGTATTTTATCCCGGAAGAGAACTCATCATTCCCATTAGCCGATAGCAACTATGGATACGCAAATAGAATTTTTGAACTATACAGTTACCGAGATACTGGAAGAAGAGCGCACCTGGAGCATTTACCGCGCGCGCCATCGTCACTTGGAACGCAAAGTGCAGGTGGTGGTGGTGCAATCCCCCAACAAAGAGGTGAGCACCCAATTAAAAACCTTGGCGGCACAGCTCTTCAAACTACAGCATCCCTATGTAGCTACCCTGCTCGACTTCGTGGAGGTGGGCAATATTCTCTATTTCATTTACCGGGATGTGGAAGGGCAACCCCTTTCGGCGCTGTTAAAAGCAAAAGAATTCAAACTGCAGGAAATACAAACCATACTGCTGCAGTTATTGCATGCCTTGGCACATGCCCACCAGCTGGGCTTGGCTCATGGGGCTTTATCGCCGGAATATATTTTTCTCGATGCAAGGGGCAGCCTCAAAATACTGCACTTCGGTTACATAGCCCGGCTGCTTAAAGCCGGCGAAGCCCGGCATCCCGACACCTATGCCTATGTGGCACCGGAGCTTGTGCAGCATGGCATTGCCGACAAACGTAGCGATATTTATTCAATAGGTGCCATCTTGTACCATTTGCTTACGGGCAAAGCCCCCATAGATGAAAAGAACCTTGATATTTTAAAAATACGGCAAAACCTTCCTGCCCCCTCTTCGGTATCGGCCCGTGTGCCAGCTTTCTTTGATTCCATTCTGCAGAAGTGTATGGCAGAAAACCCGGCTTTGCGCTATGCAGGTGTAGAAGAGCTGGAAGACGAGCTTGTAAGGGAGTGGAACGTGTGGCTACGCACCCAAAACAAGGATGAGGGAAGCCGCAGCCGTAGTTTACTCGCCGGCTTCTGGACGCTCGTAGCCTTAGCGGTAGCCGCCTCTATATGGATCATTGTGCAAGAACTATTTGCAGGTGACAGCAGCCGCCCGTTGGAAGAGGCCGCTGCACAGGAGCAACAAGAAGCAAGCACAGAAAACCAAGCTATTTCAGAAAACACACAAGCAGAAGTAAATACCCAACCCCGCGCGGAGGGACCTAATGAAGAAATAGAAGAAACCAACGAAGCAAACGAAGAGCCGGCGGTTTCCACTACTCTACTAACGGGCACGCAACTGCAGGAACAACTATTGGTGGACAACCTCTATCTTTCTTCACAAGGTGGTTTGCTGGAGCATAAAGTGAAAGCAGTAAACCTGAATACCCTCCAAGCGCTGCAAGACGTAGAAATAGAAGTGCGCTACCTCGACAACACCGGCGAGCTGATAACCTCCGAACGTATAGTGTTTGAAAGCATAGCACCCGGCGGCAAAGCCGAAAAAGTAATGAAGAAAGAGCTGCCGCGGGAAGCTACCGTTGAGGTGCGCCCGCTGAAAGCCACCCTAAGCACCGAAACGCTGTAAAGTGCGTTCTATGGCAGGACGATAAGCATCGCCAAACAATATTAGATGAACAAGCAGGGGATAAAGATTCCAGACAGCCACACGCTCTTCGAAGCCTGCTTGCCAGGGATACATTTGCCGGTAAGCTTCCCAAAAGACAGCATCGAACCCACCAAAAAGCTGCATCATAGCCAGGTCTATTTCCCGGCAGCCATAATAAGTAGCAGGATCAATGAAAACAGCCCGCCCCTGCCGGTCTGCCATCACATTGCCACTCCACAAATCGCCATGCAGCAAAACCGGTGGTTCGTCGGGCAGCAGGTCAGGCAGCCGCTTGGCTAAGCGAAAAGCTGCCTGCTCGTGCCGGCGCTGTAGGCGTCCCATGGCGCTTGCTTTTTCAATCAAAGGAAGCAAGCGCCGCTCAAAAAAGAAGGCTGCTCCATCCTGGCAGGGCGTGTTATCTTGCGGAAGCGCTCCTATGTAGTTATTGTAATCAAGTCCAAAAGCATCTCCGCGGCTGCGGTGCAACAAAACAAGTTGTTCGGCTACATTTTCCCAAAATCGTTGTCCTTGTTTTGCACCTTGCTCTATGCCTTCGAGCAGCAAAAAAGCATGCCCCGCGCATTCTCCCTGGCCATATACCTGCGGCACACACACCTTGCCTTGTAATAAATGCAGGTTTTGCGCTTCCGCCTCAAAAAAAGAAACCGGATGCCGGCTATTCCACTTGATAAAAAAAATTTCATTTTCGCAACGCAGCAATGCCGCCTCATTGATGCAGCCGCCATGTAGCCTTTCCACCGCCTTAAGGCGTGCCTTCTTGCCTGTAACCTGCTCAATGGCAGCACAAAAAAACGCAGACTCGTTCATCCCGTTTGTTAAAATCATTTTTTAATTTTTTGAAAAAAAAATAAAAATTATTTTAAATTGATTCACCTTTTGTGTATCAGCTTATTAACACTTAATCTATGAAACATGTCTAACTCAGCACAAGCCCTGCTTCGAGAGCTGTTGCAAAGCCATTCGCCCGGTGAGCTGCTGCAGGCACTCGAATCCATCGAAAAAACAGCCTATCCCTCTGCTTTCCTCACGCACCTTATTGTGCTTCAAAGTTTTTATACGGGCGAGGCTTACCGGGAAGTGCGCGAAAAAGCAGCCCGCCTGTTCCAGAAGATAGCCCCCCGCGAGCTGCAGGACTTTTTGCGTACCGTGCCTTGGCGGGAAGAGTTTATCACAAATACCGAGATGCGCGAGCGCTATTTGCGCCACCTCACAGCCCATCCCATGATAGACAATCACACCTTGGGAAAAGCTGCACTGCACCTCTGGGGGGGCGATTTCAACTTTTATATCCGTACACGCATGCTGCAAGCCGAAGAAGTGCTGCAAGAGTATTGCCTGGGCGATATATTCTACCTCTACCACACCCCCATAGAGACACTTCCCGACGAGTTGGGCAATTTATCGAACTTACAATGCTTGCTTATACAGAAAAACAAAATCAAACAACTGCCTCAAAGTATTGGGCTGTTGCAACAACTGCGCGTCATTGATGCCTCTGAAAACGAGCTGCAAAGCTTGCCCGACAGCATTAAATATATGAAGCGGCTTCAAAGTCTTCATTTGGCACATAACCATTTGCATGTGCTTCCGCCCGAAATAGGCGAACTTCAGCAGCTGCGCAAGCTGTGTTTGAAAGACAACAAAATGCGCGTGCTGAGCTACACCATGCAATGGATGGAAAACTTGGAATACCTTGACTTGAGCCAAAACCCTAATTTGAATTTCTTCCAATCTTTTGAGTATTTAAAAAATTGCCCGCAATTAAAAGAAATCAAACTCCGCAAAAACAACTTAAACGCCCCTTTACGCAACCTGCAAGAGCTGCAACAGCTCGAAAGCATTGATTTGAGCGACAATCCCCGCTTGCCCGTTGAAGAGACCTTTGCCGCTGCCCGTCAAGGTGCTTTCGGTCGGCTCAAAGTGTTGCACCTGGAAAACACCTCCTTGCTGTCACCGGACGCCCTGCAGCCTCTGGCAGCGCGCTTACAAGTTCTGTCCGTGGCTCATAATTCGCTTGACGGCATAGACCTTGCCTTTCCGGCTTTGCTCACCCTCAATTGCGCCCACACACCCATACACCGGCTCGATAGCAACCAAATGCCCAAACTTCAACAGCTGCATGCAGGTCATACGCTTCTGCAACAAATCCCGCATTGGCCCTCGCTTCAATACCTTGCCATGGACGGCAACCAAGCATGGCTCGATGCCGGCGGCCTGCAACAGTTGCCTGCTTTGCCTGCCTTGGAAGTGCTTTCACTGAAAGAGTGCCAACTGGAAGCCCTGCCTCATTTAGATGAGTGCAACCAATTGCATAGCCTTTATTTAGACGGCTGCAGCTGTCCCAATTGGGAAACGCTTTTATTGGACATCTATGACATTGCGCACCTGCGCTGTCTTTCGCTGAATGGCGTGCAATGGCAGGAGATACCCCGGCGGTTGGCGCGTTTGCGCTTTATAGAAAGCTTGCGTCTTGAACAGCTGCCCGAAAATACCGATTGGGATAGGCTTTTCGAACTGCTGACCCACCTGCCACGCCTGCGGCACCTGTCTCTTGCCCACAACTCCGGCTTGAAACAACTCCCCCAAGCAGCGCTCAAACTTAAGCAGCTGCAATACCTCGACCTGTCATTTACCGGCATACGCCGGCTGCCGCACGAATTGAGTAAAAACAAAGAGTTGCAAAAAATAAAAATAGACGGCGTACCCAATGCATTCATCAGGCACGCCCAGCATTTTTCTTACGACTGGTTTGAATTCAGTGCTTGTGCTCAGTCAACGGACGGGCAAACAAGTCAAACTCCGCCGCATCGGTGATTTCAACCTGCACAAAATCGCCACGACGCAAGTAAATGCCCGAAGCAGGAATCAATACTTCGTTGTCCACCTCGGGCGAGTCGTACTCGGTGCGTCCAATGAAATATTCCCCTTCTTTACGGTCAATCAGCACTTTGTATTGTTGTCCGATACGGGCTTGATTCAGCTCATAGGAAATATCCTGCTGCAGCGCCATCAGGTCGGCTGCCCGCTCTTTCTTCACCTCGTCGGGCACGTCGTCTTCATAGGTATGGAAAGCGTGCGTGTCTTCTTCATGGGAATAAGTAAAGACACCCAAACGCTCAAAGCGCATATCCTCCACAAAGCGCATGAGCTCTTCAAACTCTTCTTCTGTTTCTTGCGGATAGCCTACAATCATGGTAGTACGCAGGGCAATACCGGGCACCTTGTCGCGTATTTCATGAATCAGGCGCTCGGTGCGTTCGCGCGTAATACCGCGGCGCATGCGTTGTAACACTGCCGTAGAACCATGCTGCAGCGGCATATCCAAGTATTTGCAAATATTGCTGCGCTCATTCATCACTTCGAGCACATCCATAGGGAAGCCCGCCGGATAGGCATATTGCAGGCGAATCCACTCGATGCCTTCCACATCGGACAGGCGCCGCAGCAGCTCTGCCAAGGTGCGCTTGCCATACAGGTCTATGCCGTAGTAAGTCAGGTCTTGGGCTATAAGGATAAGCTCTTTCACTCCTTTTTTAGCGAAATTTTGCGCCTGCTCTACGAGCACTTCCATGGGGCGCGACTGATGCTTGCCCCGCATCAAAGGGATGGCACAGAAAGAGCAGGGGCGATCGCAGCCCTCGGCTATCTTCAAGTAGGCATAGTGCAGCGGATTGGTTACCAGCCGTTCACCCACCAGCTCGTGTTTATAGTCTGCCTTCAGTGTTTTCAGCAAACGTGGCAGTTCATTGGTGCCAAAGAAGGCATCTACTTCCGGAATTTCTTTTTCCAAGTCTTCACGGTAACGCTGCGACAAACAGCCCGTTACATACACTTTTTCTACCAAGCCTTGCGCCTTGGCATCGGCATAGTACAAAATGGTGTTGATGGATTCTTGCTTGGCGTTGTCAATAAAGCCACAGGTATTGATAATGACCACTTCGGCTTCGCGCTCTTCTTCGTGGCTCACATCGAAACGGTTGGCTTTCAACTGTGTGAAAATCTCTTCGGAATCGACCCAGTTCTTCGAGCACCCCAGCGTGATAATATTGACTTTGTACTTTCGGTTTCCTTTGGTTTTCATAAAATCAAATATTCCTTCTCCCTGTGTTTTCTTTCGCTTGCTGTCAATAAGCAGCCTTATAGTCCACGACCAAATCCACCCGGCTCAACTCACCGGCTTTTACTTCTACCGGCTGAATATGCCCTTCCCCGTCGAAGCGGTTGGCAAACCAGCCCTCTTTTTCTTTTACAAAGAGTGAATAACGCCCGGGGGGCAAGGCTATCTCAAAGCAGCCGTTGGCATCGCTGCGCGTTTTGGCTACCGGTTTGCTGTGAATAGCTGTGTAAAAAGAACCATTTTTTTCGGTTTGTGCGTCGGTAGTCAACTCATACACATACACCTCACGTTCAATGCCTTGTGCTTTACGCTCGGGAGCATTGGGCGCCGGCATCCAGTTGCCTTCGCGCCAGAGCACCTGCCCGGCAATGCCTTCTTTGATACTAAAACGGCAACCCATACTTTCTTCGTTTTCTGCTTGTGTGGTATTCTTCTGTGCCTGGCATGCCCAAAGGCTCAACAGCAGGCAAAGGCTCAAAGACTTAAGCCGAAGTGCTTTCTTTGAAAAGAGAATCAACAAATTCATGGCGGTTAAATATTTGAAGGTCTTCTATTTTTTCTCCTACTCCAATGTATTTAATAGGGATTTTAAACTCATCGGAAATGCCGATAACCACGCCGCCTTTTGCGGTGCCGTCAAGTTTGGTAATGGCTATGGCATTGACATCGGTTACTTTGGTAAATTCGCGTGCCTGAATGACTGCATTCTGCCCGGTACTTCCGTCCAGAACGAGCAGCACTTCATGTGGTCCATCCGGAATGAGCTTTTGAATGGTGCGTTTGATTTTGCCCAGCTCATTCATCAGGTTGGTTTTGTTGTGCAGGCGTCCGGCTGTGTCTATAATCAACAGGTCGGCTTTTTCTTCAATAGCGCGTTTGGTGGCTTCGTAAGCTACCGAGGCGGGATCTTTGCCCATGCCCAGGTCCACCACCGGCACACCGGCACGCTCGCCCCACATTTTGAGCTGATCGACGGCAGCCGCCCGGAAAGTATCGGCTGCGCCCAGCATCACCTTTTTGCCCTTTTGCTTGAACTGTGCTGCCAGCTTGCCAATCGTGGTGGTTTTGCCTACTCCATTGACGCCCACCACCAGCATCACATAGGGCGTATCGCGGGGGGGCAGCTCAAAGTCGTTGAGTTCTTCGGTTTGGTTTTCGGCCAGAAGAGCGGCTATTTCTTCCCGCAGAATGCGGTTCAGCTCGGCAGTGTTCACATACTTATCGCGCTGCACACGCTCCTCTATACGGCGGATGATTTTAAGCGTAGTATCAACGCCCACATCGGCGGCAATCAAAATATTTTCCAGTTCGTCGAGTACTTCGTCATCTACTTTCGATTTGCCCACAATGGCCCGCCCCAGACGGGAAAAGAAATTCTGCTTGGTTTTTTCCAAGCCTTTGTCGAGGGCTTCTTTTTTTTCTTTCGAGAAAAATCCGAAGAGTTTTTTCACGGCTTTCAGTGTTTAGTTGGCTCTAATATAACAAAAAAAGCCCGCTTAAAGGGCTTTCTTTTCTTGAACATGCCTATGTGATGACGGCTTATTTTTTGTTGATAACCTCTTTTACCATCACTACGGGAACAATTTCTTCTTTAAAGGTGTAAGCTCCTGTTTTGGGAGACTTCACAGCCTTTACCACCTTGGCGTAACCGGCCTCGGCGTCTTTTTTTCTAAGGGTTGCAACTACCTTCTTTGCCATGATTGTCTATTTTTTAAGATTCTTTTGTAAACAGAAATAAGCACTACTTAACCTCGCGGTGCAGGGTGTAACGCTTGAGAATGGGGTTGTACTTGCGCAGTTCCAAACGGTTGGGCGTGTTACGACGGTTTTTGGTCGTAATATAACGCGAAGTACCGGGCATGCCCGATGCTTTGTGCTCTGTACATTCTAATATCACCTGTACGCGGTTTCCTTTTGCCTTTTTAGCCATTGTCTTCTATCTTTTGATATATTGTGAATTGGACGGCAAATTTAAAAAAATTTTTTTGTATTCAAAACGATATCTGCATGATTTTCATGCTTTCTGTTTGAATCACTCTCCTTTAATGGCTCGAATCTCGTTTTCGAGCTGCTCCGCTTCCTGTATTTGCTGTTCCCATTGCACGGTAACGGCTGCAATTTCGTCTTTGAGTTGGGCGTAGCGCTGCTGCACAGCCACCACTTGCCCGGGCTCGTCATAGAAACCGGCTTGTGCCATCTGTTGCTCCATTTGCTGCTGCTCTTCTTCAAGAGCTATCAAGCGGGCTTCCAACTGTTCTATGGCCTTCTGGCAGCGACGCCACTCACGCTGCAGCTCTTTGAGCCGTTGGCGCCGCTCTTGATTAGACGACAAGGACGCCTCTTTCTTCTGTGCTGCGGCTGCCTCTTGAGCACTCACCAGTGCACGCTGCCACTCTTCGGCATACCACTCTTCAAATTCTTGGTAAGTGCCCAAGAACTCTTTGATTTTACCGTTGTCTATATACCACACTTTGTTGGCAATGGCTTGCAAGAAATGACGGTCGTGTGATACTGCCACATAAGAGCCTTCATAGTCTTGCAGGGCATCTATCAACACATTGACGGACGGAATATCCAAGTGGTTGGTGGGTTCGTCGAGCAACAGCAGGTTGGCTTCCGACGACAACACCTTGGCTAATGCCACGCGTGCGCGCTCTCCGCCCGACAGCACCGATATTTTCTTGAACACATCGTCGCCATGAAAGAGAAAACCGCCCATCAGGCTGCGCAAATAGCTCTCTGTCTTTTGGGGGCAACTGCTCACCATCTCGCCCAGAATATCGTTGTTCAGGTTCAAAGCTTCAATCTGATGCTGTGCATAGTAGGCAATATCGACCTGATGCCCCACCTCCCGTATGCCTTCGTGCGGCTCGGTGCCTGCCAAGATGCGCAGCAGGGTGGATTTGCCCTTACCGTTGGCACCAATCAAAGCAATGCGGTCGCCACGATATACGGTAGCATCGGTGTTTTCGAGCAACCGTAGGTCACCAAAACGCTTGCTCACTTGTTTAAGCCGTACCAACTCTTTGCCGGGCATGCGGGCTATAGGGAATTTCAGACGCATGGTTTCCTGCTCACTTTCGGGCAGCTCGATGCGCTCCATGCGCTCCAGCATCTTGATTTTCGATTGCACTTGCCGCGCCTTGGTGGCTTTTGCCCGGAAGCGTTCGATGAAACGCTCGGTCTGTTTTATTTTTTCCTGTTGGTTTTCATAAGCCGCTATCTGCAAAGCGCGCCGCGTTTCTTTTTCTTTTTCGTAAAAATCGTAGTTGCCCTCATAAACTTCCAGTGCCCCTTGGCGCACTTCTACGATGCGGCTTACCAAACGATTCAAAAAATAACGGTCGTGCGATACTACCAGAATAGCCCCCGGATATTGCAACAGATATTGCTCCAGCCATTGAATGGAAGGTAAGTCCAAGTGGTTGGTAGGCTCATCGAGCATCAAAAGGGAAGGTTTTTGTAAAAGCAGCTTGGCAAGCATCACACGCATGCGCCACCCGCCCGAAAAAACAGACAGAGGGCGCTGCAAGTCTTCGGTTTTAAAGCCCAAGCCTTCCAAAATGGCTTCTGCCTGTGCCGGCAAGCGGTAGCCGTCCATGGCTTCGAAACGGGCCTGCAGCTGTGTGAGCTCATGCACCTTCGCTTCGCTGTATGAATCGGCAAGCTCTTGCGTCAGTTGTTTGATGCGCGCTTCTATTTGCCACACTTCGGCAAAAGCCTCCAAAGCCACCTCGCGTATGGGCTTATGGCTTTCAAGCGAAAGCATGTCTTGATTCAAAAACCCAATGGTATAATCGGCCGGCTTGGTAATGCTGCCTTCGGCCGGCATGTACTCACCGGCTATCAGACGCAAAAGTGTGGATTTTCCCGCACCATTCACACCAATCAAGCCAATGCGATCGCGCTCGCCCACATGCAACGACACTTTGTCGAAAAGCACACGGTCGCCAATGTAGTAACTAAGGTTTTGAATATTGAGCATAAGTTGTCAAAAATATATTCACGGGGAAATGCCCGGGGCATTCCGTCTGCAAATATAGTAAGAATCAACGGGCTGCCCGTTCAGCGCACAATAGCCAACCTTCCCATGGCTTGTATGGTACCGGCATCGTCCGAGGCAAAAATCAGATAAACGCCGGTTGGTGCCGGCTCTCCGTTCAAGCTGCGGGTATCCCAAACGAAAGTGCCACCGGCTGCTCGCCCTTCATAGATGAGCGCCCCCCGCACATTGACTATTTTCACCCATGCATTGCGGGCTAAGCCTTGCACAGCTACCTGCCCTCCGAAGCCCGGACGCACGGGATTGGGAAACACACGCAACGCCTCGAAGCGATTCCCGGCAGCGGTTACCCCCTCACGAAAAGAGCAAAGACCGGCAGCGGTCAAGAAAAATACTTCGCCCGTGCTTTCAAACAAAACCATGCGGCGCACCTCATCATCAAGTAAGGGGCTGTTGCTGCTTTGAAAGCGATAAATCAAACGGTCAATGTTTTCATCGAATACAAAAACCCCCTGTTCGGTACTCATCCATTTCCGGTTGGCGGGGTCTATCATAATATCAAGCACCCGCTGGTCGTTGAGCAACTGAAAGTTTTCGAAAATAGGGAAAGAAACTTCGAAAGAAGGACTAAATACTTCCAACGTATTGAAAACAGTCATTACCCCATCGGCAGACCCTATCCACACGATGCCTGCGTAATCCACTGCCAGCGAAAGTATTTGCGAATTGGTCAGCTTGGCGTTCGAAGCCGTCAGATGCTTTTGCTGCCCGGCGGCAGGGTCCAGCACCCACAGCCCGCCGGCAAGGGTGGGGTCTAAGCGCACCCACAAGTAACCGTTGAAGTCTTCGACTATTTCCAAAGGAAAGCGTGCGGCGCTATTGAACGAGAAAGATTGCCACTGCCCTGTTTCGCGCACCCACACATGCAGGGAAGGTTCTCCTGAAGGCGGATTGTACTGCGCCACCCACATGTTGCCCTGTGTGTCGGCATAAATATCACTGACAAAGAGATTTTGGTCGCCAAAAAAAGGCGTCGAAGGTGTCATTTCATCAATTACACGGAAGGTGCCATCGGCTGCCCGAACCAAAATGCCATTGCCGAAAGAAGCAAACCAATATTCCTGTGTGAAAGGATTATAGGCAACATCTACAAGGTCGTAAAGAAAAGGGATGCTTTCGGCTTGTGGATGGTCAGCAGAGGAATTTTTCCACTTCCCTTGGCTGAATTCATAAAAAGCTGCCGGCAAAAGCCGTGGCTGGCGGTTGTTGTCATACCCGCCGGCAGTCAGCAGCAAGCTGTTTTGTGCATAACAGGCACCTTGCGTGTTGAGCTGCAACGGTCCTGCAGAAGCATAAGCCTGCCATACCCCTTCGCGGTTACTTAACAGCCCGGTACGCCCATCGGCTGCATACAGCTGCCCTTGCGTACCGGCAGCCAAGGCTTTGATTTGTATAAACAGTTCTTCACTAAGTGTTTGCTGCACATTGCCTGCGGCATCCAGCGCATACAGTTTGTTGGAAGAAGCCACCCACAATGTGGTATTGGTTGCAGCCATGTCGTTCAGTACAGTAGGCAAGCCACTTAACTGTGTCCAGGTGGCTCCATCATAAACATACACGCCCTGCCCTTCCATCAGGGCAAACAGTTTTCCTTGAAAAGCAAGCAAACGCAGCGCTTTTGTGGCAGGCAATCCATCGGCAAGCGTGAAATAGGTCCACTGATTGAAATCCTGAAGATTGGCTTGCAGGGGGGCACGGGCTATGCCCTCGTCTGTGGCTATCCACGCACTGTCGCGGGCAAACAACAAATCATATACAGCTACCCGGTTGCCCGAGCTGCCTAAGTTCTCCCACGATTCATTCAGCAAAGCGGTAGCCGGGTCAATCACCCACACACCTTCTTGAGCAGTGGCATACAGCTTGGTGTCCGTAATGGTCAGGCGCTGAAAATGAAGCGTCTGTTCCAACGGCAGCTTGATTGTTTTTACCTCTATGTGCCCCTTGTCTATTTGCAGCCTGTCGAGACGCCCGTTGGTATAGGCAATAAAAAAACTGCCGGAAGTGGCATGATAAACCATAGCTGCAGCCCGGTTGCCTGAAAGTCCGTCCAAGGTAGAAAGCACCATGCCTTCACCGGTTTCATCCATAAAATAAATACCTGCCCGGGCGGCATAGAGCACCTGTCCTGCGCCTGCAGCCACAGTTACCCCTTCACGCAAAGGGAAATGAAAGCGCCAAGTGCCCACGGGAATGTCGCCTTGCGCAGGGCAAACCCATGGTATTAGCGCCAGCAAGCCTGACAAGTACAAACGGAAGTATTTACTCACTGTGAATAATGCATGCTTCATGGCTCTATGTTTTTTTAATGCCGCTGCCGGCGCCCTACCAAAAGACTGCTGTTGCCGTCGCGCCAATGATAGCCATAAGGGAAGCCCAGGGCAGGCGGCTGAAGTGAATCATACAAAGCTTCCAAGTCGGTTTGATAGGTGTACTTGCCAAAGTCGCGGATGGGGCGGGCGTATTTTCCGTACAACGAAATTTTCCAGTCTTTTCGCTTGCTCCACTCTGCCCAGCGTAAGCCCGTATCGTCTTGTACAATGGCGCTACATTCATCCAGCAAAAGGCTTTTTACCGTTTCAAACCCCGGATTGAACAAGACATAAGAAGCCGCTTTCATGTAGGCAATTTTATTGGGCTGCTGTTTTACGAAAGCCACCCACGCCGGCTTCTTCTGTAAGCTTTTATCCGACAAATCCACGCCAAAGTAATAGACGGTTTGGGCATAGGCTCTTTCCGGATGCTTAAAAGACACTTTCACACCCAAGGGGCGGCGGTCGTCCGGGCGTTCCCGGTGCGGCACCGTGCGCAGGCTGTCATTTTCCAAATAAACATCTTCCACATGCAGAATATCATTGCCTTGCCGCACCAAGAAAAGCACAAGCAAAGGCAACACACCCTGCGCCGAACGGTAGAGATCCGAGCTCATATAACTGGTGATAAAATAGTTACGCACAAACAGGTCTTCCAGTGCCCGCTCTACATCTTGAAAATAGCGGCAATAGAAGGTTTCGGAGCGTCCCATGTAGTCATCGGGTAAGTAGCCGGGGCGCTCCAAGCCCACCAGTACATAAGTGCGGCAGGCAGGAAACAACACCTGTGCGTTCAATATATCAGGACCACTAAACGGATAAAATAAAGTACCTTCATGACGGTGCAAGTCCGCCACCTGCTGCTTTGCCCACTGTTGCAAGGGCATCAGATATGTGGTGTTCAGCTGCTGCCAACGGGCATCCATCGTTTCAATGGCAGTTTGCACACAAGGCAGGCCGGCAATGGCACGTGCCGAATCGTTTTGCACGCGCTGCGGCATGGCTGCCAGCAGGGCGGCAAAATCGTGGTATCTCTTACCTGCTGCCGAAGGCTCAAAAACGGGCAGCTCAGGTGCGGTCATCCGGGCGGCTGCTTCTTGGGCGCCTTCTTCCGCCTTGCGCTCATCGGTGGCGCTATTGCATCCTAAACAGCCAAGCAAAGCTATGAATAGTAAGTTGTAAAATTTCATATATCCTGTTTTGTAAAGTTAAAACTCCCATGTCCCTTTTGCCAAGGGCGCTTTTTTCAGGGAATATAATGACAAAAAAACACAATTTTATTGCACGGGTCTGCCTTTTTCTCTAAAAGAAGCGTATTTTTATACTGAATGGCTTAGTTTTGGCTTATTAAATCATCATAAAAACATCCTCATTAGCAATGAATTATCCTGCTCATTTTAAACTTCTTGTATTCATCGTTTGCCTGCTTCCGGGCAGTTTGCACCCCGCTTTTGCACAAAAAAGACAAAAGAAAACGCACATTACGGTTCCGGCTATCTATAAAGTGGATACAGACCAAGACCAAGTGCCGGACGTAAGGGATCAGTGCCCGGGCACCCCTTTGGGCGTTGAAGTCAACCAATTTGGTTGCCCCCCTGACACCGACGGCGACGGTGTTTTCGACTATGAAGACGAATGCGTAACGGTGCCCGGACCCGCCGAAAACAAAGGATGCCCATGGGGCGACAAAGACGGCGACGGCATCACCGATAACCTCGACCGCTGCCCCGACGTGCCGGGCATCAAGCAATACTATGGTTGCCCGCCCCCGGACCGCGACAATGACGGCGTCATTGACCCACAAGACCGTTGCCCCGACACCCCGGGCGTCATCGAAAACCAAGGCTGCCCCGAAGTGGTCACCAAAGAAGAAAGAGAGCTGCTCGAAAAAGCCAGCAAAGTAGAGTTCGAATATGGCAAGTGGACCATCCTGCCCAAATGGTATCCCGTTTTGAATGAAGTGGCCAAAATCATGTTCAAATACCCGGATGCCTACCTGCTCATTGAAGGGCATACCGATGCCATAGGCTCGGAAGAAGACAACCAAATCCTGTCGGAAAACCGTGCGGCAGCCGTGCGCGAGTATCTTATCAACCAGGGTGTGGAGCCTTTCCGCATCGAGAGTGTGGGTTATGGCGAATCGCAACCCATAGACACCAACGACACACCCGAAGGACGCCAGCGCAACCGCCGCGTGAAAATGACGATTTACTATAAGGAATAAAGCCCTGTTCTTTATCTACAAATCGCCCCTCTGATGTGGTAAAAAACCGCCGGGGGGCGATTTTTTTATTTCTAATACTTTTTCATCTAATCCCAAATACGAAAAACAGGCAGCTGCACACTAATTAGCGAACCATAACGGTTCAACGAAAAAGAGGTGGACTGTCCGCCCCAATCTACGGAAGTGCTCAGGTGGGTAGGTGTATAAACACGATACATTATGTTCACGCCCGCATACCGTATTTGTACTCCCCACAGCCATTGAACACTTTTGAAAGGCGATGCTTTCACCACACCGCGAAAAAGCTCATCCACTGCCATGCGTCCCCCACCAAAATAGCTGTTTTTTCGCAAGTCAATGATTTTGGTTTTACTGAAAGAAATGCCTCCCAAAATCCTTACCTCTATATTCTTATGCAAAGCGGGGAGTCGCCAAGTAGGAATGAGTTCATATCTGCTACTCTGCGCCCTAAGAATTCCTGTAAACCAAGGTGGTTGCAGCTTGATTTGTCCGGGCAGATAGTGGTAATAATCATAAGGCTCAGGTATGATTCCGCCGTACAACGAAGGGTCCACTTGCCACTGAAAACTGGGGTGAATCCCCCTTGCCGCATCGTAATAGCTCGCTATTGACAATGGCAAGGAAAAAAAATGCCCCCTGTAAAAGGAAAACATTACCCCCCAGCTGCTATGAGGGTGGTTATAATGCCCGTAAACTCCCAAAGCACCATAACTGCCCCCATCTCCCTCAGACAGCACAAAGACACCCCGGCGATCGATTGCCACCGCTTGCCGGGGTGTTTGTAGAATATTCTGCCCAAACTCTATACCCCATACCAGACGTTGGGCTTTGCAGCCCAAGCTTATCAACAATAATAACAAGACTGCTTTTCTACTCACACATCCGTCAGTTTTGAAGCTATAGCATATGGTGGCATAGCATATTCAACCATCATTTCTTTTTCAAAGGCAAACTGAAGCTTAGCACGAACTGCCACCCACGCAAACGCGCGTCAAGATTCTGCTGCTTGCCTCTAAAGTCAATGGTTCCCAGCCACGGGTTTAAGCCATAAGTATATTCCCAGTGAATTCCCATATACCCCCTGCGATAAGCAATACCTCCGGTAAGGAAATAGTTTGCAGGTAAAGCAGCCCGCTTCAAGGCACCGGACAGCTCGGTATTTTCGAATGTGCGCCAATTGTGAGCAACCAGCGACATACCCCCATACAGCTGCAGGCTGCCGGCACTGGAAAAAGAAAAATTTCTACCTACAAATGCATCCATACCATAAGAAAATGAATAGATACTGCCACGATATTGTATGGTAAAATTTGCGCTATCGCTTGCAAAAAGCTTTGCACTGCTTCCTCTAAGGTAGCCCCTTGCCTGCAAAAAGACATTTTCATTCAGCTCGTATTCTACCATACCTCCAATTATGGACGTTCCATAAGGGGAGATACTCTTAAACCACGGCTGTTCTCCGCTATTCATGGATAGCCCGTAGCGGTTCAGTCTCAATAAATCGCCAAAGTTGAGACTTGTATGCACACCTACACGCCATTTTCCGGTATTTTCCTGCCCCTTTACTTGGCATGTACCAAAAACCACTAATAGTGCAGCAATCAAAACTCCATATGATGTTCTCATGACTGTAAATAATTAAGTTATTGTGGCTGATAAATATAGAACTCTAAAAGATCGGTAGAATACTTAGTGCCTTGAGAGCGAATATCATCACAATATTCCACAATAGCTCCTCCTATGTAATCATCGTAAGCATGAGTAATATAAGTAGCAGGTTGTAACGTAAGATCTATGTATCCAGGCCACACATTATATTCCGATTCTTCACCACCATCAATTTCAAACCACTCGTAATAAACAGCCGGACCATAGGCATTCCAGTTCCAATACAAAGTCTGAATTCCCGCATTATACCATTTCACCGAACAGTCAGCAAACCCCAAGAAGCGACATTCCTTAAAGTATTTTTGGGGAATACGCTTAGCTACTACACGATACTCAACCTTAGTACTACCAGGTTTTACGTAAGCAATAAGTATCTCAAACTCAAGCTTACCTTCAAAGAAATCCCAATTATCAGGCTCTATTCCTGCTACCTTTCGCAGAGCCTCCATACTTTTGAACTTGACATTTCCTATATAATCTGGAGTCACATTACTACGTCCATCTCTTGGACAGCTTGGATTCGACACAGGAGGATAAGGTGTGCTGCCTCCACCCGGGGTGCTGCCTCCACCCGGGGTGCTGCCTCCACCACCACAAGTAAAGCTTACATCATAATAAGCATCTCTAGATACATACAAGTAAGATGCATCTTCATGAATAGCCACACTACGAAGCATTTCCTCACAAGGTGCAATACGGCTGTTGCTACTTTGAAAACCCTCTTTTCTTACAGCTATAACCCACTCACTTTCAGAAACTAACACAATAGGTTGCTCTTCTACATCTTCTCTCTCCAATTCGTAGTAGTTTCCTTTGTAATCAAAAGCGGGAATTGTATTTCTATTCCTATCAGAAGGCATATAAGCAACAACAAGTGGCTGGTTGCTGCTATCCCAACTTTTTGCATTAACTGCTTCATTGACTTCCGGCACTGATATTTGTAAAAGGGGATAATTAGCAATTATAATTATCAATATCAATCTCATTATTGGTAGCATACAACTTTGCTAACCGTTTAGCATGTTTGCCAGACAAAATTTCGCCCAATGTCAGTAGTTTCGTTCCTTTTCCTGAAGAATGGGAATATAAGCGGTCTTTAAGATGCTTAGCAATTAAAAACTCAAAGTCACCTCCCTCCTGTTTATTAACAAGTGAATGAATATATACCCTGACTTCAGGCTCCCCCATAGAAATTGCCAAATTAAATGCAATCTTTCTTTTTACATCATCGGGAGCTACAAAAATTTCACTGACAACAGGTGCCCTACTTGGTAGAACTTCTATTTTGTCTACTTCTTTGCAGCTACTAGTTAATAAAAAAAGTAGAGTAGAGATTGATTTTCATATTTTTACTTATTTTAGTTTACCAGTTGCAAATATATAAAAAGACAAGCTAAAAACAATTTTTTTGTTAAAAAACTTCTGCAATTCTTACACATCTTACCCTTGTGCCCTCCCTTTATTTTACTCTTTGTAAATGAAGTTGTTTAAAGTTTCCTGAGTAAAATTACGGTAAAAGCCAATAACCACAAGGACTTCCAAGTTTCATTTTTGGTTTCAAAACGAATCAAAATCGCCTTGAAAGCGTCTAACCAAGCATTGGTTCTTTCAATAACAAATCTATATTTGTAAAGCAAGGGGGCAAAGACATACTTTCCTTGTTTATTTTTTGATTTTCTGCCATTCTCTGCAATATTGGCGATGATTTCACGACTACTGCAAAGCTTGCGAAATTTCCGTGTGTCAAAACCTGCATCCGCATTCAGAAACAGCCCTTGTACCGGAACGGACGATTTTGCTGACATTTGTAGCATACTGTTGAAATGCTCATTTAACTTGTATGCATCATGATGGTTTCCTGCCATTGGCCGACTGACAGCCAATGGAATACCTTGACTGTCGGTGAGCAATAACATGTTGGTTGTTTTGCTTTTTTTACGCCCTTGATAGCCTACCGATTCGCCTCCTCTTTTAGCCGGTGTACGGGTGCCGTCTATTTGTATACAAGATAAATCCAAGCTGCCCGCATGCTTGCCTACCGGCTTATTCCATACTTTTTGCCGGCTGCCGTCCATGCTCCATTTACGATAATGGTAATACACGCTTTGCCAACTGTATTTCACCCTGAAAAACTGTTTTACCGGCAATTCCCGCCATTGACAGCCCGTCTTTAAACGATATGGTATCGCACTGACAATTTGCCAAGCTTGAACTTTTGCATTATTCTTCCTGCCGAACGTTCAATGCGGGCAAATCTCTTTTTTATTATATCTTTGTTCAATACCATGCTTTTTTGAGCGAATACTATTTATTTCTTTCTTCTTTACAAAAAGAAAGTTATAAGTATTCGCTCTTTTTTATTTTTTAACTTTAAACAACCTTAATAAAAAAAGACAGGCTATGAACCTGTCTTCTCTTTTTTAAGAGAGGAAACGTGTATTTATCTGTTTATTTCGGACTAAACGTAATGGGGCGGGTTACTTCCACCTTTACCGGTTTGCCGTCTTTTTTGCCGGGCTTCCAAGCCGGTGCTTCCCGAATCAGGCGCAACGCTTCCGCATCGCAGCTTTCACACAAACCACGGACTATCTGGGGGTTGGTGAGCTTCCCGTTCTCATCCACTATAAACTTCACCACCACACGCCCGGTGATATTCTTTTGCTTTGCCTCTTCGGGGTAGCGCAAGTTTTTTTCTATGTAATCGTAAAAAGCTTTCAAACCACCGACGGGCTCCGGCTGCTCATCTACTATGGTATATACCTCTTGTGCATAAGTGGCATTCAAATTGCCCATTACAATACCTGATAGCAGCCATAATACCAATTTTAATCGTTTCATTTCGTTATATTGTTGATGGTTCAACCCTAAGATAACAAAAACCTTTCCAAAATGCTCAATGCCAAAAAGTTCTTACCGGCAGTGCTTTGTTTCTGCTTGTTGACGGGCAACAGCCGTGCCCAAATACCGTTTCGCCACGCCTCCTACATCATGGGCAACGACACCTTGCCCTACCGCATCTATGTGCCCGGCACACTGCCCGATGCCCCCCTGCCACTCCTGATATTTTTGCATGGTGCCGGCTCCCGTGGTAAAGACAATGAACGTCACCTCACACACTTCCGACAAGCTGCCGAATACATTCAAAAACATTACCCTTGTGTGATTTTGGCGCCCCAATGCCCCAAAGACAAACGATGGGTGGAAGTTGACTGGAGTCTGCCGTCTCATCAAATGCCCGGCGAGCCTTCCCACCCCTTAGCTATGAGCATGCACTTGCTCGATTCCCTCGTACGTGTCTTGCCCATAGACACTGCCCGGCTTTACATTACCGGTTTGTCTATGGGGGGATACGGCACCTGGGACTGGATTCAGCGCCAACCCGGACGCTTTGCGGCAGCCGTGCCTGTCTGCGGCGGGGGCGACACCACCCGCGCCGCTTCTCTGCGGCACCTTCCCATCTGGATTTTTCACGGGGCACTCGACAGGGTGGTGCCGGTCAGCCGCTCACGCGATATGTACCGGGCACTTCAAAAAGCAGGCAACGGACAGGTGCGCTATAGCGAATACCCCGATGTATATCACGACAGCTGGAAACGGGCATATGCCACCCCTGAACTGTGGCAGTGGTTATTTTCCCAAACTAAGAACGCAGCTGCCAAGCATTAGGGTAGTAGTTGTTGTAACGATGCCCCAACGATTTCACCCAGCCCAAATTACGTCCTTCATAGCGAATGGCATACCAACCGTTCTTTTTGGGAAGAACAAAATTCTGCATGGGCTGCTTACGCAAGAACTGCAGGGCGTCGTCGAAGCCCACCTCTATGGCCGGCACCCGCGCGCTCAAGGCAGGCGAATAGGCTAAATAAGGATGCGGATTGAAGGTGCCTTTGAGCAGCTGTCCAAAAGGCACGCCCACCTGTTTTATATTCAGGTGTTGACTCAATAAATCCAGCTCGGCTGCCTCCCACTCTACGGGCGTAAGCGTCAGCGTGTCTTTGATGTCAGGCATATGCCACAACTGCCAACGCTCCGGTGTGGCCGTCCATTCCTGCAAGAGCGATGCATGGGACTTGCCTGCCTTGGTCCATACCTTCTGTTTGGCTTTCTTGTAAGAAGAAATGCGTTTGCTCCTTTTCTGCAGCACCGAAAGAAAGAACCCCTCCCCTTCTGTTTGGTGTGGAAAGAAGCGGTAGGCATACAAAGGTCTGCCGCCCGGCGTTTTTTCTTCCACCGCCACAATGCCGCTTCCTTCGGGCAGCTGCAAAGGCACGCTCACCATGTCCAGCTCATCTAAAAAGTAGTGCAGGTTGTGCTCGTTTTCTTCCCGGTTGAAAGTACAGGTACTGTATATCAAAAAGCCTCCCTGCCGCAAGGCAGGTAAAATATCTTCCACAATTTCTTTTTGCAGCGCAGCGCACTGCAAGGGCAGTTTGGGACTCCATCGCTCACGCGCTTCCATGTCTTTGCGAAACATGCCCTCGCCGGAACAAGGCACATCGGCCGCCAGCACATCTATCCACTCGGTTATCTTGCCAAACGAAGCGGCTTCGTCGTGCGTAATGATACACTGCTCGCTGCCCCAACGGTTCATGTTTTCAACCAATATGCCGATGCGGTTGGACATGATTTCGTTGCTTATGAGCTTGTCGCCTGCATGCAGCAAAGAAGCCAAATGCGTGCTTTTCCCCCCCGGCGCGGCACACAAATCAACCAGTGTCAGCGGACGTGCCTCTTGGCGGCGCAAAAAGTCCAAAATACGCCCTGCTGCATACCCCACAAACATAGAAGCAGCTTCCTGCACGTAATAAGCCCCTGCCCAAAAGTAAGGGTCATGGGCAAAGAAGGGGCGGGCAGACAAATAACGCCCCCATGCACACCAGGGCACCGCCGGCAGCTCATCAAACAGCCCCTTCCCTTTCACCGGGTGCAAACGCACCGACGTCGGCGGCTTGCCATCCAAGGCTTGCAGCAGCGCCCTGCGCTCCGTTTGCAAAGGCAAGGCGCTCTCCAACAACTCTTCAAATCCGGCAGGTAACGGGCTTTTTTCGGACGTATGCATAGCAGTGCGCTGAGTTAAAAGATTTCCTGAATACGCAAAACTACTTATATTTGCTAATTGTAACAGCATGTTTCAGCAAACGGAAACTTATGGTCCGGCACCAGAAAATTCATTTTATTGCTATTGGCGGCAGCATTATGCACAGCTTAGCCATTGAACTGAAACGACAAGGTTGGGAGGTCAGCGGTTCAGATGATGATATATTCGAGCCTTCACGCAGCCGCTTGGCAGCTCATGAGCTGCTCCCCGAAAAAGAAGGCTGGTTTCCCGAGCGTGTGCATAACGGACTGGATGCCGTCATCGTAGGCATGCATGCCAAAGCCGACAACCCCGAATTGCAGAAAGCGCAGACACTGGGTATCCCCGTGTACTCTTTCCCTGAATTCATTTACCGTTTTGCCGAAGACAAACAGCGCATTGTCGTTGCCGGCAGCCATGGCAAAACCACCATCACCTCCATGATTATGCATGTGCTCCATCACTATGGGCGCAGCTTCGATTATGTGGTAGGTGCCAAGGTGGAAGGCTTCGAAAACAACCTGCGGCTGTCGGAAGAAGCCCCGGTGATTGTCATCGAAGGCGACGAATACCCGGCCGCTGTTTTCAGCCCCGAACCTAAGTTCTGTTATTATCACCCCCATATTACCGTTATAAGCGGCATTGCATGGGACCACGCCAACGTGTATCCCGAAGAAGCGGTATATGTGCAGCAATTCGAAAAGCTTGCCGATCTGGGCAGCGTAAAAGCCGGCAGCATTGTTTACAACAAAGAAGACGCACGTCTGAGCCGCATAGTAGAGGGCAAAGAGCGCCCCGACGTGAGCCTGATTGCCTATGAAACGCACCCCTACCGCGTGCAGAACGGGCGCTATGAACTCAAACTGCCCGATAAGTGCTATCTGCCCGTGGAAGTGTTCGGCAAGCACAATATGGCAAACATAGCTGCTGCCAAGGCGGTGTGTTTGCGTATTGGCATCACGGAAGATATGTTTTACGAAGCCATCCGCAGCTTCAAAGGTGCCCAACGCCGCCTGCAGCTTATCAGTGAAAACGGCTCTGTGTCGGTATTCAGTGACTTTGCCCATGCCCCTTCGAAAGTGCGGGCAAGCATTGCTGCCGTCAAAGAGCGCAACCCCGACAGACGCCTGCTTGCCTGTCTTGAACTGCACTCATACAGCAGCTTGAACCAAGCCTTTCTGCCGCAATATGCCGACAGTATGAAAGCAGCCGAAGTGCGTGTGGTGTATTTCAACCCCAAAAAACTCAAACAAAAAGGGCTGCCCGACTTGCAGGCAGACACCATACGGCGTGCTTTCAATGACCCCGACTTGCATGTGTTCGACGATAGCCAAGCCATGCAGGCATTCATTGAAAAGCATGTGGAACCCGGCATGAACGTGCTGCTGATGAGCTCGGGCAATTTCGACAACCTGGATTTACAGGCCGTCGGGCAAAAACTCTGCATCAACTCTTAAAAAAACAACCGCTGCCATGTTGCACCTTAAACTGAAAAAACCGCTTGTCTTCTTCGATCTGGAAACTACGGGCTTGGATATCGTACGCGACCGCATCATAGAATATGCCTTTGTGAAAGTACACCCCAACGGCAAAGAAGAGAGCATGAGCGGGCGGCTCAATCCGGAAACGCCCATTCCCATAGAATCCAGCATGGTGCATGGCATCTACGACGAAGACGTAGCCGGACAACCTACCTTCAAGCAAATAGCCAAAACCCTGGCGCAATTTCTCGAAGGCTGCGACCTGGCAGGTTTCAATATTGCCCGCTTCGATATTCCCATTCTGGTGGAAGAGTTTTTGCGGGCAGGTGTGGATTTCTCGCTGAACAACCGGCACATAGTCGATGCGCAACGCATTTTCCACCTCATGGAACCGCGCACCCTCTCGGCGGCTTACCGCTTCTATTGTGGTGAAGAGCTTGAAGATGCCCACTCTGCCGAAGCCGATGCGCGTGCCACCTTGGCCGTGCTCGATGCCCAAGTGCGCCGCTACGAGGGCAAGAAGATGAAGGATAAAAATGGCAAAGAGTTTATTCCCGTAAAAAATGATGTGAAAAGCCTGCACGAGCTGTCGAACATGCGGCGGGTCGATCTTGCCGGGCGCTTCGTTTACAACGACAAGGGCGAAGAAGTGTTTAACTTTGGCAAATACAAAGGGCAAAGCATCCTGGAAGTACTTAAAAAGGACCCCGGCTATTACTCTTGGTTCATGGATGCCGATTTCCCGCTTGAAAGCAAGCAAAAACTGACCGAAATCAAGCTTAGAGCCGCCATGATCGGCAAGTTATAGAACTGCCTTCCTGAGTCAGCTATGAATGTATAACGCTATGAATCAATCAATGAAAGAATCGCACTTGCGCAGCTTGGTGAAAGGCATCAGCTGGCGTATTGCCGGCACCATGGACACCATCTTTGTGTCTTACCTCATCACCGGCAAAGCCACCTATGCCTTCAGCATAGGTGCCGTGGAACTCATCACCAAAATCTTTCTTTATTACCTGCACGAGCGTGCTTGGGCGCAGGTCAAATGGGGGTGGGTGCCGGCAGAAGAGCGCCCCAAAAAAAGTGCCTAAACTGCGCTTTTGTGCTGTTCCAGCACCTTGGCGTAGTACTGCTCATAAAGCGGCACAATGCGCTCCAGGCTAAATATTTCGGCGCGCTGTCTTGCCTGACGCCGGAAGCGTGCAAGCAGCTCGTCATCGCGCAACAGCTGCAAGGTATGGCGCGTCATGCTTTCCACATCACCCACCGGGCTTACAAAGCCGGTTTTGCCATGCTCATTCAATTCGGGCAGCCCGCCTGCATTGGATGAAACCACCGGCACTTCGCAAGCCATGGCCTCCAGAGCAGCCAAGCCGAAGCTCTCTTTCTCGGAAGGCATCAAAAACACATCGGCAACCGACAACACCTCTTCCACAGCCTCCAATTTGCCCAAAAAGCGCACATCGTTGCATATCTTCAACTCGCGGCAACGCTTTTCGGCATGGCTCCGTTCGGGACCATCGCCTATCAGCAACAACTTAACGGGTATTTCTTGACGCACCCGGTAAAACACTTCAATGACATCATGCACACGTTTCACCTTACGAAAGTTGGAAGTGTGCACCAGTAATTTTTCACCCTGTGGGCAGATGGCTTTCCGGAAATGCTCTTTTTGCTGACGCCTGAAGCGCTGCAGGTCAATGAAGTTGGGAATGACTTCTATTTCGCGCCGTATGTCGAAAAAAGACATGGTTTCGTCGCGCAGATGCTTCGACACGGCCGTAACCCCATCGGACTGGTTGATGCTGAAAGCCACCACCGGAGCATAGGATGGCTCTTTGCCTACAAGGGTAATGTCGGTACCATGTAGTGTAGTGATGAAAGGCACATAAACGCCCTTGTCAAGCAAAATTTGGCGCGCCATGTAAGCTGCCGACGCATGGGGAATGGCATAGTGTACGTGCAGCAAGTCCAAATCGAAGCGCTCGGCTATATCGACCATCTGGCTTGCCAAGGCTATCTCATAAGGCGGGTATTGAAAGAGCGGGTAATTGGGCACATGCACTTCATGATAAAACAAATGCTCATTGAAAAAGTCGAGCCTTGCCGGTTGTGTATAAGTAATAAAATGCACGTCGTGCTCTCTTTGTGCCAAGGCTTTGCCCAACTCGGTGGCCACAACACCACTGCCACCAAAGGTCGGATAACACACTATGCCTATTTTCATGCGCTTTTTAAGATAGGTGATACTTGTTTGAACAAAACATGCATTGCCCCTGAATGGTTCTAAGGCGATAAGCCCAAATGGCTTTTGTTGCTCTATAGTTGCAAATTAAGCATTATCTTGCATTTTTCGGTTATATTCACACTTAGTGAAGGCAAGCGAACATGAAAGACAACACGAAAGAAAAGAATCCTTGGACCCGCCTGGGCAGCACCCCCGTTTACGACAACCCATGGATTGCCGTGCGGGAAGACAAGGTATTGAAGCCCAACGGCGAGCCCGGCATTTACGGTGTGGTTTCTTTTAAAAACAAAGCCATCGGCATCATTCCTTTGAGTGAAGAAGGCGACACCTGGCTGGTGGGGCAGTATCGCTATACCTTGGACGAGTACTCTTGGGAGATTCCCATGGGGGGCAGCCCCATAGGTAAAGAAGATATTCTAAGTACCGCCAAGCGGGAGTTGCAAGAAGAAACAGGCTTGACAGCCACCAAATGGGAACTGCTGGGGCGGCTGCATACTTCCAACTCCGTTACCGACGAAGAAGGTTTTGTTTTCCTTGCCACCGGGCTTCGGCAAGGCAAAACCAACTTTGAAGATACCGAAGTGCTGAAAATCAAACGACTGCCCTTATCCGAAGCGATCGAGTGGGCCATGAGCGGGCGCATCACCGATGCCATTAGTGTGGCAGGCTTGTTGATACTGGCACGCAAACTGGGAATATGAGCATATGGCAAAATCGAAGTTATATCAAGAAATAAGGCACTGGCTTGAAAGGCAATTATACTACCGCTGGGCGCGCATGAAAACCCGCCACTTGTACGTAGGCGGGCGCAAGCGCACAGCCCCCCTCTTGTTGGTCATCAAGCGGCTGAGCCATAAGCTACGCAAAGACCAAATTGCCACACGTGCCTCGGCTGTGGCTTTTGACTTATTGCTTGCACTCTTTCCCTTCATTCTCTTTTGCCTTACACTCCTGCCCTACTTGCCCATTGACCGGGACGCCGTGTTTGAGTTCCTGCGCGAAACGCTGCCCACAGAAATTTATACCTTCATTTACTCTACCGTGGAAGACCTGTTGCAAAGCCAACGCGGCGACCTGCTTTCATTGAGTATCTTTTTTGCCGTTTATGCTGCCTCAAAAGGCATGGATGCCCTGGTGACTGCCTTCAACCGCTCATTCCGGCTGGCAGAAAAACGCTCGTTTTTGCGCCGCAAATGGGTAGCTTTACAGCTTACTTTTCTCACGGCTTTTATGATTTTTCTGGCTACCGCCCTACTGATTGTAGGGCGCTTTGCACTGCACCTGCTCGTGGAATGGGGCATCCTAAAACAAGGGTGGCTCACAAGCCTGCTGCATATGGCTAAATACATACTTAGCTTTTTTGTGCTGTGGCTGTTCACCTCGGTTATTTACTACATTGCCCCGGCAAGCAGCGAGAAATGGCGCTTTTTCTCGGTAGGCAGCTTGGTGGCAGCCGTGGGTATCATCTTGGTTACGGTTGGCTTTTCCGTCTATCTTGAATATTTTAACACTTACAACAAATTGTATGGCTCTATAGGCACACTCATTGTGCTGATGTTGTGGGTGTATCTCTTGGCTTTTACGCTGCTTTTGGGCTTTGAAGTCAATGCGGCATTACTGGAAGCCCATGTAACCTACCGAAACGAGCAAAACGATGAAAATGAATAAACTGCGCAGTTTATGGCAATATATAAGCAGCTGGCAGCTGCTTGTCAGCTTTTACCGGGCTTTCGAAAGTGCCATTTTTCGCTTTCCCATGGTGCTGTTGAACAATGTGGTGGGTGTTTATGCCGCCATACGCCTTACGGCACCACTACCGCCGCCCGATGAGTGGCACCTAACCAAGTTGGTCCTCTGCTGCTTGGTGGGCTTCCCCTTGTTTTTGAGCCTGGCTTTGCTCAAAGAGCGGCGCCAATACAATACCAAACAGCGCTTGCTTGCCGACGGAGCAGGTATTTTGGTGCTGTCTGTTTTGTATCTGACCTTTTCGCCCGGCCATATGAACATACAGGACGCCTGGCTATTTGCCCTTAGCCTCGGGGCGGCTGTGCTGCTGCTTAGTTTCGTCAATTTCATCTCGCGCTACACCGATACGGCTTTCTGGCAATTCAACCGGCGTTTGATTGAGCGGGCTCTATGGAGCGGCATTTATGCCGGCATCTTGCTTGCAGGCACCTTCTTGGCTTTCTTTTCACTTAAAGAACTGTTCAACCTCTACGTTTCAGAACGCACCTATGCCATTGCAGCCATTTTAATTTATGGACTCATTGCCAACACCTATTTCATGGCGGGCGTGCCGGAAAATATAGAAGACCTGGAGCAAGACATCCACTACCCGCAGCAATTTTTGCAGTTGGTAGCCTTTGTTTTATTCCCCTTATTGCTGCTCTATACGCTTATTCTTTACGCCTACCTTGTAAAAATATTGGTGGTGTGGTCACTGCCCAAGGGGTGGCTTTCCTACTTGGTGCTCAGCTATGCGGCTTTGGGAATTACCGCCCTGCTGATGACTTATCCCATTCAGCAACGCCTTACCAACCGGTGGATGTACTTCCTTATCCGCTTTTTCTTTCCACTCCTGCTGCCCCTCCTGGCTTTAAATGCCGTGGGCATCGCAGTACGTATTGATGAATATGGCTGGACCGAAGCACGTTATTTTATCGTCATTTTGAATGCATGGTTATGGTTGATGAGTCTTTACTTTGTGTTTAGCAAGAAAAAACTGCTTTCCTTTCTGCCTTTTACCCTGTTTGTTCTGTTTCTGTTTGCTTTGGTCAGTCCGTGGAACCTCTTTTCTGTTTCTCTCAAAAGTCAGCAAAATGAACTCATTCGCCTGCTCAAGCAGCACAATGTATTGGGGGCCGACGGACTCATTCGCTTCAATATCGACTTTCAATGGCAACCTGAAACCCAAGAGCGTGTTATCTCTATTATTCGTTTTTACGAAAAGCGCCAAAAGCTGGACTACCTCATGCCCTTGTTGCCTCGTGCCATGGACACGCTCTTTACTGCCGACAAAAGCGAAAGCTACCGGGCTAATGTACTGCTCAATGCACTGCAAATCAAACAAGATATTCCGATTCACCTCAGCCAAGCCCGGCGGGTAGAGGTTTACTGCCCTTCCGAAGCGGTGATTCCGGTGCAGGGCTACGATTTCCTGCTGTTGGTAGTTTGTAGTGACTGCCCCAGTGCCCCGGCACAAACTGTTGCACTACCGGGTCGCCCGCTTTTTTATCTTAATTTTCCACAAGCTCCACACAACAGGCTCATCCTTCAAAGCAGCGATGCTACCCGGGAGGCTATTATCATAGACCTAACCCCCCTGCTGGCTTCCGTAGAGTCAAGGGCTAAAGGCCAAGATGCCACATGGACCACCTCCCTGGAACTCGCACCTACCGAGTTTTCGCTGATTCAAGAAGGGGCACACTACCAAGCGAAGCTTCTGTTGCAAAGTTTGTATGTAGAGTATTACCCGGATAGCCCGCCACGCATCATAGAAATGCATGGACGGCTGTTACTTCGCTTCATTGATTAAGTTTATGGTATGAAACAAGCCCGTTATAGCTTTGTCTCTTGGATTTTCCTGCTTTATGGATGCTTTGCGCTGCTGTGCTATGCTTCGCTGTGGATTCCGCCCGGCGAAGGATGGTGGTGGGCAGGCTTTTTGAGTTTATCCATTCCGCTTGTAACGCTTTCGTTTTTGCTGTGGCTGTTGTTCTGGATGCCCCGCCGGCGCTTATATGCATGGTTATCGGTTTTATGGATGCTGGCAGCCACACCCACACTCGATGGCGTCTTTCAGCTCAACTGGAACAGCTATGCCCCTTCACAGGGCAAAACAACCGGCAACATGCTCAGCATCATGAGCTACAACGTGCGTGTATTCAATGTGTATGAGCACCTGCAAGCAGAAGACAGCCTGATTTCGCGCCAAATGATACAGTGGGTAAGTGAGCACCCCGCACAAATCAAGTGTTTGCAAGAAATTTATAATGAAGACAGTTCGAAGGTATTCAACACGGTAGCCAAAATAGCACAAAAAGGCAAGTATAACTACTACTTGGCACCACTGCCCTCCAACAATCCTTATAAAGTAGGCTACTTCGGCATGGGCATTTTTTCTGTTTACCCTATAGTGCACAGCGGCTATTTAGAATTGGGGCACCGCCGTTCCAACCGGGCAATTTTTATTGACATCGTACATGAAAAAGACACTGTGCGCATTTACAATGTGCATTTGGCTTCTATGAGCATAGATATCAACGGGCATACGCCGTCTTCTTCCAAAGCTGCCCACTGGGTGAATGTATTACGCAAGCTTAAAGAAGGGTTTATACGACGCACCCATGAGCAGGCGCGCCTGCTCGAGCATATCAAGCGCTCCCCTTATCCGGTCATCGTATGTGGGGACTTCAACGCCGTTCCTCACTCTTACACCTACCACACATTCAAAAAGCATTTGTCCAATGCCTTTGAAGAAGCAGGCACCGGCTTTGGATTTACCTACTCCAACCCGCCTTTGCTGTTGCGCATAGACCACCAATTCTTTGACGATACCTTTTGGCAAGTGTTGGGGTGCCATGTATTACGTCATGTGCCCTACTCCGACCACTATCCGTTGGTAGCTATTTATCAAAAGCGCTCAAAGGCTCATCGCCAATGAGCAACGCCACGGGGCGTCCCGAGGGCATTTCCTCCAGTATGCACTTCACGATGGCAGCGTAAGGAATAGCCAATACCATACCGGCTGCGCCCCATAACATGCCGCCAATGACCAATACCAAAATGATGGTGAAGGCATTCAAGCTGACCTGATCACCTACTACCAAGGGGGTTATCACGTTGTTTTCCAGCAGCTGCACTCCCCAAAAACAAAGCCCTATGCCCAGCGGATACCAAAGACTATCTTTGGTAATGAGTGCAATTATCATGGGAATCAAGCCGCCCAGAGCAGTACCGATATAGGGTATGAAGTTGAGCAGGCCGGCCAGTACGCCCAACAGCAAGGCATTCTCCATACTAAAAACCAGTAAGACCCCCGTATCTAAGGCTGTCACTACCAAGAACACAAGCAGCATTCCCAGTATGTAGCGAAAAATCACATGCTGCAGCTTGCGCAATATGCGCTTCAAATTGCCACGGAAAGCGGGCGCCGTCACGGTGAACAAAAAGCGGCGCAGGCGCTCTTTGTAGTAAAGCATAAAAAAAGTGTAAATAGGTATCAGGGAAAGCGAAGCAAGCAAGCCTCCAAAGAACTGCCCGCCACTGCTGGCCAGCCGGTTTAAAATAGACAGGTTTTTCTCGGGGTTATTTACCAACACCTGCAAATAGCGCTCTTGTTCTGCCTGCCCAATACCCCAACGCGCCTCTATATAGTCGCGAAGATGTGCTATCCATGATGTAAAGCGGGCACTTACCTCCTGCCAATTGGTGGAAAAGTCTTTCAACTGCAATGCAATGACAAACAACAATGACAACAGGATGCCCCCTACCAGCAACAAAGCCAGAAAAATAGCAAGCATGGCAGGCATACGCGTCTTCTTTTGCAGCCACCCCACCAAAGGATTCAGCAAAAGGGCAAGCAAAAACGAAGTGGCCAAATCTATAAAGAAGGAAGCGGCAATATGCAGCAAGTAACCGCTTGCCAGAAGTACAATGAGGACTAAAGCTGCTCTCTGTAAGTTGATGTGGCTTGTTATCATATAGCTTGTTTGTCGTTGCATGCAAAAGAAAGATAGGTAAAAAGTATCATTCTGTCCAAATGGTAGCCCTTTGTGTCAACTCTTGTTGACACGAACCTAAAAAAAAAGTAATTTATTGGTTATTAAGTAAGTTAGTAGCCTTAAAATCAGCAACTATGTACCCAATACATTTCGGACCGGAAAAAACCGCCCGGCGCATACGCAGACTCATGGAAAACGATTTTCATGCAGAAGCTTTTATTGCCTCTATATTTCTTATAGAAAGGCTTTTACGCAGAACCCTCCGGCAACTCATCATTTCAGCCGGCTTTAAGAGCAAAATTGCCGATAAGCTTATAAGACGAGCAAGTGGGCTCAATGGCATTCAAGAAGCATGGGAAATATATGACCCTCAACACCGGAAATTAAAAGACATACTCGGGAACGAGGCAGTCAAAACCATTAATGAAGCCGGTGAAAAAAGGAATCAGCTTGTACACGGTCAACGCGTCTTCAAGCCCGGTGATTATGAAACCGAAGTAAATAAGTTGTTGGATGTTCTTCAAGTCATTACAGACACTTTCGAAAAACATTACGGCTATAACGGATGGGAAAAGGCACGCCGCCGCAATAAAAGTGTTTTACATACCGACCCCAAAGTAAAAAAGAGTTGAAGGGGTGTGCCTCTTCTGCCTTACTCCGACAGTGTCTCCAACAGCTCTTTGGCTACCGGTGCATAATATTGCCCCTTGGCAAGCTCTTCCAAGATACGGCGGGCAGCTTGTGGACGGTACTCCCGCAAAAAAACCAAAGCCAAGTACCAGCGTGCTGTTTCGGCGTAGTAGCTGTTTTCCGAACGGAAAGCAAGCAATATCTCTTTCGCTTCTTTGGGCTTGCCCATTTCTATGTAGCTGATGGCTTCGTAAAGCTGCGTTGCCTCTGCCGAAGCACCTGCCGCACGTGCCTCTTTGAACTCTTTCACTGCCTTGGCATATGCCTTTTGCTCATAAGCCTCTAAGGCTTCTTCCAGTTCGGGCGACAAAGGCACTTCATGTGCTGCCAGCCCTTGGGTGGGTAGTGGTTTGTAGTGTGCTTCAAATAAACGATGGGGGGTGTAGTAATACTGAAAGCCCAAAGCAAAAACAAACAAAGCCACCACTACGGCCAGTCCCCAGCGCATGCGTTTTTGCAAACGGCTGCGGCGTTGCTCACGCAGATGCAACATTTTTAGGCGTTGCTTCATGCCGGCTCTTCCTGCATGCCGTGCCCCTTCCATCACGCCCCATAGCAAAACTGCCTCGCGCCGCAAAGCCGGCTCTTTTTGCAAGGTCATTTCCAACTCTATTTGCTCCTCGGGGCTTGCTTCGCCCCGGTGCATCTTTTCTATCAGTGTTTCAAATGCTGTATTCATCATACCAACCTTTTCGCCTCTTTAATCCACAGAATAGTTTTTCAAACGCTTTTCTACGGTTTTTCTAAGTTTTTGCAAACAACGTGCCTTTTTGTTTTTCATCACATTATCATTTTTGTAGCCCAGCTTTTGGGCAATCACTGTCAAAGACAGTCTGTCGAAATAAAACCACTGCAAGATACTCCGGCAGGGCTCTTTCATATTCCGGGCAGCTTCCAGCGCTATTTGCTCCATTTGCGCCTGCTCTTCCTCTTCGAGAAAAGCCGGTGCAAAACGGTCTTCGCTCAAATAAGCCATTTGCTCCTGGTTGCGCTGCCGGATGTCTGCTTTTTGAAACCTTCTGTATATTAAATGCTTACCAATGGCAAACAGATAAGTTTTCAGCGAGCTTTTGATGTCCGGCATGGTGCCGCGGCATAGCTTCTCATAGAAAATCACGAATGCATCCTGAAATGCATCCAGCGCTTGTTCCCGGTCCAGAGCAAATTGTTTGTAACACCAATGAATAAATTCAGCATGTACGTCTAAGTAGTAGCGTTCCACCACTTGTTGGTTCCCTGTTTTGACTGCCTCCAATAGTTGCCGGTCACTAATAGCCATTTCGATTTCAGGTATTTAGTAAAAAGAAGCGCTGCAATGTTAGCACATAAAGTTAAAAAAAAGATGTAGTCCGGACATTGCTTTGAAAGCAACGCGCCCCTGCCGGACTTATTGCATGCTTTGCTTGCTTTGCCGGCTATAGAAAAAAGGAAGCTGCCCTCCACCGAAGGGCACTTCCTTGTAGCGGTACACAAGTCTTTGGTTGTATAGAGAAACCGTAGGTGCGGCTTAGAGCCGGATACCAAAAGAGATAGGCTGCAGGTTGATGTTTTGCGATTCGTCGAAAAGTGTATTCAGATCATATTTTACAAAGAGCAGAAGACTGCCGAAGCCTATCTGTCCTTCCACGCCGTAGCGCAGGCTGTTCAAATAAAAGTCGCCTTTTTCTTTGGTTTTGGAACCGCCCACAGGCTGCACTTTCGTCCAGGCATTGACCCGGTATCCCACATAGCCGCCAATACCCAAATTGAGCGTACGGTTGCCCTTGGCATTCATGCCACGATATACCAAACGCACCGGCACGTTCAGATAAGAAACCACCAGTTTGTTTTTCTTCAGGTCTTCTCCAAAATCTGCCTTATAGTCACCCCAGCTTACGCCGGTATCGGTGGCACGCAAATAATAGGACGGCTTGTATTTGAAATTGTACCAATCCCACAAAAGCCCGAAATCAACAGCCAGGTAGCTACCGTTTTTGCCGGTCACCAAGTGGCGGCGTGCCGTAATGCCTATGCCTACATAAGTAGAGTTCAAAGGACGCACGGCATAAGGTGCGTTTTGGTCGTTCGGGAAGTTGCCATCTTGCAGGTAGTTGTTTATCCCAAAATCGAAATAAGCGATCGTGTTCCAAGGTGTTTGGTAAAAAGTAATACCTTCGCCGCCCAACCATGCATCCACCTCTACCTCTCCTTCATCATCGTCTTCTTCCTCTGCCATGTCATCCATGTCAGCCTGACTGTGTTCTATACGGATGGAAAACTTATCGCCCAGAATGGCTTCGAGTTCTTCTACGTCTGCTTCCACTTCCTCCCAATCTTTCAGGTCTTCGCTGTCGGCCGGAATACGCAGGTTCAAAATGGTTTTGCCACGCTTGTTATTGCGAATCGTAAGCTGCACATACTCTTTTTCTTGTTGCTCTTGTTCATCATCTACGCGCACCAGCACACTCTTGTCGCCGGCATTGACCAGTTCATAGTTGTAAGTAACGGCGGTGTCAGGGGGCAAGTCCGCACCTACTTCCTTTATTACTTGTTCAATCAGGTTGTTGAAGTCGATATACTTCAGTTGTTTCAACGCCTGCTTGTCTTTGGTGGCTACTATCACGGTAGTATGGTCTTCCACCTCTACCCGGATGGTATCTTGGGCATGTGCCGGCACCCACAGACACAAAGCGGTGGTGCACAGCAAGATCATTTTGCTGAGTCGTTTCATCGTTCTTCCTGTTTTTAAAGTGAGATTTTTATTTCAAACTACTGACCAATGTCTTTTTTCAAATACAATACTTGGTTGAGCACTTTCTCTACCTTTTGCTTATTCCAAATGATGCGGGTTCCCATCTTTTTGTGCCCTTCCGGTTTGGCATTGGAAGTGGCTTGTTGTTCCCGCTCGGGCGAAATGCTTACTTGTACCCGCACCCGTGCGGGCGGCCGCTCGTAACGGTCAGGAGCGGCAGTAGTCTGCTGCATAGGCTCCTCCGGCGAATTGCCGGCTTCCTTGTCTGTCTCCGGCAGGGCTTGTTGGGGCTGCTGAGGCACTTCTTTCCGTATGGGGTTGGCTTTTGGTGTCGCTTCGGCCTGCTGTTTGGTCTCTGCTGCTCTCTTGATCTGCCCGGTGTTTTCTTCTGCCAAAGGCACAAGCCCGCTTACTTTCGATTCTTCAGCTGCTTTGACTTCGTTACCGGCAGCAGAAGATTTTCCGCTTGTATTCAATAAACTCTCTTGCTCTGTTCCCATAGCCATGCTGTCGGTGGGCAAAGCGGTTGCATGCTCGCCTTTGAAGGCGTAGTATCCGCCCAGCATCAAGCTGCCCATGAGCAGCAGCGCCCATATCCAGTGTTTTTTACCGCCCATAAACGGCTGCTTGCCGCCGGCTGCCCCCTTCCGTATGCGCTCCCAAGCACCGGCCGGTGGCGGTGCTTGATAGTGTTTCAGCTTTTTGCGAAACACTTCATCTATAGGATGTTTGTCCGGCTGCATTGTGCTTCTTCGGTTATCCATGTTTGTAACATCTTTCTGGCTTTCGCCAACTGACTTTTACTCGTTCCTTCGCTGATATTCAACATACCGGCTATTTCGGCATGTGTAAATCCTTCTATGGCATAAAGGTTAAAGACCGTTCGGTAACCTTTGGGCAATCGCTCCAGTAGCTCCATCAAATACTCTTCTTGCAGCTGTGCGAGCACGTCGCCGGCTACATGCAGCTCGTCGGCCACCGCCTCTGTTTCTTCTGTCTCCACACTCAGCAAGCGGCTTTTGCTTCGCAAATACTGCAGGCAGTGATTGACAAAGATGCGCCGCATCCAGCCTTCAAAGCTGCCCTCGCCTTTGTACTGCTCTATGTGTTGAAATACGCGCTGAAACCCTTCAATAAAAGCGTCTTCGGCCTCCGGCATGGGCAAATAACGGCGACACACGCCCATCATTTTGGCCGCATAGCGCTCATATAATGCCGACATTGCCTTTTCGCTTCCCTTGCGTATGGCTGCTATCAGCGACGCTTCATCTGTTATACTTCTCTTTCGTAGTCGTATCATCTGCTTTTATGAAAGCCTTCACTTATATAGATGCCACTCCTTGCAAAAGGGTTGCCTGAAGATAATATTTTTTTATGGCAAGCTTTTTTGTTTAAATATTGAGAACCAAAAGGAAAACAAAAAATGTTTAAATGTTGATTTTGTTTAATATTAAACAATAAAAAGTTAAACAAAATTTGGATACCATCTGCAAACTTCCTATATTTGAAAAACATAGAAACCAAAGCCCCACAGCTATGAACCCACGCGAAGATTTCGGATACAAACTGCATGAAGCCGGCGCCTCGTTGCGCCCCTTTGCCCTGCGTATGGTCAAAGACCAAGACGCTGCCGATGATCTCATTCAGGAAACTTTATATAAAGCGCTCAAAAACAAAGACAAGTTTTCCATAGGTACCAACCTGAAGGCATGGCTTTACACCATCATGAAAAACACTTTTATTACACGCTACCAAAAGGCCAGCCGCCGGCAAACCTTCGTAGATACTACCGACAACCAGCACTTTATCAACTCGGGCGAGCGCACTGCACACAACGCGGCACTCAGCCACTTGATGACCGAGGAAATCATGCATGCCATAGATGCCCTTGCCGAACACTACCGCCTCCCCTTCCTGATGTATTACCGTGGGTTCAAATATCAGGAAATTGCCGACCGCTTGGGCATCCCTATTGGCACGGTGAAAAACCGCATTCATATTGCACGAAAGCAGCTAAAGGAAAAATTACAAAGAGATTAAGCCCTCCGCACGAACAAAAACACGCCACAACGCCTTATAAAAGGGAAGCCCTACGGACTTCCCTAAATTTTTGTATCACAATAAGTTTTATAAAAATCTTACAATTATTCTGCATGCATAATAATTTTTTATTACATTTGTCGATAAGAATGATTCCTTCTTTCGTCAATACGAAAACCGTTATAAACTATGGAAACCGTAGCAAACAAAAACCTGATCAAAGGTGGTGAGTTCCTGATTAAGGACGTTACCCCCGAAGAAATTTTCACTCCTGAAGAGTTCACCGAAGAGCAGCGCATGCTGATTCAGGCATGTAAAGACTTTTTGGAAAAGGAAGTATATCCTAAGGTGGAAGAGCTGGACGAAGCCAAAGACACTTCTCTGATGGTGAGCTTGCTCGACAAAGCCGGTGAATTGGGCTTGCTGGGCGCAGGCGTGCCCGAAGAGTACGGCGGCATGGGCATGGACTTCAACTCTACCATGCTTATTACCGAATATCTGGGTGCCGGACACTCTTTTGCCGTAGCTTTCTCGGCGCATACCGGTATCGGCACGCTGCCTATCCAGTACTATGGCAACGAAGAGCAAAAGAAAAAGTATTTGCCCAAGCTGGCTTCGGGCGAGTGGAAAGCAGCTTACTGCCTCACCGAGCCCGACTCCGGTTCTGACGCCAACTCGGGCAAAACCAAAGCCACTTTGAGCGAAGACGGCAAGTATTATATCATCAACGGGCAAAAGATGTGGATAACCAACGGTGGCTTTGCCGATGTGTATATTGTATTTGCCAAAATTGATGACGACAAAAACCTGAGCGCCTTCATCGTAGAGAAAGACTTTGGCGGCATCACCATGAACCCCCCGGAAAAGAAAATGGGTATCAAAGGTTCGGACACCCGCCAAATCTTCTTCAACGACTGCAAGGTGCCCGTAGAAAACCTGTTGTCGGAGCGTGAAAATGGCTTTAAAATAGCCGTTAACATCCTGAATATCGGGCGTATCAAGCTGGCTGCTGCCGCTATTGGTGCTTCCAAAGCTGCCCTGAGCCATGCCATCCGCTACGCCAACGAGCGTAAGCAGTTCGGTCGCCCCATCAGCTCGTTTGGTGCCATCAAGCATAAAATTGCCGAATCGGCTGTAAAAATCTTTGCCTCTGAGGCTGCCACCTACCGTGCCGGTCAAAACATTGAAGATGCCATCAAGATGTATAAAGAAGCCGGCATGAGCGACTCCGAAGCCAAACTTGAAAGCTTGAAGCAGTTTGCCATTGAGTGCGCCATGATGAAAGTACACGGCTCGGAAGTGCTCGACTATGTGGTAGATGAAGCTGTTCAGATTTACGGTGGCATGGGCTATTCTGCCGAGTCGCCCGTAGAGCGTGCCTACCGCGACGCCCGCATCAACCGTATTTTCGAAGGTACCAACGAAATCAACCGTCTGTTGACCGTTGATATGATTCTGCGCCGCGCCATGAAGGGCGAGCTCGACGTGATGGGTCCTGCCATGGCTGTTGCCAAAGAACTGATGGCTATTCCTGATTTCGGTGCCGAAGCAGATACCAGCCTTTTTGCCGCCGAGCTGAAAGCCGTGAAAAACTTCAAGAAAGCCATCTTGATGGTAGCCGGTGCGGCAGCTCAAAAACTGGGCAAAGGCTTGGGCGAAGAACAGGAAATCATCATGAATGTAGCCGACATGCTCATAGAAACTTATGTAACAGAGTCGGTGCTGTTGCGTGTGTTGAAGATGGCTCAAAAACAAGGTGAAGAAGCTACTGCCCTTTACCAAGACTTGGCTCGTGTGTACCTTTACGATGCCGTAGATGTGATTCAAAAAGCTGCGCGTGAAGCCATCACCGCCTTTGCCGAAGGTGACGAGTTGCGTGTAATGTTGCTTGGTTTGAAACGCTTTACTAAATTAGAGCCCTTCAATGTGAAGGCTGCCCGCCGTCGCATTGCCGATTATCTCATCGAAAAGAATGAGTATGCATTTTAGTGTTTAGGGTTGAACATATAGCCAAGCCGCCCATGAGTTTCTCATCGGGTGGCTTTTCTTTTTTCCGGGCAAAAACTAACCGCTCCATAGCCATGCAAAAAAAGAGCAGGAATAACCCTGCTCTTTTTACACCGGGGATGCACAACCCCCCTACTCCACCACTATCTTCTTCACACTTCCGCCTGTCTTCTCGCGGACGAAATAAGTGCACAGCGAGAACAGCGCAGCTTTATCCGGCTAATCGTGGCAAGCCCGGGCACCGGCTACCTGTTTTTTTTTCTTCTAAAACAACATTTTAAACCCGTGCGTCGTTAATTATGCAAACAACAATCGGTACAATGAAACGGTGGTTATGGCTCTGCCTGCTGGCAATTGGCTTGGGGCTGCACACACAAGCCCAAAGTGTTGAGGTCATTAAGATAGACCGCTTGGAAAAAGAAATAGCCCGGCGCGAGGGGGTGGTGGTGGTCAATTTTTGGGCAACCTGGTGTGCACCTTGTGTAAAAGAGCTGCCCGACCTTTACCGTGTTTATCAAGACTTTCAGGCACGGGGCGTGCAGCTACTTTTGGTGAGCCTGGACTTTGCCGACGAGCAGCCCAAAGCGCTCGCGCTGCTGAAAAAGAAAGGCATTGCGCTGCCCACTTTCCTGCTCGATGAAACCGACTATAACGCATGGATAGACCGCATTGAGCCGCGCTGGCAAGGTGCCATTCCCATGACCCTGATTTACCGCAACGGGCAAAAGGTGGCTTTCATTCCCGGTCCTGTCAGCTACGCATCGTTGGTCACACGTATTCAAGAGCAACTAAAACCATAGAGTCATGAAAAAGTATCTGTTTACCCTTCTGCTGCTGTTGCCGGCTGCCCTCACATGGGCACAAGGCTATAAGCCCGGCGACAAAGCCATCGATTTCAAACTGAAAAACATCGATGGGCGCCATGTGTCGCTTGCCGACTACCCGGAAGCCAAGGGCTTCATTGTGGTATTTACCTGCAACCACTGCCCTTTCTCCAAGATGTACGAAGACCGCATCATTGCCTTAGACAAGAAGTACAAGCCATTGGGCTATCCGGTCATAGCCATTAACCCCAACGACCCGAAGAAGCAACCCGAGGACAGCTTCGACAAAATGATAGAAAGAGCCAAGGAAAAAGGCTTTACTTTCCCCTATCTGTTCGACGAAACCCAAGAGGTGGCACGCACCTACGGCGCCACCAACACCCCGCATGTGTTTGTATTGAAAAAAGAAGGTAAAGACCTGATAGTAAGCTATATTGGTGCTATTGACGACAGCCCACGCGACGCGAGCAAAGCCAGCAAAAAATATGTAGAGCAAGCCGTAGATGCCCTGCTCAATGGCAAAGAGGTAGAGGTAAAACAAGCCAAAGCCATAGGCTGTACCATCAAGTGGCGCGAAATGTAAAAGAACCTTTACGGACCTGTTTATCAAAGGCGCTTGTCACTCCAAAGACAAGCGCTTTTTTTATTGAAGCCCCCACTAACCGCCTTTTGTCTTGGACAGTATCCTTTTTACGAAAAAAAAAATTTTCTATTGCCTTGGGTTACCTTTTTCAATCAAGGGAATAAAGGGGTGCATTTAGGTTCATTGTTAAACCTCAAAATTCTAATTACTATGAAAAAGTTATTTTTGATGTTGTTGGCTGCCGGTACTTTTGCATTGGTTTCTTGCGGCGAAGGTCAGCAAGAAAACGCTGAAACCCAGGAGCAACCTGCTGCTGAAGACGTACAACCTGCCGAAGAGCAGCCTGCTGTGGAAGAAGCTCAGCCTGAAACTACTGAAGAAGCTCAGCCTGAAGCTACCGAAGAAGCTCCTGCTGAAGGCGAAGCTCAGCCTAAAGAAGCTCCTGCTGAGTAATTTCATACGAAACAGCATTTATCAACCAAGCGAGCCCGTTCCAACGAACGGCTCACTTTCTTTTATGCATAAAAAGAAAAATACAGTGGGTTACCTTTCGGCAAACCGGGAATTAAAAAGTGCACATACACTTGTGACACAACTAAAAAAACAGTAGAACTATGAAGAAGTTATTTTTGATGTTATTGGCTGTCGGTACTTTTGTATTGGTTTCTTGCGGCGAAGGTCAGCAAGAAAACGCTGAAAAGTCAATGGAAGAAGCCACCGAGCAAGTAAAAGAAAGCGCCAAAGAGGTAAAAGAAGAAGCAAAAGAAGCTGCTGAGGAAGTAAAGGAAGAAACTGAAAAGGCAGCCGAAGAAGTAAAAGAAGGGGCTGAAGAAGTAAAAGAAGAGTCCGAAAAAGCCGTTGAAGAAATGAAGTAAGCAGCCGGACACTGTACAAAACAAAGGCGGGGCTTTGGGACTCCGCCTTTATGTTTTTTTATTGCTCTGCCGTTTTTTCTCCAAAATTTGCCGGATACCTGCCACGTCTTTGCTTAGGAAGGCTTCCGCCTTAATTTTTTGCTGCAGTTTCATGAATGCCCCAATGAGGGCTTCGGGGCGTGGGGGGCAACCGGGCACATAAAAATCAACCGGTATGATTTTATCGACGCCTTTCACCACATGATAGCCGTGCTGCCAATAAGGACCGCCGCAGTTGGCACAAGAGCCCATCGAAATCACATAGCGGGGCTCGGGCATTTGCTCATAGAGCCGCCGGATGCGGTCTGCCATTTTAAAAGTGACGGTGCCGGCTACTATCATCACATCGGATTGGCGGGGCGAATTCCGTGGAATGATGCCAAAGCGGTCCATGTCATAAGCCGAAGCATAGGCGGCCATCATTTCAATGGCACAACAAGCCAAACCAAAGCCCATGGGAAAAAGCGAAGACAAGCGTGCCCAGTTCAGCAGGTCTTCGGCTTTGAGCAAGAGCACACTTCCCTGGTTGTTTCTTTCCATTTCCATAAGTTATGCTTTCTGTTTGGATGACGGGCTATAGCGCCGGTTCACATTTTCATACAGGGCATGAGGCACGGGCGAATGAACCGACGGCACCTTGGGACGGGGCCTCGCCCAATCAAGAAAACCACGCCGCCAGGCATACAAAAGACCGGCAAGCAGCAAACCAATAAAAACGAGGGCTTCTATGAAAGCAAACCATGCCCACCGTCCTTGGGTGGCTTCTATAAGTTCTTTTTGCCCGAAAACTATAGCCCAAGGAAAAAGAAGCACGGTTTCTATTTCAAAAAGAATGAAAATAAGCGCGAGGGTATAGAAGCGAAAGTTGAACTGCCCCCATGCATGCCCTACGGGCTGCTCGCCACACTCGTAGGTCGATAGTTTTTCGTGATTGGGCTTGCGGGGTGCCAACAGGTAGGCAGCAAACAGGCCGCCCAACAAAAACAGAGCACTCCCGATGATGAACAATAGAATCATGGAAAAGGATGAGAGTGCTCCGTGTTGCATGGTATTGGGCATTTTTTATCACTTACATAGAAAACACATTCTTGCGCAAGATGGTTTGTGCCCGGTCGGGCCCGATGGACACCAGCGCGATGGGCAGGTGCAGGTATTCTTCAATGAAATTTACATAATGACGCAAATTGCGCGGCAGGTCTTCGTAGGCGGTGCTCGCTTCTATGTTTCCGGACCAACCGGGCAGCGTTTCATATACAGGCTCTACCGGCTCATTCAACAGACAGTAGGGCATTTGCCGGGTAATGGTACCATCGGAAAGCTTGTAATGCGTACAAACTTTGATTTCATCGAAACCGCTCAGGACGTCAGCTTTCATCATGAATAGCTGGGTCACGCCATTGAGCATACAGGCATAGCGCAGCGCGGGCAAGTCGAGCCATCCACAGCGGCGCGAGCGCCCGGTGGTAGAACCGAACTCATGCCCTGCCCGGCGAATGGCTTCGCCGGTTTCATCGTTCAGCTCTGTGGGGAAAGGACCACTTCCCACACGCGTGCAGTAAGCCTTGAAGATGCCCAACACCTCGTGTACGGCTTTGGGCGCCACCCCCAAGCCAATGCAGGCACCGGCGGTGGTCGTGTGCGAGCTGGTTACATAAGGATAAGAACCGAATTCAATATCGAGCAAAGTGCCTTGTGCCCCTTCTGCCAATACCCGCTTGCCTTGCTGCAAAGCTTCGCTCAGCATGTATTCGGTATCGGCAAGGCGGAGTTCTTTGAGCTGCTCAATGGCCTCAAAGAAAGCCGGTTCGCTTTCATTCAAATCGTATTCATAGCGATAAAACTCCAGCAAGCCTTTGTGTTTATCTACAAGCTTTTGATAACGCTTCTTGAAGTCGGGGCTTAGGATATCGCCTATGCGGAGGCCGTTGCGTCCGGTTTTATCCATGTAGGCAGGTCCGATGCCGCGCAAAGTAGAGCCTATTTTTTCTTTGCCTTTGGCAGCCTCCGAGGCGGCATCCAACAGGCGGTGGGTAGGCAAAATCAAATGGGCTTTTTTGGAAATAAAAAGATTTTTGTGGTAAGGCACGCCATAAGGCTTAAGAGCTTCTATTTCTTTCATAAAGACCACGGGGTCAATCACTACCCCATTGCCTATGACATTCTGAATGCCTTCATGAAAAATGCCCGAAGGAATTTGATGCAGCACATGCTTGATGCCGTCGAACTCCAAGGTATGGCCGGCGTTCGGTCCGCCTTGAAAGCGCGCTACCAGTTGATATTTGGGCGCCAGGAAGTCCACTATTTTGCCTTTCCCCTCATCGCCCCATTGTAATCCTAACAGTACGTCTAAGTTCATAGCTATGGTTCTTATGCTTGTTGTTAATAGGCTTTGGCAAATAAAACTCTGCGTTTCGATGGCTTACCGGTCACTATGCACTTGCCTTCTTCCTCTTCGGCATCCAGCGGGATACAGCGAATGGTAGCTTTGGTTTCTTCTTTGATACGCAACTCGGTTTCGGTGGTGCCGTCCCAGTGAGCCAAGATGAAGCCACCGTGCTTTTCCAATATTTCCTTAAACTCTTTGTAAGAGTCGGCTTTGCGTGTGTTGGCTTCGCGGAAGGCCAAAGCACGTTTGAAGAGGGACTGTTGCACATCATCCAGCAGGTCAAGTATATGTTCGGTAAGGCCATCTACCGGGGCGGTGTGCTTTTCGCCGGTATCGCGGCGTGCTACTTCCACCTGATTGTTCTCCATATCACGCTTACCAATAGCCAAGCGCACGGGGACGCCCTTCAATTCCCATTCGGCAAACTTAAAGCCCGGACGGTGGGTATCACGCGCATCAAAGTGCACCTTGATGCCTACACGTTTCAGCTTCTCTATAATCCCTTGGACATATGTTTGAATTGCTTCGAGCTCGTCATCTCCACGATAGATGGGCACAATCACCACTTGAATAGGCGCCAAACGGGGGGGCAATACCAAGCCTTTGTCGTCAGAGTGGGTCATAATCAAAGCGCCCATCAAACGGGTACTTACGCCCCAGGAAGTCCCCCATACGTAGTCCAGCTCGCCTTCTTTGTTGGCAAACTTCACATCGAAAGCTTTGGCGAAATTTTGCCCCAAAAAGTGCGAAGTGCCGGCTTGCAATGCTTTGCCATCTTGCATGAGGGCTTCAATGCAATAGGTATCTACTGCGCCGGCAAAGCGCTCGTTTTCGCTTTTTACGCCCTTGATGACCGGCATGGCCATGTATTCTTCGGCAAAACGTGCATACACGTCCAGCATGCGGCGGGTCTCTTCTATGGCCTCTTCTTTGGTAGCATGGGCGGTGTGGCCTTCCTGCCACAAGAATTCAGCGGTGCGCAAGAAGAGGCGGGTGCGCATCTCCCAGCGCACCACGTTTGCCCATTGGTTGATAAGCAGGGGCAAGTCGCGGTACGACTGAATCCAATTGCGGTAAGCACTCCATATGATGGTTTCGGAGGTAGGACGCACAATCAGTTCTTCCTCCAAACGTGCTTCGGGGTCAACAATTACCCCTTTGCCGTCGGGGCTGTTTTTCAAGCGATAGTGGGTAACCACGGCGCACTCTTTGGCAAAGCCTTCTACGTGTGCCGCTTCTTTGCTTAAATACGATTTAGGAATAAACAAAGGGAAGTAGGCATTGACATGCCCCGTTTCTTTGAACATATCGTCTAAGGTACGCTGCATCTTTTCCCAGATGCCGAAGCCATAGGGTTTGATAATCATGCAGCCTTTCACCGGTGCATGTTCTGCCAGGTCGGCTTGCTTCACCAACTCTTGATACCAAGCAGCGTAGTCTTCTGAACGTTTAGGAAGTCCTTTACTCATAGTATTGTGTTTACAGATGTATGCTTTTGCAAAGGGCAAGCGCCAAGGCTTGCATTTGGCTTGTCTTTTGCAGCAAAGATAAAAAGAATGCTATGGAATGAAATGCTTTTTGTTTAAATTCAGTTGTATAGATAAAGAAAAGTTGTTATGAAACGAGCCCTTCCTGCCCTTCCGATACTCGCCCTTATTATCTTTTTCAGCGGATGTAGTCCCAAATTATATCAGCCGGCAAGCCGCGAAGTAGATGATGTTTATTACCTGCCCACCGCCGACGCCGAGCCGGCAGTCTCTACAAGCTATAGCCGGGAACCGCAGGCAGTGCCTGCCGAAAGGGGCAGCATGAATGGCGGCATTGCCAATCCGGACTATCAACCCAATAGCGACGCGGGTGGCAGCACGGAATACTATCAAAGCCCGGGAAGCCGCTTGGCACCGGAAAACAATCCTTATTATGACGATTTCGAAGCTTACCGGGAAGGTTACCGCAATGGCTATCAAGATGCCTATTGGCAAATGAGTGGCTGGGGCTCGCCTTTTATGGGCAACCCTTGGTATTCGCCCTACGGTTGGAATTCGCCTTATAACACATGGAGCAACTTTTACTACAACCCGGCCTGGGGATGGCGCAGCAGCTGGGGCTTGTCTTTTGGTTGGGGCAATGGTTGGCGCTACTCGCCTTGGTACTCGCCCTGGTATGGCAACTGTTGGAACTGCTGGTACGGCAACCAAATTTATGTAACCGGCGGCAGCGAGCGCCCGCGTAGCTACTACGCACCACGCAGGCATTTAACGCCGCGTGGCACCACCTTCCAACAGCAGAATACAAGAAGTACCATCAGTACGCAGCCGGTACAGCAAAACCCAAGCCGCCAAGGGCGTACGCGTTATTCAACCACACCTAACAAGACGCCGACTTATACGCCCCGGTACAGAAACAGCAATACCCAACAACGCCAAAGCACGCCCCGCTACAGAAGCACTACCAGTCCGCGAAGTACGCCCTCATATAACCGCGGTTCTTCGCCTTCAAGAAGTGGCGGTGGCCGCAGCCGTCCGCGCTGATGCTTGTATGCGGGCAATTCCATATATTTTTGCAAAACATGTATTCTTTCCGAGAAAATATGATAAAGCGCCTTTTTTTATTTTTGGTTTTCATGGGCTTATCGGCTTTTTATGCACAAGCACAGGTGTATTATACCGATGCTTTTCGTTATACCTATCGCCCCCTGCCCACGGGCAGTGCGCGTGCACTGTCTTTGGGGGGTGCTCAGGGGGCACTGGGTGGTGATGCCACTGCTTTATTGGTCAATCCGGCCGGTATTGGGCTGTTCCGGCGGGCAGAGGTAGCCGTGGGTATAGACTATGGCAACAGCCTGCTTCAAAGCAACTACCTGGAAAACACAAACACTGCCACCAGAGATAAAATAGGACTTTCACATGCTGCCGCCATCTTTGCCACGCCACAAAGTCTTTCCGGACAGAGCCTTCAATTTGGCATTTCGTATGTGCGTTCGCATGATTTCCGTCAAGACACTTACTATCAAGCGAGCAATCCTTACAGCAGCTTGGCAGATGTGTGGACCGAAGAGGCTGCCGGCATTCATGCCGGTGTGTTTGAAGCAGAAGCTGCCAACAATGAAATTTATGATTTGGCTTCCTTGGCCTATGCCACCTTTGTTATCAATCCTTATGCCGATGACAGCACTGCTTACTATACCGAATTTCGCGATGTCAATAATCAATTGGTAGCTCCTATCTTGCAAGAAGAGCGGGTGAAAGAAAGCGGAAACCGCTCGGTTTTCAATATTACCGTTGGCGGGCAAGTGCAAGAGAAAGTGTATTGGGGGGCCACCGTCGGGGTGGAAGTCATTAATTATCAAAGGGAAAATGTTTATAAGGAGCGCTTGAGCCGCACGGCTGCCGATGGCGAACTGCAGGCATTCACGCTCCGGCAACGCTACACGGCTACGGGTGGCGGGCTTTATTTGGGTTTGGGCGTTATTGTACGCCCGGTTGAGACGCTGCGCCTGGGGATCTCGGTGCAAACGCCCACCGGTTTTTCCCTGTATGAAACCAGCAGAGCCTCCATAGAAAGCGAGTCGGTGGGGTTCAGCAAGGTATCTGCCTCCATGCTGCCTTATGAATATGATTTCCGCTACAGAAGCCCCTGGCGGGCTACCGGAAGCCTGTTTTGGCAAATCAAAAAATACGGCTTTGTTACCGCCGATGTGGAATGGATTCCCTACCGTCAGATGGGGGTAAGCGGCAGCGACGATAATTTTGATGAAAGCGGCGAACGGCGCGCCATTCAAGAGACTTTTCGTAATACGATACAGGCAAGGGTCGGTGCTGAAGCGCGCCTGGGCAGCTGGTATGTGCGTTCGGGCGTATGCTATACGCCATCGCCTTTACGAAGCGGGCAGGACTACTACGATGCCATGGCTTTCACGGCAGGGATAGGCTATCGCTTGCAAGGGTTTCAGCTGAGTGTGGGGGGCATATGGGCGCATTACTCGAGCCTCTATCAGCCTTATGTGTCACAGCAGTATTTTTCGCCTACCGTAGAGCGAAAGCATCGTTACATGCAATGGCAGTTTTCTACACATTGGTACTTTTAAGGCTTTCTTTTGTCCGGTGACACTTCAGGTGTCCTTGTCCTTTCAGGCATAAGCGAGCGGCCTCACTGCGTTCGGCATGAAAAGAAGGCCTAATGAGATGTCTTGCTTCACTATGTTCCGCTCGATATGACAAATAAGGCGACAGGGTTGACTCTTTTTATTCAAGAAAGGAAGCAGACTACAGGTTACAAAAAAAGGCTTGGAAGTGCGTACACTTCCAAGCCTTCCGGCAATGCCACAACGGATGCTTACTCTTGAGGCGCCACGGGTTGTTCTACGGGCGCTGCTTCAATATCTTCGAGAGCGGGTGACTCGGGCGCTGTGTTGCCGGTCATTTTGCTTAAACCAAGAATAAGCACCAACATGGCGGCGGCCAATCCCCAGGTAATGCGCTCAAGCATATCGGTTGTGCTGCGTACACCGGTAGTTGTTTGAGCGGCACCACTGCCACCAAATTGACGCGACAGACCGCCTTTGGGTTCTTGCAGTAAGATAACTAATACCAATAAGATGGCTATCAGGATGATAAGCCCCATCACTACATACAACATAATCGTATCGTTTTAACTATAATCCTTTTATGATTTGAATTTGCTTTTCAAAATACGCCTTTTTTTCCGGATGTTGCAAAATCAGGCGCTCGTAAATTTTTATTGCTTCTTCGTCTTTGCCTTCATCGCGCAAGCGTATGGCATCCAACTCCGTATAAAATGTTTGAGGTGCTTCTTGTAAAGCATCTACCAAAGACTTAGGCTTAGGCGTAGTGGGTGGCTGTGTTTCTTGTGTCGTGTCTTCTCCGGCAGGTGGTGTTGTGTTTTCCACATCCGGTGTCACTACGTCATTGTCGCCCAGGTCTTCTTTCAGTATGTCTATTTGGCTTTGATAGTAGGCTTCCCGCTCAGGGTATTTTTTCTTTAAGGCTTCATACACCGCCACGGCTTCGCGTACTTTTCCGGCCGAATACAAAGTAATGGCATATGATTCGCTCAGCTCGTCCGGTGGGGGTATTTCCGGGGCGGGGCTTGCAGTTTTGTTTTCTTCTTTTTGTTCAAGAGGCTTGGAAGCAATCTGCTCGCCGGCGGCAGTGTCTTCCTCCTCTAAGGAAGAGAAGTAGTCTTTCGGTTGGGTATAAGAAGTAGTAATTTTTTCAAGCTCTTGATCCAGCTCTTCTTCTGAGGCGCTTGCCAGCTTTTCATCAAAAGCGCTTACTTCTTTCTGAATGTCGTCCAATACATTGCGTGCCTTCGACAGCTCTTCTTTCAAAGAACCGGAAGCGCCGGAAAGCTGAAAATCGTTTTGCTCAAAAACCGGTGCATTCAATGCTTCGGCCAGGCGCTTGCGGCTGTACATATGCAAGGCAGCCCGCCGTATTTTCTGAGGTGCCAAATGTGAGCCCTGCTTCGATTGGTAGCGGGCCGCCAACAGATGCAACAAGCCGGCATAGGGCACCTTATCTATCAGTGCTTCTACTTCTTCATACTGCTCTTCGGTGAGCGCCTGCCCTGCTAAAAGAGCCAAAAATGTTTCTGCATTTAACATAAGAATTGCAAGTATAGCCCAAGCATTTAGGGCAAGTTAATACAAAAAACCAAGTAAATCAAGCAATGAATTTTTCTGCTGTCCAAGTCTTTGGTTTCTACAAACACTCCAGCGCTTGGCGCAAATCGGCTATGAGTTCGTCGGCGTCTTCAAGTCCTATATATACGCGCACCAAGCGCCAATCGAGCCAAGGGTTTTGATAGTTGGCCGAGCCATAGAGTGTGCAGGCAGGGAAAATCAGCGACTCGTAGCCGCCCCATGAGCAAGCCAACAAGAAACGTTGCAAACGGTTGCAAAAGCGCTCGACTTCTGCCATTTCATTGGCTCTGAGACGGAAAGAAAACATTCCTCCGGGGCGCTTCATCTGTTTTTTTGCCAGTTCATATTGCGGGTGTGAAGGGTGAAACGGATACAATACGGCTTCTACTTTGGGGTGCCGGGCTAAAAAATCAACCACCTTGGGGGTGGTCTGTGCCACGCGTTCCACACGCAGCGCCAAGGTGCGCAGCCCGCGCAGCAATAGCCATGCATTGAAAGGTGCCATCACACCGCCCAAGGTCATGTATTCGGAAGAAAAAATCTTTTCGCGCATGGCTTGCGAGCAGCACAAAATGCCGGCAACCACATCGCTGTGCCCGCCAATATATTTAGAAGCCGAATGCACGACAATATCCACGCCCATGTCGGCAGGGCGCTGATTCAGCGGTGTGGCATAGCTGTTGTCTATAATGGTAAGCAAACCGTGTTGGCGCGCCACCGCTACACAAGCGGCAATGTCTTGCAGTTCGAAAGTAAAAGAGTTGGGCGATTCGAGATAAAGCAGTCGTGTATTGGGGCGAATGGCTTGTGCGAAATTTTCCGGCCGTGTGCCATCAACCATGCTTACTTCCACACCAAAACGTGCCAGCAGCTTGGTAAGCAGCTTGTTGGTCCAGCTGTAAGGCTTCTGCACACACACTACGTGGCTTCCCTGCTCTACGTTTGCCATCACGGCAGCGGCAACGGCGGCGCTGCCACTTGCAAAGAGTAAAGCGGCTTCGGTGCCTTCCAAGGCTGCGAGCTTGCGTTCCAGAGCGGTGAAGGTGGGGTTGTTGCCACGTGTGTAAAAATAAGATTGGGTTTCTTCTGCCAGGGCACGGCGCATCTGCTCTACCGACTCGAAGGCAAACATTGAGGTTTGGTAGAGAGGGGTTGCCACACTTCCATGTGGGTGCTCTTCGCCCAGCTCGTTCAAGATAAAAGAGAGAGAGTCGCTCATAAGTGTTTTTTTAGGAAATCAACGGATACATGAATAACTTCTTGTGCGTGCCCGGGCAATTCGTTGCTTTCATAAGGATGCATTCCCCCGAAAGTGTGCCCTGCTCCCTCCACTATATGCAAGGTGGCGTTGGGAATCCAAGCAGCAAGGTTTTGTGCAGCTGACAGAGGCACCGCCTCATCGGCAGTGCCATGAATCACCAATGCCGGGATATCGAGTGACTTGGCTTTGTTTTCTAAGTTATAATCTGTGTCTTTTTTAGCCAGCCAGTCGTCATACACTTCTCTGTAAACAGGCAGTTGCTGCCCCGTACGGGCATTCAATATATGGGTCACACCTTGATCCAGTATTTGCCGGCGCCGCTCTTCTGTCCAAAGGAAACCGGTATTGTCGATAGATGCCATGGTAATGACAGCCTTCACGGCTTCACGCAAAGCAGCCGCTGCCAACACCGCTACGGCGCCGCCCCGGCTGTGTCCTGCCAGTGCCAAGCGGTCCGGGTCAATGATTCCTTCTTTGTTGGCCCAGCCGGAGGCTTTCAAGAAAGCCACCAATTGGCTTACATCTTCCACGTCGCGCGAAAAGGTTTCGCGCCCAAAAGCATCCGTATCGGCAAAATCAGTGGGGTGTTCCGGTGTGGTACCGTTATAAGACAGGTTCATACGCACCGCCGCTATGCCTGCGGCAGCCCATGCATCAGCCATAAGGTGCCAGTGCCCCCAGTCTTTAAAACCTTTGAATCCATGAATAAAGATGAGCACCGGTTGCGCTTTCTGCCCTTCCATATAGTGCAAGTCGAAGGTGACAGGCTTGCTGCCGGCAGTCTGAATGCTGTGCGACAGGCGTTGAATGCTTTGCATATGTCTTCCTTGTTACATGTTTATGCAAGGAAGATAGTGATTTATGCAATGCATGGCAACGGTTGCCGGAATTTAAAAATCTTTCTTTTTAGCCATGACAGTAATGCTGATATAAGAAAGGAGCATCCATAACAACAAAGCGACAAATGTTGCTATGCTGCCGGTGGTGCTGCCCAAAAAAGCTTTTACAGACGCCCCTGTAAGACCAAACAGAGCGGATATATCGAGCTGAAGCAAAATAAACACCCTCGACAGATCTATGGGGTTGAGTAATGTCAGAGCTATTGCCAGCTTTTCTATGGGATAGTCGCGAAGGTAAATTAACAGCAAAAGGAAAATGGCATCATAAATAACGGCAAAAAATAACCATACAAGTAAGCTAATCCCAATGCCTTTTAGTTTATCGTCGAAACGCAGGGCTATCCAATACACAATAAAAGAAAACACGGAAGAGAGTATCACCCCTATTACCAACAAGAAAGCATAACTTGCTATAGAACTTCCTTGTGTCAAAGACATGTAGGCGAAGGGCATTCCAATCCCCACCAACACGGCAATACCTAAAGAAGCCGTCAGCCCCAACAGCATACCGCGGATAATATCCGTTCTTTTCAGCGGTTGTGCCAAAAGAAAAAGAACAAAATCTTTCGAGTTGTAATAATAGCTGACGGTAAAAAAAGTACTTACCAACGGCGCAAGCAGCAAAATAGTATTCATTAAACCTACTACTACCTTGGTTACGCTGCTGCTGAAAGCAAACAAAAAGACAGTGAGTGCAAAATAGAACAAGGCGTAAGCGAAAGTCCACTTGCTACGCAGCAAATCATAAACGGTATATTTAAATACTTTCCACATGAGTCATGCCGATTTGAGATTCCATTACTTTAGCCACAATTTCTTCCAGGGGTGCTTCGCCGTAAGTATTGCGCAGATGGGCAAGGGTGCCGTCAAAGAAAGCGCTACCTTCCAATATAAAAAGCAAGCGGTCCGCAATTTCTTCCACAAAAGGAATAATATGCGTACTAATGAGTATGTATTTCCCTTCTTCCCGTTTTTCGAGTATCAACTTTTTCAAATAAAAAAGCGAAAGGGGATCCAAGCCATTGGTTGGTTCATCCAATACATACACAGCTGCTTCATTCATAAAAGCCAATACAATACCTAACTTTTGCAAAGTACCACCGGACAGGTGTTTCACCTTCTTGTCCAGGTGACTTTCAAGCTGAAACCCTTTCAACATGCGGTTCAATAATTCTTGATTGATATTGCCCCGCAACTCTTTTACCATTTGAATCAGCTCTCTGCCACTTAGGTTTTCAGGATAATGAGCCAGCTGTGGCAAATAGCTAATATTGCTTTTATAAGCGGCCCCGGATTTGCGTATGTCCTGCCCATCGAAAAGAATCTTACCGGAAGAAGGCAACACCATCCCCAATAACATCTTCAAGAGGGTGGTCTTGCCGGAACCGTTAGGACCTACCAACACCATAATGCCCGGCTCTTGCCAAGATATGGATATGTTTTTCAATACCTGCGTCTTACCGAAGCGCTTCGATATATCCAGTAGCTCTATCATAAATTATGTGTTTAAAGGCGGTGTCATAAGAGGATAGTTGTCTTTTACATTATCAGGTGTGAAAAAAGGCATCAAATACTCTGTGTAATTGAGTACATCCACAAAAAAACTTCTTAACAGCAGTATGGTAGTGGGCGATTGATTCACAATGTAGGAATACAAAGAGACAGGACGGTAAGGTACATCACCAATGCCATCATGGTCAAGGTCATAGCCGGAGTAGTTCGCCCAATAGTTATATCTAAACTCATTGCTCTGCAGCTCGCTGCTTGCCACCACATCAAAAGTATTGCCTTCCATAATGTTATATTCAAAAACATTATCCATGCAGCTGCCCATGAGCATAAAGCCCTTGCCGTTGTTGTTTAACTGATTGTAGCGGAAAAGAATGCGTGTAGCGCTCTCTCCATGTACGGCGGTTGTGTTTTCCTGAAACATGTTGTGTTCTATGCGGGCATCGTAAATTTCTTTTAACAACAGACCGTAGCTTGCTGCCCCCCAATTGTGTATAAATTCGTTGTATTCCATCACCACATTACGAGAAAACATTACCGCCACACCGGCACCGTTCTCACTGAAACGGTTATACTGATAACGGTTGTTATCCGAAAACATGAAATGAAGCCCATAACGCAGGTTTTGATACGCATGGTTATGAGTGATTTCGCTGTCGGTTGTGTATTCAAGATAGATGCCATCGCGGAAGTGGCTGACCTCGTTATGTATGATACGCAGGTGCTCTGAGTACCAAGAGTGAATGGCATTGCCGGAAGACATCTCTCTCGCTGCGGAGGATTGCAGCCGGTTGTTCTCAACTGTACAGTAGCGTGCTTGTTGCAGATATATCCCGAAGAAAGGGTTAATAATATGATTGTTTTTCACTACGCAGGCGGCGGCTTCCAATATCCGGATAGCTGCCCAATCCTGTAAGTAGCTAACGCCCACATTTTGAAGAGTGAGCCCTTCCACCCAAACATTATCGGCCGTAACTAAAATAATTTCACCACGCTGTTGCGCATCAACTACACTCCCTTTTTCGCCCAACACGTACAAAGATTTATCTACAACAATACCATGTTCGTAGTAGGTGCCTTTTTTAATCAGTACGGTATCACAAGGTTGCGCGGCTGCCACCGCTTCCTTTATAGAGCTTAGCTCACAACTCTTGCAAACGACAATCAACTCTGCTTTTGCAGGAGCTGCCAAGCATACAATCGTCCATATAAAAAGTATCCATCTGTGGTTATTGCACTTCATATGCTTCTTTCAGGTCAATCTATTCTTCGCCTATCTTATGACACGCAGAACACTTGGATTCAAACAGCATTTTCCCTTCCTCTGCCATAGCAGGGTCTATTTCTCCCAACTCAATGCTTTGCACCGGTCCTACCCCTTTCACGGTCATGGGGTCCGGCGCTTCATTTTCTGCCGGCTCTTCGTCAGCCAACATGCTTTGAGGTGGTTCGTTGTTCTGAGCAGTGTTTTCCTCCTACCCGCCGCAGGCAAACATCAACAGACCGAGGGTCATTGCCGCGATAGTCAAAATGAAGTGTCTTTTCATAGGTCTTTTGGTTTTATTTATAGACAATCTTATCCTTTTTTCATTTCTGCACCAATGACCTTCGTCATATATCCGCTGATTTTCATCATCCTATATCAAATGGCACATCACACGCTTTGAATACCACCGGCTTGCTTATCTTTGTGTTTCTCAAAACCAAACCATTTGCAGGGACGATGACCTTCGAAGAGTTAAAACTAACCCGCCAGTTTCTGAATGCGATAGAAGAGGCAGGCTATCAAAGCCCTACACCAATTCAGGAAAAAGCCATTCCGCCGGCACTCGCCGGACACGACATCATAGGCATAGCCCAAACCGGCACCGGCAAAACAGCTGCTTATGCTTTGCCTATGCTCATGAAACTGAAATATGCCCAAGGCAAGCATCCTCGCGGCTTGGTGCTGGTGCCCACCCATGAACTTACCAAGCAGGTAAGTGAAGCCATTGCCCGGCTGGCGTGCTATACCGACCTGCGTTGTGTTCCTATTTTTGGGGGCAAGGGCATCAAAAAACAAATAGAGCAGCTGGCAGAAGGAGTCGATATTGTGGTAGCTACCCCGGGGCGCCTGATGGATGTTTATCTTGCCGGTGGTTTGCAGCTTAAACACGTCAAGACGTTCGTCATAGACGAAGCCGACCGCATGCTGGACTTGGGCTTTATGCCTCAAATACGCCGTATTTTGGAAGTGCTTCCACGCAAACGGCAAAACCTGCTGTTTTCGGCTACCTTTTCCGAAAAAGTAGAGCGTCTGTGCGAAGAGTTTATAGAGTACCCGGTAAAAATAGAAATCACCCCGCAGGCGACCCCCGCCGAAACAGTAGAGCAGTATTTGTACGAAGTGCCCAATATCAAAACCAAAATCAACCTGCTCATGCACCTGCTCGAGCAAGAGTCGCTTAAGAAGGTGCTGGTATTTACCCGCAGAAGACGTATTGCCACGGCAGTATATAAGTATTTACACCGGAAGCTGGGCGAGGACAGCGTGCGTGTCATTCACGCCAATAAAGACCAAAACGCACGCACCAATGCCTTGGATGCCTTCCGCAAAGGCGAGCTACGGGTGCTGGTAGCTACCGATGTGGCAGCCCGTGGTATCGATGTTTCAGAAGTTACACACGTTATCAATTTCGAAGTGCCTGTTTTATACGAAGAGTATGTACACCGCATCGGGCGTACAGGACGGGCATTCCGGCATGGCACGGCTATTACTTTTGTGAACCCGGCCGAAGAGTACCACATTAAAAAGATAGAAGCGCTTATCAAAATGAAAATTCCGCGCCTGCCTTTGCCCGATGCGGTAGAGGTAGCAGAAACGCCTTTTGAAGAAAAGCAAGAGATGGCGCGGGAAATAGACAAACAGCGAAAAAAAGAAGACCCCACCTTTCAGGGCGCATTTCATGAGAAAAAGCGCAAAACTACACGCACGCAACACAAGCATAAAAAACACAAAGGCGGCAAAAAGAGTAGCGGCAAAGGGCGCCGCTAAGGTTTGTTTTCTGCTTCTATTAAATACACCATGGATTTCTGCACGTAAACCGTTTGCCCTTGTGGTGTGTACACTTTCCACCAGAAAGGCTGCTCGTCGATGACACGCAAACAGGTGCCCCGGGGTAATGTTGCCAGCAGAGGGGCAGCCACGGTGGGGTGTTGATACCCCAGCAGCGCTTCTGCTTTGACTATCGCCAGCCGCTTGGGTGGAAGTGTATAAAAAAACCAAGCGGCACCGCCTGTCAGAAGCCAGCAAAGCAGCAAGTAACGAAGCTTTTTTTGCCGCACCAACAAACTCAACAACACTAAAAAAAGCAGACAGGCAAGCAGCGCGAGCAAGTTGAAATAGCGTGCCGGAATATGCCACCACGGCGGGTTTAAAAAATCGTAGCCCCGCAAACCATAATGCGCACTCAATAACTGCAAGCGGTGGCGGCTAAAATTGTCGAAGTGCGTATAATAATGCTTGCAAAGCAAAGCAGCTGCCCGGGCATAGTCGCCTTGCTGCTCTGCGGTCATTGCTTTTTTTAGATATTCACTATCCGGCGCAATAGCCTGTCCCACAATATTTTGCCCACATATTCCCAAAAACAGGAAGAATAAAATTAAAATTTTTTTTGCCATACGCTTGCACAGTTTTAAAAAACCTCCTACCTTTGCATTGCAATTCAACGATAAAACAACACACGATTCCGTAGCTCAGTTGGTAGAGCACCTCCCTTTTAAGGAGGGGGTCCTGGGTTCGAGCCCCAGCGGGATCACCAGCCCGTCGAAAAGACGGGCTTTTTTATTGCTTGTTCTTTCAAAATACTCAACACAAGTACAAAAAAAGGCGAGGCTCGGAAAGAAGCTCGCCTTTTTTGCTATCTTTTGCATGTTTGCTGCATCATGCCATCTCCATTTGCTCATCGGTAATTTCGATGTTGTGATATACTTTTTGCACATCGTCGTCATCTTCGAGCGCTTCAATGACCTTCATGGTCTTCTGGAAAGTTTCGTTGTCCAGCTTCACGTAGGTTTTCGGAATGCGCTGCAGTCCGGCTTCTTTTGCTTCGATATTCATTTCTTCGAGTTTCTTCTGAATGCTGCCGAACTCTTCCATAGGACAATAGACGGTTACAAAGCCGTTTTCGTGGTCAAACTCCACTTCATCAGCGCCGGCATCTGCCATTTCCAAAGTAAACTCTTCTTCATCGAGCTTGTAGTCTTCCAGTGAAATGGTAAATACGCCTTTTCTGTCGAAGATGAAGTCCAACGAACCATTGGTGGTGAGGCTGCCACCGCCCTTGCTAAGAATTGCCCGCACATTGGCTACCGTACGGTTGGTGTTGTCGGTGGTGCACTCTATGTAAAGAGCTACCCCATTGACATAGCCTTCGTAGGTCACCTCGATATAATCCTCGCCCCCGGCGCCTGTGGCCTTGGCTATAGCCTTCTCAATTTTATCTTTGGGCATATTTGCCCCTTTGGCGTTTTGAATGGCTATGCGCAAACGGGGGTTGGATGCGGGGTCGCCACCACCCAAGCGGGCAGCAATCATGATTTCACGGGTCAGCTTGGTAAACAGCTTGCCTCGTTTGGCGTCTTGTGCGCCTTTTCTGTGCTTGATATTAGCCCATTTACTATGCCCTGCCATGATTCTGTCTGGTTTAGTTATCGTTTGTTTTTATTCTATCACTTCCAACAAAGTGCGAAAAGCATGGCAATGCTCACCATAACGTGCCTGATGTTCGGCCTGCAAGCGAGGGGCATGCTCTTTTTGGTAAGTCTCGAAGTCTTCCATGCTTTTCAAGAAATACTGAATGGCGTAGGTGAAACCGTCATTTTCAGGCTCATGCATTAAGCGCAGCATTTTGTGCTCTACAAACAAGCCTGTAGCCAGCACATCGGGAATGTGCACGCGACGCATCCAGTCGAGCCAATCGTCGTGCACTTCTTTGTCCACACTGACGGTCACATTGTAAAGTATCATCTTTTTCTTTTGCGTAATTTTGTCAAAGATACCACCTGAAAGCGGTCAAGCTAAAAAACTTATGCACAAATTTATACAATTTATAGCTTTATTCCTATGTACGGTAGCCTGTCAGGCGCAAAATGAGGGCAAAGGCAACTCTCATTTTGAATCGAAGGCAGATATTTGGTACCGCACCCCACCGACGGCCACCGACCGGCTGGGCAGAGGGCAACATTATTACCGGCAAGGTTTTTTCAAAAAAGCGGTTGACGAGCTGAACGAAGCCCTACTGCTCAATCCCCGGCTGGCCGAAGCTTATTTATGGCGTGGCAAAGCCAAAGAAGCGCTGAAAGACTACTCAGGCGCCATCAACGATTACAACATGGCACTTTACTATAACGGTCAGTTATATGAAGCACATGAGCTGCGTGCCGGTATCCGTCTGATTCATGGCGACACTGCCGGCGCATGCCGGGAATGGCAATCCATTCCTGCGGAGCAGCGCTCATTGCAATCGCCTTGTGCCGGCATATGCCCTAACCCTTAATTCCTTTTAAAAAAAACAAGCATGCAGTTTTCACAACTTCCTCCCATTCCTGCCTTACAAGAAAAACTCGTGCAGCAGATTGCCCGGGAACAGGTACCTCACGCACTGATGTTCGTGGGCAAAAGTGGGGGCGGACAATGGGCTGTTGCGCTGGCTTTTGCAAGCCTGCTCTTGTGTGAAAACCCCCAAAAAGCGCATGCCCAAGACAGTTGCGGCCAATGTAGCAACTGCCGCAAGATGGCACAACTGACACACCCGGATGTTCACTTCGTTTTTCCCGTAGGGAATCAGGGCACCGGCAAAAACACCTCCGCTGCTTTCATTGACGAGTGGCGCCGCCTGAATGCCCAAAGCCCCTTTTTCTCTTTGGACCGGTGGCTTGAGCTTGCCGGCATCGATAACAAACAAGCCAATATCAGCGTGGAAGAAAGCCGCCAGCTGACCCAAAAGCTCAGTTTGAGCGCTTTTGAAGGTGGTTACAAGCTGGTTTTGATGTGGTTGCCGGAATACATGAATACGGCAGCAGCCAATGCTTTGCTTAAACTCATAGAAGAGCCCCCTGCCCGTACTTTCTTCCTATTGGTAAGCGAAGACCCGGATGCCATTATCCTTACCATTCGCTCGCGTGTTCAAAGCATACAAGTGCCGCCTTACACAGCCGAGAGCATAGAGCAATGGCTTGTTAAAACACGCGGCATTCCGCCCAAGCAAGCCAATGAGTGGGCTGTGTTGTGCGAAGGCAATATGTTGTTGCTGGACGCTTTGATGCAAAACAGCGAAGAAGACAGCCATCTATTGTTCCGGGAGTGGCTGCGTCATTGCTGGCGTGCCGATTGGTGCGCCATTGCGCCTGTGGTAGAGCGTTTGTCGAACGAAAGTAAAGTAACGCAAAGGAAAGTATTGGAGTACGGCATAGCTACCTTGCGTGAGTGTCTGATGTGGCAGCACACCGAAGGTGCGCTCAACAAATTCCGCTCCGAACATTTAGAGTTTGTGCAAGGCTTGGCTTCTGTTTTATCGCAACGGGCAATAGAAGGGCTTTTAAAAGATTTTACACAAAGCCTTTACTACCTTGAGCGGAATGTAAACAACAAGTTGGTATTTGCTACTTTGTCGGTTCGCCTGCTTTCTGCCTTAGCAGAAGCTAAAAGGCAGCGCATGCGGGGATAAGCCCCCCGGCATCCTACTCTTCTTCGTCGTGGCTTTGGGCTTCGGCCTGCTCGCCTTCACGCTTTTTCTTCCACTGTTTGTAACGCTGCGTGATTTTCTTTGCCATCTTCTCGTAGTTTTCCCAGTTGTCTTCTACATGGTAAATAGATGGCAAGTTGGCAGCCAGTGTTTTTTCGTAGTCTTTTTTGTATTTGCCGCTTAAATAATAGTACTGTGTAAACTCGTTTCCTTCTTCGTTGAAGAGGTCCGAGCCCAAATAGCCATCCCATACGGCACTCAGAATGGAGCAGCTGATTTGACGTTTACGGAAACGCAAGATTTGCAAAGCCGCTTCTTCTTCGAAAAAGTCGCTGTAAAGGTCATTTTCACAGATCCATCCCAAGTACATGCCTATATGCACATAGGCTTGCTCTATGGGCAACACACTGGGGAAATTGCCCAAAAAGTGATGCTTGGCTCTATCGTAGATGAAGTTTTTTGGTTTTTCTGCTTTTGGTAAAACTGCCATGTCCCTTCTATTTTGGATATAAGCGAAATGTAATCATTTTTTTTATGTTTTGCACTACAAAAGTGAATATATGCAGTGCACTTTCTTACCAATTTTACAAATAATTCCAATTTTATACAAGCCGGCTGTCATTTTTGTTGCAAAGTTCGTGCAAAAGTCAAGGTGTTTTATGCACTTTTTCGTTCCACTGCAGCATTTCGTCTAAGGTAGAAACCGATACATAGTGATAGTTTTTCCGTGCTTTCGCATAAATATCATAGGCAAGTGCCTTACCTTCTTCGGTTTGCAGCAAGGCCCGATAAATAGGCACCAGGAATTTCCGCCGCCCTACTTTCAATAGAAAAGCCTCCATGGCCGGATAAGCATCGCTGTATCCGTGTAAAGCCGCCTGTGTGTACCACTCCGCCTGAATTTCGGCATTGTTCGATTGGGTGAAGCCAAACGCCTCGTCTAATGCTTTCATTTGCTCTACCGAGAGGCCGGCAGGCAAGTGGCGCACAAAATGCAACCATTCATGACTGCTCCAAGAGGCTGTAGGCAATGAATCCGCAGGCGTTCCATTCAGCCAGTCTTGCAGTGCTTGTTCCACACGGCGAAAACGCACGGCATTTACCTTGGGGCAATTGTCAGGCAAGCCCGTGCCGTAAATCCATTCTTGCATGCGGATGGCTTTGGCAGCCCCGGGGTTTTTGTCCAATACTTCTTTTTGGAAATATTCAACAAAGCTTTCGGTATCCATCGAGCGGAAAGCAAAACGCTGAAAATATGTTTTCACAAAAGCATCGAATTTGTCGCGCCCGATGGTCTCTTCTACCAGACGCAGGAAAAAGTAGCCTTTTTCATAAGCGATATCGGTAACGGCTTCGTCGGGGTCGCGGCGTTGCAGGTCCAGCTTCAGGCGGGTGTCCTTATTGTTTTCGCCCATGCGGGCAATAGTCTGACGCAAGTCCTGATAGCCTAATTCGGCCAGCATTTCGGCATAGTCGCGCCCATACATGGCTTCCATAATGCGGCGCTCGAAATAGACGGTAAAGCCTTCATTCAACCAGAAGTCGTTCCATGTGCGGTTGGTAACAAGGTTACCCGACCACGAATGTGCCAATTCATGGGCTACCAAGCTGGTCAGAGACTTGTCGCCGGCAATGATGGTGGGGGTTGCAAAGGTAAGGCGGGGGTTTTCCATGCCACCAAAAGGAAAGCTGGGGGGCAATACCAGCAGGTCATACCGTTCCCACACATAATCGCCATACAGCTGCTCTGCTGCCTGAATCATTTCTTCCAGGTCTTCGAACTCGTGTACTGCCGCCTCTATGGTTTCCGGTTCTGCATACACGCCGGCACGCGCACTGATGGGCTTAAACACCAAATCGCCTGCGGCTATAGCCAACAAATAAGAAGGGATGGGCTGGCGCATACGGAAACGATACACACCATCGGCACTTTTTTGCTGTGGATTTTCGGCGCTCATCAATGCCAACATGCCTTGTGGTACCTTTACTTCGGCATCATAGGTAAAGCGAATGCCGGGGCTATCTTGGCAAGGCACCCAACTGCGGGCCAAAATGCACTGCGATTGACTGAACAGGAAAGGATGCCGCCCGCCGGCAGTTTGATGTGCTTCCAACCATTGAAGTGCGGCTGCACCGGGCGAGGTGCGGTAAACAATGCGCACACGCTTGGCACCGGCTTTCAAAGGCACGCGTAACGCCTGCCCCAAGACCGGGTCTTCTTTGCCCAAAGAAAAGGGCACCGCCGTGGTGTCGTCATTCAGAAAGACCGAATCGATGATTAGCCCTTTTGTGTCGAAGATAATTTCTTCTGCATCCGGTGCGGTGTCAATGTCCCACGTAGCAATGCCACTCAGTTGTTTGGTGTCGAAGTCCACCTGTAACTGCAAAGACAAGTGTTTGGCTACCGCTTTGCCGGGTTCCGAAAAAGAATGAATGTCTTTTCCCATCATAATATCTTCTTGTGGTTGTTCAATATCGTTACAAGCCTGAAAAACAATCATTAATAGCAACAGCCATGCGCCATATCTCATAGATAGGGGGTGGTTTTTGATGAGGTTCAAAGATAAAGATTTTTTATTAGCCCGCCGGGCATTTCTATGGTGAATTCCTTTTTAAAAAAGTGAAAAAAAAGATAAAGGAACTTACTCCCTGTCGGCAGCTATATGATTTACTCTATCTTGCACGGTGAGGCTATCGGCAGGCACTCCAATGCTATCTACCGGAGGCGGCGTTGTCTTTTCTTCGTCTTCGAGCGTTGCTTCATAGTCTGCCTGAACAGGCAAGCGGATTTCGTAGGTTTTGCCCTCGGGCAAAGTGAGTGATTCGCCCACCAGCCAAGGGTTCAATGCGCGCAAGGTCTTCAAAGAGGCACCTTGCATTTCGGCAAACTTTTTCAAAGAAGGGATACTTGTGCGCACCTGGATGGTACGGTAAGCCGGCGGCTGCCAAGCCCGGATTGGCAAATCAAAGCCATATTTTAATGGATGCTCATACACTTCTTTAAAGGCCGCCGCCTTCATCACATAGCGGTTGGTCTCGGGGTTGAGCACCATATGATAATAAGAAGGGGCTTGCTGTGTGGCAACGGCATAGCGCATTGCCCCAATGCCTGCGTTGTAGGAAGCCGCTACATAGGTCCAGCTGCCTATTTCCTTATAGGCAAGGCGCAAGTATCGTGCTGCTGCATGGGCTGCTTTTACCGGGTGATAGCGCTCATCCACTTCGTGGTCCACACGCAAACCCATCATACGGGCAGTTTCGGGCAATAGCTGCCAAAAGCCGGCAGCGCCTGCCGGTGACACCACATTGCGCATGCCGCTTTCAATCACCACCAAATATTTAAAGTCGGCAGGCAGCTCATAAGAGCGCAAAATTTTTTCAAAAATAGGTAGCCAATACTTGGCTTTTGACAACAGCTCTATGGTGTAGCTGCGCCACTTGGTCAGAATATAAATTTCATAGGCGAAGCGCTCCCGCACTTGTGCATCGTACAGGGGCACTTCTTCATCCAAGAAATAAATCTGTTGGGGTACTTCTTTGTTGGCTAAATATAATTGATAAGCATAGTCTTGCTCGTAGTCAGACCGCACGGGGTCTTGTAGCCGCTCGTAAATGGAATAAAAGACCAGCAGCAGAATGACTCCGAGTAAGACCAGCAGCTGTAGGTTTCTCATATTTAAAAGTTGGGTTGCAAAAGATACTTGGCATAAAAGTCATTGATGACTTTTACAGCATCTTGTGCCGTATCTACCACCTTGAACAGGTTCAAGTCTTCGGGGCTGATGTTGTGCTCTTTTTCCAACATGGTATTGCGCAGCCAGTCGATAAGACCTTGCCAGTAACTGCTGCCTACCAATACAATGGGGAAACGTCCTATTTTTTTGGTTTGAATGAGCGTGAGCGCTTCGAAAAGCTCATCCAGGGTGCCAAAGCCGCCGGGCAGTACAATGAAGCCTTGAGCATATTTCACAAACATAACCTTGCGTACAAAGAAGTAATCGAAGGTAATGAGCTTGTCGGGGTCAATGTAGATATTTCCCTGCTGCTCGAAAGGCAAGATGATATTTAGACCTACGGACTTACCGCCTGCTTCAAATGCCCCTTTGTTACCGGCTTCCATGATGCCGGGACCACCGCCGGTAATGACACCATAGCCGCAACGCACCAGTTCGGCGGCTATTTCCTCTGCCATTTTGTAGTAGGGGTTATCGGGCTTGGTACGCGCCGAACCAAAGATGGACACACAGGGTCCTATTTTAGCCAGCTTTTCAAAGCCCTGTACAAACTCCGACATGATTTTAAAAATAGCCCAAGAGTCAGCGCTTTTTATTTCGCTCCAATTACGGTTTTCAAAAGCTCTGCGGATTTTGATTTCCTCTTCGCTATCCAGCTTTTGGTTGTTGGGTGATAGGTTTTTCAATTCTTCTGCCATAAACTCCACAATTTAGTTCAACATCTTCTTCCCTTCTCGAGGGTAAAACAAACTTACGAGCGGCAAAAAGGTTAAGCCAATTAAAACAAGTTGATTAAGATAAAAAGTTCCCTTAAAAAACACAAAAAAAGAGAAATCAAACGGTAGCGCCCCAATTGCTGCGGTCCAAGCTGCGGTATTGAATGGCTTCGGCAAGGTGCTCTACTTTGATATCATCGCTGCCGGCCAGGTCGGCAATGGTGCGCGCTACTTTCAATATGCGATCATAGGCACGCGCCGATAGCCCCAGGCGCTCCATGGCTGCTTTGAGCAAGGTTTCACCGGCTTTGTCTATACGGCAATACTCCTTCACCAGGGGCGAAGGCATCATGGCATTGGTGTAAATGCCCGGCATGTGCTCGAAACGTTTGGTTTGCCGCTCGCGTGCCTGTGCTACACGTGCGCGTATGTCGGCACTACGCTCCTGCTTCTTTCGCGAAGTCATTTCGCTAAACGAAACCGGCACCACCTCTATGTGCAAGTCTATGCGGTCGAGCAAAGGACCACTGATTTTGCTTAAATAACGCTGCACACTTTGCGGGGCACAAATACATTCCTTTTCCGGATGGTTGTAATATCCGCAAGGGCAGGGATTCATGCTTGCCACCAACATAAAGTTGGCGGGGAAATCCAAAGTCATTTTAGCACGCGAGATGGTCACACGGCGCTCTTCGAGCGGTTGGCGCAGGACTTCCAAAACAGAACGCTTGAACTCGGGCAACTCATCCAGAAACAAAACGCCGTTATGTGCCAAAGATATTTCGCCGGGTTGGGGCACTGCCCCGCCCCCTACCAAAGCCACATCACTCACCGTGTGATGAGGGGCACGAAAAGGGCGTGTGGTAATGAGCGATGCATCTTTGCCCAGGCGCCCTGCTACTGAATGTATTTTGGTAGTCTCAAGTGCTTCCTGCAAGGTAAGCGGGGGCAAAATCGATGGCAAGCACTTGGCAAGCATGGTTTTGCCTGCGCCGGGCGGTCCTATCATAATGATGTTGTGGCCGCCGGCAGCGGCTACTTCCATGGCACGCTTCACATTTTCTTGTCCTTGCACGTCGGCAAAATCCAAGGGGTAATGATCGGCAGAAGCGGCAAAGAGCGCACGCGTATCCTTGACAAGCGGCTCTATGTGTTTTTCCCCTTGCAGAAAAGCAACGGCTTCTTCGAGTGTTTCCACACCAATTACCTCCAGATTGTTGACAATGGCCGCTTCCGAAGCGTTTTCTTTTGGCAGAATAAATCCCTTAAAGCCCTTCTTGCGTGCCATAATGGCGATAGGCAACACGCCCTTTACCGGACGCAGGATGCCGTCCAATGACAGCTCGCCCATGATTAAATACTGCTCCAGATGCGGCACCTCTATTTGCCCCGAAGCAGACAAAATACCGATGGCAATGGGCAAATCGTAGTTGGCGCCTTCTTTGCGTAAATCGGCAGGCGCTAAGTTGATAACCGTTTTTTGGCGTGGGAACTGATAGCCCAAATATTTAATGGCTGATTCGACCCGCTGCGCACTCTCTTTCACGGCGCTGTCGGGCAAACCCACCATAAACAGATGGGTGCCCTGTGTAACATTTACTTCTATGGTAATGGTGAGCGCCTGTACACCATAAACAGCGGCAGCGTAGGTCTTGGCTAACATAACACAAAGGGTTGTAGCGATGGAACAAAGCCCTTGAAGGCCGTCATTCAAAATACAAGAATTCTACTTGCGATGCAAGAGCGCCACGCTTTCCACATGATGCGTATGCGGGAACATATCGACCGGCTGCACCCGCTCCACTTCATAAAAAGGTGCCAAAAGCGCAATATCACGGGCTTGTGTGGCGGGGTTACAGCTGACATACACAATGCGGCGGGGCGCCACACGGGCAATCAGCTGCACCACGTCGGGGTGCATGCCGGCACGTGGCGGGTCCGTAATGATGACCTCCGGCCTGCCGTGGCGCTCTATGAAGTCATCGGTCAGCACGTCTTTCATGTCGCCGGCTTCAAAATACACGTTGTCGATGCCGTTGTCCCGTGCGTTTTGCCAGGCGTCGTCAATGGCTTCTTTTACATACTCTATGCCTACCACCTTTTTTGCTTTCCGGGCTACAAAGTTGGCAATAGAACCGGTACCGGTGTAAAGGTCATACACCAGCTCGTTGCCGGTGAGCGCCGCCCAATGGCGTGCGATGCTGTACAGACGGTAGGCTTGTGCCGAATTGGTCTGAAAGAAGGACTTGGGACCGATGCGAAAACGCAAGTCTTCCATTTGCTCCGTGATATATGCCTTGCCGGCATACAGTTCGGCCTCGAGGTCGTAGTAGTTGTCGTTTTGTTTGGGGTTGTGCATCAGGTAAAGAGAAGTGACCGCGGGGAAGCGTTCTTGTATGAATGCAGCCACACGGCTTGCAGCTGTTTTCCCTTCTGTGCCTCCGGCATATACAATCACCACCATCACTTCGCCGGTATTGGCTGTGCGTATGATAAGACTGCGCAGAATGCCTTCATGCAGAACGGTGTCATAGAAGGGAATGCCTGCTTCCAAAGCAAATGCCTTTACTGCCAAGCGGATGGCATTAGAAGGCTCGGGCTGAAGGTAGCAGTGTTCAATATCTACCACACGGTCGTAGCGCTTGGGCACATGAAAGCCTAAAGCGTGGCGGTCCAGGTCGTCGCCGGAAGCCACCTCTTCGCCGGTAAGCCAGCGCCGGTTGCTGAACGCAAAGTCCAGTTTGTTGCGATAATAGGTTGTTTGTTCGGCTGCCAGGATGGGCTCCCATTGCTTCACAGGCACTTTGGCTATGCGCTCAAAGGCATCTTTTACCTGCTGCTCTTTTAGTTCCGTCTGTGCTTCGTAACGCATATGCTGCCATTTGCAGCCTCCACAAGTGCCAAAGTGTTTGCAAAAAGGCGCTTGGCGCAAAGGTGAACTTGGCTCTATGTGTATGGCTTGGCCTATCCAATAAGCCGATTTTTTCTTTATGATGCGCACGTCGGCTTTGTCGCCGGGTGCCACCATTCCTTCCACAAAAACCACGCGTTCGCCATGATGTGCCATGCATTTGCCTTCTGCCACGGCTTTTTCAATCAGCAGCCCCTCCAATACGGTCTGTACTTTCTTTTTGCGCCCCATATAGTTTTTGCGTGCAATTTAGTAATTTCGTTGCCAATAAGATTGTTGTTGAACCCAAATTGACAAGAAACATGAGTCTGGAAAGCAAAATACAGCAGGACCTGAAAGAGGCAATGAAAGCCAAAGACGCTATTGCTTTAAAAGCCATCCGCGAGTTGAAGTCGTTCATTACTTTGGAAAAAACCAAAGAAGGCAATAAAGAAAGCCTGACCGAAGCCGAAGAAATGGCCATTATCAACAAAGCGCTGAAGCAGCACCAGGAAACTTATGAAATGTTCAAACAAAACGGGCGCGAAGAACAGGCACAAGAGGAAGCCGCCATCATAGAAGTGCTCAAGCGCTACTTGCCTGCTCAAATGTCGGCCGCAGAAATAGAAGCCAAAATAAAGGATATTATTGCCCGCACCGGTGCACAAAGCATCAAAGACATGGGCAAAGTGATGGGCGTTGCCACTAAAGAATTGGCCGGACAAGACAACCGCCTGATAGCCGACACCGTCAAGCGTTTGCTTTCTGACCAAAAATAGAGCCTTATGAATTTACTTGATTTGTTTATTGCGCTCCCCATTCTCTGGGGTGCGCACAAAGGGTATCAAAAAGGGTTTTTGTTGTCACTCATTACCTTCTTGGCATTCTTTGTTGCCCTGCTGCTTTCTTTTAAATTCTTTCATGTGACCTTGCAGGTGCTTGCCAACTTTGTGAATGTGTCAGACAGCACCATGCCTTATATCGCCTTTTTCATTACTTTCGGCTTGATGCTCTATGCCATCATGTGGATAGGCAAGCGTTTAAAAAGCACCATAGACAACACACTACTGGGCAGTTTCGACAGCTTGTTGGGCGCCGCGCTGGGCGGCTTGAAATATGCTCTTTTTGTAAGCGCTTTTCTCTGGCTCTTTGGTACATTCAAAACATTTCAAGACAACACACTCGAAGAAAGCCTTTTTTATCCGGTGGTGTCGCCGCTTGCGCCTTATGTGGTAGAACACAGCTCCGAATGGATAAGTAAGGGCAAGGGCATCATTGAGGCATCGAAAGAGATTGTTCAAGAGGCGAAAGAAAAAAAGGAAAACAGTCAGAGTGATACTGCTAATTGACAATTACGACTCTTTTACATACAACCTGGTCGATTACTTTGCCCGCTTGGGCGTGCGCTGCCATGTAGTGCGTAATGACCAACCTCCAGACACCTACGCATCGCTGCCTTTTCAAGGCATTGTGTTATCACCGGGACCGGGTACCCCCCGCCAAGCCGGCTATTTGATGCATGCCATCGAGCGGTTTTACCGGCGGTTCCCTCTTTTGGGCATCTGCCTGGGACACCAAGCCCTGGGCGAGTTTTTTGGTGCCACACTCACACACGCCCACCACCCCATGCACGGCAAAGTGAGCCAAATCACACACCGGGGCTGTGGTCTGTTTGAGGCACTGCCCAACCCTCTTGCGGTTGTACGCTATCATTCGTGGGTGGTTCAAAGCCTGCCGGCCGAGCTACTGCCCACAGCTTACACACTGGATACCCACCAGGAGTTAATGGCATTTCAACACCAAAAACTGCCTGTCTTTGGTGTACAATTTCACCCCGAAGCAGCCCTCAGTCAAGGTGGATTAAAACTATTGAATAATTGGTTAAAACATACAGGCATCACAAAAGCTTACTAACTCAAGTAGAAATTTATTGCCAATTCGTGTTTATATTATAGGATAGTTACTATTTTTAAGCCGGAGTGCATATATTAAAAAGAAACAAACAGTCATGGAACTTCAAGTAAAGAAACAAGGCAAATACACATACATAGATGAGGGGCAGGGCGAAGTCATGTTGTTGCTGCACGGTCTGTTTGGGGCACTCAGCAACTGGAAAGACGTGGTCAACGCTTTCTCTGACCGCTATCGCGTGGTCATCCCCATGATGCCCATCTATGAGCTGTCGCCACGCAAAGCCGGTATTGACTCGCTGACCAAATTCATAGCCCAATTTATCGAAGACTTCGATTTGCATGAGTTGACCCTGCTGGGGAATTCGCTGGGAGGACACATCGCGCTTAACTATACGTTGCACCATCCGGAAAGAGTAAAGCGGCTGGTCTTAACGGGCAGTTCCGGGCTCTTTGAAAACACCATGGGCGGCTCTTATCCCAAGCGAGGCTCTTATGACTACATCAAAGAGCGTGTGGAATACACTTTCTATGAACCGGCTACTGCCACCCCCGAACTGGTGGAAGAAGTATTTAACGTGACCCGAAGCATCCCCAAATGCATGAACATTGTAGCCATTGCCAAATCGGCACAGCGCCACAACATGGCTAAAGACCTGCCCAAGATAAAAGTGCCGACCCTCTTGATTTGGGGGCTAAACGATACCATCACACCACCCCATGTGGCGCATGATTTTGCACGTCTTTTACCAAATGCAGAGCTCAGGTTCATTGACAAGTGTTGTCATGCACCTATGATGGAGCGCCCCGAGAAGTTTAATCGTATTTTAGAACAGTTTTTGCAAAAGAGTAAAGAAACAGCGGTTACATGATAGTCGAAAGCCTTTTACATATTGCCACACCGCATGTGAAACAGCAGGACAGCCCCCAAGCAGCTCGCCAATTAATGGATGAGCTGAAAATGGAGCAATTGCCTGTAGTAGATGCCGAAGGGCAGTATGTAGGCATGCTTACCCGCAAAGCCGTTGAAGAGGCCGGCGCAAGCACCACTATTGAAGACTTGCCCCTCTTGCCGCCACAAGATACTTCCGTGTATAGCTCTCAACATTTTTACAACGTACTGCGCCAAGCCAACAACTATGACCTGCAATGGATAGCAGTAGTGGATGAAGAGCAAAAACTGGTAGGGCTGGTGCGTGTTCAGGATGCCATTAAACAGTTTATAAGCTCCTATGCCATGCAGGAAAAAGGCGCCATCATCTTGCTTTCCATGCCGGCACGCGACTACTCCCTGTCTCATATCAGCCGCCTGGTAGAGGAAAACAACGCCAAGATTATCAGTGTCAATGTGGGCGTAGATGAAAAAGACCCGCAGCAGCTGCTGGTAACCATCAAAATAGACAAGCCCGACGTGAGTCGCATAGTAGCTACGCTCGAGCGCTTCAATTATCATGTGGTAGCTACGTTCCACTCTGCCGAGCTGGCGCAAATAGACCGTTCCCGTCTTGAACTTCTTTTGCGATATTTGGATATTTAGCGCTAACTTTTGGGTATTCAGCAATACTAAGCAATGTAATAAGTGACTTTTATTTGTTAAGTATTTCATTTTCAAAAGGAAATACTTAACTTTGATACAATCGCAGTGAGTTTGTCATTACACATACATGCGTCAATACAAACACTACATATGGCTTTTAGCATGCCTTTTTTGGCTGTCTCCTGTTGTCACTGAGGGGCAGTCGTTGATACTGACAGGCAATGAAGTTCTAATGCAAGACGAGCTGAGTTTTCCACAAGACAGCACGCGGGTGCGGATAAGTCCCAAAAGCGGGAGCAACTACCAAAAAACACCTAAAAGCGCAGGGCAGCAGTTTACGCCGTCGAACTCCATACCTGCCAACAAAGACAAAACATCGCCTTCGCAACAAACCAAACCGGAAAAGCCGGTGCCTGTGTATCCACCCACTATTTCGGCACGTGCTTTCACCGTGCTTACCTCTTTGTTCTTTTGGCTGATACTGACCCTTTGGAAACTGCTTATGTAGTGCAAGGGGCTAAATCACCCGTTGTGCCTTTGGGCCACTGCTTTGCTTACCGCTTTTTTAACAGAAATAACCTGCTTTTGAGCATGCCTTCTATAGACTTGCCCCAAAAGCAGTCTTTTTGTTTTATTCCCGGCATACAAGCCCCTCCTGCTTCATCTACAAAAACATGCCTCGCTTGCGCTTCACGTAATCCAATCTAATCAAAGCAAAAGATGCTACTTTTTCGCCTCTCTGCTAACGCCGATTGACAACCACCATCTCTTTATATCGTTTTTGTTGACCGGACAGGTCAAACACTTCGAACACAATAATGTAATAACCGCTTCTTACGGCCTGACGCTCGTCGTTTTCGCCTTGCCACACGAAACTGCCTTCGGTACTCAACAGCTGGTTCGACACCAAACGGCGTACCAAACGCCCTTGCGCGTCATAAATCATCACATTTGCCACATAGCCATTTTGAGCAAAAGCATAGCGAATCTCCAAAAAATCTTGGATACCGTCTTCATCGGGGGTAAGCATGGGACTGCTCAAACGAATGCCGCCGGTGATGCCCTCTGCCTCAAGACGCTGCGAGTTCGGTTGCGCCGGCGTAGCATAGCCCGCCGTAGAAGCAGCCGAGAACCAGTTGGAAGGCTCGTTGGTGGGCGCATCCACGCGAATGCGCTCCAACGAAACCCCTTCTTTGTCGTCCAAAAGTGCAAAATGGTAATCTTCCGAATAATCGAATTGTTCCCATAACTTCCCGGCAGGATTTAAAAGTAATACGGTGCCTTCATCGTCGTTATAGCCCGGCATGGAGCTTACTTCTGCAAAGCGTTTACCCACAGAAGAAGGGTAGTTTTGCCGTATGTTTTCCGCATTATCCGTTATGGCTATATACTCACCGGGCGGCAGTACCAGCGGGCTTGTAGCAATGGGGGTGGCTCTGTCTATGGCGCCGTTATATAAACGGGCTATTTGCCACCCCTGCAAGTTGATGTACTTGGCAGAACGGTTATAGAGCTCAACAAAATCACTTCCGCCTGTGCGTGGGTTGAAAAGCACTTCATTCAGAATGACATCACCGGAGTCGGCCGCTTCCACCAAACCAAAACCATAAGGCTCGCTGCTAATTAAATTGCCGGCACAGTCCGTAGCACCACTTATGCGAACGGTGTAGGCTTGTCCGGCTTCTAAAAGCCCGCCTAAAACTATTTTCATGCGTTTATTCAACGGGGACAAAGGCTGAAGAGAGGCCACCGCCACCGGAGGCTCCAATATAACGGAAGCATTCAACAGCGATGCCTCATCCATGGGTTCGGAAAATAACACTTCCAGCGTATCTGCATAGAGAGCATAAACCTGTGCGATAGAAGGCGGGGTATTGTCCGGGCGGCTCTCACTTACTGAATTAGGCGCAGCAGGCGTGCCGCCTCTTTCATCTTCTGAGGCGCGCCAGTTGTTGGCCTCACCACAAGGGTTTTGCACATCTATCATTTCCAGCGACCATCCCCCTTCTTTTTTGTCCGGATCTTGATACCAGTTGTCGCTATACTCAACGGCAAAGACAATTTCCCCCGAGGCGTTTTGGATTTGAAGCAACTCACCACCATTGTTCAACGAAGGGAAAGAAGTAACTGCAACGGCACGTCCGTAAGCCGACAGCTCAGCGGCTGCTGACGAAGAGCATAAAATCACATATTCGCCCGGATAAATATTGACGGGGGGCAAGTTCGTTGCCGAAGTGGCATCTTTCAAAACACAGCCGCTTAGACTAATGACAGCGGCGGTAGGGTTATACACTTCCAAATATTCATACTCAGGCAAGCCCACTACGGGCGTAGGGTCTGCCATGATTTCAGTAATCAACAAATCGAAAGCATTGGGCTCTTTTCCCAAGCCAACTGTATAGCTCGTGGGGGAAAGGGCATTGCCACTACAATCGGCTATGTTTTGAATGGTCAGTGTATAGAGTTGCCCTGCCACCAAAGGGGCATCCAGATTAAGCAACACTTCGGCATCGCCGTTTAGTTGAACACTACTGATTCCAATCCCATTACTCAATGCATAGTTTGCTGCATTAGCCAAGGAAGAGGTTTCCATAGGCTCCGAAAAAGAAAGCAACAATGCCACACTTCCTGAGGGTTGCAGGGCAGTCAGTGTGGGCGGCGTGGTATCGGGCGAAGGGTCATAAACAGAATTCTGCGCACCGGGCGTGCCGCCGATGGCTGCCACCGAAGCCCGCCAATTATGAGGACCTGCTCCACAAGGCAGATGAGGGTTGACCTGTTCCAAAGACCATCCGCCATCAGATTTGGCAGGGTCTTGATACCACTCATCCGTATAATTGACGGCGTCAATGAGTGCGCTGCCGGCATCTTGCAGACTCACGGTTTCGCCCCCATTGGTAAGCGCATCGAAAGAGGTCATGCCAATTACATTCGACACCCCGAAAGCAGCCGCATCGGCAGCAGCCGTCAGCAGCACATATTGGCCCTTCTTCAAGATATAAGATGAAGTAGTAATTACCTTGCCATTCAGTGTAAAATTCTGCAAATCAATATTTTTATTGCTCCGGTTGTAGAGCTCCACGTATTCGGCATTTGGTAAGCCTACCACCGGTGTAGGGTCCGCCATGATTTCGTTGATAACAATATCGCCGGGAGCAGCCGCACTTAGTTCCACATACTCGAAAGGCGGTGCCGGCGACGTGCTTACTGCGTTGCTGAGAATATCTTTTACATTCGATACGGTGAGTTGATATTGCTGCCCATCTTGGAAGCTGTTGGCAAAAGTAAGAGTTACCTTGTTGAGGGTGGTGGCATCGAGCGTAGCCGTTGCGGGGGTGCCAATACCATTGTTCACACTGTAGTTGGTTACATCTTCTGCCGAAGTCTGTTCCAATGGTTCGTCAAAGAGTACTTCCAAAGTATTGGCACCCACGGCTGTAGTTTGCACCACCTGCGGCGGCTGATTGTCTATATACACTTGAAAGTCATCGAAGTAATACAAAGTGGCGCGACTTGCGGTACCATATTTACAATACACCCCAAAAAAAGTGGTGGTGGTGTGTGTGTTGTCCACTACTTCGCCTTCTTTCTGATAATTGAAGCCGCCGGTGGGGTCAGCAAAAACCGTCCATTTGCCGGTATTGTCGCGTGTTACTTTAATACGCACTTTGATGTTGCTGCTGAAAGCGGTAATGCCACTCAGTATTTCGGTGTCAACCGCCCCGTCTTGGCGGTACAGCTTAATATAATCGTCTCCGGACTGTCCCAGCTGAATGAAATAACCATTCAAGGCGCCTTCCAAATTGGCTTGGTCGCTTGCCAGGTAAATACGCACAAAGTTTGCCGAGGAAGGGGCAAATTTCAAATCCACCAAGAAAGACCACACCGCCTTATCCATGATAGCAGAGGGTGTGCTTAGGTGTAGAATATCACTGCTGGCAGTTCCGTTGCTGCGCAGCTGTCCATTGTCCACAACAAATAAAGATACATCGCCCGACCAAGCAGGATTGGCTGTAAAGTCACCATCCGAGAAATCATCTTGAAACTGAGCCTGCGCAGACAAACCAATGCAGGCACTTAAAAAAAACAAAAGCCAATATTTACAAAGCGTATTCATACAATTGAAGTTATCAACATTTAAATTTACGCACTTTTCAACAGACAGAAAATTTTGTCGTTCGTGCCTGCTGTTTTTTTGAGGCAATAGAAAATCTTTTTTAAATTACTTTCAAAAGAACAGTTGTAACCCTCTGCTTCATGAAAAAATGTCAGGTAGAACGCGGCATTCTCATTCGTCGCGCATGCAGCAAGCCTGCAGTAGCCATCTGCTACTCTTGCCAACGCTTTATTTGCAAAGAACACACCTCGCAATATGCCGAACTGGTACTTGAGCAAAAAATAGATTTGAACAAGCCCAATAATCAAACCATCGACGGCAACGCCATTTTTTGCCTTGAGTGCGCCGCCAAAGCCCCACAAGAGCAACAACAGCCGGGTGACTCGCCCGTAGAAAAAGAGGTGTACTACAGACGCTACTATGATAGTCATTATGGACCGATTGTGTATTATCATTCGGGACACTACCATGACTACGACAGCAGCGCCGGGCAAGAAGACTACGACACCGATGACACCACAGGGGGCTTTTTTGACAGTTAATCAAGGGCTTCTGTAAAGACATGCAAAGACTGCTTTGGATTACCGAACATTATCCGCCGACCATCGGGGGAATGGCCAATGCCTGTGACCGCATTGTTTACCACCTGCGCGATTTTTTTCACATAGACGTGCTGCACCTTTGCAGGGCTACACAAAGCAAACCACCCTACCGGCCGGCCCATGTGATGGAAGAAGCCGGCGGCAACTGCTATGTGTTTCATGCGCATCGCGATATTGCCCACACGCTCAATTGTGTGTACTTATGGCTGTCTAAACAACACCAAAAGCAGCCCTATGAGGCGCTTGTTGCCTTTGGGGGTTATGCGCCTGTCTTTGCCGTGCCCACCTTTGCCGCACTTTTGGGACTTCCTTATGTACTGCTTCTCAGGGGGAACGACTTCGATGCGGGCTTGTTTCAACCCAAGCGCCGCGACCTTCTACTGACAGCCATAGAGCAGGCCGCCGCTGTCTGCTGTGTAAGCAGCGACAAAGTGCAAAAGATACGTGCCCTGCTTCCGCACAAGCCCGCAGTGTATTATACTCCCAACGGCATTGACACAGCAGAGTGGAAAGCCTATGAACATGACTACCGACTGGCTGCCGACTGGCGAAAAATGCATAGCGAAGGGCGCACGGTCGTTGGATTGTTTGGGCAATTGAAAGAAAAAAAAGGGTTGGACTTTTTTGTGGATAGCTTACAACAAAGTGCATACTCCGATGAAGTGCACCTGTTGTTAATAGGTGATTTGGAAGAAGAAATGCGCCGGCGGCTCACCGGTGCCGGACAACTGCATTATACACACATCCCTTTTGTAGAACGCATGCAGTTGATTCCCTATTATTTGGCATGCGACTGGATGGCTATTCCTTCTTTTTACGACGGCATGCCCAATGTGCTGCTCGAAGCAGCCGCTTTACAACGCCCTGCCATAGGCAGCCAAGTAGCCGGCATAGCCGATTTCATCGAGCACGGGCGCAACGGCTTCCTTTTTGAAGCCGCCAACAGACACAGTTTGTTGGAAGTCTTGCAAACGGCGTTGGAACTACCTGCCAATGAGCGTGAAGCCATGGGCAAAGCCGCTTTTGAAGGCCTGCAAGCAGCCTTCACTGCCCGCCATGAAGCCGGCCGTTATGCCGGAATATTTGAAGAAATCTTGTTTCGCAAAAATGCAGCACAAGGCGCATAAAAAAGCAGGGCTACCTGTTGCGGATAGCCCTGCTCTATTGAACTGCTTTTTGAGTTGCCTGTTACACATCCAGCTTTTTCAAGCTTTCCGGCGTTAAAGGCTTGTTCAAGTATTTTTTTACCGATTTGTAACGCTTCGAGCGGCTTACGTCTTGTGGGTTGATGGAAGAAGTAAGCATTACGATTTTGCAGTGCTCTTTGGTTTTTTCGGAAAGTCCCTCGAACTCATCCAAAAACTGAAAGCCATCCATCAAGGGCATGTCTATGTCCAAGAAGATAAGCTCAGGCAGAACTGCGTCGCCGGCCACATCGGCAATCTTTTCCATATTACGCAAAAACTCAATGGCACTTTTTCCACCGGTATGCGTAAAAATACGCTCGCAGATGCCGGCCGACTCTATGATTTTTTGATTAATGAGATTATCTATCTCATTATCATCGATAAGCATGACGGTTTTATATTTCTTTTCTACAACTTCTGCCATAGTTTATTGCTTTCTGTATTGAACGTTCAAGGGACAATTTAAAAAATATGAATCACTAAAAAAACTTTACGTTATTTTTATGTGCATTTTTCATTGTTATACGTCAAATTTAATGCCTTGTGCCAATGGCAGTGCCGTTCCGTAGTTGATGGTGTTGGTCTGACGACGCATGTAGAACTTCCAGGCGTCGGATCCGGATTCGCGGCCGCCGCCGGTTTCTTTTTCCCCACCAAAAGCACCACCAATTTCAGCACCGGAAGTGCCAATATTGACGTTGGCAATGCCGCAGTCAGAGCCGGCCGCCGACAGGAACAGCTCTGCCTCGCGCAGGTTCTGAGTGAAGATGGCAGACGAAAGCCCCTGTTTTACATCGTTTTGTATTTCAATGGCTTCTTCTACATCGCCTTGGTAGCGAATCAGATACAGAATGGGGGCAAAGGTTTCTTCTTGTACCGTGGCGAAATGGTTCTCTGCCTCTACAATGGCAGGCTTCACATAGTGCCCGTTGCCGTAGGCATCGCCTTTGAGTACTTCACCGCCATAAATCAGCTTTCCGCCTTCTTTTTGCACGTTTTCAAGCGCTTTTACGAAGGCATCCACCGCCTGTTGGTCAATTAGGGGACCCACCAAAACGGAAGGATCCAAGGGGTTGCCTATAGGCAAGCGCTCATAAATTTCAATCAGGCGTTTTTTTACTTCATCATATACCGACTCATGCACAATCAAACGGCGGGTGGTTGTGCAGCGCTGCCCGCAGGTGCCCACTGCGCCGAAGACCGTAGCGCGCACCGCCATCTCTATGTTGGCATTGGGGGTGATGATGATGGCGTTGTTGCCGCCTAATTCAAGCAAGGATTTGCCCAAGCGGGCGGCTACTACTTGTGCCACCTGCTTGCCCATGCGGGTAGAGCCGGTTGCCGAAATCAGGGGAATGCGCGTATCTTCTGCCATCCATTTGCCCACTTCGGCATCGCCAATCACAAGGCTGAAAATACCTTCCGGCAAGTCGTTTTCTTTCAGCACTTCTGCCACAATATGCTGGCAGGCAATGGCGGTTAAGGGAGTCTTTTCGGAAGGCTTCCAAATGCAAACATCGCCACAAACGGCGGCAATCATGGCATTCCAAGACCATACGGCCACCGGAAAGTTGAATGCCGAAATGATGCCTACCAAGCCCAACGGATGATATTGCTCATACATGCGGTGTTCGGGGCGTTCTGAGTGCATGGTGAAGCCATACAGCTGACGCGACAAGCCGGTGGCAAAGTCGCAGATATCAATCATTTCCTGCACTTCGCCCAAACCTTCCTGGTAGATTTTTCCCATTTCGAAAGTTACGAGCTTGCCCAGTGCGTCCTTGTAAAAACGCAGGCGGTCGCCTATTTGACGGACAATCTCGCCACGCTTCGGTGCCGGCACCTTGCGCCACACTTTGAAGGCTTCCTGCGCCTTACGAATCACGGCTTCATAATCTTCGCGCGTAGCTACCTGCACACTGGCAATATACTCTCCATTGATAGGCGTATGTACTTTTATTTCTTTCTTTCCTTCCTGGATGCTTCCCCATTGCTGCCCGGTACTGTAGGCGGGGTTTTGTTGCCGGATGCCCAACTGCTTCAATATGCTCTCCATCTCCCGGGAAAGAGTTGCTACCGTATTCATGGTTCTGTCGTTTTTAAATCAATTTTTAAACAAATGAATGATAGCAAAAGTACAAAAAACTTACAATTCTGCCCTTTAAAAGGGCAACGAAATCGCATATAAATGTCCGCTTTCACAACCGGAAGGTTCAGCATAAAAATGTTATTTTTGGCTTGAGTATCCAACCAACCTTATTGATAGTTATGCTAAACCGAGTTCCGCCCATTACGCTGGCACTGCTGGCAAGCAACTTACTGATGTACTTCGTGTATCACTACACGCCTTTGGGCAATGCGCAGCTGCTGGAGTTATATCCTTTTCAGTCTTCTTTGTTCCGTCCTCATCAGTTGTTCAGCTATATGTTCTTGCATGCCAACTTTTGGCATTTGTTCGGCAATATGTTCGGCTTGTATGTGTTCGGGGCTTTGCTCGAGCAGGTATTGGGCGACAAGCGCTACCTGATTCTTTACCTGGTCTGCGGCATAGGCGCCGGCGTAGCGCAAAACGGGGTGCGTTATTGGGAATACAAAGACTTGCAAAACGATAAAATTGCTTTTTTGAGCGAACCGACACCTGCCCAATTCCGGGCTTACATAGAAGAGCACGTAGGCAAGGAAGAAGAACTCAACCCGGCCTTTGTTGAGTTCATGCATGCCTATGAGCGCAATCCTGAGAACAGCAGCTATATAGCCACGGCCAAGCAGTATGCACGCAGTATTGCACAGCAGCAGAGCGAAGTGCCGACGGTTGGGGCTTCGGGAGCTATTTTCGGCATCATTATGGCTTTTGCGCTGCTGTTTCCCAACTTGCGAATGATGTTGCTCATCCCACCCATCCCTATCAAAGCCAAGTATTTGGCACTGCTGTATGCAGGTTTTGAGTTGTACTCACTCATTCAAAGCAACCCTAATGACAATATAGCTCATTTTGCACACTTAAGTGGGATGATTTTTGCTTACCTACTTATTAAGTACTGGCGTGTGCCACAGTATCATTAGGCACTTTTTTGCTTGCTTTTTGTTCTTACATTAAATAACTACCGGCTATGTTTCGCAATACAGGCACTTCGTTCAACACCTCCGACGCCCTGATAAGATTGATACTTATCAATGTAGGGGTATTTCTGCTGTTGAAAATAGCCTATGTGTTTCTGTGGGCTGCACAGAGCACGCATATCTATCAGTGGTTGGTGTTTCATCTTGCCATGCCGGCCGAGGGCAGCCTGCTACTGCGGCGCCCCTACACCTTGATAACCTACTTCTTTACGCATGAAGGCTTCTGGCATATTTTGTTCAACATGCTGTTTTTGTACTGGTTTGGGCGTATTTTACAAGAGTTTCTGGGCAATCGTCGCTTGGTAGCTTTGTATATATTGGGCGGTTTGGCTGGTGGTGTTTTGTATTTCTTGCTTTACAATGTATTGCCGCCACTTCAAGCAATACGCCCGGTAACCGTGTTGCTGGGCGCGTCGGCAAGTGTATATGCCATTGTGGTAGGGGCTGCTACCTTGCGCCCTACTTACACAGTGCATCTTTTGTTGTTTGGTCCTGTGCAGATACGCTGGATTGCCGTTTTCTTTGTTTTGCTGTCGTTTACAGAAATCGGCAGCGCCAATACAGGCGGCAATTTTGCCCACTTGGGAGGTAGCCTCATGGGCTATCTGTACATCAAAGGACTGCAAAAAGGCACCGACGCGGGCGCATGGATAAGCTTCCTTTTGGATAAGATAAGCCGCTTGTTCAGCCGCAAGCCTCGCTTGAAAGTGCATCGTCCGCCTTTGGAAAAGGTGCGTGCACACAACACTGCCCGTCGTGCCGGTAACGAAGCCCAAGGCACAAGCAGCAGCTTGCAAGATGAAATTGATCGTATCTTAGACAAAATCAGTGAGCAAGGCTACGACAGCCTCACTCCTGAAGAAAAACAAAAGCTGTGGGATGCCAGCCGCAACTTGTAAAAACTAAATCAGGCTTTCAACACCCACAAAGGCAGCTGTGCCATATAAATGAGGTCTTCTATTTTGCTGTGATAGAAAAGCGTTTTCCAGAAAGAGCGCCGGTAATAAGAGAGTGCCAACAAGGCATGGTTGTACGGCTTCATGTAGTCGAGCAAGGCAGGTGCCACCTCCTCGCGGCAAATGTGCTCAAAAATGAGCGGCACACCGGGTAATTGTTCTTTAATCACACTTTGAAAGCCACGGAAAAGCAAGCGTTTTTCAAAACTGTCTTCTTCATCTACGTGAAGAACATGCAGCTGTGCTTGATGCACTTGCGCTATTTGGGCTAAGTCGCACACTATGTCCACATCTTTGGGTCTATAGGCCGTGGCATAGAAAATATGCTCCGGGCGCTCGACAACCGCCCCTTCGGGAATAGCCAAAAAGGGGCACTCTGCCAGTTCCATCAATTCGGCTGCGGTGCTGCCCAACACCCGGTTTTCAATGCTACGGTTACCCTGCGTGCCACTTACAATGCATTGTGCCTGCACTGCTCCGGCTACTTCCAGAACTGTATCTACTACTTTACCGGGTACTACCAAAGCCCGCACTTTGAGAGAAGCGGGCACACCTACCTCGTGGCACAGTTGCTCAATGGCTTTGTGCCCTTTCTCTTCTTCTGCCTGAAAGCGTTCTGCCAAGCGCAACGAAAAGTCGTAGGGCGGCTCAAACACATGCAAGATGGCAATTTCTTGCAGCGAGTGTTCGAAAAGCTTCAGTGCAAAGCGCAAAGCTTGCACCGAGTGGGCTGAGAAGTCAGTGGCAAAAAGAATACGTTCTATATTCATGGCTTGAAAGAGTTGGTATTGATACGCATGGGTATTCCTGCCTGATGCAGGTAGTGTTTAAGTGCCGGAATCTTAATTTCCCCAAAGTGAAAGACACTGGCTGCCAAAGCGGCATCTGCTTTGCCTTCCCGGAATACCTCCAGGAAGTGCTCCTGTGTGCCTGCCCCACCTGAAGCAATTACAGGGATTTTTACGGCTTCGGCAATGAGCTTGGTCACTCGCAGGTCAAAACCGGCTTTTGTTCCGTCGGCATCCATAGATGTCAGCAGGATTTCGCCGGCGCCTAAGTCTTCTACCTGCTTTGCCCAATCAAGGGTGAAGCGCCCGGTTGCTTTTCGTCCCCCATGAGTATGCACTATGTCTTTGCCTTCCACACAGCGGGTATCGATGGCCACCACCACACATTGAGCGCCAAACTCATTGGCCAAGTCGCGTATCAACCGGGGATTTTTTACGGCTGCCGAATTGATGGATACTTTGTCGGCACCGGCATGCAAAAGGGCTGACACGTCTTCTATGCTGCCAATGCCGCCGCCTACGGTAAAGGGAATATTGATTTGCGCAGCCACACGCCGCACCAACTCTACCAATGTTTTGCGCTTTTCTACCGTAGCGGTTATATCAAGAAAAACCAGCTCATCGGCACCTTGTTCGGCGTAAGCCTTGGCTAACTGCACGGGGTCGCCGGCGTCGCGTAAGTCCACAAAGTTGACGCCCTTCACCGTGCGCCCGTCTTTAATGTCCAAGCAGGGAATAATACGTTTAGTAAGCATTGTTTTTTATCAGTTTAGCAAGGTCTGTGAGTTGAATATATCCTTCATAAATGGCTTTGCCTACAATGACACCATACAGCCCGGCTGCCTGCAACTGCAGCAAGTCGCTGATGGAAGCCACTCCACCACTGGCAATGAAGTGCAATTCAGGGCACTGCTGCTGCAAATGGCGGTAAAACTCAACGTTTGTGCCTTGCAAACTGCCGTCGCGGCTAATGTCCGTGCACACTACATAGCGAGCCCCCTGGCGGGCATAGAACTGCAAAAAGTCTTCGGCTGTATGCTTGCTTAGGTCTTGCCACGCATTCACGGCAATTTTTCCATCTTTTATATCGGCACCGATAATCAACTTTTCCGGTCCGAAATCATGCAACCACTCTACGACTGTTTCGGGCTGCTTCACCGCCAAAGAACCAACCGTTACTTGTACGGCGCCGGCAGCAAGCACTCGCTCTATGTCTTCTTTTTTCCGGATGCCACCGCCAAAGTCTATTTGCAGGTGGGTATGCGCGGCAATGCGCTCCAGCACCTCTATATTGACGGGCTGCCCTTGCTTGGCACCGTCCAAATCTACAAGATGCAAATGCGTGATGCCTGCCGCCTCAAACTGACGGGCAGCCTCCAAAGGGTCTTCGTAATATTCGGTTTTTTGATTGTAGTCGCCAAAACGAAGGCGCACACACTTGCCTCCGATAAGGTCAATAGCAGGAATGATTTTCATAGCTGATAACTTTTGATTATGGATGAAATGATAACGACCGCAAGCTATGGCTTGTTGCCGAAAAGCGCAAAGCTTGTAGTCAACGGTCCATTTTTTTTCTTTGGGCGGTTACCTTTTCAGCATTCAATGTATCAACACATAACAAGCATTCAAAAGCGTGCAAGAAGTAGTTTAACTTTCTGTGTGGAAGAGCCTTTCTTTTTAAGGAAGGCTCTTTTTTTGTTCTTTTCAACAGGAAAATAAAGAAAGGAAGGCTGTGGAATACAACCTTCCTCCTAATACAGAGTAGCTCTTTTTCGATAATTAAGCTCCTTTTTTAGAGTTCTTAATTTCTTGTACTTCCTTACGGATGTCGTGAGCCAACTCTTTCAATTGCTGCATGGCTTTACGCAAACGGGTGCCGGCAGCTTGGTTGTCTTTTTCATAGAATTTTTTGGCATCTTCTTCAGCAGCCAAAACGATGTTTTTGAGTTCTTCAAACTTTTTCATACGCTTGTTCTTTTAAGTTTTACAATCGAAAATCGTCCAAATCTACATATAAATTTCATTTTTCCTAATGAAAACTGAAATTTATTACGTTTTTCGATAAAGTTGGTTTATATTTTTTCTGCCTTTTTCCTGTTAAGTATTATAAAGTGCCGGCACTTCGGGCAAGTCATTTTCATGAGCACCTTTGTAAGCGCCCGCTTTCAGCTTCTTGCCTACCTCTTCGAAAGCACGCAGGGTTTCCTCTACGTCTTCGAGGGTGTGGGTAGCCGTAGGTATCAGGCGGAACATAATCACGCCTTTAGGCACCACCGGATAAGCAACTATAGAGCAGAAGATGCCATAGTTTTCACGCAAATCCAGCGCCATGCGGGTAGCTTCATCTTTTCCGCCCTGCAAGAAAACAGGTGTTACCGGCGACTGCGTGTTGCCAATATTGAAGCCACGCTCTTTTAAGCCCGATTGAAGCGCACGCACGATGGTCCAAAGCTTTTCACGCAGTTCGGGCTTGGTTTGCAGCAGCTCCAGGCGTTTCAAAGCGCCTTCTACCAAAGGCATGGGCAGCGCTTTGGCAAAGATTTGCGAGCGCATATTGTATTTCAAATACTCAATCACATGGGCATCGGCAGCCACAAAGGCACCAATGGCAGCCATCGACTTGGCAAAAGTGGCAAAATACAGGTCTATACCATCCTGACAACCTTGTTCTTCACCGGTTCCGGCACCGGTAGCGCCCATGGCACCAAAACCGTGGGCATCGTCCACCATCAGGCGGAAGGGATATTTCTCTTTCAGTGCTACAATCTCTTTCAGCTTTCCTTGGGTGCCTTCCATGCCAAAGACACCTTCGGTAATCACCAGGATGCCGCCGCCGGTCTTTTCTACAATCTTCATGGCGCGCTGCAGCTGCTTCTCCAGCGCTTCTATGTCGTTGTGCGGGAAAACAAAACGTTTGCCCATATGCAAGCGCACGCCATCGATGATGCAGGCATGCGACAGCGAGTCATATACGACCACATCGCGACGGTCCAAGATGGCATCAATGGCAGACATGATGCCCTGATAGCCATAGTTTAGTAGGAATGCATCCTCTTTACCGACAAATTTTGCCAAACGCTGCTCCAACTCCTCATGCAGCGCCGTGTTGCCGGTCATCATACGCGAGCCCATGGGATAAGCCAAGCCCCATTTGGCAGCGGCTTCGGCGTCGGCTTTGCGCACTTCGGGATGGTTTGCCAAGCCCAAATAGTTGTTCAGGCTCCAGGTAAGAACGGTCTTACCGTTGAATTGCATGCGCGGGGCAATTTCACCTTCCAATTTGGGGAAAGTAAAATAGCCATGGGCACGGTCGGAGTGTTGCCCCAAAGGACCTTTATCGATTTCGATTTTTTTGAATAAATCCACAGCTGAACTGTTTTTTTGATTGTGAAACATAAAAAGAAGGCGAGAAAAACTTCTCCGGGACGCCTGCTTATTGATTATTGCCTTGCAAGCGCTGTTTTTCAGCTTTTTCGAGCCAAAGCCCTACGAGCATCGAAACGGTGAGTAGAACGGCAAAAAAGATGATTCCGGTCATAACTTCTTCCTGATTTTTAAATGTGTAGCGCCCAAATTTAAGGCAATTTCACGAAATAAAAAAACAGCCCTACTGGTAATCAGCCGCTTCTATTCAACTCATAAACAATCAACTACAGCGAAAAGCCACTACCAAAACATCATCGGTTTGGGCTTGCCCGCCCCGCCATTCATCGAAGCGCTCTGCCAAAATACGCTCCTGCTCTTCAAAGGGAAGTGTATAGATTTGCCGGATAAGCTCTCTAAACTGCTTGATTTTAAACTTCTTACGATTACCTTTATCGAATTGGTCTATGTAGCCGTCGGTGTGCAGGTAAAAAATCTGCCCGGGTCGCAGTTGCACTACCCGGTTCGTAAACTCTTTTTCTCCGTATAGCCCTCCGGCACCGATTGAGTATTTTGAAGCGGGCAATTCTTCATAGCCATCGTCACTAAGTATATGCATCCGTTGTTTTGCCAAGCTGGCGGTAAGGGTCCCTTCCGCCGGGTTTATCATCAGCAGGGCGATATCCATACCGTCTTTTACCTCGGGGTCATGCTGCTGCAAGGTGGTGGTAATACGACGGTCAAGCTGCGTCAGGATTTCGGCAGGGTCCATCACATTATCTTCATGCAATATCTGGTTTAAGAAGTTGATGCCCATTACGGTCATGAAGCCACCGGGCACACCATGGCCGGTGCAGTCGCTAACAGCCAAGTAAGTGAGTCCATCTTTTTGCGCACACCAGTAAAAATCGCCACTTACGATGTCTTTTGGACGCCAAAAGATGGCGGATTCGGGGAAAAGAGTTTTGAATTGATGCAGGGAAGGGAAAAGGGCTGCTTGAATACGCTGGGCATAACGTATGCTCTCGAGGATTTTGTTGTGTGTGGTTGCCAGCTGTTCGTTTTGCACCTCTATTTCTTCCTTCTGTTCTTTGAGTATGCTGTTCAGTTTGGTTAACTCCTCATTTACTTTGCGGCGCTGCTCTGCTTGTCGCCAAATAAAGAATGCCATCACCAAAGCCAAGAGTGCCATAGCGGCAAAGAGCAATACGGCATAGCGTTGCCGCTGCACGCGCAGCTCTTTGATGGCAAGCTCTTGCTGTGCGCGCTGTTTTTCTATCTCTGCTTTTTCCAGTTCATAACGGGCAGCAATTTGGTTGGCTGTTTCCTGCTGCTCTGCCAGCTGAAGCTCGTCTTTCAAAGCCACCGCTTTTTTGTAATATTCAAGAGCAAGGGCCGCTTGCCCCATTTTTTCATAAGTACGGCTGATGGCTTCGTAGCATTCTTGTTCTATGAACTTTCTGTCTGTTTCTTGTGCCAATGCCAAACTTTTTTTCTGCAACTCAAGCGCTTCGGCATAGTTGCCTTTGTCGAAATACACATAGCTCATGTTGACTAAAGCACTGGCTTCCATGCCATGCAGATCGTTTTGCTCTACTATTTCAAGCGCCCGGTTGAAGTGTGCCAAAGCCTCTTGGTATTGCTTGAGCAGGTAGTATTCATAGCCCATATTGGACAGCGTGTAATACATGCCGGGGGCATAGTTCATTTGTTCACAAAGCTCATAAGCCTTGCGGTAATGTTCAATGGCTTCTTCGTGCTGTCCATTATCGGAATAAGCCACTGCCAAGGTGTTTTCCATGGAAGCCAAGTTGGAAATGTCTTCCAAACGGCTGCACACTTCTATCCCTTGTTCAAGGTATTCTATGCCCTTGGGCAAGTTCTTCATGGTGATATAGGTTTCGCCCAATTGCGAGAGTGTTTCACAGGCATAGGCGTCTTGGCGATTGGCTTCAAAGATGCGCAGTGCTTTTATATACAGGTCGGCCGCCTTGGCGTAGTCGTAGCGCAGAAAGTACACACGCCCGAGATCCAAATACAGCACCCCCAAAGGTATGCTGTCGACAGGCGGTGCTTTTTTCCAAAGCTCCTCCGCTTTTCTGAAGGCTTCCAGTGCCTCGCCATACTCTTCGTGGTTCAAATGGTACTCGCCCTCGTAAAGGTAGGTTTCTGCCAGGCTTGCAGTAGCTTCTTGGTTGAAAAGCTGCGCCCTCCACTGTTCTATCAGGGCAAGAGTAGTAGAGTCTGCCCCTTCTTGAAGGGCTTTTTTTACTTTTTCCCGGTAATTCAACTCTGCTGCCTGCTGTGCCTGCAATGAAGATAAGAGTCCAAAAAGCAACAGAGAAAAAACAAGTGTCAAGCGCATAGTGGTTGGCTTATGGTGTTTCATGAAAAGTATTAGGCATCATTTGTTTTGTATTGTGTAAGTTTACAAAAAAAAGAATTATGTATCATAACATATCGTCCAAAAGCTTGATAGTCATCACGGGCGGCACCAAAGGCATCGGGCGTGCTTTGGTAGAGCGTTTTGCTGCCGAAGGCTACGATATAGCTACTTGCAGCCGCAACCAAAGTGAACTCTTGCAGTTAAAAGAAACCATAGAAAATAAATACTCCGTTGCTTGCCACGTACAGCAGGCAGACCTGTCTCAAACAGAAGACTGTTTGGCTTTTGCCGATTTTGCAGCCCGGCTCGACACTGCACCGGCTGCCGTGGTGCACAATGCAGCGGTTTTCCGTGTGAAGCCCCTGATGGAAGAATCGCACGATGCTTTGCAGCAGATGCTTCAAACCAATGTAGTGAGTGCGCATATCATCAACCGGCGTTTGCTGCCCCTCATGATAGCGCAGCGGCAGGGGCACCTTTTTTTCATCGCATCGGTAGCCAGTCTGCGCGGCTTCGACAACTGTGGCGCTTATGTAACTGCCAAACATGCCCTTTTGGGCATGGCGCGAGCACTGCGCGAAGAGTTGAAAACAGCAGGCTTGCGCGTTACTGCTGTGATGCCGGGCGCTACCTATACCAACAGCTGGGCCGGGGCAGACATCGACGAGCACCGCTTGATGCCTCCCGAAGATGTGGCCCGGGCCGTATGGGCTGCTTTTGCGTTGTCCGGGCGCAGTGTGGTAGAAGAGATATTGCTGCGTCCGCAATTAGGGGATTTGTAAAGTACGCGACAAAGGGCGCTGCGGCAAAGCGGGCTGCTGCAACAACTGAAATAGCGTTTTTAACAGATGTTGCCGGCATTCTACGCAGGCAGGGCGTCTTTGCAAAGCCCCTACCTGCCGTATGAGCTCCATCTTTTGCTCCTCGGAAGCGGGCAGGGTCATTATTGTTTGCGACAACTGCTGCAGTTGAAGGGCAGACAAGGGTTTGCCTGTCAGGTGGCTTAACCAAAGCACTTGCCACCATTCTGCAAGCCGGGCATACGACGGTATGGTTGCCGGCAAGGGCAGCAGCCGGCGCCGGGGGGCTTGTGGTACTTCACCGGCCTTAGAAAGGCGGTATTCTTCGCTCAACGGTGGTAAATCTATACCGCTTTTTCTGACATAAACCCGCGATTTCTGCTGCACCATCTTCAGGTATTTCAGTGCTTCGTATTGATAGGGCAGCGCCTGTTGTGGTTTTGCCAAACGCAAATACTTCTCCGACTCCCACATGGCAGCCAATGCTTTTTTTAAGGTATCGCGCGTGGCCGGATCGAGGAAAGTATTGATTTCGCTCAAATCATGGACATGCCGGTAGGCCGCCAAAAGGTCGGCTTGCTCGCCTTCTGCATGCTCGTGCCCCTCATGATGATGCTCTTCATGCTCATGCCCGTGGTGTTCATCGTCCGCTTCTTCTGTGGTTTCTTCGTGTTTGGTTGTGGGCGAAGCAGCCAGGTAGTCTTCTTCTCCCAAAAACTTACCATAACGCATGCGCAATGCTTTTTGGTCAAAGGCTATGTTTTGCGAACGTTGGCGGAAGGCTGCTTCCGGCAGTTGCTTATGCACGCGCAGCAGCTCCTCCGTATCTATGATAATTTGCCGTTGGCTTCTGAAATACTCAGGTAAACGGTTCACCCCTACTCCAAAGCCTTCTGCCGCAAGCACTTGTGCACTGGTGTCTTCCATCGTCAAACGAAGCACAGGCAGCTGCGTTACTTGAGATACGGGTTTTTTGTTGTCGCGCACCCATACACTTACAAACACCTCATCGCCCCAGGCAGCCCCCCACTCAAGTGGTGCCAGATGTAGCGATGCCCGCTGATGGCGTTTGTTCAAGACAGTTATGGACAGTGGTAGCGCCTTTTCATAAAAACTCACCTGCTCGCCCGTACCACGTGCAATGGTCAGAGTGGCTTGGATCGACTCAATACCAAAATCGTCGGTAGCTTCCAGAATCCATTGATAAGCCGGTTCTTTACCGGGCCGGTAAGGCACAAATATATCAGTTTGCGTAAGCGACAGCCAATATCCACGCGGCAGGCTATCGGGTAGCAGTGTCATCTGGCGGGCATCGGCAATGAAAAGGCTGTCTTGATAAAGTAATTGCAATTGATACAAGCCGCTTTTTTCCGGCTGCCAGTGCAGGCTATAGTGGCAGGGCGTATTTCTACGCAAAAACAAAGTGTCCGTGAAATTGAACAGCAAGTAGGCTTTTTGCAGGCTATCGGATGCACTTACTTTTACATGCAGGCTGCTGCCCTCTATGAGCTGAAAGTGCTCTTTGGTTTCACGTGCGGCCGTTTTCCCTGTATAAGCAGGCGGGAAAACCGTCCACTCCGCGGCAACGGATAAACGCCCGGTATCCAAAGCCGCCACAACCGGCTCTTGTGCTTCTTTTGTGGTTGCCTTCACGGAAGGCCTGCCATGTACTGCCCATATAAACAAGCACGACAACAGACAAAGCCCGCTCCACCACATCCAAGAGCGCCGGGCATATGGATACGGCACCGTGTCAATGGCTGCCAAACGCGGTTCTATGCGTTCATAGAGCAAGCGGTAAAAGACCGTACTGTTGGGCACCCTTAAAAAATGCAGGCTATGCTCCAACTCCGGATGGCTTTTGTGCAAGCAATCGATAAGTGCCCTGTAAGAAAGGTAGTTATGTGGCAGATGCAAAGCCCCAAAAAGAAGCACTGACACGATGGCAACCCACACAAGCCCCTCCATGTCATGTATGGTCAACAGATGCATGAAAGCAGCCGACAGCCCCGTGATGCCCCCACTCCAAGCAATCATATGCAGGCAATAATGCATCACGCGCTTTCTGTGTAAATGGCGCAGCTTATTCTGTACCTCTCTGCTCATAAGCAAACCAGCCTACATCAATGATACATAAAACAATGGCAAGCCAAAGCAGACAAGGTGCCAAACGGACAGGCAGCCGTACCTGTGCCTTGCTCTCTTGTATGCTTTGCAACACAGCAGGGGGCGTGATAACCGTTTCGGGCAAGGTCTGCCGGCGCCGAACGGCCACTTGCCACAGTTCCTTTTTCAGCAGCTCATACTCATCGGCAGGCAATCCACCGGGCAAACACCGCAATTGCCAATAGCCTGTTTGCTGCGCAAAGCACCACAAAGAAGCATCGGCTGCTTGCTTTCTTATGCCGGCACTACAAGCGGCCGGTGGGGCTTGCTCGCTCCACCACACATCAACAACAGGCAACTGTCCGCTTTCTTCTACCGGATAAAAGGTTACCGTCACATGGTATGGTTTGAACGCCTCTTCAAAAAAGCGGTGCCATTGCAAAGTGTCGCCGGCCGTGTCGTCATCATAAACGACTACCCACGAAAGATGCAAGCTCTGCTCTTCTGCTGCCTCCACTCTTTCGAATGAAAGCAAAGGATAGGGCGTCTTTTGAAAGTAGCGGGCTTTGTCAAAATAAAAGACGGTATCGCTGTAGTCGGGCAGCAGGAAGTGCCAATGCACCTTGTTCCGGTAAGCCGGCAACATATCTGCCCACCGGCTGCTTTCAAGTCCGGCAATTGCATGCACCGGGCGCTGCGCTGCCAGGCTATCCAACAGCGGAAGAAAAAACACATAATCGGTGGCGCCGGCATCGTGTTTTTCTTTCAACGGTAAGTTCAACAAGGGGAAACCATCGCTCAAACGGCGTATTTCCGCCTCTTTACCCTGCTTGAGCGAGTCGAGCAGATGGTGTAAACGAGCATAATTGTAATACGACACAGGCAGCAGATCATTGCTTACCAGTATCCAAGATGCTTGATTTTGATGCCCGGCGCGGTAATACCACACCGGCTGTGCCAGTGCCAAAACTATGCATGCCGTAAAAAGCATGCGCAGCAATAAGCGTATTTTGTCTTGCAACTGAAAACTTTGAAAACGCCGGCTCTCTTCATCCTCAAAAAAACGCAAAGAGCCCACCCATACCTCTTTGGCTTGTCGTTTGCTCAGCCAATGGATAGCCACCGGCACCCCTACGGCACCCAATGCCCACAACCAAGAAGCTGCCATCCATTGCAACATAAATGCATTTATTGTTTACGTTTCAAGATGATAACGCTGCCGTTGCGGTCAAAGTTGTGCCAATACATATGACTTTCAGAAAAACGAACGGGCAGCTGCAGGCGCTTCTCTTTACGGACAACAGGCAAAGAAAATTGCAGTTCCAGACGGCGCGGCAACACACGCCGGCGCCACCGTCCACGCAGCAGGCGCACGCCGCCCGGCAGGCGGCATTCAAAGCCCCCGCCGGACTGAAGTTCGATGCTCAATTGGCGCCCCACCTGTTGCGCGAGCTCCCCCACCACAGCTTCTTCCATACCCAACAAACGCAATATAAACAAGGCATCGCCTACCCGCTGCAAGTGCCTGTTTTGCACCCGCTCCGGCTGCCACTGCCCTTGCCACCGGCGTGGATGGGGACTGCACGCACACACACATAACACAAGCAAAAGAAAACTCAAAAAATAAGACGTCCGCATGGGGAATTCCAATGTATTTTTGTATTTTTTCAGTAAACAGCAACAACAAACCAAAATACAGATTAAAAATGAAATGCACCCTTATATTAGACAAAAGCGGCTCCATGATTATCAGGGACCAAAAGGGCGGGCGCTCGCGTTGGGAAGCCTGCAAAGAAGCTACCATTGCCTTGGCATATAAATGCGAAGAAAAAGACCCCAACGGCATGACACTCTACACCTTCTCCGGGCGCTTCAAGCGCTACGACAACGTAACGGCGGCACGAGTGAGCGAAGTGTATGAAGAAAATGAACCGGGCGGCGGCACCGATCTGGCAGCCGTATTGCAAGACGCACTACAACAGGTGGAAAACCGTTGGAAAAACGGCAGCACCGAGCAAGAGCTGATATTGGTCGTAACCGACGGCGAACCCGACGACCACCAGGCTGTGGTCAATACCATCATTCATTTCTCGCAGAAAGTAAAAAGCCAAATGGATGTAGCCATCTCCTTCATACAAGTAGGCACGGACCCGGCCGCCACGGCTTTCCTGAAAGCATTAGATGACGATTTGGTGAAGGCCGGTGCCGCTCACGACATTGTAGATACGGTGACCCTGGAAGAAATGGAAGAATATTCGCTCACGCAAATCATGGAAAAGGCATTCACTGACTAAAATGCTGTGTTTCGCGCTGGCGCAAAGCTTCATACAGCACCACGCCGGCTGAGACTGACACATTCAGCGAAGATACTTTCCCTCGCATGGGAATTTGGGCGAAGGCGTCGGCCAGTTGCAACAGCTCACGCGATATGCCCTTTTCTTCTGACCCCAACACAATAACCGAAGGCAAACGATAGTCCACCGCATAATGTGGACTATCTTCTTTTTCGGTGCACGCCACGAGCTGCAAGCCGCTGTCTTTTAAAAAGCGGGCTGTTTTCACCAGGCTTTGCACACGGCACACAGGCACATGCATCAAAGCACCGGCGGAGGTCTTTACTGCGTCTTGATTGATGCGCGCAGCCCCTTTTTCACCTATCACGATGGCATGCACCCCCACCGCCTCGGCTGTGCGCGCAATCGCACCAAAATTGCGCACATCGTTGACCTTGTCGAGCATCAGCAGAAGGGGCACTTCACCGTTGCCAAAAGCAGCGTCTAAGATGTGGTCCAGGTTGGCAAAAGCAATGGGGGCAATAAAAGCCAGCACACCTTGGTGGCTCCCTTTGGGCACCAGCTTTTGTATTTTCGAGCGCGGCACACGCACTACCGGAATACGGTGCTCACGCGCCGCCTGCCACAGCTCCTGCAGCTGTGCCGACTTGCCGCCCTCTTGCTGCACCCATATTTTATCGATGCTTTGCCCCGCTTCTATGGCTTCAAGCACGGCATGAAAGCCGTAGATTAACTCCAATTCTTCACTCATAGTATTTGTGTTTGGAATGCGCAAGTTAGCAAAATCTGCCTGCTTACAAGGAAGCGGCAGTGCCTTCTGCCCATGCTGCTATGAGCTGCTTCATTTCAGCCTGAAGGTGTGCTCCCTTATCATCGGCATACCATTTATGCAGCTTTTCGGCAAACTGCCAAAAGTCTTCCGTCGGATTGGCTTTGTAAGCCATCACCATTTCTTGCGCCGGGCGGGGACGGGGCCCCCATGTGCCCAACTCTTCCCAATCACTCTTGCGAATGCAAATAAGTTTGGGGATGGCTCTTCCGCCATTGGTCAGGTAGTGATCCATGATGCCGGGATGCTCGTCGCGCAGCAGCAGACGCAAATCAATCTTGGGATTTTCTTTCGCCATTAAGTAAAGAAAAGGCACGTTTTGTGCGGCATCGCCACACCATGGCTCGGTAAGCACCACCCAGTAGCATTCATCATGCACCGACTGCAACAGGCGCCGCAAGTCTTCATCTATTTTTCCGATTTTATGGATGCGCTCCATACGACGGCGGTTCATGCGCGTATAGTGCACCATTTCTTCGCTTTGGTTGTCGCCGGTGGTTTTTCCTTGTGCCAGCAGCTCGTCCATAAAGCGCACATAGCCTTCGTATGTAAAGGCTTGGTCAAGCACTGGCGGTTGAATGACTGCATTTTTCATGAGTAAAAAGTATTGTGAAGGTTGTATAAAAAATCAAGCTTGGCGCCCCAAACGGCGTAAATAAAGCTGCACGGTGTTTTCTAAGCCAAAATAAAGTGCATCGCTAATCAGGGCGTGGCCAATGGATACTTCATCTAAAAAAGGAATCTGCTCTTTCAAATATGCCAGGTTGTCCAAGTTCAAATCGTGTCCGGCATTGAGCCCCAAGCCCAAATCACGGGCGGCGGCGGCGGCTTTCAAATAAGGGGCAATGGCTGCTTCCCGGTCTTGCTCATACAAACGGGCATAAGGCTCGGTATAAAGTTCCACGCGGTCGGCGCCTACTTTTGCAGCCCCTTCTACCATACGTTCGTCGGGGTCCACGAAAATAGATACGCGGATGCCCGCCTCTTTGAGCCGGGCTACCACTTTTTTCAAAAAACCGGCATGGGCAACGGTGTCCCATCCTGCATTGGATGTAAGCGCATCGGGCGGGTCGGGCACCAAGGTTACCTGTGTGGGCTTCACCTCCAAAACCAAATCCATAAAACGCTCAATGGGGTTGCCCTCTATGTTGAACTCGGTAGTAAGCACCTCTTTCAAAGCATACACATCGGCATAGCGGATATGCCGCTCATCGGGGCGGGGGTGTACCGTAATGCCGTCGGCACCAAAGGACTCTATGTCAACAGCCGCCCGGATGACGTCCGGCACATTGCCGCCGCGTGCATTCCGGAGCGTAGCAATCTTGTTGATATTTACGCTGAGTTTGGTTTCTTTCATCATGCTCGTAAAGTTCTACTGTTGCTTTTTTTGTATATTAAACAACAAATTTAGATGCTTAAAAAGTTTTAAGGCGATGGACTGGCTTTCAATCATGGCACAAATCAGCGGAACCAACGATCCGGTTACTTATGCCATTCCGGTGTTCATTCTGCTCATGGTCATTGAGATATGGATTGACCTCAAAGAGAAATTGCAGCTGTATGAATTCAAAGAAGCTGCGGCCTGTCTGGCAATGGGCTTGGGTTCTTTGGTTATCAACCTCTTTGTCAAGGCTTTTTATTTTTACGTTTTCTGGAAAATATACGAGCATACGGGCTTTTTCAAAGAGCAATTGAGCTTCACCGTCATGGGTTGGGTGCTATTGCTTTTTGCCGATGATTTTTCATTTTACTGGCATCACCGTTTAAGCCACGAAGTGCGTTTATTGTGGGCAGCCCATTCCAATCATCACTCTTCGCAAGACTATAACTTTGCCGTAGCCCTGCGCCAAAGCTGGACAGAAGGATTTTATAAGTTTTTGTTTTATGCTTGGTTGCCTGTGCTGGGTTTTCATCCGCTGATGGTATTCAGCATGGTGTCCATCAGCCTGATTTATCAATTCTTTTTGCACACTCAGGTGGTTAAGAAATTGCCGGCATGGGTAGAGTTTATTTTCAATACACCTTCGCATCATCGCGTACACCATGGGGTCAATCTGCAATATTTAGACAAGAACCACGCGGGCATTTTCATCATTTGGGACCGCTTGTTTGGCACCTTTGAACCGGAAGACGAAGCGGTGGTGTACGGGCTCACCAAAAATATCGACACAAAGAATCCGGTAAAAATAGCTGTTGCCGAATTCAAGGCGTTGTGGGAAGATGTCAGGCGGGCGCCCACTTGGAAAGACAAACTCAAATACATTTTTTATCCGCCGGGCTGGAGCCACGACGGAAGCAGCCTTACAGTAAAAGAAATCATGCGCCGCCGGCAGAAGTCCGAGGACAATCATCATCCGTCCACGGCATAGCCGGGTCCTTCGTCAAAGAAGCGATAGGTTTCCGGAATGGCTTCTTGCAGGTTCACTTGTTTGCCTTCGCCTTGCACCGGTGCCCCTTCCATAGGGGTGTACACAGCGTCTGCACCTAAAGAGTAACTTACAGGCACCTTATCCGACGGAAAGATGGCACCTTCCGGACACACTTCTGCACACTCGTGACAATCGATGCAGGTATAGGGGTCGATGAAAGCCCGCCGCCATGGTGTGTGCGATGGCGGCACTACAATACACTCTACCGGACATACCTCTTGGCATTCGCCGGTGCGCTTGCATAGCCCTGTGACAACATAGGTCATAACAACAAATATTTTATAATGAACATCTTACGGTTCGTTTATGGCTAAGGTTTTCTTATTGCCCGGCTTTGTGTATTAAAGTTTCAAAAAAAAAAGAGCGGGCTTTTTGTCCCGCTCTCACAAAGCAACGGACTATTGCCGTGCACTACTCTACCGGCACATGTTCCAGCAACGAATGTTCGGTCATTTCAGCCGGCGCTTCCAATCCCATCAATTCCAAAATAGTAGGCGCCACATTGCCTAAAATGCCATCTTTCAGCGTGCCCTTAAAGGTTTCGTCTATCAACACACAAGGCACCAAGTTGGTAGTGTGTGCCGTATTGGGGCTTCCATCTTCATTAATCATGTATTCGGCGTTGCCATGGTCGGCAATGATCAAAGGCGTGTAGCCGTGCGCAAGTGCCGTTTCTACTACTGCCTTGGCGCACTCGTCCACCACTTCACAGGCTTTCACTGCGGCTTCGAATACACCGGTATGCCCCACCATATCAGGGTTGGCAAAGTTCAGACAAACAAAATGAGCTTCTTCTTTCTTTAACTCTTCAATGATGGCGTCGCGCACCTGGTAAGCACTCATTTCAGGCTTCAGGTCATAGGTAGGCACCTTGGGCGAAGGGCACAAGATGCGCTTTTCGCCTTCAAAGGGCTCTTCGCGCCCACCGGAAAAGAAGAAAGTAACATGGGGATACTTTTCGGTTTCGGCAATGCGTATCTGCCTCAGCCCTGCCTTGGCAATGACTTCGCCCAACGAATTCTGTATGTTGTCTTTTTCAAAAATCACATGCACGCCCTCAAAAGTATCGTCATAGGGGGTCATGGTCACATAGAACAGGGGCATTTTGTACATCTCATAATCGGGGAAGTCTTGCTGTGTCAGTGCCATGGTAATTTGGCGTCCGCGGTCTGTGCGGAAGTTGAAACAACACACAGCATCTTCCGGTTGGATGCAGCCCACAGGATGGTTTTCTTCGTCCACGCAAACAATGGGCTCAAGAAATTCATCGGTGATGCCTTCTTCATAGGAAGCGCGTATGGCAGCCAACGGGTCACGTGTGGGCAAGCCAATACCATGTACCAAAAGGTCATAAGCTTTTTTCACTCTTTCCCAACGCTTGTCGCGGTCCATGGCATAGTAGCGCCCGACAATGGAAGCCAAGCGGGCGCCGGTTTCGCGACAATGATTCAACAAGTCCTCTATAAAATGCACGCCACTTTTGGGGTCTGTGTCGCGCCCATCGGTGAAAGCATGCACCAACACGGAGATGCCTTCTTTACGTAAGATGCTTATGAGTGCTTTTAAGTGCTCTATGTGAGCATGCACACCACCATCCGAAACCAATCCAATAAGGTGGGCCGGTTTGTTGTGCTCTTTACAATAGCGAATCATGTCCTGTACTGCCGGACGGCTTGCCAAGCTGCCTTCTTCAATGGCTTTGTTGATGCGCACAAGGTCTTGATACACAATGCGCCCGGCACCGATATTCATATGCCCCACCTCGGAATTGCCCATCTGCCCTTCAGGTAAGCCCACAGCCAAACCGGATGCTTGTAATTTACTGTTCGGGTAGTGCTGCATAATATGGTCAAAAAAAGGTGTATGGGCTTGCGCAATGGCCGACACCTGCGGGTTATCGCCCAATCCCCAACCGTCAAGAATAATAAGTATTACCTTTTTCATGAAGCTATATTCATTTGATTATTGAAATTTATACAAATATACGGCATCCATCCTAAAAGTTTTTTTTCGTAAATCGGTGATATTTTTTATGTTGGTACGGTTTTGGTGTTTGTATTTGGTGAAGTTATCATTATCAAAATCGGCACGAAGCGATGGCAATGCCTAAAATTATTATTCTGTTATTCGGCTTTTTCTTTTTTCATACTGCCTCGCCGGACTACTCCCGGCAAGATACCGTGCTGGAAGAGATAGAACGCACCTTCCGCATAGGCAGTGCCCGTGAGCTCTCGCGCTACTTCAATGAAGTAGTAGAGCTTTCTATCAACGATACGCGTGCTACCTACAGCAAGAGTCAGGCAGAGTTTATCATGCGTGATTTTTTCAAGAACTATCCGCCCAAGAGCGAAGGGGTAGAAGTGTTTCATCAAGGCAGTTATCAACAATCACTGGTATATAGTATTCTGCGCTATCAGTCTTCGCAAAAGAGATTTCGCGTATTCATCAAACTAAAAGAATACCGTCAACGCTACCTTATCGACAGCATCACCATTTCGGAAGAGTAGTCAATTTACAAGAGGGGCACCAAGGTCACTCTGCGGTTCAAGCGCCGCCCGGCTTCGGTCTCATTCGTAGCCACAGGCTTGCGGTCTGCCATGGCATCCACTATCATGCGTTTTTCTTCTATGCCCTGCGCTTTCAAAAAAGTGCGCACGGCATACGCGCGCTCCATCGATAGTTTTTCGTTGCCCATTTCTTCTCTAAAAGAGCAAGTGTGCCCTTCTATCTTTAAAAATATTTCGGGGTGTTTCAAAAGAACTTCTGCAACTTGTTTGAGTTTCTTTTGGGCAGAATCGGACAAAAGGCTGCTTCCTTGTTCGAAGTAAATGCTGCTCTGTAATAGTTCTTTTTCCGCCCCGGTCAACGCTATATTTGCCTTGGGCGGCTTCACCTCCACCGGCTCACGGGTAAACACTATCACTTTGGGGGCTTCTTGCGGTTGGGTTTGGTTGCGTGCCGCTGACAGCCGGCGACGGCGTGATTTTTTCTTCAACTCAAAAGGTTTGATCCATGCTATCCCAAGCTCAAAAGCAGTAGGGTAGCCTTCTTTGCCTATGTTTACATCATAGCTGAATGAAATTTGATACTGTGCCTGCCGTAGGCGAAGACTTCCCATCAGATAGCTCCCCTGCCACCATGCTGCCATACCGATGGCGCCTTCTTTAAAGACCGGGCTCAAAGCAGGGAATGCACGATAATATTCAGCCCCCACACGCCACTGCTGACCTCCCGCTTGGTAAGTCCAACGAAGGGAAGGGAATACGGCACTTTCTCTGCTGTGCCAAGCCCTCAGCTTTAAAAAGGCAAACAGGCGTGGGGGCAATAAAACTGCCTGCCGGTAAAAAGACACATTGGGCTGATTGAGCGCAGCGCCACTCACGCCCAATTCAAAAAGCGGGGTGTTTTCTGCCGGGCGCTGCCTGCGAATAATCATGCCCGACTGAATGGCAGGATAGCCCACTTGTAAACGGCTGAAGTCCTCACCACTTAAAGCGGGTTCGCCCAGGACACCATTCAAGTATTGATATTCAGTGGAGATATTGCCTTCTTCTATGCGGCGCAAAAAATAGGCTGCCTGCATGCCGAAGCTTAACTTGGTTTCTTCGTTCAGAGGCATGGCATAGGCTAAAGAAAGCGCTATGCCGGTGTTTTTATATACAGATGTTCTGCCCAATTGCTCTTGCATAAAAGCAAGCCCTACGCCCCCCCAATGATGGGTTTGGTCTTTGTTAAACATTGGGTATTGAAACTGAAATGAGGGTAGGCGCAAACTATATCCATCGCCTATATATTGCCGGCGATACAGCAGCCGGGCACTCCCCCGCAGCTCACTCCCCACCGATGCCGGGTTAAGCCAAGAGGAAACCGCTTCTTGCTGTGTGAACAACTCGGCTTGAGCACCTGCCTCTTGACTTAGCAGCATGCATCCAAAGAGTGCTCCAATACAGAGGTATCGTAGCATTAGCGAATCAAGGTTAGCATACCATGGGTTTTCCCTTCTACATGCAAGGGTGCCCCACTCCGAAAGGTTCCTTTTATTTCCCAAAAATAAACATCCGGCGGTTGCGGCACACCTCTGTAGGTGCCGTCCCAGCCTTGCTGCATGGCAACCGTTACGTCGGCCGTTTCAAACACAAGGACGCCCTGCTTATTGTAGATGCGCAAATGGACGGTAGCAACGCCATCGCCTAATAAACGAAACACGTCGTTGCGTCCGTCGCCATTGGGCGAAAAAAGGGAAGGTAAAAACAATTTGCCTTCGGGCCGGGGCTGTACTTCTAAATACAAGGTATCGGCTGCACGACAGCCGTAATTATTTTCGCCAACCACTACTATAGGGACACCGGCAGTAGCTTTGACTTGCACTTGGCTTCCGATCGTATCTCCCACAATAATCGAGGCGGGTGTCCAATAGTAAAATTCTGCCCCCGTTGCGTTTAGTGTGATGGTGTCTCCTTCAAAAACCGAAGAGGCCGGCTTTTTGATTTTCACTTTGGGCGCAGGCAATAGTCTTGCCTGCACAGGTTTGCGGGCACTCTCGCATCCCTGCCATACCCAACTGACAAAAAGCGTTGTGTTTTCATTGAGCTGCTCTATCAGAAAAGTAGCTTCCCGGTAAGGCTCACCTTGTGGGTTTGTCAGGGGGGCAGTTGCTACGGGGCTGTCATACCACAAAAAAGAACCTTCGCCGGCAGGCAAGTCAAGAGGGGGCGCAGCCTGAACAACACACGGCTCCCCGGCACAAGCTGCTCCATTGATGGTTTCAGGCGAAGGCACACCGGTTGAAAAGTGCCATTGGTTGCGATCGTTGATGCCTACAAAAGCAAGAGCACCGGCAGCATAGAAAGCGGCCGTATCGACCAAAACATAATAAGGCTGCAGAGGCTCCAAGGCAAAGGGAAGTTCATAACGAACCTTATTGCTATCAACACGCATGCCTTCGCCGGCAGCCCAGATATGTACGGTATCTTTGTCTTTCAGCAAAAAAAGCGAACCGCCACCTGTACCAACCGATTGCGGAAACTCTATTTCCAAAACAGTTTCCAAGGGCACGCAATCGCCATAGGGGCTTTTCGCCGTATAAAACAACAAGTTTCGACGGGTGCGAAAGCGCCAACGATTGTTGCTGACAATGCCTTGAAAGACCTGACCTTGCTGCCCTATGACTGCTCCCGGTGAGATTTTCACCCATACTTCCGTATCCGGCGGCAACATGTCGGGCAAGTTTATCAACAAACGCTTGCCTTCTATCCACACCTCGTCATCGGCTATGCTTATTTCCTGCAGTACGCCGTTCGACGGATAGGCATAAAATGTTATTGTTCCACTCCCTTTTTGAATAGAGTCATTGAATTCTACCCAATAAATGGCATTGGGGTGCGCATCGTCCGTTCCGTGAGCAGGGAATGTTTGCACCACATCAAGCCCCCCGCCAAAGGCTGCCGGCATGCTCAAACATATAAAAAAAAGTAGTCTGTTTATCTGTATCATTCCGGATGATGCTTGTTGCCCAGTTCTTTGCTCTATTCTTTAATTCCGGAAACAGCCAGAAAGTAAAGTTTATCTGTCAACGATTTTCTTTTTCAGCCTCCCGCCGTTTTCTGATGAGCATCAAATCATCTTCGGTTGCCTCGGTGATAATCACCACCCGGTCGGGCACCACAATGGCCGTCGGGAAATACCGCTTAGCTTCTTTGTAAAGCTCGTAGGCTTCTTCCCGGCTGGCAAAGTCGCCCACCTTCACTCTATAATTTGGACGGCTGTATTCAAAATACACTTCATAATCCGGGTGAAAAAGGCTGTAGCATTTATTTTTTGCATTTACTGCCTCGCTTCTGTCGGGCGACACAAAAACCTGCACCCGGTAACCGGGCATTTCCTTACGCACTAAAATGCGCTTATAAGCAGACAATGCTCTGAAAATGGTTTCGGTGTCTTGGTGTAAAAAGACATTATTGCCGGAAATGCGTACACTTTGCCCGGAATCAGAAAAAAGAACGGGGTTGTAATCATAAACGGGGCGCACCTTAGCCAACAAAGTATCTACGGCAAGGTCCTTCTTCGCTTCGTTTTTCTGTGTTCTGCCATGAGGGGCACACCCCAAAAGAAGCGTTGCGAAAGCAATAAGCAGCAGGTAGCGCATAAATATGGCGTTTGATAATCAGACACTAATCTATAAAAAAAGAAGCAACCGGCAGTTGCCGGCTGCTTTCCAAGCTTCTATTCTTGAATAATCACGCAACGATTGTTTAAGATATCCTGCTCCACTTTTTTATACTTCACATCTTTGACCACCCGCCCGTCGTGGTAGCGCACAGTAACCTTATCGTTTCGTCCAATGGTTTTGGTTGATTGAATAGGTGCGGTTTTCTGCACCGGCGCCGGGTCATGGGCTTTGGGCTGTTCATCCAAAGCAGTGGGTTTTTGCTCTTTGAGCTTGGGCGCTTGCTCGCGTGGCGGGCGTGCTTCACGCACTTCGGCAGGCGCCTGCGGCAAGGTGGCTTTCATCAAAAAGCCGGTTACGTCGCGATTGATGCGTGCGAGCAAATCTTTAAACAACTCAAAAGCTTCAAACTTGTAGATGATGAGTGGGTCTTTCTGCTCGTGCACCGCCATTTGCACCGACTGGCGCAGGTCGTCCATCTCGCGCAGGTGCTCTTTCCATTCTTGGTCAATCAGGGCAAGCACGGTGGTGCGTTCCAAAGCACGTATCAGCTCCTTGCCCTCCGACTCCACGACCTTTTGAAAGTCCGCTGCTATGCGAATCAGTTTTTTATGGTCGGTAAAGACAATCTCTATGTTGCGCACGGTGTCGCCTATTTCCTTGTATTTTTCTTTCAGGAAAGGCATAATTTGTTGCAGCAGGCGCTGATTTTTTTCATCATAATGAGCACGGGCCTGTGCATAAAGCTTTCGTACCAAAGCAGCTACCTCTTCGCGTGCAAACTCTTCGGCTGTGATGGCGGGTTCAAAGCCAAAAGTAGCAATTACTTCCAGCTTAAAGTCCTCATAAGCGTCTTGGGCTTTCAGGGATTCTACTATCTCTTGGCACAGACCGGCAAACATTTGATTGATATCCACGTCGAGGCGATCGCCAAACAAAGCATGGCGGCGGCGTTTGTAAATGTGTTCACGCTGCACGTTCATGACATCATCATACTCAAGCAGGCGTTTACGAATGGCGAAGTTGTTTTCTTCTACCTTCTTTTGAGCTCGCTCGATGGACTTGCTCACCATGCTGCTTTGAATCACCTCGTTTTCGTTCATGCCCATGCGGTCCATGACTTTGGCGATGCGGTCCGAGCCAAACAAGCGCATGAGGTTGTCTTCCAAGCTGACGAAGAACTGCGAAGAACCGGGGTCGCCTTGGCGGCCGGCACGTCCACGCAGCTGGCGGTCTACCCGCCGCGACTCGTGGCGCTCGGTACCGATGATAGCCAAACCACCGGCGGCTTTGGCCTCGGGCGACAATTTGATGTCGGTACCACGCCCCGCCATGTTGGTAGCAATGGTGACGGCACCTGCTTGCCCGGCGTTGGCAACGATTTCAGCCTCCCGCTGGTGGTGCTTGGCGTTCAATACCTGATGCGGTATTTTGCGCAGCTGCAGCATGCGGCTGATGATTTCGGACATCTCCACGGAGGTGGTACCTACCAGCACAGGACGCCCTTTGGCGCGCATCTCCTCAATTTCGGCAATGACGGCATTGAGCTTGGCGCGCATGGTTTTATACACTTTATCGGGGCGGTCATCGCGAATTACCGGTTTGTTGGTAGGAATCACCACCACATCCAGACCGTAGATTTCGCGAAACTCGTCGGCTTCGGTTTCTGCCGTACCGGTCATACCTGCAAGTTTGTGATACATGCGGAAGTAATTCTGCAGGGTAATGGTAGCGTAGGTCTGTGTGGCGTCTTCTATTTTTACGTTCTCCTTGGCTTCCAGCGCTTGATGCAAGCCGTCGGAATAGCGACGCCCTTCCATGACACGCCCGGTCTGCTCATCTACAATTTTCACTTTGCCCTCGTCGATGATATAATCGACGTCTTTTTCAAAAAGACAGTAGGCTTTCAACAACTGATTGACGGCATGGATACGCTCCGCCTTGGTTTTATAGTCTTCAATGAGGGCTTCTTTCTTTTCTACTTTTTCTTGCGAGGAAAGCGCCGGGTCGTTTTCAATCTTGGCTATTTCGGTGCCTATGTCGGGCAACACGAAGAAATCGGGGTCTTCACCTGCTTTGGTGATGGCTTCCAACCCTTTTTCGGTCAGTTGCACCAGGTTGTTTTTCTCGTCAATAGTGAAGAAAAGCGGTGCATCTGCCTCGGGCATCAGCTTAGCGTTTTCCGCTAAATAAATGGCTTCTGTTTTTTGCAGTATCTTCTTAATGCCCGGTTCACTCAAATACTTAATCAAGGGGCGGTACTTGGGCAAGCCACGATAAGCACGGAACAGCGCCAATCCACCTTCTTTGGTGTCGCCGGCTTCTATTTTCTTCTTGGCTTCGTTCAGCAGCTGCGTGACCAAACGGCGCTGCTCGTTCACCAATGCCTCCACACGCGGCTTATAGGTGCGGTAGAGTTCCGACTGGTCGCCTTTGGGAATAGGTCCGGAAATGATAAGTGGTGTACGGGCTTCATCAATCAAGACGGAGTCCACCTCATCGACAATGGCATAGTGATGCCCACGCTGCACCATTTCTTCGGGCTGGCGCACCATGTTATCGCGCAGGTAGTCGAAACCAAACTCGTTGTTGGTACCGTAGGTAATGTCAGCCTCATAAGCCCGGCGACGCATGGGGGAATGTGGCGGATGTTTGTCAATACAATCCACGCGCAGACCGTGGAACTCATAAAGCGGTCCCATCCATTCGGCATCACGACGGGCAAGGTAGTCGTTGACCGTTACCAGGTGCACCCCTTTGCCGGCTAAGGCGTTCAGGAACACCGGCAAGGTGGCTACCAGCGTTTTACCCTCACCGGTTGCCATCTCGGCAATCTTGCCTTGATGCAAGACAACCCCCCCGATCAGCTGCACATCATAGTGCACCATGTCCCAGGTGATGCGGTTGCCGGCGGCCTCCCATGAGTTTTTCCAATAGGCTTTATCGCCTTCGATGCGCACGTAATCTTTGACGGCAGCCAACTCACGGTCAAAGTCGGTGGCAGTCACCTCCAACTCTTCGTTCTCCTTGAAACGCCGGGCTGTTTCTTTCACAATAGCAAAGCCCAAAGGCAGGCATTCGTCCAGAACTTTTTCCAGATGCTGCAGGCTTTGTTTTTCTATTTCGTCTATCTGACGGAACAGTGCCTCTTTTTGAGACAAGCTTTGCTCCGGCAGGGCGGCTGCCTCGTCGCGCAGCTTTTGTATTTGCTGCTCATAGGGCGCCAACTCTTGGCGGATGCGTTCCTGAATGGAACGTGTTTTTTCACGCAGCTCGTCGTTGCTCAAGGAAGAAAGCTTATTATACTCGGCGTTGATTTTTTCAACGTAAGGAAGCAATTTTTTCAGGTCTCGCTCTTTTTTCGAGCCAAAAATGGCGCTTAGCGCTTTTTCAACAATATTCGACATTGCTTATTCAAATTTTGAAGTTCGTTCGTTTACTATGAAAACACAAAATATAAGTGTATGAGTTTTACTACAAAAGTAATACATTTTGCAAAACTTTTTGAGGAAGACTGCCATAGTGTCAGTACAAGGGATATTCACCACGGAAAACAAAGACGGCCGGTCCCTGCAGGTAAATGTCGGTGAAATGTCCGGGGCTTAGCATGCGGAAATATACCGTCAAAGTGCCGCCCAAAGCTTCCACTTTTACCGGCGAAGGCATGCCACGCAAAGCAGCGGCCAAAGCGGCAGCCGTAGCGCCGGTGCCACAGGCATAGGTCTCGTCTTCCACGCCACGCTCATAAGTGCGGATGGCAATGGTTCCGGGGCTTTTATGTTCAATGAAATTCACGTTGGTGCCTTTTGGTCCGAAGGGATCGGCATAGCGGATGCGCCTTCCTTCCTGCAGCACCGGAAAAGCGGCCAGTTCTTTCACCCATTGCACATAATGAGGCGAGCCGGTGTCCAGAAAGCAGGCTTCCGGCGACATGGCATTGACTTCCGTCACGTCCTGCATCTTCAATTTAATTTCGTTACTCAGTACTTCTGCTTCGTGCATGCCGTCGTAGGCTTCAAAAACTACTGACTGCGGGCAGATGCCATGTTTATGGGCAAAAGCCACCGCGCAGCGCGCACCATTTCCGCACAAAGACCCTTCGTAGCCATCGGCATTGAAGTAAATCATCTTGAAGTGGGCTTGCGGCGCGTGTTCTATCAAAATAAGCCCGTCGGCTCCAATGCCGAAACGGCGTTGACACATACGCGCAATCAGCCCGGCTTCATCCTTGGGGAAGTGCCCTGCGCGGTTGTCGATAATGATAAAATCGTTGCCGGCGCCCTGGTATTTTTCAAAAGAGATGCTATCCATAAAAATGCAGATTTAAAAGGCGCAATGCCTACTCTCAATTTTATTCAATATTTTTGCTTCAAATTGCAAAGTGCAAATTTCTTCTCTATAATTGAATACACAAAAGAAAATCATACGGCTATGATACGAAACGACTGGACACTTGAAGAAGTGCGTGACATTTACCAAACCCCTATCATGGATTTGATTTACCGCGCCGCTACGGTGCATCGTCAATATCATGACCCCAACGAAGTGCAGGTGTGTACCCTGCTTTCCATTAAAACCGGCGGCTGTCCGGAAGATTGTGCCTACTGCCCGCAGGCAGCCCGCTATAATACCGGCGTGGAAGTGCACAAACTACTGGATGTGGAAACCGTGCTCAAAAAAGCACTGGAAGCCAAAGAAGCAGGCAGCACCCGCTTCTGTATGGGCGCCGCTTGGCGTGAAGTGCGCAATAACCGCGACTTCGACAAAGTGCTTGAGATGGTGAAAGGCGTAGCCAATTTGGGCTTGGAGGTATGTTGTACCCTGGGCATGCTCACCGAAGAGCAGGCACAAAAATTAAAGGAAGCGGGGCTCTATGCCTACAACCACAACTTGGATACAAGTGAAGACTATTACGACGACATCATATCGACGCGCACCTACGCAGACCGTTTGAAGACCATCGAGGCTGTCAACAAAAGCGGCATTTCAGTTTGTTCAGGTGGTATCATAGGTTTGGGCGAAAAAGAAGAAGACCGCATAGCCATGCTGCATACGCTGGCTACCATGAGTACGCACCCCGAATCGGTGCCCATCAATGCGTTGGTTCCGGTGCCGGGCACCCCGCTGGCAGAGCAGCCGCGTGTGTCTGTGTGGGAAATGGTGCGCATGATAGCCACCGCCCGTATTCTGATGCCCAAGGCAATGGTGCGCCTATCGGCAGGACGCGTGCGTATGAACGTGGAAGAGCAGGCCTTGTGTTTCCTGGCAGGTGCCAACTCTATCTTTGCCGGCGACAAACTGCTCACCACCCCCAACCCCGATTACGTGGAAGACCAAAAGCTTTTCCAAATATTACAACTAAAACCCCGTCCGGCTTACAAACAAGAAGCAAACCGTTGTGAGCATGCATAATCAAACCCCGGAGGTGTCGTGGCTCAAACAATACCACGACACCTTTGCTTTTTTCGGCATCAAGTCTTACGAACACCTCCTGACAAGGTGGCAAGAGCCGCATCGTTTTTATCATAACCTTGCCCACCTCAAAGAGCTGCTGGGCTGTATAGAGCAAAGCGAGGTGAAAGACAGCGAAAGGCATATTTTGATAGCATCTGCCTTTTACCATGATGCGGTATATCTGCCTTGGCGCACAGATAATGAAGAACTATCGGCTGCTTTGTTCGAAGCCGACTGCCCGCAACAAAGCGAAGCCGCTGCACTGGTAAAGCAGATTATCCTGGACACCCGCACCCACGAAGCTACCCACCCGCTTTCGGTCCTATTCTGCCGCTTCGATACCCACCTATTGCGCCACGGCTCATTTGTGGAGTTGCTGCAGTGGGAGGCTGCCATTTTTAAGGAATATCAGTGCTTTGATTACCGTATTTACCGCGAAGCGCGCCTGAAGTTGCTTCAGCACTGGATAGAGCGCTATCCCGAAAATCAAAACAACTTGCAAAGCCTTTACGATTACCTACTGCACTATAAGCCCAAAATTGGTGTTTATCCCGGCTCGTTCAATCCTTTTCATAAAGGGCACTATAATATTTTGGTGAAAGCCGAGCAAGTGTTTGACAAGGTCATCATAGCGCGGGGCATCAATCCGGAAAAAACCGATGCACTGACCCGCGACGCCATCAGCCCCATACTGTATTACCGCCAAACCGAAGGCTTCGAAGGCCTGCTTACCGATTATCTGACAAGCAAAGAAGCGTATGCCGACGTAACGCTTATCCGGGGGCTACGCAATGGCGATGATTTGGCTTATGAGATGAACCAGCTGCAGTTTATGCGCGACATGAAGCACAATCTTAAAACCGTATTTTTCCACTGCGATGTGGAATACGAACACATCAGCTCTTCGGCCCTGCGCAACCTGGATAAGATAGGCAAAGGCTACAGCCGGCCCTATCTGCCCGAACTGCCGGTGCCCCACCTCGCGCATTTCATTGAAGAGCGTTTTATGACTTAAACACTCAATAAAAGGATACTCTGACAAACCAAAGGGCAACCTGCTTACCGGAGGTTGCCCTTTATTTTATTGGAGAATAAGCTCTATGGTTTATTTGTTCAGGTTAAACGGCACGTGTAAACCGAAGTAAGGCATGATAAACTGCTGTACTTTGAACTTCTCTACCCCATCTTCCACCGTGCGGGCAAAAGTCCACTTGGCATCTACGCCCAAAGCCAAAAACTTGGCAAAGCGGTAAGCCAAGCGTCCCTGTGCCAAAGAGCGCTGGTCCAAGGTAAAGGCGTCGCTCAAGTCAGCCAATTGTCCTTTGATATAAGAACCTTGAATGATCCACCCGTCAATCAACTCATTGGCATCCAAAGTAAGATAGATGTATGCAGGGTTTTGCTCCGATACATTGTCGGGCAAGAGCAAGCCGCCCCCCAAACGCACCTTGTTGATGATGGTACCGGTCAAGGCACCAAAAGTACCGGTCAAGGAAGTAGTGGTCAACAGGCTTTCAATTTTGGCATCTTTGTTCAGCTCATAAATGGCATTGAAAAACTGTGGCTGATAGTAGTCGCTAAACCACAAACGCTCCAAGCGCACATCTAAGTTAAAGATATTGGCAACGAAGTTGATGCCCGCATGCACCCCAAAGCTAAAACCGGTACCGGCTTTGTAACCGTTGATAAGGTCAGCCTGCTCAGGGTTGGCAATAGCCAGCTCCAACTGGCGTGCTCGCAGGCTGTCCGAGTCTATTTTGTTCAGTTTGTTGTACTGGGTGTAAGCCGTCAGGCGCAGCATGGAGTTGTTCACAACCGTAACGCCCATATCCACGCCCCAGGCACTTAGCCCATCGCGTACATAATAGGTAGAAGGCAGATTGGAGGGATCATTGACTGCTTCGTCATCTTGAAATACTTTTGTGTAATCGGTATTGTCGCGGTCTTGCAGATAGGTAAAGCCTATTTCTACCGTTTTGGCTACGGGTATTTCGGTAGTTGCCAAAGGACGCACATAAGGGCGCACCGCCAACAAGCCCGAAGTGCTCAGGTTGCCATAAAGCCCTTCAATACCAAAGTACGGAACGGGGCGGATGTCAGCACTGATACCTACGGCACGTTTTTCAAACGAGGGTGAGTTGGTGTATTGGTTGACCAAACCACCAAAACCTATGTACTCGCCCGTCATGTCACCTATCTTCACATATACCTTGTCGCGCTTTTTGAAGCCATAGCGCAGATAGCGCATCATACGCAGCGCCCCCACGCCGTTCTGAAACTCGTCTTTACGCAGCTCGCCTGTTTCCACATTCCACAACAAAGGCACGTCGAAGCCCACGCCTATTTTCCAAATGGCAATTTCGGGCTGAATGCGAAAACCTACATACTGCTGCTCGCCAATTTTGGTGTACACGAAAGGCAGCTTAAACACACTCATGCTGTCCATAGCAGACAGCCCCATGGTCATGGATGGGTCCTGATAAGTATCTTGCCCGTCTTGCTGAGCCCAAGCGGGTGCTGCAGCAAAGGCTGTCAGCAAGCCCCAAAGTAAAATCTTTTTCATACAACTTGTGTTTTGTTCAAACAAAAAACCGTTTTAGTTCATTAGCAAAAATCAGGCAATACAAACACAAAAAAATCTTAAATTCAAAGGAAAGGTTACTATATCCCTGATTTTCATGAGTTACGAACACACACAACTGCCTTCCGAAGCTGAAGCGCTCCGTGTTTTAAAACAATACTGGGGCTACACGTCCTTCCGGCCCATGCAGTGGGACATCATCCGCTCGGTATTGGAAGGGCGCGATACCTTGGCTCTGTTGCCCACCGGTGGGGGCAAATCCATCTGCTACCAAGTACCGGCTTTGTTGCGTCCGGGTCTATGCTTGGTGGTGTCGCCCCTGATTGCGCTCATGAAAGACCAAGTGGAACAGCTAAAACGCAGGGGCATTGCCGCCGAGCTCATCACCTCCGGCATGAGCCACCGGCAAATCGATTTCGCCCTGGATCGTTGTATCTATGGCAATGTGCGCTTTTTATATGTATCGCCCGAGCGCCTGCAAACAAGCCTTTTCATTGAGCGGGCAAAGAAAATGAACATTCAACTGCTGGCTGTAGACGAAGCGCACTGCATTTCACAATGGGGCTACGAATTCCGTCCGGCGTACCTGCAAATAACCCGTTTCCGGGCGCAGCTTCCACAGCGCCCTACTACTCTTGCCGTCACGGCATCGGCCACGCCACAAGTGCAACAAGACATTCGCGAGAAGCTGGAGTTCAGCTCCGATTATCGTTTTTTTCAAAAAAGCTTTTTGCGCCCCAACCTGTCTTATTCGGTCTTTGAAGAAGAAAACAAAGCAGAAAGACTGCTGTATATCTTGCAAAAAGTAAAAGGCAGCGCCATTCTGTATGCCGATACACGCAAGCGATGTGAGCAGCTGGCACTTTGGCTACGCAAGAAGGGTTTTTCTGCCGGCTACTACCATGCGGGGCTGAGCGCCCAAGAACGCAACCACAAGCAAAACGAATGGATACACAACCGCCTTCGGCTGATGGTAGCAACCAATGCTTTCGGCATGGGCATCGACAAGCCCGACGTCCGTCTGGTGTTGCATATAGCCCCACCCGCCTCGCCGGAAGCCTATTACCAAGAAGCCGGGCGTGCCGGGCGTGACGAACAGCCCGCCTATGCCGTACTGCTTTACCATGCTTCCGACTTTCAAAAGCTCAAAGCACAAATCGAACGCAGCTATCCCCCCGAAGCCGTTTTACGGCGGGCTTATGAGTCGCTCAGCAACTATTTTCAATTGGCTGTAGGCAGTGGCGAAGGTCAAAGTTTCGATTTTCATTTCGAGCAATGGCAGACGCGCAGCGGCCTCTCTGCCCAAGAAGCTTATTTTTCGCTCAAAGCACTCGAGCAACTGGGCATTATCGAGTTTACCGAAGACTTCTACCGCCCGGCTCAGTTGCATGTGCTGCTCAATCAAAAAGACCTTTACGATTTTATCCTGCGAAGCCCCCATCTTGAAGGCGTCATCAAAGGGTGTCTGCGCTTGGGTGGTGGCAAGCTGTTTACTGAATACCATGCCTTTTCGCTCAATGAATGGGCAAAGAAGCTAAGCATGAAGCCCCAAGAGCTGCACCACGCTCTTTTACAATTGCGCAAAGCAGGCGTCATGGACTACCAAGCTGCCGGCGAGGGCAGTCAGATTACCTTTTTGCTGCCCCGCCATCAAGCTCAACGGCTTCCGCTGCGCTACCACCTTTTGCAAGAGCTTAAAGAGAACCATCTGGCGAAGGTAGAAGCCATGGAGCAATACTGCCGCGGACAGCACTGCCGCAGCTTGTTCATTGCGCATTACTTCGGTGAAAAAAACGAGCAAAGTTGCGGCTTCTGTGACTACTGTATTGGTGAAAAGAAAAAGAAAAAAGCGGCAGAGCGCCTTCAAAATGTAAAAGAGCATATCAAAGCGCTGTGCCGCCAAGCCCCCCTGCCTCTGGAAGACCTGCGCAAACACATCAAACAATTGGACTTAAAACTCATTGAGCAAGCCCTCGAAGATTTAAGCCGGGAAGGCTATATCAGAATCAACGATGCCCAAATAATTGAATGGGTTTTGCCCTCATAAGCCAATTTCTTACACCTGTTTGCCGTATATGGGCGCCTTTTTGTTTGTTTCAATGTTAATAAATTGTTAACTTAGAGTTAACACATTTTAAAAACAGAAGACCATGAGGCGCTATTTATACAGCTTGGCAGGGATGTTCCTTCTGATATTCAGCTTCCGGGGCTTTGCACAACCGTCCGAGAGCGGCGTACAGCCTGCTTTTTCGGATACAGAGCAGCACACGCGGCACGCCATTTTGCGTGAGTTTCATGCTTTCCGGCAAGCCATCGAAGGTGAACGCCTCTATTGGGAAGCACAGGCAAGCAAACGGCCTGTCAATAAAAACTTACTATACAAACTCTTCCGGCATACAAAAAAAAACCTGCTGAAAGAATATCAAGCTTACAGCCGATGGAGCGACTTGCCGGAAAATGGTGCTTTCGACTGCGTAACGGGCAGCATGGTGTATGCTTATCTTTTGGGTAAAATAGGCGTTCCTTATGAAATCATGGAAGCCCCCCATCATGTATTCGTAAAAGTGCACCTTGGAAATGAAGAAATTGTGCTTGAGTCAACCGATGAAAACGGCTTTTTGGAATTTGAGCAAGACATAGCCGAACACGCCCGTTTTTACGCCGAAGGCGGACAATTTACCGGCATCAGTTTTGTGCAACTGATAGCCCTCTATTATTACAACCAGGCAGCGCATGCCTTCAATCGAGGTCAATGGGAAGTAGCCCGCCGCTATATCCATGAAGCCGATTTGCTCTATTCTTCCGCACGCATTCGTGAGCTAAAAGCAGAATTGGAAAGCCGGGCGCAATGGATGGTGGCACAGTTTTCATTTTAAAAAAGATACAAGCACACCGCAGCGCTGCTTTTTCCACGGACAGGGGACCGCTGTGTGCTTGTATGCCCAAAGCAGGAAGGGCTTAAAACGGTAAATCGTCGTCATCGTCATCAGCCAGGAAGGGCGGCACATCATCTACTGATGAAGAAGTGCTTTTTTCTGCCGGTGGTGTATGCGATGCCACATTGGACGAACCATAAGAAGAGGTGGTGGACTGCTCGTCCGGGCGCCCGCCCAGCAATATCATCGACTGGGCACGTATTTTCACCATAGAGCGTTTGTTGCCGTCTTTGTCTTCCCAGTTGTCTGTTCTGATTTTTCCTTCTATATATACCTGACTTCCCTTGCGCAAATATTGCTCTGCAATTTTAGCCAAGCTGTCCCACATTTCTATCCGGTGCCATTCGGTGATCGATTGGCGGTTGCCCTGCTTGTCCATGTAGGTTTCGGTAGTTGCCAAATTGAAAGTAGCCACTACCGAACCGCTCTCCAGGGTACGCACTTCGGGGTCGGCACCTAAGTTGCCGATAAGCATTACTTTGTTGAGTCCTCTTGCCATAATTTACGCTTGTTTTAGTGTGCAAATATGCATGAATATAAAGAATTTTGGTTAAAAAAAGGATGGTCAGGCAGTTACATTTTTGCTTTTTTTCGAAAAATGGATGCTTTTATTCATGCAGAAGATGCTTGTGGCGTTCGAAGTACTGCGCAATCACAATGGGCTTGGGCAGGGCGTCGCATTCTTCCGGTGTAAACCAATCGCCGCCATCCTTCAGGAAGGGCGGCAAGGCTGCATCCGGTGGCAGGCGCAGCATGCCTATGTCAATAAACAGCTCCTGATGTGTGAGCAAATGGCGTATTTGCTCAATGGCTTGTGCTTGTTGCCAAAGCGCTGCCGGTGCTTCGTTTTGCAACAGCTGTTCCATCTCGCGCGCCGTAGCTGCTTCGATGCGGGCCGGTTCGTACAGCCCCTTCCATATGTCCTTTTGTTTGCGCTCTTGCATCCATAACTTACCGTTACGGTAAAAGAAACGATAAGATAAATAACGCTTGCGCTTGGTAGTTTTCTTGCTCTTTACCGGTAGCTCCTGCTGTTTGCCATATTGTGCGGCATAGCAGTCATCACGAAAAGGACAGGTCATGCACAAAGGCTTTTGCGGCGTACACTGCACGGCACCAAACTCCATCATGGCTTGATTGTAGGCAGCTGCTTCCTGCGGTGGCATATGTGCTTCGCTTAGTGCTTTGAACTTGTGTTTGGTCTTTGTACGGGAAATGTCGTCGTACAAGCCGTAGAGGCGCGCCAACACACGAAACACGTTGCCATCGACCACGGCCACGGGTTCATCGAAAGCAAAAGACGCAATGGCAGCGGCCGTGTAGTCGCCTACGCCTTTCAACCGGCGCAGCTCGTCATAAGAAGCGGGGAAACGCCCCGCCCACTGTATGCTGATGGTGCGGGCGGCAGCATGCAAGTTGCGCGCCCGGCTATAATAGCCCAGCCCTTGCCATAAACGCAACACTTCTTCTATGGGCGCTTTTGCCAAATGATGCACGGTGGGGTAGTGCTCTACAAAACGCTCATAATAAGCGAGCCCTTGCGCTACGCGCGTTTGCTGAAGAATGACTTCAGAAAGCCAAATGCGGTAAGGGTCACGCGTCTTACGCCAGGGCAAATCCCGCTGATGCAAGCGATACCACTCGAGCAGGCGCCCGGCAAAATGGGGAATCATTTTCATAAAGCTGCTGTTTTAAGTCTGAATGTCAAGATTTTATGTTTTTCCCTTTTTGCGGGTAATATTAAATTTTTTGATAAGTATTTTTAAAATCGATAAACAAACTATACCTTTGTGTTCCACTAAAACAGTGGTTTTTAACTTGTTATATTTTTTAGTAGGATCAAGGTTTAACTTAAAAATTGTAAGAACCGTGACAAAGGCAGAAGTTATCGCACAGATTGTTGAGAAGACAGGTATCGACAAAGCTGATGTTCAAAAAGTAGTAGAGACCTTTTTTGAGGTAGTGAAGGACAACATGACCAAAGGCGAAAACATTTATTTCCGCGGCTTTGGCAGCTTCGTTAACAAAAAACGTGCTCGCAAAACCGCCCGCAATATTGCTAAAAACGTGGCTATCATCATCGAGCCGCACTATGTGCCTTCATTCAAGCCTGCAAAAACCTTTGCAGAAGCTGTGAAAAACAACCTGAAAGTAGAAGAGAGCCGCGAAGAAGCAGCTGTTTAAAGTAATTTAAATAACTTTCATTTATGAACAAGTCTCAGATAATTGTAAGCATTGGCGGAGTCGTTCTGATGGGTGGCTTGTATGCTTTGCCCCGCCAGGTGGTGAAAAAACCGGCGGTGCCTGCCAATGAGGCAGCTCCTGAGCAGGAAGCAGCGCCTGCCCATCAAGAGCCACATGCCAACATGCAATTATCTGAGGCTTCTCTTGCTCAAATCAAGCGCTTGCGCGATGCTTGGCAGCAAGCCGCCCCCAAAGCGAAGCCCATGTGGGCTGACTCTTTGGCCATGGCTTTCTACCAGGCCGGCCGTTTCGACAGCGCCGCCTACTATATGGCATGGAAAGCCGAACGCAGCCAAAGCATAGAGGACAAACTGCGCGCTGCCGATGCCTATTATGAGGCTTTTCGCTTTGCCATGGATGCCGAGCGTGCCAACCGTTTTGGCGAGCAGGCAAGAGCTCTTTACCGGGAGGTGTTGCAACAAGACAGCTCTTTGTTGGATGCCAAGGCAAAGATGGCGATGACCTACATCACCACTTCCGAGCCGATGCGTGGCATCCAAATGCTTTTGAGTATATTGCAAACAAATCCCGACCACGAGTTGGCACTTTACAACTTGGGGCTGCTGTCCATGCAACGGGGTGCTTATGATAAGGCGGTGCACCGCTTCGAGCATTTGCTTGAGGTGAACCCGCAGCATGCCGAGGCTTATTTGTTGCTTGCCGAGAGTTATTTGAACCTCGGCAAAACCGCAGAAGCCAAGGCAGCCTTGCAGCGCGCCCTCGAGCAACTGAAAGACCCCGCAGCAAAAGCACAAATTGAGCAAGCTATCAAGGAATTAAATTAATGTTTCACCAAAAAATAACAAGACTATGCCTTGTGGAAGAAAACGTAAAAGACACAAGATTGCGACACACAAACGCAAAAAAAGACTAAGAAAAAACCGTCATAAGAAGAAAAACCGTTAGTGCATCTTGTATGCACTCACTTGAAAGGCTTCAGTCGGAAGCCTTTTCCCTCTTTTTTACATGGATAGTAAAATCATGAGACCGTGAGTCATGAACTAATTGTCAATGTCGCGAAGAACAGCGTACGCATTGCGCTGCTCAACGACAAGGACATCATCGAGTATCATGTAGTAGAGGGGGACAATCCATTTAATGTAGGAGATATTTACTTTGGGACGGTAAAGAAGGTAGTCTCAGGACACAACGCGGCTTTTATCGATGTAGGCTACGAAAAAGATGCTTTTCTGCACTACACCGACTTGGGGCCGAACGTGCGAACGCTGTTGCGCTATACCAAAGACACTATTGCCAAGCGGCAAAAAACGCACAAATTAGACAATATTCAGTTTGAAGAGCCCATAGAAAAGGGGGGAAAAATAGGGCAGGTGCTCAAACGCAACATGCCCATTTTGGTGCAAATAGAAAAAGAACCTATTTCCAACAAAGGTCCCCGCTTGTCCTGCCAGCTGACCATTGCAGGGCGCTATTTGGTGCTCATTCCATTTGCCGATACAGTCAATGTATCGAAAAAAATTATCAAAAAAGAAGAGCGCAACAGGCTATTACGCCTTATCAACTCTATCAAACCCAAGAATTTTGGTGTGATTGTGCGCACCGCCGCCGAAGGCAAAGAAGTAGCTGAACTCGACGCCGACCTGCGCGAGCTGATGGCGCGTTGGGAAGCCGGTTATCGTATTTTGCGCGAAGCACGCCCACCGGCTAAAATCATTGGCGAATTGAGCCGCGTATCGGCCATTTTGCGCGACATGCTCGACGAAAACTTCGATGCAGTGGTGGTCGATGACCCCGGCATGTATGAAGAAATACGTTCTTACATACGGCGCATTGCCCCCGACCGCGAAAAAATAGTGAAGCTATACAACGGCAAAGTGGGCATTTTTGAGCACTACGGCATCGAAAAGCAGCTCAAGCAGATATTCGGAAAAAGCGTGTCGCTTCCCGGTGGAGGCTATCTCATCATTGAGCATACCGAAGCCTTGCACGTCATAGACGTGAACAGCGGCAACCAAGCTGCCAACACGGGCAACCAAGAAGAAACGGCGCTGAAAGTGAACTTAGAAGCAGCCAAAGAAATAGCCCGTCAATTGCGTGTAAGAGACATGGGGGGGATTATCGTCATAGACTTCATAGACATGAAGAACCCCGCCCACAAAAAAGCGGTGTACGAAGCCATGAAAGAATTCATGAAGAGCGATCGTGCCCGCCATACCATTTTGCCCATTACCCGCTTCGGTTTGATGCAAATCACCCGCGAGCGTGTCCGTCCCGAATTAAACATTAAAACCCGTGAGGTTTGTCCCGCCTGCAATGGCACCGGCAGCATTTCTGCCAGCATATTGATTGCAGATGCCATTGAAAATGCTTTGGACTACATCGTGCATCATCAAAAAGAGCGCGGTCTAAGTCTTATTGTGCACCCCTATTTACATGCCTACTTCACCAAAGGACTGTGGTCTAAGCAAATGAAGTGGTTTTTTAAATATGGCACTTGGGTGCGCGTGATTCCTGATACCTCTTTGGCTATCAATGAATATAAATTCAAAAACAAAAAAGGTATTGAAATAGAAACCTGAAACAAAAAAGGCTGTCCCGGCGGACAGCCTTTTTTGCTTACATCGCCAAGTTTTACTCTTCTTCCGCTTCATTTCTCAGGATTGCCAACAGACGAAAAGCACCGGTAGCTACCAGCGAATCGGCAGGTGCAAAAGGCAAAGGCTCTTGTATTGCCAGCAGACCACCGCCTGCCGGCGTGAGCTGCACAGCTACCGGCTCCATGCGGTTGCCTCTCTTCCGCCAAACATATGCTTGCCCGTTGTCATAAACGACCGATTCTTCGGGCACAACCCACGCCCGGCGGGGGGCAACGGCAATCCATGCTTGCACATAACTGCCGGCCACGGGGTGTTGTGGCACTTGGTCGAAATGTGCGTGCACATTGGTGCTGCGGTCTGCATTCAGCTTGGCGTTTACTTCAAACACCTTGGCGTGCAGTGTGTCTTGGGGGGCGGCAGCCAGCACCAAGCGCACCTGCTGCCCACGCTGCACCTTGGGCAGGTCTTTTTCGAAAACCGTCAGCTCGATATGCACATGGCGCTCGTCCAGCAGTTCAAGAATGGCTTGTTGTGGCTGCACATAGGCGCCTTCGGTAAGCAATATTTTGGTAACGACGGCCGGGCGCTCCGCGCGCACCGGCAGCCACTTGTGCAGCTTGCCCTGTGCTATTTGTCTTGCGCTGACGCCCAACACCTCAAACTGCGCTTCCAAAGCCCGCTTTTCTGCCAAAGATTTGCGGTAAGCCGCATTGGTTTGTTCAAAAGTTTTGCGCGCATTGATGTCCAGCTCCAACAACGACTGCTCCCGCTTGTAAGCACTTTCGAGCTGCTCCACATCGGCCAGGACGGTCAAGTAGCGCTTTTGCATGTCTATAAAATCCAAACTTTCAATGAAACAGAGCGTTTGTCCTTGCCGCACGTGCTGCCCTTCGATGAGTTGAAGCTTACGCACATAGCCGGGAATACGTGCACTCACCTGTATGATGCTTTCAGGGGGAGGCATCACCTGTCCACTTACTTCTATCCATTCTGCTACCTCTTGTTGGCGTGCTTGGGTAAACTCTATGCCCAATTCCTGCACTTGCTGCGGGCTCAAACTGATGGCTTGCAGGGCTTGGTGCTCTGCTGCAGGTGCTTCTGCTTGTGCGGCTTCCTCGGCCTGTTGGTTGGTGCATGCTGTCGATACGGCAAGCAAAGCGAAAATATATAAAATGCGTTTCATGGTTGTTTCCGGTTTTGTAAGTGTTTTAAAACTGACTGATTGCTTCTTCGAGTGTGTTTTCATGATAATGCCATGTAATCACAGCCCGGTTATATTCATAAAGACGAGTGTAATAATCGGCTGTCCAGTCGATGGTTTGCAGGTAATAGTTCAGGAAAGTCATGCGGTCGAACTCACCACGCGCCAGTGCTTGTTGTGCCTGTTGCAGTTGTTTTTCCACCAAGCGGTAAAGCTGCTGCAGCTCCTCCAGTTCTACTGCCAAGCGCTGCAGCTCGGCGCGGTTGTTATCTTTGTTCACCTGCCACTGCTGTTGCTTCCATTCCATGTCATAGCGCAACGCTTCTTCGGCAATGCGGTTGGCTTGCTGCAATTTATGTAAGCCGCTGTTGAACAAAGGCAGATTCAGGGTGAGCATGATTCCCTGAAAGCGCTTGCCGGCATCGTAGTAGCGCTCTTCGCCCGGCGCCCCCTGCCAGCCCTGCAAAGACTGGTTGAAGTAACCTATTGAAAGCGTGGGCATGCTTTCAGCCCGTTGAAAGCGGCGGGTAGCTTTCTGCTGCTCATATTCTGCCTGCCAGAGTTTCTCTAACGGATGCGATGCACCGGCACTTTTCATGGGCATATCCCATGCGAGAAGCTCATCTGATGGCTGCGTGTCTGTGCCGGTGTAAAGCTTGAGCCTTTGCAAAGCTTTTTGCAGTGCTGCCCGGTGCATACGCTCCAGGCGGCCATATTGATAACTTTTCAACTGTATTTGGTTGCTTTCCAAACTGCTCAAGTTACCGGCTTGGTTCGAACGCTTTGCCATTGCCAGCAGTGAGTCAGCCATAAGGGCTGCTTCATGATACAGCGCCTGCATTTTTTGCTCGTACAACACCTCTTCATACACCAGCAGTGCATTGTATAGCAGTTCTGCTGCCAGCACTTCTTGCCGGCTTTGGTACAGGCTATAGGTAGCATTGCTTGCTTCTTTACGCGCTTTGAATTGCCAGAACAGAGGCAACTCTTGCCGGATGGCAAAGTAGTTGTCCCAAAAAATGGAATTGTATTGCCCGCCCATCCACTCCAGTTGCAGGCGGGGCAGTTGCGCCCAGTTTTTTGCTTGCCATGCATGGGCTTGCGTTTGCTGCTCTGCCGCTTGCATAGCCTTTTGTTCTTGCAGCAAAGCGGGCAGGCTTTCGCGGCGCAAGGTCTGTGCTTGCGAAGGCAAAGCCAGCAGCACAAGCCCTGCCGTGCCGATGAACCAAAAGCGCAAGGTACTACCACGCCGGCGGAAGCCCTGTTCTTTGAGCGTGTAAAGGCAGGGTAAGAGCACCAAAGTAAGCACGGTAGCGGTCATCAAACCAAAGATAACGACCGTAGCCAAGGGGCGCTGTACCTCTGCCCCATCGGACTGTGACAAGGCCATGGGCAAGAAAGCCCACCGAAGCCACCAGTGCCGTCGTCATAACGGGGCGCAGACGGGTGAGGCTGCCTGTCATGACGACACGCCACAGGTTGCGGCTTTGAGTTTTCAAGTGGCGGAATTCTGCAATCAAGACAATGCCATTCAATACTGCAATGCCAAACAGCGCAATGAAGCCCACACCTGCCGAAATGCTGAAAGGCATGCCGCGCAGGCTCAGCCCCCACACACCACCAATGGCAGCCAGTGGCACTGCCGAAAAGATAAGCAAGGCATCTGAAAAGGAACGAAAAGTAAAATACAACAGCATGAAGATGAGTGCCAAAGCCAAAGGAACGGCTATCATCAAACGGTTTTGTGCTTCCTGCAGGGTTTCGAACTGCCCGCCAAAAGTGATGACGTAACCGGGGGGCAGCTTCACTTGTTCATATACCTTTTTTTCCACCTCTTCTACAACCGAAGCGATGTCGCGCCCCCGCACGTTGAAAGCCACACTCAGGAAACGGCGGGCGTTGTCGCGCCGGATTTCGTTCAAGCTTTCTTTTTGCTCTATGTGCGCCACTTTTGAAATGGGCACCATTTGTCCGTCTTTGCTTCTCAAATAAATTTCCTGCACGTGCTCTTTGCGCTCGCGGAATGCCTGCTCGTAGCGCAATACCAGGTCGAAGCGCCGCTCTTCTTCGTATATCTGCCCTACCTGCCATCCGGCAAAGGCAGCCTGCAGGCTTTGGTTGGCGGTTTCTATGTCAATACCATAGCGTGCCAATGCCTGCCGGTCAAAAGAGACCACAATTTGCGGCATGCCGCCCAAGCGCTGCACATACAAGTCTTTTGCCCCTTGCACTTGCTGCACCACCTGCGCAATCTTTTCGCCATAAACCATCAAAGTATCGAAGTTTTCACCATATAGCTTCACTGCTACATCTTGCCGTATGCCGGTAATCAGTTCATTGAAACGCAACTGAATGGGCTGTTGAAAACTCAGCTGCAAGCCGGGAATTTGTGTGAGCCTTTCTTGAATGGCAGCTACCAGCTCCTGCTGCGTATCGAAGCGCGTCCAGGTGTCACGGTCGTGCAGCAACACCATCAAGTCGGTTTCTTCAATGGGCATGGGGTCGGTAGGTATTTCGGCAGTGCCTATTTTGCCCACCGTAGCCCGCACTTCCGGAAATTCAGTCAATAAAATATGAGATATACGGCTTACTTGCCGCACGCTTTCTTGTAGACTACTGCCCTGTAAAAGGGTCACTCGTATGGCTATGTCGCCCTCTTGCAGGGTAGGCACCAGCTCTGCGCCCATTTGCAGAAAGCGCCACAGGCTCAGGGCAAACAACAATACGGCCATGGCCACCACCAGCAAACGGCGGCGCAAGGCGCCCCACAGCACCGGACGGTACAATGCCTGCATGGCGTGCACAATACGCGCCGAGACTGCCCAAGTAGGTTTTATTTTTTTATTGAGCAGCCATGCGCTCATCATGGGCACATAAGTTAAAGACAAAATAAAAGCGCCCAAAATGGCAAAAATCACGGTGGCAGCCATAGGCTTGAACATGCGCCCTTCCACGCCACTCAATGCCAACACCGGCAAATACACTATCATGATGATGATTTCGCCAAAAGCGGCGGCATTGCGCACTTTCACAGCCGAACGAAAAACCGCCTCGTTCATCTCTTGTTGCGGCAGGCGTTTATTCAAAAAGTGAGTATGCAAGTAATGCAAGCCGGCCTCTACAATGATAATAGAGCCATCGACAATAATGCCAAAATCAATGGCGCCCAAGCTCATCAGGTTGCCGGAAATGCCAAATATGTTCATCATGCCAATGGCAAAAAGCATGGACAAAGGAATGACCGAAGCCACCACCAAGCCGGCACGCAAGCTACCCAACAGCAGCATGATGACGGCAATGACAATCAGCGCCCCTTCGGTCAGGTTTTTTACTACGGTGCGAATGGTGCGATTGACCAACTGCGTGCGGTCCAAATACGGCTCAATGACCACGCCCTCGGGCAAGCTTCGTTGTATTTGCTGCAAACGCTCTTTCACACGTTCAATGACTTTGGCGGCATTTTCGCCTTTCAACATCATCACAATGCCGCCTACGGCTTCGCCCCGGTCGTTGTAGGTCAGTGCTCCATAACGGACGGCATGCCCCCAACGCACCTCGGCTACCTCTTTGAGCAGAATGGGCAATCCTTGTGCGGTATAACCTACACAAATTTGTTTGAGCTCGTCGAGAGACTGCAACAAGCCTTCGCTTCGGATAAAATAAGCCCGCTCACCTTTTTCAATGTAGGCAGAGCCTGCGTTTTGGTTGTTCATTTCCACGGCACGGGCAATATCGGCAATGGTGAGCCCAAAAGAGCGTAGTTTTTGCGGATTGAGCGCTATTTCGTATTGTTTCAGATAACCGCCAAAGCCACTGACGTCGGCCACGCCGGGCGTGCCCAGCAACTGACGCCGCACCACCCAATCCTGTAAGGTACGCAACTGCATGGCGTCGTATTGTTGCTCATAACCTTTCTTGGGACGCAACACATATTGATACACCTCCCCCAAACCGGTGGACAAAGGTGCCATGGCCGGCTTTCCTATAGACGGGGGCACTTCCACACCCGCCAGGCGTTCTTGCACCTGTTGTCTTGCCCAGTATATATCGGTGGCATCATCGAAAACCACTGTTACAACCGACAAGCCAAAGCGAGAAATGGAACGTACTTCTTTCAGCTCCGGAATATTGAGCATGGCTTGCTCCACGGGGAAGGTAACCAAGCGCTCTACGTCGGAAGCCGACAGAGCAGGCGCCGTGGTGATAATTTGTACTTGGTTATTGGTGATGTCGGGCACGGCATCAACGGGCAATTGGCGTAAAGAATAAATCCCCCACGCCAACCATGCCAACATAGCCAAACCTATGATTGCCCTATGATGGATGGAAAAATGAATGATTCTATTGAGCATAGCATTTCTTTTTTTTAATGAATGAAAGAGCAAACACATAAACCACAGCACATGCCGCATAGCGGCAGCAAGGCTGCTTTTGTGTTCGTTTGGTAAAAGAAAGGTTGAATGCTATGCCCGGCGGGGGGGATGAAAAACAAAATCAATGGCAGAGCGGGGCGTGCCGGCCCGGTGCCCCACTATCCCTTTCACCACTGTTTGGAGCTTGACAAGCGGGGGCAGTTCTCTGCTTGTGAGTATAAAGAAAAACAACTGCAGCCCTTCGTGCTGGTGCACCTTCATGGGCAGCTTTTGATGCTCACTTGCCCCTTCGTCCCGGTGCTGATGATTCAGGCGCACATAATGCTCTATCAAAAAACTAAAAAAAGAAGAGCCGGCATGATGCTCCATGTAGTGATGCCACAACAAAGGCAACTTGCTTACCTCTTCGGCATCTTGAAAAGGGAAGCAAGCACTTGCGGCTATCCAAAGCGTGAGACCATATGCCAAGGCTCTTCTGAGCATGCTTAGTCTATGTTGGAAATAGGTTGCTCGGGCAATACTTCAAGCTCTACCTTGGTGATGGCATTGCCCTCTTTTTCTTTCACTACAAACTTAAGGTTTTCTACAATAGCCACCTCGCCTATCTCCGGTATTTTTCCGAGCGTGTAGTTGAGCAAGCCGGCCACAGTATCGTATTCGTCGCCCTCGGGGATGTCGAAAGGCAAGTAACGATTCACATCGGTGAGCGAGGTCAATCCATCCAGCAAATAGTGGTTGTCGTCCAGGCGCTGCACAATGGGCTGCTCGTTGTCGTATTCATCCTGTATGTCGCCTACTATTTCTTCCAGCACATCTTCCAGCGTAAGCAGCCCGGCCGTGCCCCCGTACTTATCCACCACAATGGCCATGTGCACGCGATGGTGCTGCAGGGTGCGTAGCAGGCGGTCCAAAGGCATGTCTTCAGGCACGAATAGGGGTTTGCGCAAGATGCGTCTGAGCTGCGCAATATCCGACTTTTCTTTTCTTACCACCAAAGAGAGCAGGTCTTTGGCATAAAGAATGCCCACTATTTTGTCTATGGTCTCTTCATAGACCGGCAAGCGTGAATAGCCTTCTTCGTTTACCTTATCTACAATCTGCTGCAGCGGGCTGTCGATAGAGACCGCCGCCACCTTGGGGCGCGGCACCATGATTTGCCCGGCCACCTTTTCATTGAACTGCAAGACATTTACAATCAAGGCTTGTTCGGTGTCCGGCTGCCCTTCGTCTTGGGGCTGGTGCTCAATCATTGCCAAAATTTCTTCTTCGTCGTAAAGCGTGGCTTCGGTGCGCAGGCTGTCGGTGTCTTTTTCCAGCTTCTTGGCCACAATCAGCACCAACCACGCAAAAGGATATAGAAACGAATAAATGAGACGTAAGGGGAAAAAGAGTTGCTTCAAAACCTTAACCGGTGACTTGATGGCGATAGAACGCATCCAAAAATCGCCCAGCAAAGCCAACAGGACGGCACAAAGCAGCAAGCCGCCGATGGCCAGGCTCCATCGTCCGTAAGCTTCACGGATAGCCAGGCTCATCCATGCCTGCGCTGCCAGCCAACCGATGAGCAGCGCCATCAGTACTTTAAACAAATAAAGCGATGAGAGCACCAGGTCATGGCGCGTAATTAAGAAGTTGGTGCGTTCGGGGCTGAGTCTTTCGTTTTTTTCTAAGGCAGCATGCAAATTATGGTATTTCACGACTGCCACACGCAGCAAAGTAGCCAAAGCGTAAAGGGCAGTCAACAGGATAAGCCATAAAATACTACTTTCACTTTCCATAGGTTGGTTTCGTTTGTAAATATCTCTGTTTTAAAAAAAGGTGGTCTAATTTAAATTTTTCTACGTTTTGCAAAAATAGTTAGTTCCGTTTTGCTGCCTCTTCTTGCTTTTTCAATTGCTGCTCTTGCCACCACCGGCGCACCTCCTCTTTCGATTTTTTCGGTTCCAAGCCCTTTTCTTTTGCCAGTGTCAACAGCAAATCAAAAGCCTGCTCGAAATCGTTTTTTATTTTTCCGTCCAATACGGCATCTTTAATCTGCTCTTTGAGTTCCCCGATGATGCGCCCCGGTTTCAAGTCGAAGGTAAACATGATGCACTCGCCGCTAATGACGGGCTGAAAGTTGCGAATGCGGTCGCGCTCTTCCACTTCCATGATTTTTTGTTCTACCTTATCGAAGTTCTTCAAAAAGCGCGCTACTTTGTTTTTATCTTTCGAGGTGATGTCGGCACGGCAAAGCAGCATCAAGTCTTCGAGATATTCGCCGGCATCGAAAAGCAAGCGGCGGATGGCAGAGTCGGTTACGGTCTCTTTAACCAAAGCAATAGGGCGCAAATGCAGACGCACCAAGGTTTCTACTTTCTTTAAGGGCTCCTTATTGGGCAAGCGCAGGCGCTTGAATATTTGCCGTGTCATTTTGGCCCCTACAACTTCATGCCCATGGAAGGTCCATCCTACTTTGGGGTCGAAAGCCTTGGTAGGCGCCTTGCCTATGTCGTGCAGCAGGGCAGCCCAACGCAACCAAAGGTCATCGCTTACTTTAGCTACATTGTCCAAGACCTTCAAGGTATGGTAAAAGTTATCTTTGTGCCCTTTGCCGTCGATCACTTCCACACCATGCAATGCCACCAATTCGGGCAAGATATACTCAAGCAAGCCTGCTGTGAAAAGCAGCTTAAAACCATAAGAAGGCAGCGGTGACAAGATGATTTTATTCAATTCTTCGGTAATACGCTCTTGCGATAATATCTTGATGCGCTCCTTGTTGCGTATAATGGCTTCGAATGTGTCGGGTTCTATATCGAACTGCAACTGAGAAGCGAAGCGTATGGCGCGCAGCATGCGCAAAGGGTCATCGGAAAAAGTGATGTCCGGGTCAAGGGGGGTGCGTATGATCCTACGCTTCATGTCTTTGAGTCCGTCGAAGGGGTCAATGAGCTCGCCCCAACGGGCTTGGTTCACACACACCGCCAAAGCATTGATGGTAAAATCGCGTCTCTTTTGGTCGTCTTCGAGTGTGCCGTTCTCTACGATGGGCTTGCGTGAGTCGGCACGGTAAGACTCCTTACGCGCGCCTACAAACTCTACCTGCCAGCCATCGAAATGAAACATGGCAGTGCCGAAGTTTTTATATACGTTTACTTTCAATTGGGGGCTAATGAGCGCGGCCGTCTTTTTTGCCAATTCAATGCCGCTGCCCACACATACAAAATCCACATCTTTGGTAGGGCGCCCCAACAGGCAGTCTCTCACATAACCGCCTACCACATAGGTTTCCACGCCCAGCTCGTCGGCTGCTTGTTGTACGTAGCGGAAGATAGGTTGCTCGCTCAGGTGCTTTTGAAAGTCAAAGTTAAAGTTATTGACAGTTGCCGGTCTCATTGTGTTCTACGGTTAAAATCGGGTGCCTTTCGCAAGGCACAAGCTCATGAGTAGCTACCACTCGATGCATGAAGTAACTACCACCCGGTGCAAAGTTACACAATTCAAACGGACTCCCTTTGCCCAATGGTTTGACAATCCTTGATTTTAGGCTTATCTTGGGAGGGCATTTGTTACCTATGTATCAATTCAATTGAACTTGTCAAGATATGGAACAACATAAGGGAAAACTCTCTGCCCGCACCAAAGCAGAGAAATACGAGTTGTTAAAAAAGAAAAACGAAGAAGCCCTTTTGGGCGGGGGCATAAAAAAAATAGAAAGCCAGCATAAAAAAGGGAAGCTCACGGCGCGCGAACGCCTGGATCTGCTGCTTGACGAGGGCTCGTTCGAAGAGATAGGACGCTTTGTAATGCACCGCTGCAAAGATTTTGGCTTGGATAAAGAGTATTACTTGGGCGACGGGGTAGTGACCGGCTATGGTACCATCAATGGGCGCCCGGTTTACGTCTTCTCTCAAGATTTTACTGTTTTCGGTGGCTCGCTTTCCGAAGCCTATGCCGAAAAAATATGCCGTATTATGGATTTAGCCATGAAAAACGGCATACCGGTCATTGGCTTGAACGACTCGGGTGGCGCCCGCATTCAAGAAGGTGTGGTGTCGCTTGCCGGCTATGCCGATATCTTTTACCGTAACACACGTGCCTCGGGGGTGATTCCCCAAATTTCGGCCATCATGGGACCTTGCGCAGGCGGTGCAGTTTACTCGCCGGCCATTACCGACTTTATTTTGATGGTCGAAAAAACCTCCTATATGTTCGTGACCGGTCCCAACGTGGTAAAAACAGTGACTCATGAAGACGTGACGGCAGAAGAGTTGGGCGGTGCACACACACACACCAGTAAAAGTGGGGTGGCTCACTTTGCCTGCCGCAATGAAGTAGAGTGCATCGAGCATATCAAAAAGCTATTGAGCTATATTCCGCAGAACTGCGAAGAAGACCCGCCGCGTCTGCCCTATACTCCACAAGACGAATTGCGCCCCAAACTGGATGACATAGTGCCCGACAACCCCAATCAGCCTTACGACATGCGCGAAGTGATTGAGGAGGTGGTCGATGCCGGCAGCTTCTTTGAAGTACATCAAAACTATGCCGAAAATATCGTGGTAGGTTTTGCCCGTTTGGCAGGGCGCAGCATAGGCATTGTTGCCAACCAACCGGCGGTATTGGCAGGTGTGCTTGACATCAACGCCAGCGTGAAAGCAGCCCGCTTTGTGCGCTTCTGCGATGCTTTCAATATTCCGTTGCTGGTGTTTGAAGACGTGCCCGGCTTTTTGCCCGGTACCGACCAAGAGTGGAACGGCATCATCACCCACGGCGCCAAATTGCTTTATGCTTTTTGCGAAGCCACTGTGCCCCGCATTACTGTCATCACACGCAAAGCCTATGGCGGTGCCTACGACGTGATGAACTCCAAGCACATAGGGGCAGATATGAACTATGCTTGGCCCACTGCTGAAATTGCCGTGATGGGCGCCAAAGGCGCGGCCGAAATCATTTTCCGCAAGGAAATAGCCGCCGCCGAGGACCCGGAAGCCAAGTTGCAAGAAAAAATTCAAGAATATGAAGACAAGTTTGCCAATCCTTACCGGGCAGCACACCGTGGTTACATAGACGAGGTCATTATGCCTTCGCAAACCCGTCAGAAGTTGATTCGTGCTTTTGAAATGTTGGAAAACAAGGTAGAGAGCCTGCCCAAGAAAAAGCATGGCAACATTCCTCTCTAATAAAGAGCATTCAAGCAGGCTTGTGTTTGAATATAAAAAGGGAGCTTTCGGGCTCCCTTTTATTTTTTTCTTGCTTCCGGCTTTTAGTAGTGTTCCAAGCGCTTCACAATACGCCCGTTTTCAATAAAACGCACTGCCTTGTATTTCCCCTTTGGAATGAGCACGATTAAAGGAATGGCAGCTTTCCACGGGATATTTTTTTCTGTAATGTATGCTTCATAAAAGAGGTTCACCTCCCCGTTTTCTACTTCCACTTTCTGTGGACGTAAGAACCAGTAATCATAACCGTTTTTAATGAGTGCAATGGCATCGTATCGATTAAAATCGACACGTGTTACCTTCTTGGGGTAATGCCCCGGATAGGGCTCAAAAACACTTGCCCACTCCGCTTCGCTTTTGATGGTATAGAAAAGCATGGTCAAGTCCGTATCGGGTCCGACAAATACATATCCCCGCACCGGTTCGAACTCTATCAGCGACCTGCCGCTATAGGTCCATGAAAACAACTGAATGAACGAAAAGCACAGAAGTAGTTTTGCCATAGCCATCTGATTTTCATATGCTACCTAAAAATAAAGGATTCCGGCTTGCCATGCCACACCATAAAAGCCTACTTTCTCACAGTGTAATACAAGCAAAAAAAGTGCAAAAAAATAAGCGGCTATATAGCCGCTTATCAAAATTTTTCACCAAACACAATTTGGCAGACAAAATAATATTCTATTTTTCTTATCAACCGGCACCTTGTCCGGCAGAGAACACATCTTTGCCATTAATACGGCATAGATTCTCGGTTTTAATGATCTGGAAACCTGCTTCTGTCACCTTTTGTTGCAACTGAATAATGTCGCGGTAGCTAATCGCCTGTCCATTGGCTTTGAAACGACAACGCCAGTGGTCTGTGCAGAAGGTTTCGGGGTGTCCATGCGGATATACACGGGTGCCGCGGTTGGTAATCATATTCAAGCGTAGTTCGCCCACTGTAATTTGCTCCAGCGCTTTGCCCAACTTGTTGGGGTCTCTGTCTTCATGATACAAGAAAATATCCACACCTACCGTTTCCATGGTAACCGGCTCGGCAGGTTTAAGTTTTATTTCTATGGTTTTTTTAGCATTGGAATAGCTTACGGGCTTGAGCTGCTGCGGCTTCTCACCTAAGCGATCAATGACGGCATCGGCAAACTCTTTGGTGCCTACTTTTTGCTTGCTCACGCCTTCGCGATAAATATCGTAGGTGTGAATACCGTCTTCGATGGTTTTGAGCCAAGCATTGTGCACTTTTTCAGCCACATCACCTTGTCCGATATGCACCAGCATTTGAATAGCGCCCATCAGTAAGCCCGAGGGGTTTGCCATATTTTGCCCCGCACGGCGCGGCGCAGAACCATGAATAGCTTCAAACATGGCAAAACCATCGCCTATGTTGGCAGAACCGGCCAAGCCTACCGAGCCGGCAATTTGTGCTGCCACATCCGACAAAATATCGCCATAAAGATTGGGTAATACTACCACATCGAACATTTCGGGGGTATCGGCCAGCTTAGCGGCACCAATATCCACTATCCAATGTTCTTTTTCAATTTCGGGGTATTCTTCCCCTATTTCTTCAAAGACCTTATGAAACAAACCATCGGTTTGCTTCATGATATTGTCTTTTGTAAAACAAGTTACCTTCTTACGCCCATACTGCCGGGCATATTCAAAAGCATAACGAATAATTTTTTCCGTGCCCGGGCGGCTAATCAGCTTCAAACATTGTACTACCTCAGGGGTTTGTTGGTGTTCAATTCCTGCGTACAAATCCTCTTCGTTTTCTCTGATAATCACCACATCCATATTGGGGTGCTTCGTATCGATGAAGGGGGCATAAGAAGCACAAGGACGCACATTGGCAAAAAGGCCCAACACCTTACGAACGGTCACATTAAGGCTTTTGAAGCCGCCGCCTTGCGGTGTAGTAATGGGGGCTTTCAAAAATACCCGGGTACGGCGCAAAGAATCCCATGCACTATCTTCTATTCCTGCAGGATTGCCTTTGAGATATACTTTTTCGCCAATTTCAATCACTTCCGGCTTAATACGTGCACCTGCTGCCGTAATAATACGCAGTGTGGCATCCATGATTTCAGGACCGATGCCATCCCCATAGGCGACGGTAATGGGTGTCAATTCTTGCATAAGTATGTCTGTTTATTTGTGTTTTTTGTTAAACCAATACTGAATTTAAAAAAGCGGCATTTCAAGCACTCAACGACTATCTCTTAATTCAGTGCCCAATTTATAAATTCCTCGTCTATTTTCACATACTGCACAGGACAGAAGAGACGCGGGGTTACTTGACTCAGCTTGTTGGCTAAAGCGCGCACCTTTTCCGGTTTGTTGCGTTTATTCGGGCTGGTCAGGGTTTTCAATATCTTCAAGAAGCCCACTTCATAGGGGCAGTTCTCTTTGCCGTGCAAGCGTATTTGCCGTTGAATGCTGCTTGCCAACTGATTGAACAGCTCGATATCGTGTAACATGCAATATTGCAGCGCCAACAGCAGCTTCACATTCATATGCACGAAAGGATATTTCTTCAAAGACACATCGTTGAGCAGGTCATTCAACCACTTGGCTGCTTCTTTGAACTCTTTCACATAATAACAGCTCAAAGCCCGGTAGCAAACGTAGCTTACATAAGTGGGCAAGTCGTTCTTATCGGGTTCGAAGTCGTAAAAGAGCGCTTCGTTTTCCGGATAAATATCTTGCTCCGAGCCCATGCGCAAGTGGCGCTCTATTTTGGTATAAAGAAAGCGTGCCGGGAAAGTATAAAGCGGATAGTTCGTTAACAGGCTGGACAAGGAATCGTTTACTTCATCGAAGTAATCTTCTACCTTGCGATACACTTTATAATGGTTATAGTATTCCAAACGCAGGAATTCGAATACTATCTGCAGGTGATAGTAAATGGGGTCCACGTTGTACATGGAGAAGACTTCCGAAGCACGTCGCAGCATGTCTTCTATGGGCTCGTCGTCCATGCTTTCTTCCGCCTCCACAAACAAGCGATGGAAGATATCCACACAAGCCTTGTACACGTAAAGCCGGTGTGACTCATAGAGCTTGGCGGTGCTCAGCAGCTCTTTGCGCATGAGCGTCAGCTCCAGCTTGTCGGTTTCATCTTGGGTAAAGAAGTAATCGCCATATTTTTTGAAATACTCGGTAATGAGCATCTCGGCTTTATCTACCGAAAGCATGTAAGCCACGTGACGGTTGTAAAGCTGCGAATAGTTGTAGTATTGCTCGGGCTGGTGAACATGTAAGCGTTTGAGGGTTTTATATACAATCGTCAGCTCATTTGACAAGTCGAAGTCCTTCAGCTCTTTTTCAAGCTTTTTGAGGGTGGCAATGATGATAGGACGCTTTTTGGTGAATACCACTTCGGTAATGTTTGCCACCTTTTTTAACAAGTCCGTGCGCGGGCTTTCAATCTGCTCAAGCAGGTATTCTTCAATCTTTTGATTCAGACGTGAGCGCAATGTATAGTACGCATTGGAGTTCACGTCCAACTCCTCCATGATTTTGGAATCGGGGAGCTTGTTTTGGTATAAAAATTTAAGCAGATAGGCAGACTTCTCCGCACTGCTTTCCATCAGAGAATTGTAAATATTTTCAAAATCCTCCTTTGAAAGTTGTTTAATTATATTCTTCAGCTTTGCCATGGGTCATCAGTTTTCTAATGGGGGTTTGAGCTGTTCAATATTAGAAAAATGTTGAAAACTCTCAAAGAACGGAAAGGTTTGTTTGCCAAAATTTTTTCAAAAAAAGACCAACTTTGTAAAAAAGAAATAAAAAAGTAATTGCATGTTACTACATAGAGCTGTTTTTCTTGATCGAGACGGGGTCCTGAACCGCGAACGGGGTGAGTACACCTATCGTCCTGAAGATTTCGACATCTTGCCCGGCGTTTGTGAAAGTTTACACAAACTACAAGGCGCGGGCTTCCGGCTTATCGTAGTGACCAACCAAGGGGGCATTAGCAAAGGGCTTTACGACACCGCAGATGTCTTGCGCTGCCATCATTATCTTATGCAGCAATGTGGCATTATGCTCGACGATTTGTTTTTTGCGCCCATACATCCTTCTGTCAGCCGCTCGCTTGCATTCAAGCCGCACAGCCTGATGCTGGAAAGAGCCATTGCCTTGCATCGTATATGTGCTGCACGGTCTTGGATGGTGGGCGACAGCATCCGGGATATAGAAGCCGCTCAAAAAGTAGGCTTGCGCACCATTTTCATTAAAGGCAAAAAAGAATCTGCCTGCGAATCAGCAGACTATGTTGCTCATTCACTGGCAGAGGCAAGCGAAATCATATTGAGCGTACCGGAAAGAAGAGATTAAAAGGCGCTTCACTTTAAGAGCGCACCTCCTGCTTGGCGGTCTTCGTATCTTTAATGTAAGTAGGGCAAGTATAGCGTTTTGCACAGGAGGAAAGCCCCAACAGCCCGGCAAGAAGCAAAAAAGCAACGAACTTCTTCATAACACTTTCTGATTTTTTTACACAAACGGAATACGAGGTATTAAGTTACAAAAATCGCGCCTAATTAGGAAGTATATCCCAACAAACGCAGCATAGATTCACTGCTTTGCTCAGGCGCAAACAGACGGGAGCGCACTTTTCCCTGCTCGTCTCTGTCAACAATGACATGCTGGGGCGCCGGCACCAGGCAATGCTGAATGCCCCCATAGCCGCCCAACGACTCTTGATAAGCACCGGTATGGAAAAAGCCTATATACAAAGGTTCATCCTCATTTTCGATAACCGGCAAGAACACTTCGGAGCTGTGCGCTTCGGAGTTGTAGTAGTCCAGGCTGTCGCAGGTCAGGCCGCCAAGGTTTACTTTATGGAAAGGCTTGTCCCAATGGTTCAGGGGCAACAAAATAAATTTTTGGTTGATGCCCCATACATCGGGCAGGTGCGTAATGAAAGAGCCGTCAATCATATACCACAGCTCTTTGTCGTTTTGCAACTTTTGGTCAATGATTTTGTACAAAACAGCACCGCTTTCACCTACGGTAAAAGAGCCAAACTCGGTAAATATGTTGGGCACGGGCACATGATTTTTCTCGCATATCCATTTAATGTTGGATACAATTTGTTCAATCATGTACTCGTAATCATATTCAAACTGCAGAGAGTTCTTAATGGGAAAACCACCACCTATATCCACGGTGTCCAGGTCGGGGCATACCTTTTTCAGCTCGCAGTATTTATACATAAAGCGGCTCAGCTCACTCCAGTAATACGCGGTATCTTTAATGCCCGTGTTAATGAAAAAGTGTAGCATCTTGAGTTTAAACTTCGGGTGGTGCGCAATGCGCTCACGATAGAGGCGGTCAATGTCGCTATAACGCACGCCCAAACGGGAAGTGTAAAACTCAAAATTCGGCTCTTCGTCGGCAGCAATGCGGATGCCCAACTTCACTTCTTTTACATCCACATCTTCATAAGCATCTATTTCCTTCAAATTATCCAATACCGGAATGCAGTTTTCGAAACCGGCTTCCAACAACTCGCGGATATACTGTGTGTATAGCGGCCGTTTGTAGCCGTTGCATACAATGTAACGGTCTTTGCCGAAAAGTCCTTTGCGGTGAACGCTCCAAATGATAGGAATATCGTAGGCAGAAGACGTTTCAAGATGTATATCGTTCTTTAAAGCTTCTTCTATCACAAAAGAGAAGTGCGACGACTTCGTGCAGTAACAGTAGGTGTAATTCCCGGAATATTTATACTTTTTAATGGCATTATTAAATAACCTTTTACTTTCTTGAATCTTTTCACTAATTTTCGGCAAATAAGTCAGCTTGGTAGGCGTGCCATAGGTGCTTACCAGCTCCATTAAAGGCACTTCGTTAAACAGCAGTTCATCGTCTTCAACCCGAAACTCTTGGGTGGGAAAGTAAAAGGTCTGTTCAATCAGTTCACGGTATGTTTTCATTGCACGTTATTAGTTATTTGCCACTCATTCAGAGACACGAATTTAGCTAAATTCTGAAAAGTAAAACGCTTTTGTTTCTGTAAATACTCATTTCATTTGAGTAGTACCTTATTTTTTCTTTTCAGATATGTAGCAAGCTCATAAAAAAACAACATAGTTATGGAACGCAAAGTAAATATAGTAGGTGTACCTTCGGAAATAGGGGCAGGCACACGGGGTGCCAGCTTGGGCATAGAGGCATTGAAGGTCGTGGGCTGGACTCAACACAATCCTTTGTTTAAACATTATCCTATCCAATACGTTCCCCATGAAAACGATGTGCTCTATGACGAAAGCCCTTATCGTCATGCACATTATATCGACGCCTATACACGCATTGCCCATGGTATCAGCCGTGAAATAGAGAAATCGTTGCGCACCTATACCCGCAATGTAGTGTTGGCAGGCGACCACTCTACGGCTGCCGCCACCATCTTTGCTTTGATGCGCGCCTATCCCGGCAAGCGCCTGGGCGTAGTGTGGATCGATGCCCATGCCGACCTGCATTCGCCTTATACGACCCCTTCCGGAAACATGCACGGCATGCCCCTGGCATTGGCACTGGGCGAAGACAACCTGGCCTGCAAGCGCAATGACCCGCAAGCAGAAACCATTGAATGCTGGAACAAATTAAAAGACTTGGCCGGCGGCAAACACATACTGCCCGAAGACATTGTATTTATCGGGCTGCGCAGCTTCGAGCCGGAAGAAGCCTTCCTTATTGAAAGGAATCATATTCCACACATATCGGTAGAAGACGTGCGCCGTCATGGGGCAGCACACACCGTGAACCAGGCACTTCAATACCTGGAAAACTGCGATATTGTTTACGTATCTTTTGATGTGGATAGTATGGACAGCGCCATTTCAAAGGGCACCGGCACCCCCGTAGCCAACGGACTGACCGCAGAAGAAGCCCAAGAAATCAACCGTTTGTTGTGCGAAAATGAAAAAGTAGTTTGCTGGGAAATGGTGGAAATCAACCCCACCTTGGATGACAAAGGCAACCGCATGGCAGAAGTAGCCTTCGGCATTTTACAAACGGCCATACAGGCACTGGAAAAAGCAGCGGCGGCGGTGCTTAGTTGATGCCGCCACCGCTGCGTGCTTTTTCAAGGCTGTCTTTCAAAGATGAAAGGCAGCTTTTTTTTGCCTTTCATCTGAAACATAAGCCTTTTTCTTACTCTCACTCAACTTTTGCTTACCTTTGTACATAAAATACAAAAGGCTGTGAGTTCACCTAACTTCATCGATTACGTTAAGATATGCTTCCGCTCCGGTAAAGGCGGGGCAGGAGCCGTGCATTTCCATCGCGAAAAGTTCATCAATAAGGGCGGTCCTGATGGAGGCGACGGTGGACGCGGTGGACATATCATCTTGCGTGGCAACGCGCAACTGTGGACGCTTCTGCATTTGAAATACCGCAAACATATACGTGCCGAAAACGGACAGCCCGGTGCGGGAAACAACAAAACAGGGGCCAGTGGTAAAGACGAAATCATAGAAGTACCTTTGGGCACCATCGCACGCGATGCGGAAACCGGCGAAATACTGCTTGAAATCACCGAAGACGGCGAAGAAAAAATACTGTTGCCCGGCGGGCGTGGTGGCTTGGGCAACCAACACTTCAAATCATCGACACGCCAAACACCACGCTACGCCCAACCCGGTGAGCCGGGCATTGAAAAATGGATTATCCTGGAGCTGAAACTGCTGGCTGATGTGGGCTTGGTGGGCTTCCCGAATGCGGGCAAATCTACCCTGCTTTCGGCTGTCTCGGCGGCCAAACCCGAAATTGCAGACTATCCGTTTACCACCCTCACCCCCAACCTGGGCGTAGTGCCTTACCGCGACTACCAGTCGTTTGTCATGGCCGACATTCCGGGCATTATTGAGGGCGCTGCCGAAGGCAAGGGCTTGGGTATTCGCTTCTTGCGCCACATTGAACGCAACTCGCTTTTGCTTTTCTTGGTGCCTGCCGATGCCCAAGACATAGTAGCCGAGTACCATACTTTGCTCAAAGAATTGGAAAAATACAATCCTGAGTTGTTGGACAAGCGACGCATATTGGCAATTTCTAAATCCGACATGCTGGACGACGAGCTGGAAGAAGAAATACGCCAAACACTCCCTACCGATATTCCGTCTATTTTCATATCTTCGATAACAGGCAAAAACCTGCAACTACTCAAAGACATTATTTGGAAACAATTACATTCTTAACATATGAGTCGCAAAAGCATTCTTTTACTCAACTGCCGGGCTATCAATGAAGGTAGTATTTTTGAAACAGATGTTTTCGTAAAGAACGGACGCATCGAACGCATCGACGACAACCTCAGCCACTTACAAGCCGATATAGTCATTGATGCCGCCGGCAAGTTTCTCATGCCGGGCGTTATTGACGACCAAGTGCATTTTCGTGAACCCGGGCTCACTCATAAAGCCGAAATATATACCGAAGCCAAAGCGGCCGTTGCCGGCGGCGTAACCACCTTCATGGAAATGCCCAATACCAAGCCGCCTACTCTTACCCAAGAGCTGCTCGAAGAAAAATACCAAATAGCGGCACGCCGTTCGCTGGCCAACTATTCCTTTTACATGGGGGCTTCGAACGATAACCTCGACGAGGTACTGCGCACCGACCCCAAGCGTGTATGCGGCATTAAAGTATTTATGGGCAGCTCCACGGGCAACATGCTGGTAGATGATTACCACACATTGGAAAACCTGTTTAAAGAAGCGCCCCTATTGATTGCTACCCACTGTGAAGACGAAGCCACCATACGTGCCAACATGGCTGCTTACCGTGAGAAGTACGGCGAAAACCCACCGGCTTCCATCCACCCCGAAATTCGCAATGTGGAAGCCTGCCTTAAGTCTTCGCGCATGGCAATAGAGCTGGCAAAGAAATACAATACCCGTCTTCATATTTTACATATATCTACCGGCGACGAGGTCTTCCTTTTTGATAACCAAACGCCACTGCATGAAAAGCGCATCACCGCAGAGGTCTGTGTGCATCATCTGTGGTTTTCAAAAGACGACTATGAGCCGATGGGCAATCTCATCAAGTGCAACCCGGCTATTAAAGAAGCCAAACACCGGGAGGCATTGTGGACTGCCCTCCACGAAGACTACTTCGATGTGATAGCCACTGACCATGCCCCACACACATGGGAAGAAAAGCAGCGCTCTTACTGGGAAGCCCCCTCCGGCTTGCCTTTGGTGCAACACTCCCTGCTGATTATGCTGCACTTTGCCCGCCAAGACTGGATTACACTGCCCAAGATAGTGGAAAAGATGTGCCATGCCCCTGCCACTTGCTTCAATATTAGCGAGCGGGGCTTCTTGCGTGAAGGCTACTGGGCAGACCTTGTACTCTTCGACATGAACGCGCCTTTTACCATCGAAAAAGAAAACATACATTATAAATGTGGCTGGTCGCCACTGGAAGGCTTTACCTTCCCGGCTACCATCACACACACCATTGTTTCGGGACACCTGGCCTATGCCAACGGGCAATTCGACGAATCCATCACCGGTGAAAGACTCCTGTTTGACCGTGACTAAGTGTCTTGGCACCATATTGTCTTTGCTGTTGTTCCTGCAGGCCTCTTGCTTGCTTGCCCAAAGCAAGCAAGAGCTGGAGCGGCGGCGTCTCGAGCAACTCAAGCGAATAGAAGAAGCCAACCGCATCCTACGGGAAACCAGCCAGGAGAAAGGCATCAGCTTGGGCCGGCTGAACGCCATCAACGCAGCCATACGCAACCGCGAAGAGCTGATTCGCAACACCCGCAAAGAAATACAATACCTGAACCGCAATATTAGCGAAACCGAAATGATCATATCGGCGCTGGAGCGTGACCTCGCCGACATGAAGAAAGAATACGCCCACCTGATTTATCAGGCATCCAAAATTCACTCGTCTTACAATAAACTGACCTTTCTCTTCTCTTCCGACTCCTTCAATCAGTTCTTCCGGCGCTTGAATTATCTGCGTCAGTATTCCAACATACGCGCCATTCAGTTTGAAGAAATAGCCAAAACCAAACAAATGCTGGAGGCAGAAAACCGGCGGGTTACCCAACAACGCAAAGAAAAAGAGCAAGCGCTACGCCTCCTGGAACAAGAAACGGAAAAGCTCAATAAACTCAGAGAAGAGAAAGACAAAGCCATCGAAGCATTGAACAAGCGCGAGCGGGAACTCCGTGCCAAGCTACAAGAAGAACAGAGGGCACTGGCACAGCTCGAAGAGATGATTGTAGCTGCAGTAAAAGAAGAAATCAAAAAAAGCGGCGACAGCGAAGGCAAAAAGATGGTATTGACGCCGGAAGGCGCTGCCGTAGCCAAATCGTTTGAAGCCAACCGGGGCAAGCTGCCATGGCCTGTGAAAGTAGGCTTCGTTGCCCAACCATTCGGCATTAGTGAACACCCCGTATTGGAAAAAATATACGTCAACAACTATGGCGTAAAAATTCAAACACAAAGGGGCGAAAGTGTGTATGCCGTTTTTGGCGGCAAAGTGGAAAAAGTGTTCACCGTACCCGGGCACGGCTATGCCGTGATGATAAGCCATGGAAACTACTTTACCAGCTACAGCAATTTGTCGCAAGTGTTGGTAAAAGACGGGCAAGAGGTGCAAACAGGGCAAAAACTGGGCACAGCCCTCACTGACCACGACGGCGTTACGACCATTCAGTTCTACGTTTATAAAAACCAAACGCCGCTCAATCCCGAAGAGTGGCTGGCTAAAAAATAACTTTCATCGATTGCTCTAACTTAAAACTGCAAGCTTATGTCTGTACATTCACAAGTGAAACGCGTCACCACCCACACGCTTCAAGCCATGAAGCAAAACGGGGAAAAAATAAGCATGCTTACTGCCTACGATTACTCCTTGGCAAAGCTGGTAGATGCCGCCGGTATCGATGTCATTCTGGTGGGCGACTCTGCCTCCAATGTGATGGCAGGGCACGAAACCACCCTCCCCATCACGCTTGACCAAATGATTTACCACGCATCGTCGGTGGTGCGTGCCGCCAAGCGTGCATTGGTGGTGGTCGATATGCCTTTTGGCTCTTACCAAGGGAACTCCTCCGAAGCCTTGCGCTCTGCCATCCGCATCATGAAAGAGTCCGGTGGGCATGCCATCAAGATGGAAGGTGGTTCGGAAATCAAAGAATCGGTCGTGCGCATTCTGAGTGCCGGCATTCCTGTGATGGGGCATTTGGGGCTTACCCCCCAATCGATTTATAAATTTGGCACTTACAGCGTGCGCGCCAAAGAAGAAGCCGAAGCACAAAAACTCATAGAAGATGCACTCATGCTTCAGGAGTGCGGCTGTTTTGCCATCGTGCTGGAAAAGGTGCCCCGCCAACTGGCTGCACGTGTAGCCAAACAACTGCATATCCCGGTTATTGGCATTGGTGCCGGTCCCGATGTAGATGGGCAGGTGCTGGTGCTGCACGACATGCTGGGCATCAACAAAGACTTCAACCCGCGCTTTTTGCGCCGCTATGCCGACCTGCACACCATCATCACCGAAGCAGTAGGGCAATACATCAAGGATGTGAAAGCGGTCGATTTTCCCAACGAATCGGAAAGTTATTGATTGCCATTGCTTGCTTTTAAGCCGGAAGGGCTGTCATGCCGGCAGTCCTTTTGGCTTTCCATCACAAGCCGCTTAGTCCACTTCAAAAGTCAAGCGCATGGTAATGCTGGCCGTCTTCATTTTAGACGAAGTATTGAAAGCCCCACCCCACGAATAGTCTTCATTGCTGTTTTGTGCCGTAATTTGAAACACTCCCATACGGGCACCTTTCAACTTGCCCAAAGAAGCACCTGCTTCCTGCGCTATTTTTTCGGCACGCAGGCGGGCGTCTTTCGTAGCTTCGGCTATCATCTGAATTTTCAGTTCCGATAACTTCGTATAGTAATACTCCGGCTCGTAAGATACGACCTCCAGCCCACGTTGTATCAAGCCCGTAATATTGCGCATGATGTCTTCTACCGCATCTACCCGTTTCGACTCAATGGTAAGTGTCTGCGACAACACATAGCCATTAAAGGTAGAATACTGCCTGCCACGGTCATCATAGCTGTAAACGAAATCTTTGCTGATGGCTATAGGCGAAAAAACGAACTCTTCCTTTTTTACGGCTTGCTCTTGTAAAAAAGCCATCACCAATGCCCGGTCTTCATCCAGCAAGGCATAAGCCTCTTTGATAGTAGGCGCTTTACGCGAAAACGACGCCCGCCACACGATTAAATCGGACTTGAAATCCTTGCTGCCCAAGCCAATCACCTCTATGGTATCTTGGTAGGCATAGCGATTCAGGTAAGTATAAGACAAAATAAGCGCCGACACCACGGCAGCGACGCCTATTGCTAAGGCAGGAGGGAGGTAACGCATACGACAGACCGGTTAAAAGGGTGTTTGTTTCGCTGACAAGACAAGGTACAAAAAAGATGTGTAACAGGGAGATGAGGCAAATAGGTTTTCAAATGATTTTTTTACAAAAAAATAACAAAGTGAAAAATTGTAAAAAATGATTTTTTATTACACTTGCATTATCAAACCAAAAATCAAAATACAAAATGAAACACAAATTCCACCATCTATGGAAAATGGGGGGGGTAATTTATATCCTCCTTCTCTATGGTTGTGGTCTCCGGCAGACGCCTGAACTGCTGCCGCAAAACCAAGTGGCTTATTACGTAAAGCTGGCGCAAGAAGCCTTGCCACCAGACCCTTGGGCGCACAATCCACTACCCGACGGAGTACCTCTTTACCACTCCCTGTTGCCGGCAGAGGAAAAGGAAAAATTGGAAAGTTACTTTTATCCTCAATGGCAGCAGGCAGAGCTTTACTACAATCAAGCAGGAAATGCTGTACTGCTGGTACCCTTGCACAGACCTCTGAGTGTGTTTTACTTCACAGCCTTCCGCCGGCGCTTACGTGTGGAGTTTGACCGGCACAAACAAGTAGTCAACGCCCACATTGTGGAGCTGGCAACCGACAAGGAAACCTTAACCAGTCAAGGCAGTCGTTTGCTCATCGAAGCAAGCAGTTACACCGGCGACTTTAGCGGCAGCTTATTTCTGTACGACATGAACTACCACCTCTTGCAGAAACTTGAGGGAAAACCTCATGGCAAGTTTAGCGAAGAAAAGGCGTATCAAATAGCGAGAAATATCACGGCAGATGATCCCGGATGCATTGCTACAGTTACATGTAATGGAACCACTTGGTGTAAAATAAGTGAATCCGGTACATGGATAAGCTCAAAAGGAGTGGTCGAGATAGCTTCTCCTGATTCAGATCCTTGCAACAACAACGGTGGCGGTGGTGCAAGCGGGAGCGCCGGGGGGAGCACCGGTGGTGGTTCCGGCGGCTACTATGGCGGTAATTGGGGCGGCATCTTCATTGGCGGGGGTTCCGGCAGTGGTAATCCCGGCTGGCAAGATGGCATTGAGCTGCCACCTATGGACCCCGGTGACACCCATCCGAAGCTTCCGCCTATCAAAAACCCGGACAACCCACTGCCGGGCAACCCCATTGACTTCGGACCTTTCACTCCCACAGAGGCTTTTCTGAGCAAACCGGGCTTGCAGGAACTATGGCAGCAAATGATGGAAGTGCCGGAGTTTCAAGCGTTGATTCACGATTTGGAAAGCGATTACATCACTTATAAGTTAGACATTGCCTCTCATCCTGAACAACCACAAAATGGTGAAAAATTGGGGGGATTTACACAGGTTAGCTTTAAAAATGGAAAATGGGAAATAACCGTAGCCCTTACCCCTGAACTGTTTACCCCTCAACCCACAAAAGCCTTGGTGGCACATTCTATTGTTCACGAAGCAGCCCATGCAAAAATATTCAAAGATTTTATTGAAGCTACCAACGGACAATCAGCGGATGATCCTTCCCTGCTGCCTGACAACCACTATTTAAAAAATGCCTATCAAACATACGACCCAAGTAATTTTTCCGAGTATGAGGATATTGAGTCTAATACACGCAGCCATGTACACCATTGCTTGATTGCGCTGCAATACCGCGATTTAATGGCACAGGTCATGTGGGTAATAGATGAAGATAACGGGCAAAGATCGCCCAACTATCCTAATCCACTTACTATGCAAGACTACCTTTTAGCCGCTTGGGCGGGGCTGCACCATACCGCCCTGTTTATGATGGAAGTAAAACAATCGCAAGACACTTATGATTGGTATCAAGGTGCTATTCAATTTATCTTATACTATTCTAATGTCAAACTTTAAAAAAAATCGAATAAGTCATGAAACGCTTGTTATTTATTTTACTTGTGTTATGCAAGATGAGCATGGCACATGCCCAAGACAACGCCCCGCTATACATGCTCTTGGAAGACATACCCGGACAGCCTGCCAGGCTGTATAAGAACAATACTCTCTACTTAGCACTCAATGAACCCGGTCCTTTTGGGGATTCGTTGAGAATCCTCCATTCTTTTACGTTTCAAATCAAAAGCTATCCCGGCAAAACAGGTTTAGGAAGTACCGATGCAGTATTTACTACCGCATTTGATGCCCGCCTGCGCGGGAAAAAACTCAATATGCACCGGGAAGTACCACTTTCCGAACTCGATAACCTGCCGGTCATGTCCCCGGCTGAGCTGGCTCAATTAATATTGAGCGATTATAACGGAGACAGAATACTACAAGACCATATGTGTGCTTTCTTTTTCAAATGCCAAAAAAACAACAGGCCCCTCTTCGTAGTCGAAAAAATGCAAGACAAAGCGGTGATTTATCGCGTAGAATTTATTTCTGTATTCTGCATAAAGCTATAAATAGAAAAAGATATACGCCCCCTTCATCCTGCCGCCCCTCACCGGGCGGCTTTTTTCATTTATTAAATGAATGTTTGATGCTTCGTCCGTTTTTGCTAAATTCATAAAAACAGAATAGCCCTATGAAAACCTTCAATAAACTATTACTGTTCTGCCTCCTGTATATCCTCGCTCAATACGCACATGCCCAAGACAACGCCCCGCTATACATACTCTTGGAAGACATACCCGGACAGCCTGCCAGGCTGTATAAGAACAATACTCTCTACTTAGCACTCAATGAACCCGGTCCTTTTGGGGATTCGTTGAGAATCCTCCATTCTTTTACGTTTCAAATCAAAAGCTATCCCGGCAAAACAGGTTTAGGAAGTACCGATGCAGTATTTACTACCGCATTTGATGCCCGCCTGCGCGGGAAAAAACTCAATATGCACCGGGAAGTACCACTTTCCGAACTCGATAACCTGCCGGTCATGTCCCCGGCTGAGCTGGCTCAATTAATATTGAGCGATTATAACGGAGACAGGATGTTACAAAAACATATGTGTGCTTTCTTTTTCAAATGCCAAAAAAACAACAGCCCCCTCTTCGTAGTCGAAAAAATGCAAGACAAAGCGGTGATTTATCGCGTAGAATTTATTTCTGTATTCTGCATAAAGCTATAAATAGAAAAAGATATACGCCCCCTTCATCCTGCCGCCCCTCACCGGGCGGCTTTTTTCATTTATTAAATGAATGTTTAATGCTTCGTCCGTTTTTGCTAAATTCATAAAAACAGAATAGCCCTATGAAAACCTTCAATAAACTATTACTGTTATGCCTCCTGTATATCCTCGCTCAATACGCACACGCCCAAGACAACGCCCCGCTATACATGCTCTTGGAAGACACACCCGGACAAGGTGCCAAGCTGGTCAATATCCCCAGACGCCCGCTACTTCTCAATGAACCCGGTCCTTTTGGGGATTCGTTGAAAATCCTCTACTCTTTTGCTTTTCGAATCCCAAGCTATCCCGGTAGTAGCGATGCAGTATTTGCCACCGCATTTGATGCCCGCCTGCGCGGGAAAAAACCCAATATGCACCGGGAGGTGCCACTTTCTGAACTCGATAACCTGCCCGTGATGTCCCCGGCTGAACTGGCTCAATTAATATTGAGCGATTATAACGGAGATGAAATATTACAAGACCATATGTGTTCTTTCTTTCTCAAATGCCAAGAAAACAACAGGCCCCTCTTCGTAGTCGAAAAACTGCAAGACAAAGCGGTGATTTATCGCGTAGAATTTATTCCTGTATACTGCATGAAGCTATAAATAAAAAGCATACAAAAAACCCCCGCTGCCCCGCTAAAAGGGGCGGCTTTTTTATAAGGGCAGTGCTGTAGAAAGAAAGCCATGACATACAAGCTGCCATGGCTTTGACAAACTCACATAGGTGAAACGTACTTAGCGTGTGCTATAGTTAGGCGCTTCGCGCGTAATGATGATGTCGTGCGGATGGCTTTCGCGCACGCCGGCATTGGTAATACGCACAAATTTGGCTTCTTGCAGGGCGGCTATGTCTTTGGCACCACAATAGCCCATGCCGGCACGCAAACCACCTACCAGCTGATAAACCACTTCGCCCACAGTGCCTTTGTAAGGCACGCGCCCCACAATACCTTCAGGCACCAGCTTTTTGATGTCGTCTTCCACATCTTGGAAATAACGGTCTTTGGACCCGGCCTCCATGGCTTCGAGCGAGCCCATGCCACGGTAGGTCTTGAAGCGGCGCCCCTCGAAAATGATGACATCGCCGGGCGACTCTTCGGTACCTGCCAGCAGCGAACCAATCATCACAGTGCTTGCACCTGCCGCCAGGGCTTTCACCACATCGCCCGAATAACGAATGCCGCCGTCGGCAATCACCGGAATGCCGGTACCTTTCAAGGCGGCAGCCGCTTCCATTACGGCACTCAGCTGTGGTACCCCAACGCCTGCCACCACGCGCGTGGTGCAAATGCTGCCCGGTCCGACCCCTACTTTTACGGCATCGGCACCGGCTTCTGCCAAAGCTTTAGCTGCCGCACCGGTAGCCACATTGCCCGCAACCAGCGGCAAATCGGGATATGCCTGCTTCACTTTCTTCACGGCATCGAGCACCCCACGCGAGTGCCCGTGTGCGGTATCTATGCTGATGACATCCACGCCTGCCTTCACCAGCAAAGCCACGCGGTCCAGGATGTCGTGCGTAACCCCCACGGCAGCCCCCACACGCAAGCGCCCCAAATGGTCTTTGCAGGCATTCGGATAGTTGCGGCGGCGCATAATGTCTTTGTAAGTAATCAGCCCTACCAATATGCCCTCCTTGTTGACAATGGGCAGTTTCTCTATTTTATGCTCTTGCAACACTTCTTCGGCCTGCTCAAGCGTGATGCCTTCCGAAGCCGTAATCAGGTTTTCTTTGGTCATTACCTCGCTCACAGGGCGCGAAAGCTTCTTTTGGAAGCGTAAATCCCGGTTGGTGATGATACCCATCAAGCGCCCCTCTTTATCTACCACCGGAATGCCTCCGATTTTGAATTCGCTCATGATACGCTGCGCATCTGCCAAGGTGGCATCGGCAGGCAAGGTTACGGGATCGATGATCATGCCGCTTTCCGAACGCTTCACCTTGCGCACCTGCTCGGCTTGTGCTTCTATGGGCATGTTTTTATGAATAAAACCCAAACCACCCTCACGTGCCATGGCAATAGCCAAGCGGTACTCGGTAACGGTATCCATGGCTGCGGCCACAATGGGAATATTCAGCTCGATATCGCGCGTAAGAAGTGTGCGTGTGCTGACGTCGCGGGGAAGTACTTCGGAATAGGCGGGAACCAGAAGCACATCGTCGTAGGTGAGTGCTTCGTAAAGAATTTTGCTGTTTTCAGACATGGCAAATAAAAGTTTAAATCCTTTATTTGCCGGACAAAGATAGATGGCTTTTTTCGATTATTAAAACAGTTGATTAAAAAGATTTTAGCAGGAAGTGTACTTCTTGCACAGTCCCTTGTGCTTTTTTGATTTCTTTAGGCAAATTGCAGTTTTATCTCTACTTGCTATATTATCCGGAAACTGCCTGAACCTATGCTTATTCACCTGAGCTGGAGCGGTGGCAAAGATTCGGCACTGTGCTATGCCCACTTGCGCCGTCTGTATCCGCAAGCCCGTATCTGTTTGCACTGCGCCGTCAGTGAGTCCTTTGGGCGTGTAAGCATGCATGGTGTGCCTGTGGCACTCATCGAAGCACAAGCACAAGCTATGGGCGTTGGCTTGCAGCTCATACATGTGCCTGCCGCAGCCGACAACCAAGCCTACGAACAAAGCATGCTGCAATTTTACCAGCAAATAAAGGACGAAGGATTCGAGTATGTTGCTTTTGGCGACCTGCACCTCGAAGACCTGAAAGCCTACCGCCTAAGCTTGTGCCAAAAAGCCGGTATGCAAGCCTTGTTTCCCCTTTGGCAAATGCCCTATGGGCAGCTGTCACAGCTTTTTGAAGAAACAGGCATACGGGCGGTCATATGTGCTGCCGACCTGGACAAGTTGCCCGCCGGTGTAGCAGGCAAAGATTATAGACCTGCCGACTATGCCCGCCAATTCCCCGGCGTGGACATGTTCGGGGAAAAAGGCGAGTTCCATACCTTCGTGTACGATGCCTGCTTCTTTGCAGCCCCCTTGCCCGTGGTGTGTCAAGGCACCGAACAAAAGCACTATACCTATACATTGGCAGACGGTAGCCGGCGCGAACATGCTTTTGTTTTTGCCGACTTGGCACCGGACTGCTAAAGACACTGCTCCACAAAGGCACGCAAAAACTGCAAACACTCTTGCGGGCGCTCAAACATGCCCATGTGCCCGGTTTCTCCCAAAAAATGGGCAGTGCTCTGCTTAGGTAGTGCAATTTGCTCCATGTAGCTTTCCAAAGCTACGGCTGCATCGTTCTTCCCGATGATGAAACACACAGGATAATCTGCCTTTTCCAATACATGCAGCCTTGCCGGGCGGTCGCGCATGGCTTCGGTTACTGCCACCACCGATTCCAGCGGTGTCTGGGCTGCTTCTGCCTTCAATACTTCTATGTAGTCGCTCAGTTCTTCGCGCCGTCCTTCATAAAACAGGGGCGGCACGAAAGAATCGATAAACACGGGCACACCCACCTTTTTCACGAACTCAATCACCTTGTTGCGTGTGCGTTTTTTCTCTTCGCTGTCGGCAAGGGCTGTAGAATGAAACAAACACAAGCCTCTAACCCTTGTGGGATAAAGGTCGGCAAATGCCAAGCTCACATAGCCGCCCAGTGAATGCCCGATGAAGACAGCTTTTTCTATTGACAGATGGTCGAGCACGGCAGCCACCTGTTGTGCCATGCTGTCCATGGTTACCGGTTGGGGCAGGCGGCCGGCACTTTGCCCAAAGCCTCCCAAGTCAATGGTTATCACCCGCCCATGCGCCGTCAACGAAGGCAAAAAGTGTTTGAAGATAGAAGCGCTTTCGCAGAAGCCGTGCAACAATACAATTGCCGGACCCTCGCCATAGGTTCTATAATGAAGCAATTCCATACAGTTGAATTTCACTAAATTTGTCGCACCGGCTAATTTAAAAAATCATGCACACAAAAGAAGAAAAACTGCGCGCATTCGGACGTTTATTGGATATCATGGACGAACTGCGCGAAAAATGCCCTTGGGACAAGAAGCAAACCATCGACAGCCTACGCCACCTGACCATCGAAGAAGTATATGAGCTGTCGGATGCCATCCTTTCGAAAGACATGGAAGAAATCAAAAAGGAATTGGGCGACGTGCTCCTGCATATCGTCTTCTATGCGCGCATCGCTTCCGAAACCCAAACCTTCGATATTGCCGATGTCATCGAGCAACTTTGCGAAAAGCTGATTCGCCGGCATCCGCATATTTACGGCGACGTGCAAGCCGACAACGAAGAACAGGTAAAAAAGAACTGGGAACAGTTAAAGCAAGCCGAAGGGCAAAAGTCTGTGCTTTCCGGCGTACCCCAATCGCTGCCGGCTTTGATTAAAGCCATGCGCATACAAGAGAAAGCCCGTGCCGTAGGCTTCGATTGGGACGAAGCCGTGCAAGTACTCGACAAGGTGGAAGAAGAGTTGCACGAATTCAAAGCCCATCTGCAAGAAGGCAAGCTCAAAGACAAAGAGCAAGCGGAAGCCGAATTTGGTGACCTGCTCTTTGCCCTTATCAACTACGCCCGTTTGGCAGGTCTCAACCCCGAAACCGCTCTCGAACGCACCAACCGCAAGTTTATACAGCGTTTTCAATACCTGGAACAGAAAGCCCGTGAGCAAGGGCGCCATTTGCAAGACATGACCTTGGCCGAAATGGATGCCCTATGGAATGAAGCCAAGCAAACAGAGCAGTAGTGCAAGTGAACGGCTATTCAATATGTGTGGCGCGCATAGGTTCTATGTGCGCCTTCTTTTTTCGCCCATAGAACCAGTAATTCAGCACCGGATAGGCAAACACCGCCCCCAAAATGATGGCGCCGCCTACAAAAAAGTCTTCTGACAAATATTTGGCTTCGTCCAACAACCAAAAAGCCAGCAGAATGCCATAAACCGGCTCCAAGTTTACCGTCAAATTCACTGCAAAAGCCGTAAATTTTTTCATCAACTTCACACTTGCCGAAAAAGCATAGACGGTGCAAATACCCGACAAAGCCAGCAAATAGCCCCAGTCGGCAGGCGTAGGCAGCAGCTGCAGTTCTTCCACCCAAAAGAACCTGTACACAGGCAAAAACAACACGCAGGTAACCCAAGCGCCCAACATCTCATACAAGGTGATGGAATAATAGTGGTATTGTTTCACAAGCCGGGCATTCAGAATACCAAAAAGTGCACCCAAAAAAGCCGATGCCACGGCAAATATCAAGCCCAAAGCATAGGAAAACTCCGCGGCAAATACCCGGTAAAGCCCAAAAATCATAATCAAACCCAAGACCACTTCCAACAACTTAATGCGCTGCCGGTTGATGAGCGGCTCCAGAAGGCTTGTCCATAAGGTAACCGATGCCAAACCCACCAGACAAATAGACACATTGGCCACCTTGGTAGCGGCAAAAAACAAAATCCAGTGGGCAGCAATCAAACTGCCGGTTAAGAAAATAGGCAGCAAAGCACGCCGTTCAAGACGCAAAGGCACCTTGCGCCAGCGCATATAAAAAGCCATCCCTGCAAAGGCAAGCAAGGTGCGCCAGAAAACCAGCTCCACCGCCGGAATGCTGATGAGGTCGCCCAGCACTGCCGTAAACCCCCAAATGAAAACAATAAAATGCAAGTGCAAGTAGTCTTTCCAGTCTGCTTTCATAAAAGAAGCGCTTATTTAGGCGTTACACGGTAAATAAAGAAACCAATCACCGCAAAGATGAGATTGGGCAACCACACCGCCAACATAGCCGGCATGTTGCCGGCATTGGCAATCGCCCGGCTCAGGATGAAGAAAAGAATATACACAAAAGCCAGAACGAAACCCAAGGCAATTTGCGCCCCTACGCCCCGCCGGCTTTTGCGCGAAGACACCAGCACCCCTATCACCGTCAGAATAATCATGGCAAAGGGATAGGTAAAGCGCAGGTACTTTTCAATCAAATACATTTGCACATTTTCAGAGCCGCGCAACCTCAGCAAAGCGATGTATTCATTCAGTTCGGGCAAAGTCAGCTTTTCATTGAACAGGTGCTTGCTTTGAAAGTCTTCGGGCGAAAGATTCAAAGTAGTGTCCATACCGTCATGAAAGCTAAGCTCTTCTTTCATGCCATCGATTTTGCGCAACGTGTAGCGGTCAACGTGCCATTTGTTTTTGGTGCTGTCCCAAACGATGCGCGGCGCTTCCAGTTTTTCGAGCAGCTGCCCGTCACGAATACGCTCCAGTGTGAAACGGTAGCCGATGTTGTAAATATTATCGTAACTCTCCATGTAGGCATACACTTCCGGCGCCACTTGTATGTGCACATTGCGCTGATCAAAATAGTAGCGCGACTTGATGTAGGTGTTTTCAAAATCGACGCGTACCTTATTGGCATCCGGAATAACCCAGTTGATAAGATAAAAAGTAATGACCGCCAAAATAGAAGAGCCAATCAAATAAGGGCGCAAAAAGCGCAGGTAACTCACCCCGCTACTCAGAATAGCCACGATTTCGGTGCGGTTGGCCATGCGCGAGGTCACAAACACCGTGGCAATAAACACCATGATGGGACTGATGGTGTTGGCAATGTAGGGAATGAAGTTCAGATAATACTGCGTAATGATCATTTCCACCGTGGCAGGCATGTTGTGGAAGTCTTCCAACTTCTCTATGATGTCAATCACCACGATGATGGAAATGAAAATAAACACCACGTAAACGAAAGTCACCAGAAACTGCCGCAGAATATATTTGTCAAGAAGTTTTAGCATACATCCGGGAAAATATTGAAAATCAAATAAGCCCAACGGCTTGCATATATGCAAAAATAATACAGAAAGCCAAAGTAGCACCCTTTCCACGGGCAAGAGCATAAAAAAAGCCCGGCTGTGCACACCGGGCTTTTGCTTATTGATGCGCTTGCTTAGTCTTCCTGCATAAACGGATAGCGGTAATCTACCGGGGGCACAAAGGTTTCTTTGATGGTGCGTGGCGACACCCAGCGCAGCAGGTTCAAAATAGAACCGGCCTTGTCGTTGGTGCCTGATGCACGCCCGCCACCAAAAGGCTGCTGCCCCACCACGGCGCCCGTGGGCTTGTCGTTGATGTAGAAGTTACCTGCGGCATGGCGCAGTTTCTTGGTACCCAGCTCTATGGCATAGCGGTCTTGGGCAAACAGCGCTCCGGTCAAACCATAAGGCGATGTTTGGTTCACCAGGCTGAGCGTATCTTCATAGTTTTCGGGCTGATAGACGTACACCGTCAGCACCGGACCAAATATTTCTTCGCACATGGTGGTGTACATCGGATCATCGGTGCGGAAGATGGTGGGCTCTATAAAGTAGCCCTCCGATTTATCGTAGTTGCCACCGGCAATCAACTCCACATTGGGCGCCTGCTTGGCTGCGTCTATGTAGCCGGTGATTTTGTTGAACGCCTTTTCGTCGATTACCGCATTGATGAAGTTGGTGAAGTCCTCGGGGCTGCCCATCTTCATGCTTGCCAGGTCTTCCAACATATATTGCTTCACTTCCTCCCACAAGTTGGCAGGAATATAGGCGCGCGAAGCAGCCGAGCATTTCTGTCCCTGATATTCGAAAGCCCCGCGTACCAAGGCTGTAGCCAAGGCTTTGGCATCGGCCGAAGCATGGGCAATCACAAAGTCTTTGCCGCCGGTTTCGCCCACAATACGCGGATAGTACTTGTAGCGGTCGATGTTGTTGCCAATGGTGCGCCACAGGTGTTGGAAAGTGGCCGTGCTGCCGGTAAAGTGCAAGCCGGCAAATTCGGGATGCGAGAAGATAACCTCACCGGCCACGGGTCCATCCACAAAAACAAGGTTAATGACTCCGTCAGGCAGGCCGGCTTCGCGGAAAATTTCCATCAGCACATGTGCCGAATAAATTTGCGTTTCGGCCGGCTTCCATACTACCACGTTGCCCATCATGGCGGGGGCGGTGGGCAGGTTGCCGGCAATAGAAGTAAAGTTGAAAGGCGTAAGTGCAAAGATGAAGCCTTCGAGCGGGCGGTGCTCCATGCGGTTCCACATGCCGGGCGCCGATTCTGGTTGCTCGCGGTAAATCTGCTCGGCAAACTTGGCGTTGAAGCGCAGGAAATCGACCATTTCGCAAGCAGAATCTATTTCTGCCTGAAACACGTTTTTCGACTGCCCCAACATGGTAGCCGCATTCAACTTGGCACGATAAGGACCGGCAATCAAATCAGCGGCTTTCAGGAAGATGGAAAGGCGCTGCTCCCATGCCATATTTTCCCATGCTTCTTTGGCATTCAGGGCAGCACGAATGGCTTGTTCTACTTCTTCTTTGCCCCCTTTATGAAAATGTCCCAAAGTATGCGACAACTCATGGGGCGGGGCGATGCGTACCACCTGGCCGGTGCGTACTTCTTGCCCGCCAATCACCATGGGGATGTCCAACTCTTGCGATTTGAGAGTGCGTAAAGCTTCTTTTAAGGCTGCACGCTCGGGCGTACCGGGCGCATAGCTCAATACAGGTTCATTTTTGGGGATAGGTAAGGTGAATATTCCGGACATAACGTCTATTGTTTTTGGTGAACGTTCATACAAATCTACACAATGCCATGCAAAGCACTGGCAAAAACAGGCTTGTTTGCGCCGCTTTAATCCCAAGAAACAGGTAACTCGGGATGTGTGCGGTCAAAAAGCAAAGTGGCTTTCCGCCCTTGATAATCTATGTTGAGCAGGTTATTCTGGTCATCAAACAAATCAAACATCAGGCTGTAGCGCCAACGAAGCTTATCGGGGCGAATGCTACCGGCCGGAATTTCAAAGTAAATCCATGTTACGTCCACGATGTTCTCTTTGCCTAAATAGTGAATATCGTTCAGGGGCTTGCCTTTATACACGGGGTAGAAGTGCTGCTTCAAGTAGGCAGTCAAAGCGGCATCGGGGCTGCGGTCCTTTCCTTGTTGCGGATAGCGTACTTTTTTACCGGTAAATTTACTCAGGTCTGCCTCCAAATCATCGGTAAAAACACGCAACGCCACTTCAAAGTGCTTACTTTTCGTGTTGTAGCGTACGTCGGCAAGGCTGGTATGGAAGTCATGCCGGGTAGAAAGCGAAACAAACGAAAGCCAAAAAGAGCATATAAAAGACACAAGTGCTGTCATAGGATTGATTGTTTGAGTCAAAACAAAGATACAAGCTTTGCGCTTTTCTGTCCGGGCAAAACGAATGTGCCTGATTCGTTTGCACAATGTTGAGAATTGTTTGTTAAATTTCTATTTTTACCCCCTCATAAACATTTACTTTCAAAAAAGTATTCAATTAAGCACACACGATATGAGACTAATACAATTCAGAGAAGCCCTGCGCGAAGCCATGTGCGAAGAAATGCGTCGCGACGAGCGCGTGTTTCTCATGGGCGAAGAAGTAGCCGAATACAATGGCGCCTACAAAGTGAGTGAAGGCATGTTGGCAGAGTTTGGACCCAAGCGTGTCATCGATACCCCCATTTCGGAACTGGGCTTTGCAGGCATAGGCGTAGGGGCTGCCATGAACGGCTTGCGTCCTATTATCGAATTCATGACTTTCAACTTCTCATTGGTAGCCATAGACCAGGTCATCAACAGCGCAGCCAAGATGATGCAAATGTCAGGGGGGCAATACCCTGTGCCTATTGTTTTTCGTGGTCCTACCGGCAATGCCGGTCAGCTGGCGGCACAGCACTCGCAAAACTTCGAAAGCTGGTATGCCAACTGCCCGGGCTTAAAGGTGGTGGTTCCTTCCAACCCCTACGATGCCAAAGGGCTTCTCAAGTCAGCCATCCGCGATGACGACCCGGTTATTTTCATGGAATCCGAGCTGATGTACGGCGACAAAGGCGAAGTACCCGAAGAAGAATATTTGATTCCCATAGGCAAAGCCAAAGTAGTGCGCGAAGGCAATGCTGCCACCCTCATTTCTTTCGGTAAAATGATGAAAGTAGCCCTGGCAGCCGCCGACGAAATGGCAAAAGAAGGCATTGAAGTGGAAGTGATTGACCTGCGTACCGTACGCCCCATTGATTATGACACCGTCATTCAGTCCGTAAAGAAAACCAACCGTGCCGTGGTTGTGGAAGAAGCTTGGCCCCTGGGCGCCATCTCTTCTGAACTGACTTATCATATCCAACGCTTTGCCTTCGACTATCTGGATGCGCCGGTGCGCCGTGTCAACAGCATGGATGTGCCCTTAGGCTATGCCCCCACTTTGGTAGAAGCCACCCTGCCCAATGTGAAGCGCACCATAGAAGCACTGAATGCGGTGATGTACAGATAATTTGTATATAGAACCCCTAACCAAACAGAAACAACTATGCCGGACTTTAAGAATATTTTGTTTGAAGTCAACGAAGGGATTGCCCTCATCACCATCAACCGGGAAAGCAAGCTCAATGCCCTGAACGCAGCCACCCTCGAAGAGCTGCACGAAGCCATGCAAATTGTCTATGACGACGACAGCATCCGTGGTGTGATCATCACCGGTGCAGGACAAAAAGCCTTCGTGGCCGGGGCAGATATAGCCGAAATCGCTCAACTGACAGAACTCGATAGCCGCAAGTTCTCCGAAGTAGGGCAAGAAATATTTGCCATGATAGAGCAAGCCTACAAGCCGGTGATTGCTGCGGTCAATGGCTTTGCCCTGGGAGGCGGTTGCGAGCTGGCAATGGCTTGCCATCTGCGCATTGCCGTGAAAACAGCCAAGTTCGGCTTACCGGAAGTAAAACTGGGCGTCATTCCCGGTTATGGCGGCACTCAGCGCCTGCCGCAGCTCGTAGGCAAAGGGCGTGCCCTCGAAATGATTCTTACAGCCGAAATGATTGACGCCACCAAAGCGCTGGATTGGGGCTTGGTGAACCGCGTGGTGGACACCTACGAAGAGTTGATGCCCGCCGCTCAAGAATTGATGGCTAAAATACTGAAAAACAGCCCCAAAGCCATAGGGCTGGCTATTCAGTGCGTGAATGCTTCTTACAACGAACAAGAAAACGGCTACCAAACCGAAGCCAATTCGTTCCGTTTGGCTGCTAAGTCGGAAGACTTCAAAGAAGGAACTTCTGCTTTCTTGGAAAAACGAACCCCACACTTCACCGGTAAGTAAAACAGACTTTTATCGATTGACACACACACTCCATGAGTAGCATCCGCAAGCTGGCAGGTGAGACGCTCTGGTATGGACTAAGCAGCATACTGGGGCGTCTTATCAATTACTTGTTGGTGCCCTTCTATACAAGCAAGGGCATCCTGCAGCCCGAAGAATACGGCGCCGTAGGCGAGCTGTTGAGTTATGTGGCTTTTCTGAATATCATCTACACTTTTGGACTGGAAACCACCTACTTCCGCTATGCCAATAAACTGGACGAGTCAAAGGTGTATTCGCAAGCCCTTTCTTTTATCATTGTGTTGGGCGGCTTGCTCTCTGCCCTGCTTGCCTTGAATGCCACTCAGCTGGTCAATTATATGGGCTATACGGGAAAGGAAGAGTACATTTACCTGCTGGCGGCTCTGATGTTTATCGATGCCCTCTGGGCTATTCCGTTTGCCCGCCTGCGCTTTTTGCACAAAGCCCGTTATTTTGCCCTCACCAAAGTAGGCAGCATCTTACTCAACGTAGGTTTCAACATACTCTTTTTATGGATACTGCCACAAGGCGGCACTTTGCCTTCCTTGTTGGGCGCTCACGACAAAGTGGGCTACGTCTTCTTGGCCAACCTGTTGGCCAACGCTTTGTTGTTTTTCCCTTTACTGCCCTATCTCAAAGACTTCCGTTTTCGCATTGAACGCCCGCTCATGCGTCAGCTCATAGCTTATGCAGCCCCTCTGGTGGCTACCGGTTTGGCAGGACAGGTCAACGGCCTGGCTGACCGGTGGTTTATCAAATATTACATGCCCGAAGGCCTGTACCCGCAATCCAACCAATATATTTTGGGCGTTTATAACGCCTGCGTCAAGTTCTCTGTGTTTCTGTTGCTTTACATTCAGGCGTTTCGCTATGCTTCCGAGCCTTTTTATTTTTCAAAAGTCAAAGACCGGAATGCCCCGGAAGTATTTGCCCGCGTACTTGACTGGTTCACAGCCATAGGCTGCCTGGCTGTACTGGCGGTTTCTTTCAACATCGACTGGCTCAAGTGGTTGCTCATACGCAATGAGGCTTACCATCAAGCGCTTGGCATTGTGCCCGTACTGCTGATGGCCAATCTGCTTTTAGGCATTTATTTCAACTTGGGCGTTTGGTATAAGCTTACCGACCGCACCATATACGGTACTTATTTCACCCTTCTGGGGGCGGTTGTTACGGTACTTGCCAACCTATGGTTGGTACCGCGTATAGGATATATGGGCAGTGCTTATGCAACGCTCGCGGCTTACGGCATCATGCTGTTGGCTTGCTATTGGCTTGGGCAGCGCCACTACCCCATTCCTTATCGTGTGGGCTACCTTGTAAGCTGTCTGCTTGGAACGGCTTTGGCTCTGTGGGCTGCCGACACTTTCTTTTACCTCGAGGGATGGCAAAGTATTGTATGGAAAAACCTGCTGCTCATACCCTTGGGGCTGGGCTTTTATTGGGGCTTGCAAAGCGGGGCATCTCGTGATTTGCCGTCCTCATAAAGTCCATCACGTCTTTGATTAGCCTATAAAATTCTATAAATTTTAGCATCTTACAGAAACCTTTCTCTTAGCTATGGGCAGCCCAACCAAGACCAACTCACCATTGTTGCATCGTTATTTTTTATGGAGTTACATCATCGGCTTAAGCTTGGTCGCAGGCATCATTTTGCTCAATTATGGCATCATCAGCCGTTATTTGACACCGGACCCAAACAACCCGCTGAATGCCCGGTCCTATGTAAGCCGCATGGTCAACATAGCCGGACGTTGCGCCACCGACGCACAAGCCATTGAAATAGCCGTATGGAAGCTGAGTGCAGCAAGCACAGCCGAAGAACAACAGCAACATATTCAGAACATTCAATACAGCTTGGCAACCCTCGAAAAGGGCTATGTCGGCTTGCAGAAAGGAGACCCTGACTTCAACTTAGATGTACAATACAACACCGAAGAAATACAAGCGATCTTTAGAGTAGCCAACCAACACTTCTCACGACTGACACGCCTCGCCCACGAGCTTATCGAGGCACCTCAACTCGATTCCTCGCTGCTTGCACAAGCCCGGCAAACCATCAGCAAAGAAGTGCCTCTTTTTGTTTCCTACATGCAGGATATTGCCTTTAAATATGACGAGCAGGCGGCTCAGGTAGTAGCCTATTGGGGGCGCGTGGCTTTAGGGCTCACGATTGTGTCCATTGTGTTACTGCTGCTTATAGGCTTGCTTGTCTTTCGCCCTGTTACCCGTACTATTCAACAGTACTTCGAAAAGCTGCAGATACAAAAACAAGCACTGGAGTCTGCCAACCGGGAACTGCAGCTCAACGAGGACCGGATGCGCCGCCAAGCACACCGCTTGCACGAGCTGAATCAGGAACTATTGAAAGCCCAAGAAGAGCTGCTCCATGCCAATCAAGAGAAGGAGATGCTCCTTGCTTTATTGACTAAGAACCTGCGCGTTCCCTTGCGCACCATGCGAAACATTACCCACCTGCTCACCCACTTTGTTGATAAGCTCTCAAAAGAAGAAATCCGTCAGTCGGCTCAAGACCTGGAGTATGCCATCAATCAAATCGACGTGATTGCAGAGAACATATTCGTTTGGCTGGCCATTCAAAAAGATGAACTGCCCCTGCATTTATCAAGCATTACGCTCAATTATGACAAAGTACAACAGCTTATCGAAGAAATTCAAAGCAGCTTGGATACCAATAAAGTAAGCCTGCAAACCTCCATAACGGATGAAATACAGATTTACGCTGATGCACAGCTTTTGCGCCTGCTACTTCTCAATATCATTTACTTTCACATTAGTGAAAGCAAACAAGGCAACGGCATCACACTTGCCATTGCAGCTGTCAACGAAAGCAAATGCGTGTTGCGAATCGAGGTGCCGGCCTCTGTGGCTGCCATCAAGCTGCCCGGTTATGAAGGGCCGGTGCGAAGCCACCTGGCTGCCTCGCTACGCGAAACCTTCAGCCTGATTTACAAAGACATACTAAAAAAACAGGCGGGCACCCTGAAAGTAGAGAAATCAGAGCACCCGCAAAGCATTATTTATGAAATACAGCTGCCTACTCAAAAAAGTGCTTATTCAGCCAAATAAAAATCCAAGATAAACATCAGCTCTTCGTCGCTCTCTACCAAGGCTTGCAGGTAATCAAACACCGATTCTTCGCCTTTGATAATGCGCACTTTAGGATTGCGCCACAGCTTCTCGGTGAAAATTTGCCATAAGGCAGGGGCTTTTTCAGGTATGGTCTGCAGTGCTTTCAACATGGTCTCCTTTTGTGTGGCATCCAAGCTGCTTTGGCACACGATGGGCCCATGTGGAATAGCCTCCGAGTTCCACAGTATCTTGTAAGAGGCCGGGTCTATGCTTCCTTCCTGTGTCTTCATCTGCAACAAATCGTAAGAGCAAGCCAATACGGCAGGCTCACCGCCATGCAATCGTTCAATCACCGCCTGGTGAGTTCCGGCAAAAACAATATCGCTAAAATACACCTCCGCCTGAATACCTGCCTTGTTCAATACCAGGCGGGGCAACAGATGCCCGGAAGTGGAAGTAACGTTGGTAAAAATAATGGGGTATTCGCCCATATGGTCTTGTAAGTCTTCAATACTATTGAGCGGTACTGCTTGCGGCACTACCAGGCAGCTGCGGTAAACTTCCGGTTGTCCATCCGGATTGCCACGCATAGCCAACACTTCCAAGGCGGCTTCACTCTTTGCCAAAAGGTAGCCAAAGGGGTTAATGTATGCATACTGTGCTTCCCCACCTTGCAATGCTTTCACCAAATCATAAACCGAATCATACATGCGCACCTCGACCGGAAAAGGCATCTCTTTGTTTAAGTACTCCTGGAGCAGGGGAACAATGTCTGTAGTTTGTTTACTCAGGCCCATCGGGCTGATGCCAAACACTGCTTTTTGTGCCTGTGTCATGTACATATTGCCCAACAGACAAATAAGAGAAAGAGCGAAGTATTGTGCAATTTTCCTCATTTTTTTTAAAGGTTATTTTCAGTGCAATATAATGATTCCCAAAGCCATAAGAAAATCATGACTTTGGGAATTCTATCGAATGTAGGTTTTGGGCAAATATTACTGAAGTGCCGACTGACTGTAAGTCTTTAGCTCAAAGACCAGGGAGCGTAGCGCTTTAATCTGCGCAGGACGCTTGTAATAGCGCAAAGGAGCATAGCGCTGCGAAACCAAGTGTTGCCAGCAGGCCGCGAAGGAAGAATCGGCCTCGGCTATATGCTGTAAAAACTGCCATAAATAAGTGCTCTTTACGGCAAAAGCCGCCCCTTCAGACTGCGTGTGCTTCCCGGTAATAACGCCTACCAGCCGTCCGGCGCCATCAAACAAAGGGCTACCACTATTGCCGGGGTTCACCGGAATGCTGATTTCATAGGCCAAGGTGTCGCCCTCATAACCGGTGTGTGCACTCACCGCGCCCACGCCATACACCAGGTCTTCACGAGGATAAGCCAAGGTGAACACCTCCTCGCCAAGGTCTATGGTGCCCGCTATCAACCGTAAGCTTTTCAAATCATATTCATTAGGCTGAAAGGCAGTATCTTCTATTTTCAAAAGAGCCAAGTCCAAGGTTTTGTCGAAGTGTACCAAAGCGGCATCGAGCTGGATGGTGTCTTGCTCGCGATATTGCACCAATTGCATGCTGCGTGCGTTTTCTACGGCATGGTAGGTAGTAACCACGTAGCCTTCGGCAGAGAGCAAGAAAGCAGTGGCGCTGGTGTTGACCTGCCGCAAAGCAGGCATATCTTCTTCTTCTTTTTCCCGCTCTTTTATCAAAGAAGCGTTTTGCTCGCGTATTTCATCAATATCGCGTTTTAAGGCTTGGTAATAGTTCTGCTGCTTTACTTCAAGGGTATTTACCTTATAGAAATTGATGGCGAATACTGTCACTACTGCCGCCACCGAGGCCGCAATCAGCATGCTGGATAAATGATAATGCCACACCTTGGGCTTGCGCACCGGAGCGGCATCAGCCCCAAACGGCTTTTCCTGTGTGGAAGCCTGCTGTTTCTTCTCGGCAAAGAACAAAGCCCCGGCTTGTTGGATACGCTTCTTCAGCTGCTGTGACTTCCAGTAAGCCTCCATATTTTGGCGAAGCGTACAATAGTCCTCCCATTCCTTTTGCAGGACTTTGTCCGTTGCCAACAGCTGCTCAAAGTGTTGTCTTTCCTCTTCACTCAGGCGCTGTTCATAGTAGCCCTCTATCCACGTTATGCGCTCCTCCCATTTCATATCATTGCTTAATAAAGTCTTTTATTAACTACTTAACATCCAATATCTTAAAGAAATAACGCTTCAGACGCTGCAAACATTTATACTTTTGATTTTTGGCATTTTTGGCATTGGTATATCCAAATAGGTCGGCTATTTCCTGCATACTTCTATGCTCGAAGTAATAGGCTTTCAATAGCTCCTTACAAGGGCTCCCCAATTCCTCCATTGCCCGGTGCATAGCCCGGCGTTGCTGCTCCATTGCTTCCCAGTCTTCATTCTCCTCTTCCAAGGGAATGAACTCCTGAAAGTCATCTACGTCTAAATGTCGTTTTGCATCGCGCAGGCGTTTGAGCCACATGCGTCTGCAAATGGAATACAGCAAGGTGCTCAGGGAAGATGTAAGCATGAAATGCGGCTGTGACACTTTTTCGCAAAGCACAATCAAGGCTTCTTGAAAAATGTCTTGCGCATCGGCTTCACTTCCACTATTCTGCACAATAAAGTGCTCTACGCTATGGTAGCTCATTTTGTATAGCTGCAGGATGGCAGCGGTGTCTCCCCTGCGGATTCCCTCCAGCAGTTGTTCATCTGTAGATGACTGAATGGGCATAGTGCTCGTTTGTGTCGGCGATACATGACTTTCTATCTTTCCGAATCTATGCATATATGCCCATTTTTACAAACAGCCCGGAACCATCCTTGCATATAAGGATACCTTTTTTGCCGGAAGGTAACCCATGCCCGAAGAAAAAATTATGCTTTGCCTGCGCTCATATGCTTTTTTAAGCACGCCAGTGATGCCATACCGGCACCAATAACTACCATGAGCAAAGTCGCCCATTTGGCGGTAGTGCCAAAGGCAGCCAAGCGACCGGCAAAAGCAGGGAAAGCGGGATAAGCATGCAGCAAAAAAAGAATGGAAAGGTTTTCTACAGATAGTCAAAAAAGGCTGCTGCAAAAGGAAGAAACTTCCAATGCCGGTACTTTGTCTTTTCGCGCGGTGAGAGCAACTGTAAAAGCAGGTAAAAGAAAAACGAATAGCACAACGGATAAAGCAGGTCGGCCTGTAGAATCATTTGCCGGTATATGCTGCGCCCTTCACTGCCCAAGTTTTGTAGCAGCTGCCTAAGCTCCCCGGTAGAGTACATCAGGTGCACGTCCGGAAGGCGATACTGCTGCCCGGCAACAGCTTCTATCTGCTGCATGAAGGAAGGGAAAACATAGGTGTTGAAAAAAAACATAGCCCCCGCCGGTAACACCAGCCACAAAAGCAAATATCGCCTCATGCTTCAAAGTTTTAACTGCCGTATCGCATAGTTTTTAAGTAGCCAAAAAGCTTACTTAAATTATTTTGCATATACCGGCTGGTGGAAATACTTATCGAGCAAAGGCTTGTAAACATCTAAAAATTGTTGATAACACCAATCTCTCAAAACGGAGCGCTCGCTCGGATGCAGCAATGCCAAAGCTTTGCGCAATTCTCTTTCAAACAAAGCAGCATCAAAGCTTACTTTTTGCAAGATGGTCTTCATGTATTCCAACATAACTTTCAATAATTTAGCATTAACTTAGGCGTAGCGATGCATCATAGGCAGCGTCTTTTTTTTCAATTTTAAGAAAAAAATTTATTGTATGCAAGCGCCCAAACAATGAATAGTGCAATAAAAACAAAATATAGTACAATATTACTACTTTTTCTGCTGCTATTTACTGCCTCGCGGGCAGGTGCCCAGCAGGTAGAAGTTGCTACAGGTGACACGCTGCTGCACCTCTATGAGCCCTTTTCCATATCGGTCAGTATTTTCAACGAAGAATTTCGCACACTGAGCGCCTTCCCTGATTATCCGCTTCTCAAAAAAGGCGAGCGCTTTACTGAAAGTACAACAGAAAACAGCAATGAAGGGGTTATAGTAAAGCATAGCATTACCCAGTATTACTATCCTCAAAAAGAAGGGTATTTGCACTTGCCCGAGCGCAGTATGCAAGTCAACGACAGCATAGTGAAAATTCCTGCATTAAGCCTGCATATTTTACCTCCGCTCGAAGGGCAAGAAGCCCCCGAGTGGTATGAAACGTCCCTCAGCAAAGAAGAGCAGGAAGCGCTGCCCGCTCAGGATGTTTACCTGTTGCTATATCTGAATAAAGATACGGTGTACATAGGCGAAGAATTTCATTTGCGTTTGTCTTTGCTGGTAAGCAAGCAGCTGCGTGCTGCTTATGAGTTTCCGGATATAGGCAAGCAAATGCTGCGCTTGTCAAAAACACTCACGCCCGTGCAGTGTTGGGTAGAAGACTTCACCATTCATCAACTGTATGCGCAAGAAGTGACATTTCAAGGAAAAAAATACGACAGTTATACGCTGTTTGCAGCTTCCTTTTTCCCTTTTCAAACCGGCGACATAGTCATACCGGCACCTTATATTGAAGGCAACAAGGCAGGGAAGGGCATAGACACCGGCTTCCGGCTTTATGCCGACTCTGCGCGGGTGCATGTCAAGGCGCTGCCGCCGCACCCCTTGGCCACACGAGTGCCCGTAGGCAATTTTTATTTGGATGAAAAGCTCAGTATTCCCAACAATATGCTTTCAGCGGTCACGGGGCATGTGGTGGAATACAGCCTTGCCATTGTGGGGTATGGCAATATAGCCAGTGTGCCGCCACCCACCATGCAAGTGCCCGCGGGGCTGGATGTTTATGAAAACGGCAGTGTACAAAACATCAAGCGAGCAGGCACTTCTGTCTTTGGTACCAAGCTGTTCCGTTACCGTTTGGTGGCGCGCAACCCGGGCAAATATCCCTTGGGTCAATACATTGCCTTTGTGTATTTCAATCCATCGGAAGCACGTTACGACACCCTGCACCCTCGAAGTGTTTTGGAAGTAGTAGGCGCCCCATTGCCCGATGCACACAAGAAGCAAATGAAAGCGGCCTATGAAGCCTATCGCCCGGAAGCCCCCTGGGTACACTACCTGCACCTGCCTGCCCGGCTTTGGCTGCACCGCCAATATGTTTTGTACAGCCTCACGGGCATTGCTATTCTTTGCCTGCTTTTGTTTTTACTCAAAAACAGGCATCCTTGAGTTTATTGTTATTTTTGCCTGTAAGACAAAACCGAAACCGGAACATGAATCAATCAAACAAAGCTGTAGTTATTGTCACAGGCGCCTCGTCGGGCATAGGCAAAGCCTGTGCCGAACGTTTCGGAAAGGCCGGCATGCGCGTAGCCATCACCGGCAGAAACCAAGAGCGTTTGGAAGCCACTGCCCAAGCCCTGCGCAACCAAGGCATTGAGTGCCTGGCTGTGCCCTGCGATGCGGCAAAAAAAGAAGACAACGAACGAATGGTGCAGCGGGTAGTAGAAGAGTGGGGGCAAATCGATATATTAATCAATAATGCCGGTATTTCCATGCGGGCGCTGTTCGAAGACCTTGACCTCTCGGTCATTGAACAAGTCATGCAAATCAATTTCTTTGGAACGGTCTATGCCACGAAATATGCACTGCCCTACATCATAGAGCGCCAAGGCAGCATTGTGGGGGTATCTTCCATTGCCGGTTATCGCGGATTGCCTGCACGTACCGGCTATTCAGCTTCCAAATTTGCCATGAATGGTTTTTTGGAAGCCCTGCGTACCGAACTGCTCAAAAAGCGGGTGCATGTGCTCACTGCCTGCCCGGGCTTTACTGCTTCAAACATACGCAATACGGCACTTGCCAAAGACGGGCGTCCGCAAGGGGAGTCGCCGCGTGATGAAAAAAAATTGATGAGTGCCGAAGAAGTGGCCGATGCCATTTTCAAAGCAGTAAAAAAACGCAAAAACACATTGATACTCACCGGACAAGGCAAACTCACGGTGTTTTTAAACAAATGGCTGCCTTCTAAAATCATGGACAGGTTGGTGTATAACAACTTGGCGAAGGAAAAAGACTCGCCCCTACGCTAATTGTATATTGTGCTTATCGATTTGCTTGCGCAGGTTTATCAACGCATAACGCATGCGCCCCAAAGCCGTATTGATGCTTACGTTGGTAGCCTGCGCTATTTCTTGGAAACTCATATTTTGAAAATGGCGCATCTTGACCACTTCTTGCTGTGCCGGGGGCAGTGTTTCTATCAACGCATGCAATTTTTGAATTCTCTCCTCTTGAATTTGCTGCTCCTCTATCGACTCCTCACAAAAAGCCAAATCGTTTTCAAAGTCTTCATTCCCCTCAATAGGCCCGGTCGGGTAGCGCTTGTTTTTGCGAAAATGGTCGATGGCAAGATTATAAGCAATGCGTGACACCCACGCAACAAACTTGCCCTCTTCTTGATATTTGCCCTTGCGCAGAGTCATTAGTGCTTTGATGAAGGTTTCTTGTAAAATATCTTCGGCAAGGGCTTCGTCTTTTACAATATTCACGATGGTTGCCATAAGGCGATCGCGATGCCGCGCCACTAAAAGCTCAAACGTAAGTGCCTCATTGCGGCTACTGATATCTTCAAATTGCTTTTTATCTAACTGTGGAGAAACGATGGTCATCATAGCACAAAACAAGTTAAAAGGTTGTTGTGCCATAAGTAAAGGCAAAATCGATTCCATCTTTTCCCCCAAGAAGCAAAAAGCTAATAAAACGGTGTGTTTCAGGCTTTTTTTCTAATCTTCTACCAAAAGAGGGCCGGCTTACAAAAGAAAAAACTGCCCGTCATCGGACAGTTTTTGTTCGAAAACGAACACTTTTAACAGCTGCCTTACTCTTGCATCATATATTTCAGCTGAATCACTTCTTCTTTGGTAAGGAAGCGCCACCTGCCTCTCGGCAAATCTTTTTTGGAAAGCCCGGCATAAAGCGTGCGGTCCAGGTGCTTGACTTCATAGCCCAGTTGCTCAAAGATGCGTCTTACAACCCGGTTCCAACCAATATGCAACTCTAAGCCAACCACATGGGGTTTGATGAGTGCAATGTCATCGACCTGTGCCACACCTTCTTCCAAACGCACCCCTTGCTTGATGGACTCCAGGTGTTCGGGTGCCAGCGGTTTGTCGAGCGTCACTTCATACACCTTGCTGACACGATGCGAAGGATGCGCCAGCTTTTCGGCCAAATCGCCATCGTTGGTTAGAAGCAGCAAACCGGTAGTGTCGCGGTCGAGGCGCCCCACCGGATACACCCGCTGTTCACAAGCACCGCGGATCAGGTCCATGACGGTGCGGCGGCCACGCGGGTCTTTGGTGGTGGTGATATAGTTTTTGGGTTTATTGAGCAATATATACACAAAAGACTCAGGCAGAATGCGCCGGCCGTCCACTTCCACCAAGTCGTCGCGCTTCACTTTTAGTCCCAGCTCCTTGACCACACTGCCATTTACTTTTACCCGCCCCGCAGCGATAAGCTTGTCGGCTTCACGGCGCGAACATATGCCCGAACGGGCAATATACTGATTGAGGCGTAGCACCCGGGGCGTTGGGGCTTTCTCTTTTTTCAAAAATGCTGCTTTTTCTTCCCGTTTTGCTTCTTTGTGTCTTTTTACAAAGGGTTTGCGGGATTCCTGTTTGCCTTCTTGCCTTTCCTTCCTGCCCAAAAATTTCTTTTTGTTTTCAGAAGAGTTTTCCTTTGAGGTCCTTCTTCGCGACGGTCCTTTTTGTCTGTTCATAATAGTACTGTGTTACTTGAAAATAAACCCTGCAAAGGTATTAAAAAATTGCCCAACGAATTTACCAACAACAACTTCCGTTGAAGGAAAACAAGAAAAAATTGGAAAAACACTGTATTCTTTCTATTTTTATTTTTATCCTCAGAAAAATGCAAGACTTATTAAAGCCTCCTTCTATGGTACAAGATGAAGTACTCTACAACGCTGATTTTGCTCAAGTTATTTACCACGCCGACACCGACATTTTACGTTTGAATCTGATTGGCAACATCATGAAAGAAGACTATCAAACCGCATGGAATGTGCTGCTTGATTTTTATTTGGAGAAGCAACCCAAAAAGGTATTGATAGACCAACGCCCTATGAACAAAGCCAGCCTTGAATCGCGTGCATGGTTTGTAGTAAAATGGCTACCTAAATTCAAAAGAAAAGTAAATCAAAAAATAAGAGTAGCCGTATTATTTTCTAAAAGCATTGCCATGAAAATAGGTGGGCAATTTTTGGTAGATTCGGCCACTAAAGACGTCCCCAGTTTGGAGATTAAAACCTTTCAAAGCGAAGAGGATGCCCTGTTGTGGTTGCATCAGGTAGCTGACTAAAAACGATAACACGATGAGCCCGGAAATCTTATTGAACAACGAAGTGGCACGCATAGAATACCTGCCACAAGACTCTTTTTTGAAGCTTACGCTTATCGGGAATCTCGATAAAGATGACTATCAATCCACATGGAACTTTTTGCTGGACTGCATCATAGAGAAACAACCAAAAAAGATTTTGGTGGATCAGCGTCCTATGACCAAAGCCAGCATAGAGTCCAGAGCGTGGTTGTTGGTGAAATGGGTGCCCAAGTTCAAGAATAAAGTGGTGCACCCTACGAAAGTAGCGGTACTCTTCTCCAAGAGTCTCGCAGTGAAAATAGGCGGCGAGTTTTTGGTAAATGCCGCCTCTAAGGAGGTGGAAAGCGCTCAATTGAGGGTGTTTCAAGACGAAAACGAAGCCTTGCGTTGGCTGCAAGAGTAGCTCCCGGCATACAATGCCCTGCCCCCGTACCGGCTGCCCACACCATTGCCTTGTGGGCAGCCGCCTTTGCCCCGTCGCAAGACACCACTGCCCGGTGGAAAGCTATTGAACAATGGTGCCGACAACACGCATGGCAGTGCTTCATTCCGCCTTCTTTTTCATCTTTTCATGCATTTGCGGGCACAGCCACAGAGCGTATCCGGGCACTGCAATCGCTCTTGGCGCATCCCCAAGTGGCGGCTATATGGGCAGTCAGAGGGGGCTATGGCAGTTACCATTTGTTGGAGGATTTTCCTATTGAACAATGGCGAAAAAAAATGCCATGGCTTATCGGGTTTAGCGACCTGACAGCCCTGCAGCTGTATCTTATCAAGCAAGGCATTGCTTCTTTGCACGCCCCCATGCCTTCGGTGTTACACAATACCCATCCGGATGCACTTCGCCACTTGGCTACTTTTTTGCAAGGTGGTGCGCCTGTTTATACAGCTCCTGCACATCCTCTGCAGCAAGCAGGTGAGGCAGAAGGCTGCCTGATAGGGGGCAATTTGGCCGTACTTTGCAGCCTTATAGGCACTCCCTTTATGCCGGAATTGCAAGACTGCATACTTTTCATAGAAGAAGTGGGGGAGCACAGCTACGCCATCGACCGCATGTTGCATCATTTACACTATGCCTTTCCCTTGCACCGCCTGCGTGGCTTAATTATAGGGGCAGTGAGCCGCTCACCTGATGGTGAATCGCAAGAATACCTTTACAAGCGCATAGCCGAGATAGTGCAACAAAAAGCGCCCCACTTGCCCTTTTGTTTGGGGTTCCCCGTAGGGCATGAAAACCAAAACTATCCTATGCTACAAGGCGCTATGGTAAGGCTTAGCATCCATGCTCAAGGGTGCACGCTATCTTTTCAATTGCAGTAACTCTTCGTACAGCTCCGCGTACTGCCGGGCTACTATTGCTTCAGCATAGTGTTTTTCTACCCACTGCCGTGCCAAGGGGCGCAGCGTGGCAGCCTGTTTCATCAAAAACAAAATGCCATCCACACAAGCTTCGGGCGATAAGTCGCGCATCAGGTAACCATTGTGCATGTGTGCAATCATCTCCGGAATGCCACCCACAGGTGTAGCCAATACAGGCGTGCCACTTGCCATGGCCTCCATGATGGTGTTGGGCAAGTTATCCTGACGCGAAGTCAACACATAGGCATCGGCAGCTGCATACAGACGATTCAGGGCGGCGGGGTCGCGGAAACTGCCCAAGTGCTTATGTTCAATTTTTTTGAATGCTTCGAAGTTGGTAGTCTTGCCAAAAGTACAAAGCAACAGGCGCCCGGCTGTCTCCGGCTGCTCTTGTTCCAAACGCCGCAATGCTTCCCATAAAATATCCATGCCCTTACGTCTGTCGTTCAATGAGGCGGCACCACAAAGTAAAATAAAACGATCGTGGGGCAACTGCAGCGTATCTCGCGCCTGCTGCTGTGGTAAATACCTGAACAAGTCTGTATTTATTGGGTTAGGAATATGCCTGATGGCAGTCGCATGCAAAATGCCTGCTGCCCGCGCGCAATCGGCCAGCCAGCGGCTGCACCCAACCCAGCGAATTCCACCTGCCCGGAACTGCTGCCAAACACTGCTCTTGCTCTGCCTGTGATTTTGCACCATGGCGTGAAAAGGCCTTCGCACCTTAGGACACCGGACACACCCCCCCCGGTAGCCTTCACATGCACCGCTGTAATGACACCCGCCCGTAAACGTCCACATATCGTGCATGGTAACAACCACCGGCTTATGCCATGTGCTCATGCTACGCAAAGCATGTAGCGAAAGAAAAGCATCATTTACCCAATGCAGGTGGATGATGTCGGCTTGTTGCACTAAAGGATGACGATGCAGTGCCATGCCCCAAGGTGCCAAGGAAAACTGAAACCAATCTTCCTTTTTTTGTAAAAGAAAGCGCATACTCAACTCTTCGGCTATAAACTTTGCCCACCATTGCTTTTGCAAAAGAAAAGCCGGTGCACGGCTGTATATCCCTTCTTCCGGCCGGTATGGCGAAGGTTCTACGTGTAAAAAGTTGATATTGAAAGCCGTATATTTCTGCAAGCTGTGCCACAGACGTGTTGCGGCAATGGCGGCTCCTCCCTTGTTGAAATAGGTACTTAGTATAAGAGCTGTTGGTTTCTTCAAGGCTTTGTCGTTTGGACGGTTTGTAAAACTAACACAACAGCACTATTTTGCCTATTATTTGCATTATTTTTGAGGTCATTCAGCCTGTTTGAACATCAACAATTAAACACAAAAACCATCAAATACCTATGTTGCGACTTATCATTCCAATGGCCGGTATGGGCAAACGCATGCGCCCCCACACCCTTACAGTACCCAAACCACTGATTCCCATTGCCGGCAAACCCATCGTGCACCGTTTGGTAGAGGACATTGCCAAAACCTGCCCGGAGCCTATTGGCGAGGTGGCCTTCATCATTAAAGAAAGCTTTGGTAAAGAAGTGGAAGAAGCCCTGCACAAGGTAGCGGAAAGCATACAGGCAGAAGCCAAAATTTATTATCAACACGAGGCGCTGGGCACGGCACATGCCATCTTGTGTGCCGCTGACAGCTTGCAAGATAAAACCATCATCGCCTTTGCCGACACACTCTTCAAAGCAGACTTTACCATAGATACCAACCAAGATGGCATCATTTGGGTACAAGAGGTGGAAGATCCACGCCCCTTTGGTGTGGTAAAGCTCGACGACCAAGGTTATATCACGGAATTTATAGAAAAGCCCCAAACCCCCGTTTCTAATTTAGCCATCATCGGCATCTATTACATTAAAGACGGTGCCAACTTGAAAAAAGAGCTTCAATACCTTATAGACAACGACATAAAAGAGAAAGGCGAGTATCAACTAACCAATGCCCTTGAAAACATGAAACAAAAAGGGCTGCGCTTCACCACAGGGCAGGTGAGCGAATGGTTGGATTGCGGAAACAAAGATGCTACCGTGCACACCAATCAACGTTATTTGGAGTTTATCAAAGACAGGCCCTTGATTGACGGCAGCGCTGTCATTGAACAGTCGGTTATTGTTCCGCCCGTGTATGTAGGCGAAGGGGTGGTTATTCGAAATGCGGTGGTGGGCCCCCATGTCTCGATAGGTGCCCATAGTCATATAGAAAACGCCATCCTAAAAAACGGTATCATACAAACCAATAGCCAAATCAATGGTTTAATTGCCGAGAATTTCATGATTGGCAACTTTGTTGTATATTCAGCTAAACCCGAAGACCTTAGCATCGGCGATTATAACCAAATCAAAAAATAACGATGGCAGCAGTTCGAAGTGCTCTTCTTTTTCTGTGTTTTTTGCTTGCCACACAGCCAAGCCATGCACAGAAGCGCAAGCAAAAAAGAAATGAGGAAAGCGAACGCGAGCAAGTGTTGCTGGCAGAAGCAGAACTCATAGAAGGCATGCGTTATTACATTCAGGATAATTACGACAGAGCACTTCAACACATATTGAAGGGCATACGCCTCAACCCCAAAAGCAGTGGCTTGTATTACCAAGCCGCTGTTACTCTTTCTAAAATGAGCAAAAACGAAGAGGCGCTGGTATATGTAGAAAAAGCACTCAGTTTAGAAAACAGCAACCCCTATTATTATATTTTGAAAGCTCATTTGCAAAGTGCGCTCTTTCAATACAAAGAGGCAGCCAAAACCTATGAATTGCTGATAAGTCATTTTCCGAACTACAGTTTTTATGCGCTTGATTTGGCACTGCTCTATGAAGAGCAACTAAACGAGCCGGAAAAGGCGCTGTCTGCCTACCGCAAACTGCTGGCGGAAGTAGGGGACTCGGAAGAAGTGCTTGCACGCATGCAACAGCTTTATACCCGACAGGGCGAATACGTAGAAGCATTTCGCATAGCCCTGCGCCGCCTCGAACAACAGCCCGGTGACCTTGCGCCTTACCTGCCTTTTGTGGAGCTGATTGAACGTGGCACCCCCGCGCAAGTAGAAGCAATGACCCGGGCCATCGGCAGCGATGCACAGCTAAAAACGCGCCCGGAAGCCCAAATCATGTTGGCACTGGGCTTGTACAGGCTTGAAAAAAAAGACGACAGCCGCCATATTTTACGCTCTGTCATTGAAAACCCCGGCACCGGTGAGGCACTGCGCGAAGTGGCAGTCTTAAGCTATGTGCGTATGTTTAAAGATGAGGCAGACCCAAGCTTTCAGTTGAAGTACCTTGAAAAGCTATGCCGCAAAAATCCCCACAATACCGACTTGCTCAATCAGTATGGCAGCGCTTTGCAAAAAACATATCACTATGCCGAAGCCGCCCGGATATTCCTGCAAAGCCTTGAAACCCAAAGCTCGCAAATAGAAATATGGCTGCGCCTGTTCGACTGCCTCGACAAAACAGCGCAGTACCGCCTTTTTTACACCAAAACGCAGGAAGCACTCGAGCTTTACCCTTTTCAAGGCATCATATGGACCTGGCATGCCACTGCCTGCCTGCGGCTAAAAAAGAGTGAGGAAGCCGCCCGCGCCATCAAACGGGCACGCGAGCTGACAAGCAGCAATCAGACTGTTTTTTTGGCAGAAATAGACAGGATAGAAGCGCTTTTGTGGGCGCAACAGGGCGCATTTGAGAAAGCTGTCCAAAAAATGGAAAGCCTTTTAAAGGAATATCCACAGTCCACACAGCTGCTGTATGAGTATTGTTTGCTGCTGGCAACCTACAAGCAGAAACTTGAACGCGCGTATAGCCTCTCGGAAAAATTAACTAAACTTGCAGGCGATAATCCGCTTGCACAATACGCACGGGGGCGGGTCCTCTACAGCCTGGGCAAATACGCAGAGGCAGTGGACCATTTGCAGCAAGCAGCCGGGCGCTTGCCCACTGCCTACACCTTGGAGCACTACGGCGATGTGCTTTTCCGTTTGGGCAAGGTGGAGGAAGCGGTCAAGCAATGGCAACAAGCCGTGCAATATTCCGATACACCGGACACATTGAAGAAAAAAATTGAAGAAAAAAAGCTATATGAAAATTAAGCACTTACTGTATTTTCTTATTCTCATCCTCTTGCTTTTTGTTTTCTTGTAAAAAGCGCACCTTTTCCAAAGTAGATCTCAGCGACAGCCTGCTGGTGAGCAGCACCCATTTTCAATACCTTAGTGCCAAAGCAAATTTGGATTTCACGCTTCCTTCACAAAATGCCAAAGCAAAAACAGCCATACGCATGCAACAAGACTCGCTGATATGGCTTTCCATAGGCAGTTCCATGGGCATTGAGGTGCTAAGAGTGCAAGCCAACCCCGACAGCATCTGGGTTATCAACCGCGACCAACAAAGCTATCAAGAGTTTGCCTTTCAAGAACTGAGCGAGCGCTTCAGTTTTCCCTTGTCTTTTCACTTGGTACAAGACCTGCTGGTGGGCGAGATGCCCGTAAAGCAGTTTTCTAAAAACCAAACCATGCTTAACGACGACGAGTATGTCATCACACAACAAATCAATGGCATTGAAATACAGAATTACATGAGCACCGCCACACGCAAGCTCAACCGCTTGCTTATCAAAGATACCCGCAGTGGCAGTCTGATGGAAATTGTTTACCAGCACTACACCCTTGTAGATGGCATTTTGTTTCCTTACCACATCAAAGCGCAATTACACTACCGGGACAAACAAAGTGGCGAAAAGCAGCGCATCAAGGCTGAAGTAGAGTATCAAAAAATAGAACTGAGCAACGAACCGCTGCGTTTTCCTTTTAAAGTGCCCGGCACTTACCAAAAGACCAATTAAATGTTTTGGCACAATATAGTTACCACCCTTCGCAGCCTGCTGAAAGGCCTGCAACTCACCCTTCGGCACTTGATTCAAGCCAAAGAGCGGCGCCCTGCACTGCCCATTTGGCATCCCGATTATTTTCAATACACCCGCGGGCGGGTTACCCTGCAATACCCACACGAGCAAATACCTGTGCCTGACAACGGGCGCTACCGCTTGCACAATGAAATCGACGACTGCATTGTATGCGACAAGTGCGCCAAAATATGCCCGGTTGACTGCATAGAGATAGAAGCCATCAAATCGCCCGAGCCCATAGGCACCACCAGCGATGGCACCGTCAAAAGGCTGTATGCCGCCAAGTTCAATATCGACATGGCCAAGTGCTGCTATTGTGGGCTGTGCACCACGGTTTGCCCCACCGAGTGCCTGACAATGAGCAAAACCTTCGACTACACCGAAGCCGAGGTGTATGACCTGCTTTATTTATTTGGCAATTTGAGCAAAGAAGAAATTGCAGAAAAGCAGGCGCTTTGGGCACAATATCAAGCCGAGAAGCAAGCACAACCCAAGCCCAAGGCACCGGACGAAAAACAGAGCGCACAGGCGGCTAAAGCCAAACCTGCGTTTAAACCCAAAACAAAAAAAGCCACCGAAACGGAAGAGGAAAAAGAAGAAAAAGAACCATCTGCCAAGCCTGTGTTTAAACCCAAAATAAAGAAAACGGAAAAGACTTCGGCAGAAACAAGTCACGAAAGCCTGCAACAGCCCAAGCCCAAAATAAAGCCGGTGGTAAAAACGAGCGAAACGGGCACAGACGGTAATGACCTGTCCCCGAAGCAGGATGCCCCGAAGCCGAAAATGAGCAAACCGGTTATTAAACCCAAAATAAAGCCATCGCAAGCAGACGAAACAAGCGATTCCCTTCCCGGCAAAAATCAGGAAGTAAAGCCGGATGAGCCTAAAAAGAAGGCAGCCAAACCGCTAATAAAGCCCAAAATAAAACCTGTTGACAAAACAGACTCAACAGAAGAACAAGCAGCAAAAAGCAAGAAAATAAAGCCGGTTATTAAACCTAAAATACCGCCTAAAAAAGATTCAGACACATGAACAATTGGCTTCCTTATATTTTTGGTGCCGTGATGATAGGCAGTGCTGCCTATGCCGCCTTCAGCAAGCACTTGGTGCGTGTCATCTTTGCTCTTTTGGCTTGTTTGCTTGGTGTGGCAGCCCTTTATGCCCTGCTGATAGCCGAACTCATAGCCGTAGCGCAACTCATCGTTTATATTGGCGGGCTGTTGATTGTATTGCTTTTTGCCGTTTTGCTGACCCAACGCCATACCCAAGGTGGGCCACCACGCATCCATAACCGAAATGTTTTAGCAGGCTGGCTGTTGAGCCTTTCTCTGCTGTGTGTGTTGTTTTATGGCATCATGCAGCTGTCGCTTCCCCGGCAAACGACCGAAGCACCTTCGCTTTACGAACTTAGTGCCGGGCTCATGACCAAACACTTAGTGGCATTTGAGATTGCCGGCTTGCTGCTTACCATTGCCCTTATTGGGGCTCTCTACTGGACGAAAAAAGCACAAACACAAACAGATACGGACTAAATCGCTCATTTTCTGCACACAAGCAGCTACAGTTTGGTGTTTTTTTATTAAATTAGCTTTTGCATTCTTCGTCATTATCATCACTTCTTGTATAAAAAAGCATGCTGCTCCACACTACCATAGAGCAACTGGTTCGAAACAATTACGTTTATGCCATGGCATTGCGCCATTTGGGCATTCGTTTTTTTGAACACCCACACACCACAGTGGCAGAGCTCTGCCGCCGCTATGCATGGAATGAGCAGCACATATCTTCATTTTTTGCAGACTACCACAGGCTGTTCCGTAATCTTTCTTTAAAAGAAGCCCAATCGTGCAGTATTGAGTTTTTGCTGGATTTTCTACGGCATGCACACCGCTTGTTTGTTCGCGAGCGTCTGCCTTTTATGGCAGAGCTTATCGAAGCATTGCCGGTGTCGCCTGCACACAAAGACCTGATAGAAGATTTAAAGGTGCTTTTTCCTTTATTCAGCGAAGAGTTTATTCTTCATATTCATGAGGAAGAGGACCACTTTTTTCATTACATAGAGCTACTCACACAAGCCAAAAAAGAAAAAAAGCCCTCTGCCGGGCTCATTTTCAAAATGCAAGAAACGCATATAGGAAGTTTTGCGCTTGACCACGAAACCCACGATGACGAAATGCGCGGCATCCGGCGCCTGACCCACAACTACCACATCCCTGCCGATGCGCCTACCAACCTGGTTGTTGTGTTGTCAGCCCTTTCCGATTTTGACAAAGAGTTGCATTTGCACGCCCAAATTGAAAACGAAATACTGTTTCCCAAGGCTCTACGCTTAGAGCAGGAAATAAGACGCAGCTTTCTGGTGCATCTGTTTCCGCCCAATTGATTTAATCCTTCTCGCTCAAAGAGGTGTTGTTTTCCCAAGCTTCGACAATCTTGCGCAAAGGATTTTTCTTATTGATAAGCTCGTAATCTTCTATACCCTCCGTCTGCTGGTTGGGCAATATGATACGGAATTTGGTGCCTTTGTCTATCTCGGATGCTTTCACAAAAATGCGCCCCTTGTGATAATTCTCCACAATGCGCTTGGCCAAGGTAAGCCCCAAACCCCATCCGCGTTTCTTGGTAGTATAGCCGGGCGTAAATATTTTTTTGAATTTCGACTTGGGAATGCCTTTTCCCGTATCGCTTACGTCTATAATCGTCTTTTTGTGATTGGCAGTTACTTTTAATTTGATTTCTATTTTTCCCACGCCGTTCATGGCATCCACTGCATTCTTGCAAAGGTTTTCAATCACCCACTGAAACAGATGCCTGTTCATCAATACGCGTGTATCCTTCAAGGTGTAATTGATGACCTCCATTTCCACCTTCGGTGATATGCGCGGACGCAAATAATCAATGATTTCTTTCACCACCTCATAAGGGTTCTCCGGCTTGAAGATAGGCTTTGAGCCTATATTTGAAAAGCGCTCGGTAATGATTTGCAATCGTTTAATGTCTTTTTCCAACTCGCCCAACACTTCGTGCCCTTTAAACTGATCATCGTGTTTGAGCAGCTCCACCCAAGCCATCAAAGAAGAGATGGGCGTCCCCAGCTGATGCGCCGTTTCTTTTGCCAAGCCCACCCATATGCGGTTTTGCTCTGCCTTTCGCGAATACGAAAAAGCCAAGTAGGTGAGAAAGCCAAAGATAGCAATCACACTCAACTGCGCATAAGGATACCAACGCAGTTGATAAATCAAATCGGAGTTGCGGTAATAAATCTTATTGTGAGTGGGGGCACCTACTTCATACTCCACAATAATGGGCGAGTGCTCTTGTTTCATGATCTCCAGTTCTCGCTGCAAAATCCGCTCTTTTCGCTCCGGTGAAACTCCCGGCGGTATATCTATGTTCTTGTACGTGATTATGTTCCCTTCATGATCTGTGAGAATCACCGGGATATGTTGGTTGGACTTGATAATTTCATCGAAAATAAAGGTAAGAGGCTCATTGTTTTCGGGGTCCAAGGTAAAGCGCAAAGCCGAGGCATAAAGCTCTATTTGCTCTTTTTCGCGCTCTACCAGTTTTTTCACCAAGGTGTCGGTATAATAAAGCGACACCCCACCTATCAGAAGGGCTATCACGAAAACCAATAGCTTAAACTCCGACTTATGTCTGTAAATATCCATCATGAAGTTAAGCGGCTTGCTTATTTAGAATCTTTCTAAATTTCAATTTGTTGATTGTAATCATTTATCCCATTGTGAATTAAACGCTAATTTTGCAATAATCAAAACTTAGAAAAATGCTATACGGTTTCAAAGCACTTACCCTCACTTACCATACAGCCCCCGTAGAAGTGCGCGAACGTTATGCGCTCAATGAAGCAGAAGCCAAGCAGTTGTTGCAAATGCTTCAGGAGCAAGGCATACAAGAGGCAATGGTGCTTTCTACCTGTAACCGTACGGAAATATACTACTCTTCCGAGGAGCCGCAAGAAGCCTTGCTGTTTTATGCTTTGGGCATGCTCAAGAGTTATCCCATAGACCAAGATAAGCAATATTTCTTGCATCTTGGCGATCAGCGCGAAGCTGTTCGCCATCTCTTTGAGGTGAGCTTGGGACTGGATTCACAGGTCCTGGGCGACCTTCAAATCATCAACCAGGTAAAAAGGGCTTATCAATGGGCAGCCGATCTGAACATGGCGGGTCCCTTTCTGCACCGTTTGATGCATACCATCTTTTTTGTAAACAAACGCGTGGTGCAGCAAACGGCCTTCCGCGATGGCGCCGCTTCTACTTCCTATGCGGCTGTTGAAATTGCCGATGAAATCAGCACTGCTATCCACGAGCCTGTGGTGCTGGTTGTAGGGGTAGGGGAAATAGGCGCCGACGTATGCCGAAACTTGGTAGGCAGACCCGTAGGCGAGGTAATCATTACCAACCGGACTTACGAAAAAGCCGAGGCGCTGGCAGCAGAAACCGGCTTCCGGGCTGAACCTTTTGACAAACTCGACGCACTCCTGCACAAAGCCGATATTATTATTTCATCGGTAGGCATGGCACAGCCCCTGTTCAATAAAGAACGTGTGGCGGCTCTTCCTATCGCTTCATTCAAATACTTCATTGACCTTGCCATTCCACGCAGTGTGGCCAAAGAAGTTGAAGACATTCCCGGCATGGTGGTTTACAACGTGGACGACATCAGCCAACGGGTGCAGGCCTCTCTTGAAACACGCAAGCAGGCCATTCCGCAAGTGCGTGCCCTCATGGAAGAAGGGTTGGCCGAGTTTGAAGAGTGGTCGAAGGAAATGGAAGTATCGCCTACCATCAAGAAACTGAAAAACGCACTCGAAGAAATCCGGCAAAAAGAGATAGCCAAGTACCTGAAGCATCTCGACGAAAAAGAAAGAGCTGCCGTAGAGCGGGTAACCAAAAGCATGATTCAAAAAATCATACAGTTGCCGGTGCTTCAGCTGAAGGCAGCCTGCAAACGCGGCGAAGCAGAAACCTTGGTCGATGTGCTCAACGACCTGTTCAACCTCGAAAAACAAGCCGTCAAATAGTTCAACTGTATGGCGCTCGTCATGGATGTACGAGGACACTCGCCCCGCTGGGGGGAAGGTTGTTTCATAGCCCCCAATGCCACTATAGTAGGCGACGTGCTCATGGGCAATCATTGCAGCGTGTGGTTCAATGCCGTGATACGGGGCGATGTAAACAGCATTCGCATTGGTGACTACTGCAACATACAAGATGGCGCCGTCATCCATTGCACCTACGAGCGCACCAAAACCATCATAGGCAACCGGGTATCCATAGGGCATAACGCCATTGTTCACGGGTGCACCATTCACGACAACGTGCTCATTGGCATGGGTGCCATTATCATGGACGGTGCTGTTATTCATAGTGGTTCCATCATTGGCGCCGGTGCGGTAGTATTGGCCGGCACCGTCGTAGAAGCCGGCACCATATGGGCAGGCAACCCTGCGCGCTTCATTAAAATGGCCGGCGATAAAAGTGATGAAATTGCCCGCATTGCAGGCAACTACCCCCTCTATGCTTCCTGGTTTCAGCAAGAAAAAGAATAACGACTTCCTGTAATCATTCTATCCATACACTGCCATAGTGGCGTGGTCTCGCATCTCTACTACCGGTACTCCCCTTCTCTTATTCAACAGCTTTGCCTTTTAGCCGTCTTGCCAAAAAGCGCCGGCAGGCAGCATTTCTTAAATACAAGTAAGTTGGAATTTTTTGCACTTTTTTTCGCTTTTATTATTAGCTTTGCTATCTTTGTTTAGTATTTAATCAAAAATAACTCTCTTTAAATCAAGAACTTTCAGTTCAAATATTGGATTTTTGCTCAAAAAATCACAAGAAACGAATAAACTATGGATACCATACAAATACACTTGATTTATGGCGCGGCATTGATAGCCGTTGTCATCGTGATGAGCCTGTGGATTATGTGGCTGCACTTGAAAAACAAAAGTCTTACCGAGCGCAACAAAGAACTCTATGAGCTGATATTCCAACGCCTCGATATGGTCACCAACAGCTCCGATTATGCCCTGATTATCAGGCAAAACAACCAATTGCGCAAACAATTCGAAGATTTGAAAGAAGTGGTGGTAGAATACATCGTACATCACCTGCAGCGCGAAAACACTCAACCGCATCATCATTCTTTATATGCTCAAACTCAAAAAAATGCCGAAAAAGAGCCAACACAGCGGACCCAACCTCATGCCATAACTCCCGGCGCTACCATTATTGAGCAAAGGCTGGCTTTCGAAGAGATAGCCAATAAGAAAGAAGACGAGGAAGATGCCTTTACCGAAGAGCTGTTGATTCAAGAAGCGCTGCACCTTATTCAAGCCCAAGGCGGCATTCAATCGCAACACAAGCCGGCACCGGCAAGCCCACACAATGCTAAGAATGGCAAAGTAGCTACGGGGCAGGAGAGAAGCACTTCCATTGAAAGCAAACAAGAAGAAGAAAAGGAACAACCCGGGACCACTTCGCTTGATTCCATACAAAAAGAGTTGAACGACGTGGAAGCGGCAGAGCAAATGATACTCAAAAGGCTCTATGCAGAAGCACTTGACCTGATAAACCAAGCTCTTTCTCAAAGTGAATCACTCACAGAGTGTGCCGTTTTACTCATTGAAAAGTTGATTGTGCAAAAAGCGTTGCGCGCCAACTCGGAAGCCACCGAAGAACAAATCGATGAGATGATACGCCGCAAGGTAAGCTTGCAGTTCGACTTTAGCAGACTCAACTTTCATATAGAAAACGAAATGGAACAGGTTCCCTATATAGAACGAAGACTCATACAAATGAAAATGCAGCTGCTTTCCATGAAGCGTTGACAACAAAAATAAAAAAGCACCGCATGAAAAGAGCGCAGTGCTTTTTTACTCTCTTCACAATCACCCCACCATCACATACTCCGTAGGGTAGCCGTAATTTGTGCTGATTACCTTCGTGCTGAGAGCCAGCGCCAAGGTGAGCGTGCCCACACGTCCCAGATACATAGACAGGATGATGATGCACTTGCCGGCCGCCGATAACTCCGGCGTAATGCCCAAACTTAAACCTACCGTAGCAAATGCCGATACTTGTTCAAAAATAAGAGAGAGCACCGGCAATTCCGGCTCGGTGATGGTCAGAAAGAAGATAGCCAAAAAGTTATAAACCACCGCCACAATGAAAACGGTATAAGCTTTTGAAATCACCTCCGGGGCAATGCGGCGGTGCCCAAGTTCCAAGTCTTTTTTGCCCCGTATGCTGTCGATCATGGCAAAGAAAAGCACAGTAATCGTGGTGGTTTTTATTCCTCCGCCCGTAGATGCAGGCGATGCCCCTATAAACATCAAGCCTATGAACATCAGAACCGTAGGCACCCGCATTTGGCTTAAATCAACGGTGTTGAAGCCTGCTGTACGTGTAGTTACCGATTGAAAGAAAGAAGCAATGAGGGCTTCCATGGTGTTCATGTCACGAAGCAGGGCATGGCGTTCAAGAGCATAGAATACAACGGTACCAATCAGCAGTAAAAACAAGGTAGTATAAACCACAATTTTAGTACTGATACGCCAGTCTTTCCATGGCTTTTCCAAGCGTTCGCGCAGCCGTTTAATAGAGAAATCGTTCCAGGTGCCAAAGCCAATGCCCCCTAATATGATAATGAAAGCAATGACCAGGTGCAGCACATAAGCCGAACGAACCCCCTCTTCATATAAGCCATTGGAAAAAAGACTGAAACCGGCGTTACAAAAGGCAGACACTGAATGAAAAACCGAGTAAAAAATCTTTTGCCAAAGGCTTTCAAAAGGAACACTGCTTCCCCAAGCCCAAAAAATAAACAAAGCCCCTAAGCCTTCAAACAAAAAAGTGAAAGTAAATATTTGACGCAGCAGCACCACACTGCTTTTCAGGTTTTCGGTGCTCAATATATCTCGAAGCAGCGACTGATGGCGTATTCCCACGCGCTCTTGGGCAAACAAAGCAAAGAAAGTGGCAAATGTAACGATGCCGATACCCCCAAACTGTATCAGTACGAGAATCACAACTTGCCCTTTGAGCGTGAAATAGGTAGCCGTATCGACCACAATCAGCCCTGTTACGCAAGCAGCACTGGTGGCTGTAAACAAAGCATCAAGAAAAGGCATGCTGTCCGGTCCTTTTGTGAACGTAGGCAGCATCAACAAACCGGTGCCCACGGCAATCAACAGCAAAAAGCTCAATAAAAAAAGTGTGGAAGGTTTGACATTGAGTCGTGAAATAAAATGCCCGCTGCGCCCTATTTCCAAAAAAAGCCATAGAAGCAAATAGAAAGACAAAATAAGCTCATAAAAAGCGCGTGGACTCTCCCACTCTAAAAAAAGTGCCAATTCTGCCAGCAGTCTTTTATTCAGCAATAAATTCAACAACACATTGACAAGCAGAAACAAAACCAGAATTGTTTCATACCAATGCCGCCAGGCAAAGCGCCACCAGTTGTCTGCATATATCAGCTTGGCAATGTATAGTATGACAAACAGCGCAAAGACAATATCAAAGAAGTCGAACACCAACTCTTTTTCTATGTCACTCAAATAAAAACCATAAGCTATGACCAATAAGATGATAGCCAACAGGGCATTTACCATTGAAAGCGCACGGATAATCAGCTTGGCATCGGCTGCTGTCTCATAAACAAACGAGCGGAAGCGCTCTGCCAACTCTCTACTCCAAAGGTTCATCTTATTCCGGTCTTTTTGGTGTTAGTTTGAAATCGCCACTTGCTCCCACACAGCCGCCTGACGTGCTGCCTCTTCCATAAAACGCGCGCGCGGCACCGGCACTACGCCCGGGTATTCACACACGATGCCGCCGGCCAAGTTTGCCAGGGCGGCCGTAGGATAAGGGGGCAAGCCCAATGCCAAACAAAGCGATGCCACTGCAATGACCGTATCGCCGGCTCCCGACACGTCGGCAATGCTGCGCACATGAGCAGGCACATGCCACTCGCCCTCTGCCGATTGCCAATATACACCTTTCTCCGAAAGGGTGGTCATCAAATGAGTAGCCTGCAAGCGCTGCCGCAATTGAGCTACCACTTCTTTAAAAGCAGGAGACAACGGCTCTACCTCTGCCAACATTGCCTCTTTCAATTCTTTGAGATTGGGCTTAAACAAATCGACCGCTGTGTAAGCAAAAAAATTGCGTTTTTTAGGGTCCACCGTTACCTTGATGCCCCGCTTGTGCGCTTCGCTTACCACCCATTGTATCAGCTCCGGGGTCAGGCATCCTTTGTCATAGTCTTCAAATATCACGACATCGGCTTGCCGGAGCAAGGGGGCTATCTGCGCCCGGAATTGTCCGGTTTGCACTTCGTTCAAAGGGCGGTCTTCTTCTGCATCGACGCGCAGCAGCTGTTGGCTGCCGGCTATAATACGGTGCTTGATGGTAGTAGGGCGGTCATCTACCTGCAAAAGCCCGCTCGTGTTCAGCCCTTCTTCTTCCATCAAAGATAAAAAGCGTGCGGCTTCGGCATCGTTGCCCAACACACCACACAAGATGGCTTCTGCCCCCAATGCTTTCACATTCAAGGCTACGTTGGCAGCGCCCCCCAAACGCCACTCTCTTTTTTTTACGTTTACTACCGGCACCGGCGCTTCGGGCGAGATGCGCGTGGCTTGCCCCCACAAATAAGAGTCAATCATCACATCGCCCACAATCAGCACGCGCAGGCCTCGAAAACGCTCAAACAGTGCTTCTACTTTTTGCTTATTCATTCCCTTTGCGTCTTCTCCTTTCTTTGGCTTTTACTGAAGCTGTGCCAACTTGTCTTTTATTCGCTTGAGTGCCTCGGTAAGTGCTTCGTCGGATGCAGCAAAAGAAATGCGGATGCAGTTGGGTGCTCCAAAAGCATCGCCGGCAACCAAAGCTACATGCGCTTCATTGAGCAAATACATACACAAATCTTCTGCATTGGCAATGGTTTGCCCCCGGTAAGATTTGCCAAAATAGCTGCTCACGTCGGGGAAAATATAAAATGCCCCTTGTGGCACATAGGTACCCACGCCGGGAATCTCTTTGAGCAGGTTCAGCACCAAGTCCCGTCTGCGTTGAAATGCCTCTTTCATGGCTTGTATGGGGGCACGGTCGCCGGTAATGGCGGCATAGGCCGCTTTTTGTGCAATAGAGCAGGTAGCCGACGTAAACTGCCCTTGCAGCTTGATGCAAGCTTTGGCAATAGGAGCAGGGGCATGCAAATAACCCACACGCCAGCCGGTCATGGCAAAGCCTTTCGAAAAACCGTTGACTGTTACCACGCGGTCGTGCATATCCTCAAAAGCCCCTATGCTAAAGTATTCGCCCGTGAAGTTGATGTACTCGTAAATCTCATCGGAAATCACAACGACGTTGGGGTATTCCTGCAACACATCGGCAAAGGCACGCAACTCTTCTTTTGAATACACGGTGCCGGTAGGGTTCGAAGGCGAAGAATATAAAATCACCTTGGTTTTGTCGGTCAAGGCAGCCTTCAATTGTGCGGGGCTCACCTTGAACTGATTGTTGATGTCGCCTTGAAGAAATACGGGCTTGCCCTCCGCCAGTTCAATCATTGCCAGGTAACTCACCCAATAAGGTGAAAAAACCACCACCTCGTCGCCGGGGTTCACCAAGCATAGAATTGCATTCATCAAAGCTTGTTTGGCACCGGTGGTAACTACCACCTGCTCGGCTTTGGCAGGCAGGGCATTCTCTTTACGTAGCTTTTCAGCGATGGCTTCGCGCAGCTCCAAATAAGCAGGCACCGGCGTATAAAAAGAGAAATTGTCGTCTATAGCCTTTTTGGCAGCTTCTTTAATATGGTCCGGGGTATAGAAATCGGGCTCTCCCAAACTCAACTTAATGACTTCAACGCCTTGGCGCTCCAGTTCACGCGCTTTGGCAGCCATTTGTAAAGTGGCCGATTCCGACAAGCGGCTTACCCGCTCAGCAATTTGTATTTTATCGAAAGAAAGAGTACTCATAAACAAAGCTTTGTTTGAGTTTCAAGATATGCAAATCTAATGTATCTTTGTAAATAAAGAGACACTTTTTCAACTTCTTCATTTTGCCACACTTATGTATCGCTGCACTTACCCCTATGCGTTGTGTTATGCCTATTGCGTACCTAAAGGCCAAGGGCGCCGTCTGGTGATTCCCGACATTCACGGCTGCTATCATTCGTTACGCACTTTGTTGCAGCGAGTACAACTCGAGCCCCGCGATCAGTTGTTTTTGCTGGGCGACTACATCGACCGCGGGCCACACAGCAGCGCTGTCCTCCGGTTTATTATGAAGCTGCAAAAGGAAGGGTATGAGATATACCCGCTGCGGGGCAACCATGAACAGATGCTGCTGGAAGTGTATTTCGAAAACCCCGCACAGCTGAAAGAACACTTGTCGTTTCATCAAGCCACCGATTTGCTTTCGACCGATGGCAGCTTAGACCCGGATATTATCGATTTTTTGCTGCATTTGCCCTTTTTTATTGAAACCGACGTGGCTATTCTGGTACATGGGGGATTGGACTGCCGGGAAAGCAACCCGTTTACTGCTTTCGACAAACTGCTGTGGACACGCGACAGCCGTGGTGCCGAAAAATGGCTGCGTGGCAAAAAGCTTATACACGGGCACACACCCCGTCTTCTGTTTCAAATAGAAGAAGCCATTGAAGACGATGCCCCTTTTATCAACTTAGACAACGGCTGTGTGGTGGCAGACGACAACCACGAAGCAGGCAACCTGCTTTGTTACGACATAGACAAGAAAAAAATCATTGCCGTCCAGCCCAATGTAGATGCCGTTCGAAGCCGCTAAGGTTTATTTTCTATCCCAGATATTGTACTTCAAAATGCAGTAAATGGCGCGGAAGCCATCTTTCCAGTTGATTTTTTTGCCTTCTTCATAGGTTCTGCCATAATAAGAGATCCCCACCTCATAGATACGCACACCCGGCACACGCGCTACTTTGGCAGTTACTTCGGGCTCAAAACCAAAGCGCTTTTCTTTTAGGCGTATGTTTTGAATAATATCGCGCCGGAAAAGCTTGTAGCAAGTTTCCATGTCCGTTAGGTTCAAATTGGTGAACATATTGGACAGGAATGTCAGGAACTTGTTGCCTATGGTGTGCCAAAAAAACAAAATACGATGCGGATTGCCCCCCATGAAGCGCGAACCATAAACCACATCGGCATGCCCATCAACAACGGGCTGTAGCAAAATATTGTATTCGTGGGGGTCATACTCCAAGTCGGCATCTTGAATCACCACGTAGTCGCCGGTAGCTTTGGCAATGCCGGTATGCAAAGCAGCCCCCTTGCCTTGGTTCTTTTCGTGTTTGTAGTATTGAATATTTAAATCGGGGTTGTTGCTTATGTAGCGCTGCACGGCTTCTTCGGTGTCGTCGGTAGAGCAATCGTTTACAATAATCACTTCTTTTTCAATATTCTGAATTAACTGTACCGACTTGATGCGATCCAAAATGTAGTGAATGGTTTTGCCTTCGTTGTAGGCGGGAATCACAATAGAGAGTTTTCGAACTACCGGTAACTGCATGATCGTGTTTTTATTAGGCAAAGCAATGAAGCGTACAAAGATAGAGTTTTCAAGCTTGCTGCACAAGGCAGCCTTCATGGCAATTGTCTTGATTTTTTTCGCTTTTTTTGAAACCTTTTTTTCAATTCTGGTGTATATAGGAATGCTGTTCACAACCAAAACACAAAGAGCCTTCTAATACCCTGTATTAGTTTCCCCCCTGTTTTTGTAGAGCCATGCCCCGGGCTGGCGTATGCTTTGCGGAACTCGTCCATCCGGAGGCGAGGAAGTAGGCATTTGTGTATTGGCAATATCTTCCTTCAGGTTTAGAACCCAAAACAGCAACAACATTCACAAACATCCATCATCTTCTCGTAGAACAGACAGCGGCTCAAATCAGAGCGCTGCAACGCGCAGGTCAGCTGCATTTATTGGCACAAGCCTTAGGGGCACAAACCATTTACGAAATCAAACAAGCCCTGCACCATTGTCCGGTACAACTCAGCCGGTTGGTTATTCACACAAACCATGACTATGCTCTTGAATTGGTCGATTACAAAGTATTTGTCTCCTTGAATCCATTGTGTAAAGCGCTTTATTTGCTGTTTCTGCGACATCCCGAAGGGATTGTGTTAAAAGAGATGAGTCGTTACCAAGCGGAATTGTGGGACATTTACTTACAAGTATGCCGGCACGACGACCTGAAAAAGGCAAAAGAAAGTGTGGCAGAATTGTGTAACCCATTGAGTAATTCGATTCACGAAAAAATTTCGCGTATAAAAGCAACCTTTGAAGAGATTACAGATAATCACGTAGCAACGCATTACATCATAGCCGGTGCCCGCGGTAAGGCAAAAAAAATTGCACTTGACCCGGCACTCGTTTGTTGGCAATAGGTGGGGCGTCCCCCTCGCGGGGGCGCCTTTTTTGTTTTGCCTCAAGCCGTCATTTCGCGCATATCGACGGCTACCAGCTTCGACACGCCGGGGTCTTCGGGCAGCATGGTAACGCCATACATGACGTCGGTGGCGGCCATGGTGCGTTTGTTGTGGGTAACGATGATAAACTGCGATTCTTTTGAAAACTCCCGGATGATGTTGGTAAACTTGTCTATGTTGGCATCATCGAGTGGGGCATCTACCTCATCGAAAATACAGAAGGGGGCCGGTTTGATCAGATAAATGGCAAAGAGCAAAGAAGTAGCCGTAAGGGTTTTTTCGCCCCCCGACAGCTGATTGATGGTTAAGGGGCGTTTGCCTTTAGGTTTGGCAATAATTTCAATGGGTGATTCCAAGGGGTTTTCCGGGTCGGTCAATACAAGGTCGCAGGTATCTTCTTCGGTAAAAAGCGAACGAAAGACCTTTTGGAAATTGAGCCGTATTTGCTCGAAGGTAGCCAAGAAGTTTTCACGTGCTACGCGGTCGGCTTCGTCTATGGTATCCAGCAAGCTTTGTTTGGCTTCGAGCAGGTCTTGGCGCTGCCCTTGAATGAAATCATAGCGTTCTTTCATTTCTTGATAAGCCTCCATGGCCATGGGGTTAATGGCGCCAAAGCCGTCGAGTTTTTGTTTCAGTGTGCTTACTTCTTGCTCAAGGGCTTGCACATCCGGGGCTTCCTGTGGGGGTTCCAGCTGCTCCAAGTCCACATTGAACTCTACCGACACGCGTTCTTTTGCCGATAGAAGTGTCATTTTCAGTTCGTTCCGGCGGTTTTGCAGCTCTTGAATCAAGTGGTTCTGCAATTCTTTTTGCCGTGCAGCCTCCCGTATTTTCTTTTCCAGCTCTTCTGTTTCGCCACGCTGTTTGTAGTAGTCGCGCTCGGCTTCGTTGACGGCTGCTTCCAAGCGCTCTTTTTCTTCGTACATTTCTACCAGGCGGTCGTCTTTTTCTTGGCTGTCGTTTTCAAAATGAAGCACTTCTTGTTGCACTTGCGCCAGCTCTTCCCTGTTTTTCTTCATGCGGTTGCGCAGGGTTTCCACATAAGAATGCCGGAAGTCGTATTCCTGCACAAGGCTTTCCAGGCGGCTTTGCATTTGGGTAGTCTGCAGCTTGAGCGTATTGTAGCGGTCGTTCAGCCGGGCAAAGCGGCCGGCCTGTGTGCGCTCCTCTTCTTCGAGTGCCTGCAGGCGGGCGTTTAGCGCTTCTTGCTCCTTCTTTAGGCGCTCGTAGTCGGGCTGCAGCTCTTCTATTTCTTCCTGAAGCATTTGGCGTTGCTCTTCCATTTCATGGCTTTGTGCTTCTTGCTGCGCCAAAAGCTGTTGTTTTTGTTCGTAACGCGTGCGCAAGGATACGTACTGCTCGTTGGCAGCATTCAGCCGGCGTTGCAGCTGTTGCAACAGCTCGCGATAGTTCAGCTGCTTCAGTGCGCGCAGTGCTTCCTGCTTTTCTTGCAGGCGTGCTTCTTCATCGGCTATTTTTTTATCGATGGCGGCAATTTGTTGTTGCAGGGCTTGCAGCTCTTTCACTTTGCCGATGCGCTTGCCTTCGAAGCTGCCGACACTGCCCCCCGAGAGCACATAAGCTGAGCGCATTTGTTTTCCGTCGCGGCTAATGAGAGTGATGCCTTCGGGCAGTGATTCTTCGGGCATGTCATCTACAATCCACACATTGGCTAAGAGTGCCTGCAAAAGGGGGCGGTAAGGCTCTTCGCATTCTATGACGTCGCGGGCAGGCACGCCCTTACCATAGAAGGTAAGCGTTTGGGTAGGGGGGAAAGCGCCTTTCTTCAGGAAAAAGGAAGCCTTGCCTTTCTTTTGCTCGTCCAGCAGGCGAATGGCACTGCCGGCTTCGGAAGGGTCTTCCACCACAAAATAGCTTAACCAAGGTTCCAGGTAGCGCTCAATGGCCAGCTTGTACTCTTCACTACAAGCCACCACTTCAGACAGCAGGGGCGCTTTGCTCTGCCATTGTCCCGACTTACGCAAAAAGCGGATGGTCTCGGGGTATCCTTCCAGGTTGTCGATGAGCGACTGCAGCAACTTGGCTTCGTGGTGTTTGGCGTCGCGCTCGCGGTGATGCACGCGCAGACTCTCGCGCAGCTCTTCTATTTCCTGCTCCAGCTGATGCACTTGCTCGCGATGCTGCTGCTCTTCTGTTTCCTTTTGTTTGAGTTCTTCTTCGGTTTCTTCTCTTGCTATTTTGGCTTCTGCAATGGCTTCCTGCAGTTCTGCCAGGTCTTCATCTTGGTTTTGTTTGTTTTGCCAATGGCGCTCTATTGCCTGCTTGATGGAAGATATTTGCGTTTGCTTAATTTCTATTTGCTTTTCCAGCAGGCGCAGGGCTTCGGTTTTTTGCTTTAACTGATTTTGCAAGTCGCGTATTTGCTCTTTAAACTTGGCGACTTTGTCTTTTTCCTGCTCATAATCGGCAGTTACGGTTTCGAACTGCTCATTAAGGCTTTTGAGTTGTTCTTCGGTTTGGCGCCTTTCTTTTGCAATGCGCTCGAGGTCTGCAATGAGCTCTTCTTCACGGCTTTGGTCTTGATGAATTTGTTCTTCGAGGGTGTTTATTTTTTCATGTAAAAACTTGAGACGCTCGGCTTTCAGCTTTTTTTCGCTTTCATATTGCCGTATGTTTGCCACGTGCTCATTCAGGGCTTTTTGACGCGAAGCCAACAGGCGCTCCTGCTGCAGCAGCTTGGTTTTAAGCTCTTCTATTTCGGCTTCGAAAGAGGCCGTTGCCGTGGCTATTGCTTGCAGCTTGTCTTGCTCTTGCTCTATGTCTTTTTCTATTTGTGCAAGTTGTGCCCTTTGAGCCGCTGTTTTGCTTTGTGCCAGCAAAATGCTCTTTTGTTTGTACTCTTCTTTTAGCTCGTAGTAACGCTTGGTTTTTTTGGCTTGGCGCTCAAGCGATTTCAGGTTTTTTTCAATTTCAAACAGCAGGTCTTCGACCCGGTCCAAGTTTTGCTGTGTGTCGTCCAGCTTGCGCAGGGTTTCTTTTTTGCGCACCTTGAATTTGGAAATACCGGCCGCTTCTTCGAACAGGTTGCGGCGCGAGTTTTCTTTGTCGTTGAGTATTTCATCCACCATTTTCAACTCAATGATGGCGTAGCTATCGGGACCAATGCCCGTGTCCATAAACAGGTTGGTGATGTCTTTCAGACGGCAGGGCACGCCATTGAGCAAATATTCGCTTTCGCCGCTGCGGTACAAACGGCGTGTGACCGTCACCTCGGTATATTCGGTAGGCAAGAGGTTTTTGGTGTTTTGAAAAGTAAGCGACACCTCTGCCATTTGCAGCGGCTTGCGTTTTTTGGTACCGTTGAAAATGATATTTTCCATTTTGTCGGAACGTAGCGCACGGGTCTTTTGCTCGCCCAGCACCCAACGAATGGCGTCTACGATATTGGACTTTCCGCATCCGTTTTGTCCTACGATACCGGTTACACCTTCGCCAAAGTGAATGGTTACTTTGTCGCCAAAGCTTTTGAATCCCTTGATTTCTAAACGCGTTAACTGCATGCTACCATTTTCTTTACACTTCCTTCAAAGTTACGACATTATGAGATTTCATGCGCTTGTTTTGCAAAAGAGTGCAACCTTCTGCGACTATTGCTTCAAAAAGTGGAATGTTTGCGGCGCATAAGCACGGAAATTAAAGCTAAGGACGGCTATTTTGTTTTTTATGAAAGAATAAGCATTCCGTTTGTTCTGTACGCATTTTATTTAGTAACTTTATGAAACACCATCAATATAGTTTTACTATGAATGTCGGTTTCATTATTTTCTTCCTTATTGGGGTATATGTTTTGAAAGCTTTCGGCTTATCGACGAGGGCGGCTGTTGTCACATCTTTTTTTTCGAACTTACTTTTATTCAGCCTCCTTTCGAGAGGTAAAGCAAAGAGCTCGGATGATAAAGCAAAGAGTTCGGAAAAGGCGAGTTTAAAAGACAAGCAAAAAAGCAAAAAAGAATTAACAGAGGAAATGCTTAAATACATGGATGAATCCGAAAGAAAGTATATAAATGTAAAAGAAATAGAGGATTCGTTAGAAATCGAAGAAATAGAGGAATTTACGGAATCACTAAAAATGGATAAGATGCTAAGAGAAAAGTATGGAGTAGTATCTGATAAAGAGGAAAGTGTGGATAAAGACGAAAGTGAAACATTTGAAGACGAAAGTGAACTACTTGACAAAGTTTTTCAAACAAAAAAAATAAAGGAGGAAACAAAGCAGAGAAAGCGTCTTTTAAAAGTACAAGAAGATCATTTGCCCGGCTACCAAGTAAAAAAACAGCAACGAAATGCCTATGCAAGCAAGTTGAAGGACAAAAAACGCCTTAAAGAAGCTTTCATTGCTTCTGAAATACTCAACCGCAAGTATTTTTAAGCTTTCTTCTGCTTGCTGCAAAGTGTTATTGAGCCGGGTGTTTTTCTTGACAAAGTTCAAGCAAAACGCCTCCGGTAGAGCGCGGGTGTACAAAACAAATTAGCTTATTGTCGGCTCCTTCTTTTGGTTCTTCGTTGATAAGCTCAAAGCCGGCGGCACGCAAACGCTCCATTTCGGCGTGTATGTCGTCTACTTCTACAGCCACATGGTGGATGCCCTGTCCACGCTTCTGCAGATACTTGTAAATGGCACTTTCTTCGTGCGTAGCGCCCAATAATTCCACTTTGCTTTCGCCCAACTCAAAAAAAACAGTGGTGACGCCTTCGGAAGGCACCGTTTCTTCTTTATAGGCTTTGCGGTTCAATAGCACCTCAAACAGATGGGTGGCTTGTTTCAAATCGGCAACGGCAATGCCCAAGTGTTCTATTTTCTTTATCATCTCTGCGTATTTTTTAACATCTCTCAAAAATAGTTATTTTCGCTGATGCACTAAACCGGTTCAAGTCCATGAAACTCACACTCCGGCTTTTAAATACAGATGAATTTAGTGAATTGCCTGCCGCTGCCGAAGGCGTAGAAGTAGAAAGCAAAGACAAGCAGCTGTTGCTGAATGGGGTAGCGCAAAGTATAGACATACGCCCGCTCGATGCGCGCCGTTTTCATTTGATTGCCGGGCAACGCTCTTATACTGTCGAAGTATTGGAAATAAACAAGACAGAAAAGAGCATTACACTGCTGATGAACGGCAAGACCTTGCGGTGGGGCATTCAAGAGCCCATAGACCTGTTGCTCAAAGAGATGGGGATTGATCAGGCGGCAGCACTCCAAGCCGAAGACCTGAAAGCGCCCATGCCGGGCTTGGTATTGGACATTAAAGTAAGTGTGGGGCAGGAAGTCAAAAAGGGCGACGCTTTGCTCATCTTGGAAGCCATGAAAATGGAAAACGTGCTGAAAGCGCCTGCCGACGCCAAAGTAAAAAACATTTGTATTGAAAAAGGGCAGGGGGTAGAGAAAAATCAAGTACTCATAGAGTTCGAATAAAGCGGGACTTACAGGCAGCATTTGTTTCTTTCATGCAAAGGCATCGCCGGCGTAAGCCAAGGTGATGACACCAACTGACTGCGGTCCGGCCGTTTGTATTGTTTGATAGAGTGCTTCCAAAGTAGCGCCCGTAGTCAGCACATCATCTACCAGCACCACCTTTTGATGACGCAGGGTGCTTTTGCCTTCGGGTGTCAGTGCAAAAACGTCCCGCACGTTCATCCAGCGCTCCCATAAACCTTTCCGGGTTTGAGACGCACGGTGAATATGACGCTCCACGGCTTGTGTCCATACAGCCACAGGCTTATGCCAGGCAGCCGCCAAGCCCCGGGCAAAATATTCACTTTGGTTATAACCGCGCTTTCTCTGTTTTTTGGGATGGAGCGGCACAGGTAAAAAACCGTCTATTTCATAAGCAAAGCCGGCACGGCACAAGCGCTCACCATACACATAGCCCATTTCATAAGCCAGTGTTTTGGCGCCTTTGTATTTGATGGCATGCAGCAGCCTTTGAGTGCTTCCGCCTTTTTGAAAAATCAAAAAGGGCAATACAAATCCGGCAGGAATGCGCCCCATAAGCACCTTTCCTGCCGGATTCTCCATATATTGACGTTCGTCTTTAAAAAAGTCGGTATAAGGCAATGCCGCACGACACGAAGCACAAACAAAGCGAAGCCCTTCTTTGAGTATGCCCCTGCAAACGATGCAAGCCTCGGGAAAGAGCAAGTGTAAAAAGCCTTCTGCCAATAATTGCGCCGTAGAATGCACGACCGCTCCGGTTTAGTGTACGACTACTGCTTAAAAGGGGGCTTTACTTCATCTGCCAACTTGCGTAATAAGCCCGCCACATGGAAACGGTTGGCGCCTTCTTCTTCTACTTGCTTGATATTAAGCATGAAATCGTTTTGCAGGTTGCGGATGGCTGCCTGCACTTTCTCTTCCATTGCCTGTACTCGCTCGTAAATCTCATCTACCACTTCCGCAAGGCTTTCTTTTTGCTGCTGCATCACCTTGGATACGTGGTTTTGCACTTCGCCAATTTCTTTATACAGCAGCTCGGTGTCGTGTCCGGCAATGAGTTCTTTCACGGCATCCAGGCGTGTGTGCCGCTTAGGCTTGCCTTTGGGCACTCCATATTCAAACTCTTCTATAAATACATATTGCTCGTCTTGGCGCAGACGGTCTGCCTCGTGAATGATTTTGGGCAGTTCCTTGTAAAGGTCCTGCAATTGCTCTTTGAACTGTTTACGATTTTCCTCCATGATGGTCGTAAACAGCTTTTTCATTTCGGCTATTTGATACTCGTAGTCTTTTTTGTTTTCTTGCAAAATAGCCGTAAAGAGGTCTTTCATGCCTTGAAAGCGGCTCTCTATTTCTTTCTTATCCGGGTTCACTACTGCCTCTTTCAAGTCATCCACCTCTTCGGGATTGATGGGCTTTTCCTCGGGCTGCTCTCCGGGATTTTTGTAGAAGTCTTCCATACTCATAGCTTCGCTGTTTATTGGCCTAAGGTGTTGGACATTTGGTCAAAAATCTGCTTCAATGCCGATTTGCTGACCTGGCGCTGACGCTGGTTCTGCAGCTCTTGTTGCATGGCTGCCTGCACTTGTTGGATTTGATTGAGCAAGCGCTCTTCCGATTTTTCAATGCTGCGCAGCATTTCTATTTTTACCTCATCGATTTTCACCGATATTTCGGTGCGGTAGCTCTCTACCAGATTTTTCAACTTTTTCAGCTCGTTGTTGTAAGTCTCAAGCTCTTCACCGAAAATAATCTTCTTGATTTCGTCTAACTTAGAGCTTGACATTTGCGCGCCGCCCATATTGTAGTCTTGTGTGTTTTCCATACGCTTTTCAATTTAAACACTTGCTTTTTATATGCCTAAATATAGAAAGTATTTTTCTATTTCAAAAAGAATCATGCCTTGCTTTTCGTTAGCTAAAAAGATATTCTAAGTTTGCAAAAAGATTTATAAACTCAACAGCTATGAAGGATTTGGTAAAAGAGTTCAACGACTACCGGTCGGCAATGAATGAAAAAATTATGGCAGCCGACAACCTTGTGCTCAAACGCATATTCAGCCTCGACAGCCAAACATACAAAGAAGGGGCGCTGCCGGTCAAAACCAAAGAGATGCTGGGACTGGCCTGCTCCATGGTGCTGCGTTGCGACGACTGCATTCGCTATCATTTGGGCAAGTGTTATGAAGAAGGGGTAAGCGATGCCGAAGTGTTTGAGATATTCTCCATTGCCACACTGATTGGGGGCACCATTGTGATTCCTCACCTGCGCCGTGCCGTAGAGTACTGGGAAGCCCTCAAAAACCAAGATGCATCATGAGCAAACAAAAACGTGTGGATCCTTATTTGGAACTGGAATGGCAAAAACTGCTGGGCAAACTGGAAAAAATAATCGGCAAGCGCCCGCAGAATATGGAAGCCGTACTTTTTCTGATTGGTATGCGTGAGCTGGGCAAAGGGGCACGCCGCTTCTCCAAAGAGCAAAAGCAAGACCTCATGCATATTGCTGTTTGCAGGGTGCTGAGCAAGTCCGGTTTTTATGAACTGGAAGGGGTCGATGAGGAAGGTTGGCCCCATTGGAAGTTGGTGAAGCCTTTGCCCAAAGTAGATTTGCTTTCCCAGGAAGCTTTGCTCATGTCGCATATCATCGACTATTTTTATGACGAAGGCATTGTAGAGCATGAGTAGTAAGTTACGCATCATCACTTATAATGTAAATGGCATACGGGCGGCTGTTCGCAAAGGCTTGGCCGATTGGATACAGGCCGCCCGTCCTGACGTCTTGTGTCTTCAGGAAATCAAAGCCAATCACGATACTTTCCCCCGTGCACTCTTTGAGTCATTGGGCTATCGTTGTTATCTGTACCCCGCACAAAAAGCGGGGTATAGTGGTGTGGCCATATTGAGCCGCCTGCCGGCCAAGCAAGTAGTAGAAGGCATGCAACATCCGCTATATGATGCCGAAGGGCGGGTGCTTCGTGCTTTTTATGAAGGTATTTGCGTGGTATCGGTCTATATGCCCTCGGGGTCTTCGGGCGATGAGCGCCAAGCGGTCAAGATGCAATTCCTCGAGGACTTCAACCACTTTGTGGAACAACACCGGCAGCAATATCCGGAATACCCGCTCGTGATTTGTGGCGATTTCAATATTTGCCATCAGGCAATAGACATTCATAACCCGGTGCGCAATGCCAACACTTCCGGCTTTTTGCCCGAAGAGCGTGCCTGGATGTCGGATTTTTTGGAGCGTGGTTTTATCGATACTTTTCGTCATTTCAACCCTGAACCCCATCATTACACATGGTGGAGCTACCGCGCCCGTGCCCGTGAGAAGAATTTAGGCTGGCGCATCGATTACTGCATGGCCGACGTGCAACTGAAAGAGCAGCTGCAACGGGCGGTCATCTTGCCGGAAGCGCGCCATTCGGACCATTGCCCGGTGCTGCTCGAACTGTCGCTTTAGTGCTGATTTTTTTGTGTATTGCCTTTGAGGATTCTTACAAGTTGCTATATTTGTAAAGTAAGCTTTTGTAAGTTATATTTCAACACACCTAAAGCCGTCAGTAAAACGCCTGTGTTCATGAAACACTTCCTTTCTTACCTTATATTGGCATTACTTTTTGCTTCCTGCAGCAGCTCTTCGCAAGAAAACACCCGGCAGGAAAATATACCCAGCGGGCCCGCCAAAGGCGGCGTGTATTATGGTGGGGAGTTCCACCTGAACGAATCCGAATACATCAAGTCATTGTACCCGCTAAGTATTGCCGATGTTTATTCATATCGGGTTGCCTGCCAGATATACGAGGGATTGTTCAAGTTCGACCCGGCCACCCTCGAAGTAGTGAATGGTTTGGCTGAATCTCATACATTGGACAGCACACGCACCATTTATACTATCAAATTGCGCAAAGGCGTGCGCTTCCATGACGACCCCTGTTTTCCTGACGGCAAGGGCAGGGAAGTAAAGGCTCAAGATGTAGCTTACTGTTTTCAGCGCGTATGTACTCAGTCGAGCAACAATCAGGGATTTACCATTTTTAAAGATTTGCTCAAGGGCGCCAACGAATATTATGCTGCCTCGGCAGGTGGCAATACGCCCAGCTTCGACATTGCGGGCATCAAAGTAATTGACGATTACACCATTCAACTACAGCTGACACGCCCTTACGCTTTCTTTCTTTATAATTTAGCACGTCCGTTTGCCTTTATTTACCCCCGCGAGGCAGTTGAAAAGTACGGCGAAGACGGGCTGCGCGAAAAAGCCGTCGGTACAGGTCCTTTCTTTTTGGCATCAATAGACCCGGGCAATGCCATTTTGCTCAAGCGCAATCCGCACTACTACATGAAAGATGAGCACGGCAACCAATTGCCTTATTTGCATGGGATAAAAATCAGCTTCATACGAGAAAAGAAAACCGAATACAATGAATTCAGAGCCGGCAAGCTGGATATGGTGTATCGCCTGCCTACGGAGCGAATCATCGATTTCTTGATGGAAGCCGAAAAAAGCGAAAACGGGGAAGTGCAGGACTTTATCCTCGACCGCGTGCCTGAAATGGCTACACAGTATCTCACCTTCATGACTGCCAAAGGTGTATTTCAGAACAAAAACCTTCGTAAGGCATTTAACTTTGCCATAGACCGTGAAAAGATTCTGGAGTTTGTATTGAACGGCGAAGGCGAAGCCCCCGGGCATCATGGCATTGTGCCGCCTGTATTCAAAAACTATGACATCAATAAAATCAGAGGCTATCAACTCAATATAGACTCTGCCCAGTACTATCTGGCCAAGGCAGGCTATCCGAATGGCAACGGCTTTCCGGAAATCACCTTGCAGGTAAACGCCGAAGGCGACCGGCATTTAAACGTGGCTTTGGAAATACAAAAGCAGCTTCAGGAAAACCTCAACATTAAAATCAATATAGAAACCCTGCCATTTGCCCAACTTCTGGAAAACAGTCTGCAGGGCAAATTTGACTTGGTGCGCACAGCTTATTTTGCCGACTACCCCAACCCCGAAAACTTCTTATGGTTGTTCACCGGCATGGAAGTGCCCGATAGCTTTGAAGAAAAGTCTTATCCCAACATAGCACGCTACAAAAATCCGCGCTATGATGAGCTTTACAACAAAGCACTTCTGGCAAGCACGCCGGAAGAGGCCTACCGTTACCTGCAGCAAGCAGAACAAATTTTGCTTGATGATGCAGTTATTTTGGTACTCTGGTACGACGAGGCCTACCGCCTGACTCAACCCTATGTGCGCAACTTCCCCAACAACCCCATTCAGTATCGCGATTTCACAAAAGTATATTTCGATAAGAGTTATTTTGAAAAACAAAACGCTAAGAAATAACGTTTTATCTTGCATGTAGCGGAGTAAGCGCCCAAGCATACGCCAAAAAATCAGTATATTACTACACTTACTCCCGAAAATAAAATACATGCAAGTATGCTCCGTGTGGACGAAAGGCTGCGACAATTCAAAAAAAAGTATTACCTCTATCAAGCACTACGAGGTGTACTTCTTTCTTTTCTGCTTACTCTAAGCTTTTATTTAATCTTCGCTGTATTGGAATACTTCGGGCACTTTCACTCTTCGGTGCGTGCCCTTTTCTTTTTTGGCTTGCTCTTCACCCTCAGTGGCACACTCCTTTATTATGTACTCCGTCCATTGGGCGCTTATGCCGGCTTTTATAGCTTAATGAGCGATGAAGAAGCAGCCCGCTATATAGGCAACGAAATTCCGGAAATCAGCGATAAGCTTTTGAATGCTCTTCAGCTTAAACGTCAGTTCAATGGGGAAGACCGCTTGCTACTGGCTGCCATTGAACAAAAAGAAGCGCAAATTGCCGGTATTTCCCTGTGGAAAGCCCTTCCCATAGAAGAAACCAAACAAGCTGCCCGCTATTCCTTAATTCCGCTATTGCTACTTATTATTTTGTTTCTGGCAGTGCCTTCTTTGCTGGTCGAAAGCTCACAGCGCATCATTCAATACAAAAAACATTTTCCCAAGCCTGCGCCTTTTCAATTTCTATTGACCAACACTAAGCTCTCTGTGTTTCGAGGCGAAGACTTGCCCCTCGTTGTTGAAACCAAAGGCAAGCTCATACCCAAAGAGATGTATGTAGTTTTGGACCAAAGCACCGGCATTCCCATGCAGGCAATAGGTGAGGGGCGTTTTGCCGCTACCTTGCCCAACATTCAAAAGAGCCACCGGCTCTTTTTTCAATCCGGTGAATATACTTCGCATGAATATCAGATAGAACTCAAAGAAAAACCCTTTTTATTGGGCATAAAACTTAGTGTAGAATATCCTGCCTACACCGGTAAAACCCAAGAAACATTTCAGAATGCTACCAACCTGCTGGTACCCGCCGGAAGCAAAATTACATGGCACATTCTGTCAAAATACGCACAAAAAACAAGCATATTCTTTTCAACTGACTCAACCGAAGTAGAAGCCCAAGCAAACGGCAAAGACAACGACAGAGTGCTTAGTAAAAAGTTTACAAAATCAACTATATACCAAATCATTCTTTACAATGCCGACACCAGTCTGCAAAGCAGCCCTTATCAAATAGATGTGATTCCCGACTTAGCTCCCGTCTTGGAAGTACAAAACTTTGAAGACACACTCAGCTATCGTTTGGTAGGTATTGCAGGCAGTGCACGGGATGATTACGGAATTTCCCGGGCTGTTTTTGCTTATCGCATCTTACGCAAGGGCAGCAAAACAGCAGCTTTCAAGCAGCAAGCGATTCGTATGAATGGCAGCAACAACTATGTACGCCTGCTGCATGAGTTTGACCTCAGCCCCTTGAACCTGCAACCCGGTGATGTAGTCGAGTATTTTGTGCAAATATGGGACAACAACCAAGTCAACGGGGCACAATCTGCCCGCAGCCCCTTGTATCGCTTTGAAATACCTACCGCCCAAGAGTTAGAAAAAGAAATGAAAGAAGAAAGCCGGCGCAGCGAGGAAAAAATGCGCAGTGCCTTGGAAAAAGAAAAAGAGCTGAACGAAGAGCTCAAACGCGCCGAAGAACGCATGCGCCTGAAAAAACAACTGGACTTTTCCGATAAAAAACAACTGGAAAATATCATTCAAAAACGGCAGGATGTAGAGCAAGAAATTGAACAACTGCAAGATGAATTCCAAAAGTTGCAAGACAAAATCAATCGTTTTGAACAGCCTTCACCCGAGCTGATGGAAAAAATGCAAGAGTTACAAAAACTCATGGATACCCTGCTCGATGAAGAAACCAAAAAACTTTACGAAGAACTGCAGCAGTTGCTCGATAAGATGATGCAAGACCCCGAGGTTTTGAAAAAACTGCAAGAGATTCAACAAAACGAAGAAGAACTTGAAAAGTCCTTAGAACGGACCCTTGAGCTGTTCAAGCAGTTGCAGTTTGAGCAACAACTCGAACAAAGCATCGAAAAGCTCCATGAGCTTTATCAAAAACAAGAGCAATTGCAACAAGAAACACAACAAACCAAAGCCAAGGATCAAGAAAAACTTAGCGAACTAAAACAACAACAAGAAGAGCTTCAAAAAGAGCTTCAAAAAGTAGAGGAGGAGCTGAAAGAGCTTCAAGAGCTCAACGAAAAGCTCAGCACCCCACAAGCCATGCCCGACCTGCAAGAAGAGCAGCAAAAGGCAAAAGAGTCAATGCAACAAAGCATTCAGCAATTGGAGCAAAAGAATCCGAAAAAAGCCGGCGAGCCGCAACAAAAAGCCAAAGAGCAAATACAGCAAATGCAACAAAAGCTGCAGCAAATGCAGCAGTCCATGCAGCAGCAGCAAATACAGGAAAACATACAAACGCTTCGGCATATTCTTGACAATCTGCTGCAACTTTCTTTTGAACAAGAACAGCTCATCGAGGAAACACGGCAAGTCAACGTGCAAGACCCGCGTTATGTGGAATTGATTCAAAGACAATACAAGATTGAACAAAGCAGCCAAATCGTAAAAGACAGCCTGTGGGCACTTGCCAAGCGTGTCTTTCAATTGCAATCCTTCATTACAGAAGAGGTGGGGGAGATGGAAACTGCCTTAAAGCAGAGCCTTCAGTCAATGAAAGAGCGTAAAATACGCCAATCCAATATTTACCAACAACAAGCCATGACCCGCATCAACAACTTGGCGCTCATGCTTAGCGACCTGTTGGAACAAATGCAAAACCCTGCCGGTTCAGGGAAGGGCAAGCCTCAAAAAAACCAAAAAAACACCCCTTCCATGAGCGAACTGCAAAAGCAACTCAATCAACAAATACAACAGCTGAAAGAAGGGAAACAGCAGGGGCGGCAACTTTCCGAACAACTTGCTAAATTAGCAGCCCAACAAGAACTGCTACGCCGAAAAATAGAAGAACTTCAAAAAAGTGGAGAGCTGAGCCCGGAACAAAAGCAGATGCTCGAGGAGATAAAACAAGAGATGGAAAAAACAGAAAAAGACCTCATCAATAAAAACCTTACTCAAGAAACGCTCAAAAGACAAAAAGAAATAGAAACCCGGCTTTTGGAAGCAGAAAAATCGCTGCGCGAACGCGGCGAGGAAGACAAACGAAAAGGCGAAACCGCTACACCCAAAGAACGCAAAGAGCTGCCGCCACCCCTGCGTGAATACTTAAAAAAACAGCAGGAACAGCTCGAGCTTATAGAATCTGTGCCACCCAGCATGACCCCTTATTTTAAACAACGCACCGATGAGTACCTCAAACAAATTAAACCTTAACACGATGGATTCTATCCATATACAAATTCCGTCGCTCATTGAGAACATTCGCATCATTGAAAGCTTCATCGACAACGTAAAAGAAGCTTATCAATTATCTGACGACATTTATGGAAACATCATGGTTGCCGTAACCGAGGCAGTCAACAATGCCATTGTACACGGGAACAAACAAGACCGTAAAAAGAATGTAGATTTGACCTTGCACTTCTATGAAGACATGATTTGCTTCGTGGTGGAAGACGAAGGCGAAGGTTTCGACTACCATCATTTGCCGGACCCTACCGACCCGGAAAACCTGCATAAACCACATGGCAGGGGCATTTATCTTATAAAACAGTTGTGCGACGAAGTGAAATTTAAGGATAACGGCAGACGCATAGAATTAATTTTCTACATCAATGGACAATATTAATTTCTTTTTTGAGGAGATTATTCCGCCGGCTTACCTCCGGGAAGAAAGCAAAGCATGGTTGGTGCAAATAGCCAAGCATTTCGAAGCCAAGATTATAGCACTCAATTACATTTTCTGCAGCGACGAATACTTACTGCAAATCAATCGACAATACCTTAACCACGATTATTATACTGACATCATCACTTTTCCCCATTCCGAAAGCCACCTGTTCATAGAGGGCGATGCCTTCATTTCTATAGAACGAATCGAAGACAATGCCCAAACATTAAATGTGTCGCCTGAAGAAGAGCTGCATAGAGTAATGGCACATGGCTTGCTTCACCTGCTTGGCTTCAAAGACAAAACAGAAGAAGAAGCCGCAGAAATGCGCAAGATGGAGGATTGGGCGCTGGCACTGCGTGTTCCACGTGGAACATAAAAAAACACCATTCCATTCATCCGGACCAAAGCCTCAAAAAGAGGCTTTTTTCTTTTATATCAGCATTAAAGAGTGGGGGCGAAGCCACAAACCCCATAAAAAGCAGGGCATTCCCCGGTAAATTACAGAACGACTTCAAAACCTCTGAAAATTAATATCTTTGCAAAGAGAAAAGGAATGTTCCACGTGAAACATTTTAAATAAGAAACCAATGTTCCCTGAATACGATGTAATAGTAGTAGGTGCAGGGCATGCCGGCAATGAAGCGGCAGCAGCAGCAGCCAATTTAGGTTCCAAAACCCTGCTTGTCACCATGAACATGCAGGTAATAGGGCAGATGTCGTGCAACCCTGCCATGGGCGGTGTGGCCAAAGGGCAAATAGTACGGGAAATAGATGCCATGGGCGGGCTTTCGGGTATCGTAACAGACGAAAGCATGATTCAATTCCGCATGCTGAATCGCTCCAAAGGTCCTGCCATGTGGAGCCCCCGCAGCCAAAACGACCGCATGCTGTTTGCCCAAAAATGGCGCTTGGCGCTCGAAAAAATCGCCAATCTTGACTTCTGGCAAGACATGGTGGTAGGCTTGATAGTAAAAGACAAGCGCGTGAGGGGCGTCAAAACAAGCATGGGGCACGAAATATACGCCAAGGCAGTCATTATTACCAGCGGCACCTTCTTGAATGGTATCATACACATAGGTGAAAAACAATTTGGTGGAGGCAGGGCAGGCGAACGGGCGGCTACCGGCATTACCGAGCAACTGGTTGAGCTGGGCTTTGAAGCCGGCAGAATGAAAACAGGCACGCCCCCCCGCGTAGATGGGCGCACACTCGACTACAGTAAAATGACAGAGCAACCCGGCGACGACCCACCCGGTAAGTTTTCTTTCATGGATACAAGCCCGCTTACCAAGCAAAGAAGCTGCTGGATGACCTACACCAACCCCAAGGTGCATGAAGTGTTGGCAACGGGCTTTGATAAATCGCCCATGTTTACCGGCCGAATCAAAGGGCTGGGACCACGCTACTGTCCATCCATAGAAGATAAAATCAATCGTTTTGCCGAACGGGAACGCCATCAAATATTTGTAGAACCGGAAGGCTGGGAAACGGTTGAAATCTATGTCAATGGTTTTTCGACTTCTTTGCCCGAAGATGTGCAATACAAAGCTTTACGGCTTATTCCCGGATTTGAAAATGCCAAAATGTTTCGTCCGGGCTATGCCATAGAGTATGACTTTTTTCCTCCCACACAGTTAAAATCCACTCTGGAAACCAAACTGGTGGAAAACCTTTTCTTCGCCGGGCAAATCAACGGCACTACCGGCTACGAAGAAGCAGCCTGCCAAGGATTGATAGCCGGTATCAATGCGCATTTGAAAGTACATGACTTACCACCTTTCACTCTGAAGCGTTCGGAGGCATACATAGGTGTGCTGATCGACGACCTCATTAATAAAGGCACTGAAGAGCCTTACCGTATGTTTACCTCACGCGCAGAATATAGATTGCTGCTCCGGCAAGACAATGCCGATTGGCGATTGACAGAAAAAGCCTACAAGCTGGGACTGGCCTCAGAAGAGCGCTACCGCCGCTTTTTAGATAAAAAAGAAAAAATAGAGAAAGGCATTCGCTTGGTAAAAGAAGCCCGTATTAGTCCCGAAGAAATCAATGGTTATCTTGAAAGTATTGGTTCTGCTACCATCAAAGAAAAAGTAAGCATTGAGCGCTTGTTGAAACGCCCCGAGTTGAATATCTATCAGCTGATAGAACACATTAGCCACTTAGAACCCTTGCGGCATTTCAGCAATGAAGTATGTGAAGAAATAGAAATCATGATTAAATATGAAGACTACATTGAGCGGGAAGAAAAAATGGCTCAAAAAATGATGGCATTGGAAGATTACCGCATTCCCGCAAATTTCGATTACGATTTGGTAAAAGCTCTGTCGGCCGAAGGCAGAGAGAAACTCAAGCGCTTGCGTCCCGAAACACTGGGGCAAGCCTCCCGCATCAGTGGCGTGTCGCCCTCCGATGTATCCATTCTTATGGTTTACTTAGGCAAATAAAAGCGAGCATGAACAACAGTCAAATAGAAGAACTCGCTGCGTGTCCTGTTTGTGGACATGCAGCGTTTTCCCTCTGGATACGCACCAAGGACTTCAGCATCAGCCAAGAAGATTTCGATATAGTATCCTGTAAAAAATGTGGTTTTAAATTCACCAACCCGCGCCCGGCTGAATCTGCCATCAGCCGGTATTACGATAGTAGCAACTACATTTCTCACCATGACGAAAAGCGCGGGCTTATGCCCTTACTGTATAAGTGGATACGTGAACATATCACCCTTAAACAAAAACGGAAGTGGATAGAGCAAATGCTGCCACACAAAGGCAAACTGTTGGATGTAGGTTGTGGCACCGGCCACTTTCTGCTTCATATGCAAAAGCATGGATGGGAAGTGACAGGTATTGAACCCGCAGCAGAAGCAAGCAAAAAAGTAAAGGAAAACGGCATTCAGGTTTACAGCCACTTAGAAGAAGCAGCACCCCATGCCCCGTTCGATGCCATCAGCATGTGGCACGTACTGGAGCATGTGCATGACCTGAAAGGCTATCTGCAAAAATTAAAAAAACTGCTAAAACCGGATGGTTATCTTTTCATAGCCGTTCCTAATATCAACGCTTACGATGCTCAACTCTATGGAGCACATTGGGCAGCCTTAGACGTGCCCCGTCACCTTTACCATTTCGCTCCTTCGCACATAAGACTACTTTTAGAAAACAATAAATTTCAATTGCAAAAAACTATAGGCATGCCCCTCGATGCCTATTATATCAGTTTGTTGAGTAGCGAATACCGCTCGGGCAGGAAAAAATGGATACAAGCTTTTTACCACGGCAGCTTGTCTAACTTACGGGCACTCAAAGATAAAAACTACTCAAGTTTGGTGTATATAGTTAACAAAATCAACCAATAAAACAGACCTCTCAAAAACTTTCAAACCTTGTACAACACCGAAACCTTTTGCAACACATCTTCTGAAATAGGCTTGCTTATAAAGAATATTTTGTGGGGATAGTCGGCAAAAGCATTTTCATCAATTTCCGTCTGTATGGCACTCGACATAATCACAAAAGTAACCTCCTTCCGTAAAGAAGCCGGTAACTTCAAAAAACTTTCCAAAAAACTATGTGCATTCATTTCAGGCATGAGCACATCCAAAAAAATCACCTGAGGGAAATCATCCAAGCGTCCCAAGTCAAAAGCAGTCAGATAATCCAAGGCATCCATGGCACGCTCAAACAACAAAATGTTATCGGCAAACTGATACTTTTCCAAAATTTTTTTTGCTAAAATCGCATCCAATTTACTGTCATCGATAATTAGTACATTTCTAAGGCTCATAATTTTAAGAATTTAAGGGCTTTGCAGTTTTATGATAAATATAGAAATTTTTTAACTTCCTTAATAAAAAGGAATCAATGAAAAAGAATCAAAAGACAAAAGTTATTTCCATAGTCAATCAAAAAGGCGGAACAGGCAAAACCACCACGGCAGTCAATCTGGCAAAAGCCTTGGAATTGCTTGGATACAAAGTCTTGCTTGTCGATTTTGACCCACAAGGCAGCCTCTCCTATTACCTCGACATAGAAGATGCAAGCCCCAACATAGCCGATGTGCTTCTTGGCGAAGCCAACATAGAAGATGCGCTGCTTCAGGTCAGCGGCATGCACGTGTTGCCATCCAATACGGAACTTGCCGACTTGGAAATTTCCTTAGCCAATTACGATGCAAGGGAGTCTTTATTAAAAGAGTATTTGAGCCGCATCCAAGAAAACTACGATTATATTATTATCGACTGCTCGCCTTCGCTTTCCTTGCTCACAGTCAATGCCTTGGTGGCCTCTCATCATATTATCATCCCTATTCCGATGGAAGTATTGAGTTTTCACGGGCTGCACCTGATTAAAGACACCGTGCAGGCGGTGAAAGAAACGCTCAACCCTTCACTCAACATCCTGGGCATTTTGGTTGTGAAATATTCACCTGTACGCCGTATCACCACCCAACTACTGACTGCTATACAAGAAGAGTTTTCCGATACGCTTACGTTTAAAACCAAAATACGTCTGGATACCCGCCTCATAGAATCACCGGCCTATGGGAACAATATTTTTGAAACCGCCCCCAATTCGAAAGGCGCAGAAGATTATCTGGATTTTGCAAAAGAAATCATTCAGCTCACAAAAAAATAACGTTCTGTTTTACTCATAACTTTTCAACACCATGCAAGCAAGTCGTTGGTTTTGCTCTGCGATGCTTACCGGCATCGGTTTATTGCTATTGTGCCGTTGTGCCAACCCCGGAGCCCTCACCGGCGGTCCTAAAGACACCATACCGCCGCAAGTGGTTAAAAGAATACCACCGCTCGGACAAACAAACTTCAAATCACAAGAAGTAAGCATTACCTTCAACGAGCCCGTACGCAGCAAGAACCTTCAGCAAGAACTTATCATCACACCACGACTGCAAGAAAAAGACGCTTATGAAATCATAGAAAAGAAATACAGCATCATTTTACGCTTCAAAAAACCACTTTTGGAAAACACAACCTACAGCATCCACTTCCGGAACGGCATAGTAGATGCCACGGAAGGCAACGCCGCCCAAGAAGCCATGATTGTGTTCAGTACGGGCGCCCAATTGGACTCCCTGCAAGTAGGCGGAACATGCACGCAGGCACTTAGTGGTGAAAGCATCGAAAACGCCCTGGTAGGACTTTACCCCGCTCATGACAGCATAGACCCCGCCCTGCATGAACCTCTATATCTGACAAAAACCAACAACAAGGGGCAGTTTCGCTTGCAATTTGTGAAAGCGGGCAGCTATCAACTGTTTGCCATCGATGACCAAAACAACAACGGCAAATGGGACAAAACGGAACTATTGGGCTTTTTGCCCGAAGCTCTTTCGTTGCAAAACTCTATAGATAGCCTTTACATAGAACTGGTACCACAAGACGTAAAGGCGCCCCAAATAGTCGGCAAGCGCGCCTCCGGACAATATGCCTATACAGTCATTACCTTTAATGAAGGAATCGACTCCTGCCACTTACAACCCGCTTTGCCCTTCGTGCTCGACAAATCGGGCCGCATATTAAAGCTGTATCATCGCGACAGCCTCGAAGTGCAAATCACGGCAAGAGATTCAACAGGCAACCTGCTGCACGATACCTTGCAGTTGGCGGCGCCCCAAGGAAAAGAAAAAGAAAAATTTGAAGTGGATATTAGCGAAAGCTACCAAGCCTATACACAGGAACTACAATTGAAAATACATGCCAATAAACCCATTGCCCGGCAAGTCGATAGTCTGTTCTATGCTTACATAGACCAAGATACGCTGAATAAGCAATTGTTTGCCCGGGCGTATTTTCAACAGCCAACCCCCAACCGGCTGGTATTCAAACAAAAAATTGATTTTCGCGACAGTGCCAAAATATTCATCGACAAAGGTTGGCTCATCTCTATAGAAGAGGACAGCAGCCAAACCCAATGGATCAAAAAAGTGAATCGCGCCAACCCTAAAGAGTTCGCTACCCTGCGGCTCTACATAGAAAAAAAAGAAGGCGAGCGCTGGATTATGCAGCTGCTCAACAAAGAAAATAAAGTAATCCAAGAGCACAAAGTGGGTAGTGAACCTATCGAAATAAAAGGACTTCCCCCCGGTGAGTACAAACTCCGTTTTTTTCAAGACAGCAACGCCAACGGACGGTGGGATAGTGGCAACTACAAAGAGAAAATTTTACATGAAAAAATATTCATATATAACAAAGCCCTTCGTTTAAAAGCCAATTGGGAAGTAGAAGAGCGCCTCGTCATAGAGTAGTTGAATTCTTTGAAAAGTACAATAAAGCTAAATGTGGATAACGCCCGTTTGCAGGGAAAAGTTATCCACATTTGCTTCTAAAGCTGTGGATAACTCCCGTTTTTTTGTGGATAAGTATGTGGATAACTCGAGCACTTATCCACATTTAAAAAAAATTTGTGGATAACTTTTTCCACACTCAAAAAGTTATCCACAGTCCACTGAAGTTATCCACAAGTTATCCACAGCTAAAGCCCACTTATCCACAGAGTTATCCACATTTACACATAAAACAAAAGTAAGATGTGGATATGTGGATAACAGTTATCCACATTGTGGATAACTATACTTAACTAATTGACTATCAGTAAAAAAGTTATCCACACCCCTGTGGATAACTCATGTGGAAAACTTTTTAAAAATAGTACTTTACAAATATTTTTTTCGTTCGTCGAAGACTTATCCACATTTTTTGCGCCTATAACAATAACAATAGAGAATTAAATTTTTATTAAAAATTATTGTTATTAGTAGAAAAACAGGGCTTGCACATTTCAAAAAAAATCGTTATATACTATAAGCCTGAAAGTAGTGTATGGAAAAAATACAAAAAATCAAGTGGATAACTTTTCTGCTGTTGAGCCTATCCACCAACTTGTGTGCACAAATCAATGTCAACTTATCATTGGCAAGAGAATACTTCCAAAAGGGTGAGTGTGACAAAGCCATTACCGAATACGAAAATATTATCAAAGAAGCCCCGGAATATTTTTTGGTGGTTTATCCACAATACAAAGAGTGTTTGTGGAAAAGTCGCTCTTGGAAGGACTTGGAAAAACTGATTGAAAAGGCAGCAAAAGAAGCCCCCGACAATCCCGCTTATAAAATAGACCTGCTGAGCTTTTACGAAGAGCAAGGCGAAAAACGCAAGGCAGAGAAGACTTATCAACAGCTTGTGGATAAGTTTGCTGCTTCTTATGAACAGGCCGTGGGCGTTGTGCATTGGCTTATGGAAAAGCAGCAATGGGCGTGGGCGAAGGCTTTTATCAAAGAAGCGCGGCGGCGTTTATATGAATATGCCTTTGCCATAGAGATGGCCGAAATTTATGCTTTGGAACGTAATGTGGAGGCCATGCTTGACGAGTACCTTTTGATTGCCTACAATGACCCAGCTCAAATAGATTTGGTCAAACAGGCTTTGCAAGAACAGTTCGACAACCAAGCATTGATACAGCGGGCAGAGCAGCGCATGCTGGAGTTGAGCCGGCAATACCCGGATGAAAAAGTGTTTCTCGATCTCTTGATTTGGCTGTATGTGCAAAAAGGCGACTTCGACAACGCTTTTTTGCTTAGCAGGGCCATGGATAAACGTTTTCAACTAAATGGGCAGCATCTCTTTCAGATGGGCATGATAGCCTATTACAACCGGGCTTATGAAGCCGCTGACCGTTTTTTTACCTACATCAAACAGCAATACAAAGATTCTTATTTGAGCTATGCGGCTGCCCGCTACAGCATCGCTTCCAAAGAAGCACTTATTAAGCAGCAAAATGAGCACTCACAAGAGCAACTGCAGCGCATTGCAGAAGAATACCGTCAGATGATTCGTACCGGGCGCGGGCGCCCCGAAGTAAAAGAAGCCTATACCGGTCTGGCTTTCCTGTATGCCAATTATTTGCATCAAGCTGACTCGGCACTTTACATTTTAGACGAAGCTCTGAAGACTTATCCACAAGAAAAGGAGTTTGTTGCATGGGTGAAAATACAAAAAGGCGATGTGCTTTTGCTCATAGACCAACCGTGGGAAGCAGCTTTGCTGTATGCACAAGCCGAAAAGGAAGTAAAAGACAGTCCGGTGGCTTATGAAGCTAAGTTGCGGCGCGCCAAACTTTTTTACTATACCGGTGAATTTGAGTTGGCAAAAGAGTACTTCAACATTTTAAAAGCAGCCACTTCGCGGCAAATAGCCAATGATGCACTGCAGATGAGTTTGCTCATTAGTGAAAACCAAGATACCGATTCGAGCAGCAATGTGCTTTTAACCTATGCAAAAGCAGATTTGCTGTTTTTTCAACAGCAATATTCCCGGGCGCACCTTTTGCTTGACAGCCTTCAACGCACTGCAGCGGGACATCCTATTTTGGATGATGTATTGTGGATGCAGGCTAAAATTGCCAGGCAGTGGAAAAAGTATGACGATGCCACGGCGCTTTACCGGCAAATAGCAGAGCGTTATGCCTATGAAATATGGGCAGATGATGCTCTCTTCGAATTAATGCAGCTGTATTTTTATCAATACAAAGACTACAAAAAAGCCGGAGAGTGTGCGCTGCGCCTCGTCAAAGAGCATCCCGACAGTGTATATATTTCGCAAGCCCGCTTTTTGCTTCAAAAAATAGAAGAGCAGCAGGTCAACTAAAAAAACTTACCCAAATATGGTATTGTATGTAAGTTTTTGTTAAATTGGAAAGTATAAAAACGGGCTTTAAAACAGAATAAATTATGGAAATTAAGCGTGTTTACGACCTGTTGCGCTATCAGTTGGAGCACTACCAAAAAAAAGATGCCGTTGCTGACAAAAAAAGCGGCGAGTGGAAAACTTACAGTACCCAAGACTTGATGCAAATCTCAGATGAGGTAGCTTTGGGTTTGCATACGCTCGGCATTCAGAAGGATGACAAAGTAGCCATTATTTCCAACAACCGCACCGAGTGGAATTTTGTGGATTTTGGCATTCAGAAGATAGGGGCAGTGAGTGTGCCTTTGTATCCGACTATCACTGCCGACGATTATTTATACATACTGGAGCATTCTGAGAGTAAAATCGTCTTCGTAGAAAATGAGGAAATCTACGCCAAAGCACTTGAAGCGGTAAAGAAAAGCAAACATCTGACGGAAAAAAACATCTACACTTTTGACCAAATAGAAGGCGCACAGCATTGGACTGTGGTCAGAGAGGCCGGCAAGCAAGAAAACAAGGTCTTACTTGAAAGAAGAGACCAAGAGATTCAGCCGGACGACTTATTCACCATCATTTACACTTCCGGAACCACCGGCAAGCCCAAAGGCGTCATGCTTACCCACAGCAATGTAGTAAGCAACGTATTGGCAGCTATCGATAATCTGGTTTTGGACTACCGTCACAAGGCACTTAGTTTTCTTCCTCTCTGTCATATCTTTGAGCGCACCTTGGTAGCTGCCTATATCTACAAAGGCATTTCTATTTACTATGCCGAAAACATGGATAAAATAGGGGACAACATTCGCGAAGTGCAGCCCCATGTGTTTACGGCCGTGCCTCGCGTACTTGAAAAAGTATATGCCAAACTGGTGCAAAAAGGCTACGAGCTTTCCGGCTTGAAAAAGAGTCTTTATTTCTGGGCATTGGACCTGGCCAAAGAATACGACACGCAAAAAGATCAGGGGTTGCTCTACAACATTCAGCTTGCCATTGCCAACAACCTGATATTTTCCAAATGGCGTGAAGCCTTGGGCGGCAACTTGAAATACATTATTTGCGGCAGTGCCGCACTCAACCCCATGATAGCCCGTGTCTTTTGGGCTGCCTGCATTCCTATCTTGGAAGGTTACGGCATGACCGAAACTTCGCCTGTGATTACGGCAACCAGTCCCAATAAAGAAGATGTGTGCATTGGAACTGTGGGCAAGGTGATTCCCGGTGTGGAAGTGAAAATAGCCGAAGACGGCGAAATATTGGTGAAAGGACCCAACGTGATGAAAGGATATTACAAAGACCCCGAAAAAACCAAGGAAGTCTTCGATGAAGAAGGCTGGTTGCATACCGGCGACATCGGGGAGTTTGTGCAGGGCAAATACCTGAAAATCACAGACCGCAAAAAAGAAATGTTTAAAACTTCGGGCGGTAAGTACATTGCACCGCAACCCATAGAGAATCAATTGAAAGCCAGTTTCTTGATAGCCCAAGCCATGGTGATAGGCGAAGGGCGCAAATTCCCGGCAGCCTTCATTATGCCCGATTGGGAAGCCCTTACCGACTGGTGCAAAAAACATGGCATTCCTACAGACAGCCGCGAAGCCATGATACAGCACCCCAAAGTGCTGGAAAAGTACCAGGAAGAAGTGGATAAGATAAATGAAAAGTTGGCGAAATACGAGCAAATCAAGCAATTCCGCCTGGTACCGGACGAATGGAGCATAGAAGGCGGGGAGCTGACGCCCACACTAAAACTCAAACGCCGCAATATCTTGGCCAAGTATAAACACTTGGAAGAAGACATCTACAAACTCAATGAAGAGTTGGCGTAATAAAACCTTTCTTCAAAACTCAAAGCAAAGACACGATGCCCTTTGGTATCGTGTCTTTGCTTTTTGAAACAGTAATAAAACAAGCTTGGCAAGCTGTTTCACAAAAGGTGAATTTTCGTATATTAAAAATATTTGTAAATCAACGTTTTTCCATTATGAGAGTGTTTGGAGCATTTTTTTTGTGGAGCATGCTTGGGAGTTTATCCCTTACTGCGCAGTCTGTAAGTCATTGGTTGGCACCAAGTGAGTATGTAAAAACAATAGATGCCGAAATTTACCGTGAACACCTCTTTACCTTAGCCGCCGACAGTATGGAAGGGCGAGCCATGGGCACCACAGGGCAGAAAAAAGCAGCGCTTTACATAGAAAATGAGTTGAAAAAGGCGGGATTGGAAGTACACAGGCAGGCTTTCGATTATGTGCCGTGGTACACCATTGAGAACCTAAGCCTGCACATAGACGGCAAAACCTACGACATACGCAAGCAGCAGCTGGTGCCTTACATAGTGCCCGATGCAGGAAGCCGGCAATGGACAAAAAAGGCACGCATTGCAACAGATGGCAAGCCTTCCGAAGATGTGAACATTGTAGATGTGTTTCTTTGGCACGAAAAAGATTTTGCTTCCTACAAAGCATTGGATATGACCTTGAAAATGGAGTTGCTGCCGCAAATGCCCTTCAATAAAACGGTGATAGTGGTGTTGGACTTCGAAAAAAACGCCGGGAAAGCTCTCTTGAAAAAGTTTAAGCAGAATTCCGGCTATCATTACTTAAAACCGCCCGGAAAAAACATTTTTATTGTGCCGGCATCTTTTGCCGGGGAAGTAGATTTGAGCTATCCCAAAGAATTGTTGGTCAGGCAAGATATAAAAGGCGGAGAAAGCCAAACAACTGAAAATATCATAGGGATTGTACGGGGGCAACAAGCCTTTACGCCACAAGAAGAATTTGTGGTGTTGAGTGCTCACTACGACCATCTGGGGATAAGGTACCGCAAAGTGTACAATGGGGCAGACGACAACGCATCAGGGACGGCCGGTCTTTTGAGCATAGCACGTGCTTGTGCAATGGCTGCCTGCAACGGACACAAGCCCAAGCAAAGCATGCTCTTTGTTTTTTTCACCGGAGAAGAAGGAGGGCTTCATGGTTCCCGCTTTTTCACGACTTATCCCCCCGTGCCTCTTCAGCAGATTGTAGCTGATGTCAATGTGGATATGATAGGACGTGTGGATAAGCAGCACGCAGGCAGACAAAAGTATGTGTATTTGATAGGGGGACGTTTGATATCCCATGATTTGCACCGCTTGGTGTATGCAGTAAACAAAGCTTGTTGTGGTTTCTACTTAGATGAATATTATAATTCATTGAGCCATCCGGAAAGCTTGTTTACGCGCTCCGATCACTACAACTTTGCCGTGCACGATATTCCGGTTGTTTTCTTTTTTTCCGGCTTTCACGAAGATTACCACAAACATAGCGACGACCCCGAAAAGATAAATGTCGCCCGTGCGGTGCTTATTAGTCGCTTGGTTTTTCAAGTAGGCTGGGCGCTTGCTGAACAAGATACCCGCCCAAGAGTCACTTATTCTTTTAGCAAATACAAGGAATAGTACTGCTTAGTCGTTTTTTGGAGCATTGGAAGCCATATTGTGCATATAAACCGTGCGAATAGGGAAGGGTATGTTGATACCTACTTCACCGTAACGCTTATGCAGCGCCTTGATGAAGGCATGCACCAGTTTGAAGCGATGTTGGGGACCGATGCATTTCAGGCGAATGGTGTAATCGATGCTTGAATTGTTGAAAGTGTGGAAGTTCATAAAAGGCTCATAGGAAGGGTCGCCACCTTCCACGCTGCTCATGACTTCTTTGGCTACTTCCTTGGTTATTTTTTCCACAAATTCAAGGTCGCTGTCATAGCTGACCCCCACAGTCACGGGTAGCAGCAATTCCGGCGTGCCCGAGTTGAAATTGGTCACAATGGCACTGCCCAGCTTGGCATTGGGAATGATGATGTAGTTGTTTTCCAACGAAAGCACCGCCGTATTGCGCCATGAAATATCTTGCACAAACCCTTCTTGTCCGCTGTCCAATACTACATAATCGCCGGGACGCACTTTTTTTGAAAGAATAATTTGCACACCTGCAAAAAAGTTGCTCAGGGTGTCCTGTAGTGCCAGAGCCACCGCCAAACCACCAACCCCGAGGGTAGTAAGAATGGGCGCCAGCGATACGCCCCACACATCCAAAATAAAAGTGATGCCAATGGAGATGATAATGATTCGTATGATATTGGAAAACAGCGAGGTGGAAGGCAGGTGAAGCCCCCGTGCCGAACGTAGTGCGTTTTGCACCAAGTCGGCCATGAAGCCTTGGGCAAAGAGTATAAAAATGGCAATGTAAAACGAAGGGAGGAGTTTCTGCCGCAGGGTTGCTTCTACCGCCGGCTTGAAATGGAGCAGATGAACAGATAAGTGAAAGGAGAGCACAACCAGCACCAAGGTGAGCTTATGGCGTAGTGCTTTGACCAACAGGTCGTCAAAATCGGTGCGGGACCTGTGTGCCAGTTTCTGCAACCAAGGCACTATGATCTTTTCAAGCAGGCGCCCGGCAAAGTAGGCAGCCAAAACAAAAAGAATAGAAAAGGTGAAGGGAATTTCCGTGCGTATGTACTGAACAATATCCTGGATACTCATAGCTTTTACCTTAGCTTTTTAATTTCGGGTTGTTTTTATGTCTTTCCTTGTCGCGCCGGGTCTTTTTTTCAAGTGAGCGCTGCATGGCTTCTTCCAAGTCCACGCCTGTTTGATTGGCAAGACAGGTCAATACGAAGAGTATATCAGCCATTTCTTCTGCAAGATTGGGCACTTCGCCTGCTTTAAAAGACTGTTCGCCGTAAAGACGTGCCATCACACGCGCCAGTTCGCCTACTTCTTCCATAAGTATGGCGGTGTTGGTAAGCTCATTGAAATAGCGCACACCATGACTTTTTATCCATTCATCAACGGTTTGTTGCAGCTCTTTTAGTGTCATACTTCCGGTTTTTCCATTCTATTTCCTTTTGAAAGACTATGTAAATTAGCAATAAAAGATGAAAGACATAAGCATACAATTCATAGGCTACGAAATAAAAGAGAGAAGGCAAGGGGTAGTTCAGCTTTCTGAAAGCAAAGGCAATAATTGCAGACTGCAACAGCCATTTGACCATCCACACTTCTGCCACGTGAAGCGGCATGCTGAAAGCAAGTGCCACGCCGGCAATGCCCCATAGCATGGGAAGGGCAAGTATTGCCCGGATGCCTAACGGAAGTGAAAAGAGTCCTTCTATCCATCGGCGGCGTTGTTTCAGTAGTGCCTTCCAGCTGTCAAGGGCAAGGGTACGACAGCTGACTTCCGCAGAAAAAGTATGCAGTAGCCGGTAGCCCTTTTTCTGTATGGCATGACTGAGAGCATAATCTTCGGTCACATGAAAAGGTATATTTTCATAGCCGCCCACTGCCCGGTAAGCCTTGGGGCAAACCATCATGTTGTTGCCCAGAGCCGTGAGCGGGCGCCCCATGCGAAAGAAAGCATAAAGCATGGTTTGGGCGAAAGTCCAATCGATGCTTTGCAATTTGCCCAAAAGCCCTTTTCCATCGGCAAAGGTGAAGCCGGTGGCGATGCCCACGCCCGGCGAATAGGCGTGCAAATAGGATTTTATCCATGAAACGGGCGCTTCCGTGTCGGCATCTAAAATAAAGACAAAACTTCCGGTGGCATGTTGCATCAATTGATGCAAAACGTTGGCTTTTCCACGCAGGTTGGGGTGGCGCGAGGGCGCTATGTCGAGCAGTTGAAAACTTTTTTGTTGCGTTGCCGGCAGTTGTTTGATAAAAGCTGAAACCACTTCAGCGGTGTCATCGGTCGATTGGTCATTGCCTATAAGTATTTGCAGGCGGTGGGGTGGGTAATCGAGCCGGGTGAGCGAGTGCAAACAGCGCCGGATGGTGGCGGCTTCGTTGCGGGCTGCTATTAAGACACTGACTTGGGGGTAGTCTTCTGCAGCTTTTTTGTCGAAAGAAACACTGCTTGCCCGGAATACAGCCCGGGCAAGCAGCAAGTAATAAATAATCAAAAGAAAAGTAAGGAGCCCAAAAAGAAGAAACAGGTTCATGACAGAGGCTTTTAGCTGACTACAGCCCCGGCCTGCACGACCGCTTCAGGCGACACAAATACCAGCCGTCCGTCTTTATCTTCTGCCATCAGTACCATGCCTTGCGATTCTACCCCCATCATCTTACGGGGTGCCAGATTAGCCAGCACACACACTTGTTTGCCCACCACTTCTTCGGCTGAGAAATGCTCGGCAATGCCACTTAAAATGGTGCGTACCTCACCGTTGCCCATGTCCACGCTCAATTTGAGCAGTTTTTTACTTTTGGGCAGCTTTTCCGCCTCGCGTATGGTACCTATGCGGATATCGAGCTTGGCGAAGTCTTCGTATTGTATGGTGTCTTTGTAGCTATTGCCTTGGGCAATATCCTGATTGCTTTGGCTCATGCTCTTTAATTTTTCAATTTGTTTTTGAATAACTTCGTCTTCTATTTTTTCGAACAAATGCCCTATTTTTTGCACCGGTGTTCCTTCTGCAAGCAACTGCGGATTGCCGGCTTGTTCCCAGCTGCAAGCGCCTTCCATCGCCAAGGCTTGAAGCAATTTTTGTGCGGTGAAAGGTAAGAAAGGCTGGGCAAGGATAGCCCAATTGCCTATCATCTGCAGGCAGTAGTGCAGCACGGTGGCAGTTCGTTCCGGATTTGTTTTGAAAAGCTTCCAAGGCTCTTGGTCCGTAAGGTATTTGTTGACCACACGCGCAAAATTCATCAGCTCTTGCAAGCCTTCCCGGAAGTGAAACTGCTCGACGGCTTGAGCTATTTTTTCGGGATATTGCCGGATGGCGTCTATCAACACTTGGTCATCGCCGGTGGGTTGGCTTGCTGCCGGCACCTTGCCTTCAAAGAATTTGTGTGTGAGCACAAAGACACGATTCACCAGGTTGCCTATATTGGCAACCAGCTCACTGTTGTTTTTCTCTTGGAAGTCTTTCCATGTGAAGTTGTTGTCTTTTGTTTCGGGGGCATTGGCTGTGAGTACATAGCGCAGTACGTCCTGTTTGCCGGGAAAATCTTCCAAATACTCATGTAGCCACACTGCCCAATTACGGGAAGTGGATATCTTTTCATTTTCTAAGTTCAGAAACTCATTGGCGGGTACGTTATCGGGCAAAATATAGCCGCCATGCGCTTTGAGCATCACCGGGAATATGATGCAGTGAAAAACGATATTGTCTTTGCCTATGAAGTGAATAAGCCGTGTATCTTCCTTTTGCCAGTAGTCTTTCCACTTGTCGGTCTCGCCTTTTTGCCGGAAATATTCCATCGTAGCCGATATGTAGCCGATGGGGGCATCGAACCACACATAAAGCACTTTGCCCTCGGCACCTTCGACGGGCACTTTCACGCCCCAGTCCAGGTCACGGGTAACAGCCCGGGGCTGCAAGCCGGCGTCTATCCATGATTTGCATTGCCCGTAAACGTTGGTTTTCCAATCGTGACGGTGCTCTTCAAGTATCCATTGGCGCAGCCAGTTTTCATATTCGTTCAGTGGCAAATACCAATGCTTGGTTGCTTTTTTGACCGGTTGGGCACCGCTCAGCATAGAACGCGGGTTCAACAACTCTTCCGGGCTGAGGGTGGAACCACAACGTTCGCATTGGTCACCATAGGCATTTTCATAGCCGCATTTGGGGCAGGTGCCTTGAATGTAACGGTCTGCAAGGAACTGACCGGCTTCCGGGTCATAGAATTGTTCCGTTACTTTTTCTATCAACTTGCCTTCATCGTAGAGTTTTTTGAAAAAGGCAGCGGCCACTTCATGATGCAGCGGCGAAGAAGTGCGGCTGTAAATGTCGAAGCTGATGCCAAATTGCTCGAATGAGTTTTTAATGAGTTGATGATATTTATCGACGACTTCCTGCACACTCATACCTTCTTTTTGGGCACGGATGGTGACAGGCACGCCGTGCTCGTCAGAGCCGCAGACAAACACCAGTTCACGCCCACGCAAACGCTGATAACGCGCATAGATGTCGGCGGGGATATATACACCGGCCAAGTGCCCGATATGTACCGGTCCGTTGGCATAGGGCAGAGCAGCCGTGATGGTATAACGTTGAAATGTTTTGGACATAACTGTTTGAATTTGCGATAGTATGCAAATATAAAAAGGATGCGAGACTTCGCATCCTTTATGTTGATTTTGAACGGATGCTTGTTTGAACTTAGGGGAGCGTATAAAGCACACCTATGTTGATGGCACTTTTGAACTGAGTGGCAGGACCTACGGTGCCATCATCACGGGTTACGGCCACATCTTCGTCATAAATCAAGTTGGTGGTTACTGTGGCATTGAACAGCTTGTTTACTTTGAAAATGAGCTGGTTTTCCCAGAATATGTCTATTTCCTGAAATTTGTCTTTGTATTCAGAAAAAGCAAGGAAGGAGGTTTTAAACTGCAGATTTTCCATTACCTCATAATCGACATTGATTTGCATGCTGATGCCTGCAATCTGGGTGCGTACTTTTTTGCCCGGTTCTACACCATAGGCACCTTGTTGAGAGAGGGTGTCGTCCAGCACAAAAGTAAGTTTTGAAGACAAAGGCGAAAGCGAAGCCGAAAAGCCATCTACTTTGTAGGTAATCCCCAAGGCAGTGTTGAGATAAGCCGGTGCCATGAACCGGGACACAAATACTTCCCGTTCATTGCCCAAAGAATCCTCTTCGTATTTGAAGCCTTTGTCAAATTGGGTACGGAAATCTACATTGGCATTGAACTTCCAGTGTTTGCTGTCGAAGAGACGGCGGCTGTAGTTGGAGCGCAGAATAATTTGGTCGTCGGTTTTGCGAAAAGGACGTTCCTTGCCCCCTTGCCGTGCTTGCCCATAGGCAAGGTCGAGGCTGTTTTGCCAGGTGCTGCGCTCTGTTTCGCGGTTGGCATTGAAGCTTGCCAAGCCGGTGATGGAAATAGAGCTTTGCCCACCACCTGCCCAGTTGGAAAGGGTTACTTGCGAAAAGTTCAAACCAAAAGAAGCCTTTTTGGTCCAGGGCGATATTTGGCGGGTGCTGTCTTGCGGGTTATCGGACTGCGCAAAAGAAAAAAAAGTGCTCATGCAGAAGCAGAGCAGCAAAAAAACATGTTTCATATCAAAAACGAGGGTTTTTTATGATGCCATAGAACTGAGTAAATCCCGTACGCTATTGAGCGAGTTTTCGGTCAATGGTTTGGTGATGAACTTAATTACATACTCGTTGTCCACGATCTTATCGATGTCACGTTTGTTGTCGGAGCTTGATAAGATGACGATTTTGCACTTTTTCTTTACTTCTTCGGGAAACATTTCGAACTCGAACAAAAACACGAAGCCGTCAACAATGGGCATGTTGATATCAAGGAAAATTAAATCGGGCAGGTTTTCCGGTGTGTTTACATTGGCTTCGATGTACTCGAGGGCGCTTTTTCCTGAGTTCTTTATCTCAACTCGATTGGCGAATTTGGTGATTTCTATAATTCGCTTGCTGATGAAGTTATCTGTGTCGTTGTCATCAACGAGCATCACAAGGTCAACGGCAGGTGCTTTTTCCATAATGTTGTTAGCTTGTAGTTTTAAGCAAAAATAAACTTTTTTGGCAAAAATAAAAATGCTTAAAGCACAACCGCCTTTTCTTTCAATAGTGGCAGTGTGATGATGACTTCGGTGCCCTCGCCCAGTTGCGATTTTATTTCCACCTCGCCTTGCAGCTTTTGCACTACTTGTTTGATGATGTAAAGCCCCAGTCCTGCCCCGCGGTTTTCTTCATTGCTTCGCTGAAACATGTGAAACAAATTCTGTTTTATGTTGTCGGCAATGCCCTTACCGTTGTCTTTGAACGAGAGTGTCCAAGTGTCTTGGTGGCACTCGATGGTAATGTGGATATGCGTTTCCTCTTTATGCAAATCCTGGTAACGTATGCTATTGGAAAGAAGATGGTAGAGCACGATACGGAGACGGTTTTCGTCGCTAACAAGCTCTTTGGGGCATCCATTTATGAAATGAATACGGAGGCGGTCAGCATGGGGCAGGCTTTGCAGTTGCTCGTAGCAGTCATACACAATTTGTTCTACATCTACATAGTCAAAATCCAGGGGTAAGTGCATGTTTCGGGAGAAATCTATCAAGCTGTAGATGACTCGATCCAGCTTGGCCACACTTTTTTCTATGAGTTGAATGTAGTGCGCTTTTTCTTGGTCGGACACAGGCATGCGCAGCAGCTGCAGCAAGCCTAAAATTGAGCTGAGCGGGGCACGCAGGTCGTGTGAAGAGCGATAAATGAAAGTATCGAGCTCGTAATTGCTTTTTTCAAGGGCAAGACGCATCTTTTCTTGCTCTGTGACGTCGCGGGCAATGACCGTGACGCCTGTAATTTGGGATTCTTCGATAATGGGGTAAAAGGCTACTTCATAGTGAATAGTGCCTTTTTCCTTGAAATGCAAGCGGTGGGGAACTTCCTGCTTTTCGCCAAGGAATGTTTTTTGAATATGCTCAAGCCAGAAATTCAGCTCTTCTTTAGGAAATACACCGGATAGGGGCTGACCGGCGGCTTCATGAAGAGCAGGCTTAAAGTGATGTATCAAGTTTAAAAATGCCGTGTTATAAGTTTTGACATGCAACTTCCTGTCAACGGAAAATATGGGATTATGAGAACTTTCGATGAGTGCCAGCAGATTGGCTTTCTCTTCTTTCAATTGATTTTCGTAGCGTATTTTTTCAGTCAGGTTGTGCAGGTAGAAAAGTATTTCATAATAACCTTTGCCTTCTTGCTCATCTTCAGGACTCAACACCACGTACTGACATTGAAACCACTCCCATTCGCCGGCTTGGTTTTTCAAGCGTACTTGTATGGGAGGATATTCGTTTTTTTGACTTATATCCTGAAAATAGGCGCGCACGGTAGGGAAGTCCTGTGGATGCACAAGCTCCATGAGTTTATCCGGGCTGTCAATGGCTTTTTCTTTAAAACCTAAAATATTAGGCTTATTGACATAACTGAAACGTATCTTTTGAAAGTCTTGTGTGTGTGCAACAATGATAATATCAGGTGAGTAGGCTGCCAGACGTTCGAAGCGTTGTTTGCTTATTTTCAGCAGGCGTTCATGGCGCTTGCGGTGGGTGATGTCTTGCTGAATGCCCAACACACCGATAACTGCCCCCTGTTCATCTAAAATAAGACTGTAGTTGCCCTCATAGGTAGCCACACTGCCATCGGCGAGCTCTTTGGAAAAGGCAAAGCGGCATTGCTTCTTTTCCAGGAGGGTAGCCAGGAAGTGCTCATAAATTTCGTTTGAAGGAAACAAGCACCGTAGCGGTTGTTTGATCAATCCTTCTTCCGGTTTTAAACGGTACTGTTCTGCCAAAGAACGGTTATGCTTGGTGATTGTCAGGGTCTCTTGCAGGTGACGAAGGACAGCTAAAGGCGGCGTTTGCAATTCGCTGCGCCAACGCAGGGGAGTGGGGGTAATGGCAAAGAAAATAGCCGAGAGCACTTGGTTGAAAAACAGCTGAAGGAGCCGCGCGTTTTGTTTGAGCTCCTCTTCATATTTGGTATATTGCTTGTAAATAGAAGCCGTGCCAAGCACTTGTTGGATGGCACTGTGCAGGTCGATGTCTGCAAAAGGGCGTTGAATCAAATGAACCATGCGGCTTGTTTGGCACAGCTGATGCAAGGCAGGGGTCAACGCCAGACTTACAAACAAAATGGGTACAGACAGCTCTTGCAACAGTTGTTGAAAATAAATATCATCTATGAAGGCATCGTCCCATTCGGCAATGATTAATTCCGGCTGATGACTTTCAAACACAGCTGCCCCTTGTTCAAAACTTTTATTTTTGGCTAAGACCACATAACCGAGAGATAACAGCCGCTCTTCCAATTCCATGGCTGAAACATGGTCATTGCTGATAAGTTGAATCAGGGGCTTTTGTCTTTGAATAATCATAACCAACCTACGATTGAGCAAATAAAGTAATAAAAAAAAGTATAACTTAAAATAAAGTTTTGATATGATTGAGATGGAGAGAAAGTTTATTGTTGATAAAGAGGAAGTTGCAAATATTATTAGAAACAAAGAAGGGAAGGCAATCATTCAAGCCTACCTGACAGAAAGCACGGAAATAAGTGTAAGAGTGCGAAAAAAAGGCGATAAAGGTTTTTTAACTATCAAAGGGAAAAGCGAGGGCATCCGGCGGGTAGAGTTTGAATACGAAATACCGGCACAAGATGTGGAACAAATGCTTGCCGCAATGCCTTTGCCAAGAGTAGAAAAAACACGTTATGAAGTAGAATATGCCGGAAAATGTTGGGAAATAGATTGGTTTCACGGTGAAAACGAAGGCTTGGTATTGGCAGAAGTGGAACTTACACATGAAGCCGAGAGCATAGCAATACCTCCTTGGGTGAGCAAGGAGGTATCAAACGATGCCCGCTATTTTAACCAATACTTGGCATTTCATCCGTTTAAAACATGGGCTAATCGGTAGTGTAGTAGTTGCCTTTGTATTTTGATTCCCTTAATATTTTTTTGGCATCTTTTTCAGCCAACACTTGCTTAAGACTTAACTCCGGATGGCGTTCATGGTAACGGCGCACGATAAGATAGCCTGTCCATCGTCCTACTTCGCCGGGGCATTCTTTGCCTATGGGGTAGCAGAAAGGTGCCGGGTCCACATAGTCTTTCTTCACCAAGTGACTGGTTTCATAAAGCACGTTTTGGTCGATATAGTGCCGCCATATGGCCTGCTCGTTGGCCTGCAGGGTAAGCACCTGCTTTTCGGTATAGCCGAAAAGCGTGCTGTCGGGCAAGCAGGGCAACATGTTTTTAACAAAATAGAAGGCTTTGCCATAAAAAATCATATCGGCAAGCATGCTTTTGTCTTCGGGGTCTTCGTCAATAAAACGGGGCGCCAACATTTGCAGCACAAAAGGCACAATGGAGCCTCTATGATAGCGGCGTGCAATATAGAGCGGATAAGGAGGCTGAAAGCGGTATTCGGGTCCCATAAAAAACTCCATGCCTATGACTGCCATGTCGCCCGATACCATGAGGTCGGGGGTGCGGGTAACCGTGGCACCGCTACCGTAGCCGGTGAAGAAAGTGTAAATGACAGGCGGGGTGAAACCGGGAAAGTGATATTTCACTCGTTTGAAAGCTTCTTCAAACTCTTTTTTTAACCACTGCATGTCACCATAAGCCGCCTGCACCTCTTGGTACACGCTGTCCAAGGAAGGCGTATCGATGAGCCTGTAAAGCTCCTCAACCAAAAGGGAGTCACTGGGCCATCGTGAACGCAAAAAATAACGCTCTGCAAAGTCCGGATATTGCTCAAGCCACCGGGCTACTTCTTCTTTACTGCGGCAGGCAAAGAGGGTGCTGTCGGTGCGCACGATTTGCACCTGTACATCTATGTTTTCCGTATCCACATCGGGCAGACAGCCATTGTCTGTTTCATTGTCTGAGAAATCGCAGGCAAGCAGCACAAGCAAAAGCGATGCACTGAAAAGAATGGTATGCCATTGTAGGCGGCAGTTTATACGCATCATGTTTATAGTTTGCATTTTGAGCGTGAGCTTCGTTTGGTTTTTATATTCAAGCTGACGGCATTTAAGATACAAAAGGCAGCGCCAAGGTTCTACTGCACTCTGTTCGACAAGGGGCGGAATGATAAGTAAACCAATCTATCGGCTTACTTTTTTTAGACTTTAAAGTATTCCGGTTCGTTGCCTTCTTTCCATTTGATATTGCAGCCGATGCTGGGTATCTGTTCCTTGGGAATACTTCCCCCTTCACAGAGGGCGTGCAGCACCTTGCGCAGGTCTTCGCCCGTAGGCGGTATATTGTTACCCGGGCGGGAGGCATCGAACTGCCCACGATATACACATTTCAAACCGGCATCGAACACATTGATATCCGGTGTGCAGGCAGCAAAGTAGGCTTTGGCTACTTCTTGGCTTTCGTCAAAGAGGTAAGGAAACGGAAAACGGTGTTGTTGGGCAAACAACAGCATTTTGTCGGGGGCGTCGTCCGGATAGCGGCTCACGTCGTTGGCGTTGATGGCTGCAAAACCGATGCCCTGTGGCATGAACTCTTGTGCCACTTCCACGAAAGCGTCTATCATGTGTTTTACATACGGACAATGGTTGCAGATGAAAGCCACCACCGTGCCTTTTTCGCCTTTCACGTCTTCGAGGGTGATGGTTTTACCGGAAATGACATCCGGCAAAGCAAAAGCAGGTGCTTCAAAGCCCAAAGGTATGGAGTAAGTAGGGGTTTTTGCCATGATTGATGGTTTTTTACTGCTTCTTTAAAACAAAGGTAAAACTATCTCATAAAAAAATAAATCCTTAGCTTTGTTCCCAAGTAAAGACTTATGAAACGCAGGTATTTCATTGAAATACAATACAAAGGCACTCAATACAGTGGATGGCAACGGCAGCCCAATGCCATCAGTATTCAGCAAAAAATAGAAGAAGCCCTGAGTATTTTATTGCGGGCACCTACGACCATCACCGGCAGTGGGCGCACCGATGCGGGCGTGCATGCAAGGCAACAGTTTGCCCACTTCGATGCAGCTATTCCTTTCGACAAGCGCACTTTTCTGGGCAAAATGAATGGTCTTTTGCCCAAAGATATTGTCATCCGTGACCTGATAGAAGTCGATGCCAAAGCCCATGCCCGTTTCGATGCTTCACTTCGCACCTACGAGTACTGGGTATATACCACGCCCATGCCTTTTTTGCATGAGCTGGCCACTTATTATGCCTATCCGGCCGATGTGGAACAAATGAACCAATTGGCGCAAAGCTTGTTGTATCATACGAACTTTCGTTGCTTTGCAACGGGCAAAACAGAAGTGAAACATTACGACTGTCATATTTCAAAAGCGATTTGGGAGTGGAAGCCCTTGCCTTTAGCGGGCACACAAGCCCTTTGTTTTACCATCAGTGCCAATCGTTTTTTACGGGGCATGGTGCGCACCATAGTAGGCTCTTTGTGGGAGATAGGTGCCGGCAAACGCCCCGCGGAAGCGTGGTATGAAGCTTTACAAACCGGCGACCGTCGTTTGTTGGGCACTTCTGCTTTGCCCAATGGTCTTTATTTGACCGAAGTGCGTTATCCTTATTTGCCCGAAAAACAGATTTATCATCATGAGTGAAGAAAAACAAGCCCAATCGGGAAATGTATTTGACTGGTATATTGCCAAGCGGCTGTTTGCTTTTGCCAAGCCCTACAAAGGCGTGTTTTGGGCAGTGGTAGCCCTTACCCTCACCTTGGCGGTATTGGGACCGGTGCGCCCTTATCTGGTGCAATATACCGTGGACCATTACATGGAAGCAGGCCAATACGAAGGCTTGCTGTGGATGGTGCTTCTGATGTTGTTGGTGTTGGCATTGCAAACCGCTGCCCAATATCTGCATACTTACTGGGCGGCATGGTTGGGACAAAGCATCATCCGTGATATACGTGTCCGGCTCTATCACCATATTTTGCGGCTGCGTCTTTCGTTTTTCGACAAAACGCCCATTGGCCGCCTTGTTACACGGGTGGTTTCCGACGTGCAAACACTTTCCGACGTATTTAGCCAAGGTTTGGCTGCCATGATTGCCGACGTGCTGCAGCTGCTGGCTATTTTGGCGGTGATGTTCTATACCGACTGGCGCCTGACTTTGGTGAGCCTTTCCATGTTGCCTTTGCTTCTGCTGAGTACTTACATTTTCAAAGAGAAGATAAAAGTAGCCTTTAAAGAGGTGCGCAATGCCGTGGCCAATCTTAATGCTTTTGTGCAAGAACACATCACGGGCATGAACATCGTGCAGATATTTGGCAGCGAAGAGCACGAGTTTGAAAAATTTAAAAAAATCAATGCCGAGCACCGGCGCGCCAACTTGAAATCGGTACTTTATTATAGCATCTACTTCCCCGTGGCTGAAGTCATAGGTGCCTTGGGTACTGCTTTGCTGGTATGGTACGGCGCAGGCCAGGTGGTGCAGCAAGAAGTATCGCTGGGTACACTCATTGCCTTCATGATGTATATTTCCCTTTTCTTCCGGCCCATACGTCTCATTGCCGACCGCTTCAATATATTACAAATGGGCATTGTCAGTGCAGAGCGTATTTTTAAACTGCTCGACAACCAAAACATGATTACCGACTCGGGCACTTACCGCCCCGAATCGTTGCGTGGTGAGGTGGTCTTCGACGATGTATGGTTTGCCTACAATCCCGGCGAATATGTGCTGAAAGGAATCAGCTTTGAAGTAAAGGCAGGCGAGACCGTAGCCATTGTAGGGGCAACAGGTGCCGGCAAAACTTCCATCATCAACTTGCTGAACCGCTTCTATGAAATTGAGCGCGGCAGCATTTTGGTCGATGGGGTGAATATTAAAGACTACGATGTGGAAGTGTTGCGGCGTCATATAGGCATGGTGCTGCAAGATGTATTTCTCTTTTCAGGCAGCATCCGCGACAATATCACGCTTTTCAATCCTGCCATTACCGACGGGCAAATATGGGAGGCTGCCGAGATGGTAGGCGCCAAAGCCTTCATCGAACGCTTGCCCGGGCAATTGGACTACAACGTGATGGAGCGGGGCGCCACGCTTTCGGTAGGGCAGCGCCAGCTGATTTCCTTCATTCGTGCCATGGTGTATCATCCCGAAATTATTGTGCTCGATGAAGCCACCTCTTCGGTAGATACTGAAACCGAAGAGCTGATTCAGGAAGCCATCGAAAAACTGATGAAAGGACGCACCGCCCTGGTGATTGCACACCGCCTTTCTACCATACAACATGCCGATAAAATTATTGTACTTGACAAAGGGCAAATTGTAGAAATCGGCGATCACGAAGAATTGCTTGAAAAAAACGGGTATTATGCCCGCCTTTACCGCATGCAATATATGGCGGCACGCGCTTGATATTCACTATTTTTTGTATCTTTAAGCGCTTGTGCATAACCTAAATATCAAAACTGGAAAACAGCATGATAAATTTAGTTTTATTCGGTCCGCCCGGCGCGGGGAAAGGTACTCAAAGCAAAAAGCTTATCGAGAAGTACGACTTGGTGCATATTTCAACCGGCGACCTTTTCAGAAAGCATTTGAGTGAAGGTACCCCTTTGGGTCAGTTGGCTCAAAAATACATGGACCAAGGCGAATTGGTGCCCGACCAAGTAGTGATTGATATGGTTGCCGATAAAATACGGGCGCACCAAGGTGCCAAAGGCTTTATTTTCGACGGCTTTCCGCGCACGGTGTCACAGGCAGAAGCCCTCGACGAGATGCTCAAAGAGTTCAACACCTCGGTAAGCGTGATGATTGCCTTGGAAGTGCCTGAAGAAGAGCTGAAAAAACGCTTGAAGAAGCGTGCCGAGCTGGAAGGACGTGTGGACGACCAAGACGAAGCCAAAATAAACAACCGCATCCGGGTGTACTTGGAAGAGACGCTTCCCGTAGCCGACTATTACGAAAAACAAGGCAAGCTGCGCAAAATTGACGGCGTAGGTGAGATAGAAGAAATCTTTGCCAAAATATGTGAAGCAGTAGAAGAAGCCCTGGTGCGCTCATAAGCCAATACAATCTGCACAAAGACAACATCATTGCCCTTTGCTACAAACAAAGGGCATTTTTATTATGCCCCGGGCGAGCTAAGCAAGTTTTTTCTTGTGAATCTTTACTTTAAAAACCCAAATAGGCTCATTCAAAGATTAAATTGAATCTTTTTTAATTCCTTTCCTTTGCTTAAAAAACTTTTTTAAAAAACACCTATTGACAAATACAAGCGCTTCATTGCAACGGCTCTTCCTTATATCTTTTGTTTTAGACAGATAGAAACACCCTGTCAAATAGCATCTTGCTTTTTGTGAAAGAGATAGCTTGTATTAAATTTGTATGCACTTGAAATGCATACACAAATCCTTAACCTAAAACATACACGCAGATGGCACTTGTAAAAATGGTGATGCCCAAGATGGGCGAAAGTATCATGGAAGGTACTATCATCAACTGGCTGAAAAAAGAAGGCGACCGCATCGAGCAAGACGAGTATATATTGGAAGTGGCCACCGATAAAGTAGATACCGAGGTGCCCGCTACCCATTCCGGCATTTTGAAACAAATTTTGGCAAAAGAAGGGGAGGTGGTACCCGTGGGGCAGCCTATTGCCATCATCGAAACCGAAGGCGAAGGCGACGAAACCACCGATGGTGGCGCAGGTGAAGCACAAGCTTTGAACGGCAGTGCCAAACAGGCAGAAGAAGCAGCACCGCAGGAAGTAGCTGTTTTGGAAGCCCAAATGACCGAAACCATTCAACTGCTCGACAAACCCCAAGACGGGCGCTTTTACTCTCCCTTGGTGATGAGCATTGCCAAGACCGAAGGCATTGGCATGGATGAGCTGGCACGCATACCCGGCACCGGCAAAGACGGGCGCGTAACTAAAGCCGACATCTTGGCTTATGTAGAACAGAAGAAAAAAGGCGCCGTGCAGCAACCGGCACAAACTACTGCCCCGGCAGCCGAGAAAAGTACGCCGGCAGCACAACCCGTGCAGTTGGCAGAGGGCATTACTGCCGACTTCTTCGCCAAAGTGCGCCCTTCGCAGCCTATTCCCGTGTATGAAGGCGACGAAATCATTGAGATGGACCGCATGCGCAAAATCATTGCGCAGCGCATGGTGGAATCCAAGCACATATCGCCCCACGTTACTTCTTTCGTAGAAGCCGACGTAACCAACCTGGTATATTGGCGCCGCAAAATCAAAGGCGAGTTTCAACAAAAAGAAAACGACACCATCACCTATATGCCTATGATTGTAGAGGCAGTGGTGAAGGCGCTTAAAGATTATCCCATGATGAATGTGTCTGTGGATGGGGATAAAATCATCAAGCACAAAGACATCAACATAGGTATTGCCGTGGCACTGCCCAATGGCAACCTCATTGTGCCTGTATTGAAAAATGCCGACCGTTATAACATCGTGGGCTTGGCAAAAGCCATCAACGATTTGGCGCGCCGCGCCCGTGAAAACAAACTGAAACCCGACGAATTGACCGGTGGCACCTACACCATATCCAATGTGGGTTCGTTTGGCAACGTGATGGGAACCCCCATCATCATGCAACCGCAAGTGGGCATTTTGGCAATAGGTGCCATCCGCAAAAAACCGGCGGTGATTGAAACTCCCACCGGCGACATGATTGGTATCCGTCATATGGTCTTTCTGTCGCACTCTTACGACCACCGTGTGGTAGATGGCGCCCTGGGCGGTATGTTTGTGCGCCGGGTAGCCGACTATCTCGAAAACTTCAACCTCGAGCGTAAGCTGTACTAAAATTGTATAAAACGCTTACAGGGCTGCCCCGCTTAACGGGGCAGCCCTGTTTTTTGGTATCTTGTTTTGTTGCTTCCTTCTAAAATTAGAGGTTTCTTTATTCTTTTGCGCACTCTATTTGTCATTTCGAGCGTAAGCGAGAAATCTCTTTTGATTTTGTTACTTGATGCAATTGAGATTTCTCACTACGCTTCGCTCCGTTCGAAATGACAAGCGGCGCCTAAGTCCCCTTCAATAAAATATTTCCCAAAAAATTTGCTTTATGATTTCCGGCAGAAAAGCATATAACAAAGGGCACCCATGAGAGGGTGCCCTTTATGTGTTATGTGTGCAGCCATTCCGGCGGCTTGCCTTATTCCACCTCTATCATCATATTCACAGGCGGGGTATCTTGCCATATCGGTGCTTGCCGTGGCACTTGCCGGCGCTGAGCAGCCGGGAAACTGCCATTGAGCAAATAATTGATGGCAGCTGCCAGCGAAGCTTCTTGCGGGTCGCCAAAGTCATGCATGAGGTCGTCATCACTCAGGTGGTCGGGCACAAAACCGTTATAATAATCCGACTCATCGTTGGCATTGCGGCTTTCGAAGATGATGGGCAGAAATGCGTAGTTGAGATGGGTAAAGACCGCCGAGCCTACGTTCTTACCGGCGGTGGTGTCGCCCACCAGTTTCACTTCCATAAATGGGCGCAGCCCGTTTATAATCAACTCGCTGGCAGAAGCCGTAGAGCCGGTGCCAATGATTACCAGGCGGCTGAGGTTGAGGCGGGCAGCTTTTTCTTCGAAATAACGCTCTTTGTTGTTGGCGCTGTTCTTTTGATTATACACCTGTTTCATAAACACCTTGCCTATGGCAGCAGAAGGTGCCAGCAGGCTGCCCAAGTGTTGGGCTGTGGCCACACTCGCCACCGCCGTTGTAGCGCAAATCCAATATCAGTTCTTGCACGCCTTCGTTTTTCAAATAATTGAAAGTTTGATCCAATAAGAGGACCGGCATCACTCAAAAAGACATTGAAGCACACATAACCAATCTTCACGCCGTTGGTGTCTATTACCTTCGTGGCTACTATGGGATTGATGTCGAGTAGCTCACTGGTCATGGTAATGCTTTCTTCGGTGCCGCTGTCTCTTTTTTTCACCTTCACCGTGCTGGTTTCCGTGAAGCTGAGGCCGGTGTTAGGGTCAGGCACTTGCCCGTTCACCTCCAGGATGATGTCGCCGCGTTGCAAGCCGGCACGTGCCGCAGGGCTGTTGGCATACACATAAGCAACGCGCAGTTGATTGTTGGCATCCCATTTCAAGCCGAAGCCGAAGGCCTTGCGCTGTCCCGATTGCAGGTAAGCCAAAAATTCGGGACCGTTGTCGTAGAGCACACTCCAGCGGTCGCGCGGTTTGTAGCGCAAATCTTCCAACAGCTGATGCGGGTCGGTATAGGTGCGCCAATCCACGCGGGGCATTTGGTCGTTCCAAAGATAATAGAGGTCCATCACTTCCCACACAAATTGAGTGATGGGCATGACGCTTTCTTGCCGGCGGCAGGCAGTCAACAGCAGCACAGAAGCCAAAAGACTGATTAGAACTCGTTTCATGATGATTTGCTTTTTTCTTGAATGCTTTACGAAAACAGCTTCGTAACCGTTGTTTTTTGCTAAATTTAGCAAAAAATTGAGCTCTATGCAGATGAGAAAATTTTGGTGCGCTTGTCTTTGTGTGCTATTGCTGGCCGCCTGTGGAGGCGAAGTGGAGTATGTGCCCAAGCCCAAAGGTTACAACCGCATTGATTTACCCGAGCATGAATACCAACCATTGCCCGATACCTTCCCTTACTTCTTTGAGTATTCGAAACATGCCATCATTCGCCCCGACAGCTCGTGGATGGCAGAGCCCTATTGGATTCACATCATTTATCCGCAGTTTGGCTATGCCGAAGTGCAGGTTACTTACAAAGACATTAGCGACAGCACCGAAAAGAAGCTCATGGAGTTAATCAACGACTCTTATCATCTTACATCCAAACACCAAATCAAGGCATACTCTATTGAAGAAACGGTTTTCAAAAATGCCTTGGGGCAAAAAGCAGCCGTATTTGAACTAAGCGGCGAAGTACCCAGCCAGTTTCAGTTTTACACTACCGATTCCGTGCGCCACTTTTTGCGTGGAGCCTTGTATTTCCGTACGGCCACTAAAAACGACTCTTTGGCACCGGTTATCGATTTTATCAAGAAAGACATCATCCATATGCTCAACACCGCCCGCTGGAACGACAGCCTGCCTGCCAAAAAGTAGTAAGATTTTCTTGCTAAATCTTTTTTCTTGTCTTAATATTTGGGAACATTAGGCAATTAAAAAATAAAAGAAACCTTGAAAGTCTGTGTTCCCAAAGAATTGGCGGAGCGTGAACGAAGAGTAGCGCTCACGCCCGAAATCGTGCAAAAGCTCTGCAAAGCGGGCTTTGAGGTGCACGTAGAGCAAGGAGCCGGCGCCGGCTCTTTCATTAGCGATGAAGCATATCAAGCCGCCGGCGCACATATAGAAGCGGATAAGCAGGCTCTTTATGCCCAAGCCGATGTGGTATTGAAGGTGAATGCGCCCACACCCGCTGAAATCGATTGGATGAAAGAAGGTGCCGGGCTCATTTCCTTCATGTATCCTTATACCAATCCCCCTTTGGTGGAGGCTTGCTTGCGAAAAAAGCTGACAGCCTTTGCCATGGATGCCATCCCGCGTATCTCGCGCGCACAAAAAATGGACGCCCTCAGTTCGCAAGCCAACTTGGCGGGTTACAAAGCCGTGATTATGGGGGCAGACGCGCTGGGTAAAATCTTCCCCTTGATGATGACTGCGGCAGGCACCATCACCCCCGCACGCGTACTTATCTTTGGCGCCGGGGTAGCCGGCTTGCAAGCCATAGCCACCGCCAAACGGCTGGGAGCAGTGGTAGAAGTGACCGACGTGCGTCCCGAAACCAAAGAACAAGTGGAATCATTGGGCGGGCGCTTCCTTGAAGTGGAAGCCGAAGGCGTGAAAACCGAAGGCGGCTATGCACGTGAAGTGTCGGAAGAGTTTCTGCAGAAACAAAAAGAACTCATCAGCCGTCGCATCAAAGAAGCCGACTTGGTGATTACGACCGCTTTGGTCATAGGCAAACGCGCGCCCCTGCTGGTAACCGAAGAAATGGTGCAATCGATGAAAGCCGGCTCGGTGATTGTGGATATGGCAGTGGCTTCGGGCGGAAACTGTGCCTTGAGCGAAAAAGACAAGACCGTGGTGAAGCACGGCGTCACCATCATTGGTGAATCGAACCTGCCCTCTTTGGTGCCTGTGAACGCCAGCGAGCTGTATGCCCGCAACATCTATGAGTTTTTGACCCACTTGGCCACAGCCGAAGGGTTTAAACTGGAAATGGAAGAGGAAATCACCACCAAGAGCATCATTACTCACAATGGGGAGCTGCTGCATGCTTTGACCAAAGAAATCCTTCAGAAAAACTAAAAGCAAAAATTCTATGGATACGCAAACACTCATTACACTTTTATATGTGCTCATATTGGCAACATTTGTCGGTTTTGAGCTGATAACCAAAGTGCCGCCTACCTTGCACACCCCGCTCATGTCCGGTTCCAATGCCATCTCGGGCATTACCATTGTGGGGGCTATATTGGCAACAGGACCCGAACCCGGAAATTTTGCCATTTCCAAGATATTGGGCATTGCTGCTTTGCTGTTTGCCACTATCAATGTGGTAGGGGGCTATGCCGTGACCGACCGTATGTTGCAGATGTTTAAGAAAAAGAAAAAATAAGCCATGACAAACCGTGAACTCATCATTGCACTGGGCTATTTGGTTGCCAGTGTGTTGTTTATATTGGGCATTAAATTATTGGGCAAGCCTTCCACGGCGCGGCGTGGCAACCTCTACTCTGCCGTGGGCATGCTCATTGCCGTAGGGGTTACCCTCATGCACCAAAACATACTAAGCTGGACCGAAATCTTCGCTACTATTTTGGTGGGCAGTGCCATCGGTTTGATTGCCGCCAAGCGTGTAGAGATGACACAGATGCCCGAAATGGTCGCCCTCTTCAATGGCTTTGGCGGTGCCGCTTCCATGTTTGTAGCTACCTCTGAGCAGTGGCATGTGGCCATGGAGCAGGGGGGCAGTCCCGAACTCATCACTGCCATTACCACTGTGATTAGTATCATCATTGGTGCCATCACGCTCACCGGCTCACTCATTGCCTACGGCAAGTTGAGCGGCAAAGTAAGCGGCAAAGCCATCGTATTCAGCGGGCAGCACCTTCTTAATTTGGTGTTGGCATTGGCAATGGTGGGGGCAGCTGTGTGGAGCATACAGGCACCTGCCAATGTGGTACCCTTACTGCTCATGCTGGGCATTGCGCTGCTCTTGGGGGTGCTGACGGTCATCCCTATTGGCGGAGCCGATATGCCGGTAGTCGTTTCCTTGCTCAACTCTTATTCCGGAATTGCGGCATGTGCCACCGGCTTCGTACTCAACAACCAGGTGCTTATCATTGCAGGTGCGTTGGTGGGGGCTTCCGGGCTTATCCTCACCCAAATTATGTGCAAAGCCATGAACCGTTCGTTGGTGAATGTGTTGCTGGGAGGCTTCGGACAAACCGGTGGTTCCGGTAGTGGCGCAGGCAGCAGCGATATGGTGGTGAAAGAAGTGCATCCCGAAGAAGCCGCTATGTTGTTCGACGGTGCCTCTTCGGTAATCATCGTGCCCGGCTACGGTATGGCAGTAGCGCAGGCACAACACGTGGTGCGTGAGTTGATGGAGCTGCTCGAAAAGCGGGGGATTGATGTGAAATTTGCCATACACCCGGTGGCAGGCCGCATGCCCGGGCACATGAACGTGCTCTTGGCAGAAGCCAACGTGCCTTATGACAAACTGGTAGAGATGGAGCAAATCAACGACGAATTTGCCAATACCGATGTGGTGCTGGTCATTGGTGCCAACGACGTGGTGAACCCCGCTGCCCTCAAAGACCCCAACAGCCCCATCTACGGCATGCCTATCCTGAACGCCTATCAAGCCAAGACCGTCATTGTGTGCAAGCGCAGCATGAACCCCGGCTATGCAGGCATCGAAAACGAGCTTTTTGGTTATCCCAATACGCTGATGATGTTTGGCGATGCCAAAAAAACCATCACCGAAGTGGTGAACGAGCTAAAAGAAAATGCTTGACAGCAAAAACATAGCAAGCAAGGGCAGTCATCGAAGGCTGCCCTTTTTTTATTATCCCCGTCACGAACAATTTCCTTGAGCAGGGCGTTTCAAAATAAAACGAAAGCCATGCGCCCTTCTGTTATTTGGACTACCCTCTTGCTTCTGCTCTTTGTCTTCTTGCTTCCTTTTTCATGGGCAACGAGAATAGTATTTTTCATTTTCGGCGTATCGCCCCTTTTCATCATACACATGGTTTATGACGTATTGAAAAACGATAAAGCACCCCTGCATACTTTTGAAGAACGATGGTATTGCGACTACCGGCATGAATAATATTGACAATCAGATGCTTTAGCTTTTTTGCGTTTGGCTTTCGTGAAGTAGATTCGTATTTTTGTACTCTCAATTTTTATTATCATAAATGGCAATTTAAGTATGGCAACAACTCAAGACAACCTGAAGTACAAGGTAAAAGACATTAACTTAGCAGACTGGGGAAGAAAGGAAATCCATTTGGCAGAGGCAGAAATGCCCGGCTTGATGGCCATCCGTGAGGAATATCGCGATAAAAAACCCTTGAAGGGCGCCCGCATTGCCGGCTGTTTGCATATGACCATCCAAACTGCCGTGTTGATTGAAACACTCGTAGAACTCGGCGCAGAAGTTGCCTGGTCTTCTTGTAATATATTTTCTACCCAAGACCATGCGGCAGCGGCTATTGCTGCCCGGGGCATTCCCGTATTCGCATGGAAAGGCATGACCGAAGAGGAATATATCTGGTGTATCAAGCAAACCCTCTTTGCCTTTGAAGGCGGCAAGCCTCTGAATATGATTCTGGATGATGGTGGTGACCTGACCAATCTCGTATTGGACGAATACCCTGAATTGGTGAAAGACATTCGCGGCATTTCGGAAGAAACCACTACCGGTGTGCATCGTCTTTACGAGCGTATGAAAAAAGGCACCCTGCCCGTGCCTGCCATCAACGTGAACGACTCGGTAACCAAATCGAAGTTTGACAACCGTTATGGCTGCCGCGAATCGTTGGTAGATGCCATCCGTCGTGCTACGGACGTGATGCTGGCCGGAAAGGTGGCAGTAGTAGCCGGCTACGGCGACGTAGGAAAAGGCTCGGCACAATCGCTGCGCAGCCAGGGCGTGCGTGTGATTGTAACGGAGATAGATCCCATTTGCGCGCTGCAAGCCTGTATGGACGGTTATCAAGTCATGCGTATGGATGACGCCATCCCCCAAGCCGACATCATAGTAACTGCCACCGGCAACCGCGACATCGTGGTAGGGCGTCACTTCAAGATGATGAAAGACAAGGCCATTGTCTGCAACATCGGGCACTTCGATAATGAAATAGATGTGGCTTGGCTCAAGAAAAACTATGGGCATACCCGTGTGAACATCAAGCCGCAGGTGGACATGTACAATGTGGACGGCAAGGAAATCATCTTACTTGCCGAAGGCCGTCTGGTGAACTTGGGCTGTGCTACCGGACACCCCTCGTTCGTAATGTCTTGTTCATTCACCAACCAGGTGTTGGCGCAAATAGAATTGTGGAACAACCACGAGAAATACGAAAACAAAGTGTATATTCTGCCCAAGCACTTGGATGAAAAAGTGGCCCGTTTGCATTTGGGCAAGCTGGGCGCCCAGCTCGATACCCTCACCCCCGAGCAAGCCGAATACATCGGCGTGCCCGTAGAAGGTCCTTTCAAACCGGAGCATTACCGTTATTAATACGGTCTATAAAGCATAAACAAGAGTGTTGGCTTCCCGGAAGCCACACTCTTTTCTTTTCCTATCTTGTGTGCATACCTTATTTCCCTTCGACGCTCACCCCATAAAAGCCTTGTGTCCTATGAATCAAATAGAACTAAAATCAACCGGCAAACAAACCCTTGACGACCGCCCCGTGTACACTGCAGCCGAAGCCATCGAGGCTTCGAAAAAATACTTTGGCGGTGATGAACTGGCAGCCAGTGTGTGGGTCAACAAATATGCATTGAAAGACTCTTTTGGCAGAATCTACGAGCTTACGCCCGACGACATGCACCGGCGCATGGCAAAAGAGATTCACCGCATTGAACTGAAATATCCCAACCCCCTTTCCGAAGAAGAAATTTATCAGCTGCTCAAGGACTTCCGCTATATCGTGCCCCAGGGCGGTCCCATGACCGGTATTGGCAATCCTTTTCAAATAGCATCTCTTTCTAACTGCTTTGTCATTGGGCATAACGGACCCAGTGATTCCTATGGCGGTATCTTGAAAATAGACGAGGAGCAAATCCAATTGATGAAGCGGCGCGGTGGTGTAGGGCATGACCTCTCTCATATACGCCCCAAGGGCTCACCCGTGATGAACAGCGCCCTGACCTCGACCGGCGTGGTGCCTTTCATGGAACGCTATTCCAACTCTACCCGCGAAGTGGCGCAAGACGGACGGCGTGGCGCTTTGATGCTCACCATTTCTATCAAGCACCCCGACGCCGAAGCCTTCATTGATGCCAAACTGGATGGCACCAAAGTAACCGGTGCCAATGTGTCGGTGAAAATAGACGACGACTTCATGCGGGCAGTCAAAGAAGGCAAGCCCTATGTGCAGCAGTTCCCCATAGACAGCCCCGAGCCCCGCTTCAAAAAAGAAATAGATGCCCGCAAGCTGTGGAAAAAAATCATTCATAATGCATGGAAGTCGGCAGAGCCGGGCGTTTTGTTCTGGGATACTGTCTTGCGGGAGTCAGTGCCTGACTGCTATGCTGACTTGGGCTTCCGTACCGTATCGACCAACCCCTGTGGCGAAATACCTCTCTGCCCCTATGACAGCTGCCGCCTGTTGGCTATCAACCTGTTCAGCTACGTAGAAAAACCCTTTACCGAAGAAGCCTATTTCAATTGGGACAAGTTCAAAGAGCACGCGCAACTTGCCTTGCGCATCATGGACGACATCGTGGATTTGGAACTGGAAAAAATAGACCAAATCATAGCCAAAATAGAGAACGACCCCGAAGATTTGGAAATTAAGGAGCGGGAGTTGCGTCTGTGGCATAAAATACGCGAAAAGTGCATACAAGGGCGTCGCACCGGCGTGGGCATCACGGCCGAAGGCGATATGCTGGCGGCTTTGGGCTACCGTTACGGCAGCGATGAAGCCATTGATTTCTCCGTTCAGGTACACAAAACACTGGCTCTTGAGGCTTATCGATCGTCGGTGAAGCTGGCACAAGAGCGTGGGGCATTTCCCATTTATGACGCTGCACGCGAAGAAAATAACCCCTTCATCAAGCGTTTGCGTGAGGCAGACCCCGCCCTTTATGAAGAAATGCGTCAATACGGCCGGCGCAACATTGCTTTGTTGACCATTGCCCCCACCGGCACCACCAGCATCATGACACAGACCACTTCGGGTATCGAGCCCGTCTTTTTGGTGTCTTACAAACGCCGCCGCAAAGTGAACCCCAACGATAAAAATGTGCGGGTCGATTTTATCGATGAAGTAGGGGATGCATGGGAAGAGTACCATGTATTCCATCATAAATTTGCAGACTGGCTCAAGATAAAAGGCTATGACCCCGAAGAAGTAGCCAAGCTGCCCTATGAAGAACTGGAAGCCATCATCAAGCAATCACCTTACTATAAATCTACAGCCAACGACATAGACTGGGTGGCAAAGGTGAAGATGCAGGGGGCTATTCAAAAGTGGGTGGACCACTCTATTAGCGTGACGGTGAACATCCCCGAAGAAACCTCTGAGGAGATGGTAGCCAAAATCTACATGACCGGTTGGGAAGCCGGATGCAAAGGCATCACCGTGTACCGCGAAGGCTCGCGCTCGGGTGTGCTTGTGTCAGACAAGAAGAAAAAAGAAGACGCTCAAAATACAGAGTTCAAAAACACCAATGCGCCCAAGCGCCCCAAAGTGCTGGAAGCCGACGTGATTCAGTTCAAAAACAACGACGAAGATTGGGTAGCCGTGGTGGGCTTACTCAACGGGCGCCCCTATGAAATATTTACCGGGCGTGCCGAAGATTCTTTCTCTATTCTGTCGCAGGTAAGCAAAGGTTGGGTGATTAAAAACCGCACCGAGGAAGGGCGTTCGCGCTACGATTTTCAATACATAGACAAAGACGGCTACCGGGTAACCATCGAAGGCTTGTCGCGCACCTTCAATAAAGAATATTGGAACTATGCCAAGTTGATTTCCGGAGTGTTGCGCCATGGCATGCCCATTGAATATGTGGTGGATATGGTCAATGACCTGCACCTGAACGACGAAAGCCTGAATACTTGGAAAAACGGCGTGGTGCGTGCACTCAAACGTTATATTCCGGACGGCACGGTGCCCGCAGACAATGAGTGTCCCAACTGTGGCGACAACGCACTGGTCTATGAAGAGGGCTGCCTTAACTGCAAGAGCTGTGGCATGAGCCAATGCTCATAAGGCAGTGCATAAGCTTCGATAAAATAAAAAGCACAGGGCGATGCCGGAAAAGCGGCATCGCTTTTTTTATCGCTTACTTGTAGCGGAAAAAGCAAAGTTTATCATTTCGAACGGAGCGCAGTGAGAAATCTCATCAATCGGAGCTTGCTCTTTGCACCTTGTCATCTCGAACGAGCGCAGCGAGTGAGAGATCTCATCAATCCAACCCACAAGAAACAAAAGAGATTTCTCGCTTGCGCTCGAAATGACAAAGGGTGGAATCGAAAGGACAAAGGAGAAGGCGATTAAAAAAGAGACAGGTAAAATGATATAAGACAAGCAAGAAAGTACGAAACGACAAAGCAAGAAAAAGCATTTTTTCACTTTAAAAAACAAACAGCCTGAACGTCTTTTTAAATTTGTGCCAACTCTTTAGCTGCCGTATATTTGGCACAACGACACCTTTTCTTTCACCCTTCAATTTCTTGTGATTTATGACACATCGCGACCAAGCTATTTTCGACCTTATAGCCAAAGAAGAAAACCGCCAAAAGAGCGGTATTGAGCTCATTGCTTCCGAAAACTTCGTTTCGGAGCAGGTGATGCAAGCCATGGGCAGCGTGCTCACCAACAAGTACGCCGAAGGCTTGCCTTACAAGCGCTACTACGGAGGTTGCCAATTTGTAGATGAAGTAGAAACCTTAGCCATCGAGCGCGCCAAGCAATTGTTCAAGGCTACTTGGGTGAATGTGCAGCCGCATTCCGGCGCACAAGCCAATGCCGCCGTGATGCTGGCAGTACTCAAGCCCGGCGACAAAATTCTGGGCTTCGACTTGGCACACGGAGGGCACCTGACACATGGCTCGCCCGTCAACTTTTCCGGCAAGCTCTATCAGCCTTCATTTTATGGGGTAGAACCTGAAACCGGACGCATCAACTGGAACAAAGTAGAGGAAATTGCGCATAAAGAGCGTCCCAAGCTCATCATATGCGGTGCTTCGGCTTATTCGCGCGACTGGGACTATGCCCGCTTGCGTGCCATTGCCGACAGTGTAGGGGCTTTGTTGTTGGCAGACATTTCGCACCCGGCCGGTTTGATTGCCCGTGGCCTGCTCAACGACCCGCTCGAGCATTGTCATATCGTGACCACCACCACACACAAAACCCTGCGGGGACCACGTGGGGGCATGATTATGCTGCGTCATGACTTTGAAAACCCCTTTGGCATCAAAGACAAGAAAGGCAACCTGCGTATGATGTCATCGCTGCTCGACAGCGCTGTGTTCCCCGGCACCCAAGGCGGACCGCTCGAGCATGTGATTGCAGCCAAAGCGGTGGCTTTCCATGAAGCCCTCACCGATGAATATGCTGCCTACGTGCAGCGTGTGCGCGACAACGCACAAGCCATGGCGGCCGCTTTTATGAAAAGAGGATACGAAATCATTTCCGGCGGCACAGACAACCACCTCATGCTCATAGACCTGCGCAACAAAGGCATTACCGGCAAGAAAGCAGAAGAATCCTTGGGCAAAGCCGATATTACCGTGAATAAAAACATGGTGCCTTTCGATACCCAATCGCCTTTTGTGACCTCGGGCATACGGGTGGGCACAGCTGCCATCACCACCCGCGGCTTGCGTACCGAACATATGGAGCAAATTGTGGATTGGATAGACCGCAGCCTGCAAAATGCAGACAACGACGCAGCACTTGAGCAAATCAAACAAGAAGTGCATACTTTCATGCAGCAGTTCCCGCTGTTTAGCTGGTAAATAAATTGTACACACACCGAGGCGCCGCATGTGGTGCCTTGGTGTAGATTTCCCCACTCGTCTTTGCCGTTTCAAGCACTTTCCTTTTGTCGTTTCGAGTATCCTTTGTTATTTCGAGCGTAAGCGAGAAATCTTGTGGCTTGCTTTGGCGAGATGTCTCACTGCGTTCGACATGACAAGCTGCAAAGAGCCGACTTGGTGGGCTTTAGATTTCTCACCTCACTGTGTGAGATTCGACATGACAAGCTGCGCTTATGCTCTGTTCGAGATGACAAGCCGCCTTTTGCCTTGCCCTTTTGAGTACAGCAGAAAAACAGCAACTGTTTTGCCGGTCCCGGAGGTGTAATTGTAAATTCCTGATTTAGCATGTAGATTTGTTCTTTCAAAAAAAGAGCACAACCGATGGCAAAGCCTGTGGATGACAAAGAAATGAGCTTCATAGACCACCTCGAAGAACTGCGCTGGCATTTGATTCGCTCGTTGGTGGCAATTGCTATATTTACGGTAGTAGCCTTCACCTATAAAGATTTCTTCTTCGGCAAGATAGTACTGGGACCCACACGCCTCGATTTCTGGACCTACCGCAAATTGTGTGAGTTGGGGCAGCTGCTCGACTCGCCCGCCCTGTGCTTCGACAAACTGAATTTTACACTGCAAAGCCGTAAAATGGCGGGGCAGTTCCTCATGCACCTGACCTCTTCTTTTGTTATTGGTTTAATCATTGCCTTCCCTTATGTGTTTTGGGAACTGTGGCGTTTTGTGCGCCCCGGATTGTATGAAAACGAACGGCAAGTAACTACCGGTGTGGTATTGGTGGTGTCCATTCTTTTCCTTAGCGGTGCTTTGTTTGGTTATTACATACTGACACCCATTTCGGTGCAGTTTTTAGCCAACTATACACTCGATCCTTCCATCATCAACGAGTTTGACATTATCTCTTATGTATCCACCATGCTCACCTTGGTGCTGGGCTGTGCCCTCTTGTTTCAACTGCCCATACTCATCTATTTCCTTGCCAAGGCGGGCATTGTGAGCGCCCAAAGCATGAAAGTTTACCGGCGTCACGCCATCGTGGTTATCTTCGTGGTGGCAGCCATCATTACGCCTGCCGATGTTTTCAGCCAAATTATTGTGGCTTTGCCGCTGATTTTACTCTATGAAATCAGTATCTTCATTGCGGGCTTCGTAAAGAAGAAAGAAGAACGGCAAGAAGTATTGCAAAAGCGTGATGCCTGAAAAAAAACCCGATTGCCGGCGAGCGTGTTTAAGCGGAAGGCAACATAAAACAAAGCAATGGAGCAGTTTATTCGTGTGAGTGGTGCCCGTGTGCACAACATGAAAAATATTGATATTGAAATACCCCGTTTCCGTTTGGTAGTGGTAACCGGCGTAAGCGGCAGCGGCAAATCTTCTTTGGTATTCGATACCCTCTATGCCGAAGGGCAGCGCCGCTATCTGGAAAGCTTTGCCTCTTATGCCCGCAATTTTCTGGGCACGCTTGAGCGCCCCGATGTGGACAGCATCGAAGGGCTCAGCCCGGTGATTGCCATAGAACAGAAAACCACTTCACGCAACCCGCGCTCTACGGTAGGCACCACCACCGAAATATATGATTACTTGCGCCTGTTGTATGCCCGTGCCGCCGAAGCCTACTCTTATGTGACCGGCAAGAAAATGGTGCGGCAGTCCGAAGAGCAAATCACCAACTCTATACTGGAGCGCTTTGCCGGGCAAAAAATACAACTGCTTGCCCCTTTGGTGCGGGGGCGTAAAGGGCACTATCGCGAACTGTTCAAGAAACTTGAAAAAAGTGGCTACACCAAAGTGCGTGTAGATGGCGAAGTACGCGACATAGAGCCCAAGATGCAACTCGACCGCTATAAAATCCATGATATAGAGCTGGTCATTGACCGTCTGCGTCCCAAAGCAGACGACCGCCACCGCCTGAGTCAGTCGGTACGTAAGGCACTGAAAGAAGGCAACGGCTTGTTGCTGGTCATCGATGAGGCGGGCAACCCTTTCTTTTATTCCAAGCGCCTGATGTGTCCCGATTCGGGCATTGCCTACGACGACCCGGCACCCAACATGTTTTCTTTCAACTCGCCTTATGGGGCTTGTCCCAAATGCGAAGGCTTGGGCGTGATAGAACACATTCCGCGCGAAGCCATCTTTCCCGACCCGGACCTGAGCATTAAACTGGGCGCCATTGCCCCGCTGGGCGAATACCGCGACATATGGATTTTCAAAAAAATAGCCGGCATACTCAAACAACACGGCTATAAGCTGACGACCCCCGTCAAAAAACTACCCGAAGAAGTCATCAATATCTTGCTTTACGGTTCAAAAGAAAAGGTAGCGGTGCCGTCAAAAAAATATCCCGGTGAAGAGTGGGAAACCGACTTCGAAGGCATCATTCCTTTCTTGGAACGCCAATTGCAAGAAGGAACCACCAAAATACGCGACTTCGTCGGTGAGTTTGTAGTGAGCGAGCCCTGCCCTGAATGTCAAGGCGCACGCCTCAAAAAAGAATCCTTGTATTTCAAAATAGACGGCAAGAACATAGCCGAAGTGGCTGCCATGGACCTGCATCAACTGGATGCATGGCTAAGCCAATTGCCCGGACGCCTGAACCCCACGCAGCGCCTCATTGCCGGAGAAGTACTCAAAGAAATCAGCAAGCGTGTGCATTTCCTCTTGGATGTGGGGCTGTATTACCTCACCCTTGACCGCCCCATGCGCACACTGTCGGGCGGTGAAGCCCAGCGCATCCGCCTTGCCACCCAAATAGGCACCCAACTGACGGGCGTCCTTTACCTGCTCGACGAGCCCAGCATCGGTTTGCACCAGCGCGACAACGAAAAGCTCATTCGTGCTTTGGAAGCCCTGCGCGACATAGGCAACTCGGTCATTGTGGTAGAGCACGACAAAGACATGATGCTGGCAGCCGATTACCTCATAGACATAGGCCCGGGCGCCGGGCGCCATGGAGGACGAGTGGTGGCGCAGGGCAGCCCCCAAGAAGTAATGGACAACCCGCGCAGTGCCACGGCGCTCTATTTGAAAGGCGAGCGGCAAATAGAAGTGCCGGCCAAGCGCCGGCGTGGCAATGGCAAAATGTTGATACTGAAAGGCGCACGTGGACATAACCTCAAAGACCTCACCGTGCGCTTCCCGCTGGGCACCATGATAGGCATCACGGGCGTGTCGGGCTCCGGCAAGTCAAGCCTCATTCATCATACACTATTTCCTATTTTGCGCAAGCACTTCTACCGCTCGCAGCGCGACCCGCTGCCCTACGACAGCATCGAGGGCTTGGAGCATATCGACAAGGTCATAGAAATAGACCAAGCGCCCATCGGACGTACGCCGCGTTCCAATCCTGCAACTTACACGGGCGTATTTACCCATATACGCAACTTGTTTAAAGACCTGCCCGAAGCCAAAATACGCGGCTATAAAGCCGGGCGTTTCTCTTTCAACGTAAAAGGGGGACGCTGCGAAGCCTGTGGGGGCGCCGGCGTGAAAACCATCGAAATGGAGTTCTTGCCCGACGTGCAGGTGCTTTGCGATGTGTGCAAAGGCAAGCGCTACAACCGCGAAACGCTCGAAGTGCGATACAAGGGCAAATCCATTGCCGACGTGCTGGATATGACCATAGAAGAAGCTGCCACCTTTTTTGAAAACCACCCACAGATAGCCCGCTACTTGACTGTGCTCAACGAAGTGGGGCTAGGCTACCTTACCTTGGGGCAGCCGGCCACCACCTTGTCGGGCGGCGAAGCGCAGCGCATCAAGCTGGCAACGGAGCTGGCGCGCAAAAGCACTGGCAACACCTTTTATATTCTCGACGAGCCTACTACCGGCCTGCACTTTCAAGACATTGAGCGCCTGCTCGATTTCCTCAACCGCCTGGTAGAACAAGGCAATACGGTGCTTATCATAGAGCACAACCTCGATGTGATCAAGGTGTGCGATCACCTCATAGACTTAGGACCCGAAGGCGGTGCTCAAGGAGGCACCATCGTTTGCGAAGGCACCCCCGAAGAAGTGGCAGCTCATCCGCACAGCCACACGGGACGCTTCTTGCGTATGGAGCTGAAACAGGGGCAGTTTGCCGGGAAGTAAGCAATAGAGGTGGGGATAAGCAAGCGCTTTCCTCTTGGATATTGTCGCCCCCTATTGTCATTTTGTGTGCTCCTTCTTTACCATTTCGAGCACTTCGTTTTTGTCATTTCGAGCGTAAGCGGGAAATCTCTTTTGCTTCTTTGGCAGCTTGAAGCTTGAAGGAATTAGATTTCTCACCTCACTGCGTTCGGTTCGAAATGACAAGGTGTGTCTTGTAGCGCCTGAACCATACGAAATAAAGACTGTCAAAAGTACCTTGAAGTTGGTATGCTCAAATATTTTTCTTTCCCCATTAAACCTTCGCCCCCTTTAGCGGGGTCTAAGGTTTAGTTTCATTAAAAGGAGGAAGACTATGAAAAAAATGTTGCAACTGCTTTTGGTTTTGCTTGTTAGTGCCGCGAGTGTGCAGGCACAAAAAATGGGCGTAAAAGTACTGAATGAAAGCGAAGTGCCCGCAGAAGTGAAAAACACCCACGCGGCGCTTTTTCCCGCTGTGTCTGTCATTCGTTGGGAAGGGCACAAGTGGGTAAACAAAAATGACAAAGAACGAGGCAAGATAGTAGCCGTGTTCGACTATGATGGCGTGCGTACACGTGCACGCTATCGCCCCAATGGCAAGGCTTTGTCTGCCAGCTCTTATTACAAAGCCGACCAGCTGCCTGCTTCGGTAGCAGCGGCAGCCGCCCGTTATGAAGGCTTTGAATTGAAGGGCGGTTCCAAAACATGGTCGCTTAAAGATACTTCCAAAGCACCTGTATATAAGCTACGCCTGCGCAAAGGCGCACAGGTGTTGACCGTTTTTGTAGATGAGCAAGGCAATGAGATAGAAAAAAACAAGTTGAGCGAAGAACTGCTCGAAGACGAAGAGTAAACGCGCAGGCGGTCATCAACAAACAGCGGAAAAACGAAAAGGGCTCTCGAAAAGAGCCCTTTGGTTTTTTGCGATTAAGCCAAGCCAAATGCCGCTTTTATTTTATCGACATAGTCGAGTTTTTCCCAGGTGAAGAATTCGACTTTTTTCTTGGTTTTACGGCGGATTTCTTTTTTCTCGTGTTCGTCTTCTACCAGCTCCACGGTAAACATATCCACTTCTGCTTCATAAGGTGTGCGTCCCATATGACCATAGGCAGCCGTAGGTGTATAGATGGGGTTCTTTAAGCCCAAGCGTTCGATAATGGCTTTGGGGCGCAAGTCGAACAGTTCCTTTACTATAGCCGCTATTTCCACATCGCTTTTGTTTACTTTGGCTGTGCCGAAAGTGTTCACGGTCAGAGATACAGGCTGTGCTACACCAATGGCATAAGACACCTGTACCAGCACTTCGTCGGCTACGCCGGCAGCTACCAGGTTTTTGGCAATGTGGCGGGTGGCATAAGCCGCACTGCGGTCCACCTTCGAGGGGTCTTTGCCCGAGAAGGCACCACCACCATGTGCCCCTTTGCCGCCATAAGTATCTACGATGATTTTGCGCCCGGTGAGTCCTGCATCACCATGAGGACCACCAATGACGAACTTGCCGGTGGGGTTGATGTGGAAGATGGTTTGCCCGTCCAGATATTCGGCGGGGATGACCTCTTGAATCACATATTTTTTCACATCCTCGGTGATGCGGCGGTGCATATTCTCGTCGGTGTCGAACTCGTCGTGTTGGGTCGATACCACGATGGTGTGCACACGGCGCGGCTTGTTGTCGTCGCCATATTCAATGGTTACCTGTGCTTTGGCATCGGGGCGCAGGTAGGGCATCAGTTGGGGTTCATTTTTGCGAATGTAAGCCAGGCGTTCTACCAGACGGTGGGCAAAAGCCAAAGCCATGGGCATGTACTCGGGCGTTTCATTGGTGGCATAGCCGAACATCATGCCTTGGTCGCCGGCTCCTTGGTCTTTTCCTTCACCTTCATCTACGCCGCGGGCAATGTCGGGCGATTGGCTGTGCAGTGTGACGATGACACCGCAAGAATCGGCATCGAAGCGGTATTCGGGTTTGGTATAACCAATGCGGCGGATGGTTTCGCGCACCACATCCGGGATTTCCACATAGGCTTTGGTGGTTACTTCACCGGCAATCACGGCCAGCCCGGTGGTGACAAGGGTTTCGCAAGCCACGCGCGAATCTGCATCTTGCATGAGCATGGCGTCTAAAATGGCATCCGATATTTGGTCTGCAATTTTATCGGGATGCCCTTCAGATACAGACTCGGAGGTGAATAAGTATCCCATAGATTTCAGTTTTTAAATGGTGTTTGAAGGATGAAATTTAAAAAATGTGTGTCAAAGTTAAAGATTTTGTGCATAAGTGCTTCAAAATAAAGCCGGCATCTTATACCCTGCCTTTTAGGATGAGGGAAGAGCCGGCAGGCAGGCACTCAATTGTGCGGTTTGTATGCTCTCGGCACAGCGAAAATGCCCTTTGGGGCACTGCTTGTGTCCGTGAATACCACAAGGACGGCACGAAAGCTTCTCTTGGCTTTCCACTATATGGCTTTGCCCGGAAACAGGATAAAAGCCGAAGCCGGGAACCGTAGAGCAATACACCGCTGTGATAGGCGCATTCATAGCCGATGCCAGATGCAGGGGTGACGAATCGTTGGCGTAGTTCATCACCGCTTTTTGCATAAGAGCCGCCGATTGAAGCAATGATAACTCGCCGGCAAGATTATAAACGGGACGTGTGCCTGCGGCGGCAGCAATGCGTGTACACAAGGCCTTGTCAGCAGGACCGCCCAGCAAGTAAACGGTTAGAGATGGGGGCAAGCTTTGAATAAAGGCAATCCATTTGTGCGCGGGGTACTGTTTGGTAAACCATACAGAAGCCGGCGCTATGCATATATAGGGACCGGCGCTTTGGTAGGGGGCAACGCAGGCATAGTCGTCAGCCGAAGGATAAAGACGGGGGCGCAGGGGCGTCTCTTGCTTGACTAAGGGGGCTATCAGCCGGTGGTTACGCTCAATTTCGTGCATGCCACGATTGAAGTGATGTGCCACACGGTGGGTGAAGGCAAAAGACAAAGGGTTTTTATTGAAGCCGGCAGTGAAGGTTGCTCCCGAGAGGGCAGTCCATAAGCCGGTGGCGGCAAAGCGCTGCACATTAATGACCGCATCGTAGCGGCGCCGGCGTATATGCCTGAGTATTCGCCACCAATCTTTGTATTTGGCTGTTTGTTTGTTCCAGACAATAAGCTCATGCAAAAACGGGTGCTTGTGGAAAAGCCCTTCATTACCCTTGCGCACCAGAAAATCAATTTCTGCTTGGGGATATTCAGCGTGCAGGCTTTCGAGCAGGGCAGTAGCCAAAATGGCATCGCCAATAAAGGCAGTTTGAATAACCAGTATTTTATTCATGACAATTTATGCAACTGATGGGTTGGTGGGCAAAGTTACGATAAACTCGGTGCCTTTGCCTTCTTCGCTTTGCACTTCTATGGTGCCGTTGTGCTGTTTGACAAACTCATAGACCAGTTTCAGCCCCAAACCCGTGCCCCGTTCGTCGTTGGTGCCTTTGCGCGAATAAATTTCATTTTTCTTAAACAACTTAGGAATGTCTTCCGGGGGAATGCCTATGCCGCTGTCTTTCACATGTATATAGCACTTGCCGTCTTGTATGTAAGCGCGCAGACAAATATTCCCTTCGCTTGGGGTGAATTTTAGTGCATTGGACAACAAATTCCGTATGATGAAGGCGGTCATTTGAGGATCGGCTACTATGGGCAGGGAAGACGAAACCTCAGTATGGATATGGATTCTTTTTTGCGCTGCATTTTGCCGGAAAAGAGCAATGATGCTATCTATCGTATGGGTGAGGTCAAAAGCGGCAGGGATGAAGTGAATGCCGTCGGCTTGGCTGCGCGCCCATACCAATAGATTGTCGATGAGTTCGCGCAATCCATAAACCGAAGAGGAAAGGCGGCGCAGCAGCATAACCATTTCTTCTTTGCCGAAAGAGTCTGCTTGTGCACTGATGGCATCGAGGAATCCCACCAGTGAGTTGAGTGGGCTGCGAATGTCGTGCGAGATGATGGAGAAAAGCATGTCTTTCGTTTGATTGAGCTGCAAAAGGTGGTGGTTTTTCTCTTCGATGATGGCTTTTTGCTTTTCCAAGTCTTGGCGCAGCTGCTTGTTGTGAACGTAGCGACGATAGTAGAGTATGCCTATGCCGCCGGTAAAAAGCAGCACCACGCCCAGTATATAGTTCAAGTAGAGCTGTTGGCGCTCTTTGAGCTGTGCAATTGATTTTTCTTGCTCAAGTATTTTGATTTTTTGTGCTTTTAATTGCGATTCATATTCGAAGCGGGCTGTTTCGCTGTATTCCAGCTTTTCCTGCGAGAGCACATTTTCTTTCAAACGCGTATAGAGGTCGTAATACTCCAGGGCTTGCTCGTACTTTCCCAGCTTACGATAGCAGTCTATAGCCAAGGGGTAGGCTTCGAGCAGGTACTCGGCGGCTTGGTGCTGTTCAAAGTAGGGAATGGCTTTACCTAAAAGCAAAAGTGCGCTGTGGTAGTCTTCGCGGGCATAATATACCTTTGCCAGGCTCAAATAACCAATGGCTACGCCAAAGTCATCTTGGTTTTGCCGGTCTATTTCCAGTGCTTTTTGATAGTAGGCAAAGCTTTTGTCATAGTCGTGCAAGGCAAGATAGATGTCACCAAGGTTGTTGTAAGGGTAAGAGAGCATGTGGCTTCTGCCACTCTTTTCATAAAAGAGTGCAGCGCGGCGCAGGGTTTCAATGGCTTGGTCATACTGTTTTATTTCCATGTATTCTATGCCCAAGTTGTTGAGCGTGGTGCCCATGCTGGCTGTATCTTTTTGCTGCTCATAAGTAGCCAACGCCTGCTTGTAAAAGTCAATGGCTTCGCGGTGCTTGCCAAGGTTGGAATACACCATGGCTATGTCGTTACGTATAGCCGCCACTTCTGACGAGTCACCGGAGAGCTCTGCCAGCTTAAGGCTTTCATAATGATGCTTGAGCGCCTTGTCATAAATACCGATACGGTTGTAAAAAACAGCCAAGGTAGCATGAGCCGAGTAAAGGAAATCGCGCCACCCCATCTTTTGGGCTTTCTCTATGGACAGCAGGTAGTAGTTTTCGGCTTCTTGCTTGAAAGGAGTGTCTTGCAATAAATAGCCCAAGATAAAACACGTACGCGCTACGAGGCTGTCGTTGTGGGCATTTTGAGCGCTCAAGAAAGCACGATCGGCATAGTACAGCTTCAAACTGTCTGCTTCGACAGTCTCTACCAATTGCAAGAAAACTTTGGTTTTTTCCTTCTCTGAGCGCAGCTTAGGTACCTGCTGCAAGAGACTATCTTCTACTGATTGCTGCCCACGGGCCGGCACGCCCCCCATCCATAAATTCAAAATGAATGTGCAAAGCAAACAAAGACGACGAAGCATACATTTATTAAAACTCATTCAAGCTGCATAAAACAAGTATTTTATAATTTATGCAAATAAATTTTGTCAAACAATGCAGCTTGTGTAATATTTTGCCAAAGAAGTGCAAAAGCACTTTTATAAAGTTTCTTCGCTCTGCAATTGCTTTTCATAAAGCTGTTTGTAGAGGCCGCCGGCTTGCATCAGGCTGTCGTGTGTTCCACGCTCTACGATGCGCCCTTCATCCAGCACAATGATTTGGTCTGCGAGTTTGGCAGAAGATACCCGGTGGGAAATGATGATGCTGGTGCGCCCTTCCATCACCTCGCGCAGGTTTTCCAAAATACGGTGTTCCGTATTGGTATCCACTGCCGACAGACAGTCATCCAATATCAATATTTTGGGTTTGCGAATCAATGCCCGTGCGATGGATACCCGCTGTTTTTGCCCGCCTGAAAGTGTGATGCCTCTTTCGCCCAGTATGGTGCTGAATCCCTTCGGAAAATCCATGATGTTATCATACACATCGGCACGGCGCGCTGCTTCCTCTATGGCTTCGGCAGGTGCCTCGTCCATGCCAAAACCTATGTTGTTGGCAATAGTATCCGAAAACAAAAAGACATCCTGCGGCACATAGCCTATTTGGCTGCGAAGATAAGTAAGGTCATAGTCGCGCAAATCTACTCCGTCCAGTAAAATACGCCCTTCGGTAGGGTCATAAAGGCGGCAAATCAGGTTGGCAATGCTACTTTTCCCGGAACCGGTGGTGCCCAAAATTGCCAACTTCCCTCCGGCAGGTACATGAAAACTTATTTTATCGAGTGCTTTAATGCCCGATTCGGGATATACCAAGCTCACCTCTTCGAAGCGTAAATCGCCCTTCACTTCGGGGCGCAGATGGCGGCGCGAAACCAAGGTGGTATGCGTGTTTAAAAACTCATTGATACGCTCTTGAGAAGCCGCCGCCCGCTGAATGACGCTGGTAATCCAACCCAAAGAGGTAACGGGCCAAATCAACATGTTTAAATACAAAATAAACTCTGCAATGTTGCCTTTGGTAATATTGCCGGCGGCTACTTCTATGCCGCCTACATACACTACAATGATGTTGCTAAGACCAATCAATGCCAAGATGGCCGGATAAAACAGTGCCTCGACCCGTGCCAGCTTCAAAGCCTGGTGCCGGTAGGCATCGCTTTCTTTTGCAAAGCGCTCGCCGTTGTCTTTTTCCCGGGCAAATGCTTTCAGTACGCGTATGCCCGAAAAAGCTTCCTGCACATATGTTGACAGCTCCGACAGTTTACGCTGTATCTCTGCCGAACGTTTGTTAATAATGTTGTTCACAAAGTAAATGATGGTAGAAAGTACCGGCAAGGGCAAGAGTGTGTAAAGGGTCAGTTTCACATCGACCGACAGCATGTAGGGGATGAGCATCAGAAAAAGAGAAAACAGGTTCAGTCCGTACATAATGCCCGGTCCCAAATACATGCGCACATAAGATACGTCCTCAGATATGCGCGCCATCAGGTCGCCGGTGTTGTTTTGCCGGTAAAAAGCCAGCGGGAGGGTTTGGTAGTGCCAAAAAATATCGTTCTTCAAATCATATTCAATCAAACGCGACATGACAATGATGGTTTGCCGCATAAAGAACAAAAACAAGCCGCGGCCCGCTGCCATCAACAGCAACAGCACCCCATAAATAATGATTTGCTGCTCAAAGGCTTCGGCTTCCAAGTTGCCCGCTCGATAAGCCTCAATATGCGCCTCTATGCTGTTGAAGGCTTTTCGAACAATGGGAGCAGGCTGTATGAGAAAATAGTTCGAGATGAAAGTGAACAACACACCACCCAGCAGATGCCACTTGTAACGCCATAAATACGGATTCAGTGCTTTAAGTGCTTTCATTTCTTGTATTATGGTAATTTAAAATTGTGTTTTTCAAATAAGTTGCCTAACTTGCGCACGCTTTTATGTAGCAGGAATGTTGTTACAACTCAAAAAGTTTCCTATTGTTGCAGTCAATTTCTGTGTAGATACACAAAAGTAGTCAAATTTTATACACCAAGCCGATGGATGTGAATACCCTAACCCCCACCCAATTGCAAAGCTCAGTGTTCACTCAACTGGAGCAGTTGCAACACGAGCAGGTGATGTTTTGCTACGACGAAGCCACCGGGCTCAAAGCCATCATTGCCATTCATAACACCGTATTGGGACCGGCTACCGGTGGTACCCGTATGTGGATGTATGAGAACGAAGCCGATGCACTGCGTGACGTACTGCGTTTGTCGCGAGGCATGACCCTGAAAAATGCCATCTCGGGCTTGAATTTAGGTGGTGGTAAAGCCGTCATCATTGGCGATCCGCGCAAGCATAAATCGGAAATGCTGTTCCGCTCTTTCGGCAAGTTTGTCAATAATTTAGGCGGCAAATACATTACTGCCGAAGATGTGGGGGTTTCTACCCAAGATATGGAGTATGTAGCCATGGAAACGCCCCATGTAGCCGGAAAGCCGGAAAGCTTGGGTGGTGGTGGCGATCCCTCGCCCGTAACTGCCTATGGAGTATATATGGGCATGAAAGCCTCTGCCAAAAAAGTATATGGCAACGACAGCCTGCAAGGCAAGCGTGTAGCCGTGCAAGGGGCCGGCCATGTGGGCATTCACCTGATTGAGCATTTGGTGAAAGAAGGGGCGGTGGTGTTCGTAAGCGACATTTACGAAGACCGCCTGAAAGCCGCACAAGAGAAAGGGGCTCAGGTAATAGAAAACCCTGACAGCATTTACGACCTCGACATTGACATTTATGCCCCTTGTGCTTTGGGAGCTACCATTAACGACAATACATTGGCACGCCTGAAGTGCGCCATCATTGCCGGGGCAGCCAACAACCAGTTGGAAGACGAAGTGCGGCATGCAAAGATGTGTCAAGAAAAAGGCATTTTGTATGCTCCTGATTTTCTTATCAATGCCGGAGGCATCATCAATGTGTACACCGAAATAGCATTGCCTGCCTATAACCGGCAGCGCGCCTATGAGCAGACCCAGCGCATCTACGACTATACTTTGGCTCTTTTCGAGAAAGCAGAGAAAGAAAATATCACCACACACGAAGCAGCTTTGCGCACTGCAATGGAGCGCATACAGAACGCTGCCAAGATCAAGGGCCGTATATAAGCAAGCGGGTATGTGCCGCGTGCACATGCCTGTTTGTTCATAGGGGTTCGGAGCGGCGCCACGGCGCCGCTCTTTTTTGTTTTGCCATGCCGGACGAAACGCAGTACAGCCAGGCATCTCACTAAAGCAACTCCGGCTCACCTTCTTCTCGTGTCGCATGCAGCAAACATCTCTTTTTAAGCCAAGCCGTCTTTTTGGTTACTTCAGAACGGGGCGCAGCTTGTCATTCCGAACCCCACGCTTCTTGTCATCTCGAACGAGCGCAGCGAGTGAGAGATCTCATCAAGCCAAGCTACAGGAAGCAAAAAGAGATTTCTCACTTACGCTCGAAATGACAAAAGGGGCGCTCAAAATGACACAGGGAGAGCCTCGACAGTGTGAAGCGTGGCTTGTCATTCCGAACGGGGCGCAGCGGAGCATGTTATCTCTCACCTCACGCAACTTGTCATCTCGAACGAGCGCAGCGAGTGAGAGATCTCATCAAGCCAAGCTACAGGAAGCAAAAAGAGATTTCTCGCTTACGCTCGAAATGACAAAAGGGGCGCTCAAAATGACACAGGGAGCGCCTCGACAGTGTGAAGCGTGGCTTGTCATTCCGAACGGGGCGCAGCGGAGCATGTTATCTCTCACCCCACGCTTCTTGTCATCTCGAACGAGCGCAGCGAGTGAGAGATCTCATCAATCCAAGCCACAGGAAGCAAAAAGAGATTTCTCGCTTACGCTCGAAATGACAAGGAGGGAAGTCGAAATGACAAAGGGGGGAGGCGAAATAACCAAGGGGAATAGAAGTGACAAAGGAGAACCGGAATGATAAGGAAGATAACGAAAGGGTAAGGAAAAAGGGTAAAGCAACAAAGGGGCATGAAAAAGCAAAAAGTCCGGAGTATCCAAGGGCAGATAAAAAAAGCGCAGCCGGCCGCTTTTTTCCCGCGGCTTGCTACGCTCAACTATAGCAAATGCTTTGCTTAGAAAAACTTCTTTACCAGCAACTCTGCAATTTGCACGGCGTTGGTAGCCGCCCCTTTGCGCAGGTTATCGGCAACAACCCACAGGTTGAGCGTGCGCGGCTGACTCTCATCGCGGCGCAAGCGCCCTACAAACACTTCATCCCGGTTTTGGGCGTAAAGCGGCATGGGGTATTCGAGCTTGGCAGGATTATCGAGCAAGACCACGCCCGGGGCTTCTTGCAGCAGTTGCCGTACTTCTTCAAGCTCAAATTCTTCATGAAATTCGGCATTGATGGCTTCCGAATGCCCGCCAATAACCGGGATGCGCACTGCCGTGGCGGTTACACCTATGCTGTCGTCTTGCAAGATTTTGCGGGTCTCGTTCACCATCTTCATTTCCTCTTTGGTGTAGCCGTTTTCCAGAAACACGTCTATATGCGGCAGTGCATTCAGATCAATAGGGTAGGGGTATGCCTTTTCGGTAGCTTCTTTGCCGGTGCGCTCTTCCATGAGCTGGTCCACGGCTTTTTTGCCGGTGCCGGTAACGGCTTGATAGGTAGCCACCACAATGCGCTTGAGACGATAGCGGCGATGCAGCGGATGCAATGCCACAAGCATTTGAATGGTGGAACAATTCGGGTTGGCTATGATTTTATCTTCTGCTGTCAGCACATCCCCATTGATTTCGGGCACAACCAGCTTTTTGCCGGGGTGCATGCGCCAGGCCGAAGAGTTGTCGATAACAAACGTACCTGCTTCCGCAAAGCGGGGGGCATATTCGAGTGAAGTGCTGCTGCCGGCAGAGAAAATAGCAATATCCGGCTTTTGAGCAATGGCATCTTCTATACTTATTACGCTGTATTCTTGCCCCTTGAACTTCACTTTTTTCCCTACCGACTTGGGCGATGCCACAGGCAATAAATTCGATACGGGGAAGTGGCGCTCTTCGAGCACCCGGAGCATGGTGCTGCCTACCAAGCCGGTAGCACCTACAACTGCTACTTTCATAGAACTCTTCATTTTTGAATGGTTGAATGTTTACTAAACGTCCGCCAAAGATATAGATTGTAAGCAAAGCGCAAAGAAATGAAGTTCTGTTACTTTCTGTATGTTTTTCATTGGCAAAAGTTCATTATCTTTCAATCATCAAGTTGAAAAACATGAAACAAACACCGGGTTTCTGTAAGCAAACTTTTTGGGCAGTGGGGCTGTGCTGCATATGGGCACTCTGCTTCGTCACGCCGCTACGGGCGCAGTATCTTATTGAACGCAGCGAGCGCTATACCCGTCTGTTGGAACTGGGAATTGGGGGCAATGCTTATATGGGTGATTTGAGCAGCCGTTATGACTTTTGGTCGCCGCATGTGGCTGTGGCGGTGCATTTTACCAAAAAAACGAGATGGAACAGCTCATTGAATTTGTTTGTGGGTAGTATGCGCAGCGAAAATTACGCTTACCAAAGCACCGAACCTTCGGTGCGTAGCGTGAATGCTTTTGTAACTGCTTTTCAAAGTTTGCAGTACCGGATATTGTTCAACTTTATAGCCAAAAGGCACTTTCAGGCTTATTTGCAGCTGGGAATAGGATTGCTGCGCTATGACCCTCGCGACTTGGAAGGGAACAGCCTGGCAGATCAACTCGATACCCGCCTGCCCGGAGAAGAATATGGTACAACGGCTGTTGCTTTTCCTTTTGGTTTTGGCTTGCGCTACCTCTTCAACAATGGTTGGGCTGTGCATAGCGAATTGAGTTGGTGGAACCCCACCACCGACTACCTCGATAACATCGGGCAGTTGGGCGAGCGCACCGGTAATGACAACATGCTGACATTCCGTTTTGGGCTGTGCGTACCCTTGAAAAAAGAAGCCGCCTTAAAGCTGTTTCCTTTGCCACCGGTAAGTGAGCCGGTGTATGCGCGCTAAGTCATTGCCTTCACTACTCACTACCAAATGAAAAACAGCCCGGAAATATTCCGGACTGTTAGTGATGTATGTATTACACTATGAATAGTACTTAGAGCCGTCCGATGATTTGACGTGAAATCACCAGCTTTTGAATTTCCGAAGTGCCTTCACCAATGGTGCACAACTTCGCATCGCGATAAAACTTTTCTACCGGAAAGTCTTTCACATAGCCATAGCCACCAAAGATTTGCACTGCCTCGTTGGCAACCCGCACGGCCACTTCCGATGCATAGTATTTTGCCATGGCAGATTGCTTGGTTACAGGCATTTTCCGGTCTTTGAGCGCCGCTGCTTGGTAGGTCAGCAGCTTGGCAGCCTCAATTTCTGTGGCCATGTCGGCCAGTTTGAAAGCAATGGCTTGAAACTTAGCGATGGGCTGCCCAAACTGCTCACGCTCTTTGGCATACTGCAAGGCAGCTTCGTAAGCCCCTTCGGCAATGCCTACCGAAAGGGCGGCAATAGAGATGCGTCCGCCGTCGAGAATTGCCAAGGCTTGGCGGAAGCCGTCGCCTACTTTGCCCAAAATATTTTCTTTCGGCACCCGGCAGTTGTCGAAAATAAGTTCTGCCGTTTCCGAAGCCCGCATGCCCAACTTGTTTTCTTTCTTGCCGCCCATAAAACCCGGTGTGCCGCGCTCTACTATGAAAGCCGTGGCATTGCCCGAAGTGTTGGGCGCACCCGTGCGTGTCATGACCACAGCCACCTGCCCGCTGATGCCGTGTGTAATAAAGTTTTTACTGCCATTGATTACATAAAAGTCGCCATCGGGAACCGCAGTGGTGCGCATATTGCCGGCATCAGAGCCGGTGTTGGGCTCGGTCAGTCCCCAAGCGCCTACCCATTCGCCCGATGCCAGCTTGGGCAAGTATTTCCGTTTTTGCTCTTCCGTGCCAAATTGTAAAATATGGTTGGTACACAGTGAATTGTGGGCAGCTACCGACAAGGCAATGGACGGATCTACCTTGGCAAGCTCTATGATGGCCGTTACATAGGCATCGTATCCCAGGCCTGCGCCGCCATAGGATTCCGGTACCAAAATGCCCATTAAACCCAGTTCGCCCAGCTCACGAAAAAGCTCAACGGGAAAAGTCTGGCTTTCATCCCATTCCATGATATGGGGCCGGATGCGACGCTCGGCAAATTCACGCACGCTCTCGGCTATTTCTTTGAGTAACCCCTCTCTTTCGGTGGTTATGGTGGTCATAGCTTTGTTGTTCTTTGGTGTGTAAAATAGGAAGATTTTTAGATTTTTTAAAACAAAACAAAGTTAAGCAAAATTTGTTTTTCTCTCATCATCCAAAAGCAAAATGTTGGAGTTTATAAAAGGCACAGGAGAGGGGCTTATGCTTGCATTCTGCCTTTGATTCTATTTGCGCAACTGCGCAGAATTTAGTTTTTTTGCAAAGCCTGTCATTCATGCAGATACCAAATGTTTGTGAGCACACACATACCGCCTTCTATTTTTGCGATTATCCCCCTTGGGGGGGATGCATAACACATCTTTTGCACTACTGCTTAGGCTTGCTCACTGCCATATCCGCATACTTGCCGGCACATTCCGTTATCGATTCTTGTCTTATCCGTTCACATAAAAAAGCATTGTAGTTATGTCATATCCGGAGTATAAAGGGCTTGACTTAGCCCAAGTCAACCGTGAAATCTTATCTTTTTGGAAAGAGCACGGCACTTTTGAAAAGTCCGTAAACCAACGCGAAGGAAAACCTTCGTTTGTGTTTTATGAAGGGCCGCCCTCTGCCAATGGCAAGCCGGGCATTCACCACGTGATGGCGCGCACCATTAAAGACCTTTTTTGCCGTTATAAAACACTCAAAGGCTTTCAGGTAAAGCGCAAGGCCGGATGGGACACACACGGCTTGCCCGTAGAGTTGCAGGTAGAAAAAGAACTGGGCATCAAGAAAGAAGACATTGGCAAGAAAATATCCATTGCCGACTACAACCGCCGTTGCCGTGAAACCGTGATGCAATACACCGACCTGTGGAACCGCCTCACCGAAGAGATGGGCTACTGGGTCGATTTGAACAACCCATATATCACCTACGACAACAAGTACATAGAAACCCTGTGGTTTTTGCTCAAGGAGCTTTACAAGAAGGGACTGCTTTACAAAGGCTATACCATACAGCCCTACTCGCCGGCAGCCGGCACAGGCCTTAGCTCGCATGAGTTGAACTACCCCGGCACCTACAAAGAGGTAAGCGATACCTCGGTGGTGGCGCAGTTTAAAGTAAAGCGCAATGAGCAGTCGGCTTTCCTTTTCGACGATGAGCAGGAAGAAGTCTTTTTCTTGGCTTGGACCACCACCCCCTGGACGCTGCCTTCGAACATGGCACTGGCCGTAGGCGAAGATATTGACTATGTGAAGGTGCGCACTTTCAACCCCTATACCCACCGCCCGGTGTCTGTTATCTTGGCAAAAGACCGCTTGCCTGCCTATTTCTCGAAAAAAGCCGAAGGTTTGGCACTAAGCGATTACCAAGCGGGCGACAAGCTGATTCCTTATGAAATAGCCGGGCAATGGAAAGGCAAGGACCTGGCCGGCATACGCTATGAGCAGCTCTTGCCTTTCTTGCAAAAAGAAGAATGGGAAGAAAAAGCTTTCCGCGTCATTATTGGCGACTTCGTAAGCACCGAAGACGGTACCGGTATCGTGCACATATCGCCTACTTTTGGGGCAGACGACGCCCGCGTAGCCAAACAAAACGGCGTGCCTGCCATGTTGGTCGAAGGCGAAGACGGCACCCTCATGCCCACCGTAGATAAAGAAGGGAAGTTCATTCGTCCTATTGGCGAAGCATTACTCAAAAAAATGAAGGAGTTGGGCATCCGGGCACATAAGGAGTTCACCCCCGACGACTTCTATGTGAAAAATTACCTGGATGAAGACGAGTCACAGCCCGACTACAAAAGCACCGATGTTATTTTGGCCATCATTCTGAAAGAAGAGAACAAGGCATTCAAAGTGGAAAAATACGTGCACAGCTATCCACATTGCTGGCGCACAGGTAAGCCCGTCTTGTATTACCCCTTAGATTCTTGGTTTATACGCACCACTGCCCTGAAAGACAGGATGGTAGAGTTAAACAAAACCATCAACTGGAAACCGGCATCTACCGGTGAAGGACGCTTTGGCAACTGGCTCGAAAACCTGGTCGATTGGAACCTGTCGCGCTCGCGCTATTGGGGCACCCCTTTGCCCGTATGGCGTACCGAAGACGGCAGCGAAGAAAAATGTATTGGTTCGCTCGAAGAGCTGCGCGCCGAAATACAAAAAGCCAACGAACGTTTGGGCTTGCAGCAATCCACCGACCTGCCCGACCTGCACCGCCCCTATGTCGATGAGATTGTGCTGGTATCGGACAGTGGAAAACCCATGCACCGCGAGCCCGACCTGATAGACGTATGGTTCGATTCCGGTGCCATGCCTTATGCGCAGTGGCATTATCCTTTCGAAAATCAAGAAGAATTCAAACGCTCTTTCCCCGCCGATTTCATCAGCGAAGGTGTGGACCAAACCCGTGGATGGTTCTTTACCCTGCATGCCCTGGCGGTGATGCTTTTCGATAGCGTTGCCTTTAAGAATGTGGTATCTACCGGCTTGGTACTCGACAAAAACGGCGATAAAATGTCGAAATCGAAGGGCAACGTCATTGACCCCTTCGAAACCATCGGTACCTACGGGGCAGACGCCACGCGCTGGTACATGGTCAGCAACGCCGCCCCCTGGGAAAACCTGCGTTTCGACCTTGCCGGTGTGGATGAAGTAAAACGCAAGTTCTTCGGTACGCTTTACAATACCTACAGCTTTTTTGCCTTGTATGCCAACCTCGATGGTTTTGCATACAAAGAGGCGACCATTCCGGTGCCGCAGCGTCCCGAAAGCGACCGCTGGATTATTTCGCGCCTCAATACGCTCATAAGCACGGTGGAGCAAGCCATGGAAGACTACGAGCCCACCAAGGCAACCCGTGCCATTCAGCATTTTGTGGTGGAAGACCTTAGCAACTGGTATGTGCGCTTGAACCGCAAGCGCTTCTGGAAAGGCGAGTACAATCAGGATAAAATAGCCGCTTATCAGACGTTGTACGAGTGCCTGGTAACCGTTGCCAAGCTGGCATCGCCTTTTGCACCATTCTATGCCGAGCGCCTTTACAAGGACCTGAACGACACCACCGGCAAGGAGCCTTTCGAATCGGTGCACTTGACAGACTTCCCGCAGGTGGAAGCGGCCCACATAGACCGCGACCTGGAAGAAAAAATGGATTTGGCGCAACGCATTTCATCGCTTACGCACGCCTTGCGCAAGCGCGAAAAAATCAAAGTGCGCCAGCCGCTGCACCGCATTCTGATTCCGGTTCTGAACGACACCATGCGCCGTCAGATAGAAGAAGTAGCCGACATTATCAAGGCAGAAGTAAACGTAAAAGCCATTGAGTTTGTAGATGACTCATCGGGCATTTTGGTGAAAACAGCCAAGCCCAATTTCCGTCGCTTGGGACAAACCTACAAGCAGCTGGTGAAGCCAATCGCGGCAGCCATTCAGCAATTTGGTGCCGACGAAATCCGGGCTTTGGAGCAGCATGCTTCCTATGACATTGAAGTAGAAGGTCAAACCATCACCCTGACGCAGGAAGACGTCATCATTGAATCGAAAGACATTGAAGGTTGGTCGGTGGCTTCGGAACGGGGCTTGACGGTGGCACTGGATACCCGCCTCGACGATGCCCTGCTGATGGAAGGCATCGCCCGCGATGTGGTGAATCGTATTCAGAACCTGCGTAAGGATTTGCAGTTTGAAGTACAGGACAAAATAGCCATCCACATACAAAGACTGGATGAGTTATTCAACCGGGCTATAGAAACACACAAGCCCTACATCATGCAAGAAACCCAAGCCTTGCAACTTGAGCTTGTGGACGAACTGCCCGAAGCGCATGTCTTCGACTTGGATGGGCGCGAGCTGCGCGTGGCTGTTTCGCTTGCCGAAGCCATGAAGGCATAGGGCACCGCCACTCAACAGACACACAGCAAAGGGGCATGGCACCGGCCGTGCCCTTTTTGCATGCTTAAAGCCCGTTTGGTTTTTTGTGACTTATCTTCTTTGACCGGCTGCGTGAAAAACAACACAAAAGCGTATTTTTGAAAAATCGCATTACCGGACTGCATGCCCCTTTGTAGCTTGCTTTCAAACTCAATTTCAATATGGCGATACTGATTGCAGACAGCGGCGGTACAAAAACTTCGTGGGTATATGTGAGCCACACCGGACGCCTTGAGCTTCAAACCCCCGGCTTGCATCCCTTTTACATGGGAAGCGCCGACATGCTGCATGTTTTACACCGGACTCTTCTGCCGGCCATGCAAGCACATGCCGCCCCGGAAGCCGTCTTTTTCTACGGTGCCGGGTGCAGCAGTGAAGAAAAAAAACAAATAGTAGCTGCCGCACTCAAGACCTGTTTTCCGCATGCACGCTTAGAAATAGAGCACGATATGTTGGGCGCAGCGCGGGCGCTTTGGCAAGACCAGCAGGGCATAGCGGCTATTTTGGGCACCGGTGCCAATGTGTGTCTGTATGACGGGAAAACCGTCGTCAGTAATCCGCCCAGTTTGGGCTTTTGGTTGGGCGATGAGGGAAGTGGCGCCTATTTGGGCAGAGAGTGGGTGAAAGCTTATTTACACGCCTTGCTGCCGCCAACTTTGCAAGAGGCTTTTCGCATGCGTTACCATCTTTCCATAGAGGACGTGTTGCGGGCAGCTTATCACGAAGCCCATCCCAACCGCTACTTTGCGCAATTTGTGCCTTTCATCAAAGAGCACTTGTCCAATGAATGGGTGGCCGGCTTTGTGCGCCATGCGTTTGAGTTGTTCTTTGAACGTTATCTTTGTAAAATAGAAGGGTACTACTTGTATCCGGCAGCCTTTACGGGCTCGGTAGCTTATCATTTTCAAGAGCTGTTGTTGGCAGTGGCGCAAAACTTCGATGTACAGGTGCAGCGTATAGAGCAAAGCCCCTTGCCCGGTTTGTTGAAATATCATAAAGTCATTTAAGCAAAAAGACTCATATGAGCATAACAGAGTCGCCTTCACATTACGATCATCTCGAGCAAATGAGCATCAGGCAATTGCTCGAGGGCATGAACCGCGAGGACCAAACCGTGCCCCTGGCAGTAGCCAAAGCCATTCCCCAAATAGAAGCCCTTGTGAAAGCCATTGTAGAGAAAATGAAAGCAGGCGGGCGCCTGTTTTATATTGGTGCCGGCACCAGTGGGCGCCTGGGCATTGTCGATGCCTCGGAATGTCCGCCCACCTTTGGCGTACCTCACGACATGGTGATTGGCATCATTGCCGGAGGCGACCAAGCCATTCGCAAAGCAGTGGAATTTGCCGAGGACGACGAGCAACAGGCATGGAAAGACCTGCAAGCTTATGACGTATCGCCCCGCGATGTGGTGGTGGGTTTGAGTGCATCGGGGCGCACGCCCTATGTGGTGGGTGGGTTGCGCGATGCGCAAAAAAATGGCGTAGTGACGGGCTGTATTACCTGCAATCCCGATACTGCCTTGGCAAAGGTGGCTGATTTTCCTATCGAGGTCATCGTAGGACCGGAATTTGTGACGGGTAGCACGCGCCTTAAAGCCGGCACCGCGCAGAAGTTGGTACTCAACATGATATCGACAACCGTGATGATTCAGCTGGGGCATGTGCGCGGCAACAAAATGGTAGATATGCAGTTGGCCAATACCAAACTTATTGACAGAGGTTGTAAAATTATTATGGAAGAATTGGGGCTTTCTTACACCGAGGCAAGAAATTTGCTCGAGCAGTACGGTAGTGTCCGCAAGGTGATTGAAAGCTTTAACGAATAGCCCCATGAAAAAAAATATCTGCTTCGCCATACTGTTTTTTTGTTGCTTGGGCGCTCTCTTTCCGCTGCAAGCACAACAGGAGCGCATTGAACAGGTGCTAAGCCTTGGTTTGAATGACGCCCAAAAAATTATGGAAGCCTACAATGCACCTCTGGGCAGAACCATTGGCTTTGCCATGAGTGACGGTTGGCATGAAACTGCCCAGCCCTTGAAACGATGGCAAAATAACTTTCGCTTTGTGCAATCGTCGGTGGTGTATCCGGCTTATGAGCAGCGCTACAACCTGATTGACCTAAGGCTTGAAAATGGCATTGTCATAGCGGGCGACAGCTCTGCCCCAACAGCCATCGGGGAGCGTGGCGACTTGTCCGTTTTGCGCAACCGCTTAAACGACAGCCTGGTGTTTTTACCGCAAGGTTTGGGGCTTATTTATAAACAATATGCCTTCTTTCCCGCGGTATATCCTCAATTTAGCATTGGTTTGTTCCGCAATACGGAGCTGAGCATTCGTTTTTTGCCCAATGTGGCACCTTTGGTGAGTCCCTTTGTCAGCGACATACCCGACAACATTCAAATGAGCTACTGGGGGGTAAGCCTCATGCATGACTTGAAGCAGTGGATTCCTTCTATTGCTTTGGCTCCTTTCAGTCTGTCGGTGTGGGGGAGCTACTCACAAGCCAACTTTTCCTATCCTTTGGAGCTTCGTTCCTTGGGTGCCGGCGATCCCCGTGATCAGTTGCTGCGCTATGGCGTAACGGCTTATAGTGTGGGGGTGGCTGCTTCTAAAAAAATTGCTTTTCTGACTTTGTTTGGGGGCATGCAGTATGATAAGAGCATCGCCACCAACCGCCTGGAAGGCACCTATAAGGTGGGAGAGGAAATCATCACCAATCCCATAGATCAAACTTATGAAGGGCAACGCATAGCTGCTAACATAGGTGCCAAGTTGCGCATGAAAAAGAACTTTTTGGCAGTCAGTGCCGTGTTAAGCCAATACAGTACTTTGAGTGTCACCATTGGTTTTGGCAACAACAACCCCTAAATCTCTTTTTGAATATTCCATAGCCAGTTGAGCACGATAAGCACAGCCAAAGGCAAAAGCACAGCCGGCCGCCGGAGCCACCGCTCTGCCAGTAGATAAAGGCTATAGGTGAGTGTTTTCTTTTTGATCAGGTCGTAAAGCAAAAAGAAAGGGAGCAAAGCCAATGCCATAAGCGCCGGAAAGCTCAGAGGATTATAGTATAGTGCCCGCTGCCAGTATCCTTGCAGGGCAGCCAACATGCCCCGTGTAGTGCCACAGCCGGGACAGGCTATTCCTAACAGGTTTTTACTCCAGCAAACGCCCAGCTTGGCAGCCTGATGACCAGCGTATAAATGCCAGCTTATCCAGGCATAAGCTGCAAGCACAAGCAAGCTTGTAAAGGCATAAAAGCGCTTTTTTTTCTGAACTTGCAGTTTATTTCTGATATCGGCAGGTGTTTGTTTATGCATTTGGCATGCTTTTGGTTTTTACTTTTTATCAAGAAGTTATTTGTAGATAATATCTTAATGACAGCGAGCATTTGGAAGTTTTTCACAAAGGATGGGCAAGCCTTATCCCTATCTACAACCTCATAAAATTACTGAAAATAGTGGGGCGCCCCCTTTGGTGGATTGTTCTGTTTATCATTCCACTTGCAAACATCGTAGTTATAATCATTCATTGTGTACATTGATTTAGCCAAAAGTTTTGGTAAAGGTACCGGCTTTGGAATTGGTATGCTTTTGGTGCCATTTGTATTTCTGCCCATGCTCGCTTTTGGTGATGCCGAGTATGAGGGATCATCGACAGCTGCCCGGCAAGCATAGGTTGTAGAAACAAACCGCCAATATTACAAAAATAGCAAAAGAGGAAGCAGCCCGCTTCCTCTTCCTTTTTGTTTGGTCATGCAAAAACTACTTAGCAGAAAGTTGTGCGAATCAAAAGATTGTTCTAAATTTGGCAGTCTAAAATTGGGTACAATGGCAAAAACATCAAATAAAGACAAAGAAACGCCCAAAGCAAACGAATCTTTGGCAGAAGCATTGGTGGAAAACCCGGAGGTGGTATTGAACGAAACCACCGATTTCTTAAAGAGGAACCGTCAGCGCCTGACCATCGGGCTGGTGGCTCTGGTGGCGGTGGTAGGTGCCTTCATGGCTTATCGTTATATGAAAAGCACGCAGCAGGAAGAGGCATTGAACGAATTGTTTGCTGCTGAAACCTTTTTTGCCTTGGATTCCACCAAACTGGTGCTTGAAGGCAATGGCAACTATTTGGGTGCCCTGCAAGTAGCCGAGGAGTATCCGATGGCAGAAGTAGAGGATGCTGCTCACTTCTATGCCGGTGTGGCTTATCTGAAAGAAGGCAACTATGAACAAGCCATTGCCGAGCTCAAACAATTCAAAGCAAAAGATGCCTTAGTACAGGCGCGTGCCTATGCACTTTTGGGCGATGCCCACGCCGAGCTGAAGCAATGGGAGGAGGCTGTGGCTGCCTACGAAAAAGCAGCTAAGCACAAACCCAACCCTTATTTTACACCCGTTTACTTGATGAAACAGGCTTTGGCTTACGAGCAGATGGGCAAGTGGGCAGAGGCAGTGGAAACCTACGATGTGATTCTGAAGCGTTTCCCCAATGCACAAGTGGTAAACGAAGCCAAGAAGTACAAGGCGCGTGCGGAGCAGTTGAGCTCTACACCGTCTAATTAAGCACGCATTCAATACTTCAAAAACATACAGATGGGTAGAGCTCTCAAACTCTACCCATTTTTTGTTGATTCACTCAAATAGAGCAAAATCTATGGCAACCCAACTCAAAAATCTAAGCGACTATTCACAAAAAAACATAGGCGACATCAGTGGTAAACGCTTTGCCATTGTGGTGGCCGAGTGGAACGAACAGGTAACAGGCAAACTGCTGGAGGGGACCTATCAAACACTTCTGAAGCATGGAGCCAAAGAAGAGAACATTGTGGTGAAGACCGTGCCGGGTAGCTACGAGCTGAGCTTGGGGGCACAGTGGATGGCACAACGCCCCGACATCGATGCCGTCATATGTTTAGGATGCATCATTCAGGGCGAAACCCGTCATTTCGATTTTATTGCGCAAGCCGTCGCCATTGGTTTGACCGAAGTAGGCTTGAAATGGAATAAGCCGGTGGTGTTTGGGGTGCTCACCCCCGATACTTTGCAACAGGCTTTGGATCGTGCCGGCGGAAAGCACGGTAACAAAGGCGACGAAGCAGCCATCACAGCCATTAAAATGTTGGGATTTGATGCTGTTTAGCCTTTTCTTCATATTACCGCCGATTTTTCCACAGTAAAAAACATACAGCTATGAAAGTACTGAAGTTTGGAGGCACCTCTGTGGGCAGTGCCGAACGCATGCGCTCGGTGGCTTCTATCATTGCCCAAGAGCAAAAACCACTGATGATAGTGCTCTCGGCTATGTCGGGAGTAACCAACCGCTTGGTTGATTTGAGTAATGCCCTGAAAGCCGGTCATTTGGGGCTTGCACGTCAGGCGGTAGCCGATATTGAGCAGAAGCACCGTCAGGCAGCTGAATCGTTGCTTGCCGAAAGTCCGGCACTTTTGCAAGAAGCCCTAACTTACATTGCCGATACCATCCAACTGCTTACCTCATCCTTTGCCATGCCTTGGAGCATTGAGCTGGAGAAAATATTGCTTGCGCAAGGCGAATTGCTCTCTACGCACTTGTTTTACTTTTATACCCGCACGCTGAATTGGGACAGCCGCCTGCTTTCGGCGCTTTCTTTTATGCGTACCGACGAGCACAACGAACCCGATATCAACTACATTCGCCGTGAGCTGCTTGGGCAGCTCGAAGCCCATCCGGCAGAGGTGTATATTACGCAAGGATATATTTGCCGCAATGCCAAGGACCAAATAGACAACCTGCGGCGTGGCGGCAGCGATTATACCGCTTCCTTAGTAGGCGCAGCCATAGGTGCAGAAGAAGTGCAAATATGGACCGACATTGACGGCATGCACAACAACGACCCGCGCATTGTGCCCGATACTTTTCCGCTGCGCAAACTCTCTTTCGACGAAGCAGCCGAGCTGGCTTATTTTGGCGCCAAAATACTACACCCCGCCAGCATCTTACCGGCGCAAAAATATAAAATCCCGGTGCGCCTGCTCAATACCATGGAACCGCAAGCCCCCGGCACCCTCATCACCGACGAGTCCGTAGAGCGCGACATCAAAGCCATTGCGGCTAAAGATGGCATCACCGCCATTAAAATCAAATCGAGCCGCATGCTGCTGGCTTATGGTTTCTTGCGTCGTGTGTTCGAGGTCTTCGAGCGTTACCGCACCCCCATCGATATGATTACGACTTCGGAGGTGGCCGTATCGCTGACCATCGATGATGACACACACCTGGATGAGATAGTGAAAGAGCTGCAAGCCTTTGGGCATGTGGAAGTAGATAAGGAGCAGACCATCGTTTGCATTGTGGGCAACTTCGTTGCCGACAAGCCGGGCGTGGGGGTTGGCATCTTCGAAGCCTTGCGCAACATCCCTTTGCGTATGATTTCCTATGGTGGCAGCCCACACAACATTTCTCTGCTGCTCGATACGCGCTACAAAAAAGAAGCTTTGCTGGCATTGAATGAACACCTGTTTAAAGCCGAACCGGCACGCTCATGAAACTCTACTGCCTGCGCCATACAAGCATTGAAGAAGCCTACGGAGCGTTGTGTTATGGGCAAAAAGAAGTGCCCTTGAAGGAGGCTCTTTTCGAAAAAGAGCTGGCAAAGCTGCAGACTTATCTGCCCGGCCACTTCGATGCCCTGCTTTACAGTCCGCTGGAGCGTTGTGCCCGTTTGGCAGAGCGTTTGCCTGCCCGTCAAAAAATGGCAATACCCGCTTTGAAGGAGCTTTCCTTTGGCGAGTGGGAGGGGGTGCCTTGGAACGAAATACCCGAAGAAGCGCTGCAGGCATGGATGCAGGACTATGTGCACCGGCAACCGCCCGGTGGCGAAAGCTACAAACAATTATGTGAGCGCTTGCGCACGGCCATAGACTACACCTTGGAGTTGGAACAAGAGACCGTGGCTTGGGTGACTCATGCCGGCTGCATGCGTGCCCTGCTTCATCTGCTGGTGAACATACCTTTGCCTATCACCTTCTTTACCAACTTGCAAACGCCTGCTTTGGCTGTTTTCGAGTACAAAGACGGCTACTGGTTTCTTGACTGCTGGAATCCGCCTGTGTAGCGCTTAGCTACCTTGTAAATATGAAAGCATTGCTTTACTTTTGACCAAAGCCTATGTTTCACCTTATAAACCCAAAGCACGATGTCAACCGTCATTCCTTGGCAAACAGCAAAAGAATACGAGGATATTACCTATAAAAAGTGCAATGGTGTTGCACGCATCGCCTTCAACCGTCCGAATGTGCGGAATGCCTTCCGGCCAAAGACGGTATTCGAGTTGTATGATGCTCTTTTAGATGCCCGCGAAGATACCTCCATAGGGGTGGTTCTGCTGACCGGCGAAGGACCTGCCGATGATGGCGTGTATGCCTTTTGCAGCGGTGGCGACCAGCGCGTGCGTGGTAAAGAAGGATATGTGGACGACAATGGCATGCCGCGGCTCAATATTCTGGAAGTACAGCGTTTGATTCGTTTCATGCCCAAAGTGGTGATTGCCGTGGTGCCCGGTTGGGCAGTGGGCGGCGGCCACAGCTTGCATGTGGTCTGCGACCTGACCATTGCCAGCAAAGAGCACGCCATCTTCAAACAAACCGATGCCGACGTAACCAGCTTCGACGGCGGCTATGGCTCTGCCTATTTGGCACGTATGGTAGGGCAGAAGCGGGCTCGTGAAATCTTTTTCTTAGGGCGCAACTATTCGGCACAAGAAGCCTACGAAATGGGCATGGTGAATGCGGTGGTGCCCCACGACCAACTCGAACAAGTGGCGTATGAGTGGGCACAAGAAATTCTGAAGAAAAGCCGTATTTCCATCCGTATGCTGAAATTTGCCTTCAACCTGGTAGATGATGGTTTGGTGGGGCAGCAGGTATTTGCGGGCGAAGCCACCCGCCTGGCTTATATGACAGAAGAAGCCAAAGAAGGGCGCGATGCCTTCCTTGAAAAGCGCAAGCCTAATTTCGATCAGTTCCCTTGGATACCGTAAAAAGCGAAAGTGTCTGTTAAAAGCAGAAAGAGCAGCGCTTATGAGCACTGCTCTTTTTTCATGATTTAAAAAATACGAAAGCGGGGGAAGCATGCTTTTGCCCTGCGGCAAACGCTTACTCCAGCTTCCAGGAGCGCAAGTTGCGCAAAGCGTCGTAGTCGGTCATGTCGAATTTGCAAGGAACAATAGACACGTAACCGTGCTCCAGTGCCCACACGTCAGTATCGTCGCCGGCATCTTCGTTAATGAAGTCGCCCACAAGCCAGAAATAGCGGCGTCCGGTGGGGTCGTAGCGCTCATCGAAGTTTTCTTGCCAGCGGGCTTTGGCTTGCCGGCACCAGCGGATGCCTTTGAGTGGGGCATGTTGGCTGTGTGGGAAGTTTACATTCAGAGCCACATGCTTGGGAATGCCTTGTTCCAACGCTTGGCGCACTATCTTGCGAATCCAGTCGAAAGTGTGGCTGAAGTCGGCTTCATGCGAATAATCGCACAAAGAGAAACCAATAGCCGGTAGTCCTTCGATGGCCGCTTCAATGGCTGCCGACATCGTGCCCGAGTAAAGCACGCTTACCGAAGAATTGCTGCCATGATTGATGCCGCTCACCACCAAGTCGGGCGTGCGGTCTTTAAGCACATAATGCTTGGCAAGCTTTACGCAGTCGGCAGGGGTGCCCGAGCATTCGTAGGCTACCAAGTCATCGAAGATATTGACTTTTTCGAGGCGCAGCGTATCGCCTACGGTAATGGCGTGGCCCATGCCCGATTGGGGGCTATCGGGGGCTACCACAACCACTTCACCGAATTCGCGCATCAGGCGCACCAAGTGGTGCAAGCCGGGTGCTGCAATGCCGTCGTCGTTCGACACTAAAATTAAAGGACGTTTGGAATTCATGGATTTATCGAATCGCTTGGTTATAGTAATTCACTATTTTGATGAGGTCGCCCACTTCGTCGGGGTTGAGCTTGTTTTGCTTGATGAAGTTATGAAGGCGTTCATCCATGCCGGGCAAAAAACGAAACAAGTCTTTTTTGTCTGTATAAGGGCGTATTTCGCCGTTTTCATACAAAAAGAAGGGTTCAAAACGCGGGCGCCGCACAGCCACTGACGGACCGATGACATAAGGCGAGGTGGTAGTAACCATTTGGGTTACCAGGCGCTCACGTGCCAGCAAGGTAACAAAGTCGCCGGTTGTCAACACTTCAAAGATGGCAGGGCTTTTGTAGTTGCTGCCCGGGTTTTTGGCATAGGGCAGCACTATAAACAAACGCTTGCGTTTGTAGTACGTATCGAAAAATTCGAAGTAAAGAATTTGACGGGCGCTAAAGGTTTGTATTTGCTCGTTGCTTGTCTGTAGTTGCACCGCGTCGTTTTCAAGTGTATAGCGTAGTTTGCCACGCAGCGTGTCACCATCGTTATGAATCAAAAAGCCTTGGTGCCAGTGCTCTTCGGCAAAATAGTATTGGGCAGCTGCTTCAAAACCGGACAGCAGCCCAATACCCAGCCAAAAACACAACGCCAATAAATGACTAAGAGGTTTTGTTTTCTTCTTTGAGAATTTCATGTCCCAGTTTGTCGCGTTTGGTCTGAAGATACTTTTCATTATGTGGATTGGGCGTTATTTCTATTGGTACCCGTTCTACAATTTCCAAGCCATAGCCCATTAAACCGGCGCGTTTTTTCGGGTTGTTCGAGATAAGGCGGATTTTGTGCACGCCCAGGTCGCGTAAGATTTGTGCCCCCACGCCATAATCGCGTTGGTCGGGTTTAAAGCCCAAATGCTCATTGGCTTCCACGGTGTCCAGTCCTTGTTCTTGCAGCTTGTAGGCTTTCAGTTTGTTGAGCAAGCCAATGCCGCGCCCTTCTTGATTCATATACAAAACAACGCCTTTCCCTTCTTTTTCTACCATTTCCATGGCACGGTGAAGTTGCGGACCACAGTCACAGCGGCATGAACCGAAAATATCACCGGTAACACAAGACGAGTGTACACGCACCAATACGGGCTCGTCCGGTTCCCAGCGCCCTTTGATAAGGGCCAAATGCAAATCGCCGGTATCTATTTGCCGGTAGGCTATCAAATCGAAGTTGCCCCATTGGGTAGGCAGCTCCACGCCTATTTCCCGTTTTATGAGTGAATCTTTTTTCAGGCGATAAGCAATCAGGTCTTGAATGGACACCAGCTTCATGCCGAACTTATCGGCTATTTTGCGCAGGTCGGGCAGGCGTGCCATGCTGCCGTCGTCGTTCATCACTTCGATGAGCACACCGGCAGGGCGCAGGCCCGCCAAACGGGCCAAGTCAACGGCGGCTTCGGTATGCCCGGCGCGGCGCAACACGCCCCCGTCGCGGGCTTTGAGTGGATTGATGTGGCCCGGGCGCCCGAAGTCATCAGCTTTCATTTTGGGGTCGGCCAGTGCGCGTATGGTCATGGCGCGGTCATAGGCCGACACGCCGGTGGTGCATCCATGTCCCAGCAGGTCAACCGTTACGGTAAAGGCGGTTTCATTGGGTGCGGTGCTTTTGCCTACCATCAAATCCAAATTCAACTCTTTGCAACGCTCTTCGGTGAGTGCTACGCACAAGACGCCACGCCCCTCTTTAATCATGAAATTGACCATTTCGGGGGTGATTTTTTCGGCAGCGCAAATAAAGTCCCCCTCATTTTCACGGTCTTCGTCATCAACGACTATCACTATTTCGCCACGTGCAATGGCTTCGATAGCTTCTTCTATGCTATCCAAACGAATGTCTCCTGCTTGTTCCATCGTAATTTTCAAAGTATAATTGGCAATTGTAAAACAACGAAAAAGGTTGTATAGTTTGAGAAAAAACTGCACCTTAGTTGTGAACTAATGCAAAGATACGTTTTTTATGGAAGCAATACACGCAACTACGGTCTTGGCTGTCAAGCACAACGGCAGCATTGCCATTGGCGCCGACGGGCAGGCCACCTTGGGCAATACGGTGATGAAGTCACATGTAAAGAAGGTGCGCAAGCTGCAAGACGGCAAAGTGATTGTGGGTTTTGCCGGCTCTACGGCCGATGCTTTTACCTTACTGGAGCGCTTTGAAGAAAAGCTTAATAAATTCGGCGGCATCATGGAGCGCGCAGCCATTGAATTGGCAAAAGACTGGCGCACCGACCGCTTTTTGCGGCGCCTCGAAGCCATGATGATTGCCATTTCCAAAGACGACATTTTGATGATTTCGGGTACCGGCGACGTGTTACGCCCCGATGAGGAGGTGGCAGCCATTGGCTCGGGAAGTATGTATGCCCAATCGGCAGCATTGGCACTCAAGCGCCATGCCCCTCACCTGAGCGCGCGCGAAATGGTGGAAGAGGCTTTGCGTATTGCAGCCGATATTTGCATTTATACCAACCACAACTTCACCATTGAAGAACTCGCATCTTAAATTGTAAAACAATAAATTTATGGGAGACATAGGTAGCTTATTTTGGATTATTTTCCTGCTCATATCTTTTCAGCCGGTCATCAGCCGCAAGCTGTTGGAGTCGGCGCGGGTGCGTTTCCTTGCGCGCCTTGAGCGCAAGCGCAACTCAAAAGTGATTTTGTTGATTCACCGCCAGGAGAGCATGAGCTTTTTGGGCTTTCCGGTGGTTAAGTTCATTTCCATGGAAGACTCGGAGGAGGTATTGCGGGCTTTGGAGATGACACCGCCAGAAAAAGATATTGACTTGGTGTTGCACACGCCCGGCGGGCTGGTGTTGGCAGCCACACAGATAGCACGTGCCATTAGCCGCCGGAAGGGGAAAGTGCGTGTAATTGTGCCGCATTATGCCATGAGTGGGGGCACGCTCATAGCATTGGCCGCCGATGAAATCATTATGTCGCCCAATGCGGTGCTGGGACCTCTGGACCCTCAACTGGGCGAATATCCGGCGCCGTCGCTCATACGGCTAAAAGCAATCAAAGACATCAACAAAATCGATGACAAGATGCTGATTTATGCCGATGTGGCAGAAAAAGCAACGGCACAGCTACAGGAAACCATTCGTGAGCTGCTTATCAAGAACTACCCCAAAGAAAAAGCAGATGAGTTGGCAAAGGTATTGACAGAAGGCACTTGGACCCACGATTATCCTATCAACTTTGCCAAGGCACAAGCCTTGGGCTTGCGTGTGAGCGACCAAATTCCGGTGGAGTTCATGCAGCTGATGACCTTGTATCCGCAGCCGGTTCGCACCCGCAATGTGGAGTATTTGGAGCCGGTGCATGGCGGTGCTTTTTCAAAATAGGCAGGAAGAAAGAGCGAATCATAAAACAAACCGGTGCTTCTTGTTCAAGCAGAAGCCCGGTTTTGTCTTTTATTAGCGGCTCACGAAAAGCAACAGCCCATAGCCGATGACCATTAGCCAGTCTTCGTTGCCGCTGATGGCAGGAATACGGACCCAGTCTTGGGCGCAGGCTAAGCCTAAACCAAAAATGAGAATACTGATTAGACGCAGCAGATAACGTGTGTTTTTGTTCATGAGAATAGTTTTTTTGATGGAGATACATTGTAGTACGAAAAATAAAAAAGAGAGCTTAAAAAAGCTCCCTTTTTTTATTCGTTTTCAGGAAAAACAGGCGTGTTACCCATTCATTGACAGCAAGAATTCGCGGTTGTCCATGGTGCCGCGCATTCTTTCCAGCAAAAACTCCATGGCTTCTATGGAGGTCATGTCGCTCATGTATTTGCGCAATATCCATACCCGGTTGAGCTCGTCTTTGTCCATAAGCAAATCTTCGCGACGGGTGCCCGAAGCCGGTATGTCTATGGCCGGATAGATACGACGGTTGGCCAGTTTGCGGTCCAGCTGCAACTCCATGTTGCCGGTTCCTTTGAACTCTTCAAAGATCACCTCGTCCATTTTGGAACCTGTGTCTATCAGGGCAGTAGCGATGATGGTAAGCGAGCCACCATTTTCCACATTGCGTGCCGCACCAAAGAAGCGCTTGGGTTTATGCAGCGCGTTGGCATCGACCCCACCGGACAGAATTTTTCCGGACGAAGGAATGACCGTGTTGTAAGCACGTGCCAAGCGGGTGATAGAGTCAAGCAAAATCACCACATCGTGCCCGCATTCTACCATCCGTTTGGCTTTTTCGAGCACTATGGAAGAAACTTTCACATGACGTTCGGCCGGCTCATCGAAAGTGGAAGAGATGACCTCGGCGCGTACACTGCGCATCATGTCGGTGACTTCTTCGGGGCGCTCGTCGATGAGCAACACAATCAAATAGACTTCCGGATGGTTTTCGGCAATGGCATTGGCAATTTGCTTGAGCAGCACGGTTTTCCCTGTTTTGGGCTGTGCCACTATCAAACCACGCTGCCCTTTGCCTATGGGGGCAAACAGGTCGAGCAAGCGGGTAGAATACAGGTCAGGTTTGGTACTTAGCTTGAGCCGTTCTTGCGGGAACAGAGGCGTCAGGTGTTCAAAGGCAATTCTATCGCGTATTTCATCGGTGCTTCGGCCGTTTACGCTATGGATGCGCAGCAATGCGAAATATTTTTCACCGTCTTTGGGAGGGCGCACCGGACCTACTACCGTATCGCCGGTTTTTAGGCCGAACAGGCGTATTTGAGAGTGAGATACATATACGTCGTCGGGGCTGGGGAGGTAGTTATAATCTGCCGAGCGCAGAAAGCCGTAACCTTCGGGTTGAATTTCCAACACGCCCGTGCAATCCACTATGCCTTCGAAGTCCTTGATAAGTTTGCGGTAATAACGGCGATCTTTTACCGGCTCGGCAGGCTGCGTGTTGGCAGATGCGGTTTCTTGTTCTGCTTTGGGCTCTTCTTTTTCTGTGGGTTCTTTTTGTTGAGGACTTGGCGTCGCGCTTTCTTTCGTAGATTTTGTTTCTTCCTTAGCTGCCGGTGTTTCTTTTATTTTATTGGCATCCGCTTGGGTTTCCTGCTTTGCCTGGTCTTTTTCTTGGGGGGTAGAAGTCTCTTCCGTGCTTTCTTTTTTGGTTTCAACTACATTGGTTCGCTTGCGCCGGCGCGTACTTTTTTTCTCTTCTGCTTTTTCTGTTTTCGCTTCTTTATCTTTATCGTCAGTTGTCCCGGTCTTTTCTTCCGCTGCCTTTTGGTTTTCTTCGGCTTCTTCTTTTTTGTCAGTAACCTCTTTCACATTTTGCCGCTTACGACGCGTTTTGCTTTGAGCATTGGTTTTCGAAGCAGTTTCTTGTGCTTCTTCGGTCGAGGGGGCAGGGTCAGTGGTTTCTGCCGGGGGGGCCAATTTCTGAAGCTCCTCTTCGGGAAGCACCGCTTGCTGGTCCAGTATCTTATAAATAAGCTCTTGCTTAGAGAGTTTTTTGTAGTTGGATAACCGGAGTTGCTCGGCTATCTCCCTCAATTCCGAAAGCAACTTAAGTTTTAGATCTTCGATGGTGTACATACAGGTTTAATTAATTTTAGCTTTTCCTGAAATTCAAAAAATATTAATGAACAGGCTTTTTATGATTTATGGACTCGAAACAAAAAGCTTATGGCCGCTTGTCTGTTTTGATTGAACGATAAGATAAAATGAGGATCGACACAAGATTATCGGTTGTCATATTCTTACAACGACTGCTGCCGTCTATTATACGGAATGCAGTTTCTTCAATTTGTGTGGTTGTTGTTGGATAATAAAAAGATTGAGTGCGCGGACATCCGCAAATATAAAAAAGAAATGCTGTAGGCAAATCCCGGAGTAAAGAGCTTTTGTGTTCTTATAGTGGCGAATTTAGTAAAAATGAATATTACCGGCAAATAAACTGTTTGAATCCTAATCATTTTTTTAATTTGCCGGGAGTTTTACAGAAACAACATTCAGCAGCTTATGTTAACTATACAGCAAATAAGAGAGCAAAAAGAGCGCGTAATTGCCGGCTTGGAAAAAAAACGTGTGGCCGGGGCGCAACAATTGATTGATGAAGTATTGCAGCGTGATGCGGAACGTCGCCAAATACAAAAACAACATGACGATGTGCTTGCCGAGTCCAATCGTGTAGCCAAGTCGATTGGTCAGCTCATGAAAACAGGGCAAAAAGAGGAGGCGGAAAAAGCCAAAGCGCAAGCCAAAAGCCTTAAAGAAGAGGCACAACGCCTGGTAGAAGCGCTGCGCGAGGCAGAACGTAAGTTGCAGGAGCTACTGGCCACCATTCCCAACATTCCCCATGAAAGTGTACCGGAAGGTGCCTCAGCAGAAGACAATGAAATAGTAGAACAGAAAGGCGAAATTCCTCTATTGGGTGAAGATGCCTTGCCTCACTGGGAGCTTATTGTAAAATACGATATTATCGACTTTGAAACCGGTAGCAAAGTAACCGGCAGCGGTTTCCCTTTCTATAAGGGAAAGGGGGCACGCCTGCAGCGTGCTTTACTCAACTTCTTTTTAGACCGTGCCGTGGAAGTGGGCTACGTGGAAGTGCAACCGCCGGTTTTGGTAAACGAAGCATCGGCTTTCGGCACCGGGCAGTTGCCCGATAAAGACGGGCAGATGTATCATATTGAACGCGACAACCTGTATGTTATTCCCACAGCGGAAGTGCCTATCACCAACATGTATCGCGACATGATACTGGAAGAGCATCAGCTGCCCATCAAGCATGTGGGATATACGCCTTGTTTCCGGCGGGAGGCAGGCACATGGGGGGCTGATGTGCGTGGCTTGAACCGCCTGCACCAATTCGACAAAGTGGAAATCGTACAGATACGCAAGCCCGAAGAGTCTTATGCGGCGCTGGAAGAAATGCGGCATTATGTGCAGTCTTTGCTGGAAGCCCTGGAGCTGCCCTACAGAGTGGTAAAACTATGCGGGGGGGATATGAGCTTCACCTCGGCGCTTACTTATGATATGGAAGTGTTTGCTGCGGGGCAGAAAAAGTGGCTGGAGGTGAGTTCTGTGAGCAACTTTGAGTCTTACCAGGCTGCCCGCATGATGCTGCGTTATCGTACTGAGAACAAAAAAACTGAATTGCTGCATACATTGAACGGTAGTGCCTTGGCATTCCCGCGTATTGTGGCGGCCTTGTTGGAAAACAACCAAACGCCCGAAGGCATTCGTATCCCGAAAGCACTGCAGCCTTACACCGGCTTTGACATAATTAACTGAATTGTTTGAATCGTTTTCAGAACAGAAAAGAAGCAGCTACTTCCGGTAAGTGGCTGCTTCTCTGTTTTGGTTACTTCAGCAGGTCGCGCAAAGCGGCTTCCGGCTCGGTGAACTCATAGCTGAATCCGCTTTGAATAACTTTTTCGTTGCTTACACGGTTGCCGCCCAACACCAGATTGGCCATTTCGCCCAGCAGTGTTTTCAACACAAAAGCGGGAACTTTGGGCAGCCACAACGGACGCCCCAGCACACGGGCAATGATGCGTGTCATCTCTGCATTGGTTACCGGCTTGCCCTCCACGGCATTGTAAACGCCGGTGTCCAAAGGTTTTTGTAAAGCATACAAGAATAAGCGGCAAAGGTCACGTATGTGTATCCAGGAAAGGTATTGCTTTCCACTGCCCAGCGGTGCCCCCACAAACCAACGTACCGGGCGTGCCAGCTGCGGCAGTGCGCCGCCTTCGTTGCTCAATACAATGCCAATGCGTAAAGCCACCGCAGGCATAAGTTCCGCTATGCGGAAAATTTCTTTTTCCCATGCAACCACTACCTGTGCCAAAAAATCGTTGCCCGGCGGGCTGTCTTCATGCAAAAGACGGTCGCCGGTATCAAAGCCGTAATAGCCCACTGCCGAAGCCGATACGAAGTGTTTCACACGGTGAGGGTTGTTTTTCAGCGCCTTATATAGCAAAGCAGTACTACGGGTGCGGCTTTCCAGAATCAGACGCTTGCGCTCGGCAGTCCACGGTTTATCGGCAATGCCGGCACCCGCCAAGTGAATGATGTAGTCGCTTTCTTCCAGTGCCTTGGGATCGATCTGTTCTTTTTCTATATCCCAAAGATAAGTTTTGGCATGAGGCAATTGCACCGGGCGCCGGCTTAGCACGCCTATCCGGTAGGGTAGTTGTTGCTCTATGATGAAGCGGCGCAAGTAACTGCCCACCAGTCCGGTGCCCCCGGTGATGAGTATTTGTGGTTTATCATTCATCGAACAAAGAGTTTTGGGCAGCAGGCGGCACTATACCCAAGTGTTTGTATGCCAGAGGCGTTGCTTGCCTGCCGCGTGCGGTGCGTTTGATATAACCTTCTTGTATAAGGAATGGTTCGTACACTTCCTCTATTGTTTCGGCATCTTCGCCGCAGGCAGTGGCTATGGTCGAAAGCCCCACCGGTCCTCCTTTGAACTTATGAATGATGGTGGACAATATCTTATTGTCCATTTCATCGAGCCCGTTTTTATCTACATTGAGCGCTTGTAAAGCCATTTCGGCAATGGGCAAAGTAATGACCCCATCGCCTTTGACTTGTGCAAAGTCGCGGGTGCGGCGCAACAGGTTGTTGGCAATGCGGGGAGTGCCGCGGCTCCGGCGCGCTATTTCCAAGGCTGCTGTTTCTTCAATTGGAATGCCCAGCAAACGTGCCGAACGAATGACAATTTTTTGTAGTGTGGAAGCATCGTAATAGTTGAGGCGGGCAGTAATGCCGAAGCGGGCGCGCAGGGGGGAGGTCAGCAAACCGGAACGCGTAGTAGCCCCAATCAGCGTAAAGGGATTCAGGCTGATTTGCACACTGCGGGCATTGGGACCCGTGTCCAGCATGATATCAATGCGATAATCTTCCATGGCAGAATACAAATATTCCTCTACCACGGGATTGAGGCGGTGGATTTCATCAATAAACAACACGTCGTGTGGCTCAAGCTTGGTGAGCAAGCCGGCAAGGTCACTGGGCTTGTCGAGCACCGGTCCGGAGGTGAGGGTCAAATTTACCCCCAACTCATTGCTGATGATGTTGGCCAAGGTCGTTTTGCCCAAGCCCGGCGGTCCGTGCAGTAGCACATGGTCGAGGGCTTCGCCCCGCTGTAAAGCAGCTTGCACGAATACCCGCAGATTCTCTACTATTTGAGGCTGCCCGGTAAAGTCTTCGAAACTGAGGGGACGTAGGGCGCGCTCTATTTCCAAGTCTTTGTTGGACAGATGCTCTTTTTCTGCCCTTAGTAAGTCGTTTCTTCCCATAGCTTTTGGTACGTCAGCTATTCAAAGATACAAATTTATGACTGCATCAGGCAGAAAGTGTAACTTTGTGCCATAGCGGAAACAACTATGAACCCAAGAGCAAAAAATATCATTTATTCACTCCTTTTGCTTGTGTCGATTGTCGGTGTTTATCATTACCGGGCGCACCGGAAGCAGCAAGAACAGCAAGCCCAACAACAGCAGCTTGGTTCCGGTTGGTTTGAGTTGCGCGGTTCGGCACAAGGCACCACCTATCAAATCAAGTATTACGATTCTTTGAGGCGCGATTTTCAACCGGCCATAGACTCTTTGTTGCGCCTGTTCGACCAAGCGCTTTCAACCTACTTGCCCACTTCGGAAATAAGCCGCTTCAATGCCGGCGATACCAAGCGTTTATGTTATCGATTGCCTTACTTTTTGCCCGTATTACAAAAAAGCAAAGAAGTATATGAAGCGACCGGCGGCGCTTTCGACCCGACGGTTGCCCCCTTGGTGCGCGCTTATGGTTTCGCGCCCGCTGCCCCCCCCGAACCGCCCAAGGGTGCGGTGCTTGATTCTTTACGCCGTCTGGTTGGTTTTTCCAATATCGATTTCAACGATTCGTGTGTTTGGAAAAAGCGCGACTTCGTGCAGCTCGACTTCAATGCCATAGCCCAGGGTTATAGTGTGGATGTGCTGGCAGACTACCTGCTTGCCCAAGGCGTGCATCATTTCATGATTGAGTTGGGCGGCGAATTGCGCTGTGCCGGTAAAAACAAAGAAGGGAATCACTGGCGTATTGGCATCAAAGATCCCTTACAGGCCGAAAAGGGCAAAAGCGTAGCTTATGCTATTGTTGAGCTGGAAAATGAAGGGCTGGCTACTTCCGGCAATTATGAAAAATTTTATGTGAAGAACGGTAAAAAATACACCCATACCATAGACCCGCGCACCGGTTACCCGGTTACTCACAGCTTGTTGAGTGCCACCGTGATTGCCCCTGATGCCATGACTGCCGATGCTTATGCTACTGCCTTCATGGTTGTGGGGCTGGACGAAGCCCGCCGTCTGCTGGACAAACATCCGGAACTAAAAGCCTACCTGATTTATGATGACCGGGGAAAACTCAATGCGTTTGTATCGCCGGCACTCAAACAGCGCATTGTAGAAATAAAACAAGAAAGCAACTGATATGATGCAGAAGTCGCAAGATTGGTATAAAGAATGGTTCAATACCCCTTTTTACCATATACTTTACAAATATCGAAACGAGCAGGAAGCCCGTGTTTTTATTCATAATCTGGCAAAAGAACTTCATTTTGTTGCCGGACAAAAGGCACTGGATTTGGCCTGTGGACGCGGACGCCATGCCTTGCACCTGTGGAATGAAGGACTGGATGTAGTAGGCGTTGACCTTTCCGGGCAGAATATTGCCTATGCCAAGCAATATGAGCGCCCTCATTTGCGCTTCGATGTGCACGACATGAGGCTGCCCTATGCGACGGAAGCATTTGACTATGTCTTCAATCTCTTTACAAGCTTTGGTTACTTTGAGTCTGATGATGAAAACTACCGTGTAATAGAGGCCATTTACAAAGAGCTGAAGCCGGGCGGGCAAGCAGTCATCGACTTTTTGAATCCTGCTTATGTGATGGCGCATCTCAAGCAAGAAGAAGAAAAGCATGAGGAAGGCATCACTTTCTACATCCGGCGTTTTATTGAAGATGGCTTTGTGGTAAAGCGCATACAGTTTCGCTTCGAAGGGCAAGATTTTGAGTTCTTTGAGCGTGTGCGTTTGTTTCATCTCGATGATTTCCGGGCATTTTTTCAAAAAGCCGGTTTGACACTCAAAAACCTGTGGGGCGACTACGCCCTTTCTGCTTATGAAGCGCCCCGGTCCCCACGCATGATTATGCATGTATGCAAAGAGTTGGCATAAATATTGCGCGTTATGCAGAAAAGGCGTATATTGTAAATTATTTGACCAACATCATTCATGCGTTCGAGCCTCTTGGTATTCACTGCCTGTCTGCTTACAACAGAGCTTGTCGCCTGTAAAAGCAAAAAGCAGATTTTGATATCACAAATTTGGCGGGACGACGTCGAACAGCTGACACAAACCTATCTTTCCGTATTGTCGGAAGAAGAGAGAGCAGCTGTTGTCAAAGAGCCGCAGAATCTCGAGCGCATGCAGCAAGAAAGTGCACAAGAGCGCTATCATTTCGATGCAGATGGCATCTTTATGAGAAGTTCGGATAACGGTGCCTCGTGGTATGAAGCCGGCCGGTGGCAGTTGCTTGATAACCGCCTTGTCGTGGGCAAAGATACTGTATGGGTGAAGAAAATCAGCAAAAAACGCATAGTGTTTTATATGAAGCCGGCTGACCACTCTAAAATCAAAGAACCCGCAAAATTTATATTGCTTCCCGTTCGTTAAGTCTTTAATCAATATAAACTCTCAAAGTCAATTTGTATGAAGAAGTATTTTTTGTATGCCGTCATTTTATTAGCAGTTCCCATGCTTTTTAGCGCAGTTCCCATGCTTTTTAGCGCTTGTAAAAGCGATCCTAAAAGCTTGATGAGTGCACATGCCTGGACTTTCGACCCCGATGCAATGAAAGCCGACATGTTGGCAAACGCAAATGAAGAAGAAAAAGCACTGATGGAATCCATGTGGCCCATGATGAAACAAGCCATGAAGGCTTACAAGCTTACCTATAACGCAGACGGTACCTATAAAATGGAGACGCCTATGGGGAGCGAAGAAGGTACTTGGGAAATCGTGGACGGAAACACCTTGCGCCAAGTGTCCACCGGTGCAGAAGAAGGGGGGAACGAACCCGTAGATCTTGAAATAGTGGAAATCAGTAGCAGCAAAATGGTGTTAAAGGAAAAATCTGAGGAAGGCAGGCAAATGATCTTTATTCCTGCCGAAGAGCAAGAATAGTAAAAGTATTAGTAAAGTCTTTGATAAACAAAAAGTAAAATGAGAACAGTAAGTAAATTAGCAGGAGTGTTGATGCTCGCCTTGGTTTTGTTGAGTAGTTTCACACTTGACAACCCCCGCAAACATTTACTCAAAAAGTGGATGCTTGACAAAGAGTGGTTGAGCCAAAAATTGGACGAACAAATAGCCATCTTGGCTAAGGAAAACCCCGAGCAAGCAGAAGAGCTGAAAGCTCAAAAAGAACTGATGGTTACGCTATTGGGCGCTATGACCATGGAGTTTAAAGAAGATGGAACCGGAATCACTACTTCAGTGCAGGGCGAGGCTGAATTTGAGTGGTCGCTTTCAGAGGATGGCAAATTGCTTACCTTGAAAGAAAAAGGGGGCGAGGAGGCCGGCGATGCCATGCCTGTGCAAATATCGGAAAGTCGCTTGGTATTAGGCGAGGGCGAGGACAGCATCGTATTCGTTCCTTTTCAAGAAGAAGAAACTGAATAAGCAGCTGTAAAACGGCAGTCTGTCACAAGGCGAGGGGGCTTTATGCTTTCCTCGCCTTTATTTTTTGATATAAGTAACGGCGCCAGGTACCTTTCATATAATTGTATTTTAACGTGCTGCGTAATGCCAGCCACCAGTAAGTATTCATTTCCACGGCAAAAGATGGTTGCATGTAACAGTTGATGGCACAGCCCTCGCAGCCACTTAAACGCCCTTCTTGGCGTATCCACTTTTGTACTTGTGCACTGTGGTACAACTCAAAAAGATTGTTTTTTATGGGAAAACGCGCTGCCGATAAATGATAACAAGGCACAACCAACTCATTTTGAGGCGAGATAACCAATGTGCTGCTGCCGGCACGGCATACAGGCTTGCGAATATCATTGCCGCCATCTGCGCGCAGTTTCAAAAAAGCTTCATTTAAATAAACCCACGGTTTCCTTGCCCACTGTCGTAGGATGTTCAGGCTTTCGGGCGTGAGCGCTTCACCCACTTCGTTGTAATGAAATACAGGATTGATGATGAGTACCAAGCGGTTCGGAAGGCATATATTTTCCCAGATACGCTGAATGTGGTGCAAGTTATGATTGGTAGCCGTAAAGAGAATATCGGGACGTTCGCCCAGTGCAAGAGCTACCTCTATGGAGCGCATGACATGCTCAAAGCAGCGCACCCCGCGAATGCTGTCGTGGCTTTCTGCATCGGCAGCATCCAAGGAAAAATGAAGCATGTCTATCTTCCCTTTGAGTGCTTCGGCATATTTAGGATAAAGCAAAGCATTGGTGGTGACGGTCGTAATAAGACCCAATGTTTGTGCATATTCTAAAAAGTCGGGGAGGTCGCGGTGCAACAAGGGCTCACCACCGGTAAAATCCACTATATCAACCCCCAGACGACGGGCATCTTTCAAATTTTGAAATACCGCTTCGCGATGAGCATAGGGCGAGGGGCGCTGCCATATGTCGCAAAAGCTACAGCGCGCATTGCATCTGTAGGTAAGATAATAGTTGCATAACACCGGGTGCCGTACGAGTCGCATGTCTTTCTTTTGAAGAAACTGCTAATTTAAGAAACAGACAGGAATGCAGGTTTGGTAACACGAATGGTGGCACCCAGTTGGTTTAAAATATTATAAAGTCCAAAATACGTGCGGTTGATATAGAGCGTATGTCGTGAGCCCCGTGCCTTCTTCGACTCCTTCAATTCTTTCATTGAGGCAATTCGCTCAGATAACTCATAGATTTCACGAAAATACGAAGAGTTGCCGAAGTCGAATTGTTCGTAGCGAAAAGGCTTGCCCAGCATGCTTACCAGCTCTTTGAATATATTTGTAAAGAAGCGCTTTTCGTCCGGGCTGTCGTCTGCATGCAAAAATCCCATGCCGTGTAAAAGCTTGGTTGCTTCTGTGGCGTCGCGCATCACCCTTTCATCCAATACTTTAAAATATACCTCATAGAAATCATTGGGGATGACCTTGATACAGCCAAAATCAATGACACCCACCCGGCCATCTTCGGTAAAGAAAAAGTTGCCCGGATGTGGATCAGCGTGTACCATTTTCAGCTCATGGATTTGAAAGTGATAAAAGTCCCATAGTATTTGCCCTACACGATTGCGTATTTCTTGTGATGGATTACCGGCCAAAAATTCTTTCAGATGCTTTCCCTCTATCCAGCTCATTGTAAGAATACGCCTGCAGGAATATTCCGGATAATAAGCAGGGAAAAACAGCCCTTCAAGGTGGCTACATGCCTGCGTAAGCTCTATCGATCGTTTCAGCTCCAATTCATAGTTTGTTTCTTCCAGCAGTTTTTCTTCTACCTCCTGAAAATACAGTTCAATGTCCTTTTCTTGCATATTTAAAAGTCGTTTGGCAAAAGGCTTGACCAAACGTAAATCGCTCTTTACCGAATCGGCTACACCCGGGTACTGTACTTTCACTGCCAAACGTTGCCCATCTTTATAAGCTTCGTGCACTTGTCCTATAGAAGCGGCTTTGACGGCCTCTTTGCTAAAATAGTCAAACAACTCCTGAGGCGGCACACCGAAATTCTTTATAAAGGTGCGTACAACCAAAGGATAAGAGAGTGGCGGCACTGAATACTGTGCTTGTTGAAAGCGCTCAACGTAAGCCGAAGGCATCATATTTTGATCCATGCTCATCATTTGGGCAGCTTTAAGTGCACTGCCCTTCAGCTTGGACAAGGTTTCATAAACCTCCTCGGCATTGGCTTCATGTAAGCTGTTTTTTTCATCTTGCTGAAATAACTGCTTTTTTACATAATGTTTAAGGTAGTTGCCGCCTACTTTGGCGCCTGTTTTTAAAAGAGCAGTCGCCCGTGCCACTTTTGAGGTTGGTATTTTATCTGTATTTTTTCTCTGATTGCTCATAACTTAAAAATGATAAAAAGGAAAAAGGAATTTATTTTTTGCGCAACTCCTGAAATAAAAACTTGCCAAAGTCTGTAATGGAATCTGCTACATTGGGAGTTATCAAGTCAAACAAAGCATTGACCGACTTTTCTATAAATACATCGCTCTTTTCAAATTGCTCGCTTTCGTCTTTCAACCAATAGCGAATAATCATAGAAATGTTTAAAACAAAAAAGCCGGGATATAAACGTTCGTAAAATGGCCTTTCTACCAACTCACCCGCACCTATACCTGTTTGTATTAAATCTTTTGCGTAATCTTCAAACGCCTTTAAATAAGCCATAAAATAAGGGGCGCTTCTTATCGTATGCTCGTTCAACACAAGCAAATAACTTCTATCTTCCTTGAGCACTTCCAATAAAGTAAATGCATAGAGCAAGTACTTTTCGCGTATGCTGTAGCGGGCATACTCTTCATTATTCTCCACTTTTTCTATAGTTTGCCGATGGTAACCGCGCCAAATGCTTTTCTCTAAAGCGTCAAGCGAGTTGTAATGATCATAGAAATTTTTTTCAGAGGCATTTGCTTCTTCTGCCAGTAGAAAAACGTTGGCAGGGCGCTTGCCCTTTCTTAACAAATAGGCTTTGAACTCAGTTTGCCATTCGGCTGCATCCAGGGTTTTTATGGTTTTCTTTGCCATTGCTATTCAATAATTTTAAACAAAAACCACTGAATAGCAAAAAAGGTTAGCACAAAGCCAACCTTTTTAACATAAGAGACTTATGAAGTAACAGTCGGTTGCCGGTTTACACCGACATCTCTTTGCTTTTAATATGAATGCTCAACTCCTCCAAAAAGCGGTCTATGAACCCCTGCCGCACATGAGGCATCACCACAATCTTCCACCATTTAGGTGCTCTTTGATAACTGTCAGCTACCAAGAAATATTTCTGCGCCAAGTTTGCAGGTACATATTCTGCCTTAATAGCCACAATATTGATGTTCGGATGACGATAGTACTTTACCCCCAATTCATCCAACGAAGCACATAAGTCATCTGTGCGGTACAGCAGCTCCTCCATCTTGGCTTTCCACCCCTCCGAGCCGTAACGTCGCAAAATCATCCATACGGCTACCGCGTTGGCACCCGAGCGGCTGCCGCAAAGTGTGTAATCTAAGCCCGGAATATATTGTGCCTGTGGCGTAACCACGTAGTCGAAATAGCCCTTGCGAATCATAAAAATTCCCGTACCATAAGGCGCTTGAAGCATCTTGTGACCATCGGTTGCAATGGAAGTAACATGCGGATTCTTGAAAGAATACAAAGGGTCACGGTTTACAAATGGAAAAATAAAACCGCCAAAAGCCGCATCTATGTGCA
>NZ_BPHD01000002.1:832500-955000 GCF_026003375.1 Thermonema sp.
AAACAAATAGCCGAGCCTTTCATTGAAAGCGTTGCCGGCGAAATTGAATTTGCCTGCTTCAATTTGCAGGACTACCTGCAGCCGCTGCGCAATGACGACAAGGCAGATGATGCCCGCCTCATCGTTCTTTTCAAGCTGTTGTCGCCCGAACACCTTTTGAAACTGCCTTTTGCCAACGATAGCAACAGCCTGGACAAGCGCTTTTATGCCGAGCTGTTGCACATCATTGGGCTAACCGAAGTGAAGGAGGGCAGCAAGAGGCTGATACAACGAAACCAAGCCGGAGAGCGCCATGCCGGCTCCTTGCTTGAAGAGACCATTGTGCAGCTCGACGCCCTGGACAAAATCAGCCGCCTCGACAAGCCCGCCCAATATGGCAGCACCTACGAAGAGCGCCTTTTCAATGTAGCCATGGAGCTCATCATCACTTGGATTAACCGCATACTCTTCCTCAAATTGCTGGAAGCACAGCTGATTGCCTTCCACAAAGGCGATAGGGCGTATGCCTTCCTCGACGCCGGCAAAATCAAAAGCTACGACGACCTGAATACCTTGTTTTTTCAGGTGCTGGCACGCCCACACAACCAACGAAACGACGACATAGCCAAGGTTTTCGGGCGGGTGCCCTACCTCAATTCCTCGCTTTTCGAGCCTACCGAAATAGAACAGCAAACCATCTTTATCAGCAATCTGAGAGACGACAAGAGCATGCCCGTGTTTGAACAAACGGTACTCAAAGACCGGCATGGCAAAAGGCGGAAAGGCGACATGCCCACCTTGCAGTATCTTTTTGCTTTCCTTGATGCCTACGATTTCAGCAGTGAGGGCTCCGAAGAGATTCAGGAAGAAAACAAAACACTCATCAACGCTTCGGTGCTGGGCTTGATTTTCGAGAAAATCAACGGTTACAAAGACGGCTCTTTCTTTACGCCCGGTTTCATCACCATGTATATGTGCCGCGAGACCATCCGCCGGGCGGTGGTGCAGAAATTCAACGAAATGAAGGGATGGAACTGCAAAAGCCTCGACGAGCTTTACGATAAGATTGAAGACCGCCGCGAAGCCAACGAGATAGTAAACAGCCTCAAGATATGCGACCCGGCAGTAGGCTCCGGGCACTTTTTGGTGTCGGCACTCAACGAAATCATTGCCATCAAAAACGACCTGAAAATATTGCAGGACCGCAACGGCAGGCGTCTGAAAGAGTATCAGGTGGAAGTGGTGAACGACGAACTGGTAATTACCGGCGAAGAGGGCGAGCTGTTTGAATACAACCCCCACAACCCCGAAAGCCGGCGCGTGCAGGAAGCTCTTTTCCACGAAAAACAGACCATCATTGAAAACTGCCTCTTTGGCGTGGACATCAACCCCAACTCGGTGAAGATTTGCCGCTTGCGTCTGTGGATTGAGCTGCTCAAAAACGCTTACTACAAAAACGAAATAGAGCTGGAAACCCTGCCCAACATAGACATCAACATCAAATGCGGCAATTCGCTCGTGAGCCGCTTTGCCATAGATGCCGACCTGAGGCAAGCCCTGAAAAAAAGCAAGTGGAGCATCGAGAGCTACAGGCAGGCGGTGAGCAGCTACCGCAACGCCTCAAACAAAGAGGAGAAGCGCCAGATGGAGCGCCTCATTGCTGACATTAAAGCCGATTTCAGGAGTGAGATTTCTTTGAACGACCCCAAAATGAAAAAGCTGCGCCGGCTGCAGGGCGAGTTGCAGCAGCTGACCAACCAGCAGCAAATTTTTGAAATGAGCAAGAAAGAAAAAGCCGCATGGAACAAAAAAGTGCAGCGGCTGACCAAGGAAATACAAAAGCTGGAAGCAGAGATTGAGGAAATCAAGGAAAACAAGATTTTTGAAAATGCCTTTGAATGGCGTTTTGAATTCCCCGAAGTGCTCAACGACGAGGGCGACTTCGTGGGCTTCGACGTGGTCATGGGCAACCCGCCCTATATTCAACTGCAAAAAATGAAAGAGGTGTCCGAACAGTTGAAACGGTTGGGCTACCAAACCTACGACAAAACCGGCGACATCTACACCCTTTTTTATGAAAAAGGCGTGGAGATACTCAAACCCGGCGGCTATTTGGCTTATATCACTTCGAACAAGTGGATGCGTGCCGGCTATGGCAAATCGTTGCGCAACTTTTTCCTGCAGCACACCCAGCCCGAGCTGCTGATTGACCTGGGCAGCGGCATTTTCGAAGAAGCCACCGTGGATTCCAACATCTTGATTCTGCGCAAGAGCCCTTTCCGGGCACCTTTCAAAGCCCTGGACCTCAGCAAAGAGAAGAACGTGCGAAACATCGAGGCTTTTGGCGACCGCTATGTGCACCTCTGCCCGCAGATGAATGAAAGCTGGACCATTGCCTCAGAAGCCGAACAGCGCATCAAAGCCAAGATAGAAGCCAAAGGCAAGCCCCTCAAAGAATGGGATGTGAAAATTTATCGTGGGATATTGACCGGTCTCAACGAAGCCTTTATCATCAGCACCGAAAAACGCAACGAAATACTTGCCAACTGCCGGGACGAAGAAGAAAGAAAACGCACCGAAGCCATCATCAAACCCATCCTGCGCGGCCGAGACATCAAACGCTACTACTACGACTGGGCAGGGCTGTGGGTGATAGGCACCTTTCCTGCCTTGCATTTAAACATTGATGATTATCCTGCTTTGAAAAAATATTTTCTGGACCATTTTGATATAAGGCAACTGGATCAATCAGGAAAAAAGTATCCCGAATTGGGCTTTAATGCCCGGAAAAAAACCACCAACAAATGGTTTGAAACACAAGATACCATTGCCTACTACCAAGAGTTTGAGAAGGAGAAGATTTATTCGAGAAGCACTTGAAGGACATCCATCATTTTACTTTTGCCAAATGAATGAGTTTGGTAATGGCACACTGCTTTCTTATGACAGGAGAAATCTAAATTATATCTTGGTTGTATTAAATTCAGCCTTAAATATTATGTAAACAAACCTGTAACAACTCGGTGCAGTTTGGATAGTATGCTTATGTACAGTACTTTTGAAAAATTACATTGCCTCCACTCACTCCAACAATCAGACACATTGTAGCACAAATCGAGCAATTGGTGGACAAAATCCTTGCCGCCAAAAAACAAGACAAAAACGCCGACACCACCCAATGGGAGCGGGAAATAGACGAAATGGTATATGAACTTTACGGCTTAACGGAAGAAGAAATAAAAGTGGTGGAGGCATCGTAGCGCGCCTTTGAAGCAGGCACCATGCACAGCCTGCTATCTCTCACCCCACGCTTCTTGTCATCTCGAACGAGCGCAGCGAGTGAGAGATCTCACCAACCCAAGCCACAAGAAGCAAAAAGAGATTTCTCGCATGCGCTCGAAATGACAAGAGGGGTGCTCGAAATGACAAGAGGGGTGCTCAAAGGTTTTGCTCTACCCTTTCTTTTTCTTCAGCTCTTCTATTTGGGCTTTTAGTTCGGCAATTTCTTCGTCTTTGACTTTGATTGCCTGGCGTGCCAGTTTGTCGTCTTGGCGTAACTGATGAATTACCCGCCGCAATTCGTCGCGCTGTCTTTCCAGTTCGGCCATCTTTACACGTAAAGTTTGCATTTCTTGCTGCGCTTCTTGCAATTGGTTTTTTAGCTGCTTTTCCCTTTTATAGACACTTTCAAGGCGTGACTCATATTCATTTCGCAATCTTTCTATCACCTCTCTTTGTTCTTGCTCCCGTTTGGCGAGCGCTTCTTGAGTAGCAGCCAGCTCTTCGAGGTTTTGGCGCATCTCTTCTTCTTGTGCCCGCATTTGTTGGGCAGTTTCTTGTGCTTCTTGTAGCAGTTTGCGGGTTTGTTCGGCGATTTGCACAGAAGCGATGGACATGGCTACGGTTTCAGCTACCTCTTCGACGAAGGCGATTTCATGAGGTTGAAATTCGCGAAATGAAGCCAGCTCCAGCACACCAAACACGGCTTGTTCTGTTTTTAATGGTACTGCCAGCAACATTTTAGGTTTACTTTCGCCTAAACCGGAACTTATTTGCAAGTAGCCTTCCGGCAGGTTGCGCAAAATGATTTTGTCTTTTTCATATACGACTTGTCCGATTACGCCCTCTTCCAGTTCGAACTGAACTTCATCGAAACGGCGGCGGTCATAAGCATAGCAGGCTGCCATGCGAATATAGCGCCTTCCGGTTTTTTCTTCTTCTACCACATAGAAAGCCCCATGCACAATGTCTAAGTAGCGTATGAGTTCATAAATCACACGATAGCCAAACTCGTCGATTTCTTTGAACTCGGTGCGCGATAGTTCATTAAAAATAGCGATGCCACGGTTGTGCCATTCTCTTAACTTGGCTTCTTCGTCGATACGTTTGAGGTTATCGCGCATTTCAAGCAATGCTTTTCCCAGCAGGTCTTTATCGCTGCGTGCTTCGAATGCTACATCGAAACGGTAATGCCCTATTTCGTCTGCAAAGTGCGCTGCATTGCGCAGGCTGTTGCTTAGGGCATTGATGCTTTGGGCCAATTTGCCTACCTCGTCTTCTTGTCTTATGTGCAGGTGAATATTGACATCGCCTGCTGCCAATCGCTCGGCGGCGGCTGCAATACGGCGTATGGGGGTAATGAGTGACTGCTTGAATTGAATGTAGGTAACAACGAAGAGGCCTACGTAAATGAGGAAGGCAATGATTAGGTTTTGTGTGGCACGGCTCTTGGCATCATAGTAAGCGGCCGCTAAAATGTCGCCCAGTTCGGAGGTTTGCTTTAGCAGATTAAAGCTGTTGTCGCGTATGTACACGATGGCTGCCTGCCTGTCGCGATTGGGCACTTTTCGTACCGTGTATTCCACAATGCCAAACTCGTTATAGCTGCTGTCTATAGCAGGCACGGTGGGCTCTTGCGTAATAAGAATATCGAGCTGTTTCTTATAGTTGTTCCATAATACTTCTACCTCCATCAGCTTGTTTTGTGCTTCGCCACGCACGGGCGGCAGTTGCAGGCGTTTTTGTGTGATATACACCTCGCCGCCTTCTTTGAGGATGTCGAGCCGGTTTTGAAAAGCAATGGCTTCCTGTTCTATTTTTTTTGTGAGTTGCATTTCGCCGGCAGCAACCTTTTCTGCCCAAGAGGCCATCTGTTGTACGCTCAACTCATTGCGCCGGGCTACTTCGCTCCAAGCATGATGGCGGGCAAGATAGTTGGTCAGGTAAAAAACCAGTAAGTAACTTGCCAGGGTGAGGACTACCAAGGCAATGAGCAACAGAGTGGCTTTCGCTTGAATTGAGTTGAATTTGACGGACGGCAAAATGCTTCTCTGTATATAGCTCTGTGTAGGTTGTTGCTTCATGGCATGTGGCGATTTCATTGCAGCTCTATAAGCAAGTTAATCATTTTGTTGAAATTTTAAAGCCGCTCTATACGAAATGAGCGGGCGGCCTTTTGTGCAGGGATATACGACAAAACAATGGTGAGTAATATCATGCAAAGACCTACGGTGCACACATCTTGCCAAGCCAAGCGCACAGGATACGCTTCGACGATGCTGCTGACAACGCCCATTTTAATCAAACCGTAGCGCTCCTGAAGCCATACAATAAAACTGCCGAGCAGAATGCCGCTTAAAGCACCGCTAAGCCCAATCATGGCGCCTTGCAACAAGAAAACATGCCGGATGAAACGCTCCGGGGCGCCCATGCTGCATAAAATGCTTATGTCTTTTGATTTTTCTATGACCACCATGGATAGTGTGTAAAATATATTAAGGGCAGCAATCAATAAAATAACGCCCAATGCCAAGCCGGCAAAGAGCTTCTCCGTACGGATGGCACGCAGGATATCGGCTTGTTGCTCTTCCCGGTCAAGTACCAAAAAAGCATCGCCCAATCGCTTTTTTAGTTGAGTTTTCAGAGCAGCGACTTTTCCCTGCTTGGCTTTGATTTCGAGTGCCGAGCGCTCTTGCTCGTATTGCATGAGGGCTTGCGCAAACGGAAGTGGTACCAATATGTAGCGGGCATCTTGCTCAAACTCTACTTCAAAAATGCCGCCTACTTGAATCAGTCCCTTTTGGAGGTCCCGTTCGCTTAGGGTGATTTTTCCCTTTCGGTTCGGATACCATATTTCCAAGGGGTTGATGTCGCCCCATGCATAACTCAAGGTGCGATAAACACCGTAGCCTATGATGGCAAAGTAGTAATCGTCTTCTTGCAGCACAAAGCGCCCTGCTACCATGTGCTTGGGATATTCGCTTACTTCACCGTAATTGTGGCTTACGCCTTTGATACGTGCTACCATTTGTTTTTCATGGTAGCGCACCACGGCTTCATCTTCAATCACTTCGCTGAAAGTATCGATGCCGTCTGTTTGCTTGATTTTTTGCCTGAGGCTGTCGTTTAGTAAAAAGGTTTTTCCTTGGGCGGGCAACACTTTTAAATCAGGATTGAATTTGCTAAACTGTTGGCGTAGCAAGTCTTCCAGTCCGTTGAATACAGACAGCACCAGCAGCATGGCCATTGTGCTGACGCCTACGCCCAGCCAGGCGAGGGTAGTCATGCGGTTGATGAACTTTTGGCGCTTGCGCGAACGGAAATAGCGCCGGGCAATAAGCCAGGTAGTAGCATTTACTTTCATTCGGACTCCATCATTTGTTTTAGCTCGTTGAGTTTCATGAGGGCTTCGAGGGGGGTAAGTGTGTTCAGGTCAAGACCGCCCAGGAACTGTTTTATTTTTTCCCATTGCGGGTCATGGGCTTGGAATATCTGCAGTTGCATGGCAGGGCTTGCGGCTGTCAGCCGTTTGGACTTCTTCCGGTCATGCATCTTTTCTTCTTCAAGCAGGCTAAGTACCTCTTCTGCCCGCCGTACGATGCCCGAAGGCATGCCCGCCATCTTGGCAACATGAATACCAAAGCTGTGCTCGCTGCCGCCTTCCTGCAGCTTTCGCAAGAATATGACCTTGTCTTTGAGTTCTTTGACGGCTACATTGAAGTTTTTGACGCGCGGCAAATGCTCTGCCAATTGATTCAACTCGTGGTAGTGTGTGGCAAAAAGGGTTTTGGGACGATAAAGCGGGTGGTTATGCAAGTACTCAACGATGCTCCATGCTATAGAGATGCCGTCATAAGTGCTGGTTCCCCGTCCGATTTCATCCATCAGTATAAGCGAGCGGTCACTCAGGTTATTCATGATGGAAGCCGTTTCGGTCATTTCCACCATAAAGGTGGATTCGCCCTTCGCCAGGTTGTCCGAAGCGCCCACACGGGTAAATACCTTATCTACTACGCCAATGCGGGCTTGGCTTGCCGGCACGAAGCTCCCCATTTGCGCCATCAGTACAATCAAAGCTGTTTGGCGCAAGAGGGCAGACTTACCTGCCATATTGGGTCCGGTGATGATAAGAATTTGTTGAGTATCGCGGTCAAGGTAAAGGTCGTTGGGCACATAGTGCTCGTCTATGGGCAACGAGCGTTCGATGACCGGGTGCCGCCCTTCCCGGATGTCGATGGTGTGCCCGTCGTTTATTTCGGGGCAGTGGTATCCGTACAATTGAGCAATGTAAGCAAAGTTGGCAAGCACGTCGAGGTGAGCAAGCGCCTGGGCGGTTTGTTGTATGCGTCCGATGTAGGGCAAGGCTTGCTCTACGAGTTGCCGGTAGAGCTGTGCTTCCAGTTCGATGCTTTGTTCTTCGGCACGCAGTATTTTGTCTTCATATATTTTGAGTTCTTCGGTAATGTAGCGTTCTGCGTTGGCGAGTGTTTGCTTGCGAATCCAGTCGTTGGGCACTTTGCTTTTGTGGGCATTGGTTACTTCCAAGTAATAACCAAATACTTTATTGAAGCCTATTTTGAGCGAAGGAATTTGCGTGCGAATGATTTCGCGTTCCAGGATTTTATCGAGATACTCCTTGCCGTTGTTCATCAGGTTGCGCAGCTCGTCAAGTTCAGCATGGACGCCTTCGGCAATGATGCCGCCCTGTGTGCTGCTGATGGGCGGGTTTTCTATCAGGCTTTTCAATATAAGACCGGCAAGCTCGCGGCAGTCGTCCATTTGTTGCCAGAGGCTGTGCAGCTGATGAAAAGACTGCTCGTGGTCTTCGGACAGAATTTCTGCCAGCTCATCTTTGATAGGCTGTATTTGACACAGTGCCTTTGCCATGGCGCGCAGTTCGCGGGGGTTGATGCGTCCGGTAGCCAGTTTTGATACCAGGCGTTCCAAGTCACCGATGGGTTTCATATGGGCACGTAAAGATTCCAACAGACTGCGATCGGCATGCAGGGCTTTGACCGTCAGCAGGCGTGCCCGGATGGCGTCGGGCGATTTCAAAGGAAGCACTACCCACTTGCGCAGCAGGCGCCCCCCCATGGGGGTTACTGTTTCATCGAGTACGTCAATCAGCGCTACGCCGTTTTCGTGCTGCGGGCGTAAAAGCTCAAGGTTTCGAATGGTAAAGCGGTCAAGCCATACGTATTGCTCTGCTTCGATGCGTGCCAGATGGCGTATGTGGGCAATGTGGTGGTGTTCTGTGATGCTTAGGTAGTGAAGAATGGCACCGGCAGCCGTAACCCCCAGCGGCAAGTGTTCAACCCCAAAACCTTTGAGGGTCGCTACTTCAAAATGACGACAAAGGGCATCTTCGGCAAAGTCAAGAGTGAACACCCAGTCATCGAGGTATTCCACATTCCACTCACTGCCAAAGAGCAGCGGAAATTCTTTTTTGATAGGTTGAGGAAAAAGGATTTCGGCAGGGGCAAAGCTCTGTAATAACTTTTCCACATAGGCAAGGCTGCCTTGCCCGCTCATAAACTCACCTGTGGAAATATCGAGGAAAGCCACGCCAAACTGTTCGCCTTCTTTACAAATGGCGCAGAGGTAGTTGTTTTTCTTGGTTTCCAGCACTTGGTCGTTGAGCGAGAGCCCGGGAGTAACCAATTCTGTAACCCCCCGTTTGACAATGCCCTTTGCCTGCTTGGGGTCTTCGAGTTGGTCACAGACAGCCACCCGCTTGCCTGCTTTGATAAGCTTGGGCAGGTAGTTGTCGAGTGCGTGGTGCGGGAAACCGGCCAGTTCTACTTCCGAAGCAGCCCCATTGGAACGTTTGGTAAGCGTGATGCCCAATATACGGCTGGCTTGAATGGCATCTTCGCCAAAAGTTTCATAAAAATCACCCACACGAAACAGCAGGATAGTATTCGGATATTTCTTTTTGATTGCATAATATTGCCGCATCAAGGGCGTTTCTTTGGTCTTGCTTTTTGCCATAACGCTTTTGCTGATTCCTTCGCTCATTTGATACACTACCAACAAAGTTACGTCTTTTTACACTTTCAATCCCGAAGAGAATGATACGCAAGCTGCAGCTCGAAGAACTCGGAAGAGTAGATGTAGATACTTTTAAAAATCAGCCGAAGCACCCGGTGGTGTTGGTGCTCGACAACTTGCGCAGTGCCCACAATGTAGGGGCTGCTTTCCGCACCGGCGATGCTTTTGCCGTAGAGGCGCTATATCTTTGTGGCATTACGCCGCAACCACCCCATAAAGAAATCCATAAGGCAGCCCTGGGGGCTACCGAGTCGGTAGAGTGGCACTACTTTGAGCAGACAGCCGAGGCGATCAAGCTACTTAAAGAACAGGGCTATCGCATGGTGGGGGTAGAACAAACCGACAGCCCCACTTATTTGCAGGACTTTCGCCCTGCCGCAGAAGAAAAATACGCTTTTGTGTTCGGCAATGAAGTGTATGGCTTGTCGGAAGAAGTGCTGCCCTTGCTGGATATGGCGCTTGAAATTCCGCAATTTGGCACCAAACATTCGCTGAATGTGTCGGTAACGCTGGGCATTGTTTGCTGGCATTATTGGCAGCATGCTTTTGCTTCAAAAACGCCTTAAATCTCGAAGATAGGCATAGCCGCCAAGCAAATGCACCTGGCGTATGATATGTTGCTGCCGGCGGTAGAGCCAGGCGGAAGGGCGCCCCGGGTTCCAGCGTATGGGATTGGGCAGACCGGCAATGAGCAGCGCCGATTCATATAAGTTAAGCTTTCGTGCCGGCTTGTGAAAATAACGTCGTGCGGCTGCTTCTACCCCGAAGCACCGGGGACCCGTTTCCGCTACGTTTAAATACACTTCCAATATACGCTGCTTGCCCCATATTAATTCAATGGCATAGGTAAAGTACACTTCCAACGCTTTGCGAAAATACCCCCCACCTTGCCATAAAAATACGTTTTTAGCCACCTGTTGGCTGATGCTGCTGCCGCCACGCAAAGGCAAGCCCCTCTTTTTTCGCCATTGGTTTTCGCGATAAGCTTGGCGTACAGCTTCCCGGTCAATGCCCCAATGAGAAGGAAAGCGCTGGTCTTCAGAGGCTACGGCGGCTATTTTAACATATGGCGACATGTCTTCATAAGACACCCATTGATAATCGATGGAGCATCCCCGGCAGCTTATCTTGCGCTGAAGCATGGTGAGCGTATAGGGCACCGGCAGCCATTTGAGTATGAAAATGTAAAAATGAACCAATAAAAGTACATATATCGCAAAGCTTCGCAACTTCTTATATAACCGGTGACGCCCCTGCTTATCCTCTACGGCAGGCGCCGGAATAACCGGAATGCTTAATATATCATTTGGAAAAGTGTTTTGTGTTTCCATAGATTCTATGGTTTTGCTTTTCAGTGACTTGCGAAGATAAACACACTTTATCGATTAAAAAGTGCATTCTGTTGTGAAATCTTATACAAAGGTGGGTATTTTTGATACTATGAAAACTTTTGCGGTTTTGAAAGTTTTCATAGTTTTGTGCGTACCGTTTGAAACCAATGGCTTATTACATGGAAGAAGCAAAGGAAAGAGTGATACAAAAGGCCGATGAGCTATTTCGCATGTATGGCTTACGCAGCGTGACAATGGACGATTTGGCCAGGTCCTTGGCTATGTCGAAACGAACACTTTACCAGCTGTTTAAAGACAAACGGGCATTGGTGAAAGAAGCCATCAGCTGCAAGATGGAGGAAGACCATTGTGTGGTAGAAGAGGCACGCAAAAAGGCTCAGAATGCCATAGAAGAGATTGTTTTGATATTCCAACATTTTCGTACGGTCATTGCCACCTTAAAGCCTACTTTTTTGTATGAACTGGAGCGCTACTTTCCGGAGGCGTGGCAATCCTTTCATCAGTATAAAAATGAGGTGATTCGCGAACAGGTGGAAAGAAACCTGAAGCGCGGCATGGCAGAGGGGATTTATCGCTCTGACTTACGCCCCGATATATTGGCAGCCATGCGGGTAGAGCAAGTATTTATTGTCTTCAACCCGCAGGTGTTTCCGCCCGAAAAATTTCACTTCGTAGAGGTGCAGGAAGAACTGCTCAAACATTTTATCTACGGCGTGTTGTCCGAAAAAGGCTTACAACTTGTCAAACAATATGAAGAAGAAGGAAAACTATGGTTAAACAAATGAAAAAATACCTCTTTGTGGCACTGCTTTCTTGTGCATCTTGGGTAAGTTATGCACAAGAAGAGCGCAACCCGGAGCAGGCTGCCACCATGAGCTTGCAGGAGTGCATAGAGTACGCCTGGGAGCAAAATGCCGCTATGCGCAAAGCGCAGTACGACGTGCAGAAAGCAACCGCGCAGGTGCGTGAAACCGTGGGGGTGGGCTTACCTCAAATCAATGGGCAGGCCCAGTTTATCGACAACATCAACGTGCAGCGCTCTTTTGTTCCTGCTGAGTTTTTTGGAGGGGAGCCCGGCACTTTTGTGCCCGTTACTTTCCAGCCGAAGTACAACAGCAATGCTTCCATTACGGCCACCCAATTGATTTTCAACGGCTCTTACTTCGTGGGCTTGCAGGCATCGCGTGCTTACAAGGAGTTTTCCGTGCGTCAATTGGCAGTCAAGAAAGTAGAAGTGGCACAACAAGTTTCCAAAGCTTATTTAAATGTGCTGATCAATGAAGAGCGCTTGGGCTTGTTGCAAGCCAACTTGCAGCGCCTCGACTCGCTGCTTATCCAAACCAAAGCACTGAACGAAGCAGGTTTTGCAGAGGAGATAGATGTATTCCGGGTGGAAGTAGCACGCAACAACCTGCGTGCCGAATATGAAAAGGTGAGCCGCCTGGTGAATTTGAGCTATGTGCTTTTGAAATTCCAAATGGGCATGCCCTTAGAGCAAGACCTGAAATTATCACAAACGCTTGCCGATTTTCAGTTGAGCGTAGTGACCCAAGAAATGCTGCAAGCGGAAGCAGCGGTAGAGAACCGGCCGGAGTACAAGCTCACCGAGCAGGCCATTCAATTGCAAGAGCTGAACAAGAAAAACGTGCTTTCCGGCTACCTGCCTACGCTTAGCGCCTTTGCTACCATAGGTGCCAACTTCGCCGGACAGAATCTGGATGGATATACCGACTTCGAAAACCGTTGGTTTGAGTATTCGCTCGTTGGGCTGCGCTTGGATGTGCCTATCTTCGACGGCTTGCAGAAAAAATACAAAACGCAGCAAAACAAAATAGAAATTGCCAAGTTGGAAGAAGACAAACGCCAGCTGACCCAAGCCATTCAAATGGAGGTCATGCAGGCACAAATCAACTTCCAAAATGCCATCAGCTCATTGGAGGCACAAAAGCGCAACCTTGAACTTGCCAAAGAAGTGGCTCGCATTGCAGCCATCAAGTATCAGGAAGGCGTGGGTTCCAACTTGGAAGTGATCGATGCAGAAACAGCCTTCAAGGAAGCAGAAACAAACTACTACAATGCCTTGTATGAGGCATGGAGTGCCAAAATAGACTTAGACAAAGCCTTAGGTACATTGGTTCAAGAATAAAACACAAGACTCATCCTTTAAAAACGCATATCGATATGAAACGAATTTTGATAGCCATAAGCATCCTTGCTTTTGCAGTGGCCTGTGGTGCCAAAAAAGACGACTTGGCTGCCAAACGGGAGCAACTTATTCAGAAAAAGAAAGAGCTGGCAAAGCTGGAGGCAGAAGTAAAAGCCTTGGAAAAAGAAATTGCTGCGCTGGACCCGGCTTTTAAAGAGGAGCTCGAAGACCGCACCTTGATAACCACTTTGCCGGTGGTGCGCACCACCTTTGCCCACTACATAGAAGCACGCGGCAGCGTAGAGGCTGAAAAAAATGTGCTGATTACACCGCAAACCGTGGGCAAAATCGTGAAGATATATGTAAAAGAAGGGCAGGTGGTGAAGCGCGGACAGGTGATTGCCCGCCAAGATGTGGATGTTATTTTGAAGAACATAGAGCAAGTAAAGTCTCAATTAGAACTGGCCACCACGCTTTTTGAAAAACAAAAGCGCTTGTGGGAGCAAAAAATAGGCACCGAAGTGCAGTACCTGCAAGCAAAAACCAATAAAGAGGCGCTGGAACGCCAATTGGCAGCTTTGCAGGCGCAAGCTGATTTGGCGGTTATCCGTGCACCTTTTAGCGGCATCGTAGATGAGGTTTTTGCCAAAGAAGGCGAGGTGGCCGCGCAAGCAACCCCCATTGCACGCTTGGTAAGCCTCAATGAAATTAAAGTGGTGGCAGACTTGTCCGAAGCTTATTTGAACCAAGTAAAGACCGGCGACGAAGTGGTGGTAGAGCTACCCACTTTGCAAGAAACACAAAAAGCACGCATCACTTACATAGGACAAGTGATAGACCCCACCAACCGCACTTTCCGGGTAGAAGTAGCCTTGCGCAATCCTAATGGAAAAATCAAGCCTGAAATGGTGGCTATAGTCAAGCTCAAAGACAGCGAAGTGCCCGACGCCGTGGTTGTGCCCGTGAGCCTTGTGCAGGAAGATGCCAACGGAAAGTTCGTGTACATTGTAGATACCACCACACAGACCGTGCAGCGCCGCAATATTGAAATAGGCAGTGTGTACGATGGCAAAGCACAGGTATTGAAAGGCTTGGAAGGCAACGAAGTGCTGGTGAATGAAGGATTCCGTTTTGTGTCGGAAGGTAAAAAAGTGAAAATCGCCAAATCTTAACGACCATGAGCGCCAACAAACAAAATATAAACGAGCAAAAGCCGGATATCAAAAAAGAGTTCGGCTTAACCAACCTTGCGGTGGGCAATGTGACCAGCGTGGTGATTCTCACCGTCTTGATTGTGCTTTTTGGGGCAATGTCGTATGTACAAATGCCCAAAGAGACTTTCCCGGAGATTGTGATACCTACTATTTATGTAGGTACGCCTTACCCCGGCAACTCGCCCATCGATATGGAAAACCTGGTTACACGCCCCATTGAAAAAGAAATCAAATCTATTTCCGGGGTGAAGGACATAAAGTCCACTTCCATTCAGGACTACTCAACCATTATCGTGGAGTTCAACCCCGATGTGGAAGTGGAAAAGGCATTGCAGGATGTAAAAGACGCAGTGGACAGAGCCGAGTTGCCCAACGACTTGCCCTCCGACCCGAATGTGTTTGACATTAACCTTTCGGAAATCCCCATCATGTTCATCAACATATCGGGCAACTATGATGTGGAAACCCTGAAAGAGTATGCCGAGTACTTGCAAGACGAAATTGAAAAGCTGCCCGAAATATCGGAAGCTCCCATACGGGGTGTACTTGAGCGCGAAGTGAAAATAGAAGTGGACCCCTTCAAAATGGAAGCCCGTCAGGTGTCTTTCATGGACATTGAAAACGCCATTAAACAAGAAAACATCACCCTTTCGGGTGGTAATATCAAAGAAGGCGACTTCCGTAGAACCATCCGCATCGATGGCGAATTCAAAAACCGCGAGCAAATAGAAAATATTGTGGTGAAGCAGGAGCGGGGCGAAGTGGTTTACCTGAAAGATATTGCCGACGTGTATGTGGAAAACAGCTATAAAGAACGTGAAAGCTATGCCCGCTCGTCAGGTCTGCCGGTGGTAACTATTAACGTGGTGAAGCGAAGCGGCGAAAACCTGATTGATGCCGCCGACCAAATCAAGCAGATCATTGAAGTTGCCAAGCAGAAAAAATTCCCCGAAGACTTGCAGGTAACCATTACCAACGACCAATCGAAGCGTACGCGCTCGCAGCTGGCAAACCTTGAAAACAGCATCATTTCCGGGGTGATTTTGGTGGTGCTTGTGCTGCTCTTCTTCTTGGGCTTGCGTAATGCCTTGTTTGTGGGCATTGCCATTCCTTTGTCCATGTTCATGTCGTTCATGATACTGGATGCGGCCGGCGTGACTCTGAACCTGATGGTGCTCTTCTCGCTCATCTTGGCATTGGGTATGCTCGTGGACAACGGCATCGTGATTATTGAAAACATCTACCGGCAGTTGGAAGAAGGCAAGCCCATTTTGCAAGCAGTAAAAGAAGGTGTTGGTGAAGTGGCTGTGCCTATCATTGCTTCCACGGCTACTACCGTAGTGGCTTTCGTGCCTTTGGCATTTTGGAGTGGCATCATCGGGGAGTTCATGAAGTACCTGCCCATCACTTTGATTATCACCTTGTCTTCATCTCTTTTTGTTGCTTTGGTTATCAACCCCGCTTTTGCCGTGCTGTTCATGCGCAAAGACGACGCCGACGGCAAAGCGTCGCGCAGCCCGAAAACCATTAAAGTGGGCATAGCTCTTACGCTGATTGGGCTTGCATTCTTTGGATTGAAGTTTGCCGGTGCGCTAAGCACTTTCACCCTTCCCAACATCTTCGTAACTGCCGGTTTGCTTACCCTGATTTATCAATATGCGCTTATTCCGGCGACACACTGGTTCCAGGACACCCTGTTGCCCGGCATCGAAGCGGGTTACTCGCGTTTTATACGCTTTGCCCTTCGTGGACGGAACCCCTATTACTTCCTCGGAGCCACCTTCTTACTGTTGATTTTCTCTATTATGCTGCTGGGTATCAGCGCGCCCAAAGTGAACTTCTTCCCTGTGAATGAGCCGGAGTACATCAACGTATTTATAGAAAAGCCGATTGGTACCGACATCGAAGCAACCAATCGTCAGGTAGAGCAGATAGAAAAAGACTTGATGGAGTTGCTCAAGCCCTACGATTTCATGATTGAGTCGTTTATTGCACAGGTAGGAGCAGGTACCGGCGAAGATGGCTTCAGTAGTCAAGGGGGAAATACACCACATAAAGGCAAAATCACCATTAGCTTCGTGGACTATGAGTTGCGCAAGGGCGTATCTACTGCCAAGCTGATGGAGGACGTGCGCCGCGCATTGAACAAATACCCGGGCGTGGTTATTACGGTAGAGAAAAACCGCAGCGGACCACCTGTTGGTAAGCCCATCAACATAGAGGTGGCAGGCGAGGACTACGATAAACTCATTGCCATCTCTCAACAAGTGATTAACCGCATTGAGGCGGCGGGCATTCCGGGCATTGAAGAGCTGAAAACAGACCTTGAAACCGGCAAACCGGAATTGGTAGTGGAAATAGACCGCGAGAAAGCACGCCGTTTCGGAGTATCGACTTATTCTATTGCCAATGAGATACGTACGGCACTGTTTGGCAAAGAGGTGTCGAAGTTTAAAGAAGGCGAAGACGAATATCCCATTTATGTGCGCCTGAAGGAAGAGTACCGCCATGACCTCGATGCGCTGCTCAACAAAAACATTACTTTCCGCAACAATCGCGGGCAAATACAGCAAGTGCCCATTTCGGCAGTGGCCAAGGTGCGTTATTCTTCGACTTATGGCTCGGTGAAGCGCAAAGACCTCGACCGTGTCATTAGTATCTATTCCAACGTGAAAGAGGGATACAACGCCAACGAGATAGTGCAGCAAATCAAAAACGAGTTGAAAGACCTGGAGTTGCCTGAGGGCTACTCTGTGAAGTTCACCGGTGAGCAAGAAGAACAACAAAAATCCATGCAGTTCTTGATGAAGGCGTTGCTTATTGCGGTGTTTGCCATCTTCTTGATTATTGTTACGCAGTTCAACTCTATTTCGGCGCCTTTCATCATCATGACCTCGGTGCTGTTTAGTACCATTGGGGTGTTCTTGGGCTTGGTGGCTTTCCAAATGGACTTTGTCGTAATTATGACCGGCATTGGTATCATTTCTTTGGCCGGTGTGGTGGTGAATAATGCCATTGTGTTGATCGACTACACCAATTTGACCCGCAAGCGCCGCAAAGCAGAACTGGGATTGGCAGATGAAGAATTCCTTTCACGCAAGGATTTGGTGGAAGTAGTAGCCAAAGCAGGGCAAACCCGTCTGCGCCCGGTATTGCTGACAGCCATCACTACCGTTCTGGGCTTGATTCCATTGGCTATTGGGTTGAACATCGATTTCTTTGGTTTGTTTGCCCGCTTCGAGCCCAATATTTACTACGGTGGCGACAACGCGCTTTTCTGGGGACCTATGGCTTGGACGGTCATTTTTGGGCTTACTTTCGCCACTTTCTTGACCCTGGTGATTGTGCCGGTGATGTATATGATTGCCGACCGTCTGAAGGCCGGCTTGCGCAAGCGTAAGGTGCAAGCTACAACGGAAGCGAAAGAAGAAGCAATCTCTGTATAACTACATACCTCCTCCTTTTTAAAGGTATAAGAAAAAAGGCGCAAGCATTGCTTGTGCCTTTTTTGCTGTTTAGAAAAACAAAAGGTGTTTTTTTATATCTCCGATAATAGCTTTTGCTTTAAATACTCAAACTCTTCGAAGTTGATGCTCCCTTTTTCATACATGCTTTCCAGCTCTTTCAGTTGCTTGGCAACCAATAAACTTTGTTGTTTGCGTGGAAGCCTCCTCTGCTTTAAACCACCTTTCATCCGGTTTGAAAGAAAGGCGTGGGTATTATACCGGGCATCAAATACATCATCATCCATGAGCAGGAAAGCAATGGTATCGATGATAGAGCCTATGCCAAGCAGTCCGCAAGTCAGCAGGTAAAGAATCCCCAAGCCCGGTTGGTTTAAATAAAACCGGTGTATTCCGAAGTTACCAAACAAGAAAGCAAGTACGGCTGTCAGCAGGCGTTTTTTCATTCTTTTGAACTCAATAGTTTGCTTATTAGTGTGGCAGCATCAATAAAAGTTAGCACTTCTTTTCGCTCTACTTTAAAGAAACACGCAACAGCTTGGCGGTGTTTCCATAAATAGCCGACACCTCAACGTACTCACCGGCTGAAAGTGCACAAGCGTTTTGCACCTTCTCTATACTATTGACCACAAACTCGCCTTTATGGTTGAGCAGGTAGGCAAGAGCTACACCGGGCTCTATCACCAGGAAGTAGTCGCGGTTGCGGTGCCGGAATGCTTGTATTTTCATGTCGTCAGTGGCAGAGAAGTGCTGCTCCCATAGTAAATCGCCTTTGGGCGAATAAAGGCTTAACTCATTTAAGTGTTGTTTTACAATCCAAAAGCCCGATGGGTGATGCACGATTCTAAAGAAACTGCCTTCCTTGCGGGGTAGCTGCAGTTTACTTACGATTTTGCCTTTGGTATTCAAAACATGAAGCAACCCTTTTTCGCCAATGATGTAGATGAGTCCGCGCCGGGCATCTACATAATAATCCGTAGGACGTTCAGACAAAGCTACAGGAAAGCCCGCATAAGGCTCACCCCGACGGTTTAACAACAGGCATCCGTTTTCCCGTAGCAAGACTATAAAATAGTCCTTACTTTCATGGCGGAAATGGTGCGTGGGTTGTACCATATGTCCTTCGATGCGCTTGGGGTTCCAGCCTGCCAACAGTTTCCCTTCTTTGTTAAGCAACAAAATTTCGTCGCGGGTATTGTTGATTACCCAGCGATAGTTATGTGAGCCGTCGTAGTCTGCCACACTCAGGTGGCGCAGTTGAGATTGCAGGGGCAAAGGAAGGGGATAGTTTTTGACAGGCCGCCCCAGGCGGTCAAACAAAGCGAGGTGCTGCTCGCATCCAATGAGGTATTGATATTTGTTGTTGTTGTAATAGTCCACCTCTATGGCAGGAGTAACCGGGTTCCCGGGCAGGTTTCTTTTCCAGCGCAGTTTACCCTCTCTCGACAGCAAAGCTATTTCTTGAAGGTCGTTCAGCAGCAAAATATCCGGATGGGGGCTTGTGTGGTTTTTTACTCTTTGCACGCCGGTTAAAATACCATCGCCTATTTCCACTGCCCACAGCTGCTCGACTTTTCCGGTGGAAGTTTCGGCAGAAGCGTTGGAGTCTAAAGACATGACAGCTTCTTCCTGCCCCAGCTGAATAAATATTTTGCTTTCGGCGGGGGTCATGTTCAGCTCCAATCCGCGCAGAGCCGGTAAGGGCAGTTGCTGCATCAGCGCTTCGCTGTACTCGTCAGGAAGCTGAATAAAGCAAATATCCTGCTCGGTGGGAATGGAGCGCAGATATTGCATGGTAGATACATTCTTACCCCAGGTGCGCTCCTGCCGGTAGTAATGAATGGCTTCCTCGAGCAGGTCGGCACTGGGCGATACAAGCAAGGAACGCCCTTCATCCAGCAAAGCCCCCCAATAAATGCTCAAATCCGGAAATTGACGGGGCAGATGGGCTTGTAAGGCAGCACGCATGCTGTCGCGAATGGCAAAAACCACATCATGTAAAAATGCTTCGTGCTTGAGGCGACGACAGTGCTCTTCAAGCGCCCCCTGGCTCTGCACACTCAAGAAAGCTATAGACCGGCTCTTTTGCAAGCTGTCGGTGTAAAAACACATTTCACCACCTACCCATGGAAGCGGTGGGGCATCCGGTATGGCAGCCGGGTTGCCATAGCCCGGCACAATACTTACTTTGTAAATACTTGTAAGGAAGTCGGGAATCAAATGCACCTGACGAAAGCCGCCGGGTGATACATGTCGCCAACGGTTGAGATCATGTACGGCATAGCCGGGCGTCAAAAAGTTACCGCTAAGCCACCAACCACTGTTTGCGGGTGTCAGCTGTGCATAAATGAGTGTGTTGGCAGCGGGCGCATCGTGAAACAAATGTTCGATGCCTCTTTGAAAGCGATCGATAAGATGAAAGCGGAAAAAGACGCTAATTGCTTTAGTGTGGTTTTCGGGATGAAAAATGCGCTGTAAACGTTCCGGTTGTCCCCAGTAGTTATGGCGGAGGGTATATTCCAGGTAGTCGGCGGTGAAGCTGACAAGCAGGTAATTCTTTTCCAAGCAAAAACTAATATACCGCTTGCTTTGGCGCTCTTCGAGCCGCAAGATGCGGCGTCCTTCCAGTTGATAATCTTCACTGATGAAGTCGCGGGCAAACAAGGATTCTATGTTGGACAAAATACTGCTGCGCTCTTTGTCACGCAGGGGAATGCACAGCACGCCCTTTGTCTGTTGAGGGTTTTGAAAATCAGCGCTAAGCCAGGCGGTGCGTTTGGGGTCGCTTTGCAGCAAAAGGCGCAGCAAGCGCCATGCACTTTCGGGTGTCTGCCGGTTGATGATATAACGCGCATAGGGGCTTTGCTCCAAGTAATTGAGCAGGAGTGCCGTCGTAGGGAAATAAAAAAGCATTTCCTCTTGATGCGGGATGCTTTTTTCGGTAGAATACTGATAACGTTGAGGATAAACCCACAAGAAGTAATAGCTGAGAAACAAAGCAAAAAACAGAAATATCAGTATGGTAATTTTACGCCAATTCATCTTTGGTAGTAAGTTATGTTACAAGCCTTTCAAAGATAATTTAAAATATCGTACACTATATACCCTATCAATTCGTGAATAAAAACGCCCCATAGGGCTATGCTTTGCTCATTGGGGGCTATCCACAGCAGCCAGTGTGTTTGTTTTGGGGTGGAATAGAAGTCCACGGGGAAGGGGTCAGCCTCGATGCCTGCCTGACGGAAACAGCCCAGTGCCCGGCGCATGTGAAAAGCAGAAGTGATAAGCAGATAGCGCCCTTGCGGGAAGTGGTCGCGCAAAAGAACTGCCGTATAACGGGCATTTTCAACCGTATTGAGAGCGTAGGGTTCCACAATGATGTCTTTTGCTGGGACGCCTGCCAGCAATAAAACTTGTTTTAACTGCTCTGCCTCGGGCGTTACCGTGCTGTCGTAATTACCCCCGCTAATCAGTATTTTCTTTATGATGCCTTTGCGGTACAACAGAAGAGCATGCAACAGGCGGTCAGCGCCTCTTTGCATATATACCCGGTCTGCAGGCTGTTGGTGGGTTTGTACAATGCCGGACAGCACAATGCCTACATCGTAAGAGGGCAGCTCATGCAAGGGACGTGGCGGCAATTCCCACCGGCGCATCAGTTGGTTGATAACAAAAGGGTTCGTAAAAAGCAGTAGCAAGCATAGCAACAAAATGCTCAGACGCTTCTTCACGATGGGGCGCCGCACCCATAGCACAGCAGCCGCCAATAGAAGCAGCCATACGGCAGGCATGGCCAGGTAATAGAGCGTTTTCGATAGAACAAAAAACATCGATTTGCAGTTTGAGCATATCACTCCCCTAAAATAAAAAAACGGGCGGCAAATGCCACCCGTTCTACTTTATGAAAGAGGCTTCTGTTTCAGATTACATCATGTCCATGCCGGCGCCGGGCATAGCAGGCGCATCTTTCTTAGGTTCAGGCAGCTCGGCTACCACAGCTTCGGTGGTCAGCAACAACGAAGCGATAGAAGCAGCGTTTTCGAGTGCCAGGCGGGTTACTTTGGTGGGGTCGATGATACCCGCAGCAATCATGTTTTCGAACTTGTCTTCGCGTGCGTTGTAGCCGAAGTCGCCTTTGCCTTCCATTACGCGCTGTACTACCACAGAGCTTTCGGCACCGGCGTTAGAAGCAATGGTGCGCAGCGGAGCTTCCAGCGCAGTGCGGATGATGTTCACACCCAATTGCTGATCTTCGTTTTCTACTTTTAGACCTTCGAGGGCTTCAATAGCACGCACCAAAGCTACACCACCACCGGGCACGATACCTTCTTCTACGGCAGCGCGGGTAGCATGCAGAGCGTCATCCACACGGTCTTTCTTCTCTTTCATCTCTACTTCGGTAGCAGCACCTACGTAGAGGATAGCTACACCACCGGACAACTTAGCCAGACGCTCTTGCAGTTTTTCGCGGTCGTAGTCAGAAGTGGTGGTTTCGATTTGAGCTTTGATTTGGTTGATGCGGGCTTTGATGTCCTCAGACTTGCCGGCACCGTTTACGATGGTTGTATTGTCTTTGTCGATGGTTACTTTTTCAGCTTGACCTAAGTACTCGATGGTAGCATTTTCGAGTTTGTAGCCGCGTTCTTCCGAAATCACGGTACCGCCGGTCAAGATAGCGATGTCTTCGAGCATAGCTTTACGACGGTCACCGAAGCCGGGCGCTTTCACAGCAGCTACACGCAAGGTGCCACGCAGCTTGTTCACTACCAAAGTAGCCAAAGCTTCACCTTCCACATCCTCAGCGATGATCAACAGCGGACGGCCGCTTTGAGCTACTTGCTCGAGTACAGGAAGCATGTCTTTGAGCGAAGAAATCTTCTTGTCGGTAATCAAGATGTAAGGACGCTCAAGCTCAGCTTCCATCTTGTCGGGGTTGGTCACGAAGTAAGGCGACAGGTAGCCACGGTCAAACTGCATACCTTCTACTACCTTCACCTCGGTTTCGGTGCCCTTGGCTTCTTCTACGGTGATTACACCATCTTTGCCCACTTTTTCCATAGCGTCGGCAATCATCTTACCGATTTCGCTATCGTTGTTGGCAGAGATGGTAGCTACTTGAGCGATTTCGTTTGAGTTGTCAACGGTTTTAGATTGTTTTTTGAGGTGCTCAACAACAGCTTCTACAGCTTTGTCGATACCACGTTTCAGGTCCATGGGGTTGGCACCTGCTGCCACGTATTTCAAGCCGGCGTTGAAGATGGCTTGGGTCAATACGGTAGCAGTGGTGGTACCGTCACCGGCGTTGTCGGCAGTTTTTGAAGCTACTTCTTTTACCAGTTGTGCACCCATGTTTTCGATGGGGTCTTTCAACTCGATTTCTTTAGCTACCGACACACCGTCTTTGGTGATGGCAGGAGCACCGAATTTTTTATCCAGGATAACGTTGCGTCCTTTGGGACCCAAGGTTACTTTTACGGCGTTTGCCAATGCATCAACGCCTTTTTTCAGCTTTTCGCGAGCATCTACATCAAAAAGAATATTCTTAGCCATAGTTCTTTTCCGTTTTTAAAGGTTAAACATTTACTGTTACTGTAATTATGAATTCAGAAAGCCGGGTTGCGTGTCGTCTTTTTCAGCAATAAAATTACATCTATGCTTAGATGATAGCGTAGATGTCAGACTCACGCATGATGAGGTAGTCTTTGCCGTCGATGTGGATTTCGGTACCGGCATATTTACCGTACAACACGCGGTCACCTACTTTTACGGTCATGGGTTCATCTTTTTTGCCGGGACCTACAGCCACTACCACACCTTCTTGAGGTTTCTCTTTTGCAGTGTCAGGAATGATAATACCGGCTTTAGTTTTTTCTTCTGCGGGTAGAGGTTCCACTACCACACGGTCAGCCAAAGGCTTAATGTTTACTTGAGTCATGTTGTTGGTGTTTTTGGTTTCAACTGCTGCGCTCATAGCACTTACACTTTTTAGAAGTTGAACACTTCGCCCCTGTGTATAGCACTTCTTGTGCCAATTCCCTACTTGTCAGTTGGAAACTGTAAAAATGTCAGGTGTTTCTTACTTTTCTCTGTTGTGAATTGTTTTGTGTTACTCGATTTTTTTGGTAAAATATTTGTCGTTTTGTTGTTTAATGTTTGGAATATTTTACAAAAAAGAGTTTTTATCTATGAAAAAGTTGAGTGTGGATTGGCTGACAAGTGGTCTGATGGACTTCGAGTACAAGAAGTACCTGCTATTGGCGTATTTGCAAGAAGTGCGCCGCGAGTTTGGAGAAGTAAAGCTGTATCCGGCGCTTTCCGATTTGGTGTTTCACTACCAAAATCTTCTCAATGTCAAAAAAAACAAGACCTTGCTCTATGAGCAATTCCCCCAAATCATCAGCAAGGCAGATTTTGAACGCCTGACTTTGGAATATGAAAAGATAGTGAAGGATGATGAGCTCATGCAGGTGATTGAAGAAATCATCTTATTTGCACTGCCTGAGCTTAAGCGGGTGATGAAAGAAGGCGAAGATATTTATAAATACGTGGAAGAGCATATGGTCTTGTCGCCGGTGGGCATTGAGCCCCTGCGCAATGAAGAGGGCTATTTGCTCTTGCATTTCGACGGCACCGAGGCGGTGCAGGTCTATCTTTACCAAAGCACGCTTTTCGAGCCGAACGAAGAGTACCGCACGGTGCGTTTGAATCTTTTGGAAGAGGTGGAAAAGAGAAAAACAGAAACTTATGAAAGTGTGAAGGTACAGCTCATCAAAAAGTACAAAGACCTGCCGCAGCCTGCTACTTTCTTGATTGTGGCCAAGGTGCAGTGCCCTTTGCAAGAAACGGTGGTGCCCATTGCCCGCCGCCTGCTCATGAAGCATCTGGCACGCTGGGCTGCATAGGCTGACATGCTGTCATATTGTCAGTTTCGATGAAGCGGGCTCGCGAATTGGCTGCGGGCTCGCTTCTTTGTTCCTGATTAGTTTTGTACATTTGCGCCAAATGTCTGAAAACTATGAGTCAACAAGAAGTGCGTGTTCGTTTTGCCCCAAGCCCCACCGGTGGCTTGCATATTGGCGGTGTGAGAACTGCCCTTTACAATTACCTTTTTGCCAAGAAGCATGAAGGCAAGTTTATCATTCGCATAGAAGATACGGACCAGAAACGCTTTGTGCCCGGCGCAGAGGAATATATTTACGAAGCCCTGGAATGGCTGGGGCTGACCCCCGACGAAAGCCCCAAAGTGGGTGGTCCTTATGGTCCTTACCGCCAGTCGGAGCGTAAAGAAATGTATCGTCAATATGCTGAGCGCCTGGTAGAAGAAGGCAATGCCTATTATGCTTTCGATACGGAAGAAGAGCTGGAAGCCATGCGCCAGCGTTTGATAGCCGCCAAATCAAAAAATCCCTCTTACAATGCCATTTCGCGCATGAGCATGAAGAACTCGCTTACGTTGCCCCCCGAAGAGGTGAAGGCACGTATCGAGTCGGGCGAGCCTTATGTCATTCGCATGAAAGTGCCTCATAAAAAAGAAATCCGCTTCAAAGACCATATTCGCGGCTGGGTGGTAGTGCATGCTTCTGCCTTGGATGACAAGGTGTTGCTCAAGTCGGATGGCATGCCCACGTACCACTTGGCAAATATCGTGGATGACCACCTGATGAAAATCACCCATGTGATTCGTGGGGAAGAGTGGTTGCCTTCGGCGCCTATTCACGTGCTGTTGTATGAGTTTTTTGGATGGCAGCCCCCGGAGTTTGCACATCTGCCCCTGATTTTACGCCCCGACGGCAACGGTAAGCTTAGCAAACGGGTAGCTGACCAGTTGGGCTTCCCCATTTTCCCACTTACATGGACCGACCAAGAAGGCAATGTATCGATAGGTTATCGTGAGCGGGGTTTCTTGCCCGAAGCCATTATCAACTTTTTGGCATTGCTTGGATGGCACCCCAGCGACAACCGGGAGCTGTTTACCTTGGAAGAGCTGATTCAAGAGTTTAGCTTGGAGCGCATCACCAAGTCAGGTGCACGCTTCGACTTTGAAAAAGCCAAGTGGTTTAACCAACAATATTTGCGAAAAAAATCAGGTGAAGAGCTGCTTCCCTTCTTTTTCGAAGGCTTGGAGCAAGCCAATACGGGCATCAAGGTTGCCGATATTGACAAAGAAAAAGCCGTACGCATTTGCGAACTGATGAAAGAGCGGATTACCTTCCCCAAGGACATATGGGAAGAAGCAGCTTTCTTTTTCGTGGCGCCTGCCTCTTTCGATGAAAAAGCAGTGGCGAAACGTTGGAACGAACAAGCGGCTGCCATACTGAAAGACTTTGCCGAAAAACTGCAGGCTGCCGGTGCTTCTGACGGGGCTGCCATGAAGCAGCTGCTGGAGGAAACGGCCACCGCGCAAGGGGTTAAAATAGGCAAGGTGATGCCGGCATTGCGTCTGGCTATTACCGGTCAGATGGCAGGTCCCGACTTAGTGGAAATTCTGGACATCCTGGGTAAGGAAGAGGTTGTCAAGCGCCTGCAGTACGCCATTGATACTTTGGGGATACCGGCTAAATCATAAGCAATCATGATAGTAGTAACCGGAGCTGCCGGTTTCATTGGCAGTTGTTTGATTCAGCGACTCAATGAAGCCGGCTACAAATACATAGTAGCCGTTGATGACTTTTCGCGCGAAGACAAGCGCCCCAATTATCAAGGCAAGGCTATTGTGGAATATGTGCCGCGTGAACAGCTGATAGACTGGCTGCACCGGCATGAAAAGACGGTGGAATTTGTCTTTCATTTGGGGGCTCGCACCGATACGACCGAGTTCAATGAAGCGGTTTTTGAAGAATTGAACGTAAACTATTCCAAGCAGGTGTGGCAGGCTTGCACGCGCTATCAAATACCTTTGGTCTATGCTTCTTCGGCAGCCACCTATGGCATGGGCGAGTATGGCTATTCCGATGATGAGCGGTTGATTCCTAAGTTGCAACCGCTGAACCCTTATGGTTGGTCGAAGCAGCGTTTTGACCTGTGGGTGCTGGAGCAGCAGCAGAAGCCTTTCTTTTGGGCCGGCTTGAAGTTTTTCAATGTATATGGTCCCAACGAATACCATAAGGGGCGTATGGCTTCGGTGGTCTTTCATGCTTTTCGCCAAATTCGCGAAACCGGCAGCATGAAGCTGTTCCGCTCGCATCGGCCGGACTTTGAAGACGGCAAGCAAATGCGCGATTTTATTTATGTGAAGGACGTGGTGGACGTATGCCTTTTCCTGATGGAGCAGCGCAAGCACCCGGGCATTTACAATTTGGGCACAGGGCAGGCACGCACCTTCTTGGACTTGGCAAAAGCGGTGTTTCGCGCATTAAACAAACCGGTAAGTATCTCGTTTATCGATACGCCCGAAGACATACGCGATAAGTACCAGTATTTTACCGAAGCGAAGATGGACAAGCTGCGTGCCGCAGGCTATGACAAGCCTTTTACTTCTTTGGAAGAGGGCATTGCCGATTATGTGCAAAATTACCTTTTGCCCGGTAAGTATTATTGAAATTTTGCTTTTCTTTGTGCGGGATTAGAATAAAAGCAAAAGCCCGTGTAGCTGCATAAGCGGCGCACGGGCTTTGTTGTTTGTGAATCAAGCCGGTTATTTCATCTCTATATTCAGCAAGTTGCTGCTTGCTTTGGCTATCAACTTTCCTTCGGCATTGCGTATTTCGCCCACGGCGTGTATCAATTGGCGCCCTTGGCGTATTACTTGCGCTTCTACTTCAACTGTTTCGCCCATGCGTGCCTTGCCCAAAAAGTCAACGTTGAGATTGACCGACACCGAAGGTTTGTCTTTTTCCAAGGCAGATACCATCATGCCTATGATTTCGTCGAGCAGCGCTGCTTGCACACCACCATGCAGCAGCCCCAGTGGGTTTACCATATCGGGGCGCACTTCCATGGTGGCAACTACGTGTCCCGGTTCTACTTTGCGCAAAACAAAATTCAGCCATTTGGTCACGGGGGGCGCTTGTTCGGGCATTTCTTTGCCTACCATGTTTTTCAGTATTTCAATAAGTGCCATGTGTTTGTATGCTTTTTAGTTATCGGTGGTTATTTTCTGTTCGGCAGAAGACAAACGCAATGTGGCTTCTTCGATGATTTGACGCAGAGCATCGACCCAGGCGGGGGAATCGTTCAGGCTTTCTACCAGCACCCACTTTTCACCGCCCAACTCTTCGAATAATTCTTTGTATTCTTCCCCTACTTCAATGGTGGTTTCCAGACAGTCGGCAATGAATGCCGGCGAAAACGCAAGCACTTTTTTCGCCCCTTGGCTTGCCAATTGACGGACGACGTCTTCGGTGTAGGGTTGAATCCACTCGGCTTTGCCTAAGCGCGACTGAAAGGCTGTAATGCAACGCTCGGCCGGTAATTGCAGGGCGTCGGCAAGCAGGCGGGTGGTTGCGAAGCATTGAGCCCGGTAGCAGAGGTGGTTGTTTTCATGCAAGCGGCTGCAGCAGCCTGCGGCAGTCTTGTCGCTCGATGACAGGCAACAACCGTGCATATCTGCTTTTTGTATCTGACGCACGGGCACGCCATGGTATGAAAAAACAAAATAATCGTATTGGTCGGCTTCTACATAGGGGCGTGCACGCATAGCCAGCGCTTGCACAAAAGCAGGGTGGTTGTAGAAGTGAGAAACGATGCTGATCGACGGGAAGCTTTGCCAGTGGCGTGTTTCATCGTAAAACTTCTGAATGACAGAGCCGGTAGTTGCCGATGCATATTGAGGGAAAAGAGGCAGCAAAATGATTTGGTCGTAAGCGTGGCGTCGCATTTCTTCCAAGGTATCGCGCATGGAGGGGTGCTGATAACGCATAGCCAAATACACATCATACTCTTTGCCCAGGGCGTCTTGAAGCAGGGATTGAAGACGTTCGCCATATACCTTGAGCGGCGAGCCTTCCGGGGTCCACAGCTCACGGTAAGCCCGGGCAGAACGCGGTGCCCGGAAGGGGGCTATGATTAAGTTTACCAGCAGCCAGCGCGAAAGGGCGGGAATGTCAATCACGCGACCGTCTAAAAGGAATTCTCGTAAATAACGACGGACTTGCGGGGTGTAGGGGGCATCCGGTGTGCCCAGGTTTACCAGTAATACGGCTTTTTTCATTTGTCTCTTGTTTATTTCCGTTTTTACAAACCACGCCCCCTTTCAAAAAGTTACAAACAGGTATCAGACTCTATGTCTTGACGGTTGGAAACACCGGCTTCATCGAAGCTTGCCATTTCGTTGAGGAAGCGCACCGCCGATTCCACCACCGGATAGGCCACCGCGCAAGCGCTACCTTCGCCCAGGCGCATGCCCAATTGCAAAATAGCTTGTGCCTGCATGTATTCAAGCAACTTTTGATGCCCTTGTTCGGCAGAGGTGTGGCAAAAAATAGCATAGTGGCGTATGTAGGGGTTGCTCTTATAGGCCACCAGGAACGCCACGGAGCTGATGAAGCCATCTACCAAGATAAGCATATGCAGGGCTGCCGCTTGCAACATAGCCCCGCACATCATGGCAATTTCATAACCGCCATAAGTGCGCAGTACTTCAAAGGGATCGTTACTGTTTAGTTGATGATGCAGCAAGGCTTTGCGCAATACTTCAATTTTATGTTGATATTGCTCATCATTGAGCCCGGTGCCCCTGCCTACGCATACTTCCACGGGCTGTTTGGTAATTACACTCATGATGGCAGAAGCCGAGGAGGTATTGGCAATGCCCATTTCACCAAAGCCCACTACATTACAACCTGCTTTGTGGAGCTCTTTGACCAGCTCGCTGCCTTTTTGAATGGCTTGTTCCAATTCTTGCCCGGTCATGGCCGCTTCATAAAGGAAGTTGCGGGTGCCTTTGGCTATTTTGGCATGCACAATAGGGAGGTCTTGCGGGAAGTCGGCGGCTACACCGGCATCAATCACTTGTAAAGACAGATGGTTTTGCCGGCAAAATACGTTCACGGCAGCACCGCCCCGCACGAAGTTCATTACCATCTGGGCAGTTACTTCTTGTGGATAGGCACTTACGCCTTCGGCCGCAATGCCATGGTCGCCGGCAAAGACCAGTATGTGAGGATTGCGAAGGGTAGGCGTAAGGCTTTGTTGTATGGTAGCAATTTGCACGGCCATCTCCTCAAGCTTGCCTAAAGCTCCCAATGGCTTGGTTTTGTTGTCAATTTTTTCCTGTACTTGCTTGGCAAAGCTTGTAGAGAGTGGTTCTATGACAAATCCTTTCATAGCTTTTTGGGGTTAAGGGGTCCATTTGCCCACGGCTTTGCCAATGAGCGTGGCGCTGGTGCACTCTTCTACCAGCACATCCACATAGTCGCCAATTTCATAGTTTTCTTTGGGAAACACAACCACTTTATTGGCAGTGTTGCGCCCGAACAGATGTTCTTTGGAGCGCTTGGAATAGCCTTCTACCAATACGCGATGTACCTTGCCCACGTCCATCAAGTTTCGCTCCAAAGAGTGTTTATTTTGTAACTCAATGATTTCTTGCAGTCTTCTTTTCTTTACTTCCAAAGGCACATCGTCTTGCAGGCGCTTGGCAGCCGGTGTGCCGGGGCGTTCAGAGTAGTAGAACATGTAAGAGAAGTCGAACTTGACCGCTTCCATGAGCGAGAGCGTATCGCGGTGCTCTTCTTCTGTTTCGCTGCAGAAACCGGCAATCATGTCGGAGGACAAACCGCACTCATTGCCCAGGATGCGGCGAATGGCTGCCACGCGTTCCAGATACCACTCACGAGTGTAGGTGCGGCGCATCAGTTCCAGAATACGGTTGTTGCCGCTTTGCACGGGCAGGTGTATGTATTTGCAAATGTTATCGTAGCGTTGCATGGTATAGAGCACCTCGTCGGTAATGTCTTTGGGGTGCGAGGTAGAGAAGCGTACGCGCAGGTCCGGCGCTATTTGAGCGACCATCTCGAGCAAGTGCGCAAAGTTGACTTGCTCGTACTGGCTCAGGTCCTCGCCACGTTTGAGCGCCTTACGGTATTCGTTCAGCGATGTTATTTGCGGGTGGGAGGTCCAAAAGTAAGAGTCCACGTTTTGGCCAAGCAAAGTTACTTCTTTGTAGCCACGTTCATATAAGGTGCGCGCTTCCTGCACGATGGAGTGAGGGTTACGGCTGCGTTCGCGCCCACGTGTATAGGGCACTACGCAGAAGGTGCACATGTTGTCGCAGCCTCGCATGATAGATATGAAGGCGGTTACACCGTTGGAATTCAAGCGCACGGGGTTGATGTCGGCATAGGTCTCTTCGCGGGAGAGGAATACGTTGACTGCCTTGTTCCCGTCTTCGGCTTCTGCCACCAGATGGGGCAAGTCGCGGTAGGCGTCCGGTCCGGCTACGATATCAACGATTTTTTCTTCTTCAAGCAATTTGGTTTTCAGCCGTTCGGCCATGCAGCCCAGCAGCCCTACGAGCAAGCCCGGCTTTTTGTTTTTTAAGGATTCCAGCTCGCGCAGGCGCTTCCAAATGCGTTGTTCGGCATTGTCGCGTATTGCGCAAGTGTTCAGAAAGACAACATCGGCTTTTTGTGCTTCGCTGGTCGTGTCAAATCCATGCTCTTGCAGAATGGCTGCTACAATTTCACTATCGGAGAAGTTCATCTGGCAGCCATAGCTTTCAATATACAGTTTACGGCTCTTGCCGGTATTTTGCTCTTGGGTGGTTTTGACTGTTTCGCAAGCTTCGCCCTCTGCTGACTGAATCAAGTCAATATCTTTTACTATCTGTTTCATAGCTTTCATGCAATGAGTTATCTTGCAAAATTAGGAATTTCAAGGAAATAAGTGATAAGTTTTGTATTTTGCCTTTATGAAGCTCTACTGTTATTGCACAAACATTTCATGAATGGCTTACGGTTCAAAATTATTTGTTACCTGTTGGGGTATTGCGGGGCACTTGTGCCGGGCTATGCGCAAACCGAAAAAATAGACGAGCTGCAGCTGAAAGCGGCTTTGTTGGTCAAGATGTTCGATTTCATTGAATGGCCCGCCTTGCACCGCCCTCGTGACAATGTATTCTTGATTGGGGTTTACCAAGACACAGAGGTGTTGCATGTGCTGCAAAAGTCATATGCTGAACGCATGGCAAAGGCAAGGGGGATTGAGGTGGTTCCCATCCGGGATGAGCACGACATGCTGCACGTCCCCTTTGATGTTATTTGGTTGGGGCGGCTTTCCGATGCACGATTGCAAGACATATTGCCTTACATACAACAAAGCAGCGCTTTAATCGTAAGTGATACTCCGGGCTATGCTCAAAAAATAAGCATGGTGAATTTTTTCGAATCGGAGGGGAAAGTGAAATTTGAGATAAACACAAGAATCCTCACACAAAAAGGCTTCGTAGCAAACTTCAGGCTGCTGAAGCTGGCAAAAGTAGTGAAGTGATCATGATAAGAATACGGAAGAGCAGGTATTGGACCTTAGACAAGCGCATTACACTTTATACTCTTATTGCAGTAGGGGCTTCTCTCTTGCTGGGCTTTTATTTTATGTTTCATGGCAGCTACCAGCAGCACAAGCGCCACTTTGTGTATTACTACCTCAGCCAATTACGCATGACAGCCGAGTATTGTATTGCCCCTATAGAGTTAGGACAACCGGAGGCAGCCAAGGAATTTATTGAGAAGATAGCCGCATTGAAAGCCGTGAAGTGTGTGTGGCTGGAGGCACCGGACGGTATCTTGTGGATAAGTGCACCTGCCGGCTGTGATTTTCCGGGCAATCTGTCCGGTGATAGTTTATCCTGGACGGAAGAGTATTTGCACATACGGACAGAGATTCGAGGAATTCACGGGGAACTGCTGGGGTACCTTCGCGCCGGAGTGAGTACCGAAGAGCTGCGCACTTTTAAAGAGGAGCAGTTTTGGAACAGTGCTATTTTGTTTATCAGCTGTTTGTTGCTGTGTGGCCTTCCTTTGTCGGCTTTTTTGAGAAGCCGCCTGATTCAACCAATTGTTCAATTGGAGCGCTCATTGTATACCGCCGTACAGAACCGTACTTATCGCATAGCCGATGCGCCGCCCCGTTCGTCGAAGGAGGTGCGTTGGTTGTACCGGCGGGTTGCTTATATCCTGAGTACCATACGCCGGCAATTGAAAGAGCTACACCAAAAGCAGCTGGATTTGGAGCGCCAAGAGGGATTGTACAAAGCCTTATTTGATAACGACTTGATAGGGGTTTTGCTGGTGGATTTATCAAACAATAAGATAGTACAGAGCAGTCCCAAGGCGCAGGAAATTTTGAATCTGAAAGACAATGCTTGTCATTTTGCCGGTTTCTTCGCACAGCGCACGGTTTATGAATCTTTTGTAGAAGAACTGCAAAGCAAGGGAAGGGTGGCACCGCAAGAGGCACTTCTGCGTGTGCAGCAGCATAAAAACTTATGGGGGCTGATTGCCGCCAAGAAAGCCGGTAATAACATGGCAGAAGTGGTGGTGCAGGATATTTCCGATATGAAACACAACATGAATGAGCTGCAGCGTTTGAGCGACGAACTGGATAACTTCGTATATCATGCCTCGCATGAGCTGCGGGCACCTTTGCGCTCAATTTTGGGAATCGTACAATTGATGGAGTTCAACCCCTCAGCAGACAATGTGCGGCAATGCGTGGGACACTTGAAGCGAAGCATTGAGCGGCTGGATGAAACCATTCAATTGGTAGTGGCAGTTTCTGAAACCCAAGCGCATAACAACGAAGCCGAGCCGATAGATGTGGAGACACTCATCCGGCAGAGCATAGAGCACTACGATTATTTGAATCAAGACCAACGTGTGGATATACGCTATGAGGTAAGGTTCGATACAGAGGTTATGATAGATAAATTTAGTTTGAGTTTGATAATCAATAATTTGTTGAGCAATGCGCTAAAGTATGCTGACTACGCCAAACCACATCCTATGGTACGCATTGTTGCCGAAGTGCAGGATAGCAACCTGATACTTTCCATAGAAGACAATGGTGTCGGTATTCCGCTGAAAATTCAACCCCATATTTTCAAAATGTTTTACCGGGGACACGAGCGTTCCGAAGGGGCCGGCTTGGGACTTTACATAGTGAAAAAGGTTGTCAGCCGTTTAGGGGGACGCATCCTGTTTGTCTCGGAGCCGGGTAAAAGCACCACTTTTTATGTGCGTTTGCCTTTGGCACAAGCGCCGTTTCATGAATATGAGTCGGCAGCTGCACAGTAGCTACCGGGGGGCGTCTGGTTTCATGCCAGCGCATTGCATGATGCCCATCACGGACAAGTAGGCTAAGCCACCACACAATGAACACTGTCTTTGCCGTTTGCGTGTGCATGAGTGGAAGGGCCCCCATGCCCAACAGGCAAAATACCCAAACGGGCAGGAGGTAGCGCACTTGGTCGTCATAAGACTGTATGTTTACCAGTAGCAGAAAAAGCAGCTCTACCCCGGCGGCAGTAAGAAAATAGCGTGCTTGTGGGGGAGAGGCACGAAGAAAAGACCGGCTCAACAATATCATACTGCCAAAAGCTACGACGGGCAGCAGCATTTGAGCGGTGGCAGGCAAAAAATAATTACCCCATGCATAGAGGTAAAAAATAAAGGTTTGACGCCAGTTGCCTTCCCACATGCCATAATTATGCAACATATCGCTTTGATGCATATAGGCATAGCCTGTCCACAAAGCTACGGCCAGCAAGCTGGCGATGAACAGCTGCCCGGCAAAGTACCGTTCTTTTTTAGCAGAGGCGGCGAGTCCATCCCGGAGCAATAAAGTATAAATGGCAGGCAAAAAGGCAAAGCGACACCAGCTTATGGCAACTATTAAGAAGAAGGCGGGAAGGCGTTGTTTGAAAGGAGCATTACGGAAGCGGATATAATACCAAAGGAACCACAGAAGCAAAGGAAGCGCCAATGCTTCGGTCCACACAAACGAGAAAGCGGTCAACACCAACGGATGACACAGAATAGCGGCATATGCCCACTCCGGCAAATGCAATGAGCACTTGAGAAGCCATAGCCCACGCATAAACGCTAAAAGGCATACGAGGTGAAGTATAAAAACTCCGGAAGGAATATTTAAAAAAATGCCTAACAGTGTGGGATATAACGGCTGCCAGTGCGTGAGTGCCTGTCCGTCGGCAGTGAGCCACTGCCCGCTTTGCCAGAACGAACGCCCTGCTGCTGCAAAATGGACCGAGTCGTTGGTGTAGGCTATGCCATAAATATTGGCAAATATCCACGCAATCAGCAAAAAAGAGTTGCCTGTTACTACAACTATTTGATGGCCGGCTAAGCGAAAAGGTTTCATTTTCTTAATTTAAGGTATTAAGAAGTATAAAAAGTAAATGGCAAAAGCTAATGAGGCGCATCGTAGTATTTTTTTTCATCGCATTGCTGCCATTGACTGCTGTGGGGCAGTCAGATAAGCAGGAAACCTTTTACGGAGTAGTAAAGATAAAACCCACGGCAATAAAGAAGTGGCAAGAAAATACGCATTCTTCCCGTAAACATCAGGGGCAGCACCTGCAAATTACCCCACGCTATCCGCAACAAAGCCACCGGCGCTATGCCTATGCCAAGCGTCCACCGGCTCTTTTGGAGCAGCTGTTTACTATTCAAGCAGGCAGTAAGGATGCCTTGCTGCAAGCCATTGATTCATTGCGGCGCTTGCCGGAAGTAATTTACGCAGAACCGCTGTATCAATACCAACCGCTTTATACGCCCAATGATCCGGGCTTAGACTCTGCCAGTGCGCCTAACTACCAATACTATCTCGATAAAATCGGTGCCTTGGATGCTTGGGATGTGGAGCAAGGCAACCCGTCGGTGGTAATTGCCATTGTGGATTACGGCTTCCGGCTCACCCATGAAGACTTGCAAGCCAACCTGCATCCGGCTTATTATGACGTGGGAAACAATGATACTGACCTTACAGGTATTTATCACGGTACGGTGGTAGCAGGTGTAAGCAGTGCCACCCCCGATAATGCCAAGGGCATTGCCGGCACAGGTTTTCACTGCCGTTATCTGCCTATCAAAGCCATTTCGGACGATTTCACTTATTTCAACTTCGACGGCGCCCTGCTATATGCAGCGGCGCAAGGTGCCTCGGTCATCAATATGTCTTTTGGGCGTCCTATTACAGCCACAGAACCGGAGTCGGAGTTTGAGCGCGACCTGCTGCGCTTGATGGTCGATTATTACGATATTGTACTGGTCGCTGCCGGCGGCAACAGCGGCAAAGATGAAAAATGGTCACCTGCCGTTTATCCGGAGGTGATTGCCGTGTCCGGCACGAATGCCAACGACCAAAAATGGGGAAGTTGGGGCAGTGGCAGCACTTTCGGTTACCATATGGACATAGCAGCGCCTGCACAAGCTATTTACTCTACCTACAGTCGTAACGATAGTGACTACTATCCGGCCGCCGGCATATCGGGCACTTCTTTTGCAGCACCCCAAGTGAGTGCCGCCGCTGCTTTGGTGCGCACCCACTTCCCCGGATTGAATGCTTACCAAGTGATGGCGCGCTTGATGGCAACTACCGATAACATCGATGCTTTGAATACGGGCTTTGAAGGTAAGCTGGGCAAGGGACGTTTGAACATCTACCGCGCACTGACAGAAACCAATGCGTTTGCCGTGCGCCCGTCCGACCCGCTCATATATGCCTTGGAAAACAACCGGTATGCCATCCATATGAAGCACACCAATTTGTTGACACCGGCTACGAACGTGCAAGTGCGCATCAATAGCCTGTCGCCTTATGTGAATGTAATTACGGCAACCGCAGATATAGGCGATATGGCTACTATGGAAACTAAGGAGGCGCCGGCAGCTGCTTTGGTTATAGAACGGGCTGCCGATATGCCGGCTGCCCATACGGCTTATATAGAAGTTGAATATACGGCCGACCAAGGCATTTTCCGTGAATACGTAGAGTTGCGATTTGCGCCACTCTATCCCACAATGGCCGGGACGGTATTGGATTATTGGTATAGCGAAACGGGGCATTTGGCAGTTTACGACTACCCCTACAGTCAGGGAATGCGGGTGAATGACACCATTTATGTGCGGGCTGCCGGCTTTGTGATGGCTACCACACAGGACAGCCTGTGGAGGACTGTGCCGGACTATGCCGGCAGTATGAACAGCGATTTTCAGGCGACGGCTTCATGGCTTAGCCCTGTGGCGATGCATGCATTTCTTCAACCGGACAATACGCCGAACTACTCTGTTACCCAGCGCTTATACATCGATTCGCTTCTGCCCGGTGCCGTTTTCCAAGAATATCGTGTGCATAATCATCAGTCGTTTGCAGACACTGCCCGGGTAGGCGTTTTCTATGACTTTGATCTGCCCGATGCTACTTTCAATGAATGCAAACTGGATGAGCAGTTGCCCATGTTGTATGCCTATGACAATAAAGGGCATTATGCAGGTATCGGCTTGTTATATGCTTTTCGCAATGTGGATACGACCTACTACGCCTTCGATGTAGATGGTGCCAATGGCAGCCTTGCCCTGAACGATGGTTTTTCCGATGCCGAGCTGTGGGCATCCATGGAGAATGAGCGCCTGCAGGCGGGCGGTAGCGGTGCCGATGTGGCAGCGATGAGCACGGTGCACTTGCAGCTTGCAGCGCAAGACTCTGCTTGGGTTGCTTGGGCGGTATTGGTTGCGCCTTCGCTCGACAGCTTGAGAGCTTTGTATATAGCGGCGCGTGAGCGTTTTCTTGCTTTGCGTACCTGTTTGCCGGCACAAGTGCCGGATAGAATAGAGGTACACGAATCCGATGCCGTGCATCTTGCATCTGTGGCTCCGGCCGGCGGCAACTACTTCCATTTTTACCGGGCAGACAGCAGCCTGTACCAAAGCGGGGCAGGAATGGTTTACTTGGTGAATGCTTTTCCTTCCGAAACCGTCTTTTTCGTGGAAAATGCTTCTTATGACTTTGACCATTTGTTGCCTGCTGCTTGGCAACGGGTTACTATTGTGGGGGTGGCAGAAAGCCCCACAGCGGTGGATGCCGGCCAGTTGCCGGTAATTCGATTGTATCCGAACCCAAGCAGGGGAACGGTGCATGTAGAGGTTCGTGCAGACGGAACACAAGCAGGAGCCCTGAAGTGGCAACTTTATACTTATGACGGAAAACTATTAAGGCAAGGCGAAATGCCACGGGCAACGTCTTTCTACCTGCATGAGCTGTCCCGTGGTTTATATATTTTACAGCTTTCTGTGCATGGCGATATGCATCATTTTCGCCTGCTTGTTGAATGATTTCCTTAACTTTGTAAAAGGAAAATCAACGCAATCATATTGAATCATGGAAAAAGAAACAGTCTTTATTGGTTCAGACCATGCCGGTTTTGAATATAAGGAAGCCATCAAAAAAATGCTTGCGGAAGCAGGCTACCGGGTTGAAGATGTAGGAACGCACAGCAGCGAGTCAGTGGATTATCCGGATTATGCCCATCCTGTAGCACAAGCAGTAGAAGAGGGAAAAGCACACCGGGGAATTCTTATTTGTGGTTCCGGCAATGGTGTGTGCATAACAGCCAACAAACACGCGAAGGTACGGGCTGCTCTCTGTTGGAACGAGGAAATAGCCCGCTTGGCGCGTCAGCACAATGATGCGAATGTGATTTGCTTGCCTGCCCGTTTTGTGTCGTTGGAAGAAGCCAAAGCTATGGTCAAAACCTTTTTGACAACCGGCTTTGAAGGCGGACGGCATGAAAGGCGTGTCAATAAAATAGCTTGCGCATGAATGCATGTGCAGTTTGCAGCAATAAAAATTAAAAAAGCAGCTACTTTAAAGTAGCTGCTTTTTGGTATTTAGCATGTTGGGTTTACTTCTTGGTGATGGTGACCGTGATGGTATTATCACACTCGCCTTCGCCGTAGTTGACTACATGAATGGCACGAGGTCCTTCCATTTTCACTACACCGGAAACAGGCATATAGTTTTGGCTAAGGAAACACTCGGTTTTGATAGTCAAGGGTTCTAAGATTTCGGCATTGTAAGTTTGTTGGCGACGGTCAGTACCGGACCATTCACCGGTAATTTTAAAGACGTCGTCAAAGGAATTGTCCAATTTTTGAATGTCTTCATAACCGCTCACCCATTCGCGCACACGTGTTGACTGCCAAGAAGCTTCGAGTCCGCCGGGGAAGATTAATTTACCATTGGCTTCCAAACGGTGAGTAGGATTGCCACCTTGTTCAGTGATATTGGTAACAGTTTTGGTGCCGACCACTTGCACAAAACCGGTGCCACGACGGTTGCTTACAAAATAGTTTTCAGGAGTGGTGGTAATTACGCTGCCGGGCTCCATATAAGGACCGGTATAGGTGATAATGATTTTTCCTTTACGTGTGCGTCCGTCTTGACACTTCACGCCTTCTTCACCAAAATCAATGGTGATTTTCTTATTAGGTTTATCTATTGTAATAACACAATTACAACCACGCACAACGCCGTTGGCACGGGCGGTCGCTCCTTCGTCAGAAGGTTTGGCAGCTGCTTCTGCTTGCAGGGTAGCATCGATAGAGATGCTTTCCAGGTCGTCGAACTCAGCCTGCACATCGTTGCCGTCTTCTACGTAAGCATCTTCCGGGATAGTAGGCTCATTGTCTTTCTTGTTACAAGCACTCAAGCTTACAAGCGAAGCAAGGGCTACTACTGCGGTGTACTTCCAAAATACTCGTTTCATAGTTTTTTCTCTTTTTTGGTTTGACTTCGCTTGTTTAGATGCAAAAATGAGGCGATGGTTTAAAAGGTGTAATTTTTTATTGATTATTCTTTATAAACGATGTTGTAACATTGTTTTTTTATGCCGGATAAGTGTTTCCCTTCAATGAAAAAGAGCTCTTTGGGTTTGTAAGATTGCCAAAACCGCTGCACGCTCTTTGGTGATATGATACGGTCTTTTCTTGGCAAATAGATGCTTACGGGCACGGGGTAGAGCTTTGCGAATATATCGGCGGGAAGAGCAAAGTGGGCAGATATTGCCCAGTGTTTGCGTAGTTGTTCCATTTCTTCTTTCGTGCAGGGGATGTCGGTTCCTAAAAGACGCACGATTGTTCTTCTTACTTTTCGAATGACCGGAAGTAACATGTACCACATATGCCATAAATAATTCATGTGAGGATGTAGCATCCGGCGAAGCCAGGGGTGAGGCGGCGCACCTTCAGGCGCTATTAAAACAAGTGAGCGGGGAGACAGGTGAAGGGCTGCCCATATGGCTGCCCTTGCCCCCATGCTTAGGCCAATAATTTCGATTGTTTTTGCACCGACCAGTTCTTTTAGCTCTGCAATGAGTAAACTGGGGGGCAAATCCTGTATTTCTAGCAGATAAACAGTATAAGGTGGCATAGAGTGAAACAAGCGCCGGAGACTGGTAGCTTTTTGCCCGGCTCCCAAAAACACAATACGGACGCATTGCTCGCTTTTGCCCGGAATTTTTATGTATCTTAGCCTTTGTTGCATGGCTCAAATGACATTTTGACGCGCAGACGTATATATACGTAAAAAAACATTTATGAGGGCTGTCGCTTTTTTTGGCTTTTTATGTTTTCTGCTTTGCTTAGGAGATTGGGCACACGCACAGTGCACGGTGGATACTTCTACCGGCTTTGGTGTAGGGGCTGCAGTCTGTCCGGATGCGCCCGTAACGCTAACCAATCCGGAGCCGGCAGCAAATGCCTGGGAATGGTATTTCTGCGCAGATGCTTTGGAGCAGGCGCCAACAATAAGTTCAGCATTTTTTTTAGAAGGGAGTATTGTTACCAATCCGCAAGTTTTGCGCGATAATGATGGTAACTACTATTTTTTTGCCACCAGCCGGGAAACCAATGAATTGATACGCGTGCGTTTGGGCAGTTCGCCTTTAAACGCGCCCCAGGCAAAGCCGGAAAGAATCAGTCTTAGCTTTGCAGACAAGTGCGAGCCACTCGATTTTATTCAAGAAAATGGGCAGTGGTATGCCATTGTTGCCAATATAGGGTATGCAGGAGGAAGTAAATCTTTTTTGAGGCTGTCTTTTGGCAGTAGTCTGGCAAACACACCTACCGTAACCAACTTGGGGGATCTGGGGCTACCTGCGTTGAGCCGCGGATTAAGGTTAGTCAAGCAGGGGAATGACTATTATATGCTGGTAGCCAATGCTACAGATAACAAGCTGCGGGTGGTAAAATTCGGTAACTCCATGTCGAATGCTATAGATGCGAGCAGTATTGTGCAAGAAATAAGTTTTGCTTCAGGAGACTATACCTGGCATGTGAGTGTATTTGAAGATTGTGGCAAGGTGTATGCTTGGGTGTTGGGGTTATTGGGTAACAAAATATATCTTTTGGACTTTTCTATGGGGGTGGAGAATACCCCCATAGTATATGATAGAAGTGCGACAATCGGGCTCAGTCGCCCGGGAGGAAGCTACAGCTTGCGTGTGGGTGAAAAAGTGCATACTGTCTTTTTATCGCAGTTTAATAGCACTAATGGGGAAGTAAAACATGCAGCTTTTTCTGGCGATATCACTTCTGTGCCTACGGTCCAAACTCAAAATACATCGATAAAATATGTGGAAGGTATAACGGGCTGCTTCTATGGGGGGATTTTGCATTTATGGGCGGCGAACTACAATACCCGTGTTGTGTATCGTTTGTCGTTTGATGCATGCGATGCAAGCGACGCTTACTCAACGGACCCCAATCCCACAGTTAGTTATCATGGATTGGGAAGCCGGCGCGTGATAATGGTTGCTACCCAGGGAAACGGCAACCGGAGTATTTACGAAGACAATATCAATGTGGATAACAACAGCATTGTTGCAGATTTCAGTTTTTCAGGACAGTGCATAGGTGATGTTACTACTTTTACCAATACGAGCATCGGTGATTTTTCTAACGTGACGCAATGGACTTGGGATTTTGGAGATGGCAGCCCCACAGTGAATGCCGAAAACCCTACACACACCTATAGCGCTCCGGGAGACTACACCGTAACACTAAGTGTGCAAAGCAACAATGGCTGCATAACGACTGCCGTGAAGACCGTTTCTATTTCTGATGCTCTTATTGCCGATTTTCAATATACGGGCAGTGCTTGTGTCAACAGCCCGCTAACCTTTGAAGACTTGAGCACTTGGAGCTTCAACCCACCGGATCCGGTGGGTGGTTATTATTGGGATTTTGGTGATGGTACTTATTCCGTAGTGCCCAACCCCCGGAAGAGTTACGCTGCACCCGGCGATTATCTTGTCCAGCTTACCATTCAAGATGCAGGGGGATGCATTGCTTCTGTTTCAAAAACGGTTTCTATTATCGAGAGCCCGGTGGCATACTTTGAACCGCCCGCTTTGATTTGCCGGGGTGCAGAAGTGCTGTTTAGCTCCCAAAGTTCAGGTGCTATTTCTGCTTATGAGTGGTTTATTGATGGACAGTGGGTAAGCAGTGAAGAGAACCCGCAGCTTATATTTTCTTCTTCCGGGCAACACGAGGTAAGCCTTCGCGTTGTTTCACCCAACGGCTGCGATAACATATACAGTCAAGCGGTAGAGGTAAAAGGCTTGCCGGCAGTTCTATTTGTAGCTACTCCTTCCGAAGCCGACCCGCTGAATATTCAGTTTTCTAATCAGAGTAGTGGCGGCGTGAGTTTTATATGGGACTTTGGCGATGGTGCGCAATCTACGGAAGTGTCACCTTCACATGTGTATGCATCGCCCGGAATGTACCGGGTAGAACTTACGGCTATGAGTGTAGATGGTTGCAGTAGCAGTTTTGCACAAGAAATTGAAGTAGGAAAGCTTGACCGTGATTTGAGCTTGGATAGTCTGTGGTTGTCTTCTGATACAGAAACGGCCAAGTTGTTAGTTTCGAACAGAGGGAATATTGCGGTTTCATCTTTTAATGTGAAACTTGCAGTTGAGGAAAATGTGGTAGCCGATACAGTGATTGCTGTTTTATTGATGGCAGGCGAAAGCCGGGAGGTCGATATTCCTCTGAGTTTGACAACAGAGTATCTGCGGGAAGCCGGCTACGTGTGTGCTTCGGTAAGCTTGCTTAGCTATCAAGATGCACAGCCGGCAAATAACGAAAGGTGCATTTCAACGCGCGAAGGGTTCTATGTGTATGCGCCTGCGCCTAATCCGGCAAATGAGGTGCTGTCAGTTCGTTGGGTGCATAACCGTCAGACAGCCATACAACTGCAGGTGTATGACAACCAGGGGCAAGTGGTGGCCGGCTACCGTTTTGATTCTTTTGCCATACCGGCACGCTATGATATAAACACTTCTTCCTTGCCTTCGGGCTTGTACTTCCTGAAGATAAGCGACGGAGCACGCCTTTTTGTATATCGATTTATTGTCCGGCACTAAATTTTACTATTTTTGAAGAATGAACTGTGTGCCAAGTCTATGGAAAAAAGTACGGTGAAGAACTTAAAAGTACAATCGCAGGAGGAGTGGACGGAAGTTATTGAGCCGCATAAGCCCTGGTGGCAGTTAAATCTCGGTGAATTATGGCGTTATAGAGACCTTGTTGTTTTATTGGTACGCCGTGATTTTGTGGCACAGTATAAACAAACCATACTGGGCCCTTTGTGGCATATTATTACTCCCCTGCTAAGCACGCTTATATACACCATTGTATTTGGCAATATAGCCCGGCTGCCTACCGACGGCATCCCGCCTTTCTTGTTTTACTTATGCGGTACCACCTTTTGGAGTTACTTCGCGAAGTGTCTTACTTCTACTGCCGATACTTTTGTGGCCAATCAGCACATTTTTTCCAAGGTGTATTTTCCTCGTCTGGTCATGCCCGTTTCACAAGTCATTAGTGCAGGCATCGGTTTTGCCATTCAGCTGGGGCTGTTTTGGTTATTTGCATTATATGCTTTTGTTCAAGGTGCGCCTATTCATCTTTCTTGGGCAGTATCTTTATTTCCTTTACTGGTGCTGCTGATGATTATGCTGGGTTTGGGGATGGGAATTATTGTTTCTGCCATGACTACCAAATATCATGATTTAAGGCATGTGGTTAGTTTTGGTGTGCAGCTGTTGATGTATGCCACTCCCGTGATTTATCCGTTATCGATGGTGCCGGCTAAGTGGCAAAAGTGGTTGCTTTTTAATCCGCTTACTTCCTTGATGGAGGCTTTTCGTTTGGCTTTTTTAGGAGAAGGATTTTTTGATATATATTGGTTTGTTTATAGTGCTTTGGCTTGTTTATTGGTGCTTATTGTGGGAATGATTGGGTTTAACAGGGTGGAAAAAGTATTTGTGGATACTGTTTAACAGTACAGCTGAAATGACAAAGAGTGTAATAAAAGTAGAGAACGTCTGGAAGCAATATCGCTTGGGAGTGATTGGGGCGACAACGCTGCGCGATGATTTGAAACGCCGCTGGGCAAGACTATGGGGAAAAGAAGACCCTACTTTAACAATAGACCAAACCAACCGCTTGGCAGATAAAGCTACGGAACCTTATACTTGGGCGCTACAGGATATCAACATAGAAATCGAAGAAGGGGAGGTAGTGGGTATTATTGGAAAAAACGGAGCAGGTAAGAGTACACTGCTGAAAATACTATCCAAGATAACCCCACCTACCAAAGGGCAGGTGAAAATCAGGGGGCGCATTGCCTCACTGCTCGAAGTGGGAACAGGCATGCACCCGGAGCTTACCGGTATTGAAAACATTTATTTAAACGGCGCCATTTTAGGGATGAGCCGCAGAGAGGTGCGGCAGAAGTTGGATGATATTATCGACTTTGCCGGTATTGCCAAGTATGCCGATACGCCCGTGAAGCGTTATTCATCGGGCATGCGAGTGCGTTTGGGATTTGCCGTAGCGGCATTCTTGGAGCCCGATATTCTTATTGTGGATGAAGTGCTGGCTGTGGGGGATGCTGAATTCCAAAAACGGGCAGTAGGTAAAATGAAGGAGGTGAGCAGCGGGCAGGGACGAACAGTTCTGTTTGTGAGTCATAATATGGCAAGTGTGCAAACTTTATGTCAAAGAGGCATTTTGCTGGATCAAGGCAAAGTGCTTTTTGATGGTAATGTGGAGAAAGCGGTAGGCTATTACACTACTAGTACGGTTAACCTTGTTAGCGAATATAAGAAGCAACAAAATGAAAAAAATCAAATAAATGAAGTTCAATTAATCGATGCATTTAACCATGTAAAAAGCAGTTTTAGAATAGATGAATCCATAAAAATAAGACTAAAATTTAACTTTCAAGACGACAAAAGGGCAGACGGTGTTCGTGTGGGGATTGCAGTGGCAGAACAAAGAGGTCGTAGAGTGTTTACTACAGAAGTGCCAGTCTCAACCTTTAGTCGAAATAATAATGGTGACTTTAGTGTGACCTGCGAAATTCCTCCAAAGTTATTGGTACCGGGTGTCTATAAAGTTATTCCATACTTACATATACCCAATGTAATCCTTTTTAGTTGTATCGATGATACCGTCTTTTTTAAAATTGAAGAGAAAGGGTCTTCATTTTACCTTTATAGTGGCAAGGATTATGGATGTGTGTTTGTTGATTGCAGGTGGCAAGATGCCGGTTTTTTATAGTATAATTTTGTGCTCTGTAAGCATATTTTGTAGAGCTTTGAGAGTTTTGCAATACTAAAATATTAACTTAAAGTTAATTATATCTTTTTGGGTTGGCTTATTACTTGTTACTTGATGAAAACTTCAAATCTTATTCTAAGATAAGAACATCTCTGTGTTGAATTATGTTGTTTTAACCAACTGCCATGCACCATCAGTACTTATTTCTCACGGGCGCAACGGGCTCTATAGGGCGTGCTTTCTTGGCATACCGGATGCAGCAGAATCCGGAAACGCCTCTGTTAGCCCTTAGCCGTGATGAGCAAAAGATATTAGACCTGCAACAACGATACCCACGCAAGCGCTACCCTCATCTTTACTTTGAATTGGGCGATATACGCGATGCGGGCCGCATACGGCAATTGCTTGCCCAATACCCTTGTCATGAAATTGTACATGCGGCTGCTCTCAAGCATGTACCCTTGGCAGAGCATTATCCGGGCGAATACATACAGACCAATATTATAGGCACACAGAACTTGCTGGAAGCTGCCGTGCAAAATGCCGTGCAGCGAATTACCTTTATTTCCACAGACAAAGCCTTTTTGGCTGCCGGTGTGTATGCAGCCACCAAGCGCTGTGCCGAGCAGCTGCTGATAGCCCATGCCCGGCGTTCAGCCATGCCTGCAGTAGGCATCTTGCGCCCCGGCAATTTGGTTCATGCCCGGGGGTCTGTGTTTGAGCAGTTCAACAAATCCGGCCATGCGTTGACCATCACCCATCCGGAAGCAAGCCGTTTCTTTTTATCAGAAGCACAACTACTGCAGGCCATCGACTACGTACGTGAGCGAACCATTGAAGGTGAAATCGTCATTCCCAAAATGCAGGCAGTGCGTATTGCAGACTTGGGCAGCTGGTTAAAACCCGGTGTGCCACAACAGGTAGCAGGCCTGCGCCCCGGTGAAAAAATTCACGAACTGCTATTTGACGAAAGCCTTCACGGGCGTATAGCAGAAAACCGAAGGTATTATATTTTATTTCCTGAAGCCCCTTCTATAGAAGCGCTGCAAAGACATGATGCCCAACTGTTGGAAACACCAAAGGCTTGTAGCTCGGCAGACCATCTCTTGCCTTCACTTCAAGCATTTAACGACTACCTGGGGCAACCCTGCCAAATAAAGCAGTAAAAAGCCGTTCTTTCGATATTATTCTTAACTTTGAACCATAGGTATTCTCTCTTACTTTAAAAAACATAAGCTATGAAATTCGGAACTAAAGCCATACATGCAGGCGTACACCCTGACCCCTCGACCGGGGCAGTGATGACCCCCATCTTTCAGACCTCGACCTACGCACAAGAGGCCCCCGGCGTACACAAGGGCTATGAGTACTCGCGCACCCATAACCCCACCCGTGATGCCTTACAAAAAAACCTGGCGGCACTTGAAAACGGCAAATATGGCTTTGTTTTCAGCTCCGGTCTGGCAGCCACCGACACACTGATGCGCACCCTTAAACCCGGCGATGAAGTCATTGTTACCAACGACCTGTATGGCGGCACCTACCGTCTTTTCCGGCGTGTGCATGAAACCTACGGTTTGAAGTTCCATTTTATCAACATGGAAAACGTAGCGGACGTAGAGCAATATATCACTGAAAACACCCGCATGATTTGGGTAGAAACACCCACCAACCCACTCATGAAAATCATAGATATTGCCGGCGTGGCACGCATTGCCAAAAAACACGGGCTGCTGTTGACGGTGGACAACACCTTTGCTTCACCCTATTTGCAGAATCCTTTGGATTTAGGTGCCGATATTGTGATGCACTCAGTAACCAAGTACCTTGGCGGGCATTCCGATGTGGTGATGGGCGCGTTGGTTACTTCGCACGAGGCACTTGCCGAGCAACTTGCTTTCTTACAAAATGCCGTGGGGGCTGTGCCGGGACCCATGGACTGTTTCCTGGTTTTACGCGGCATAAAAACACTGCATCTGCGTATGCGTCAACATTGTGAAAACGGGCGCGTGATTGCCGAGTGGTTGGAACAGCATCCCGCTGTTGGTAAAGTTTATTATCCGGGCTTTGAAACGCATCCCAATCACCATGTGGCAAGAAAGCAGATGAAAGACTTTGGCGGCATGGTGTCTTTTACTTTCAAAGAAGATGACATGGACCTGGCGAAGGCTTTTATGAGCAACCTGCAAGTCTTTACCTTGGCGGAGTCTTTAGGTGGGGTAGAATCGCTCTGTTGCCACCCGGCTACCATGACTCATGCCAGCATTCCCAAAGAAGAGCGTGAAAAAGCCGGTTTGCGCGATACGCTCATCCGTTTAAGTGTGGGCGTGGAAGATGTGGAAGACCTCATTGCCGATTTGGCACAGGCAATTGAAAAAGCTTTCCAAGCTGTGAGTAAGTAACTTTTGTTGTAAACATTTGATTTTTAATTAAACATGTTGGGCTGCTGCAATTATTTCAGCAGCCCAATGCTTTTGGCACGCCCTTTGCCTAAAAGCATAAGCATGTTTTACATTTAAATTTTTAAAAATTATGAAAAACCTGTTCTTAAGTTTGTTTTTGGTGGCGCTTAGCCTTGGTGGGTTTGCCCAAACGGAAAAAAGAAATGTAATCAAGACGAACTTACTCAGTCCTTTTCTGAGTGCGGCTCATCTCAACTATGAGCGTGGTTTGAGCGACAAAACGAGTGCCCAGCTTGGTTTGATGTATCTTTTTGGGGTGAACCAAGGCGATACCAAGTTCAATGGTTTTGGCATTACGCCCGAGTTCCGTTTCTATCCTTCCGGCAATGCCGTACAAGGCTTCTTTTTGGCTCTTTCGCCACGTTATCAGAGCTACAACCTCGAAGCTACGATAAGTGACGACAACGGCAACTCCAACACTTCCAAGGCTACATTGAGCTCTGTAGGTGCCGGCTTGCTTATTGGTAGCCAGTGGCATTTTGGCAAATCCGTAACACTTGAACTTTATGGTGGACCCTCGTACAACGTTGGCAACGTAAAGGTAGAAAGCGGCAGTGAAGATGATTTCAACACCGGTTTGGGAAGCGGCTTTGGCTTGCGTTTTGGCTTGATGCTCGGCTTTGCATTCTAAACATAGCGTGAAGCTTGTTATTTAAGCTTTGGGGCAATGTGGCAACATATTGTCCCAAAGTCATTTTTATGAAGCAAAGTAAAATACCGTGCAAATACTTTTTTAGTAGATTGAAAGCCGTGCGGTAGTATATCTTTGTGTGTGTAATGGTCTCTTAATCTAATTTCAACTTTACTCATTTTTTCACTCTTCCCATAATTTAGCTTTGGGAAAGTATTCCGGGGCACTGCTAATAAAAAATGGTAGCATTGGCATAATGCCCCCATTTTTGGCAAAATTTCATCCAACGTTGCCATCTCTTCATACTGCTATCATGCCGGTTGCCGGTCCGGAACACATCTTTAAACCTTCTGCTACTTGGACTTTATCTTTGGGTTTGACGCGTTTTTGAACATTTCTCTGCAAATGAATTGAGCATAATTGTTGGGATGAAGGAAATTTTTTTCCATATGGCATCCTCTGTTGAAGAACACGACTTTTTAGTTCGTCAAAAACATCCTCCCATGCCTTAGCACTTTCAGTAGGGGAATTGACAGTGCCCAATACCTGCCGTGAGCGCTCTTTTCGAACACCTAATATCGTATAATAGGCCTCTTTGTTTACGTGATCCGCTTTTCGGGTGTATATAAAAGTTGCGTCAATTAGAATGATGGGGTAATAGGATTCCAATGGCCGGGTTAACCGCGCTTGCACTTCTGACCGGGCATACTCAAACAACCGGCTGATTTGTGACTTGGACTATATTGCTTTCCATAAATGTCCCCAAATATCTCCCCAACCTGTGCTGTCGTCAGACCGGCACCATACAAGTTAAATGCAAGTTTGCGGGCTTCCTCTTCCCGGTTACGCAACAATGCCAAAAGTATAGGATAGAAATTCCCCCGGCGACTGCGCGGCACTCTTAGTTCCGGTAGTTTTCCTTGTCCAAAGGTCTTGCGATAGCGGTGTCCATTGCTCATATCATCTTCTTTTTTTGTTATGGAGTTCACCTTCAGCCCGCATGATCGCTTCAAAGCTGATTTTTAAAACTTCTTGGAAACCATCCTTTTTTTGAGCAGGTTCTCTTAAAGTTTTTGTAACTTGTTCTTGTGTAAGATGTATCTCTTTTTGAAAGCCCTCACTTGCTCATACAGCTTATAAAACACTTTTTCTTTAAATTACCCGCATCAAAAACCCAACTTTACGAATCACCGCCGTATTTATGTTGCTTAGTATCCTAATTTTGTTTTTTCTTTTATGGTTGGCAGTGCACTTCTTTCGTGGCAGCGACATCAAGCCGGCAAACAAGCATTTTTCGCCACAATGGCAAGCAGATAACGAACGCTACCCCTTAGTATTTTTGCCTTCATCTTATTATGGTGCGAATGCGCCGGAGCGCCTGAGCCATCAGCCACAGCGCGGAAGCAGCGAAGCCTATTTTTTCAAGTATTTAAAGCGCTATTTCCCGGGATGCATATTCGATAACTTGGCACTTAGGATTAAAGATGACCACTATTTTCCCGACTTCGTGCTGTATTACGAACCCCACGACCTGTGGATTGACGTAGAAATAGATGAGCCCTATAGCTTGCCTCATGGTGAACCTACGCACTATATAGGGGCAGATGACCGGCGCAACCGTTTTTTTACAGATAAAGGATGGGTAGTCGTGCGCTTCACCGAAGAGCAAGTGGTACGTCAGCCGCTGGCTTGTTGCCGTTTCTTGGCAGAACTACTGCAAGCCCTGACCGGTGATGACAGCTTCCTGTTGGAATTGAAAACCGCTCCGGAGTTGACCATCCGCCCTTACCCCTGGACAGAAGAAGACAGCCGTCATATGGCCATCTACAAAACCCGGCAAAGCTATCTACGACTCACGCGCTGACTTCTTCGATTTGAAAAGATATACCTTGTTTTCATTGCCTTGAAGCAAACGCCGGATGTTGCTGCGGTGCGTATAAGTAACCAGTGCTACCATCAGCCAGGCAAAATATTTGAAATAAAGGCTGGTGCTTCCCAGCAGGTCAAAAGAAACCACCAAGGCAAAAGCCAAAGTGGCCAACATAGAGCCCAAAGACACAAAGTGACTCAAGAGCAGCACTACCAAAAATACCACCACGGCTATCGCCGAAGCGCCCCAGTGCAGTGAAATAGCCATTCCCAAAGAAGTAGCTACACCTTTTCCCCCCTTGAAATTCAGAAAAACAGAGTACACATGCCCCAAGATAGCACACAAGCCGAATGCCATCTGCCATAAAAACAGGCGGTCTATGTCTGCTTCCGTATGCAGCCACACCGGCAATTGAGTAGCCACCCAGCCTTTCAATATATCAAGCGAAAGCACAATGCTGCCGGCTTTTTTGCCCAACACACGGAATGTGTTCGTGGCACCGGCATTACCGCTACCATGTTTGCGCACATCTACCCCAAAAAAACGCTTGCCTATCCACACCGATGAAGGTATGGAGCCCAGTAAATAAGCCACCGGCAAAAACAAGGCTACTGAAAAAATGCTGTTCATTTCCCGGAAAAATTAAATCATCACAACACATTGAAGCTTAAAGCTGCAAAAAGCCTGTGAATTGTACAAGCTGCTTCACATAAAAGAGCCGGAAAAAATACGTAAATTTGACCGGATTATACCTATATTGTAAAACGGTTAAATTGAATTAATACGATGAAAATTAGCTATCAATGGCTTAAAGACTTTATCGAAATAGATGATCAAAGCCCGGAACTGATTGCTCAAAAACTCACGCATGCCGGCTTGGAAGTGGAACAACTGCATTCGTATGAAGCCATTCCCGGCAGCCTTGAAGGGCTGGTTATAGGCGAAGTGCTGCAGTGTGAGCCCCATCCCAATGCCGATAAATTGAAAAAAACCTTGGTAGATGTGGGAGGGGAGCAGCCCTTGCCCATTGTATGTGGTGCGCCCAACGTGGCCAAAGGGCAAAAAGTAGTAGTAGCTTTGGTAGGCGCTACGCTTTACCCCAAGGAAGGCGAACCATTCAAAATCAAAAAAGCCAAAATACGTGGCGAAGTGTCGGAAGGCATGATTTGTGCCGAAGACGAAATAGGTTTGGGCAGCAGTCATGAAGGCATTATGGTGCTCGATACCGACTTGCCCAACGGAACACCTGCCGCCGAATTTTTTAAGCCTTATCGCGACACTGTGCTTGAAATAGGCCTAACCCCCAACCGTGCCGATGCGGCTTCGCATCTGGGCGTAGCCCGCGACCTGAAAGCCCTCTTGGACCGTCCCATACAAATGCCGCCTGTTCAGCAGACGTTCCCCGAAACCCCTTCGCCCATTTCCGTGGAAATAGAAAACCCGGAAGCTTGCCCCCGCTATGCAGGCTTGTTGATAGAAGGCGTTGCAGTAGCCCCCTCGCCGGCTTGGTTGCAAGAGCGCCTCAAAGCCATCGGGCTCAAGCCCATCAACAATGTGGTGGATGTCACCAACTATGTGATGCATGAGCTGGGGCAACCCATGCATGCTTTCGATGCCGACCGTATCGAAGGCAACAAAATCATAGTAAAGACCTTGGACGAAGGTACCCCCTTTGTTACCTTAGACGAAGAAGAACGCAAACTTTCTGCCCACGACCTCATGATTTGCGATGCAGTGAAACCGCTGGCAATGGCCGGTGTGATGGGGGGCTTGCATTCCGGTATTCAAGACACTACCCGGCGCGTATTTTTGGAAAGTGCCTATTTCAACCCAACCTACATACGAAAAACTTCGGCACGACATGCCCTGAAAACCGACGCCTCTTTCCGTTTCGAGCGTGGCACCGACCCGAACATGGTGCTCGTAGCTTTACAACGTGCCGCTTATTTGATAACACAACTTGCCGGCGGCAAGGCAGCAGCTCAAATAGTAGATGTGTATCCGCAGCCCATTGAGAACCGCCGCTTCTTTGTGAAATACGAGCGTTTGTTTACCCTCTTGGGCATAGAGATTCCCAAAGAAGAAGTGCGGCGCATACTAACCGGCCTCGATATTCTCATAGAAGAAGAAACAGAAGAAGGCATGGCGCTGAGTGTACCGCCCTACCGTGTGGATGTAACCGGCACTGCCGACATTGCCGAAGAAGTGCTTCGTATCTATGGCTTCGACCGCGTGCCTCTGTCAGAGCATTTGCATACGTCGTTTATTTCGCCATTTCCGGCGCCTGCCCAAGACAAAAAGCACCTGCAAGATACCATAACGGACTTCCTGGCATCGCAAGGGCTGTACGAAGTCATTACCAACTCACTCACCAAGCCTGCTTATGCCGAGCGGCTCAGCGAATCGGCGTGGGGGCAGCCTGTTCGCATGCTCAATTATACCGGCGAAGAAATTAGTGTGCTGCGCAGTTCCCTGCTGTTTTCCGGGCTGGAAGTCATAGCGCACAACCTGAACCGGCAGCGCAAATATCAAAAGATATTTGAGTTTGGTAGAGTATATTTCCAAACTACCGATGGAGCCTATGGCGAGAAAGAGCGGCTGGGTATATGGATAACCGGTAATCGCCACCCGGAACACTGGTCACAGGCCACGCAAGCTACTCAATATCACGACTTGGCCACCATCGTTGAGCGCCTGTTGAAGCGTATGCGTGTAAATAAATTTACCAAAGCGGCGGCACCCGCCGATCAGTGGGGCTATGGCATCCGCTATTTGGTAGAGGGGCATGCCGTGGCGACCGCCGGCTTGGTACAACCCAAGATAACCCGCATGCTTGACATCAAACAAGAAGTGTGGTTTGCCGATGTGGATTGGGATTGGCTCACCGCCCACTACCATGATGATTACACTGCCCGGGAGCTGCCCAAGTTCCCGTTTGTGCGCCGCGACCTCTCGCTCGTCCTCGATAAACAAGTCACTTGGCAAGAAGTAGAAGCTCTCGCCTGGCGTACCGAAAACAAACTTCTGAAACACATCAACCTGTTTAGCGTATATGAAGGCAATAATATTGGCGAAGGTAAAAAATCCTATGCCATCAGCTTTATTCTGCAAGATGAAACCAAAACATTGACAGATAAGGTTATAGACAAAACCATGCAGAAGCTGATGGACGCTTACAAAAAAGAGCTGGGAGCCGTTATTCGCGAATAGTGCATAAGAAATGAATGGAAAACTACGATAAAATATTACAGCGAATCGAACTGTTCGAAGAAAAAGTGCTGCAATTGGTAGCAGCACATGAAATATTATTGGAAGAAAATAAGCAGCTCAAAGAAGAAAATAATAAGTTGAAAGACTTAGTCAAACGATTAAATACGGAACTAATTAACTTTCAAAATCAATATAAAATTAGTAAAATTGTTGCTTCAATAGCGCCTGATGCAAAGGATGCGGAGGAGCTAAAAGCGAAGATTGACGAATATATCGCGGAAATAGATAAATGTATCAAGTTGTTGTCTTAAAATAAAATATTGACTATGAGTCAAAAATTACCCATCACCCTGCGTATTGCCGAGCGGTCTTATCCTATGGAGGTGGACCGCGAGGATGAAGCACGCTTACGGGCGGTGGGCAAAAAAATAAACCAACAACTAAAGCACTATAAGGACGTTTACGGGGTGACCGACTCGCAGGACCTGCTGGCTATTTATGCCGTGGACTGCTCTATGGAAAAAGAAAACTTGAAAGAAGCTTTAGAAGCCTGTGAAGACCTGATTCTATCAAAAATTAATTCCTTAGAAGAAATCGTTGACCTCACCCTGCAGCGTTCCCAAAAAGCCATCCGCTGACAGTCAATCCCTCCCATTCCCACGCATTGCGCTATTGAAGGGCATTATATGGTAGAACCTTCAAAAGTAGTAATGTTATGGAATGGCTATATTGGATGTTGATACCGCTGTCATTGGGCGGTGGAGTCCTTATCGGGAGGGCTATTTTCAAAAAAGCCTCTCAAAAGTTAGAAGAAGAAGCACAAGCACGTGCCGAGCAAATCCTGCGTGAGGCAGAAACCAAAGCCGAAAACATACGCAAGGAAAAAGAATTGGCTGCCAAAGAGAAGTTCTTGCAGTTGAAAGCAGAATTTGACGAGGAGGTAGCCAAAAAGAAAAACATATTGCTCAACAATGAGGCAAAGCTCAAACAAAAAGAGCAAAACCTGAATAAAGTAATTGAGCAAATCAAAGCCAAAGAAGCCGAGCTCAAAGCACTCGAAAGCTCTTTGAGCCAGCAAACCGAGGTGATCGCCAAAAAACGCGAGGAAGCCGAGCGCTTGCTGCAACAGCAAATTAAAAGCTTGGAAAAAATTGCCGGCATGACTGCCGAGGAGGCAAAAGCGCAGCTTCTGGAATCATTGAAAGCCGAAGCACAAACCAAAGCTTCTTCCTACATCAAAGACATCTTGGAAGAAGCCAAAATTACCGCCAACAAGAAAGCCAAGAAAATCATACTGGAAGCCATTCAGCGCACGGCTACCGACCATACCATTGAAAACTGCGTGTCGGTATTTCCTTTGGAGTCCGATGAGCTCAAGGGCAAAATCATTGGACGCGAAGGACGTAACATCCGCGCGCTGGAAGCAGCCACCGGCGTGGAAATCATCGTGGACGACACCCCCGAAGCAGTCATTATTTCGGGCTTCGACCCCGTACGGCGCGAAATAGCCCGCCTGTCTTTGCACCGTTTGGTACAAGACGGACGCATACACCCCGCCCGCATTGAAGAAGTGGTGGCCAAAGTAGAAAAACACATAGAAGAAGAAATCATAGAAATAGGGGAACGCACGGCCATCGAATTAGGCATCCATGGCTTGCACCCCGAGCTCATCAAGTTGGTAGGGCGCATGCGCTTCCGTTCGTCGTATGGGCAAAACCTGTTGCAGCACTCAAAAGAGGTGGCTCAACTCTGTGGCATCATGGCTGCCGAACTGGGCTTGAACGCCAAGATGGCAAAACGTGCCGGCTTGCTGCACGACATAGGCAAAGTGTATCCCGAAGAAAGCGACTTGCCACATGCTATCTTGGGTATGGAACTTGCCAAGAAATACAAAGAGCATCCCGACGTGTGCAATGCCATTGGGGCACACCACGACGAAATAGAAATGACTACCATGATAGCCCCCATCGTGCAGGCCTGCGATGCCATTTCCGGCTCACGCCCCGGGGCGCGTCGCGAAGTGATGGAGTCTTACTTGCAGCGCCTCAAAGACCTGGAAGCCTTGGCGCTTTCTTTCGATGGTGTGTACAAGTGCTACGCCTTGCAGGCCGGCCGCGAGCTGCGCGTCATGGTCGATGCCGAAAACATATCGGACGAGCAGGCAAGCATGCTGTCTTTCGAAATAGCACAAAAGATAGAGCAAGAAATGCAGTACCCCGGGCAAATAAAAGTAACCGTGATTCGCGAAACCCGGGCTATCAACTATGCAAAGTAAGTTCTTTGAAGTGTTTTGCTTTCCATATCTCGGGGCTGCCGCAAGGCAGTCCTTTTTCTTTTGCTCATTTTGGTGTAACTTGAAACAAATATCAGTTTATGTTGCTACAAGCCATCGACATACACAAATCTTACGGCAATGTGCAGGTGCTCAAAGGCGTGCATCTGGAGTTGCAAGAAGCCGAAGTACTTTCGGTAATGGGCGCTTCCGGCGCAGGCAAAAGCACCTTGTTGCATATTTTGGGTACCCTCGACGCCCCGGACCGCGGGCAGTTGCTGCTCGACGGTAAGCCCCTGCACCGGGCTTCTGCCAAGCAGCTCAATAAAATCAGAAATCAGGACCTGGGCTTTGTGTTTCAGTTTCATAACCTGCTGCCCGAATTTACGGCGCTGGAAAATGCAGCCATGCCTGCCCTGATTCAAGGTATGGACAAAACGGAAGCCTATGAACGGGCAGCCCATCTGCTTGAATACTTAGGCGTGGCACATAGAGCACACCACGAACCCGGGCGGCTTTCGGGGGGCGAAGCGCAACGCGTGGCAGTAGCACGGGCGTTGGTCAACCGGCCCCGTCTTGTGTTGGCAGATGAGCCCAGCGGCAACCTCGACGAAGCCAATGCCGTTCATCTGCATGAACTCTTTTTGAAGTTGCGCGATGACTTTCGCACCGCCTTTATTATCGTAACACACCACAAAGAGCTCGCAAAGATGGCAGACCGGGGCGTATGGCTCAATGAAGGACAAATTGCCGAAGAGTGGCAGCGCCGTTTTGCGTAGTCCGCATAAAAAAGAAGGAGTAAGCCCTTATATTTGTTTTATTAACTGAAAACCAAGGATAAATACATACAACCATGGCAAAGAAAAAAGACGAACAAACCAACGACCCCAAATTAGCCAGCTTGCAAAACGCTATAGCGCAACTGGAAAAAGCCTATGGCAAAGGGGTAGTGATGCGCCTGAGCGATAACCAAAAAATGGATATACCGGTTATCTCTACCGGCTCGCTTATGGTCGATATTGCCTTAGGCGTGGGCGGTTTCCCCCGTGGTCGCGTTATTGAAATCTACGGACCGGAGTCTTCGGGTAAAACCACCTTAGCCCTGCAAGCCATTGCCGAAGCCCAAAAACAAGGCGGCATTGCAGCATTCATAGATGCCGAGCATGCCTTTGACCCCATCTATGCCCAAAAGCTGGGTATCGATACCGAGCGCTTGCTTATCTCACAGCCCGACAGCGGCGAGCAGGCACTCGAAATCACGGAGCATCTGATTCGTTCAGGTGCCGTTGATATTATTGTGGTGGACTCGGTGGCGGCTTTGGTGCCCAAAGCCGAGTTGGAGGGCGAAATGGGCGACAGCAAAATGGGTTTGCAAGCCCGCTTGATGTCCCAAGCCTTGCGTAAACTTACCGGTGTCATCAGCAAAACCAGCTGCTGCTGTATCTTCATCAACCAGCTGCGCGAGAAAATAGGCGTGATGTTTGGCAACCCTGAAACCACAACCGGTGGCAATGCCTTGAAATTCTATGCCAGTGTGCGGATTGACATTCGCCGTATAGGCTCTATCAAAAAGGACAAAGAGATAGTAGGCAACCGCACGCGTGTAAAAGTAGTGAAAAACAAAGTGGCGCCCCCCTTTAAAACCGTTGAGTTCGATATTATGTATGGCGAAGGAGTGTCGAAGCTGGGCGAAATTATCGACTTGGCAGAGCAGCTTGGCATCGTGAAAAAGTCCGGCTCTTGGTATTCTTATGGCGACACCAAGCTGGCACAAGGGCGCGAAAAAGTGATTGAATTGCTGCGCGACAACCCCGAACTCGCCGACGAGCTGGAACAACAAATTCGTGCAGAACTGCTGCAAGGCCGGGAGCTGCCCATCGATATCAAAGCCGGCGAGGATGAAAACCTTGTGATAGATGATGGCGACGACAACACCGTCGTCACTGATGATGAATAAAAAAACAATACACAGCCGGTGAATGTAAGAGAGAGAGGCAGGAAGTTCTGCTTCTCTTTGCTTTTTTATTTGAAAAGCTGCACCAGGCGAAAGTAATCTCTATAGACCAGACGTACCGTTTTGCGCATGTCTTTATCGTTCAGAAAGCTATGGCAGCGGCTCTGCACACATATTTGCAGCGGCAAGTCTTCTACAATGGCGTTGTAAAGCGCCTGTGCAAAACGGTAGTGGGCTTCATGAGTGCGCAAATCCAACGAAAGCGTATCGCCTGCAGGATTGCCCACAAGCAAAAAGGCGCCACTTTGACGCAGCGAGTCGGCCATTTCATGCACAATGTAGGCTTCATCATACATGTAGTTGTTGGCAATTACGGGATAAAGCGGCAAAGGTGCATCTAAAAAATCCTTATGCCGGCATAGTTGCATGCGGTCTTTCCCAATTTCTTCTATGTGGTAGCGAATAGAACGCACATTGTGAAAATACAAACGGCTGGCGTCGGTGGTCTTAAAGCGCATGCTCTCTTGTTCTACTTTCCGGCTACTGTCTGCACAACCGGCAAGCAAGCTCATACAAAAGAAGCAAAGCAATAGTTGGCGTATCATGCAATGGATTCCAGAAAATAAACCAAGTCTTCTATTTTATTGAGCAAATGAAGGTTGTCGGGCATGTCCCAACCTTGTCCTACGACATTATGTCCCGTGATAAGCATTTTTGATTTCGAAAAAGTTTCGGAAAGTTCATAAAGAAAAGCCTGCATTTCTTTGATGGGGGGATGTGTCGTGATGACTGTCAGAAGGTATTCGGGCTGCCATTGGCGGTAAGCTTCCACGGCGTCGTTCATAGGCACCGACTGCCCCAAATAAAGCACCGGAAAGCCCTGTTTTTTGATGAGGTAATGAGAAAAAAGCAAAGTAAGTTCATGCCATTCGCCTTCGGGAAGGAACAACAAAAAGCGGGCTTTGTCAGAGCGGGGATTGATCGCTTGTGCATCTATGGCCACTATCAGTTTTTGCCGGATAAGGCAGGAAATAAAATGTTCGTGGGCAGGGCAGATAGCCGACGTCTGCCATAAAAGCCCTACGCGCTTCATGAAAGGATGCACAATTTCAAGAAAGGTTTTGTCGAAGCCATACTTTACAATAGCGGTGGAGAGCACCTTCTCGAAGCGATATTCGTCGAGTTCCAACATGGCCAGTGCCAGTGCATCAATGGTCTCTTCTTGCCCACTGTTCTGTGCTTCCAATTGTAGAACGGCTTTTTGTAATTCCTCATCGCTCATTTTGGCCACTTTCGATATGCGCATGCCGTGTTTGGTAAGCAGGGCTATGTTCATCAGGCGGCGCAGGTCTGCATCATCATAATAACGTATGTTGGTGCCGGTGCGCTTGGGCTGCACTATGCCGTAACGCTGTTCCCACATACGCAGCGTGTGCGCTTTGATGCCCGAAAGGTGTTCCACTTCTTTAATACTGTACTTTCCCATGACTGCTTATTGTCTTGTTACTTTAAAAAGCACCTGTGCGGGCAAATTGTTTGCTTAAAAGGCAAGATAAGGTATCAAACGTTCTATTTCTTCCGGGCTGAATGCTTTGATTTTCTTCAAGTCACCGGCGTGTTGAAAAGCACCGTGTTGGGTGCGGTAGGCTACAATCGCTTGTGCCTGTCTTCGGTTGAGGTAGGGGTGGCGGGCAAGTGTTTCTGCATCGGCTTGGTTAATGGGAATCAGGCGCAGGTGAGTGGTGTCGATGGTAAGGTGAGGCAAAATGTTTTGGTAAGTCTCCTCCGGCAAACCATACACTTCTTTTAGTTGCTCTACGGTGTAAAAGCCGCCCAGCAAGTCGCGATAGCGCACAATGCGCCGGGCGTAGGCACTGCCTATGCCCCGCAGTTGTTTCAAAGAGGCCGTGTCGGCTGTGTTGAGCTCAATAAGCAGCGGTTTTGAATACGCTTTCCGTTTAGATTGAATGGTTCCGGATGTTTGCGTTTGTTTGGGAAAAGCATATTGGGAGACATGAGTTGTGGTATCTATCCGTACATAGGGCGCCAAGGCTTGGTAAAGCTCTTGCGGAAAGCCGTATATCTTTTGCAGGTCTTCAGGCTTGCGAAAGCGTCCCCCTTTGGCACAATATGCCCGGATGCGCTTGGCCAGCCATTGGGGGGCACCTAAGCGCTGCCAGTCGGTAAGGGTAGCCGTGTTGGGGTCGAAAAAGAACAACTCTTTGGCCGTGTACCTTTGTTTTTTGTGCGCCTTGCTTATAGGCGCACTGTCATCGGGTAGTTTGTTTGCCAGGCTGTCGAGCTGAGGGGGCGGAAGAGGCAGTGCCCTTGAGCTAAAATAATGGGCAGCCAAGCGGGCGCTGCCCAGCCACAATCCCAAAAGAACCGTTAACACAAGCATGCCATACAGCTCACGACGGCTCATCAGAAAATGGCGGCGAAAGAAGCGGAGCATAGCGCGCATGACAGCCCGGTTTTTTAAGTGTTTTTACTCACTGTTTCTGTCTGCATCTGCTTTCGAATGAGTGCCAAACCTTCTTCGAAGCTATGCGGCTGATAGCCCAGGTGCTTCTTGGCTTTGTCTATAATGAAGCCGGTTTTGGGCGGACGTTTGGCTGGTTGTGTGAACGAAGAGGCATCGGCGCGCTCTACTCTTTCGGTAGAATAGCCATAGTAACGTGCGATGCGCATCACCATCTCGTAAGGTGTCATCAGCTCTTCGCCCGATAGATGCCATATGCCCGTTGCCTGTTGTTTGACTATGCGCACGCAGCCGTCTGCCAAGTCCTCTGCCAGGGTGGGGGTGCGCCACTGATCATCAACCACCTTGATGGGCTTTTGTTGCTCGAGCGCGTCGATTGCCCACAATACTATATTGCTCCGGCTGAGCGTTGGCGAATAGCCATATACCAGCACCGTGCGGGCTATTGCCCACCGGAGATTGTCCATTGATTGAATCAATTGCTCGGCACGGAGTTTACTTTCCCCGTAAATGCTGATGGGGTGGGGTGTGTCTTCTTCTTTGTAAGGTCCGGCCTGGCCGTCAAAAATGAAGTCGGTGGAGAGATGAAGCAAAAAAGCATTGTATTGAGCAGCGGCTTCTGCTATATGACGCACGGCTTCCACATTTTGCAGAAAGCAGTCTGCCGGGTCTTGTTCGCACTCATCTACCTGTGTCTTTGCTGCGGTATGAATGATGGCATCGGGGCGGTGCAGGCGCACTACTTTTTCCACTTCTTCTTTCCGGCTTACATCCATGCTGATGTACACCGCATTGGCAGGCAAAGTAGCACGGGGGGTGCCACGCGAAGTAGCAATGATTTGCAACTGCTCATCTTGTCCTAAAAGAGCCAACAGCTTTTGCCCCAACAGCCCGTTGGAGCCGGTTATTAAGATTTTCTGTGTACTCATTTTTTCAGATGTTTGAGCTTCATGCGTATAATCTCGCCCGATTCGTAATCGTTGAGCAAAACCATTTCGTTCTTTTCCAGACGTTCAATGGCAATAAAAGTTTCTTCGGCAAAAGAGCCGTCGGCTTCTTTGCGTCGAATCCACAGTTTGGAGAGCGAAGGGTCGAGGCGCCAAGTGCCTTCTTCACGGCTGCCTGCAAAGTAGATAGCATAGGTACCGTCCGGGCGAAACTCAAAAGAAGAGTAGCGAATAAGTGTAGCTATTTCATTGCGGTACTGCTGTTTTTGTTCAGGCGGGGCGTTGCGAATCAACTCTTCATAAGTAGGGATTTCGAGCGCCACCAACTGCCATTGTCCGGCAATAGGGCTATCTGCTTTTTTTTGTGCCACAGCCGCATGCGACATGTACAGCAGCACACAGCTCAACAAAGCATAGAAATGTTTTTTCATAGATGCATCGGATTATGTATGCAAAGTTATGATTTTTTATCGCTGTAGTCTTCATTTTCAATTTGCAGCTCGGCTGTTTCCATGGCTATTTCCACCACTTTGCAGCGGGGGTGCTCTTCTTTGAAGCGCTCTATTTCTTCTTGGGGCACTTGGGTATGATAGCAATAGAGAGTCCGCAGGCTGCGCAGGTTCCAGATGGGTTCCAGGGTCTTTACAGGGGTATGGCTGATGCCAAGCTCTTGCAGATAGGGTTTGCCCCGCAGGGGTTCCAGGTCGGCCACTTGTGTGCCTTGAATGTAGAGCTCTTCGATATTGCGCAGCTTCTTCAAAGGTAAAATATCACTGACCGGAGTGTATTTTAAATTGAGTACTTCCAGCTTTTCGCAATATTGCAGGGGTGTCAGGTCCTTCACCTGACAGCGGGCGGCAAACAGCTTCTGCAGGCGGCGTGTGTGTGCCAGTGCACCGATGTCTTCTATTTCCGTTTCACCGATAGCCAATATTTGCAGTTGTGGCATTTGTGTCAAAGGGCTAAGATCTTTGACTCGTGTATGGTGGAGGTAAAGCTCATGCAAGCCCCGCAGGTTACGCAAAGGCTCAATGGATTCCACGCGGGTGTGCATCAAATCCAGGTGGTAAAGATGAGGCAGGTTGCTTAGTGGTGAAAGGTCGGTTATTGCTGTGTGGGCAATAATCAAGTCTTCAAGTTCTTCAAGTACAGCTACGGGACGCAAGTCGTCCATGTCGGGGTAGGTAAGGCGCAAAGAGCGCAAGCCGGCGATGGTCATCAGGTCTTGCACTGAAGGCTCGTCTTCATCCAGCCGGATGGCTTCGCGCAAGGTGGCTTTCCAATGGCGGTCGAGCTCTTGCCACCACTTCATCAAAATCCATTGAAAATAAAACTCATCCCACAGGTCACGGTGTTTATTCAGGTCTATTTGCACCGCCACCCGTTTCCCCTGATTGTTCACTACAAAGTGAATGCCTTCAATGTGCATAGTCTTAATTTTAGTTGCAAAAAGAGCAAAATAATAAAGTAGGCAGAGAAATCGTCTGCCTACTTAAGGTACAAAAAAAGAAGTGAAAACTCAAAACAAAGAGAGGCATTAGAAGCGCTCGAAGGCTTGTGTTATGATGTTGCAAGCTTCTTCGAGCTCTTCATCACTGATTACCAGCGGCGGGGTGAAGCGAATTTTATCGCCGTGGGTAGGCTTGGCAAGCAAGCCCAAGTCTTTCAATATCAAGCAGAGGTCCCAGGCAGTGCGCCCTTCTTTCTCGTGCACTTCGATGGCATTCATCAACCCACGCCCACGCACTTCTTTGATTTTATCGGGGAAACGCTTTTGCAAATCGCGCATACGTTCACGGAAGCGTTCGCCTTGCTTACGCGCGTTTTGTGCCAGCTGTTCATCGCGCACCACCTCTAAGGCACTGATGGCCACACGGCAAGCCAAAGGGTTGCCGCCAAAGGTAGAGCCATGTTGGCCCGGACGAATCACTTCCATAATATGGTTATCTGCCAATACGGCGGAAACCGGATAAGCACCGCCGGATAAAGCCTTGCCTAAAATAAGGATGTCGGGACGCGTGTAGCTGCCGGCTTGGCGTTCGCAATGCCCTTGACAGCTACAATTGCCGCATACAGCCAATAAGCTGCCGGTACGGGCAATGCCGGTTTGTATTTCATCGGCAATGAACAACACATTGTGTTGACGGCAAAGCGCCGCTGCTTTGGCTATATAGTCATCGTCAGGGACAAACACACCTGCCTCGCCTTGTATGGGTTCCACCAGGAAGCCGGCTACGTCGGGGTCTTGAAGTGCCTTTTCGAGTGCATCCAGGTCATTATAAGGAATGCTTACGAAGCCGGGGGTGTAAGGCCCGAAATGGTTCTTGGCATCGGGGTCAGAAGAAAAAGAGATGATGGTGGTAGTGCGCCCGTGAAAGTTGTGTTCACAAACAATAATTTTGGCTTTGCCATCGGCAATGCCCTTTTTCTCATAAGCCCATTTTCGGCAGAGCTTGATGGCGGTTTCCACTGCCTCGGCACCTGTGTTCATGGGCAGTACTTTATCGAAGCCGAAGTATTGTGTTACGAACTGCTCATATTCGCCAAGGGCATCATTGTAAAAAGCACGAGAGGTGAGCGTAAGCTTTTGCGCTTGCTCTACAAGCGTTTGTATGATTTTAGGATGGCAGTGCCCCTGATTGACGGCACTGTAGGCTGCCAGAAAGTCGAAATAACGCTTGCCCTCTACATCCCACACATAAACACCTTCGCCTTTGCTTAACACTACCGGCAGAGGGTGGTAGTTGTGAGCCCCGTAGCGCTCTTCCAGTTCAAGGTATTCTTGCGTGCTGCGTTTGGTTTGCGTTGCCATGATGATTTGTATTTTTTTAAGAAAGATAGACGAAGAAGAAAATGCCGTTTTGATATTTGATAAAAGTAGTACTTTACCGTTCAAAAATAAGAAAAAACCACGAGACTGCCTATATGCTCAGGATGCGCACCAAATCAATCAACTCTTGTCTGATGGGTTTTTCTTTATGAATGGCGTCTTCAAACGGAACATGGGTGATTTCATCGTTGACGATGCCCACCATGATATTTTGCTTTCCGCTGAGCAAAGCTTCTACGGCAGCCACGCCCAAGCGGCTTGCCAAAATGCGGTCGCGGGCAGTAGGTGAGCCCCCCCTTTGGATATGCCCCAAGGTGGACACACGTATGTCGTACTTGCCTTCCAGCTGACCGGCTACTTTTGCCGCAATTTCGTGGGCATTGCCTTCCTCGTCGCCTTCGGCTACTATCACAATTGAAGAGGTTTTGGAGCGCCGCCAGCCTTGATTGATGGTTTGCACCACTTCATCGATGGTGGTAAGCGTTTCGGGTACCATGACCAGCTCGGCGCCGCCGGCTATGCCGCAGGCAATGGCAATATAGCCGGAGTCGCGCCCCATGACCTCTATAAAAAACAAACGGTCGTGTGAGTCGGCAGTATCCCGTATTTTGTCGATGGCATCCAGCGCCGTGTTGATGGCCGTATCGTACCCGATGGTGTAGTCGGTACCATAAAGGTCGTTGTCTATGGTGCCGGGAATGCCCACGGTAGGAATGCCAAACTCTTCATAAAAGACTTTGGCACCGGTAAAAGTGCCGTCGCCACCGATGGCAATAAGCCCTTCGATGCCGGCTTTTTGCAGCTGCTCAAAGGCTTTCTTGCGCCCCTCGTAGGTCATAAACTCTTTGCTGCGTGCCGACTTCAATATAGTGCCCCCTCTTTGTATGATATTGCTTACGCTGTGCGATTGCATAGGTACGAAGTGGCCGCCAATCATACCATTGTATCCACGCAGGATGCCCACTACTTCTATTTCTTTATAAATGGCAGTGCGGACCACTGCCCGTATGGCTGCATTCATGCCGGGGGCGTCGCCACCGGAAGTAAAAACACCTATTTTTTTCATACGTTTTCAGGTTTAAAATGGAATGAACTATAAGAAAAGAAAAAAGCATTACATTTGCACGCTTTCAAAACTGCTTGTAGTCATGATAAAGCCTTTTTGGGAAGATGATGAAGTTTTGGACACCTTAGCACAGCGACGGTGGGTGGTAATTGATGACGCTTTCGATGAGCGCTTCATTGAGGCCATGGAGCAGGCAGTGCCTTGGCAGGGTGCGGCATCGGACTTGTTTCACCGGGCAGCCATAGGGCGGCAGGCAGAACAACAAGTCATACGTGAAATACGCAGCGACTTCATTCATTGGCTTGACCGTGGTGACACGGAAGCCGTCATTCAATACTTTTGGCAACAAGTAGATGCCATGATGGAGGCATTTCGCCGTGCTTTTTTCTTGCCTATCAACTACTATGAGGGACATGTAGCGGTGTATCCGCCGGGTGCTTTTTACAAAAAGCATTTAGACCAGTTCGAAAAAACCTCCTATCGTCAAATAACGCTCATTCTTTACCTGAACAAAAATTGGCAAGAACAGGACGGAGGGGCTTTGAGGGTGTACGAAGCTGACGGAAGCCACACGGAGGTGCTACCTTTGGCAGGACGGGCAGTGCTTATGCAAAGTGCAGAAGTGTGGCACGAAGTGCTGCCTGCCCGGCGCACGCGCAAAAGCCTCACCGGTTGGTTTTCTTGCTTGCCCATGGAAGAGCGCTTTTTGGGTGCTTAGTTGTTGGTGTCTTCCGAAGCTTCATCCTGCGAAGGCAGGCTTTGTTTGTACTCGCAATTTTCTTTATTGCAACGTCCATACAATATCAGGGAGTGGTGCAGGATGTCAAACTGCATGATTTTTCCTACCATGTCTTGAATTTGTTGGATGCGTGGGTCACAAAACTCCAGTACACGGTGGCAGTCGGTGCAAATGAGATGGTCGTGCTGTTTATAGCCGTAGGCACGCTCATATTGCGCGGTTTGTTGCCCGAACTGATGCTTTATGACCAAGTCGCACTCTTCAAGCAAATCGAGGGTGTTGTACACCGTGGCACGGCTTACCCGGTATTGTTTGTTCTTCATGCTGATATACAAGGACTCTACGTCGAAATGCCCTTCGCGGGAATAAATTTCTTCGAGTATGGCAAAGCGTTCGGGGGTTTTTCGTAGTTGCTTGTTCTCGAGATAAGCACGAAAAATCTTTTTTACCTCTTCTATGATTTTCCGCTTTTTGTCTTGTTCTTCTGTTTTTTGTTTAGCCTTGTTCATAATCACAGGTTTTGTGTTCTGTTGAAAGAACAAAAATATAGAAAAGAAAAGTCAATTTGAGCGCACCTGTGCTTCGTCAACACTGCGTAAGTTGGTGACTTCTTCTTCCACGGTTGTGCGCATTTCCACCAAGCTGCCCGGGGTAGGAGTTTGTTTAGGATATACCAGTAAGCAGTCTTGCTGTTTGTAATGTTCCAAGACCAAACGGTCGATGTCTTTGAGCTGTGGGTAGTCGGAAATGCTGTTGCGGCGGGCACATACAAACACAAAAAGGTTATTTTCACCTGCCGCCGAAGTAAAATAAGCAATATCCTGCAAGTTTTCATGAGGTTCTACTTCTACATGCAAGGGCACGGTGGCAGCCTGTTTGTTGCCTTGTCGAAACTTATCTACCGCAAAACGGGTGGAGTGTGTGCAGTGCATGCGAATGCTCAAATCCAGCTGCTTGGCTAAGTTGTGCAACAAAGAAAGCCAATGCAAAAAGCCTTCTTCCCATTCGGCATTGGGGGGAATTATCAAGATGAGTTGTTCAAAGGTATTGAGTGCACGTTGCAATTTGCATACCCAAAGGGTCTGCTCCAAATGCGCTATTAATTCGTCTTCTATGGTGCCAAAAATACGTTCACGGGCAGTGCGCTTTCCGTGCCAGCCAATAATGACATCGCTCACCATCAACTCTTGCGAGGCGCGGATAATACCGCCTGCAATGTCTTCATGGATGCGGGTTACTACCTCTATGCTTCCTTCTTGAAGAGAAAGATATTCAGACAGCTTCCCCAAAATGTCTTCCTGCCGGTCGGCAATGGCAGCGGTTGACACTTCTTGCCGCTGGCTTTGTAAAATAGAAAGGCAGTAAACAGGGGCGCTCGATTGCCCGGGTTGTAAATAAAGCGCCAGTTGTATCAGCTTATCGGCAGTTTGAGGGTTGGCCACCGGCACCAACAGCCGCACATGGCTGTGATTATTGTGCCTTTTCATATCTGCCGGTAAAGCGCCCAGCTCTTCAACCAGCTTTTTGGCGGTCTTTTCAGTGAACAGAGAACTCACAAAGCCCGTAACCATAATCATGATGATGGTGGCATTGAGTACCGACTCATTCAGTAGTTGATTTTCAAAACCTACCAAAGCCACCGCCAGGGCTGCCGCCGCACGTGCCGTGCTTAGCCCAAACATCAGTTGGCGTTCATTGGGCGAAAACCGCAACAATTTTTGAGTGAGCCAGGCGGCCAGCCATTTCGAAGCTATGGCGATGGTCAGTATAAGCAGCAAAACCAAAACATTGTGCCAGTTGCCAAACAGCCCGCTAAACTTTACCAGCATGCCTACCGACACCAAGAAAAAAGGAATAAACAAAGCATTGCCCACAAACTCAATGCGGGTCATCAACACCGAACGGTGAGGGATTTGCGGATTCAGTGCCAAGCCGGCAAGAAAAACACCTATGATGGGTTCCATGCCGGCAAGCTCTGCCAACACGCCGCCCGAAAAAGCCATGGTGAGTATGAAAATATACTGTGCCACACCGTCTTGGCTGCCGTGATTAAAAAAATAACGGCTCAAACGCGGCATGCCCCACAGGATAAGGGCGGTGCAGGCTGCAAACAAGCCGCCCAAACGAAGCCAGAACCAATAAGAAGTGTCGCTGCCTTGCCCTTCTACGGCTGCCAGCATAAGCAACGACAGCAGTTCGGCGATGACTGTGCCACCAATGATGATGGTAACAATGCGCGACTTGTTGATACCAAAGCGGCTGACAATGGGGTAAGCCAAAAGCGTGTGCCCCCCCAAAATGCTGCCCAGCAGTAAAGAAGAAGCCGTAGAATAGCCCAGCAGGTATTTTCCTGCATAAAAACCGGCCAGTTGAGGTATCAAAAAAGTAATGCTTCCAAAGAAGAGGCTCTTGTTCCGGTTGCGTTTAAACTCGAATATATCGATTTCCAGACCAGCTAAAAACATGATATACATAAGCCCTACTTCACCAAACAAGGCAATGCTTCCTTCGCGCTCGAGCAGGTGCAGCCCATTGGGACCTACCAGGGCGCCCGTAAGAATGAGCCCCACCATGCCGGGCAGCCCTAAGCGCCGGAATATCATGGGGGCAAGCAGCATGATGAGCATCATAAGAGCAAATACAGGCACTGCCTCGTGAAGGGGCAGGTGAAGCTCAAATAAGAACATACCAGGCATTTATTTAGTGAACTGATGTCAAGCCATAAGATAGCTCAAGGTACGAATTTTATTTGTCTGTCAACAAAGGCAAATTGAGCCACCAGTCAAAAACGGCGTCGGCAATCCACCGGTAGTAGGGCGCATCGGGGTGAATGCCGTCGAGCAGCACTTGATGCAAAGTCAGCTTTTCGCGCTTCAAATGCTCTTGAAAAGCATGATGCACATCGATGCAGAGCAGGCCGCGCCCGGCACACCAGGCGGGCAATTGTTGCGCATAGGCTGCCACTCTTTCGGGGGCATACTGCAAGATAGGCGTGGGGGTAAGAAAAACCGGCTCGATGCCGGCTTGCTGCAGCCGCCCCGCCATTTGTTCAAGGTTGTGGGCATACCAAGAAAAAGGGTAGTTGCTCACAGCGTCGTTGATTCCAAAGTGAATGAAGCAAAGGTCCGGGTGCAGCTGAAGCACTTCTTCTATATGTGCCAGTGCCTGTTCGCTGCGCCAGCCGGGGTGCCCCAGGTTGATGACTTCAATAAAAGGATTGTGGTAGCGTTTTTGCCAAGCACGCTGCAACTCTTGCGGATAAGGCAAATACTGCTGCTCCGGATAGGTAGGCGCAAAACCGTAGGTAATGCTGTTCCCCCAGCACACAATACGCACACTGTCGCCTATTATCATCTTTTGCAGCACGCGATTGATGCCCCGTAGTGAGCTTGGCTCATGGGTCCATACGGCAGCCGGTGGTTGCCATTGCGGTATTTCCGGCGAAGTGGCCGGCGATTGCTTTTCGGTGTTTGACTTTTTGTTCGGCGAGCAAGAAACCGGCCCGAAACACCAACACAACCAACACAAGCCTATGTAGATTGATGTGCGAGCCATTGTTTGCTGAATTGCTGTACTTCGGGAAAGAAAGCGAAAAAGTCATTTTTCAATGCTTCGTAGTGTGGTTCTATGTCGCGGATGGCTACAGACAGGCGGTTGGCATACCGGCTGCGCCGCCCGGTGCCTTCGAGTGCACGGTGCAGCCCTTCGCGCCGGCGGTACTCATACAGCCAGTTTTGCTTTTTCATATAGGGAAAAAAGTGCTGCACACGGGGCGGCATATAAGCGGCAAATGAATCTATGATTGCATACACTTCTTGGGTATAATGCCACAAAGAGCGCTTGAAGAGTTGTTCGAAGTGCGCCGCCAAAAAATGGTCATAGACCAAGTCCACGACAACAGCTGCATAATGCTTTTGTGTAGCCCATAGCAACGATTTGCTATGGTGCACCAGCGGATGCGCATCGGTGTAGGTGTCAATGGCACGGTGTAGCTGAATGCCCCGCAGCATACGGAGAGGATAGCCGGAAGTCGCCCTGCCTCGTACGCTGTCGGCAATGAAGTTACCAAATAAAACTTCGGGGTCTTTGCCCGAGAGCACACAATGCGCCAAGTAGTTCATAGTGCTGCCTGTAGAATGCGAAAAAGATACACATTATTTTTTGCATCTCAAGGATAGTTTTTGTTGATTAGCGAATATTCGCTAAATGCTTTGCTTTATGCTTGTCATCATTGATTTCGATAGTACTTTTACGCGGGTGGAAGGTTTGGATTTGCTTGCCGAAATAGCCTTGCTGGACCATCCTGAAAAAGAAGAGCGCTTGCGCACCATCCGGCAAATTACCGAGCAGGGCATGAATGGCGAGCTTTCCTTTGCGGTATCTTTGAAAGAACGTTTGGCTTTGATTCGCCCCCATCGTCGCCATATTGAGTGCTTGGTAGAGCGCTTGAAAGAAGAAGTAAGTCCTTCTTTCCGTCGAAATGAGCGTTTTTTTCAAGAATATGGGCAGAACATACGCATTATATCCAGTGGCTTCCGGGAATTCATAGAGCCGGTGGTGGCTACCTTGGGCATCCGTCCCGAGCAGGTCTTTGCCAACCGTTTTCTTTTTGATTCGGAAGGCTATGTTACGGGTTATGACGAAAGCATACCTTTGGCACATGACCGGGGGAAGGTGAAGCTGTTGCAGTCGTGGCAGCTGCCCGACGAAGAAGTATATGTGATAGGCGACGGTTATACAGACTACGAAATTAAAGCAGCCGGTTTAGCCAATGCCTTTTATGCCTTTGCCGAGAATGTGCAACGCGAAAAAGTGTTGGCTCATGCCGATGCTGTTTTGCCCGCCTTAGATGAATTTTTATACAGACATAAATTGCCTATGAAATTTTCATATCCGAAGAATCGCATTAAAGTATTGTTGCTCGAAGGGGTGCATCCCATAGCAGTGGATATCTTTCAGAAAGAAGGCTATCAGGTGGAGCGCCTTGCCACTGCACTTGATGAACAAGAGCTAAAAGAGCGGATAGGGGAGGTCTCTATTTTGGGAATTCGTTCCAAAACGCAACTGACAGCCGGCGTGCTGGCGCATGCCAAGCGCTTGATGGCCGTGGGGGCTTTTTGTATAGGCACCAACCAAATCGATTTGGACTATTGCACTAAGCGGGGCATCGCTGTTTTCAATGCGCCCTACAGCAATACACGCAGTGTGGTAGAGCTGGCTATTGGCGAAATGATTATGCTGATGCGCGGTATTCCTGATAAAAACAAAGCCGCACATGCCGGTCGCTGGATGAAGTCGGCTAAAAACAGCCACGAAATACGGGGCAAAAAGCTGGGCATTGTGGGCTATGGCAATATTGGGGCGCAGTTGTCGGTGCTTGCCGAAGCCTTGGGGATGGAAGTGTATTTCTATGATATTGTGGATAAGTTGGCTTTGGGCAATGCCAAAGCTTGCAGCAGCTTGGACGAGCTGCTGGCTGTTGCCGACATTGTAAGCCTGCATGTGGACGGGCGCCCCGAAAACCGGAACATGATAGACGCAGCAGCCATTGCCAAGATGAAAGACGGCGCTATTTTGTTGAACCTGAGCCGTGGTTTTGTGGTCGATGTCGATGCGCTGGCTGATGCCATACGCACCGGCAAGCTGCGGGGGGCAGCCGTGGATGTGTTCCCCGAAGAGCCTAAGTCGAACGAAGAGCCGTTTGTGTCGGTGCTGCAAGGGCTGCCCAATGTGATTTTGACGCCCCACATAGGCGGAAGCACACAAGAGGCACAGGAAAATATAGGCAACTTCGTGCCGGGAAAAATCATCGACTATGTGAATACAGGGAGCACCTATGGCAGTGTGAACCTGCCCAATCTACAGCTGCCTGCCCAACAACAAGCCCATCGCTTGTTACATATTCACCACAATGTGCCCGGTATTTTGGCACAAATCAACGGTATTTTAGCCAAGCACGAAGCCAACATTTTGGGACAATATTTAAAAACCAACGAGCAAATTGGCTATGTAATCACCGACATAGACAAAGACTATAACCAGGCACTTATCAACGAGCTGAAAGCCATTCCGCAAACCATTCGCTTCCGTGTGCTCTACTAAAAAGCGTTCAGTCTTCCGGCGCGAGCTGGCGCTGTATTTTACCGCGCAGATGTTTTACAGCCGTTTGCCCGTGCCTGCGGGCATGGCAAGCCATGATCCACTGCTTTTAAGTGAAGCAACGCGCTATTTCCCATTGGTAGGGGCGCTGGTGGCGCTTTTGAGCATTGGCACCGGCTGGATGCTTTATTTACTTACTTCGCATGCCGGCGTGGCGGCACTGCTTGCCTTGTTGTTTTCCGTGTGGCTGACGGGCGCTTTTCATGAAGATGGGCTGGCAGATGCCTGTGACGGCTTCGGCGGGGGATGGCAGGCGCAGCAAATCCTTGAAATTATGAAAGACAGCCGTCTGGGTACCTACGGTGCCGTGGGTTTATGGGGAGGACTTTCGTTGCGCTGGGTGCTGCTGTGGCAGTTGCTGGAACAAGGCATGTTGCTGTTTGCCGGCGGGGCGATGGCTGCCTTTGTGCTGAGCCGTTGGGCAGCCGTGTGCACCATCAAAACAGGTGTATATGCCCGGATGGATGCCACCGGTAAAGTGAAACCGGTAGCCAAAGGACTTAGTACAACCGGTTTTTATGTCGCCTGTGCCATTACCTTCATGCTGGCAGTTGCAGGCATGGGGTATATGGCATTGCCCGCCGCCGCTTTGGTTTACCTTACTCAACTGTGGATGTACCGTTATTTTAAAAGCAAAGTTGGTGGTTATACGGGCGATTGCCTGGGGGCTATTCAGCAAATAAGCGAATGCGTGACGTTGCTTTTCTTTTTGGCTTCTCTGCGTTGCCTGTAGGCTGCGGGCCGGAATCAAGGCCTGTCTTGTGGCTTTTTTGTGGAAAAAATTGAAATATTTTTCTAAATTCAAAGCATTGATAACCAAACATCTGTTTCCTATGAAAAAACACTTACTCATCCTAAGTTTGACGCTGCTCTTGTGCGGCACTGCTGCCTTTGCACAAGATGTGCCCTTTTTTGATTTGGGACTTAAATTAGGCGCCAACGGCACCTCTTTTTCGCAGCTGCCCGAAGACGGCTACGACTTTTCGAAGGAAAGCATGAAAATAGGCATCACCGGCGGGCTGTGGGCACGCATCAATGTGCCGGCTACCGGTTTGCATATTCAGCCGGAGTTGGTGTATGCACAGTATGCAGCAGCCTTTAAAGACAAGACATCGGACGGCAGAGCTACACAAAAGATACAAGCCATCGATTTTGGTTTGTTGGTGGGCTACCGGGTAGGGTTAGGTCCTCTGGGGGCACGCTTGCAGGTAGGTCCCGTGTTGACCACCCCACTCAGCAGAGAGTTGGAGATAGAAGACCCCAACTTCCCTACTTTTAGTATAGACATAGAAAAGCAGTCGCTTTGGTCTTTGCAGTTTGGTTTAGGTGCCGACATTAGCCGTTTAAGCCTGGATTTGCGCTACCAACTGGGCTTGACTGAACAACAATTTACCCCCACTGACTCACAGGCCACCTTCTCTCCTGACAAACCTTACAAGCAATCCAGTATAGTATTTACTTTAGGCATAAAGCTTTTATAAGTTTTGTGCGCACCCGGCTGCGGCAAACAGATGGGACTTCTGTGCACAGAAGTCCCATTTTTTATGCTTGCTGTGAATACCTTGGCTTACTCTTTAACTACTTATTGCTCAATATTTTTTGTAATAACTAATTATTCACCTAAATTTGCCATCCGAATGCCTAAGGAATTCAAATTTTAATGATAGCTATAATCTTAGCAAGCAATGGCAAATAAAGGTACAATAGTTCAAATCATTGGTCCTGTTGTGGACGTGAGCTTCTCGGCTGAGGGCTCTAAACTGCCTGATATCTTAAACGCTTTGGAAGTAACCAAGCCGAATGGGCAGAAAGTAATTTTAGAGTGTCAGCAGCATTTGGGTGAAGACCGCGTGCGTACTATCGCTATGGACAGTACCGACGGTCTGCAACGTGGCATGGAAGTCATAGACTTGGGTGGCCCCATTCAAATGCCTGTGGGACAAGAGGTGCGCGGCCGTTTGTTCAACGTGGTAGGTGAAGCCATCGACGGCATCGACCAGCCTCAAACCCAAAAAGGACGCTCTATCCACGCTTCGGCGCCCAAATACGAAGACTTGGCTACTTCTACCGAAGTACTCTATACAGGTATCAAGGTGATTGACCTGCTCGAGCCCTACGTAAAAGGGGGTAAAACAGGTCTCTTCGGTGGTGCCGGTGTAGGCAAGACCGTATTGATTATGGAGCTCATCAACAACATCGCCAAGGCATACTCCGGTATGTCTGTATTTGCCGGTGTGGGTGAGCGTACCCGTGAAGGTAACGACCTGTTGCGCGAAATGCTCGAGTCAGGCGTTATCCGCTATGGCGAGGCTTTCTTGAAGGATATGGAAGAAGGCGGCTGGGACCTCAGCAAGGTGGACAAAGCCGAGTTGGCTAAGTCACAAGCTACCTTGGTATTCGGTCAGATGAACGAACCTCCCGGAGCCCGTGCACGTGTTGCCCTTTCCGGTCTGGCTATTGCCGAATACTTCCGTGATGGTGAAGGCGAAGGCAAAGGAAACGACATCCTCTTCTTTATTGACAATATTTTCCGTTTCACGCAGGCCGGCTCGGAAGTGTCGGCTCTCTTGGGACGTATGCCCTCAGCCGTGGGTTACCAGCCCACTTTGGCTACTGAGATGGGTGCCATGCAGGAACGAATCACCTCTACCAAGCGTGGCTCTATCACTTCGGTACAGGCTGTGTACGTACCGGCTGACGACTTGACGGACCCCGCACCGGCTACTACCTTTACCCACTTGGATGCTACTACCGTATTGTCGCGTAAAATTGCCGAGTTGGGTATCTATCCGGCTGTGGACCCGCTGGATTCTACTTCGCGCATCTTGACGCCGGACATCGTAGGTGAAGAGCACTACGAAACGGCACAGCGCGTGAAAGAAATTCTGCAGCGCTACAAGGAACTGCAGGACATCATCGCCATCTTGGGTATGGACGAGCTGTCGGAAGAAGACAAATTGGTGGTACACCGTGCACGCCGTGTGCAGCGCTTCTTGTCGCAGCCTTTCCACGTAGCCGAGCAGTTTACCGGTATCCCGGGTGAGTTCGTAGATATCAAGGATACCATCAAAGGCTTCAAGATGATTCTGAACGGTGAGCTGGACCACCTGCCTGAGGCTGCCTTCAACTTGAAAGGTACCATTGAGCAGGCCATCGAAGCCGGCGAAAGAATGTTGGCAGAAGCCAAGAAAAAATAAAAATCATCAGTCATCAGAAGCCGGCGGCTTGCCTCACTTGAAGGCAGAGCCGCCCGGTTTTTCAAAAATATAGCCCTATGTTGCACTTAGAAATCATTACTCCTGATAAAGCCGTTTTCTCAGGTGAAGTGGACACGGTATTTGTGCCCGGCACCAAAGGGGCTTTTCAAGTGCTGAAAAACCACGCGCCCATCATTTCTACTTTGGGCAAAGGTGAGGTGCGCTATCGAGTAGCCTCAAAAGAAGTGGCCTTTCTGGTGGAAGGCGGAGTGGTAGAGGTTGCCCAAAATAAAGTGCGTGTTTTGGTGGAGCGCATCTTGGAAGAAGCTTAATGGCTAAATAATAGACATCCTGAAAGTGCCGTCCGGAAGGGTGGCACTTTTTTTATTCCATCACTATACTTATCTTTCTTTCTGTTTAAAAACTCCAAACTATGCGGCAGCGTTTGCTTTCTTTAGTCCGGAATTTCTATGTGCTTGTAGGGGGAAGCTTCGTTCTGTGGATGCTCTTTTTCGATAGCAACGACTTGATTACGCAGTGGAAGCGGAAGCGTGAAATAGAGCAATTGGAACGCCAGCGTCAATATTACTTAGAAGCAATAGAGATTATCAAAGAAGAGCGCCGGGCATTGGAGAGCGACCCCACTTTACTCGAAAAGTTTGCCCGGGAAAAATATTATATGCATCGCCCTCAAGAAGATGTGTTCATTTTGCAAACAAATGAAGATGAGTAAATAAAAAAGCCCCCTTTTGATGAAAGAGGGCTTTCCAACAAGTTTGCTTTTTATGTTATGAATGAATGGGCAGCACTTTGGCTTTGAAGTATTCCAGCGTGCGACGCAGCCCTTCGGAGCGCCCTATTTTAGGTTCCCATCCCAATATTTCACGGGCTTTGGTGATATCGGGGCGACGTTGCTTGGGGTCATCTTGTGGCAATGGCTGATAGCTGATTTTTGACCGGCTGCCTGTCAATCGAATAATTTCTTCGGCAAACTCCTTGATGGTGATTTCTTCGGGGTTGCCTATGTTCACAGGATAGGGGTAGTCCGACATCAACAAACGGAATATACCCTCAATCAAATCATCTACATAACAGAACGAGCGGGTTTGTGAACCGTCGCCAAAGACGGTGAGGTCTTCACCACGCAATGCCTGACTCATGAAAGCAGGCAACACACGTCCATCATCTAAGCGCATGCGCGGACCATAGGTATTGAAGATACGCACGATGCGTGTTTCCAAGCCATGCACCCGGTGATAAGCCATGGTAATGGCTTCTTGGTAGCGCTTGGCTTCGTCATATACGCCCCGTGGTCCTATGGGGTTCACGTGCCCCCAGTATTCTTCCGATTGCGGATGCACTTCCGGGTCGCCATATACTTCAGAAGTGGAAGCCACCAAAATGCGGGCTTTTTTGGCTTTTGCCAATCCCAGCAGATTGTGCGTGCCCATGGCACCCACTTTGAGGGTTTGGATGGGCAGCTTTAAATAATCTATTGGGCTTGCCGGTGAGGCAAAGTGAAGAATATAGTGCAATTCACCCGGTACGTGCACAAACTTCGATACGTCGTGGTGGTAAAACTCAAAATGAGGGTTGGGGAAAAGGTGCTCTATGTTTTCCAAATTACCGGTCAGCAGGTTGTCCATACCTATGACATGAAAGCCCTCCATCAGGAAGCGGTCGCAGAGGTGAGATCCCAAAAAGCCGGCAGCGCCGGTAATTAATACACGTTTTTTCATGGTATTTTGAGAGTTTCCGGTGATAAAAAAGAACCGTCGCCGGGCAAGAATTGCCGGCGACGACCATACGCTTATGCTTGCATTTCTGCTTGTGTGACTTTCTCTCTGCCTATGCTCACATAGTGGAAGCCCAGCTCTGCCATTTGAGCAGGCTCGTAAAGGTTGCGCCCATCGAAAATGGCTTTGTTTTTTAATAATTGACTCACCACTTCAAAATCGGGCGTGCGGAACACGGGCCACTCGGTCATGATCATAAGAGCATCGGCATTGACCAAAGCGCCATAAGGGCTTTCGGCATACTCGATTTGGTTGCCCAGCACCTTTTTTACATTTTCCATGGCTTCCGGGTCATATGCCTTGACGGTAGCGCCTTCCTGCAACAAAATTTTGATGTTTTCCAGAGCAGGTGCTTCGCGTATATCGTCGGTGTAAGGTTTAAAAGACAGCCCCCACACGGCAATGCGCTTACCTTGCAAGCTGCCGCCAAAAAACTCTTTCAAGGCAGGGATAAGCTTGGTTTTTTGCTCTTGGTTCACCTGCATGACCGCTTTTAGAATGCGGAAGTCATAATCGTTTTCTTCTGCTGTTTTTGCCAATGCCTGCACGTCTTTGGGGAAGCAGCTGCCGCCATAGCCAATGCCCGCAAAAAGGAAACGCTTGCCTATGCGGGAGTCGGTACCTATGCCACGGCGCACGTCATCTACATTGGCACCTACGCGCTCACACAAGTTGGCTATTTCGTTCATGAAGGTAATTTTGGTAGCCAAGAAAGCATTGGCAGCATATTTGGTCATTTCTGCCGAGCGCTCATCCATAAACAAAATAGGGTTGCCTTGGCGCACCATGGGGGCATACAGTTGCTCCATGATTTTGCGTGCGCGTTCCGAGCGGGTACCTACTACCACACGTTCCGGCTTCATAAAGTCTTCTACAGCCACACCTTCGCGCAAAAATTCCGGGTTCGAAACCACATCGAACTCCACCTTGGCATGGCGGGCAATGCGTTCGCGTACCAGCTCGGCAGTACCCACCGGCACGGTACTCTTATCAACAACAACGGTATAGTCTTCCAATAGGGGACCCAGTTCTTCTGCTACTTGAAGGATATACTTCAAATCTGCCGAACCATCTTCGCCGGGCGGGGTAGGCAGCGCCAAAAAGATAACTTTTGCGCCTTTGATACCCTCGGCCAAATGAGTGGTGAACTTTAAGCGTCCTTGTTGAATATTGCGCTCGAAGAGCACATCCAAGCCCGGTTCGTAGATAGTAACAATGCCGCTTTGCAGCTTTTTTACTTTTTCTTCGTCTATATCGACGCAGGTAACCGTGTTGCCTGTTTCGGCAAAACAGGTGCCTGTTACCAAGCCGACATAACCGGTACCGATAACTGCTATTTTCATGTGAATATGGGGTTTAGAAATTGAATGAGTGTATAGTCTTTCTGAAAATCAATGGAACACAAAGATATGGTTTCTTGCAGTATGCATCAAATTTTGTGCCTATCCGTAGGATAAAAGCAGGTTTTGTATCTTTGTGAAGCATAAAATCGACGGATTATGACCCTACACACAGTACGTACTGTCGTTGGCATATTGGTTTTGAGCTTAATAACCTTCTGGGGTCAGGCACAAAACAGCATAAAACTGAAAAGACGCCAACTGACGCCGGGCATTAGTATGTTAGTGCCTGTGGATTTTCAGCCGATGTCCGATGACTTTTTGGCGCAGAAGTATGCTTACTTCCGCAAGCCCACGGTGATGCTTTCCGACCCCTACGGAAACATCGACTTGGGGGTAAACATTACGGAAAAGTATTGGCCTCAGGAAGATATCGCTTTACTGAAAGATATTTACAAGGCCACCTTGGCAGCGCTTTACACTCAAATTCATTTTCATAAAGAAGCGGTAGAGCAAATCAAGCGCCGCACCTATGTGATTTTGGAATTTGACGCCATACTGGCCGATGAAGAAGACGAAAAATCAGCCATAGGAGTAAGCAAGCCCCCCGTAAAGCGCTACTACTACATGATGTACACGGTGGTGGATAACCGCATTGTGGTGTTTAATTTCAATGCCCCCATTCATGAAAAGGTGCGTTGGCAGCCTATTGCCGACAAAATTATGCACTCGGTGAAGCTGAAAAACATTCAGTTGCCGGTAGAAAAAGCGCCGGAGCCCGATGTACCACCCACTCCCCCGGTAAGCCGATGATGCTTGATGATGCCTATTTCATGCGTATAGCCTTGCAAGAAGCTCAAAAAGCCTATGAGCAAGGCGAAATCCCTGTGGGCGCTGTGTTGGTGCACGAAAAAAAGTTGATTGCCAAGGCGCATAATCAAACTGAGCGCCTGTTGGATGTAACCGCCCATGCCGAAATTCTGTGCATTACGGCAGCGGCGCAGGCTTTGGGCGGCAAGTATCTGCCCGATTGCACTTTGTACGTGACCTTGGAGCCCTGTGCCATGTGTGCAGGCGCACTGGCCTGGGCGCAGCTGGGCAGATTGGTGTTTGCTGCTTCCGATGAGAAGCGGGGATACCGGCGCCATGCCCCCAATATCTTGCATCCTAAAACACAAGTAGAAGCAGGATTATTGGCCGAAGAAGCAGCAGCTCTTATAAAGGACTTTTTCAAGAAGCTTAGAAACTAAATCAAAAAAAGCTTGTTATATTTATAACAACTCACTATTTAAAACTTTCATGTTTCACAAAAAACAGCATAAACTATGGCATTTGAACAAGTAAAACTTCCTTATGCAGAAGATGCTCTGGAGCCCTACATCGATGCGCAAACCATGAATCTGCACTACACCAAGCACCATGCCGGTTACACCGCCAAGCTGAACGATGCGGTAAAAGGTACTGCCTTAGAGGGCATGAGCATTGAAGATATTTTCAAAAATGTAAGCAAGCACCCTGTGGCTGTTCGCAACAACGGTGGCGGCTTCTACAACCACAACCTCTATTGGCAAATCATGAGCCCGAAAGGTGGTGAATTGAAAGGCAATGTGGTGGAAGCCATCAAGAAAAAATGGGGCAACTTCGATGCCTTCAAAGCAGAATTTAGCCAGGCAGCTGCCGGCGTATTCGGCTCGGGCTGGGCATGGCTCATCGTAAAAGACGGCGAGCTTTTGATTACTCAAACCCCCAACCAAGACAACCCATTGATGGATGTGGCGCCGGTGCAAGGTGTGCCTGTTTTAGGTATTGACGTATGGGAACATGCTTACTATTTGAAGTATCAGAACCGCCGTCCCGAGTATATCGAGGCGTTCTATAATGTTATCAACTGGGAAAAAGTGAATGAGTTTTATGAATTAGCCATTCGCTAATTGTCATTTGCTGTAAAATAAAAGAGGCGTGTGGAAGAAATTACCACACGCTTTTTTTATGGGGATGGATATGCAAAAAGCCTTCAAATATAAAAGCAAAACGGCAAGCGAAAGTTCACTTATGCTACTGCTTTGTCATCTTCTGCCTGCTTTTCGGTCAGCTTCAATTGATGCTCAAACTCGCCAATTCGCCAGGTCTTACGGGCAAAACGCGCTGCTTCTTCTATGGCTTCGGTAGCTTCGGGCAAAAACTTACCGAACAGATGCCACCAGTGAATCAAATCATGCCATATTTGAAGCTCGACCCGCACACCTGCGGCTTCGGCTTTGTCGCGCAGACGGGTAGCGTCGCTATAGAGCACTTCGCCATCGCTTGCTTGTATGAGCAGAGGAGGTAAGCCTTCTAAATTGGCAAACAGCGGCGATACCAAGGGGTGGTCCAAAGGATAGGCGCCTGCATAATCATCGCCTATTTCGTGCAATTCCCAAGCTTCCAGTATTTTGTCATTCTCTTTGTTCTGCAGAATGGACTCGCCGCTTAAGGTGAGGTCCACCCAGGGAGAGAACAGAAGTGCCGCAGCAGGCAATGGCATTTGCTTGTCACGCAAATTCACCAAGGCAGCCAGCGCCAAGCCCCCCCCGGCAGAGTCGCCGGCGAAAATGATGTTTTTGGGCAAATAGTCCTCTTTCAGCAACCAATCATAAGCCTTGATGGCGTCTTCGAGTGCGGCGGGGAAGGGGTTTTCCGGTGCTTTTCGATAATCAATCACCAAGGCATTGGCGCCAATTTCTTTGGCTAAGTGCCCTACAAAAGCCCGGTGCGTATTGGGTGAGCCCAAAGCATAGGCGCCGCCGTGAAGATATAACACTACCTTTTCGGGGCGGGCGTCGGAAGGGGTAATCCATTCGGCATACATGCCGTCGATGTCCAAGGGGCGAAAATGTACCCCCCAAGGCATGTATGTGTACAGGCTCATGAGCTCCAGCAGGCTGCGCATTCCCTGTACGCTCGGTTTGCTGAAGCTAAAAGCCAAACCGGCAGTTTTTAAGGATAGCTTTAAAAGGTTGTGCTGTATGGAAGGCATAATTTTATTCTTTCTTTTGATAAAAAACGAAATATCAAAACTTTATCGCAATAAAGTCCAAATCTATAGAAAAAACAAGAACACACCCAAGAAAGTCTTAGGTGTGTAAGTTTTAACTAAAGATTATGATTGTGTTAATCTTTTATTCGGGCAACTGAAGCACTTCCATGGCTTTCCGGATAAAGGGGTCTTGTTGATACAAGATGTAATAAAAAGCTTCATATCCCCATAGTTGCCGTGCGATAAGCGCCTTAAGGTCGTGGATAACCGAGGCTTTGGCTGTGCTGTCGGTTTGCAGAAGGGCTGTATCTACCTCTTTCTGTGCAAGTTTGTCAAGGAATGACTGCCACAGAGGGGCGGGCATTTGCCATTTTTCGTTGAATGAAGCCGGCGTGTAATCGTTTTTGTTGATTTGGCGGGCATAGTGGATGGCCATTTCCTGCAGCGCACCGCTGGCATATATCTCGCTTTCGAGTTTTACCAATGCGCCGGTGTCGGCAGGCACAAAGAAGTCCGGCATGATGCCGCCACCGCCATATACGGTGCGTCCTTTACGGGTCTTGAATTTGAGCGAATCGGCGAATTGAATGCTGTCCGGACGGAACAACTCGCCACTCTCATAGCGTTTCCACAGTTCTTCTTCATAATGGTCTTTGTTGCCATCATAAGGCTTTTGAATGCATCGCCCGCTGGGTGTGTAGTAGCGGGAGATGGTGAGGCGCAGCTCGCTGCCGTCTTGCAAGTCAATGGGCATTTGCACCAGCCCTTTGCCGAAGGAACGACGCCCTACGAGCCATGCGCGGTCGTTGTCTTGCAGCGCACCGGCTACGATTTCAGACGCAGAAGCAGAGCCTTCGTTAATAAGAACGACCACTTTGCCCTTTTCGAACTGCCCCCGGTTGGTGGCTTTTATTTTAGAATCGAAGCGGGTGCCGCGTCCGTCGGTGTACACAATCAGATAGTCATCGGGCAAGAACTCGTCGGCAATGTCGGTGGCACGGTCAAGATAGCCGCCCGGGTTGTCGCGCAGGTCCAGTATCAGCTCCCGCATGCCCTCCCGCTTAAGTTTTTTCAGGGCTTCTTGAAATTCATGATGCGTGTTGGCGGCAAAGTTCGATATCTTGATATAGCCTGTGTGTTTATCAAACATAAAGGCATACACGCTTTGGGTATTGATGCGGTCGCGTGTGATGGTAAAAGTAAGTGGGCGGTGAATGCCTTGCCGCTTGACCTCTACGGTTACCCGGCTTCCTTTTTTTCCTCTCAGTCTTTTAAAAACGCCCAGGTGGTCTATGCCAATGCCGGCTACATTTTCGCCGTCGATGCGTATGATTTTATCACCGGGAAGCAGCCCCACTTGTTCTGCGGGTCCACCGGCCAAAGGCGTTACCACTTCTATAGTGTCATTTAACAACATGTACTCAATGCCTATGCCTTCAAATGAACCTTCCAAGTCGGCATTGACAAGGGCGGTTTCTTCGGCAGGGATATAGGCCGAGTGGGGGTCGAGCTTCTCGAGTAGCTTCTCTATGGAGTAGTCGGTCAGCTCTTCAAGGTTTACGTCATCTACATAATACAGCTCGATGTAGGAGAGCACTTCTTCTATTTTGGGGTATCGCTTACGCAGGGTATTTTCCCCTTGAGCTTGGAAAAAGGTGGCCCCAATTAAGATGCCCAGCGAGATAGACAGGGCTATAATTACCGGAATGGCAGCCGCGCGTTTCATCATGATTTTCAACAGGTCATTCAACAAAAGAGCAAAACAAAAGTATAGACAGCAAATAAATAAACAGAAAGGCGTTGAAAAAGCCAAATTAGCTGCTAAAAAGAAAACAACACAGGCAGGCAGTTGGTTTACAAACAGAACAAAAGGGACGAGCACAAAGTGCACGCCCCTTTTAAGAGAGTAGTGTAGTACTCCGGATGTGTGGTAGCTGAATCTCTATTGAACGATGAAAGTGTTGGGTGCAATACCGGCCGTGAAGCTTGTAACTTCTTGTCCGTTGGCATCAAACACTTTGACGCCGCCATTGCGGGTATAAACGGCTTCGCCTACATAGACATGGCCGGTTGTTTTATCGGCACCAATGCCATTGAATGCGCTGAACTCGCTCACTTCTGCAAAGGGAGCCGTGGGCACCACCGGGTTGGTGGCGTCCACTTTATATATCTTGTTGCCACTGAAGTAGAAAATCGATTCGCCATCGCTTGCAATGCGCACCGGGTAGTAGCTCATATCCACGGCAATGGTTTTTTCCACGGTGTTGGTGGCGGGGTTGAAGCGTATTAAGTAACCGCTGTTGCAAGCAACCCACAGCTTACCCTTTGCGTCTGCTTCGAAGCGTTCGGGGCCGCTCTCTACCACTATTTGCCCATCGAGTGCATCTGTGTTTGTGTTCAGTATTTCTATGGTGTTGCTGCCTGCTCCGGCAATGAACACTTTGCTTTTGCTGTATGCCCAAATGCCTTGCGGGCGTACGCTCAAGGCTACTTTTTTGATGAGTGCGCCGGTGGTGGCATCGTAAACAGCCACAAACGATTCGGGATTGCTGCCAAAGGCTTTGTCTATGGGACCCCAGTTGGTAACATAAATTTTACCATTGATGACAGCCACGTCAATGGGGTTGTCCAAGCCTTCTTGAAGGGTGAGTTCCAGCTTGAGGGTGGCTGCATTTACTACACGCACAAAGTTTTGGTTGTTGGTTACAATGTAAATGCGCTCGCCGTATTTGCGTGCCGATTGAATGATGCCGCCAACGGGTGTGTTGTTTTCTGTCTCGAATACATTGTCTTGGGCAGTGTTTTCGCCTTTTTTCAGGAAGCTTACGCTTCCGTTGCCTTCGCTGAAGTTGCCTTCGTTGAACACGAGGGTACCGTTCACATAAGCGCCGGCAGCTTCATCTTTTTTGTTACAGCCGGTGAGTTGCAGGGCGGTTATGCCCACCAATAGCCACAATAACCAACGATTGATTTGTTTCATAGCTTCGATTGTTTGAGTTTGACGATTTATTTATTTGTTTGAAAGAAAAGACCACTGCAAAGAAACTTGATATTGCCGCCCGGGTTGTGGTTGGTTGTCTATTTGTTCATAGGCCTTGTCAAGCATGTTCAGTATGCCGATTTGTAAATTGAGCTGCCCGTCGCGGATTTGCCACTGTTTGCCGGCGTGCACATCCATAGTCCAGAAGGGGGGCAGGCTGCGTTTGTTGTCGGTAGTGGTGTAGCGCGTGCCGGTCCATTGCCCGTTGACGATGACCAGCCATTGGCGGTAGTGCTGCCATTTAAGCAAGCCGCCAAGCCTGTGTGCCGGCACATAGGGCAGCTGCTTGCCTATGCTTGTCCGGTCGGCTGCATCTACCGCTTTCTGATTGGTGGCACGTGTAAAGGTGTAATGTAGCTGTTGTGAGAAAGTGGCACGGGGCGTACTTAGTTGATGAGATAGTGATGTTTGTAGTCCCCAAGACAAGACTTCCTTCAGGTTGTCCGGCGCCCAGTACCCTTCCGGTGTGGGCTGCCATAAAATCCAGTCATTAATATGATTGCGGAAGCCTTCTATGTTCAATTGCCAGAGCTGTTGGTGGTGCCGGTGCCGGAGCTGAAAGTAAATATTGTTGTAAAAGCCCGATTCCGGTCTTATATCAGGATTACCGCCCGGCTGCCAATAGAGGGCATTGAGCGACGGCAGTTTATAATTGAATGATGCACTTCCGCCTGTTTTTATATCGAGCGCAGCTGTAGAAAACAGCAAGTAATCGAAGCCCAGCGAGGGTGACAAAGGGGGGGCATAGGCATTGACCCACACTTTTCTCAGGTTAAGGGCTATATGCAGGCGGGTAGAGGCCTCCCATTGGGTAAAAACAAAGGTCTCTAACTGCCGCCGTTCGGGCTGCCCTTCGTAGCTGTCCACATCGGTTTGTATGAGCGTGGCGGTCGCACCTGCACGGCTGCTTAGGCTTTGGTTCCAAGCTATTTCATATTGATACTGCGCCTGCCATTGATGCGTGTTGGTTTGGCTGCTTTCGTTGTATTCCAAAAAATTGCGCACAAAAGAAAGTTGAGCCAGTTGTTTGTGGTCCCGGTATTGCAACAAGGTACGAAGGTTTTTGTCTATTTGTCGTGCCCTGTTGCTGAGCAAGATACGGTCATGCTCGTGATACCAGCTGTAAAAGTTTATTTCTTGCCCTTTCTTTATTTCGTAAAAAAACTCTTGGCGGGTGCCGAAGAAGTGGAAGGGGGCATAATCTATTGTTTGGTAGGGTTTAATCAGGCGGTTTTCAAAAATATTTTTGGCATAGCTGCCATACAATTGACTAAACCCGCTAAGTTTTGTGCCGGCCTTCCAGCCGGTTTGCAGCCGTGCACTCCATTGTTGTGTGCTGCGGTAGGCTGTCTGTATGCTCAAGGGCAAAGTGCTGTTTTGCTTGCCGGATTCTAAAAGAATAGCACCCCCGATGGCATCACTGCCTGCCAAGGGGCTGCTTCCGCCCTGTATGAGCTGTACTTGGTAGCCGCCGGCAAGGGGCAGGGTGGAAAAGTCTGCCTCGCCCAAGGTGGGGGAGTTGATATTGACTCCATTCCATAACACAGCCGTATGCCCGGCAGCTGTGCCACGCAAACTGATGCTTTGAAGCATCCCACTGCCGTAAGCTTTTATATAAGCATCGGTGTTTTGCAGTAGAATATCGCCCAGACTTTGTGCAGGTAAAAAGCCGGCAAGCAGGCTGTCTGTTGTGGTGCTTTGCAGCCCAACCCCATAACGGTTATAGGGCAGCGCAGCAATCACTACCTCCTGCAGACGGTAAGCTTGCAAGCTGTCGGCTTGCGCCACAAGCTGCAGGGGCAAGCAACATAACTCACTTATGAAAAGGCAACACAACAAACGCAACATATTCCCGCTACTTTGAATGTTTGACATTCAAAGCCCGGGGGATTCACGAAATGAACAAAGCGCCGGATAAGCCTCTGTCATTTCAGTGCTTTTACCCCGAAAGCTCTGAAAATGCGAAGACAGCAGGCAGGTCTCCTGGCTTGCCTCACATGTACCGCCTTCCCACCCTATACATACAAGGGCAGTGGCAGAGAGGGTACATGCCTTTTAAAGAGGCTTACAGTTGCGGGGACAGCTCCGGACTTGCACCGGATTCCCTTTTCAAGCGCTCATGGGCGCTACCTGCTATCTGGCATGGCAAAGTTACTTGATTTTTTGATTTTGCCAAGTGAAAGAGCTATGCCTTCCTCACGAATTCCGACTTAAGTCCCATGGCACCAAAGCCGTCTATCTTACAATGAATGTTGTGCTCGCCCTCTGTGAGACGTATATTTTTGACTTTGGTACCCGCTTTGATGGCTTTGGGAGCGCCTTTGACCGGCAAGTCTTTTACGACAATGACAGTATCGCCGTCGTGCAATTCATTACCATTGGCATCCAATACCCGGGTTGCCTCTTTTTCTGCTGCTTGTTCTGCGGAGGGGTTCCACTCATGCCCACATTCAGGACAGGCACACAGGCTGTCGTTAAGGAAGTAAGCATAAATTGAATGACAAGCAGGACAGGGGGGGATTGAATTTTCGGACATCTTTTTCTGCAAATATACGCTTCGTGAAAGTTACACCACGCGCCCGCCTTTTTGAGTTATGGTTCTAATAAATGAAAACTATAGTTTTATTTTTAATGTTAAAACACTGACTGTTTTTTTCATTAAAAAAAGCTTATGGACGTAAAAAATAAAACAAAGCAAATAGAGAGAATTTTGGTACCTCCCGCACCCCATATGGTAGGCGATGGTTTTCGTGTATGTAACTTTTTCCCGGGAGGATATAATCTCAAGCAGCGTGTGAGTCCTTTCTTTTTGTTGGATTACAACCCGCCGCACTATTTCCCGCCTGCATCCCGTCCGCGTGGCGTGGGGGTGCACCCACACCGGGGCTTCGAAACCGTAACGCTTGTATTTCAGGGAGCTGTGGCACACCACGACAGCGCCGGACATGCCGGTGTGATTGGTCCGGGTGAGGTGCAGTGGATGACTGCCGGCAGTGGGGTATTGCACAAAGAGTATCACGAGCGTTCGTTTGCAGAGCAAGGAGGAATTTTCCATGTGGCACAGCTGTGGGTCAATTTGCCGGCGAAATACAAGATGAGTCCGCCACGTTATCAGAGCATCACACGCGAAAAGCAGGGCAAGTATGTATTGGATGCGCAAGGCAGTGCCGTGTATGTAATTGCCGGTAACTACAAAGGTGCCAAAGGGGCAGCGCACACCTTCACGCCCATAGAGTTGTGGAACATAGAGCTGTTGACTGAAGATGCTGCTTTGGACATATCATTACCTGCCGATTATAACACTCTTTTGTTGGTTGTAGAAGGCGAAGTGCTGGTAAATGAACACAAAGTGCCTGCGCATACACTTGCTTTGATGGATAATGAAGGAGAACATTTCGAGGTGCGGGCTAAAACCCCCGTTGCCAAAGCGGTGTTGATGAGCGGCGCGCCTATTCACGAGCCTATTGCCCACTATGGTCCTTTTTTGATGAATTCTTTTGAGGAAATAAAACAAGCGATTGAAGACTTCAATGCCGGAAAATTTGGTTATCTGGAGGATTAATCGTGCTTTGTTTCCTTGAATATGTAAGGTGCTTTTGTTAGCTTGCTCTCAAAAAACAGCTGCTTATGTTTCCATTGCAGGATACTATCCCTTCCCGGCGTATTCCGTTTGTGAATATTTCAATCATCATTCTGAATACCTTGGTTTTTCTTTATGAGCTCAAATTATCGCCACAAGAAATAGAGCTTTTTTTCCGGGTTTTTGGTTTGGTGCCGGAGAAATTCACCTACTACAAGGATTTGTTAGGTTGGGAGGATTATTATCCTTTCCTTACCAATATGTTTTTACATGGTGGATGGGCGCACTTTGTTGGCAATATGTGGACTTTGTGGATTTTTGGTGACAATGTGGAAGACCGCATGGGGCATGGACGTTATTTGCTGTTTTATTTGCTTTGTGGTGTGGCTGCAAGCTATACGCACTATTTGGTGAATATGCACTCGCCGGTGCCGGCACTGGGGGCTTCGGGAGCCATTTCGGGGGTTATGGGCGCTTACATGTTTCTGTTCCCGCATAGCCGCATTGTTTTTTTGGTGCCCTTCTTTTTTATTCCTTATTTCTTCGAGATACCGGCTTTTGTATATCTGTTGTTCTGGTTTTTAGGTCAGTTGGCCAGCGGCACGCTTTCCGTCTTTGCCAACTCTATGGGAGGCGGCATTGCTTTCTGGGCTCATATCGGCGGCTTTGTGGCAGGGGCATTGCTTTATCGCCTGTTTACCAATAATCGTTTCCACCGCTATTGTCGTGAGTGCGACGATAGCCCGGAGGCCTATTATTACCGTTACCGGAATTATTATTAGTTTAGTTTCTTTTTTGAGTAAGCGGAAGTGCATAATTGCTTGTGCTTGCGCGTGAGATTTGGTGAAAGACTTTTCGAGGCTTTGTGCGCGTTTTGTTTGCTTGGTTAGTAGTTTCATATGAGCCCGTGGACAGTAAAGCAGTCGTCATACTTTTTGATTCTGTACCTTGATTTTATTAACCTGTTTTTACTTTTACTGCGTCTTTTCGGGAGAAGAAAATAGGCATGCAAAGCAAATAAAAACGAAGCCGTATGCCTTCCATTGTGGCATACGGCTTTTATGTATTCTTAAAAAAGAATTGGTGACTTAGCTTAGCCAGATCATTTTCAACAAAGCGGTGAGTTGGTCTTTGAGCTCTTTTCTGTCCACGATAAAATCCAGAAAACCATGTTCCAAGACAAACTCGGAGCTTTGGAAGCCTTTGGGCAGATCTTTTCCAATGGTTTCGCGAATCACGCGCGGACCGGCAAAACCAATCAAGGCTTGGGGTTCGGCTATGTTGAAATCGCCCAACATGGCAAAGGAGGCAGTCACACCGCCGGTGGTGGGGTCGGTGAGCAAAGAGATATAAGGCACGCCGGCTTCGTCGAGTAAAGCCAACTTGGCAGAAGTCTTTGCCATTTGCATCAGAGAGAAGCCTGCTTCCATCATGCGGGCACCGCCCGAGCGAGAAATGATAAGCAGTGGATAACGTTTTTCACGGGCAAAATCGATGGCGCGCGCTATTTTTTCGCCTACGACCGAGCCCATGGAGCCGCCAATAAATGAAAAATCCATGCAGGCAATGACAATGTCGATGTCGTTCATCTTGCCATAAGCAGTGCGCACCGCATCTTTCAAGCCGGTTTTGGCTTGCGCTTCTTTGATGCGCTGCGGGTAAGGCTTGCTATCGACAAACTGCAGCGGGTCGGCCGATTCAAGATTGGGGTTCAGTTCGGTGAACACGCCCCCATCAAAAAGCAGCTCGAAGTATTCTTTGGAGCCTATACGCTCATGGAAGCCACAATGAAGGCAGGTATAAGCATTTTCTCTGAGGTCGGCAGCTAACATTACCTGCTTGCATTCCCCACATTTATGCCACAAGCCGTCGGGCACTTCTTTCTTTTGTTCTGTGGGGGTTTGAATATTTTTTTCTTTTCTGATAAACCAAGACATAAGCGCAGGTATTTGGTGAAAGAGGGGAAGGGCATTGAGCCCTTCCTTAAAATTAGGCTAAATCTATTTCTTTTGCAAGGTATACATCCTGCACGGCGTGCAAGAGCTCTACACCTTCGTTCATGGGGCGTTGGAAGGCTTTGCGTCCCATGATCAGCCCCATGCCGCCGGCGCGTTTGTTGATGATGGCCGTGCGGATGGCTTCGGCTTTGTCGGACATGCCCTTTGACTCGCCACCTGAGTTGATAAGCCCGATGCGGCCCATGTAGCAGTTGGCTACCTGGTAGCGGCACAGGTCAATGGGGTGGTTGGAAGTGAGTTCAGAATATACTTTATCGTGTGTTTTGCCAAATTTCAAGGCAGTGAAGCCGCCGTTGGTGGTGGGTAATTTTTGCTTTACGATATCGGCTTGAATGGTTACGCCCAAATGGTTGGCTTGTCCGGTCAGGTCGGCAGCGGTGTGGTAGTCCACGCCGTCTTTTTTGAAGTTGCTGTTGCGCAGGTAGCACCACAAGATGGTAGCCATGCCCAGCTCATGAGCGCGCTCAAAAGCTTCGGCTATCTCTTGAATCTGACGGGTCGATTCTTCCGAGCCGAAGTAGATGGTGGCACCTACGGCCACAGCGCCCAAATTCCAGGCTTCTTCCACAGAACCAAAAAGCACTTGGTCGTATTTGTTGGGATAGGTAAGCAGCTCGTTATGGTTGATTTTTACGATGAAGGGGATTTTGTGGGCATATTTGCGTGACATCAATGCCAGATTGCCGAAAGTAGTGGCTACGGCATTGCAACCACCTTCTATAGCCAGTTTGATGATATTTTCGGGGTCGAAGTAAATAGGGTTAGGCGCAAAAGATGCACCGGCGCTGTGTTCAATTCCTTGGTCTACAGGCAAAATAGACAGGTAACCGGTGTTGGCCAGGCGGCCATGTCCAAAGAGGGTAGCCAGGCTGCGAAGCACTTGCGGGTTGCGGTTCGACTGCACAAACACGCGGTCGATGTAGTCCGGTCCCGGGCGGTGAAGCATCTCTTTCGAGATGGTCTTACATTCATGAGAGAGCAGCTCTTCTGCCTCTTTGCCTAAGATTTCGAGAATAGTGTTGTAAGCCATTGTTTATTGCGGTTTTGTACGACATGAAGCGCCTAATGCGACGGGGGCAAATATAGTGATTTTTAGAAAAAAAGCGCTTGATCTATGCTTCCCGGGAGGCTTCCGAAAGGAAACAGCGCCGGCAGCGCGGTTCATAGCTGTCGGTTTCGCCCAGCAGGATGGTATCGTGGGCTGCCACCTTGCGAAAGGAATAAGAGGCCAGGGCGCCACAGCGCACGCAAATGGCATGTACTTTGGTAACGAACTCGGCAATGGCCATGAGTTCAGGCATGCAGCCGAAAGGCTTGCCTTGATAGTCCATATCCAAGCCGGCAATGATGACACGTTTGCCCTGATTGGCCAGCTCTGTTGCTACTCGAGGCAGCTTTTCATCGAAAAACTGCGCTTCATCTATGCCTACTACTTCGTATTCCGAAGCCAGCGGAAGGATGTCTTCTGCCCGTGGCACCGGCACCGAAGGAATGGAGTTGGCATTATGCGAAACTACTTCTTCGTGATGGTAGCGGGTATCGATGGCAGGCTTGAAAATGCCCACCTTTTGCTTGGCTATCTTGGCGCGCCGGATGCGGCGAATCAGCTCTTCGGTCTTGCCCGAAAACATGGCGCCACAAATCACTTCTATCCAGCCGACGGGGGCAGGGGCTTGGTTCAGATGAGGCTCAATGAACATTTTTTTGGCGCAAAGATAGTGATTTAAGGCAGAAAAGACAGCGCCGTTTTTTCTACTTTGCCGGTGTCGGGGCAGGCCGCCAACAGCTCGGTTTGCGTTTTGTGCAGTTGGGGATGCAGCCAATCGGGGGCTATTTCCGTCATTGGCACCAGCACAAAACGCCGTTCGGGAATGCGCGGGTGGGGCAGGTGCAGTTCTGCCGTGTGGAGGCACAAGCGGTCGTAGTAAAGCAGGTCTATGTCGATGGTGCGGCTGCCCCATCGCACGAGGCGCTTCCTTCCCAGACGCCTTTCTATGTCCATGGTTTTTTGCAAAAGTGCCAAGGGTGAAAGAGCTAGTTTGCACTTCTATGACTTGATTGAGGTAGTCGTGTTGGTTTTCCACGCCCCAAGCGGCCGTGCGATAGATGGCAGAAGCCCGGCAAATGCGCCCTATCTCCGAAGCAATCAATGCCCGTGCTTGTTGCAAGAAAAGCCGGGAGTCGCCTTCGTTGCTGCCCAATCCCAAGAAAGCATGATGTATGGTTTTCATTTTCAAAATAACTTATGCCGGTAAATCGTTATTATTGTGTATCCCAAAATTATAAGCATTATGAAATCTTTTTTAAAATACACCTTGGCGTCGTTGTTTGCTTTGGTGCTCTTTGCGTTTTTAGGTATCGTTTTGCTGGGCGGCTTGGCCGGAGCAGCATTTGAAGCCGAAGAGGTAACCGTAAAGGAAAAATCGGTATTGGTCGTGCCCTTGGGCGCACGCTTTCAAGAGCGTACGGAGGAAAATCCTTTTGAAGAACTGAACATGCCCGTGCCCTTCGCAGAGGTGGGTAGCATAGGTTTGCTGGATGCCCTGCGGGCTATTCGTCAAGCCAAAGACGATGACAATATTCAAGCCATCTGCCTGAAAGGGGGGCTGGCTATGGCGGGCATGGCTACGCTCGAAGAGCTGCAAGACGCTATTCTTGACTTCAAAAAGTCGGGCAAGAAGGTTTATGCCTATGGCGATATGTATTCCGAAGGCGCTTATCTGGTGGCTTCGGCTGCCGACAGCATCTTTTTGAATCCTGTTGGGTTGGTCGAATTCAACGGCTTGCGCGCAGAGGTGGTTTTTCTGAAAAAAATGATGGAGAAAATAGGGGTGAAGCCTTTGGTATTCCGGGTGGGGCAATTTAAAAGCGCCGTGGAGCCTTTCTTGCGCGACAATATGAGTGAAGAGAACCGCCTGCAGCTGACCGAGTATTTGAACAGTATTTACGAAGTGTACTTGCGTCATATAGCTCAAAACCGCAATAAAAGTGTGGAAGAGTTGCGTGCCATTGCCGATTCCATGCTGGTGCGCACTGCCGAAGACGCCCGCCGTTTTGGGTTGGTTACACATGTGGCTTATGCCGATGAGATGGAGGCGAGCTTAAAGAAGACGATTGGAGCAGAGGATAAAATCAACTACATTCCTTTACAGAAATATATGAAAGCCAAGCGAAGTGCAGACAAAGCAAGCAAAAATCGTATTGCGGTCATAGTAGCCGAAGGCGAAATTGTTGACGGCAAAGGCGGCGACGGCGTCATTAGCGGCGAGGAGATTGCCAAAGAAATTAAAAAAGCCCGCGAAGATGAGCGCGTGAAAGCCATCGTTTTGCGTATCAACTCGCCGGGAGGGAGCTTCTTTGCTTCCGATAAGATGTGGCGCGAAGTGACACTGACCAAGGGCGTGAAGCCGATTGTGGCTTCGATGTCTGACTTGGCTGCTTCCGGTGGGTATTACATGGCGATGAATTGCGATACCATCGTGGCACGCCCCACTACCTTGACCGGCTCTATTGGCATTTTTGGGGTGCTTTTCGAAGCCAACCAACTGCTCAACGACAAGCTGGGCATCACTACCGAGCAGGTAACCACCGGTCCTTATGCTGACTTGGGGAATCCCACACGTCCGATGCGCGAAGATGAAAAGGCAATTATTCAGGCGCAGATAGAGCGAGGTTATGAGATATTTACGACCAAAGCGGCAGAAGGACGCGGCATGCCCCGCGAAGAGCTGCTCAAAGTGGCGTCGGGCAGAATATGGAGTGGTGTGCAAGCCAAAGCGCGCGGTTTGGTCGATGTACTGGGAAGTTATGATGATGCCGTACGCATTGCCGCTCAGATGGCAGGCATAGGCGACGACTACCGGGTGCGCTTTTATCCGAGACAAAAGCCTTGGATAGAAAAACTACTGGGGAGTGGCAGTGACGTTAAAAATGCCATGTTGGAAGCCATGAAAGAATATCGCCTTTTGCTGAAGCCCATAGAAAAAGTAAAACGCTGGCAAGGGGTGCAGGCACGCCTGCCTTTCGAGCTGCGTTTCTTGTGGTGATATGGGGCAAGGCGCTTGCTTAAAAGCAAGGATTCACTCAGCTGTTTACGAAAAAATAAAAAATTGTAATACTTAGAGCAAATATCAATTGCTTTGAAGGTAGCTTGCATGCTGCTTTCAAAGCAATTTTGTATCTTGAGAAAAATCCGGCGTAACAATGTCCTTAATTACCAATCATCAGTTCATTACCGGAGCAGCGCAGAACATGCAATCAATAGCCGATGAGTCTGTGGCATTGGTAGTAACTTCACCGCCTTATCCAATGATTGAGATGTGGGATGATATATTGTCTGCGCAAAATCCGGCAGTAAGTGATTGTTTAAAGCAGGGAAAGGCGAACGAGGCCTTTGAGCTGATGCATCAAGCGCTGGACGAAGTATGGCGTGAGGTCAGCAGAGTACTGATACCCGGTGGGTTCGCCTGTATCAATATAGGTGATGCTACACGCACCATTGGAGGACATTTTGCGCTTTACCCTAATCATGCACGTATTATTACAGCTTTTCGGCGTTTAGGTATGCATTGTCTGCCAGCTGTTCTTTGGCGTAAGCAAACCAACGCACCAAATAAGTTTATGGGGGCAGGTATGCTTCCAGCAGGTGCCTATGTAACACTCGAGCACGAATGGATTCTTATTTTTAGAAAGGGTGGAAAACGCCGCTTCAATACAGCAGAGGCAAAAGCAAAGCGGAAGGAGAGTGCTTTTTTTTGGGAAGAGAGAAATATATGGTTTTCGGACCTATGGGATTTTAAAGGAGTCAAGCAAACACTTTCGATAGGAACAAGAGAGCGCAGCGCTGCATTTCCCTTAGAGCTTCCTTACCGTCTTATCAATATGTATTCCTTGTATGGTGACACGGTGCTTGACCCATTTGCAGGTACCGGCACAACTTTATTGGCGGCTATGGCTAGCGGAAGAAACAGTATTGGATACGACATAGACCCCGCTTTTGCTCATTGGTTTTGTCAGCAGATAAGAACATTATCTTTGAAGCAAATAAATGCATTAGTAGAAGAACGTATTCGTCGTCATCAGATTTTTGTAGATAATCGTCGGGCAGAAAGAAAGGCGCTAAAATACGTGAATACTCATTTGGGAGTACCAGTAATGACCATGCAAGAACAAGAAATACGTTTTTACCTTGCTCAAAGTATTGAAGAAAAAGAGAATGCCTTTCAGCTTATTTACAAGGAGTATCAAGCAGGCAAGAAACAGCAGACAGTGTCAGATAACATACAGCTTTCTGTTTCCGAACAGATGTCTCTCTTTTAGTGTCTCGCTACAGCTTTAAAAATGCACTTTCGTCGAATTGAAGCTCAATGCCGTTCTTTTTCTTTTTGTAGAAAACTATAGTTACGTCAATAGCTTCGTTCAAGGCTTTGGATTGGTAGCTTTGAGGTTTGATGCTCACCGGTATCGTCCCTATGAAACCGTCGATGCCTTTTGCTTCTTCTTCCGGGGAAGCCAATTTGTATGAGGGGCAATAGTGCTCGCTTAATCTTATTAAGATAACTTGCTGGGTGCTCAGCCCGGCAAAAGTTTTGTTTATCACGAGGTCTTCTACCCAACGCCGTACCATGGGCTCATCAATTCTGGAAATGGCTGCTTTTAAGGAAGGTAGTAAGTCCATTATTTTTTGTGTCGCTTCTTGAATAGCATTTGGGGTAGCGTTGGGAGTACCATTCTTTCCACTCTTCCGGTGTTTTTCCGGGAAACTGCTTAATAAGCTCGCTCAGTTGCCCTACGTTTTTGGGCCTGGTAGCTTGTGTCCATTGGTTTAATAAGTTAAGAATAGAGGGCACATATTTAGGAAAATGCATACGCTCGTCAGAAATCATCCCTTGAATTTCTGTGTTTGTTAAAAAAATTTTAGTCATTTCTTAGAGAACTTTATAACAAATAGTTTGCACGCTTAAGCGAAGCCGGAACATATGCTCCGGCTTTTTGTTTTCTTTACCAGTCTTTTCGAGCCATTTCGCGCTCTTGGTCACGTTTTTTGATGGTTTCCCTTTTGTCGTAGAGTTTTTTACCTTTTGCCAAGGCAATTTCCACCTTTGCCCATCCCCGGTTGTTGATATACAGACGGGTAGGAATGATGGTAAGTCCTTTCTCTTCGAGTTTCTCTTGCAGCTTGCGCAGTTCGCGCTTATGCAACAAGAGCTTGCGGGGGCGCATCGGCTCGTGGTTGTAATGCCCCCCTTGTTCATAAGGAGCAATGTGCATATCTTTTATCCACAGCTCGCCCTTGTCGAAGTAACAATAAGCTTGCTGCAGCTGCACCTTGCCCAAACGAATGGATTTGATTTCCGAGCCGGTCAATACAATGCCGGCTTCATAGGTTTCTAAAATGTGGTATTCGAAATAAGCGCGTTTGTTTTTGATATGTACACTCTTCTGAAATTCAAGCTTTTTATTTTTCGACATAGTCTTTCCATTTATTCTTTGTGGGAGGTGGTGCGCAGCAGGCGCACAGCGAAGAAAATGCTGCCGGCAATAGCAAGCAACCATACTATCGAAGCCACCAAGTCTATCTTTTGCCCTTTTTCATAAGAAGCGGGCCGGAACTCGAAACGCACTTCGTGCTTGCCGGCGGGGATACGCAAGGCACGCAACACATAGTTTGCCCGCAGTATTGGGGCTTCTTTGCCATCGATGGTTGCTTTCCAGCCTTCGGGATAGTAGATTTCCGAAAATACAGCCAGTCGCTCGCGCTTCGATTGCGTTTCATACACATAGCGATGCGGCTCTTGGTGCACGATGCGTATGTATTCGCTTGAGTCCACGGGGGCAGGCTGCAGCCCTTCCAAGGCTGTTTGATATTCTTTGCGCAGCACTGCTTCAACGGCAGGTTGCAGCTCTTTAAGTGCACGGAACTCTTCGTCGGCATTGCTTGCCCACCGCCAGCGCTCTACCCACCAGGCAGCGCCCAGGGCCCCGTCGTTGCGTTGCACTTGGGTTTGCCCTTCGGGGGTTTTTACGATAACATACTTGGTGTTGAGCATATCGTAGATGTGCCATTGTTGCCGGCTCAGGTAGCCTTCTATCAAATCCTGATAGATGCGCAATTTGGCCCCATGATAGCCGCCCACCGAGTTGTGCCAATAAGAAGTAGTGGCATCGTTGAATGGGCTCACCGTCAGGTTCAATACCCGGAAATAGCTTGAGTCTTGCAGTATTTGCTTATCGGCTTCGGTAGGCTGCCAGAAACGTTCTTTTTCATATTTCGAACGGAAGTCTTCTTTGTTCAAATACTTCTTATCCACTGCCCACAGGTCAATGAGGCAAAGCAGAGCCAAGCCCCACCAAACGGCTTGTTGGCGCGGCTGACGTATAAGCCACCACAAGAGGCCGGCTGCTACAGCTATAAAGAAGAAACTACGCCATGCATCGGCTTGCATCATGGCTTGGCGGTCTTGGCGCAGCGCTTCCATAATAGCCCATGCCTGCCGTTCGTTGCCGAAGGCTTGGGTAAGATAGCCCATCAGTTGGGTGTCTTGGGGGGCAGAGAAGTTAAAAAGCAGCCCACCGGCTATTGCCAAAAGCAGTGTCAGTCCGCCAAGCGAACCGGCGGCATAGATGAGCATGCGCCGGTTGTGGTCTTGCCATCCGGCTTGATTCTGTTGTTCGCGCCACTCTTTCCACCAGAGGGCTATCATGAGTCCCATGGGCAGAGGCAGCAGGGTGAGTGTCATGGTGACTGCCCGGAACTTGTTGAAAAGCGGAAAATAGCGGAACATCAACTCGTTGAACCATAGCCAGTTTTTCCCCCAAGCAATCATGAGCAACAACAGCACCGATGCCATAGCCCACCAGCGCAAGGGATGACGGCTGCTCAAAAACGCAAACAGGAATATCAAAGCAAAAGCCGCCCCCAAGTAAGCCGGTCCGGCGGTGAAGGGCTGCTCGCCCCAGTACAAAGGCAATTGACGAACAAAGCCGGCCGCCGTGGCAGGGGGAACCCCCAGCTGTACCAGTGCCTTGTAGGTGCCGGACTGTTGGTCTAAACCGGACATGCTGCCCCCGCCCATGAAGTGGGGGATAAGCAAGGTGAGGCTTTCGGCTTTGCCATAGCTCCATTGGAAGGCGTAGTCCATATCCAAGCCGTCGCTTTGCGAGGCAGCTGCCTGCAGCGAGTCTTTCTTTTCAGGCTCGAGCACTGCCAAAGGGGTGGTTGACAGCTCCGGTTTTCCGCGAATGGAATAGCGGCTATATTCATAAGTAGTAAGCAGGCGGGTACTGTAAGTGCTCAGTGCCAAGCCGGCCGTTGCTACAAGCAACAGCGAAGTGAAAACGAAGGGCTTCCATGCTTTGGCACGCAACTGCAAATACAATTCAAAAAAGAAATACAGCAGTAGTATCAAAGCCCCGTAGTAGCTGATTTGTATGTGGTTGCTGTAAAGGTGGATGGCAGTAAAAAACAGTAACAGCGACAATGCCAAGAGGCGGTAAGCACGGCTTTGTTGCCGGTAAGCATAAATAACGCTGCCTACCACGGCGGGTAAAGTGGCTATGGCAATGACTTTGGAGATGTGCCCCGCTTCTATACTGATGATATTGTAACTGCCAAACGCATAGGCGAGCGCACACACCACCGCCACTGCCGGTGAAGCGCCCAGCAGGCAAGCCGCCAAATACATGCACAGCATAGCCCAAAATAAAAAGTTGGCGGGGTTGAGTCCCATGTCGAAGAAGAGCACCCGCCCCAAGGTGGTGGGAATGCTTGCCGGCGTTTGCATATACACAAAATAGCCGGGCATGCCGCTAAACATATTGTCTGCCCAAAGGGGCTGCTCGCCTGTTTGCCGGTGAAACACCTCGTTTTGGTGCGAAGCCGCTTCACCTTGCAGTATATCGTGCTGAAGCAATATTTTACCTTGCAGCACTTCCGGCATGTAGGCGATGGCTATGAGTAAAAAGAGAAGGGCTACTCCTGCATGAATGCCTATACGTTTCAGATTCATATTGAACTAAGGTTTGTGATGGCTATGATGATGAAATAAAAGCCGGGTGGGCAGTGAATGCAACCAAACGGTCTTCTTGCAAGACAGGTACTACCGGATAAAGGTCTTCTTGCAGACAGAACTCAATATCTTTTTCTATGCCCAACCGCTTGAGCCGCTGCACATGCGAGCAGTGGCGCATGATTTCCATTTTATTGTGGCGGTGCAAGCGATACAGGTCGGCAGCCATGAGGGCGGCATCGTCTTCTATGGTGGCATGAGGCATGCCTGCCACCACAGCACCGGCAAAGAGCGTATCTTCCATGTTGACACGCCCTTTCCAGCCGGCGCACAAAAGCAGCACGTCCCGGTTGATTTTCCGGAGAGTATCGATGACCGCCTGTTTGTTCAAAAAAGCCCCTGTCAGTATGTGTGCGGCTTTGCCTTTGACCGCTTCGATAGCCGTGGTGCCATTGGTGGTGGTAACCACCAGCGTTTGCCCTTTGAGCCGCTCTTGCATATAACTGAAAGGCGAGTTGTCCAAATCGAAGCCTTCTACTTTTTGCCCGTTTCGTTCGGCAGCTGCCAAATAACCTTTTTGCTGCCATTGACGACAGCGCTCTACTTCCTTTACCGGTATGATGGCTTTTACGCCGTGGGCAAAAGCAGTGACCATGCACGAAGTGGCACGCAGTACATCGATAACTACCACACTCTTGCCCCCCACATCATAGCGGGGCAGCAAGTCCGGCGACATGCATACTTCTATTTTCATGCTGCAGTGTTGCTCTTTTTATTTTTTTATAAAAGGCGGTTTCACCACTTCTATTGCCAGTTGGCGCCCGCGCATATTCAAGAACAAGCGTGTGCCTTCTGTTGTCAGTTCGGTAGGAAGATACGCCAAACCAATGCCTATATTGAGCGAAGGTGAGAGTGTGCCGGAGGTTACCGTGCCTACGGTTTCACCTGCTTCGTTTTGAATTTCGAAGCCTTGCCGGGGCACCCCCTTGTCTAACATTTTGAAGCCGGTAAGACGCCGCTTAATGCCTTCTTCTTTTTGCTTTTGCAAAAGCTCATCGGCAATGAAACGTTTGCTGAACTTGGTTACCCAGCCCAAACCGGCTTCGAGGGGCGAGGTGTGGTCGTCTATGTCATTACCATAGAGGCAATAGCCCATTTCCAGGCGCAGCGTGTCGCGTGCCCCCAAGCCGGCCGGCTGAATATTGAAGGCTTTGCCTGCTTCGAAGATAGCATTCCACACTTCTTCGGCGTGTTGGGCAGGTACATACAACTCGAAGCCGCCCGCACCTGTATAACCGGTTGCCGAAATGATGACTTCACCCACACCGGCAAAAGCGCCGATTTCAAAATGATAGTAAGGGATATTGTTCAGACTCACGTCGGTAAGGCTTTGCAGGGCGTCGGCAGCACGCGGTCCCTGCACGGCAAACAGCGCCACTTCTTCCGACACATTGCGCATGTTGGTTTTCGGGAAGCGGCTACGTTGCTGCTCCAGCCAGTTCCAGTCTTTTTCTATGTTCGACGCATTGACCACCAACATGTACTCTTGGTCATCGAGCCGGTACACAAGCAGGTCATCTACGATGCCCCCTTGTTCGTTGGGCAGGTAAGAATATTGCGCCTTGCCTATGCTTAGCTTGGAGGCGTCGTTGGCGCTTACCCACTGAATGAAATCCAGTGCCTGTTCGCCACTTACCAAAAATTCGCCCATATGCGATACGTCGAAAACGCCCACGTTTTCACGCACATTCAAATGCTCTTGCTTTTCGGAGCCGTAGCGTACGGGCATTAAAAAACCGCCAAACTCTACCATTTTGGCGCCCATGGCTTGGTGCACATGCTCCAGCGGTATGTGTTTTACTTCTTGTGCTTGCATAGATGCGTTGTTTTAAGAAAGATAGTTTTTCAAAAATAGAAATAATCAAACAAAAAGACACGGCTTGTCTCTTTTCTTGGAATATCTTAGCGCCCGGTGGCAGAGGCAGGACGTATTTTAAAGCTCCTGCGGTGCCATATGGTCAGGCCGTACCGGGCAATGGCTTGCTTGTGGGCAGGTGTAGGATAACCCACATTCTGCGCCCAGCCATATTGCGGGAATTCAGCTGCAAGACTTTTCATCAAATTATCACGATATACTTTTGCCAATATCGAAGCGGCGGCAATGGAAGCATACCGTCCGTCGCCTTTTACCACGCACCGGTGTGCTACAAAAGGATAAGGCTTGAAACGGTTGCCATCGACCAGTATCAAGTTGGGCGGGGGCGAAAGGTGCGCAAACACTTCGTCCAAGGCACGATGCATGGCCAGAAAGGTAGCTTGCAGTATGTTATAGCGGTCTATTTCTTCTACCGATGCTTCGGCAACGGCATAAGCCAGTGCCTGCCGGCGAATGGCTTTGGCCAGTTCGATGCGCTCTTTTTCTTTCAGCTGTTTGGAATCGTTGAGCAAGGGCAGGTCGAAAGTATCGGGCAGCACCACGGCGGCGGCTACCACCGGACCGGCCAGGCAGCCGCGCCCCACTTCATCAACCCCTACCTCTATGCATGTTTGAGTATATCGCGGAAGTAACATCTGTCAATGGCGCACTGATTGAACCAACAAAGGTACACAGAATGCCCCGCAGTAGCAACGCAGGGCAGGCAGCGGGCAAGCCTGTCCCTGTTTTTGAGTATATTTGTTTGCTTGCAAGCCAAAAAACGCATGGAAAAAAACGCAGCTTCTTTTTGGGATACGCCCATTGCTTATTTGAAAGGTGTGGGACCACAACGGGCGCAGATGCTCAACACCGAATTGGGAATTTTTACTTTCCGTGACTTGCTGGAGTTCCTGCCCTTTCGCTATGAAGACCGCACTTCTTTCAGCACGGTGAAGGCGTTGAATGTTGAAGAAGACCGTTATGTGCAGTTGCGCGGATTCCTGCGTGCTATAGAAGAAGCAGGCAGCGGCAGCAAACGACGTTTGATTGCCTATTTTCATGACGGCACCGGCACCGTGGAGTTGGTTTGGTTCAAAAAAATAGATTGGATAAGAAAGCAGTTGAAGCCGGGCGTAGAGTATGTGGTGTATGGGCGCGTGCAGGAGTTTCAGAAGGCGTACTCTATGCCACACCCCGAAATAGAACCTTTTTTGGGCGAAGAGCGGCTGGGCTTGCGCCCTGTGTATCACAGCACCGACAAGCTGAAACGCAAAGGATTGGACAGCCGTGGCATCAGCCGCCTGATTGCCCATTTGCTGCCTATGGCATTGCCCCACGTGCAAGACCCCTTGCCGCTGTCCATCCGGCAACGCTATGGCCTGTTGCCCAAAGCAGAGGCATTGGCACAGCTGCATTTCCCAAAAAACAAACAGCTTCTGGAGCAAGCACAAACCCGCATGAAGTTTGAAGAAATATTTTTCTTTCAGCTGTATTTGGTGCAAGCCAAGATTTACCGGAAACAGCATTTTGCAGGGCAAGTATTGAATAAAGTAGAGCTCTCGCGGCGCTTTATCGAGGAAGTCCTGCCTTTCCGCCTGACAAACGCACAACGCCGTGTGCTGCGCGAAATTTATGCCGACATGAAGTCGGGCAGGCAAATGAACCGCCTGGTGCAAGGCGATGTAGGCAGTGGTAAAACTGTGGTGGCTTTTATTGCGGCGCTCATTGCCATAGACAGTGGGGCACAAGCCTGCTTGATGGCACCAACCGAAATATTGGCAGACCAGCATTATAAAAGCTTTTGTGAGTTTGCCGAAAAACTGCCGGTCAAAGTAGCTAAGCTCACAGGCTCTACTCCTCAAAGCGAACGGCGTGCCTTGCTTGCCGCGCTACAAGCCGGCGAAATTGATTTACTGGTGGGCACACACGCACTTATCGAAGACAGCGTACAATTCAAAAACTTGGGACTTAGCATCATCGACGAGCAGCACCGTTTCGGTGTGGAGCAGCGCTCCAAGTTGTGGCAAAAGAACGAAGGTGTATATCCGCACGTGCTGGTGATGACGGCAACGCCCATTCCCCGCACGCTGGCCATGACTTTTTACAGCGATTTGGATGTATCAATAATTGATGAACTGCCACCGGGGCGCAAGCCGGTACGCACCATTCACCGCTACGACAAGCACCGCCTGAATGTATTCGGTTTTGTGCGCGAAGAGCTGAAAAAAGGCAGACAGGCTTATTTTGTCTATCCTTTAATTGAAGAATCGGAAACCTTGGACCTGAAAGACCTGATGGATGGCTATGAAAGCATCCGGCGGGCATTCCCCGAGTATCATGTGAGCATCGTGCATGGACGCATGCGTCCGCAAGATAAAGACTATGAAATGCAGCGTTTTGCGCGGGGCGAAACACAAATCATGGTGGCCACCACGGTGATAGAGGTGGGCGTGAATGTGCCCAATGCCAGTGTCATGGTGATTGAAAATGCCGAGCGCTTTGGCTTGGCTCAGTTGCACCAGCTGCGGGGCAGAGTAGGGCGGGGCGCCGAGCAGTCTTATTGCATACTGATGACAAGTAACAAGCTAAGCAGTGAAGCCCGCCGCCGTATAAAAACCATGGTTGAAAGCAACGATGGTTTTGAAATTGCCAATGTGGATTTGGAAATACGTGGTCCCGGCGACATTACGGGCACTCGCCAAAGCGGTGTGAGTTTGATGTTCACCAATTTGGCTAAAGACTACCCCGTCATTGAGAAAGCCAAAAAGGCAGTGGAAGAATTGCTTTCAACCGACCCGGCTTTGCAGGCACCGGAATATGCGCTGTTGCGCAAGCACGTGGAAAAACAAGCAGCTGAAAAGCTGAATTGGGCGCGCATCAGCTAAACACAAGCTTCAATACTCTATGCCCACCACAATGACATCGTCGATTTGTGGACTTTTGCCACGCCAGCGCTCAAAGGTGGCAAACAAAATATCTTTTTGCTCTTGCATCTGATAAGACGATATATCCACAAGCAAGCTCTCGAAGCGTCTTTTGGAGAATTTTTTCCGGCTCATTCCATTAAACTGATCCATGAAGCCATCGCTGAACATATATAACTTGTCACCGGGATGCAGGGCAATGGTTACCTCATCAAACGATTTGTTCTGCTGGGCATAACCGGCAATGAGGTCGCGGCTGGTTTCCCACTGCTGCAACTGCCGGTTACGAATGAGCCACAGGGGGCGCTCGGCACCCGCAAAAGTGAGCACATCTTGGCTTTTGTCAATCTTGCATAACGCCAGCACCATGCCGTCATAGCTTTGTCCTTGTTTCCGCTCTGTATCGTCTTGCCCGAGTTGGGCGCGCAAATAGGCATCCAAGCGTTCCAGTACTTCCTTGGGGCTTTGTGTTTTTTGTTGTATGACCACGCTATCCAGGGCATTTTTAGCCAGCAAAGCCATGAAGGCACCCGGCACACCGTGACCGGTGCAATCACCCACTGCAACCCATACGGTACTGTTTTCTTCATATACCCAATAAAAATCCCCGCTGACTATTGCCTTGGGCAGATAAAGCACGAAGCCATCCCGGCATACCCGTTTCAGCTCTTTTTCCGGTGGAAGCACCGCCGTTTGTATTCGCTTGGCATAGTTCAGGCTGTCCATCATGCTTTGGTTGAGCTGTGTCATGTATTCTTTTTGCATTTGCAGCTCAATGGTACGCTCTTGCACACGCGCTTCCAAAGTGGTGGAAAGGCGCTCGGCTCTATGAAACGCGTCAGAAAAAATTTGTGCAAGGGCTATAGACTGCGTCAGCAAGAAAAGAAACATGCCCATTGAGGCTGTATTGCCATAGGGCAGCGGCACTACACTAAGGAAAAAGAGCACTTCCAGCCCCACCAAAAGCGCCACCAAAATGTAGCCCAGCATGAGCCAAGAAGCGCCACTGCGTTTTTTACGCCAGGCTTTGTAGGTAAGTACAATCACATAGGGATAGACAAAAACAAGCATCAGATACAAGACCGGCAGCAGGTAGCCGTAAATGTAAGCAGGCATCAACAAAGTGATCAGCATCATGAGCCCGGAAAGCAATAATACCAGGCGCTCTACCTTACGCCTTCCCTGCATGGGGAAAAGGCTATGCACAAACAAGACGGTAAGAGGTGTGCCTAACAACACACTTAGAACTTCCAGCCGGAGCAGCACATGAAATGAAGCAGCAGGAAGCAAATCAAAAACCACTTGAGTGCCGGAGTTGACAATGGGGATTCGAATCAAAAAAAGCAAGCAAGCCAAGGCAAGGTAAACCACAGCCCTTTTGTGGTAGGTGGGCATAAAGAAATAGAGCACCAGGTGATAAAAAAACATAAAGAAAAGCGCCCCCATGACGAATATTTCCCATTGGCGCCCGCGATTGAACTTTTGCTTCATGGCTGCCCGGGTGCCTATCATGATGGGCAAATACACCCCCGAGCGGTTGTAATGAAAATTGCTTGCCTGGATGACTATATGCAAGGTGTCGCCCAGCGATTTGGGCAGACTGACCCACCGCCGGCGATAGTCAGGCACTTCCTTTTCCCGGCTTGTGGCCGGCATGCCGCCTTTTGCCAAGGTGTCGCCATTGACAAGGAGCAGATAAGCACTGCTGATGTTGGGCATTTCCAGCATCCATTCGTCTTGGCAGGCAGGCAAAACCACTTGAAGATAGTAGGTGCCGTACCCAAAGACGCTGTACCCATAATCCCCCCAATCGGCAGGTAAGTAAAAAAGCGTATCCGGTTTTTGTTTTGCAAGATCCGGAAAGCCAAGATGGCGCTGCCAAAAGAAAGCCCAAGGACCACGAAGCGTTTGTATTTCCAGGCTGTCTTTTACATGAAACGTAGCTGTTTTTTGCTGACCGAAAACCGGCAAGCTTGGGCGTATCAAGCATGCACAGAGCAGCAATATGTATAGCATGCGCTTTTGCATCAGCGATCTACTTCACCCATGACCAAATCCAGGGAGCCGACAATGGCCATCAGGTCTGCCAGCATAACCCCCCGGCACAACTCAGGCAACACCGATAAGTTCACAAAACAGGCCGAGCGTGCCTTGCAGCGGAAAGGAATATCGCTGCGCCCGTCGCTACGAAAGAAAAAGCCCAGTTCGCCCTTGGGGTTCTCGGCTCGCACATAGAAATCCATGGCTTTGGGGCGTATTTTTTTAGGCACCATCGCTTGCGGATCAAAGGCGGGGCTTCGTTTGTGCTCTTTCTCAAGGCGCTCCACACACTGCTCTATGATTTTGATGGACTCATAGCATTCGAGCAAGCGCACATAGGTGCGGTCCCAGCAGTCGCCCGTGGTGCCCATGAGCCCTTGCCCTATGGGAATATCGAATTCCAATTCAGGATAAACGGAATAGCCCTCTACGCGCCGCAAATCATAGGCAAGCCCCGAGGCACGCAGCATAGGACCACTCACGCCATAGTTGATGGCTACCGGCAGTGGCAACACCCCCACGTGGGCCGTGCGTTCAATGAAAATCTTATTTTCAATCAGCAACTGTTTTACCTCGTCAAGCCTTGGTTTTAAATAATGAACGAACTCCCTGCATTGGGCTTCAAAGCCTACGGGAAGGTCATAAAACAGGCCGCCTACCCACAGGTAGTTGTAAAGCATGCGCGCGCCGCTTACCCACTCCAGCAAGCGCAGGATGTGTTCCCGGTCGCGCATCAGCCATAGAAAAGGCGTAAAGGCGCCGATATCCAGCCCGTAGGTACCTATGGCAATAAAATGCGAAGCCAGCCGGTTCAGCTCGGCAACCAACACCCGGATGTATTCCACCCGCTTAGGTATCTGCTCATGAATACCAAGCATGCGCTCGACACCCATCACAAATGCATGTTCCGAATTCATGGCAGCCACGTAGTCCATGCGGTCAACAAAGGGAATGATTTGGTTGTAGGGCAGCGATTCGGCATGCTTTTCAAAGCAACGATGCAGGTAGCCAATATGCGGAACGACTTCTTTGACTATTTCGCCATCGGTGAGGACCTCCAAGCGCAGTACACCATGCGTGGAAGGGTGCTGCGGTCCTATATTCAGTAACATTTCTTCCGTGTGCAGACACTTTTCATCGATTTTATTGGGCTCTGAGGCAGAGAAGTGACTGTCTTGGTATTGGTATTCAATGCGACGACTCATAAGGTGACCTCCTGTTGTAGATGTATTAAAATAAGAATTTTTTATTAGTTTGTACAAGTAAAAGGAATGCTATTCGTCAATGAAGTTGGAATTATGACTCAATCACGCATTAGGTACTTGCTGCCGGTCTTGCTTGCTTGCCTCTTGGCAAGCTGTGCCGCACAGAAAAAGAGCTCCGGCAAATCTACACAAGGAAATGAAGAGGTGGTACGCGAAGCCCAAAAATATTTGGGGCGCCCTTATCAGTATGGCGGCACAGGCAACCGGGGATTCGACTGCTCCGGTTTGGTGTGTACCGTGTATAAAAAGGTAGGTGTGGATTTGCCCCGAACGGCTTCCGAACAGATGAAGGTGGGCAGGCAAGTGAGTGTACGCGAAGCCCGCCCCGGTGATTTGGCTTTTTTCAAGCCTTCTAAATCCAGCCGGAAAGTAACGCATGTAGGCATTGTAAGTCGTGTGGAGTCGCCCGATAAGATATGGTTTATTCATGCCTCTACCAGCCGGGGCGTTATTGAAAGCAGCATGACGGAAGGTTATTGGAAAAACCTGCTGCTTCAGCTAAGAAGGATTAGGTAATTCTTTTACTTTTTGGTATTTTCATGCATACACAAACTCAAAAATTTACTTTACCCTAAACACGCGTACCTATGGAAACAGTAGAAAGCTTCGTAAAGAAAATGGCAGCAGAGCTGCAAATAGATGAAGAAAAAGCGCATCAGGCTTTTCAGTTGAGCCTGGCTTTTGTGAAAGCGAGAGTGGGCAATGCCGTCCACGTCAAAATTGACAATGCCGTTACCGGTGAGCCGGAGCCAACATTCAACGATAAAATCGAGGACTTTGCCGAAGAAGCTGCCGACACCTTTGAAAAGGTAAAAGAGGCTGCCGGCAAGAAGTTCGAAGAGTTCAAAAAAAGATTTACTTCATAACTTTCCGGTGTGCCTTATCGTACAAGCCTTGTAGCAATTACACTTGCCTGCAAGGCTTTTTGCTTCCATTTATGATACTCTAAAAAAGAAATGACTGCCATGAAGCAGCTGTGTTTATGTTTGCTTTTGCTTGCAGGATTGGCCGCCCAAGCACAAGAAATAGAAAAAGAAACGGTCTATACGCTCAGCGAAGGGGAGGTGTTGGCAACCAATGAGAGCAACTTGCATTTATACCTCTCAAAGATGGGATATGTGGCCGTAATAGACAACCAATTGCAGAAGAACAGAAAATACATCATCAACCGGGGCATTTATGGTCCTTTCGAGCGGCGTTCCATCGCGCCGCCTACACTCACCGATAAGCATTGGTGTTTTACCGATACACAAAAAGACAGCAATGTGGTGATTTTCGATGGCTACAAGGTGTATAAACATCCGTCGAGCCAGCGCACCTTTGATGCACGAATTACCGACTACCTGCAGAGTTATATCATGTATAACGAGCGCTTGTCTGAATACAACATACAAGTCAACGGGCGTTCACAAGGACCATTTCCCAACTTGATTGACTATTATCTCAGTAATTATGGCGACAGCTGGGCAGTGGTTTTTTTCGAGAACGACGGCAACCGCTATGAGTATTACGTGCAATTTAGCAATGGCAATTTGCTTGGACCTTTCGAACAGATTTATCAATTCGTTTTTCTCGATATCAACCAATGGATATTGATGGCTAAAAAGTTCAACACCGAACCTATTGTAGCCAGCGGTATTGACGAGGCTTCCATGCAAGAAACCGAAGAGTTGGTGGAGCGCTACTCGATTATTACCAACAAAGGTGATTTGGGACTTTTCGAACGTAAGCTGGTTGGTGATTACGACTATGAGCAGTACAACCGCGTGGCTTATACCACCCACAACTATGCCGTGAATGTTATCAAAGACCAAAAAATTTACTATTTGGTCAATGGGCAGTTGTTTGGTCCCTATGAAGACTTTGTAAAACAGTATGACCTTGGTATTAAACCCGACCGCTTCAACTACGTGGTGGGGGCAGACCAGACGCTTTATTTCCGTGGGCGTAAAGGCTTTTCGAGCAATGTGCAGTACTTCAAAGTGAGCGACAGCCGCAACAGCGTGGCAATTGTAAAGCCCAACCCTGATACCGGCAAAGACTCTTTGGTTATCAACGAGAAATACTATGTGGGCGAATTTTACTCTATTCTTGACATCAAATTTATTCCCAATACCGAAGATTTCTATTTCTGGAGCTTCAGTGAAACGGCTTTCGATACTTACCAGCTAAACGCTTATGTGGATGGCCGGGTGGAATATATGGGTGAATACTCGCTGATTATCGATGTGTTGACCGGTTATCCTACCGTGTATTTTACCCCCAGTAAAAAGCACTGGGCTTTTATCTATCAAGATTTGAATACACAAGAATACAAGATGGTGATTGACGGCATAGAGTATCCGGCCGGCATATTGCCCAAGGTGGTAGTGTATAAAGACAACGACGGATTCGAATATGCCGCATGGCTTGATCTTGACGGCAATAAGCTTGTATTAAATAAGTTGAAGTTTCAAGACTAAGCGCTTTTTGAAGTTATATTCCTGTGCCGCTTTTTTGCTCTAAGAACAGATGCAGTACCCACAGTGCCCACAAGCGTCTGTAAAGTGAGTGGTTCCCTTTTTCGAAGCCTCGTTTCAGCTTCGTTACATAAGCAGCTTGCACTACGCCATGCTTGCGCACAATATTTTCGGACAGGCCATCCCAAAATAAATCTTTCAATTCGCCTTGCATCCAGGCAGCCAAGGGGATGGCAAAGCCCTTTTTAGGGCGTTCGAACAAAGCGGAAGGCAGGTAGTCATTTAAAAGGCGGCGCAGTAAATACTTTCTTTGTCCTTGCCTGTACTTCAAGTGGTCGGGCAGCGAAAGGGCGAATTCTGCAATGCGATAGTCAAGCAAAGGCACACGCACCTCCAGGGCTACCTGCATGCTTGCCCTGTCCACTTTGGTGAGCAGGTCGTCAGGGAGGTAATAATGCAGGTCGAAAAGCGCCTGCCGGCAGGTGGCAGACAGACCGGGTGGCATGGCCATTGATGGTAGGCCGTAGTTTCCGGGCGAGGCGCACAGCAGGCTGTCGATTTCTTGCAGGCTGAAAAAACCTTGTTCTTGCGAGAACAAGTGCCATGGTTTTAAATCTTCGCTTTTCCACCGGCTCATGGCAGCCAGCTTGCGTAAGCGGCGTTCCGGTATGAAACCAAGCAGCGGAAGCAAGGGGCGTGCCCGGCGAAACCACTTCTTTGCGGTCCGTTCAGCCCACTGATACACACCGTAGCCCCAAAACAGCTCATCGCCACCATCGCCACCTAAAGCTACGGTTACGGAACGCTTGGCCAAAAGGCTCACCAATAAGGTGGGCAATGCCGACTCATCGGCATAGGGCTCGTCATAAATATCAATGATGCGGGGAATATAGTCGATGGCGCGCCGTGCCGATACGTAATCGGTGTGGTGTTCGCTGCCCAGCGCTTGTGCCACTTGCTCTGCAAAAGGCGCTTCGTTGAATTGTGCTTCTTCGAAGCCAATGGAAAAAGTTTGCAGGCGGTGCTTGCTTTCTTGGGCGGCCACCGCAGCCACCAAGCCGGAGTCGACACCACCACTAAGCAGCACGCCCACCGGAACATCGCTGATAAGACGGTAGCGTACCGAACTGCTAAGCAGTTGCTTGAGTGTGTGTTTAGCCTCTGTTTCTGTCCAATGTGTTTGTATTTGCGCAAACTGCCGCGCTTGCCAATAATGCTCGATTTGCAGCTGCTGACCGTGCCATTGCAGCTTACAGCCGGGGGGCAGCTTGTACACTTGCCGGTAGATGCTCAGGGGGGCAGGTATGTAGCCGAGATGCAAAAAAGCCGCTATTGCTTCTTGACGCAGCGCCAAGGGCAATTGCATTTGTTCGATGCCCTTCAGCTCGGAAGCAAAAGCCAAAGTATGGCCGTCGAAATAATAGAAAAGAGGCTTGATGCCCAGGCGGTCACGCCAGAGCGTCAAACGTTGTTGGTGCCGGTCATAAATGGCAATGGCAAACATGCCGTTGAGATGCTGCACGAAGTCATCGCCTAAGCGGGCATACAGCTCAATAAGCACTTCCGTATCGCAGTGTGTGCGCAGGTGAAGCCCAAACTGCCGCCCCAGGTCTTGATAGTTGTATATTTCGCCATTGAAGACGCACACATAGCGCCCGCACCGGCTAAACATAGGCTGGTTGGCTTCGGGGCGCAGGTCTAAAATGCTCAGGCGGCGGTGCCCCAAACAGATGTCATGCTCCTGAAAAAAGCCTTCGGCATCGGGTCCCCGGTGTGCCAGGGCATCGAGGGCTTGGGTAAATACTGCTTTTGCCGGCATGTGCTTGCCGGCCAATCCTATGATTCCGCACATGTCAGCCTATCCGGTCTCCGGTTTTAAGTTGGCACTCATGGATGCGTCGTCGCAGACGTTTCTGCCAAAAAAATCCATTTTTAAAAAAAGCACGCAAGTGGGCGCCTGCATTTTGCCAGAATTGCTCCCAGCGGCTCATGCCATAGCCTATGTCTTTGCCAATCAGTATGTACTCCAGCCCCATGGCGGCGGCTTGCTCTTCGGCACAGCGGTTGCCATAAAGCACACTGCCGGGGTTTTGAATGTAAACTTGAATATAGTGCGTGCTTGAGTCGCCCACCACTACGCGGTCATCGCCGGTCATTTTCCACTCCACTTCTTTTCCCGTAACCATGGACTTCTCTTTGACCACCTTGGCAGGCTGCTGCTCCTGTGCCAAAACCTGTGGTGTGCTGAGGGAAAAGAAGAGAACAACCAATAAACGGCTGCCTATGATTTTTTGAAATGATTCCATCCTTGCGCTTCTATTTTAACCAGGTTACCACCTCTTGTTTGTAAGTACGTACCTTCGCTCGGATGGGTTAGGTATCCAATAGGTACGATATCGGGGTGGTCTTTCACTTTTTCAAAATCAGACGGCGAAAGGGCGAACAACAGCTCATAGTCTTCACCACCATTCATGGCACAGATGGTAGGGGCTATTTTGAACTCATTCACGGCTACCTCATAGGTCATGCGGTCAATGGGGATGCGCTCTTCATACACCAGTGCACCGGCATTGGACTGTGTGCACAGGTGCAGGATTTCCGACGCCAAGCCGTCTGAAATATCGATCATGGCAGTGGGGATTACCTCCCGTTTTCGAAACTCTTCGACCATATCAAGGCGTGCCTCGGGGCGCAGCAAGCGCTCTACTACGTAGTCGTAGGGGGTGAGGTCGGGTTGCTGCTCCGGATTGGCTAAAAACACCTGCTTCTCGCGCTCCATGATTTGCAAGCCTATGTAGGCAGCGCCCAAGTCGCCGGTTACACAAAGCACGTCATGAACACGTGCCGTATGCCGGTAGGCAATGCGTTGGGCACTTACTTCGCCCTCAATGGCTACATTGATGATTAATCCACTGCGGGAAGAGGTAGTATCGCCGCCTACCAAATCCACACGATAGCGCTCACAGGCTATCTTCATGCCTTCGTACAACTCTTCAATGGCTTCTACCGAAAAACGATTGCTCAGGGCTATGCTCACCACGGCCCGCTTGGGGTAGCCGTTCATGGCAACGATATCCGATACATTCACGGCAATGGCTTTATAGCCCAAGTGCTTGAGTGGGGTATAGCCCAAATCAAAATGAATGCCCTCTGCCAGCAGGTCGGTAGAAAGCAGCCCGTAGCGTTCCTCGTCGATTTTCCAAACTGCCGCGTCATCGCCAATGCCTTTTAGTGTGGAAGCATGTTGGCGCGTTTCGTATTTTTTCAGACGCTCAATCAATCCAAATTCGCCCAGTTCTGCTATCTCTGTTCTTTTCATAGAGCTGTCGTTTCTTTTTTCTGTTTAAAATGAATACCATATGATTGCAGGCGCTTTAAAGCCGGCTCGTAAATTTCGGCATGCACCGGTGCCTGCACGCCACGTAGAGAAAGATTGCCCTCTATAAGCAGCTCGGCAGCTATGCCCAAGGGCAAGCCCACGGTTTTGGCCATGGCTGTGATGCCATTGGCTTCACCTTCCACTACCAGCTCGCTGACCTCGCGTTGCCGCTTGCCATTGAGTTCAAACTCTATGTCGTGTTGCATCACAATCATATCGCGGTCGCCGGCTTGCAATGCCCATTTTTGTTCGAGAAGCAACTGTAGCAAGGCCGCCGGTGTCATTTGTGCCGAAGGCGCCGGCACCGGCTCTTCTTCGAAGAGTCCCAACCACTGCAGGCAATGCATTTCGTGGCTGCCGGCAGGGATTTGCAAATAACGCAGCACTTTCTCTTCTACACTCAACTGCGGGTCATAGGGCAGGAAAGCATTGACCAAGGCACGCCAAGTCAGATTTTTGGTTTCTATCAGCAGGGCATCGTTGGTTAGTCCCAATTGCACCAGGCAGTTCCAAGCACTGCAGAAACCACGGCGCCGGATGGTACCGCGCAGCATGGTAGCCACATCCTGCAAACCATACAGAGGCATGTAGTGCAACGAATCGCGGTTCGGATACGCCTCAAACTCCCCGTATCCGTCTATATGAATGGGTTGCACTCTTTTGAACAACTGATGATAAGGCACATATTTGTAATCGCCCTGCTCGCGATACATGGCCGGCGTGCCTTGCCCGGCGAGTACTACATTGCGCGGATTCCATGTAAATTTATAATGCCAGGGGTTGTTGTCATAGGCAGGCGCGATAAGCCCACCGGTGTAAGAACGGAAAGCCGTGATGCGGCCGCCCTCTTTCCGGATAGCATCCATCATCTGCATGGCAGACATGTGGTCAATGCCGGGGTCAAGCCCCATTTCGTTGAGCAACAACACGCCGGCATCAAGAGCAGCCTGATGCAAGGCGGCCATCTCAGGCGAGATATAAGAGGCGGTAATCAAGTGCTTACGGTGCTTTACGCACAGCTCTGCCACATAGAAGTGCATGTGAGGCGGCAATAACGAGATGATGACATCGAAAGACATTAAAAAACGCTCGGGCATTTTATGCGGGTTCCAATCCAGGGCTTCCGCCTGCAGTTCCGGATAGGGTGCCAGCTGCTTATCCAAAAAATCTTTGGAAACATCGCTGACAGTCACCTGCCAGTGTGCGGTGCGTACCTTTTCGGCTAAAAAACGGATGAGCGCGGCAGCCGAGCGCCCTGCACCTATTAATAATACTTTGCCTTTCATTCTTTTATGCGATTTCAACAAATTGCTGTATATTCGTAAAAGAGACTATCGAGCAAATGTACTACATTTCAATGAGCCAAGTGGCTTAGGCGCCTCAAATCATGGTCATAATATGGAAAAAACACGTAAAAAACAGCAACTATATACCGTTTTTACTTTGGTGTTGCTTACCATTTTACTTTCGGTGGTGTTCACGGCTGCCTGGTTGTATGTGCGCTTCGACAACTACCGGCAGGCTCAACAGCTTTTGGAAGTAGGGCAGCAGGCAAACATCACTTTGCAACAACTCTTCATAGAAGCAGAACAAGTAGCCGGAGGCAACGAAAACCGGCGTCGCAGTTTGCAAGAAGAACTTACCTCTTATGCAGTCCTGCTGAACGCACTGGACAGGGGCGGCGAACTGGAGGTAGGCAACCAAACCATAAACCTGAAGACCGCCGTGCCGCAAGAGGCGCGTCCTTTATTGCTCAAAATAAAAGACAGGTGGCAAGCTTATCGCGCATATGCCGACACCTTGGCTTCACAGCCGCTGTATTTGATTGAAAAACAAGAGGCGCCCGAAGAGCTGAGCCTTGACATAGACCTTGAGCAGGCAATAGAAATTCAAGGCGGTGAAACCAAGCGCCTGAATCCTGCCATCACGCGGTCTATCAATTATTTGCGGGCAGAAACTTTTGTGTTGCTGGCATTAAACGCCAAGTTGAATCAACAATTGCAAGCGTCGCTCAACGAAGCGCAAGGGGCTTTTTACTGGAGCATTGTGGGCTTCGTTGCCATCAATCTTTTGGTGCTCTTGCTGGCTGCATTGTTTGTGCGCAGTCGCTTGGTGCATCCTTTGCAGAGCCTGTTGCGCAAAGCCAAGTCAATCGAAAGGGGCGATATATCCGGGCAAGCAACACCAATGGACGACGACAACGAACTAAGCGAAATAGCCCGGGCTATTGAGCGCATGGAGCGCAATATCTTGAACACCTCTTCGCTTATCAAGGCTTTGGGGCGTAGTCATACGGCTACACAGGTGCCTTACAAGCAGAAAATAGACATGCCCGTGTTGGCAGAAGCAGTAGAGAGTGTTCAGTTGCGCTTTACAGAAGTGCAGGAAGAAGAAGAACACCGCGCATGGGCTTCGCAGGGCTTGTCTGTGTTCGTAGATATATTGCGTGAATATGGAAACCAAGATATTCAAACGCTTAGTTATGCTCTTATTTCCCGCTTGGCAGAGTATGTGGGAGCCGCCCAAGGGGCACTCTATGTCATGGAAGAGGATGAAAACCGACGAACCGGTGAAAAAAACATTTACGCCGAGTTGAAAGCCTGCTATGCCTATGGGCGTCAGAAGTTCATAAAAAGCCGGGTATATCCCCGCGAAGGCGTTTTGGGACAAGCCCTCGCCGACGGTGAAACCATTTACATCACCGATGTGCCCGAGGGTTATTCCGAAATCCACTCAGGCTTGGGAGGGGCCGAGCCCCGTTCCATTCTGATTGTTCCGCTCAAGCTCAATGAGCTCTTGGTGGGTGCCTTAGAGTTGGCTTCTTTCCATGAGTTCAAGCCTTACCAGATAGAGTTTATTGAGCGCATTGCCACCAACATTGCTTCTACCATCAACAACGTAAAAGCAAACGAACGCACGCGCTTGTTGCTGAAACGTCAAGAAGATGTAGTAAACGCACTGCGCCAACAGGAAGAAATGCTCACACAAAACATGGAGGAGCTGCGGGCTACACAAGAAGAAATGGAGCGCAATCAGGCAGCATTGGCAGCGCAATCATTTGCTATTGGCAGCTCTTTGCTCAATATTGAGTACGACCTTTACGGTAGTGTGTTGAATGCCAACGCTTTGGCTTGCGAAGTGCTTGGATACAGCCTTGCAGAGTTGAAAGAAAAAAATCATCGCCAACTGGTAGATACCGAAACAGCGTATAGCCCTGAATATGAGGCTCTATGGCAAGCACTGCGCGAAGGCGAAGCTCAAAAAGGGGAGTTCAAGCATGTGGGGAAAGATGGGAAAGAAGTATGGCTGCAGGCTACTTTCGTACCGGTGCCCGACCAGCGTGGAAAGGTAGAAAAGGTGCTCTTCCTTGGGTTTGATATCACCGAGGAGAAACACAAAATATTGGACTATGAGGCACAACTTCAAGCCATTTACCGCACCACAGCAGTCATATCTTTCGACCTGCAAGCCAATATCACAGATTTGAACGAGCTGGCACTTCGCCCATTGGGATACAATAAAAGCGATTTGCTGGGCAAACACCTTAGTTGGCTCAAAAACCGCACGGTAGCCGAAGATGAAGATACCAAACTGCTGTGGCGAAAACTGAAGGGGGGCATGGCAGAGTACGGCGAGTATTGCTTCTATGACCATGAAGGTAAGGAGTGCTGGTTTGAAGGGAGTTTTAACCCGGTGCTTGACCCCAACGGCAATACCACCAAGGTGATGTTTTTTGGCACCGACATCACGAGCCGCAAAGAAGCCGAACGTCAGATGCAAGAAGCGCAGCGCCGTGCCTACATTCAGCGCGAAAACCTGCTGGCGCTTATCAACAATACCGAAGACCGTATTTTTTCCATAGACAAAAACTTTTTTGTAACCATCATCAATGAGAATGCCCGCCGCATGTTCCGCCAAATTGGCCGCGATGTGCACGAAGGCACCAACATATTGGATACCTTGCCGCACGACAAGTACGATATGCTTAAAGAGCCCTACCAGAAAGCATTGAAAGGGGAGACCATCCGGGCGGAAGAGAGCTATATGGGGGCTGACGGGCGCGAAATATACTTGCTGGTAAGTTATACCCCCATCCATGATGATGAAGACAGGATTGTAGGTGTAACCGTGTTTGCAAAAGACATCACGGAACTAAAACGCCAAGAAGAAGAGTTGCTGCAAGCCAAGCGCAAGATAGAAGAAAAAGAGATGGAAGTAGAGGCGATTCTGAATGCGCTTGACTTTTATATCTTTACCTTCGATACGCGCATGAACCTTACTTTCTTCAATAAAGCAATTGCTGATGAAGTCTTGAAGCGGCGCAACATCCATATTCGTGCCGGTGAGTCTGCCATAAAGAAAATCCATGAGTTTGAAGAAGCAGACTACTGGCAATCACTTTATGAAAGGGCGTTGAAAGGCGAAATTATTGTTACCAAGCGCGAAGTAGAAAAAGAAGGAGAGAAAGTAGTGCAAAATATCCGCATAGAGCCGCTGCGCAATAAATTTGGTAAAGTATATCGTTGTGTGGTTATCATTCAAGAAGACTAACCTCCCTATATGAAGAAAGACTTTCAAATTCGACTGGATGCAACTTTATATGAATGCTGGGAAGACCTGCCCGCAGACTACCGGCAGCTCATTTTAGAGGCGCGCAAAGCCACCGATGAATCCTACGCCCCTTATTCTCAATTCCATGTAGGCGCTGCCATCTTACTTGCCGATGGCAGCATGCTCAGAGCAAACAATCAAGAAAATGCTTCTTATCCCTGTGGGGCTTGTGCCGAGCAAAGCTTGCTGTACTATTATGGCACGCGTGCAAAACAATCGCCCATTGTGGCGATGGCAATCACTGCCCGGCGTGCCGGCAGCCAAGAGTTCATAAAGATAACGCCTTGTGGGAAGTGCCGCCAAGTGATGCTTGAAACCTATCACAGACAAAAGCAAGCATATGTGATATTGCTCGAGTATGGCAAAGGGCAGTTTTTGAGCCTTCCGTCAATAGAAGTACTTTTGCCCTGCAATTTCAACCCCGAAGTATTGCAGGAAAATAACCCATAACGTATGAGTACACACACAACACTGCCCAAAATCAATTTAAAAGACTATAACTACGACTTGCCCGAAGAGCGTATTGCACAAAGTCCGGTAACGCCTCGCGATCATGCCCGCCTGCTCTTTTACCGTGCCGGCGACATTCAACACCATTTTTTTTATGAGTTGCCGCAGCTTTTGCAGGCAGGCGACGAACTGGTATTCAACAACACTAAAGTTATTCCTGCCCGGCTCTATTTTCAGAAATCCACGGGGGCTGTCATTGAAGTGCTGTTGTTGCACCCCGTATCACCCGGGAAGTTGGTGGCTGTCAATATGGCGGCACAAGAAACCTGTAGCTGGCAGTGCATCATTGGAAACAAGAAGCGGTGGAAAGGCTTCCTAAGCCGCCATTTTACAATCAATGGGGAAGAAGGTGTCATTTTTGCCGACCTCGAAGATGCCGAAAACAATATTGTGCGGTTTCACTGGTCGCCTGTTTCTTTTACTTTCAGCGAAATAGTGCAGGCGCTGGGCAAGCTGCCCTTGCCCCCTTACATTAAACGCGAGTATGACGACATAGACAAAGAGCGTTATCAAACGGTCTATGCACGTAGCGAAGGGGCAGTGGCTGCGCCTACAGCAGGCTTGCACTTCACGGAAGAAACCCTGCACGAGTTGGCACAAAAAAAAGTAGGCTATAATGAAGTGACCTTGCACGTGGGGGCCGGCACTTTTCAACCGGTAAAGCATACCGAAGATGCTCTGGAGCATCCTATGCATGAAGAGCAGATGGTAGTGGCGCAGGGCACCGTTGAGCGTCTTCTGCAAGCCAAAGGGCGCATCATTCCCGTCGGAACCACTTCCATGCGTACCCTTGAAACGCTTTACTGGCTGGGCGTGCAGTGTTACGAAGGGGAGGCGCCCAACCTCAATGGCTTTTATTTGGACAAGCTCTTTGCCTACCGCCATGCAAAAAGCAACCTCTCCGCTCAAGAAGCACTGGAAACCTTGCTTGAAACTATGCAAAAGCAAGGAGTGCAGCAGCTGGTGGGCGATACGCAAATTTACATTGTGCCCGGTTATCGCTTCCGCTTGTGCCGTGGACTGATTACCAACTTTCACATGCCGCAAACCACCCTCATTCTGTTGGTGGCTGCTTTCATCGGTGACGATTGGCGTCGAGTGTATGAAGCCGCTTTGCACAAAGGATATCGTTTTTTGAGCTATGGCGACTCTTCGCTCTTGTTACCGGCTTTTTCGGAATAACTCAACGCTATAAAAAAATAGATGCTTATGGGGGCAAATTTATTTTCAAAAGGTTTGAAAAAAGGTGCGCAAGCCGCTGCTTTTATTTCCAAGATAGTCTTTATCATCAGCTGGCGGGCTATAGCGCTTGCGCTCTTGGGGCTTGTTATCAACTTCACCCTTTATGTGTTTAGCGACACCGCTCTGCTCTACCTCACAGGCAGCGTGTATGTGGGCTTCCTGTGGCGACTGCTGGGATACGTATTCATTTTCTTGTTTTTCTTTCTCTTTCCCGTGTTTTACATCTGGGTTTCTTGGAGCTGGGGCATCGCCCATGCCGTGCATTATATCTTTACCAAAAGCATGGAAGGATTTGTACGCTATTTTGTGGATAAGTTCGTGGATTTTGTGTTCAACAACAAGGCTATCAAGGAAAAGGTGGAGCATGGACTTACGCGCAGCCTGTTATTTGAAACCTTGCCTAATTATTTGGAAAAGCTTCCGAATGTGCCCCGGCTGCTGCGCCCGGTGGTGCACATTGTCATCAGAAAACTGAACTTGCAGGAAGTATTTACTTTGGCAGTACAAAAAAACGAAGACCAGATAGACAAAGAGGGAATAAGCAGCAAGCTGACCGAACAAATCATGAATAAGTTGCCATCGGTGGTAAAAACGCCTTCACTGGTGCCTTTCTTTTTTGTTCTGGGTGCCAACTTGGCTCTTTTCATCATTATTCAACTTATGGTTATGTAGGCTTTATGAAACCGGAATTCAGTCGTTACTTTTTGTTTGCTTATGCTTTGCTGGGCGCCATGCACATCCTGTTTCATGAACACGAAACAGTTCACCACCTTAGCAAGCCTTTTTTGATGCCCTTGCTGCTGCTGTATGCGCTAAGTGCATTACGTAAGTTGCCGGGCTGGCTTGTCATCGCCCTGCTTGCTTCTTGTTTGGGCGATAGCTTTCTGATGTATGAAGCACGCAAGCCTGTGTACTTTGTATTGGGGCTTGGCAGCTTCCTGATAGCCCACCTTGCCTATATCATTCTTTTTATCAAGACATCAGAACCTGTTTCATGGCAGTTACGTATAAAAAAACGTGGGATGATATTAGCCATGTTATTGGCTTATGCAGCAGTATTGCTTGCCTTATTACTGCCGCGGACGGGCGCCTTGCAAATCCCTGTCGTTGTTTATGCCGTGGTGTTATGCGCAATGGCAATGACTGCCTTCTTGCGCACGAGCAGCGGCCTTTCGGCGCATGCTTTGTTGGTAGCTTTGGGAAGTGTGCTGTTTGTTATCTCTGATTCATTGCTGGCAGTGAACAAGTTTGTCTTTGCTTTACCTTATGCCCCTGTGTGGATAATGGGCACCTACCTGACTGCTCAATATTGGATAGTCCGGGGAATGGTCATTTACGAACAGGAAAAGAGTTTGCTACAAAAGAAGGAATAACCGGCAGGCATATGTTGAGTTTTGCAAGATTTTTGCGTAACTTTAAATGAAAGAAAGAGCAGGTGAAAAGACTATTTTCCATAGGTATTATCATTGGCTTGCTGCTTCCGCTCTGTTTGCATGCTCAAAAGCAGCGAAGTGCAAGCATGGATGCCCATATTGTGCTCAAGGCGGCAGAAGTGATGCCTGAGCCAATAGGTGGATATGAGTCTTTTGATCGCTATCTTCAAGAAAATATTCGCTACCCCCTGCAAGCACTTGAGAATAAAGTAGAAGGTTATGTGTTCGTGCGCTTTGTAGTGCGTGAAGATGGCTACCTTGTCGAACCTGTCATTACCAAAGGATTAGGATACGGCTGTGATGAAGAAGTACTGCGTGTCATAAAAAATGCCCCCCCTTGGAAACCGGGCAGGGAGGGCACTCAGCTTGTACCGGTAGAAATGACTATTGCCGTTTTGTTTCGTCTCCCGCGTTAACTCTTTTGATTTTCAATAAGTATTGTTTGCTTACTTGTTGTTTCCGGGTGGCCGGATTCAAAAATGGCAGAGTGAGTTCTGTAACCGGAAAGCGCTCCAGCTCCATCACGATTTCATAAGAAATGCCCATTTCGTCGAGCAATTCTTTATATGAAGCGTCAACATACAGATAGAAGTCTGCTGTGCGTGTTTTTGTAAACGATTGCAGAAAAGATTTGCCGGCTTCTTTTTCCATCACCTTTTTTTGTGCCGCGTCTTGAATGTCCATTTTCTCAAGGCGCACCTCAATGCTATCCTTTAAGTCGGGAACAATGTACTGTGCATAAAACTCCAGCGAGGGGTGGTAAAAAGAAAGCAAGGCATAAGTGTTGTTTTGTAGCTTGTTTTGCCGCAAATACCGGCCTACAATACTCGGGGCTTGATACCGTAGCAAAGCGGGATATACATGGGCATTGAGAAAAATATTCACTACACAAATGGCAACAAAAGAAGGAATCAGTACTTTTTCATGAGGTAGCGTAGCATAGCGGTAACTTAGTACATACAGGGCAATACCTGCGGCAACACATGCCCATCCCCACCATGAATGCAGAGGAAATATCCATAAAAGCATAGTCAAAAGCAGTAACAGCAGTAACAGTTCTATAAACCGCTGCGTATATCGCAAACGTATGACCACCTTTTGCCATTTGAGGGCACGCCCCAGTATCACTACCCATTTGGCAGTAATGAGTGCTATCAGTGGAAACACCACAAAGGTATAGTGTGGCAACTTGAACTTAGACAATGAAAAAGCTATAAAAACCAAGGTAAAGCCCCCCCATGCAATGAACTCTTGCCGCTTGAGCTTACGAAAACGGTAACGCCACACGCGGCGGCTCTCTAAAACATAGGCAACCACTGCGAGCAACGACCAAGGCAAGAAGCTCCAGAAAAAGCTATGTACGAAGAAAAATAAACCGGCGTCATTACGCCAAGGGTTTTCCCCCGTAATGCGGCCAAAGCTTTGTGTCCAGTAATAAAAACGCAAGCCCGATACACCCTTTTCCGGGTGGGCATCGAATTGTTCATAAAGACCAATGCTCATGGGAAGCAATATGATGGCTACTATCACCATCACATACAGCCAAGCAGGTCTAAAAAACTGCTTCCATTCTTTACGCCAAATCAAATCGAAGCCCAGGGACAAGGCAGGAGCCACCAGACCAATAGGACCTTTTGCCAGCATTGCCAGCCCCACACCTATGCCTATGCCCGTAAGAGAGCGCCATTCAGGATGCCGCAGATAAGCTGCCGTTTGCCATATGGCAAAAGTTACCCATGCAGTGAGCATGGTGTCGGTCCGGATGTCATGATTCATGAGTATGGACGCCTGACAGCTTGCCCATAGCAAAGCAGCCCAATAGGCTACCTGCTTCGTATAGTAAAGGCGGGCAAAGCGATACAGGGAATAAACGCCAATCAATGAAACCAAAACCGGAATAAGACGGTAACTCCAGTTGCTTATACCAAATAGCTTAAAAGCAACAATCGATGTCCAGAAGAGTAGAGGGGGTTTATCTAAGTAGTCACTGCCTTTGTAAGTGATTTGTAGAAAGAGGTCATGGGCAAGCATTTCCC
>NZ_BPHD01000002.1:962500-1008875 GCF_026003375.1 Thermonema sp.
TTGATGAGCGCCACTTGTGCGATGACCTTAAAAAAGGCAGCATCTCCACTTTCTTCCCCCTTACGAACTACCTCTTCGTCGCCTTCCAGTTTTTGATGGATTTCGGTAGTGGCTTTGTAAATCAAGAAGAGGCCACCGGCCAGCAAGATTAAATCGCGTCCGCTTAGTTCGTAACTGCCTATTTGCAGCAGGCTTTGATTCAAGCCTATCATCCAAGAGAGGGCAAACAGCAAAATCACGCGCGGAATAAGGGCAATAACTAAGCCCCAGTTAGTGCCTTTTTTTTGTTGGTGGTCCGGTAATTTGCTGGCAATGATAGAAATGAAAACAATATTGTCAATGCCCAGCACAATTTCCATGAATGTGAGGGTTACTAAGCTGATAAGCGACTCAGTAGTGAGCAGGTGATTCAAAATCTCCATGTCAGTTTTTTCTTTTAGAATGCACAATAAAAATACAAAGAAAAAGACAACTCGCAAGTTCATGTCTCTACTATTCAAAAGCAATGCCAGAGTAAGGCTTGCATCACGTGTAACTGAACACCACCATCGGGCAAATTGTTGTAAATTGCATGGTCAATGACAAAGTGAATGGACAATGGAAACGAAGAAAGACGAAGAAAAAGACTTAAAGAAAAAACGACTAAGCAAAGAGGGTTTAAAAAAACTGTGGCGTATTGCCCGTTTTGCGGCTCCTTATAAAAGTTACTTCATCATAGGCATGTTTTTCCTGGTGCTTTCTACGCTTACTGCCCTGGCATTTCCCATGCTTGCGGGCAAGATCACCGATGCTGCCAACACTTCTTTGTTTGGAAAAGCCAAGCAAATCATAGAGGGAGACAGTTGGGCGCAGTGGTTCAACTCAGTGGATCGGGTGGCTATTGCTTTTTTAGTTATCCTGCTGATTCAGTCGGTGGCTTCTTATTTCCGCATTTGGCTTTTTGCTATCGTCACGGAGCGCTCTATTGCCGACATACGTGCCACTTTGTATGAAAAGATGCTGGGCTTGCCCTTGTCTTTTTTTGAAAAAAACCGTGCCGGTGACCTTACCAGCCGTTTGAGTGCCGACATCACACAGCTCGAAAGTCTTTTTTCCTTTAATCTGGCAGAGCTCTTCCGGCAGGTAATGACGCTACTCATTGGTGTGACGGTTATCTTTTTCACCTCTACACGTCTTGCATTGGTCATGCTTGCCACCTTTCCGGTGATGATAGGCGCTGCTATTTTGTTTGGGCGTTTTATCCGGAAGCTGTCGCGTCGCAGGCAAGACGCACTGGCACAAGCCAATGTGGTATTGGAAGAAACGCTCCAGGCCATACAGGTAGTAAAAGCCTTTGTCAATGAGCTGTTTGAGTTGGGGCGCTACCGTCGTCGCCTGAACGAAGTCGTACAGAGCGGACTGTATGCTGCCCGTTACCGTGGTGTTTTTATCTCTTTTATCATCTTTGCTCTGTTTGGGGGCATTGTGTTGGTGCTTTGGTATGGAGCAACGCTTGTAGAAGCGGGCGAGTTGCAAGTGGGTGAACTGTTTTCTTTCATTCTGTACACGGTTTTCATTGGCGGCTCGCTTGGTGGCATGAGTGACTTGTACGCTCAGCTGCAAAAAAGCATTGGGGCTTCGGAGCGCATCTTGGAAATACTCGAAGAGCAAGGCGAAGTGCCTGCGCTTGAGAAAGATTTACCCGCCTTGCAAGTGAAGGGCAATATTCGTTTTGAAGACGTACGCTTTGCCTATCCTACCCGTCCGGAGGTGGAGGTGCTCCGGGGCATTAGCTTCGATATACGTGCCGGTGAAAAGATAGCCTTGGTAGGGCATAGCGGGGCAGGGAAGTCAACCATTATTCAGTTGCTTTTGAAGTTTTACGCCCCTTTGAGCGGGCGTATCCTGGCAGATGGGCAAGACCTGCAGACGCTCGACACACGGGCTTGGCGTAGTCATATAGCCATTGTGCCGCAGGAAGTGATTTTGTTTGGGGGCACCATCCGTGAAAATATAGCCTACGGCAAGCCTGATGCCACCGAAAAAGAAATCATCGAGGCGGCTCGACAAGCCAATGCTTGGGATTTCATCGCTCAATTTCCCGACGGACTCGATACCGTGGTAGGCGAAAGAGGCGTGAAGCTATCCGGCGGGCAGCGCCAACGTATTGCTATTGCCCGTGCTATTTTGAAGAACCCTTCTATCCTGATTTTAGATGAAGCGACCAGCTCTTTGGACGCCGAGTCGGAGCAGGCAGTGCAGCAAGCATTGGAAACACTCATGCAAGGACGCACAACCATTGTGATTGCCCATCGCTTGGCAACCGTGCGCAGCATGGATAAAATATTGGTACTGAAAAATGGGCGTATTGCCGAAGCCGGTACACACGAAGAGCTGCTTGCCCATGAAGAGGGCATTTATTACAACCTTGTACGTTTGCAGTTAGAAGACAACTATAATAGCAATTCAGCCAAGGCGTAGTCGGCAGCTAAAATGGCAATGCAACTGCTTGTAACTGCCTGGGTGCTCGATAGGCCTACTTCGAGCGCCCCGCCTTGTGTATAGTAGCCCTTAAAAGAAGATATGGTGGTAATAAGGAAAGAAAACACTACTGTTTTAATAAGTGCAAAAGTGATGTTGTAAGGAACGAATTGCTCCCGCAGCCCTTTTACATACTCATATTCGGTAACCACGCCTGTAAGTACGCCGGCAACATAGCCGCCCAACATAGACAAGAAACCCGCCATAATCACCAGGAGGGGAAAGGTAAGCAGGGCAGCAATGACTTTCGGAAACACCAAATAAGACACCGAGTTGATGCCCATCACCTCCAAAGCATCGATTTGCTCGGTAATGCGCATGGTGCCCAGGTTACCGGCTATGTTGGAACCTACTTTGCCGGCTAAAATGATGCTGATGATGGTGGGGGCAAGTTCCAGCAAGGTGGTATCGCGCACCAACAACCCTATGATATACTTAGGAATCAGTGGGCTGACCAAGTTGTAAGCGGTTTGGATGGCCGTTACCGCACCTATGAAAGTAGAAACAATCACTACAATGAATACGGAGCTAATGCCGATATAGATGCATTCGTCCAAGATGGCTTGCAGGTAAATACGAGGGCGCTCACGCAAAAACAGCATTTTACCCAAAAAAATAAAGTAACGACCGACCAGTGCCAGCATAGCTTTGAGGTTTGTTGAATATTGTCAGTCGAAAAAAAAACAAAAAATAGCACAAAGACAAATAGCCTTAAGGCAGCTGTAAGAAACCGGTATCGCCTTGGTCCAGTTTCATGCGGTGCTCTCTGACCGTGTAGGTGATGCATTCAAGCAGTAGTCTTTCGAGATTCTGCCGGTCTTCGGTGTTCATTTCGGTCTTGCCGCTTGTGTATTTTTTGTAATAAAGAGGCAGCTTATGGTAGAGTGCTTCCAAATAGCGGCATTTCATGCCCGTGAGGTCCACCCCGCCGGTTTCGGATTCTATATGGGCAATGAGCACCTCGAAATCGCCACGAAGGCTGTCATAAATTTGCTTCACAATCTGCTCCTCCTCGGTTGTATCGATGGTGCCGTCTATTAAATATTTGCCAAACAGCCCTCTGAGGCTGCTTTCTATTTTGTTTTCCATACGCCGCATGATGGCTTTGACGCGTTTACCTGCTCGTTTTTCCAAATAAACGCCCAATAGCACCAGTGCAGAAAATCCGATGATGATAACCCAAAGCCACATGAACAGAAATGATTGTTTTCAGAACAAAGATAATTATACTTCCCTGACTTTTTTATCGTTACTACGTTAAAAACAAAAAAATATCAAAGCCTATGAAAAAATATCTCTATTGGCTCGGATGCTTATTTTTGGGGGCTTGTCAAACACAAGAAACTACCCAAAACAAAATGGACAAAATTGTTTACCCCGAAACCCCAACGGTTCAGCAGGTCGATAACTATTTCGGCACGGAAGTAGCCGACCCTTACCGCTGGTTGGAAAATACCGACTCGGCGGCGGTGCAAGAGTGGATAGCCGCGCAAAACAAACTTACCTTTTCTTACCTGGATAAAATTCCATTTCGTGAGGCTATTAGAAAGCGCCTCGAAGAAGTGTGGAACTTCGAGCGCATGAGTGCACCCACGCGCGAGGGGGATTATTACTATTACACCAAGAATGATGGGCTTCAGAACCAAAGTGTGATTTACCGGCGCAAAGGAATCAACGGTGCGGAAGAAGTGGTGCTTGACCCCAATACCCTTTCCGAAGACGGAACAGTGGCAGTAGGTAATTGGAGTATCTCGCACGACGGGCGTTATTTTGCTTACTCTACCTCTGCAGGTGGTTCCGATTGGCAAGAAATAAAAATTATTGATTTACAAACCAAAAAGACACTCGATGAGCATTTGCGTTGGGTGAAATTCTCGGGTATTTCCTGGTATCGCGATGGTTTCTTCTATAGCCGCTATGATGCACCGCCCAAAGGAAAAGAATACGAGGCGAAAAACGAATACCACAAGGTGTATTATCATAAAGTAGGTACTTCGCAAGATGAAGACCTGCTGGTGCATGAAGACCCCAAGCGTCCTTTGCAAAATTTCTACACTCAAACCACTGATGATGAGCAGTATTTATTCATTCATATGCCTGAAGGCACCGGCGGCAATGCCATCTGGTGGCGTCCCTTGGCACAGCCGCAGGCTGCTTTTAAACCGCTTATCAATACTACCGAATATGAAAACAGCATAATAGGTACCTTGGGCAACAAGATTTTGCTGCTGACCAATGCCGGTGCGCCAAAATACCGCTTGGTATTGGTTGACCCCCGGCAGCCTGCACCGGAACAGTGGCAAACCATCATTGCCGAGCCGGAAGACGAAGTCTTAAGCAGTGTGGCGCATGTGGGCAACCGCTTGATTGCCGTTTTCATGAAGGATGCAAGCCACCGGGTGCGGGTGTACGATGTCAACGGTAAGCTTGAAAACGAAATACAGTTGCCTACCTTGGGCACTGTGGGGGGCTTTACCGGTAAAGTGAGCGATAAAGAGACTTTCTTTGTTTTCAACTCTTATCTGTTCCCGCCTACGGTGTATCGTTACGACATAGAAAAACAACAAACCGAAGTGTTTTTCCGTCCTAAAAGCACCTTCAACAGTGAGGCTTACGAAACGCGTGAGGTTTTTTATAAAAGCAAAGACGGCACGCCCGTGCATATGTTCTTAACTCACAAAAAGGGTCTGAAAAAAGATGGCAACAACCCCGTCTATCTTTATGGATATGGCGGATTTAATATCAGTATCTTGCCGGGCTTCGACCCGCGCATAGTTCCTTTCTTGGAAGCCGGGGGCATTTATGCTGTAGCCAACTTGCGCGGTGGAGGAGAATATGGCGAAGAATGGCACAAAGCCGGCATGCTTGAAAACAAGCAAAATGTATTCGATGATTTTATTGCCGCTGCCGAATATCTGATTCAAGAAAAATATACCAACCCTAAAAAAATAGCCATTTCGGGGCGTTCCAACGGTGGCTTGCTCATTGGGGCTTGCATGACACAGCGCCCTGAGCTGTTTCAGGTGGCTTTGCCGGGCGTGGGCGTATTGGATATGCTGCGCTTCCATAAGTTTACCATCGGTTGGGCTTGGGTCAATGAGTACGGAAGCAGTGAGGATTCCACCCAGTTTCAATATTTGCTCAAATACTCACCGGTGCACAATGTAAAAGATGCCGACTATCCGGCTACTTTGGTTTACACTGCCGAATATGACGACCGGGTGGTGCCTATTCATTCATTTAAGTTTATTGCTGCCTTACAAGCGCATCAAAAAGGCGAGCGCCCGGTGTTGATTCGTATCGATACCAAAGCCGGACACGGCGCCGGCAAGCCGGTCAGCAAGCTGATAGACGAATGGGCAGACATATGGGCGTTTACCTTCCATAACTTGGGCATGACCTTCCCACCAAAGCAATAAAAAAACCTAACTGCACAAAACATATCGCACGGGCACGCTCGCCCGTGCTTTTTTTATTTTCCGGAAAGAAGAAACTGCCTACGATTGTCTCAAAATCAGACACTTTGTCTTTGCTTTGCAATATTTTTCTGACAAAATCTGCCACTATGTCCTTGTGTTGCCTTTTGGCTTGCCCTTTGTATATAAAAAAGGCAAAAAACAACAATTAAAAAGGAGGATAAGATATGAACTTTGACAAGTATACCATCAAATCGCAGGAGGTCATCCAACAGGCAGTGTCTATTGCACAAGCCAATCAGACCTCTGTAGTGGAAACCGGACACCTGCTCAAGGCCGTCCTGGAAAGCGATGAAAATGTAACGGGTTTTCTGTTCAAGAAGCTGAACGTAAACCTGAACTACCTGAAAAGCAAATTAGAAGAAATTATCAGCTCTTATGGCAAGGTGAGTGGTGGTAGCCCGCATTTGTCCAACGATGCGGCACAAGCACTCAAGCGCGCCGAAGACTATCTCAAAAACTTCAACGATGAATTTGTTGCCGTTGAACATATTTTATTGGGGCTTTTGAGTGGTAAAGACCGCGTAGCGCAGCTGCTGAAAGATATGGGCGTTGCCGAAAAGCAACTCATACAAGCCATCAAAGAGCTGCGCGGTGGCGGACGTGTAACCGACCAAAATGCTGAAGCCAAGTACCGCTCACTGGAGCGCTATTCGAAGAACCTGACCAAGCTGGCAAAAGAAGGTAAGCTGGACCCCGTCATCGGGCGCGACGAAGAAATTCGCCGTGTGATGCAAATACTATCGCGGCGCACCAAAAACAACCCTATCTTGTTGGGTGAGCCCGGTGTGGGTAAAACTGCCATTGTAGAAGGCTTGGCACAGCGTATTGTGGCCGGCGACGTGCCCGAAAACCTGAAAGACAAACAACTGGTAGCCCTTGACATGGGCTTGCTGGTAGCCGGTGCCAAATATAAAGGCGAGTTTGAAGAGCGTTTGAAGTCGGTGATTAAAGAAGTAACTGATTCGAATGGCCAAATCATTTTGTTCATCGACGAAATCCATACTTTGATTGGTGCCGGTGCAGGCGGCGATAGCGCCATGGATGCTGCCAACCTCTTGAAACCGGCTTTGGCACGTGGCGAGCTGCGTTGTATCGGGGCTACCACGCTCAAAGAATATCAGAAATACATAGAAAAAGACAAAGCACTGGAGCGCCGTTTCCAACCGGTCATGGTCGATGAGCCCAGCATCGAAGATGCCATTTCCATCTTGCGTGGTTTGAAAGAACGCTATGAAGTACACCATGGCGTGCGCATTCAAGACGATGCCATCATTGCAGCCGTAGAGCTTTCGGTGCGTTATATTACCGACCGCCAACTGCCCGACAAAGCCATAGACCTGATTGACGAGGCAGCGGCACGTTTGCGCATCGAAATAGACTCTATGCCCGAAGAGCTCGACGAACTGGAACGCCGCATCATGCAATTGGAAATTGAACGCGAAGCCATCCGTCGTGAAAACGACAAGGAGAAAGAAGCGGCCCTTTCTAAGCAAATCGCCGAGCTTTCGGAACAGCGCGACGCACTGAAAGCCAAGTGGAAGCAAGAAAAAGAGCTTGTGCAGCAAATACAGAGCATCAAGGCAGATATCGAAAACCTGCGCATCGAGGCAGAGCAAGCCGAGCGCGAAGGCGACTACGGGCGTGTGGCTGAAATACGCTATGGGCGTATCCTCGAAGCCGAGAAGCGTTTGGAAGAACTGCGCAAGCAGCTGCATGAAATACAGGGCGAAAAACCCATGTTGAAAGAAGAAATTACTGCCGAGGACATCGCCGAAATCGTATCGCGCTGGACCGGCATCCCTGTATCGAAGATGCTGCAAAGCGAACGGGAAAAGCTCTTGCACCTTGAAGACGAGCTGCACAAGCGTGTGGTAGGGCAAGACGAAGCCATCCGTGCTGTATCGGATGCCATTCGGCGCAGCCGTGCCGGCTTGCAGGACCCCAACCGTCCGATTGGTTCGTTTATCTTCTTAGGTCCTACCGGTGTGGGTAAAACCGAGCTGGCAAAAGCCCTTGCCGACTACCTCTTCAACGACGAAAACGCCATGGTGCGCATCGACATGTCCGAGTATCAAGAGCGCCATTCGGTGAGCCGTCTCATCGGTGCGCCTCCCGGATACGTAGGCTATGACGAAGGCGGACAATTGACCGAAGCAGTGCGCCGGCGTCCTTATTCGGTGGTGCTCTTGGACGAAATAGAAAAAGCGCACCCCGACGTGTTCAATATCTTGTTGCAAGTGCTTGACGACGGGCGCCTGACCGACAACAAAGGGCGCACGGTCAACTTCAAAAACACCATCATCATCATGACTTCGAACATGGGGGCCGAGCTCATTCAAGCCAACTTTGAAAACATCACCCCCGAGAACGAAGACGAGGTGGTGGCACAAACCAAAGAACAAGTGCTTGACTTGCTGAAACGCAACTTGCGTCCCGAGTTCTTGAACCGTGTGGATGAAATCATTATGTTCCGCCCGCTGTCGAAAGAAGACATCCGCGAAATAGTAGAAATACAACTCAAACAAGTAAACAAACGCCTCGAAGCCGAAAATATCGAATTGGTAGTGGACGACAGCATCTACGACCTCTTGGCAGACGTAGGCTTCGACCCGCAATTTGGTGCCCGTCCGCTGAAACGAGCCATTCAGCAACTCATACTCAACGAGTTGTCGAAAGAAATCATCGCGGGCAAAGTAAAAGAAGGCGACGTGGTGCACGTATCCTTCGACAGCAACGAAGAACGAGTGAAGTTCGAAGTAGTGGACAAAATAGAAGCGTAATCATAGCCCTGAACTCTTCCACCGCAAGAGGCGGCTTCCTTTGGAAGTCGCCTCTTTTTTTTTGAATAAACAACCTTGTTGCAAGCTTGCAAAAAAGCCCGTCCATAAGCAGCAGACCGTATATTCGTACCATTGCCTTGGCAAGTTAAACTTAAAAAGAAAACAACTATGACACGCTACACCGCTTGGACACTTGTGCTACTTACCGGTATATGGCTGCTTACTGCTTGTAAAAAAGACAAAGACGTGGCGCCATCGGTAGTCGATCGTGGAATTGTTTCAAGTAATGCCTCAAAGAATCGCTTCGATTACATCTCCGGCAGAAGCAACTACTCATCCGCAAAGTTCTATAATGTAGGGCATGGGGCGGATTTGATAAGCTATTACAATGGCATTACTCTTTATAGGGACGCCTGGGGGATGTCTTCCCTCGTAGATGTAAATACAGGTGACGTACTGTACACCGGTTATTATTATATTGAAGCTCCCGGGGCTCCCATCCTGATTTACAAAGACATGGCCCTGATTCATGAAAGAGTTGGAACAGGAGATGCCCGCCTGATTATGATGAAGATTGACGACAAGAGCATTGTTTGGGAGCGCAGCACCCCCGGATTATTTAGTTTACGTGGCGTTGTAGGAAAATATGCAATTGGAAATTCCAATGGCGATTGCTATATCATCGACCTGGACAACGGACAAGGCATGAGGGTGCCGGAAATAAATGCTTTTACAAACTACTTCGTGTCGAACTATAACAGCTTTGCAGTACTGAAAGCATATGATAATGAAATCCTTTTTTACTCGTCGGACGGCACTTTAAAGAAAAGGGTCGTGCTGTCGGACAAAATAGAACTCTGGATTGGGGAATATTTTAGTTCTGCTTACAAAGACTTGGCTTTGATAGTAGTAGGCGTGAGCAATCTATCATTTAAAATGTTTGCATTGGATATGAAGCAGGAGAAAGTATTGTGGGAAAAAACATTATCACAAGATAAACAATACGTTTCCTTTTCCAATGATGACAGATACGCATATGCACTTCTTTACAAAGAACAAGAAGGCAAGTATTATTTGGAACTGAGCGATATAAAAACCGGAGAACTTGTTGAAACCCTCGCGGTACCGGATGGCATTTTGCCCGCTAATTGGATTTCCGGTGGTTATCGTATTTCATTGAACCCGCTTATGCTGCGAAACTATTGGATGTTTTTCTATGTAAAAGAAGGAACGGCTTATATCCGGGCTTTCGATAAAGCAAGCAGACAATGGAAACAGTGGACGGTGACGCTTCCTGTAAATGCCCGTTCTTTTGATGCAATTACATTAGATGAAAAAGGGAGGATCTATATCGATTGTGAAGGATATAAGGGCTTTGTAATGATTGAGTAACCCGGTTGATTAGTATTGTACCGGCTGCTCGTTGTGAACGGGCAGCTTTTTTACATTTATGCGGAAACTGCCGGATGCGTTTTTTTGCCTTCCGGTTTGATAGTGGCATGCATATCTTGAAGCAAGACAGGTCATTCTTGCCGTGTTCCCCCAAAGGCGTACCTTTGAAGGGACACGGCTCGTCTTTTTGAAATTAAGGTTTGGGTTTTTCCACAATATTGATTTTGAGTGTATTGGTTTTTTTCCGCGCCTTGATAGGCATACTTGCCATTTTAATGATAACATCCCCTTCGCGAATGAAGCCCCGCTCCCGTAGAATGTCTTCTATGTCTTGGAAGGTAGTGTCGGTGCTTTCGTATTTGTCGTAGTAAAAAGCCCGCACGCCCCATACCAAATTAAGGGCAGTGAGCAGCTGCCGGTTACTGGTAAAAATAAAAATATCTGCTTCGGGCCGGTGACTTGCGGTGCGAAATGCCGTAAAGCCCGAATGAGTCATGCCCACAATGGCTTTGGCATTCGTATGCTTAGCCAAAGTACAGGCTGCCGCCACCAAGCTGTGGTGAATAAAATCCGGTGACTGTTGGTTGGCTACTTCCAAGTTTTGATGATAGATGCTTTTAATGTGTGTTTCGGTGAAGTGAATGGTGCGCACCATGCTTTTGATTACCTCCAGCGGATATTTGCCTACTGCCGTTTCGGCGCTGAGCATGATGGCGTCGGCGCCGTCAATGACGGCATTGGCTACATCGTTGGTTTCGGCACGAGTAGGGCGGGGATTCTGTATCATGCTTTCCATCATTTGGGTAGCGATGATCACCGGCTTGGCTGCCCGTTTGCATTTATCCACAATCATTTTTTGAACGACGGGCACCTCTTCGGCATAGGTTTCCACGCCCAGGTCGCCACGTGCCACCATGATGCCGTCGGCGGCTTCTATGATGCTGTCTATGTTTTTTACGGCTTCCGGCTTCTCTATCTTGGCAATGATGCGCGTATTTTTGCCTTTTTGCCGGATAAGGTGGCGTAAAAGATGCACATCGGTAGCCGTGCGCACAAACGAAAGGGCAATCCAGTCCACACCTGCTTCCAGTCCAAAATACAAATCTTCGGTGTCTTTCTCTGTAAGGCAGGGCGTGGACAGATGGCTGAAAGGCAGGTTGATGCCTTTTCTTGATTTAAGCACACCACCATAGAGCACTTCAGTGATAACTTCCTTTTCGGTGCGTTCCAGCACCTTGAGCTGAATGTTACCGTCGTCGAGCAAGATGATTTCGCCTTCTTTGACATCCTCCGGAAGGCTTTGGTAGGTCGTGCTTACCCGTTCGGCATTGCCTGTGGTTTCTTCTATGGTGATGACGAAACGCTGCCCTTTTTTGAGTTCTACTTCGCCGTTTTCTATTTCGCCGATGCGTATTTTAGGACCTTGCAGGTCCTGCAATATGGCCAGGTTGAACCCATATTGTTCATTGATGGCACGAATGTGACGTACGACCTCGAGATGCTCTTCATGTGAACCGTGCGAAAAATTGAGGCGGAAAACATCGACCCCTTCGCGCGCCAGCGCCAAAAGCATTTCCGGGCTGCGAGAAGCCGGTCCCACGGTTGCTACTATTTTGGTTTTATTGAAGGTGTTTAGCATAAGACAAGCTTGGTTTGAAAAACAAAAGCAGTTTAATGAAATTGACCGGCATAAAAAAGTGGCAAAAGATGAATTTTGTGTAAAAAGAAACGAAAGAACAGATAAAAACAAAAAGCCGCACCATGCAGTGCGGCTTTCGTTTGAGAGCCCCCCACAGGACTCGAACCTGCAACCTACTGATTACAAGTCAGTTGCTCTACCAATTGAGCTAGGGAGGCTTGTCATTGTTTTGACGTTGCAAATATAAAATACCGGCAAATAATATGCAAGTGTTTTCTTCAAAAAAAATGAAACGTAAAGAAGCAGCCGCTTTACAGGCTGCTTCTTTTATCAGCCGCCCCCGGTTATCGAGGGTTTTTCAGGCAAAGCCCCAGTTCTTCCAACTGCTCGGGTGCAATGGGCGAGGGGGATTCTATCATTACATCACGGCCGGAAGTGTTTTTGGGGAAAGCAATAAAGTCGCGAATAGACTCACTGCCACCCATCAAAGCACACAAGCGATCAAAGCCAAATGCAATGCCCCCATGAGGCGGTGCACCATAGCGGAAGGCATTCATTAAAAAGCCAAACTGTGCTTCTGCTTCCTCTTCGCTGAAGCCTAAAATTTGGAACATCTTTTTCTGAAGCGCTTGGTCGTGGATACGGATAGAGCCGCCGCCTACCTCCACGCCATTAATGACCATGTCGTAGGCATTGGCGCGTACCTTGCCCGGTTCACTGTCAAGCAAAGGAATATCTTCGGGCTTGGGCGAAGTAAAGGGGTGGTGCATGGCATAATATCGTTGGGTTTCTTCGTCCCATTCCAGCAGTGGGAAATCAATCACCCATAAAGGACGGTAAACATTTTCGGGACGCAGCCCCAGGCGGTTGCCCATCTCCAAGCGCAGCTCGCAAAGTTGCTTGCGCGTTTTATCCGCTTCGCCGGCAAGTATGAGCAGCAGGTCACCGGCTTGAGCGCCCATAGCCTCTGCCCATTGCTTGAGGTCGTCTTGTGAAAAGAATTTATCTACCGACGACTTAAACGAGCCATCCTCTTGGTATTTCACATAAACCAATCCTTTGGCACCTATTTGTGGGCGTCGTACAAAGTCGGTGAGCTCATCCAGCTGTTTGCGGGTATAATTGGCACATCCCGGAGCACAAATGCCCACCACCAGCTCGCTGTTGTCGAATACCTGAAAGCCTTTGCCTTTGGTCAGGTGGTTCAATTCGACGAAAGTCATGCCGAAACGGATATCGGGTTTGTCGCTGCCATACAGGCGCATGGCTTCGTCGTAGCTCATCTGCGGGAAGTCGTCCAGTTCTATGCCTTTCACGCTTTTGAATATATGCTTGACCAAGCCCTCAAACATTTGCAAGATATCTTCTTGCTCCACGAAAGACATCTCACAGTCTATTTGCGTGAATTCGGGCTGGCGGTCGGCGCGCAGGTCTTCGTCGCGGAAACACTTCACAATCTGATAGTAACGGTCAAAGCCGGCCACCATCAATATTTGCTTGAAGGTTTGCGGTGACTGTGGTAAAGCATAGAACTGCCCGGGGTGCAGGCGTGAAGGCACCACAAAATCGCGTGCCCCTTCGGGGGTTGACTTGATAAGCACGGGGGTTTCTACCTCAATGAACTGTTGGGCATCCAGATACTCGCGTGTGGCACGTGCCGCGCGGTGGCGCAATTCCAAGCGGCGGCGCATGATGTCGCGGCGCAAGTCCAGATAACGATACTTCATGCGCAGGTCCTCACCACCATCAGTTTCATCTTCTATCAAGAAAGGGGGCACATCCGAAGCATTAAGCACCTTCAGGCTATCAACAGCCACTTCTATGTCGCCGGTGGGAATTTTGTCGTTTTTTGAAGCGCGTTCAATCACCGTTCCGCTTGCTTGCACTACAAACTCGCGCCCCAGGGTGCGTGCAACTTTGAGCAACGCTTCGGGTGCTTTGCCTTCCTCAATCAGCAATTGAGTGATGCCGTAGCGGTCGCGCAGGTCTATCCAAAGCAGGTGCCCTTTGTCGCGAATGGCACGTACCCAGCCGGATAAGGTCACTTTTTGTCCTACATGCTGTATTCGAAGTTCTCCACAAGTATGCGTTCTTAACATAAGTAAATGCTTTTTATGAAGGCTATAAGATTACTGTCTGTTTGCTTGTTAAAAGGCAAAAGTATAGTTAGCATTGAAGAAGACAAAGCACTCAGCGACTTTTTTTTATGCGATCCGGGTTTTCTTTCACAAAGGCATCCCAACTTTTCGCCTTGCTGATTTGCAAGCCACTTTGCAGGTAATGACAAACAGCCACCCCCAAGGCATCGGTGGCATCCAAGAGGGTGTCGTCTTCGAAACGTATATTGAGCAGCCTTTCCAGCATACCGGCTACCTGCTCTTTCGAAGCATTGCCATTGCCTGTGATCGATTGCTTTATTTTACGCGGTGCATACTCCATAATAGGTATTTCGCGCACCAGAGCTGCCGCCATAGCTACGCCTTGCGCCCGCCCCAGCTTCAACATAGACTGCACGTTCTTTCCGTAAAAGGGGGCTTCCAATGCTAATTCATCCGGTGCATAGTGTTCTATTAATTGGCTGACACGCTCGTAAATACGCTTCAACTTGAGCGCCTGACTGCTAAGCTTGTGCAACTCAATGACGCCATAGTGTATGGCTTCCAAACGATTGCCCTCTACCCGTATCAATCCATAGCCCATTACTTGGGTGCCCGGGTCAATGCCTAAAATAATTCGCTCCTTTGCCAAAGGTCTGTTGTTTACTGTCTTTCAAAGATACATGTTTTGTGTCGATACATATCAATAGCTCTTTTTTGCTTTACAGGTCCTTTTTTGAACCTTTTTTTTGAAAAAACTGTGTTCTTTTGTTGAATTAAGGTTAAATTTTTAACCATATTTTTGATAGAAAGTGTTTGTTTTTTAGATTTGTGGTATCGAATTAAACCTAAAATTAAAAAAACATGCCAACGCTTCGTTTTCGCGCCCTCCTCGACGCACAAAACCGCCCGGCCGTACAAGTGCAAGAGCCGGAGGAAAATGTAACTCGCTATTTTGCTACGCAGGTCTTCAATAAAGAAGCCATGCGCCGGTATCTCAGCCACGAGACCTACAAAAAACTCATGTATGCCATAGAGCATGGCGAAACCATCGACCTGGAGCTGGCCGACGCCGTAGCCGCCGGCATGAAAAGCTGGGCTATCAGCAAAGGGGCTACCCATTTTACCCATTGGTTCCAGCCCTTAACCGGCCTGACCGCAGAAAAACATGATGCCTTTTTTGACATAGACAGCGAAGGGCGAGCCATCGAGAAGTTTAAAGGCTCCGAATTGGCACAGCAAGAGCCCGACGCCTCTTCGCTGCCCAGTGGTGGTATTCGCTCCACTTTCGAAGCCCGTGGCTACACGGCATGGGACCCCAGCTCGCCGGCTTTCATTATGGAAATCAACGGCAGCAAAACCCTTTGTATTCCCACCATCTTTATTTCTTATACCGGCGAATCACTCGACTATAAAACCCCTCTGTTAAAGTCTTTGCATGCCCTCGACAAGGCAGCTACTGCTGTTTGTCAATATTTTGACCGTGACGTAAGCCGCGTGGTGGCTACCTTGGGACCCGAGCAAGAGTATTTTGTCATAGACAAGGCTTTGTATTATGCCCGCCCCGACTTGGTAGCCTGTGGGCGCACCCTCTTCGGGCACACCCCCGCGCGCGGGCAACAGCTCGAAGATCACTATTTCGGCTCTATTCCGGCACGTGTGCGTGCTTTCATGATAGACTTTGAAACCGAAGCCCTCAAACTGGGCATTCCTATCCGTACCCGCCACAACGAGGTGGCGCCGGCGCAGTTTGAATGTGCTGCCACTTTCGAAGAAGCCAGCGTGGCAGTTGACCACAACCTCCTGCTCATGGACATCATGGAAAAAGTGGCTGACCGCCATGATTTGAAGGTGCTCTTTCATGAAAAGCCTTTTGCAGGGGTGAACGGAAGCGGCAAACACAACAACTGGTCTATGATGACCAATACCGGTGTGAACTTGTTGGCGCCCAGTACCAAGGCAAAAGAAAATTTGCGTTTTTTGGCTTTCTTCGTCAATGTTATTAAGGCAGTACATGACCATGCGGACTTGCTGCGTGCCAGCATCATGTCGGCAGGCAATGAGTATCGCTTAGGTGCCAACGAAGCGCCTCCGGCTATTATCTCCGTCTTTATTGGTGAAGAGCTGACTAAAGTGATAGAAGAGCTGGAAGAAAAAGCCACGGTGAAAATAAACAAAGGCGATAACCTTTACATGAAGGTGGGCATCAGTAAGATACCGCCTGTTTTGCGTGACAACACCGACCGCAACCGTACCTCGCCTTTCGCTTATACCGGAAACAAGTTCGAATTCCGCGCCGTGGGCTCTTCTGCCAATTGTGCTTCGAACATGATTGTGTTGAACACCGCAGTGGCTGCCCAGCTGCAGCAGTTCAAGAAGGACGTGGATGCACTCATAAAGAAGGGCGAAAAGAAAGAAGTAGCCATCGTACGCGTGTTGCGCGACTACATCAAGGCATCGAAGCGCATCTTGTTTGAAGGAAACAACTATTCTGAAGAGTGGGCGAAAGAAGCCGAAAAACGCGGATTGACCAACATCAAATCGTGTGTACGCTCCTTGGAAGCCTTTGTGAAGCCCGAATCGGTGGCGCTTTTTGAAAGTCAAGGTGTGTTTACCAAGCGGGAAGTAGAGGCGCGCTACGAAATCATGCTGGAAGCTTATGTGAAGCGCATCCAGATTGAATCGCGCATGATGGGTGAATTGGCTCTCAACCATATCATTCCGGCGGCTATCAACTATCAGAACCGCCTGCTTGAAGCCTTCGAGCGCATGCAGCGTGCCGGCATTGAAGAAGAAAATCTCGAATCTATTAAAATCACCATTCGCAAAATTGCCGAGCATGTAAACATGCTGCAGAAGAAGGTGAAAGAGATGATAGATACCCGCAAGGAAGCCAATAAGATTGAAGACATACGCCGGCGCGCCGAGTTTTATACTGACGAGGTGAAGCCTTTATTTGATGAAATCCGCTATCGTGGCGACAAACTTGAGCTCATGGTGGACGACGAACTTTGGCCACTTGCCAAATACCGCGAGCTGTTGTTTGTGCGCTAATCGCTATCTTGTTCATGGTTCCTGAGGGAAGGCGGCAGCAGCTCGTCTTCCCTTATTTTTTTCGGCAGCAGCCATTCGTCTTTCAGGTGAATGCACACGTGCCCTTCACCATCTTCTATTTTTATTTTCAAAAAATCTGAAGGTACCAAGCGCACCAAAAGGCGCACAATCCCTTCATTGTGTCCTATGAAAGTGCCATATAGGCGGCAAATGCCTTGCGCATGTGCATGTATGCAAAGGCGCAGCATGAGCGCGTGCCCCAGTCCCTTGCCCTGCCAGTCGTCACGCACAACAATGGCAAATTCGGCACTCTTGACTTTTTCTGAAGGGCGCATGTAGCGGGCAACGCCTATAATCTCTTCTTCCGCCTGCTGCCTCAGGCAAGCAGCCAAAGCGAAGTCATGTTGGTAATTGACTTGTGCAAATTGTTGGGCATATGCCCGTAGCGTGCTTTCATCCAGATGCTCCGTATAGGTTTGAAAACGATAAAAGCGTGACTCAGCCGACAGCCCCTCATATAGCTTTAAGAGGCGTTCCGCATCATCGGGCATCAGTGGGCGAAATACTATCGGCGGCGTACCGTTCATGTAAGTTGCAGCTGTCAATAAATAAACGACTTGATGAAAGATAATCACTTACCGGCAAATAAAAAACAAAGACTTACAGCATAAAGATGCTGCAAGTCTCCCAATCCTTCAACCAGCTATGAATGTTGAATGTGTGTACAAATATAGTAAGTTTCAGGATTATAGTTGCATCATTTGTAGAAGTTGTTTAAAGTTAAAAATTAAAAAGAGCGAATACTAACTCTCTTTTTGTTTTGTAAAGAAGAAAGAAAGAATTAGTATTCGCTCAAAAAGACATGGTATTAAGCAAAGATATAATAAAGTTGTTTGAGTGAACATATGACGAAAGCGGGCAAGTGCGGTCTTGTACCGCTTTCTTTTGTTTTATGCTCTACCGCTTCTGCAACTATATTTTTTTATATATTGCTTTCTTAAATCGAATGCCTGCCTTTATGCCTGCACCTTTACTTTTCTGCACCGAGAATTACCGCTATCTTTACGACGAAGTAGCCGATTTGATGCCTTCAGTAGAAAAAGGGGCGGTAGAGCGGCGTGTGTTCCCCGACGGCGAGCGCTATCAGTGTTTGCTCTCCGGCGTGGAGGGACGCGACGTTATGCTGATTGGCGGAACCATTTCCGATGTGGATACACTCGAGCTCTATGACTTGGCGTATGCCATTGCCAAATATGGTGCCAAGTCTTTGCGGATTGTTATTCCTTTCTTTGGTTACTCAACCATGGAGCGTGCGGTGCGACAAGGTGAGGTCGTTACTGCCAAAACCCGTGCCCGCCTGCTGTCGGCAATCCCCAATACAGGTACTTTGGTGAAGTATTATTTGATTGATTTGCACACCGAAGGCATACCGCATTATTTTGAAGGCAATGTAACAGCATTGCATGTTTATGCCAAACCCGTGATTATAGAAGCCGCACGGCAGTATGGTGGGGCGCATTTTGTGCTGGCTTGCACCGATGCCGGCCGTGCCAAGTGGGTAGAATCGCTTGCCAATGACATGGGCGTGGAAGCGGCTTTTGTGTTTAAAAAACGACTGAGCGGCGAACAAACAGCCATTACAGGCGTGAATGCCGATGTAGAAGGAAAGACCGTCATCATTTATGACGATATGATTCGCACAGGTGGCTCGCTTATAAAAGCAGCGCAAGCCTACAAAGAGGCCGGTGCCCGTCGCATTATAGCTATTACTACGCATGGTATCTTTGTGGGGCAGTGCGTGGAACGGATTCAGCAGTCAGGTCTTTTTGAAAAAATCATAGCGACCAATACGCACCCCAATGCACTGAAATATACCGGTCATCCATTGGTAGAGATTAGAAGCGTAGCCGCACTGATTGCCCGTCATTTAAGTATATAGTGCTATGTGGCAGCCCGGAAAAGAAGCTTTAAGGTCTTACTTATATGCCAACATATTGGGCTGGTTGCTGCTGTTTACAGCCAATACGACCGCCTATATCTTGCTGAGTGTAGGGGAAGGCTGGCTGGTGCATGTCGATGTTTATCTGCAGGGGGCATTTATCAATATCTTTTTAATAGGCTGTTATTTCTGGGCAGACTATAAGTCTGAAAAATACCGGGAAGCGTCAGCGCTTTTTCATCTGAAGCGCCAAGCGCATTATTTGTTGCTAATCATGTTGTTTGGGGCAGCTGTGCAACTGCTGCTTACCTTGTGGCATACTTCTTTACTGTCTTGGGCAGCGCGCTATGTGTACATCAGCTATTTGATGCACATAGTTCTTTTTGCCTTGGCGAGCCATATCATGCTGTTTACTTATCGTAACTTACTCTTCAAAAAAGCGCCCCGGCGCGTACATCGTTACTGGACAGTATTTAGTTATTTACTGCTGGCTACACTTATCTTTAATTACTTTCGCCTTCCCGTAAGTGCCCCGCCGGTGTGGATATCTTTGTTGGTATTGGGGATACTTGCCTTCATGCTCTCGATAAACCTGCGTTGGGTTGCCTACTTGGATGTGAATGAGAAGGGAAAAGCCATTGTCATGATAGCGCTTGCCGTATTTGCATATGGCTACTTTGGTCTTTACTTTTACAATTACCATCAGCGCAACTTGCTTGAGTTCAACGTCGTTTATAACGTATATCTGCTGGCTGCTGCCGGCTTTGTGGTGCTGTATAGCATACTCGCAAGCTTGGTATTGTTGTTCAATATTCCTATTAGCCGCATTTTTGAAAGCAAACTAAAAGACATCCTTGCTTTTCAAGAGCTTACCCAGTCCTTGCAAATTAGTGATACCGAAGAAGCGCTTTTTGAAAACTTGCTGCAGCAAGCCTATCGTACAGCCCAAGCCGATGCGGTGGTTTTGGAGGCAGTGGCGCCGGATGGAATGTCCACCCATTTGTTTACAAAAAACATTTCACTTACCGAAGCACGTAAAGTAAAAGCACATATTCAGAACCAAAAGCTTTATCACGCTTTGCTGGAAGCCCTGCCCGGCAGCAATGTGCCGAAAGAAACTTTGACAGCTATTCCCTTTAAGACGCATCACAGCATTTCCATAGTAAGCCACAGCCACAAGTTGGGCGATTTGCTGCTGTTACGCTATGCCGATGAGCCTTTTCAGCAAGAGCAAATCGAAATGATCGATACTTTTGTCAAACAGGTAGGCGTGGCTATTGAAAACAAACGTCTTATACAAGAAATCATCAATACAGAACGGTATAAGAGGGAGCTGGAAATTGCCAAAAACGTACAGCAAAGCTTGTTGCCTGCACGCTTCCCGGTTACCGATAAATTATCGATACAAGCCATCTCCACGGCTGCCCATGAAGTAGGAGGCGATTACTATGACTTCCATCTCGTCGATGAAAGCCGCCTGTATTTAGCCGTAGGCGATGTTTCAGGAAAAGGCACCAGTGCTGCTTTTCATATGGCAGAGGTAAAGGGCATTTTTCAGGGGCTTGCCCCGCTCGAGCTGCCTCTTGAGGTACTGGCAAAATATATCAATCAGGCAGTGAATACTTGTGTGCCCAAGGGTACTTTTGTTGCGCTTTCGTTGCTTCATATCGACACCCGCCGGCATACGGTAGAGATACTACGGGGGGGGCATTGCTTCCCCATCTATTACAGTGCCGCCAAGCGCCGGGTCGAACTGATCAAACAACCCAGCATTGGTATGGGCATTGTGAATAGCGAGCGTTTTTTACAGCTGAACAAGACATCAACATTGACCTATCAGCCCCACGATATTTTGGTGCTATACAGCGATGGTATCACCGAAGCGCGTAATGAAAAAGGCGAAGAGTTTGGGGTAGAGCGGCTTATGGACTTGATACGCCTGCATGCAGCGGAAAGCGCGGAACAAATGATGATGGAAATCAACCGCGCAGTGAATCATTTCTTACAAAACCGTCCTTTGCGCGACGATTACACCTTGTTGGTTATTAAGTTTAAGCAGTGATTTTCGTACCTTTACCCCTTCTTGAAGCTGACATTTAACCTAAAAAATCAAATACGACTATGGACCTGTTCAATATAATGGGCAAACTCAAAGAGATGCAAGCCAAAATGAAAGAAGCACAAGCGCACTTGCAAGAAATAGAAGCCGAAGGCGAAGCCGGGGCAGGATTGGTAAAAGCGCGTGTCAATGGTGTGAAGCAAGTATTGAAAGTAGAGATAGATCCTTCCTTGGTTACCGTTGAACAAAAAGAAGTGCTTCAAGATTTGATGGTGGCAGCCATCAATGTAGCTATGCAAAAAGCCGAAGAAGCAGCCCAAGAATATCTTCAAAAGACAATGAAAGACAGCATGCCCAACATCCCCGGTTTGGATTTTTTGATGAATCGTTAAGGGCTCATGCAAAAAAAGGTCGCCATTGTTGTTTTGAACTATAACGGGCTGCACTGGCTGAAGACGTTTTTGCCGTTGGTATGCGCGCGCTCGCCCCAAGCCGACTGCTGGGTGGTGGACAATGGCTCCACCGACGGCAGCCTTGCGTGGTTACGGCAACACATGCCTGAAGTAGCTTGTGTGGCACTGGGGAAAAACTACGGCTTTTGTGAAGGCTATAACCGGGGCATCGGGGCTTTGCCCAAGCAATACGATTATTTCATTCTGTTGAATTCCGACGCCTGCCCGGCTGAGGGATGGTTGGCGCCCATGATAGACCTGATGGATGCCTGTCCACGCATAGCAGCCTGCCAGCCCAAGGTACTGCGTTACGACCCCGAAGCAGAGAACCCCTTTACTTCCAAATTTGAATATGCCGGGGCGGCAGGGGGCTTTATCGACCGTTATGGCTATCCGTTCTGCCGGGGGCGCCTGTTCAATACCTGTGAAATAGACAGGGGGCAGTACGATAGCCCCGCTCCGGTAGCGTGGGCAACCGGTGCCTGCCTTTGCGTGCGTGCTGCCGACTGGGAACAAATGGGAGGCTTCGACCCCTTGTTTTTTGCACATATGGAAGAAATAGACCTTTGCCTGCGTTTGTGGGCAAATGGGCGCAGTGTTTACTGTGTGCCTGCTTCGGTGGTGTATCATGTGGGCGGTGGCACCCTGCACAAGCAGAATCCGCAAAAAACCTATCTTAATTTTCGAAACAGCTTATTTCTGCTTTACAAACATTTGCCGCCCCGCCAAAAACAATGGCAGATTTTTCTTCGCTTGCTGGCCGATGCACCGGCGGCGCTTGCATTATCTGTGCAAAGCTGTGACCTCCGCCATCTGTGGGCAGTCATAAAAGCGCATGGAAGCTTCCATGCCCATAAAAAACGTTTGCGTGTGGTGTCTTCATCTGCATGGCAGAAAGTTACCTATCCGGGAAGTATCGTGTGGAACTATTTCGCCCGTAAAAAAAGGCGGTTTTCTGACTTGTGTTGGCAGTTACCCTTCCCGGAAAAGCAAAGCACGGCGCCAACGCAAAAAACGACGTAAACGGGTAATAAAAGCAATGGCAAGGTAAACGAACACTGGTGAGCCGAAGGTTAAGAAGGTAGAATAAATGAAGAAAAGGCGTACACTAAAAATAGACACACCAAGCCGCTCGGCAAGCAGCGTGCACACGCCAAAAAAGCGCCACTCAATAAACTCCCGTAACCTTTCCATGCCCCGTTTCGTTTAACTTGACAAATGCAAAAGGCTGAGCGCCTTTTTTGCAAAATTCTTGATTGAATTTAGTAAAATTGTTTATTTTTCGCAAAATTTGAACAACTTAAACAAACAAACGAGTTATGAAACAGTATAGCAACGCTCTTATTGCCCTTGCCATTGCCGGGTCAGTAGGTTTAGCTGGTTGTAACAGCTTAAGCCAAATGACCAAGATGGCAAAAGAACAAGACTTAAAGGTCGACCCCAATCCACTGGAACTGCACGGCGGTGTAGTAAGCTTTAAAATGTCTGCCAAGCTCCCCGTAAAAATGTTGAAAAAAGACACTGAATACGAATTGAAAGTGTTCTTTGTCAATGAGGGAGCAGCAGAAGGACAAGAGACCTTCAAAAAAGATGTAGGCTCTATCACCTTTGTATCGAACGACTACCTGCCGCAAAGCAACGAGGAAGAGCCCCGCATCGAAAAAGCCATGAGCTTCGACTATGAAGAACAGTTCGAGCGTGGCGACCTCGTAGTAAAAGGCTTTGCCCGCAGCACCAAAAACAACAAAGAAAAATCAACGGCTCAGATGCCCGTAGCCAAAGGCGTGATTACCACCTCTACTTTGGTGAAAGACCTCTTGGATGAGCCTTATGGCTTGGGCAACGAAGGCGAAGGCACCTTCGCTGTGCTTGACCATGGCTACGGCAAGCAAGAAGTGAAGCAAGTATATGTTGACTTCAACTTCGAGCAGGGCAGTGCAAAACTGCAAAGCGCAGAAGTGCGCGACAAAGGCGCTGCTATCGATGCCTTCGTAGCTTCAAAAATGCTCGTAGAAAAAGACGGCAAATCAACCGTAAACATCAAAGGTTCGCACTCGCCGGAAGGCCGCGAAACCATCAACCGCAACTTGGCTGATCAGCGTGCTGCGGTGATGAAGAAGTACTATCTCGACCAAATGAAGAAGTACAACTACGCCAAAGAAGAACTTGACAAAGTAACTTTCGAAATTACTACCCAAACTTTGGATGAAACCTTGCCTGAGTTCTTCAGCCTCGTAGATGCCAACACTACTTTGACTGCTGAGCAAAAGCAAGAAATCAAGAGCATCATGCAAGGTGAAGGCAGCTTTGTAGAGCGCGAAAAAGCCCTGCACAACAAGCCTTACTATGATGTACTGATGGACGAGGTATATCCCAAGTTGCGTTATGCCCGTACCGACGTATTGCAAGGTCCCAAGCAAAAAACCGATGCTGAGATTGCCTCTTTGGCTCGCCAAATTGCCAAAGGTGAAAAATCTACCGATGAGCTGACCGAAGCTGAATTGCTCTACGCTGCTTCCATGACGCCTGATATGGAAGAGAAAGTAGCCATCTATGAAGCTGCCATCAAGAAAAACGACAGCTATGTAGCTCATAACAACTTGGCTGCTATTAAGCTGGAAATGGCATTGAAAGAAACTGACAGTGCTAAACGTGAAAAACTGGTTTCTGATGCCATCACCCACTTGGAAATAGCTAAGAACAAAAACGAAACTGCCGAAGTAAACTACAACCTTGGCTTGGCATATGCCATGAAAGGCGACAAAGCCAAAGCTGAACAAGCCATCAACCGCGCTATTGAAGTAGGCAGCGACAACCCTGCCACCATGCGCAAGTTGAATGGCGCCAAAGGTATCATGCTGATGAAGCAAGCCAAGTCTTACGACGACAATAAATACGTAGAAGCTGAGCAGGCATTTGCTGCCGCCGGCAATGGCCATAAAGTACTCTTCAACAAAGCATTGGCTCAGCTGCTGCACAGAGATTACGACAAAGCAATGGTAAGCTTCGATGCGGCTATCAAAGCTGCTCCGAACGATGGCTTGAGCTACTATGGCAAAGCTATCACCGCTGCCCGCAAAGGCAACGCGACCGAGATGCTGAAAGCCCTGAAAAAAGCCATCGAGCTGGATAGCGATCTGCGTGCACGTGCTGCCAAAGACTTGGAATTCATGAACTACTTCAACTCTACCGAGTTCCAAGATGCTATTCGCTAAGCCATAAGGCAACGATAAACCAAACAGCGCTACCAACCGTAGCGCTGTTTTTTTGTGCCTTTATCGGAAAGCCTATGATAAAGCGGTGTATTTATTCTGTTCAATCGTTTCTTTCTTTTATTCAAATACCTATATTTGCCCACGGTTTTTAAAACAGTCAATATCATGATAGTTGGTGTACCTAAGGAAATCAAGAATAACGAAAACCGCGTAGCCGTAACTCCGGCAGGAGTTACAGAATTCGTAAAGCGTGGACACACCGTGTATGTGCAAAAAAGTGCCGGTGAAGGCAGCGGCTTTGCCGATGAAGCCTATGAAAAAGCAGGAGCCATACTGCTCGACACCATCGAAGAGGTGTATGCCAAGGCAGAAATGATTGTGAAAGTAAAAGAACCCATCGAACCGGAATATAAACTGATTCGCGAGGGACAACTTGTTTTTACTTACTTCCACTTTGCTTCTTCCGAAGCGCTGACCAAGGCAATGATTGAGCAAAAAGGCGTTTGCCTTGCTTATGAGACCGTGGAAAAAGCAGATGGCAGCCTGCCTTTGCTTATTCCTATGTCAGAAGTAGCGGGGCGTATGGCCGTGCAAGAAGGTGCCAAATACCTTGAAAAGCCCGTAGGTGGCAGAGGTATTTTATTGGGCGGCGTGCCGGGGGTAATGCCTGCCAATGTATTGATTATTGGTGGAGGGGTAGTAGGTACACAAGCGGCTAAGATGGCGGCCGGTTTGGGTGCCAACGTGACCATCATGGATGTGAACCTGCAGCGCCTGCGTTATTTGGCTGACATTATGCCTGCCAATGTGCGCACCATGATGTCGAATGAATACAATATCCGCGAAGCTGTAAAAACAGCTGACTTGATTATTGGAGCCGTGCTGATTCCCGGGGCAAAAGCACCCAAGCTCATTACCCGTGATATGCTTAAGACCATGCGTCCCGGCACGGTGGTGGTAGATGTGGCAGTAGATCAAGGCGGATGCATTGAAACCTGCACACCTACTACACACGAAAACCCCACTTTTGTCATTGATGGCGTATTGCACTATTGTGTAGCCAACATGCCCGGTGCCGTGCCTTACACTTCTACCCTGGCACTGACCAATGCCACCTTGCCCTATGCTTTGCGTTTGGCTGACTTAGGATGGCGCGAAGCTTGCCTGCGCAGCAATGAACTTAAGCTCGGCTTGAATGTAGTACATGGCAAAGTAGTTTATAAAGCAGTGGCAGAAGCTTTCAACCTGCCGTATGTGCCGGTAGAGGAAGTGCTTGCATAAGCAACTGACTTCGAAATAAATCAACAGAAGAGGGGCTACTAACAGCCCCTTTCTCTTTTAAAAAAACTACCAATGAATTTGCAACCCCCAAAAATGGCGCGGATAACCTGCCTGATAACCACTAAGTGCATAAGAAACTTGTAGTCTCCTTAGCAAAAGGCGGAAACCCAGCGACCAGCCGGCGCGATGCGAGAAGTCCCGGTAACGCAACGATTGGTTGCGCTGTCCGTCAAAGCCCACCTGCAGCTGAAAAGCTTTGTGCAGGAGTATATCAGCCCCAACGCCTGTATGGCTGAGCCACTCGGAAGCACCTTCTATGCCTTTGGTTTGTTGCCAGTCGTGAAGGCGTGAAAGCGTCAGATAAAACCGGACCGGCATATGGGCCGGCTTGAAAATGCTGCTAATGCGCGCATCGAAGGGCAGTGGCGTAGTGCTTTGACCTACGGCGGCAGTGGCAAAACCAATATTTTTCAACAGTACGCTGAAATGAAAATCGGCGGTGGGGTGAATAAAAACCGCATTCAAATCCATGGCGAAGCCATGTGCCCCATACTCGGCAATTTGGCTGTTCACCCACTTGGCTGTAAGCCCTATGCCATAGTTTCCCATGCGGTGGGCGCTTCCTATCTCTATGACATAGTCGGCCGCACGGAAAGTGCCGGTGCTTTGCCCGCTGGCATCGGTAGCGTCCATCTTGCCATAATTCAAATACCGGATGCCTATGCCCAAAGGATACTGCTGACGCAAAGCAAGCACCATGGTGGCACTGCTGTAGGTCATGCCCTCGCGCAAACTCTGAAAGCCAAAGGCCGCCCTGCGCGTATTGTTGCCATTCAGCATGGCAGGGGCAGTCATCCAGGCAAAAAGGTCTGTGCTGTCGGCAATGGTTTGGCTTTCGCCCAGCGCGGCACCGCGAGGGTGGGAGGCAAGGTTCAGCACCTGAAATGACTGTTGGCTGTAGGTTTGGGCTGTTGCATGACGGCAAGCAGCCCAAACACAGGCAAGCAGCAAAATAAGCCGGCTAAAGGTTTTCATTTATTCTGAACAATAATTCCTAAGCGTAACAACTGATAAGATACTTTCAAGCCTGTTTTTTCGATGTTTTGCGGATTGATTTGAAAAAGGAGTTTTCCATTTCTTACAATGAAATTGATGCCGCTAAACTCTTGAATGTACTCTTCGTTCTCTGTGATGACAAGCAACGGCAGCTTGCTGATTTTTTGAATCAGCTGTGTTTTTCGATAGTTGTTGAGAGGAAAAGAGTTGGGAATAAATAAAATGTGGCAGTTGGACTCTATGGCGTCGATGTCCTCATACTTACGTATGATAAAACGCATATAAGGCGAACTCTTGGCACGCGCCATGCGGTAGAGCCCTTGCAAAATAGGCGAGTCCCCAAGCACGCCAATAATATGCAGGCGGTTGTCTTCGGGCCATTGTATGTATTTGCAAAAATTATAAATGAACACAGAATGATAGAGATAATGCGTGCCGGCTTGCCCCTGCGAATAAACACGCGGGCTTGCCAAGAGCCATATGAGCATAAGTTGCACTATGAATAATCCGGCGCGAGAGGCTTTCATGCTTCCATTGGGTTAGACGGTAAAGGTGCTCAGTTGATTGTCTCAATATAATGAAATATTGAAAAATATAAAGTTTTTGACAAACAAATAGGCCGCCTTAAAAGGCGGCTTTCAATTAAAGCTGTAAAGCATGCTTGAGCACTTCTTGCGCCGTGCGCACGTATTTTATCTTGAGCTTTTTGATAAGTGGCGATTTGATTTCTTCCACATCTCTTTGGTTGGCTTCACATAAAATCACCTCTTGAATGCCCGCACGTTGGGCTGCCAGTAGTTTTTCTTTGATGCCACCTACCGGAAGCACTCTGCCGCGCAAGGTGATTTCGCCGGTCATGGCCAATCCGTTGCGTACGGGTTTTTGCAGGTATAGCGAAGCCAAAGAAGTAAGTATGGTGATGCCGGCCGAAGGACCGTCTTTGGGAATGGCGCCTTCAGGTACGTGAATATGTAAGTCGTACTCTTCAAAAAGACGGCTGTCGATACCTAAAGCTTCGGCTTGTGATTTTAAAAGAGTAAAAGCGGTGGTAGCCGATTCTTTCATCACCTCGCCCAAGCGTCCCGACAAGGTCAACTTGCCTTTGCCGCGGGTGAGCAGCGATTCGATGTAAAGAATATCACCGCCGACGGGCGTCCAAGCCAGTCCTATAGCCACCCCATGCGGCAAATTCTCTTCGCTTAGCTCTTTGTGATAAGGTGGTTTTCCTAACAATTTATACACATCGCTTGCTTTAATAATCTTGGGGTACGCCTCTTCCATGGCTACGGCTTTGGCTACTTTGCGCATGAGGCTGCCCACCTGGCGCTCGAGTTGCCGGACACCTGACTCCCGTGTATATTCTTCAATCAGCGTAAGCAAAGCATTCTCTTGCACACGCACCTGCTTGCCGCTCAATCCGTTGGCTTCCCGTTGTTTAGGCACCAAGTACTGCTTGGCTATTTCCAACTTCTCATCTATAGTGTATCCGGTTAGTTCTATGATTTCCATCCGGTCGCGGAGGGCAGGATGCAGGGTGTCCAAGGTGTTGGCAGTAGCAATGAAAAGCACTTTCGAGAGGTCAAACGGCACTTCCAGGAAGTTATCCACAAAGGCATTGTTTTGCTCGGGGTCCAGCACTTCCAACAAAGCCGATGCAGGGTCACCACGGAAGTCACTGCCTATTTTGTCGATTTCATCCAGCACAAACACGGGATTGGATGAGCCGGCACGCCGTAGTAACTGAATGATTTTGCCCGGCATGGCACCAATATAGGTTTTTCGGTGCCCCCGTATTTCGGCTTCGTCGTGTAAGCCACCTAATGACATGCGCACGTATTGGCGCCCCAGCGCCTTGGCAATGGATTTGCCCAAGGAGGTTTTGCCTACCCCCGGAGGTCCATATAAGCAAAGAATAGGACCTTGCAGCGACGATTTGAGCTTCATCACTGCCAAAAATTCCAAGATGCGCTCTTTTACTTTTTCCAGCCCGTAGTGGTCTTGGTCTAATATCTTTTTTGCATGTTGAAGGTCCAGCTTGTCTTGCGAAAAGCGCCCCCATGGCAGGTCAAGTAGCAGTTCAAGGTAGTTGACTTGTATGCCATATTCAGGCATGCCCGGTGCCAGACGCAGTAGCTTGTTCACCTCTTTGTCGAAGTGTTTGGCTACCTCTTCGGGCCAGTCCATTTGAGCCGCCTTCTCTTTGAACTCTTCCACCAGGGCACCTTCGTGCTCATAGCCCAGCTCATGCTGCAGCACCTTGATTTGCTGACGCAAGTAGTAGTCGCGCTGCTGCTTGTCTAAGTCGCTATGTACTTTCTTTTGAATTTCATTTTTCAGCTCCAGCAGCTGTATATTTTTGAGTAGCTGCTCGAGCAGTGCCATGCCCCGGCGAATGATGTCATTTTCTTCAAGCAGGCGTTGCTTTTCGGGCAGGCTTATTTGCAGCTGCACCGATAAAAAATTGACCAGAAAATGAAAGCTTTCAATATTGGACAGAGTGGCGTAAGCATCTTCCGAGAGCTCCGGGTGCAACTGTATCATGCGACGGGCGGCATCCATCAGGTTTTCTTTAAGTGCCAGCGCTTCGTCGCTGTGGGTGTTGGCATCTGTTTCTAAAAGAGGTTCAACCTCCGCTATGAAATAGGGGTCCTCTTGGACGTACTGTTGAATTTGAAAACGCCCTAAGCCTTGCAATACGACGGTTACCTGCCCGTTGGGGAGGTTGACGCGTTTTAGTATTTGGGCGGCTGTGCCTACCTGAAAAAGGTCTTGGCTGCCGGGGTCTTCTATTTGTTCATCTTTTTGCGCTACAATGCCAATGATAGAACCTTGCTTGCCATGTTGCTGAATGAGTTGCATGGACTTCTCACGCCCCACTGTAACCGGAATGATGACACCGGGAAACAGCACTGTGTTGCGTACGGCCAAGATAGGCAAAGGGGAGGGTATAGGGCGCTTACGAAGGCCGGCCTCTTCTTCCTCGTTGAGCAGGGGAAGCATCTCGAATCCTTCGTCTGCTTGCATATATCTTATCATAAAAGTTACAAAGTTATGTGATTAGGTATCCAAAAGGGTGCTTGTTGCGTATAGTAAAGGCATGCAATGTTTGGCTTATTGCTTTAATTTCCTTTACTTGGTAAATAGGATGTGTGTTTTTGTTTACTTGTATTTACAGTTTGCAAAGGTAATAAAAACTAAGTGACTGTGACTTCTCATTGAATCGGGTACATTACTATGAGCAGTGTTTTTTTGCGCTTTGGAGTCGTTTTTTTCATACTTTACTTGTCAATAGTTCAGAGTTACGCACAAATTGACAAGGTAAACAAGGAGTCTTTTGTTATCAAGTCCGACAGTGTGCTGGCTCGATATAAGGGAAGTACTTTTGCTTTCCCTTATGTGAACAAGCGTACCTACTACTACAACGAAAAGGAGTTGGAGAGTATTCGCCGGGCCTTTCGTAAGCGTGACTTTGAAGAAGCCTATAAGCTTCTTTACCGTTATGTCATGAATTTTGGAGTAGAAAACTTCTATCGCGATACCGACTTGTTGTGGCAGTTGGGCAAGCTGATGGAGCTGTTCGACGACATAGAACTTGCCAAAAGTATGTATCGCATCGTATTGAAGCACCACAGGGGCCCCAATGTGCGTCAAATGGAATTATATTATGACTCGCTCACCATCAACGACCGGGACTATTATGTGCCTTTGGAGTATTATTATGAATTGGTAGAATACCGCAAGCTTATCGATACCTTGCGTCCACCGCAAGGCGTTTTGCTCAATATGGGCGATTGGGTCAACTCATTGGCGCCCGACTATGCCCCTGCCATCAGCCCCTCGGGCAATTTGTTGATTTTTACTTCCAAACGAAACAAAAGAAAGACGGCCACTGGCGAAGAAGTGCCCAATGAAGATATTTTCTTCTGCCGCAAGGTAGATGATTACTGGGATATGGCAGAAGAGCTCAAAGGCTTGAACACGATTTACAACGAAGGGTCTGCCCATATTTCCAAAGACGGTAAAACCATTTACTTTTCCCGTTGCGAAGCCCCCGATGGCTACGGCAACTGCGATTTGTATGTGGCTTATTTGCAAGCCGACAGCACTTGGCGTGTGGAAAACTTGGGACCCAATGTAAACAGTGTGGCTTGGGATTCGCATCCCTCTTTGTCTCATAACGAAGACACCCTTTACTTCGCCTCTGACCGTATCGGTGGCTTTGGGCTTTCCGATATTTACTTTACCTATAAATTACCGGATGGAACATGGGCACCGGCGCAAAACTTAGGCCCAACCATCAACACACGGCGCAATGAAGTCAGCCCTTTTATGCATCCGGTGTATGACGTCCTTTACTTTAGTTCGGATGGTCATTTGGTGAACTTTGGCAGCTTCGATATTTACAAAGCTTACCGGGTAGGGGGGCGCTGGCAAGAGCCTATCAATATTGGTCCTTTGGTGAATGGGGCCGGCAGTGAGTACTACTTCGCTATAGACCCCAAAGCTGAGTATTTGTACTATGCCCGTTCCGAACCGGAGGATATAGAAAATCTGGACCTTTACTCTTTTCCGCTGCCTATGGAAGCGCAGCCCGAAGCAACCACTTTGTTCAAAGGCTATGTGGTGGACTCTGAAACGGGCAACCCCTTTCAAGGCATTGTAGCTGTTATTGACTTAGACAACGGCATTGAAATTGCCCCAAAATATTTGCGCCCCGATGGCTCTTATGAATTCGACTTGATAAAAAACAACAACTACCTGGTCATTATTACCGGCGAGGATTTCTTCCGCATACAACAGCGCTTCTATCTGGAAGGTGACACAACCATTACCTTGAAGGCTACTTCCCTTAAATTCCGTAAGTTCCAGTTTGCGTCTATCGAGTTCGAACCGGGAAAAGCCGATATCTTGCCGGAAATGGAGCCAGATTTAGACAAGGTGGTTCTCTTTCTGGCAGATAACCCCACCGTGCGCCTGCGCATTTCCGGTCATACCGACTCGGACGGAAACGAGCAATTCAACCTGGAGCTTTCTAAGCGGCGTGCCGAAGCCATTCGTAACTATATTCTTCAAAAAGGCAATTTCCCGCCCGACCGGATCGAAGCCGTAGGCTATGGCAGCACGCGCCCCTTGGTGCCCGAAGTGACCGAAGAAGATAAGCGGCGCAACCGCAGGGTTGAGTTTGAAATTATTAACTAAGTGCTCAATTTTAAACAGTGGCGCTGCTATCATTCTTTCATGAAGTGCACTAAGCAATACAAACCAAAACACTTTCGGTTATGGGAAAAATAGAAAAAATCATTTATCTGATTGCAGCGGTAGCTATTATTCTGTTGGCATTCCGCTTTATTATGGGGATTCTGAAAATAGCCATTGTACTTGCCGGTATCGGGTTTGTAGTTTTTTGGATATACAACCTGTTGCAAGACAATGATAAGGCTAAAAACAAAGCCGGAAATGATGACTTATGACAGAAACACTTGCCAAACAGTGGGATTTATACATAGAGCGCTTTAAAAACTATCTTTCGGCCGAACGGGCGTTGTCTGCCAATTCGGTGCAGGCCTACGTGCGCGATGTGCGCAAGCTGAAGGCGTATGCCGTGGAGGTGCTGAAGCCGGCAGCAGGTCCTTTCAGCTTACATACCGAGCAGCTGTCCGGCTTTTTATACTATTTGAACCGGGAGCTACAGGTAGCCGAGCGCTCACAGGCTCGCATCTTGTCCGGCATCAAAGCTTTTTACCGCTTTCTGCAGCTCGAAGATTTGATATCGGAAGACCCCGCCGTGTTGCTTGAAGCGCCCAAGCTGGGGCGGCGCCTGCCCGATACGCTCAGTGTGGAGGAAATAGATGCTATTTTGTCGGCTATTGACCTCTCTACTGACGAAGGCTTGCGCAATAGAGCCATGTTGGAAGTGCTCTACAGCTGTGGGCTGCGTGTCTCGGAGCTCATCGAGCTGAAAACAGGGAACCTCTATTGGGAGATAGGCTTTTTAAAAGTGATAGGCAAAGGCGATAAAGAGCGTTTTGTGCCCATAGGCAACAGTGCCCGCAAATACTTGAAGTTGTATTTAGACACCGTGCGCAAGCATGTAAAAGAGAAAAAGGGGCATGAAGAATATGTGTTCCTGAACCGGCGAGGCACCAAGCTAACGCGTGTTTATGTGTTTACTATTATCAAAGAGCTGGCAAAGATTGCCGGTATTCAAAAAAAGGTGAGCCCTCACACTTTCAGACACTCGTTTGCCACGCATCTGATAGAGGGGGGCGCCGACTTGCGTGCTGTGCAGGAGATGCTGGGGCACGAGTCCATTACCACCACCGAAGTGTATATTCATTTGGATATGGACTATCTGCGCGATACTGTCCGTCGTTTTCACCCCCGAAACCAACGACAGACAGGCGAGCGCACAAAAAAGGCAGACTAATTGCGGCGGTTCAACTCGTCCCGTATCTTGGCGGCTCTTTCGTAGTCTTCTTTTTCGAGCGCCTCTTCCAACATTTTTTGAAGCTGGTCGGTAGGCAGATGCTTTAGCTGCTCTTCAAAGCTTTCGGGGCGTTCGCCTGCCTCCACTTCTTCTTCCATTCCTTGCTCTTCATCTTCGGTATTGATGACAATGCCGGCTTCGTCCATAACAGATTCTTCGGCATAAATGGGGGCATTGAAGCGGATGGCAATGGCAATGGCATCAGAAGGGCGTGCATCGATTACCTCTGTTTGTCCGTCGCGCTCGCAAACCAGTTGGGCATAAAACACCCCTTCGCGAAGATCGGAAATGATGACTTCGCGCACCGATATGTCGAAGGCTTCTGCCAAACTGCGGAAGAGGTCGTGTGTCATGGGGCGGTTGGGGCGTATTTTTTCTATCTCTATGGCAATGGCTTGCGCTTCAAACATGCCAATGATAATAGGGAGGCGCCGGTTACCGTTCACTTCGCCCAAAATAAGCGCAAAAGAACCGGTTTGCGCTTGGCTGTTCGACAAACCTAATATTTCTAACTCTACTTGCACGGTTATTTTCGTTTTTTAAGGTTACAATCAAAAAAAGCCTTGCCAAGCCTTTCCGGCTTGCAAATATAAAAGAGTTGGATGATTTTACGCCTAAAAATACAAAAAGAGGCGGCCTTCTACAAGACTGCCTCTTGAAAATAGGCTATTGAAGTGCATCCCTATTTACCTAAGCGTTTTTTGAGGGCTTCGGTTAGCTTGGGCACTACTTCAAAGGCATCGCCCACAATGCCGTAGTCGGCGGCTTTGAAGAAAGGTGCTTCGGGGTCTTTGTTGATTACTACAATGCACTTCGAGGAGTTTACACCGGCCAAGTGCTGAATAGCGCCCGATATACCGATGGCTATGTAAAGGTTCGGACTTACTTTTACACCGGTTTGGCCTACGTGCTCATGGTGCGGGCGCCAGCCCATGTCCGATACAGGCTTGGAACAGCCGGTAGCAGCACCCAGCACTTTCGCCAGCTCTTCAATCATGCCCCAGTTTTCGGGTCCTTTCAGGCCGCGGCCACCCGATACCACGATGTCGGCTTCGGGCAATGATATCTCGTCGCTGGCTTTTTCTACCTTCACTGTTTTTACACGGTTGAAGAGCGCGTCATCCAGGTTGGGGCTGAAAGCTTCGATGCTTGCCTTTGCATCGGTTTTTTCTACCGGAAGAATATTTTTCTTGATGGCAATGATTTGCTTTTCGCCTTTCAAGATGGTGTAGGCAAATGCTTTGCCGGTATATACACTGCGTTTCACTTTCAAGTAATCGCCTTCTTTGGCAGGCAACTCTACCACATTGCCGGCAAAGGCGGCTTTGAAACGGCCGGCTACACGGGCAGCTACCGGGTCGCCCAACGACGACTTGGCCATCACGATTACCTGTGCACCGCTGGTTTCTACGGCTTGTGCCAAAGTTTCGGCATATGCCAACAGGTTCACTTGGTTGAGGCGGCTGTCGGCAGCGTGCATCACTTTCTGAGCACCATAGCCACCAATAGCTTCGAGCTCTTCTTGGGGCAGCTCGCCCAGCACCAAGGCGGTGGCACTTCCGCCAACCATTTCGGCTACTTTAGCACCATAGGCTACAGCTTCCAAAGACGAAGGCTTTACTTTACCTTCATTGGTTTCAACAAATATTAAAACTGACATATTTCGTTCCGTTTTTGAGGTTCAGAAAAGAATGTAGATTAGAGTACTTTGGCTTCGTTTTGCAGCAAGTCGATAAGCTCTTCCACATTGTCGGGATCGATGAGCTTGCACTCTTTGCGCGGCGGAGGCAACTCGAAGCTGTCGGTTTCGGTCAGTACATCTTCGGCAAACGGAGGCAATACTTGCAGCGGTTTGGTACGTGCCGACATGATACCGCGCATGTTAGGTATTTTCCACTCGGCAATAGGCTCTTGGCAGCCCAATACCAACGGCAATTCGGCTTCGAGATACTCTTTACCACCTTCAATTTCACGGGCCATCTTGGCTACATTGCCTTCGATGTCGAGTTTCATTACCGGCGACAAGGCGGGAATTCCCAGCATTTCACCTACGATGCCGTGCACTACGCCGCCGTTGAAGTCGATAGACTCGCGCCCCATCAAAATCAGGTCATAGTTGTTTTGCTTGGCAACGGCTGCAATCTGCTGAGCCACAAAGTAAGAATCGGTAGGTTCGGCATCGATGCGGATGGCATCATCGGCACCCAAAGCCAATGCTTTGCGGATGGTAGGCTCGGTTTCGGCTGTTCCTACGTTCAGGATGGTCACCGAAGCGCCCAGTTCGTTTTTGAGGTCTATGGCACGCGAAAGTGCATAATCATCGTAAGGACCAATCACAAACTGCACGCCGTTTTTGTCGAGTTGCTTGTTGTCCGGAGTGAATTTAATTTTGGTGGTGGTGTCCGGAACATGCGTAATACACACTAATATTTTCATAGGTTTGTGTTTTATGTTTGTTTGTGCTGCATAACTCCTTGTGTAGCCGTGAAGTTACGGAATATAGCTTAAATATAAAAATAGTATGCATGACGAACGTATAAGAAAATTGAAAGAAATGTTGGCAGAGTCGCCGGACGACCCCTTCTTGTATTATGCTTTGGCGATGGAATATCAGCAAGCAGCCCCCCAAGAAGCATTGGCTTATTTGGAGCAGCTGCGGCAGCGTTTTCCGCATTACGCACCCACCTATTATGCGTTGGCGCATCTGTATTGGGACCTGGGGCAATTGGCACAGGCACGTGCCATATTTGAAGAAGGCATAGAGGTATGCCGGCAGGCAGGTGAATCCAAACTTTTGACCGAATTGCAAACGGCTTTCCGGACTTTCTTGTTAGAAGAAGAGTAAAGTTTTTAGTTTTGTGGAACTTAAATCCGGAAGCTGTGCTTAAACTTCTCATCATTCTTTTTGGCATTGGCTACCTGCTGTATTGGACAGGCAAGGTGGCTGTACAGTTTTTCATAGGTTATCATAGCAAAGATTTTTCAGCCGGCAGGCGCAAAGAAGACATAAGAATAGACTACGTGCCGCCCAAAAAGCGGTCATTCGACGGCGGCGAGTATGTCGATTACGAGGAAGTAGAGTAATTTAAAAAAACAAATCAAACGACAATGGGAAAGTTCTTCCGTATAGAGGAGATGATTCTTTTCGAAGACGAGCATTATATAGTTATCAATAAACCACCGTTTTTATCGAGCTTAGACGAGCGTTTTGGCGTTGACAGGAAAGTGAGTGTTTTGTCTTTAGCCCGCGATTATCACGAAGGCGCGCAGTTGTGCCATCGTTTAGATAAAGAAACATCCGGAGCATTGGTGATAGCCAAACACCCCGAAGCCTATCGCCATTTGGCCATACAGTTCGAGCACCGCGAGGTAAAAAAAGAATATCACGCTGTGGCCGAAGGGGTGCACTCGTTTGAAAATCACGTAGTCAATCTGCCCATATTTCCAAAGCCGCAAAAAGGAATTGTGCGCATCGATTGGGCACAAGGCAAGCCGGCCATTACGGTATTCAATACCTTGCGTAATTACCGTGACTATACCTTGGTGCAGTGCTTCCCCGTTACCGGGCGCTTGCACCAGATACGTATTCACTTGGCAAGCATTGGCGCCCCCATCGTATGTGACGAAACTTATGGCGGGCAATGGTTGTATTTATCCCAGCTGAAACACCGTTATAATTTAAAGAAAGACAGCGAAGAGTTGCCTGTCATTCAGCGCTTTGCTCTGCATGCCCATAAAATAGCCTTCCGGAATATGGACGACAGCCCGGTGGAAATAGAAGCCCCTTACCCCAAAGATTTCGCTGTATTGGTGAAGCATCTTGAACGGTGGAACTCATAGCCCGCCGGCCTGCTTCAGTCGAAGCGGATGGCTTTGATGGGGCGGATGCGGGCAATGACGCCGGCGGCAAGCCATAGCAGCAAGAATACAATAACCAATGCCCCTATGTTTACCCCTACGATGGAGAGCCAGTTCCATTGAATGGGCACGTAATCCATGAAGTAGTGTTTGCGGTCAAGGGGCATCAGCCGGAAAAAATACTGTACCGTAGCCAGCCCTATACCCAACAGGTTGCCCCATGCCAAGCCGGCCAGGGCAATGCGTAAGCCTTGCCATACGAAAATGCTTTTGATTTGCCGGTTGCCGGCACCCATGGCTTTGAGTAAGCCAATCATGGAGGTGCGTTCTACGATGAGAATAAACAACACGGAGATGAGATTGAAGCCAATGACTGCCACGATGATGCCCAGCAACACCCACACGTTGTTGTCGAGCAATATCAGCCAGTCGAACATGTCGAAATGCTTGCTTTGGGCAGTCTCCAGATAGAGGTCCATATCCAATAGTTCGTCAATGAGAGGGAAGAGCCGGGGGAAGGTGTCAAAGTCTTTAAGGAACACCTCCACGCCGGTGACCGTGTGGGCATCCCAGCCATTGAGCTTTTGAAGCAATCGTATGTCTGTAAGCAGAAAATGCTCATCAAAGAGGCTCAGGCCGGTATCGTAGATGCCTACAATGACCATTTTACGGAAGCGTGGGGGCTGTTGTATGAATGCTACCAACAAGGTGTCGCCGGTTTGCACACGCAGCGTATTGGCTATATATTCACTGACCACCACTTCAAGCGCTTCTTTGGAACCATGCCGTGCCGGCAGCCTTCCGGCAATCAAGTTCGGGGCAAAATAGGTGCTGTCAAAATCTTGACCGATGCCTTTGAGCACCACCCCCAACACTTCATCGTTGGCACGCAAAACGGCTGCCTTCTCTATATACCGTTGCGTATGGTGTATGCCGGGCAGTTGCCTGATGGTATCGAAACAGGGGCGGCGTGTGTCGAGTGGTGGTGGCTCGAATGAACGATTATTGCTAAATTTGATGATGCGGGCGTGGCCGTGAAAAGCAAATAGCTTTTGCTGTATTTGCGATTTGAATCCCAGCAACACAGCAAAAGAAAGCAAAGCAATGGCAATGCCCGTTGCCAATGTGGCTGTGGCAATACGTGTGGCAGTGCGGCTGAATGCATGACGGTCAGCCGCGCGCTGCTGTAAACGGGAAGCGACCCAACGTGCCCATTGAATCGTTCGTATAGAAGGAAGCACAAATAAAAAAATTTATAGCTGTCGATGTTGCCAAAAATACACATCTTTCCTTTCTCTCTCAAATACCTGATGGTTTTGAGCCTTTGCTTGACTTCCTGCCGTTATGAAGGGCATGGGCAGCGTCTTACGGCAAAGGACACAGCGGTGCAAAGCCAATTACGCTTGGGCGCTGAACGCATGGAAGTCTATTTGTCTTTGCTTAAAGGCAAGAAAGTAGCCCTTGTGGTGAACCACACTTCCATGGTGGGACATATACACTTGGTAGATACCCTTTTGAGCAGGGGCATACAGGTGGAAAAAATATTTGCGCCCGAGCATGGTTTTCGAGGTACAGCCGACGCCGGCGAGCATGTGCAAAATGAACGCGACAAGCAAACACTCATTCCCATTGTTTCGTTGTACGGGAAAAACAAAAAGCCCCGTCCCGGGCACCTGCAAGATATTGATGTGGTGGTGTTCGACATGCAGGATGTAGGTGCACGCTTTTATACTTACATCAGCACCATGCATTATGTGATGGAGGCCTGCGCAGAGCAAGGAAAAGAAATTATCATTTTAGACCGCCCCAACCCAAATGGCGACTACATCGACGGACCTGTTTTAGACCCCCAATTTCGCTCTTTTGTAGGCATGCATCCCATTCCTGTTGTGCACGGGCTTACGGTGGGCGAGTTGGCACAGATGATTGCAGGTGAAAGATGGATACAGGCGGCTGACAGCTGCAAGCTCACGGTAGTAAAGATGGAAAACTACAAACATAGTATGCGCTATGAGCCGCCGGTGCGCCCTTCGCCCAACTTGCCAAACTATCATGCCATTCGTTGGTATCCGACCCTTTGCCTTTTCGAAGGTACGGCCATGAGTGTCGGACGTGGCACGGATTTTCCCTTTCAGGTGGTAGGTTATCCGCATCCCGGCATGGGCTCATTCCGCTTTACGCCACACCCTAATATGGGCGCCAAACACCCGCTTTATGAAGGAAAAACATGCTATGGGCTTGATTTGCGAAAGCAGGCACCGCCCGCTTATCTTGCCATTGAGTATATCATCGATTTTTACAATCGTTTTCCCGACAAGCAGCAGTTTTTCAACCGTTACTTCGATACGCTTTGTGGCACAGACCAAGTGCGCAAGCAAATAGAAGCCGGTAAGAGTGCCGCGGAAATCAGAAGACAGTGGGCGAAAGACTTGGAAAAATACAAGCAGTTACGGGCAAAATATGTAATTTATGATTAAGCTTTGCTTGCCGTTGGTTTGTATTTTACTCTGTGGCATGACTGCCACAAGAGAAGACGATTTTATGAAAAGCAGTGAAAGCATGTCGAAGGATTCAATTCAAAAACACACGTTGGAAATTGCCGGGCATAAAGTAGATGTATGGCTGCCGGGGCAGCCGCCCAAAGGCTGTATTTTACTGCTGCCCGGTTGGAACTTTTCGCGCACCGATTGGTGCGAGCGCTCGAGCATGTGCACGCAAGCCCTGCAGCGTGGCTTTGCTTTAGTGATGCCCGAAATGGGCAAGAGCGTATATGCCGAACAGCTGTTTCCCGAAACACGTCCCGATTGGCGGCAGTACCCCACGCGTCCATGGTTGCGGGAGCAGGTCATCGAGGAAGTAAGGGCACGTTTTGGCTTGCTGAAGCCGGGGCAAAACAATTTTGTGGTGGGGCTTTCGACCGGGGCTCGCGGTGCTGCCCTTTTGTGTTTAGATATGCCCGGCTTTTGGAAAGGTGCCGCCCTGCTTTCGGGCGACTATGACCAAACCAAAATGCCTTCCGATAATCTGATGCGCGGCTATTATGGCAGTTATCAACAGTTTGCAGAGCGTTGGAAAACGGTAGATAACGTCATTCACCGTATTTTGGAATGGCGCACCCCGGTGTACATAGGGCATGGGCGGAAAGACAAAGTAGTGCCACCGGCACAGTCGCAACACTTATGTGAAGTGTTGCGTAAGGTGTACCCTCAACTTACAGTAGAGTGTCATTTTCCGCTTGCCGGCCATGATTATACCTATTGGGACAGCGAGGTGAAGCCTATTTTGGATTTTCTGGAGTCGCTGCTTTGATACCCCCAAAAATTTATGTCCAGTATTTGCGCCATGCCCACAACGGGCGCTGTGTCAGGTAAGCAGGGTTGTGCTCGTGGGCGTAGGCTTCGCGCTCAAAGCAAATATGGCGGTAGGCTTGCCAATGGTTACGAAAGCGCCACAGCAGCAGCAAGTAATGCAGCAAGTAAACGATATAAAAAGGAAAAATAAGCAGCTCTAATTGTTGACGCAGGTGGATGCGTTCATGCAGCATAAGACGCCGGTCATGGCGCAAGTGGGCTTGTTTCAATAGAACAAACGGATACAAAGCCATGGCGCAGTAGCCCTTGGCAAGCAACCAAGGGCACACGACAATATAAGGCGGCTTAAGCCAGTGGCTCTTCTTCGTCATGAGGATAGGGCAAGAAGACGAAGTTCATAAACTCTTTATCCACCACAAAAAGGCAGCAATACTCGTCTATGGGCTTATACACCTGCTCGAAGTCGGTAAAATGCTCATCCGTAATAAGCCCCTGTTGGCGGAAGATTTCGGCATAAGAAATATAAAAATTCCACTCGCTGTTAATTTCTCTTTTATCGAGCAGCAGCCTGCCTATCTTCAGCTCTTCTTTGCATATGGGGAAGATGGGATAATTGGAAATCCTCCGCTTTTTCATCTGATAGGCTGCTTCTTTGAGCAAGTGGCTAATTTTTGCAAAGTCTTTGGTGATGGTACCTAAATATTTGCCTTGTATTTGTAATTCCGGATCGTTGTGCATGCTTGTTCTTTTTTAGAATCGTTTGCAAAGTTAGTAGTTTTCAATGACTAAGGGAAAGACCGGTTTGCAGGATGCCATCCAGCAGCAAGCCGAAGACAATACCAAAACTAAAGCCGTAGTTGATAAGTTCACGGAAGTAGCGTCCGGCAAAGCTTTGGAACAGTTTTTCTATCTCTTTCGGATTCATGGACTTGATTTCTTCTACTACAATGCCGCGCAGGTTGATGCTTTGAAGCAAAGCCGGCAGGTGCACCTCCAGGCTGTTCATGGCATAGTGTGTCAGGTTTTTCACCAGAAAAGCTTTGGTTTCCAGTGGCAAGTTGCTTATCAGTTTTTCCAGCAGGCTATCGTAAATGCTTGTAAGACTCTCTTGCAATGTATGTTTGAACTCTTCCGTATGCCAAAGCTTGTGCAGTGTATTTTGGGCATCGATGCGCAGCTGTTCAGTATCAAGCAGGTCTTTAAGAGGCTTATTTTTCGATACGGCAAAAAACTCATCTACCCAAAGCTTCTGCTGCTTCTGAATGCGTGGATGCCGAATCAGCGGCACCAAAAGAGCCGGCAGCGTTTTGTCGATACGCAGGCGTTCCATCCAAACAGAGAGGCTTTCACGCCCGTAGAGCCGGTAGAGCAGGCGGCTTATCCATTGAAAGTCTTGCATCAGTGTTGCCTGCTGTTTGTCGTCAATGGTGAGCGGTGGCGTAAGCCATTGAAAAATGGCTTGCCATTTGGTGATTTGCTCAATTGAGGTTTCTTGCACAAGTTCAGATAAGCGGATGCGCTTGCTCACTTCCACCACGGAGAGGCTGCCTATTTCGCCGGCTATGTAAAGAAACTCTTGGTTGTGCAAAAAGCTATGCACCGTTTCCGATAAACGCTTGTGTTCAATGCCCGTATTCAATTCGCCGATGGGCAGCTTGCCTATTTGGTGTATTTCTTGGCGTAACAGCTGCCGGAAGACCGGCAGGCGACTCTCCAGGTAAGCAGGGATAATATCATCGGCCAGCTCGTAAACGGTATCTTTAATTGTGCGCTTGTAAAGCACTGCCATGCCGTTTTCTTCTTTGGCTTTGGCATAGATATCTTCGGCAAGGCGGCTTTTGTTTTCTTGCATCCAGCGGATGGCTTTCTGCATAAAGTCTTGCAGTGTATGCTCAAGCAAGTGTTCGACTTCTACCATCAGGCGTCCGCCAAGCAGGCTTTCTATGGGGCGTTCGGGGCTTATTTCTTTCTGCAGGCGGGCGTGTAGTATGTCTGTTACGCGCTTCGCCAGGCGGGGCGTTTGCATCCATGTTTGAATCAGTTGTTTGCTGACAGTGGGCAACCAGTCTTTATCAGGAAAGCTTTGAATGATTTCATGCAGGCTTGCCGATTGGTGCTTTTGGTGCCATGCCTGCCAGCAGTTAAACAGGAACTCATGCAGCTGCCGGCTGTTGATAAAATGGTTGAACTGCTGTGCAAATATTGGAAACAGGTAAGTGTACAGGCGTTTGAAATCATCTTCGCTCCAGTGTCCTATCTGTTCCAGGCGGCGTATTGCCAAGCGGCCAAGGCGTTCGGTAAAGCGTTCACTTTGTAAATACTCTAAAATATTGCTGCGTATGGCGCTTGTATCAAACTCTTTTAGTGTGGTATTGCCCAGGCGCTCGGTGGTGTCCTTAATCAAAGGGCGCACCAATACGCCAAAATGTTGGTCTATCAGCTGCAAGCTGCTTTCGCTGAGCCATTGGCTGAGCTGTGGGCGGTTCTCTTCTATCAATTGGGTTAGCAGGCGGTAGTCATCTTTTTGAATCAATTGAACAACCTTTTCTTCCAATTGCGTGCGGTTTTCACGGAAGCGTTCTACCAGCTTGTCTTGGTTGAGCAGCTGTTCGCCTACAAAACGCCCCATATTTTCGGCAAAGCGGGCTTGGTTCTTGGCAATGACACCGGGCGTAAATGGCAAGCGCTGCTTACCTATGTAATAGGGACGGTAGGGGCGGAATATCATTTTCAAAGCAAGCCAGTTGGTACCGTAGCCGGTGATGCCATAGGCAGCCCCCGACAGCGCCAGGTTGGCGCCCCAACCGGGCAGGGCAGGCAAGGCATATAAGCCGGCACCGGCGATGCCGCCCAGCAGTGCCCCCAAACGCGTGATGGGCTTGACTTCCTTGCCCATAAACTCTTCCACCATATCGCGTATGCGCTCGGGGGGCAGCTTGCTAAGGTTATTGCGCACCAGCTCTTCTATGCGCCCTTTTAACAAGACCTCGGCATTGTTGACAAGCACTTGCTTGGTGCGTTCCGTAAGGGTATCTACAACTTTCTCGTTCTTCTGAATACGATTATAAAAAGGCAACAATGGCTGTCCGGCTATTTTTTCATATTCCGTGCGCAAGAGGGCAGTGGCTTGGCGGCTAAGCGAAGGAAGCCATTGCAGCCATTGCTGTGTGGGAATGAGCGTTTCAAGGTTGCGTTTTTTTACTTCGGCATACAAGGCTTGTTCTATGTCGAAAGCAAGCTGTGGCGAGTGAATACTTTTGTACCACCAGCGTGCCAGGTCTTGTATGAGTTGCCCTTGCTGATGCTCATCGAGTATTTCAATGAGCGGCTTCCCTAATAGTTGATTGACAGACAGGCGTTCTATCAACTTTTGCCATGCCGGTTCGAATTTTTCATCGGTTAAGAAAGTGTATATCTGCTGCGGCAGGCTTTCGCTCATCCGGCGGCTTATTTGGGGGGCAAGTTTTTTCAGTGGCAGCCATTTGCGCAAAGGCTCATTCAAGTAAACATACAGCTGCTTTGCTTTGAGTTTGTCTATTTCGTCTGTGATTCCCTTTTGTATGGAAGGCAACAGCACTTCCACAAAACGGTGTTTGGGAATATGGGCTACTATGCTGCCTATGCTGTTTTTTTGCAAATAATCCAGCAAGTAGTTGGCACCTTCTTGAGCAAGTGTTTGGGCGTCGTAGGTTTCGAGGTAATGGATGATTTTATCGACCACTTTGGTTTCGGCACTTACGCTGCCTACGAACAGGTCGATGAGCCACTCTTGTAATAGCGTTTGTGTATTCCGGCGAAACGTTTCGTCGATCAGCTCATCAATCAAATGCTTTTCGTTTTGAATAAAAGCAATGAGCTTTTCAAGCACACCGGGCAGGCGCTGCAGCAAAAAGTCTTTGAAGTGGGCTCCCATGTTTTTATCCAGCAGCTCGAAGAGTGTGGTATCTACCTTGAGCAGCTGTTCGTAGAGAAGCTTCAGGAAGGTTTCGAGGATGCGCTTGCCGGCGGGCTCTTGCAGCAGGCCGCGTACTTTCTCACGAAACACATGAAACATGCCGGCAAATTCTGCTTCGCTGATGTAATCGGAAAGACGCTCTTCGCCCAGGCGGTAAACCAGTATCTCTACGGTTTTAGGGGGCAACAGAGTGTGTACGGCACTTTGTAAGCTATCGCGCAAGGGGGTAGAAAAATTATAGCGCAACTCAGCCGGCACAAACAACAAAGGCTGGCGCAGGATAGCTATCCATTCGGCAACAATATCCTTTTGAATGACCTGTTCAAGAGGGGCATGCAAAATGCCGTTGGGCGATGATGTGAACACGTAATGCAGCCACTCGGTATCGGTTTCATGTTTGGCTAAAATGCGGCGCAGGATACCGGCCAGTTGCCCCCCCACATGCTTCACTTGTCTTTCGCTGATGAGCGTAGGTAACTCTAAATGGCGGCTGACCGCAGGAAAAATACGCTTTAAAGCCAGCTCAATGGCAGGTTCCAGGTCGAAGAGTATATGCTCAACGGCAATAGCCAAGTCAGGCACTTCGTTTAAGCGTGGCGTGTGGGCAATCCATGCCGGTATTTCTTCCGTCAAAAGCTGCTCGACCGTCTTTTGCAGTTCGGCGCGAAATTGCGGTGTGTCGAACGCAGCCCCTATTGCATGATGGGTGATGATGTCTTCTTCTACCAGCCGGCTGATGTTTTCCACAAACTCATGATGTGTTTTGAGCACGATGCCCCCCAGACCAAAGCGTTTGCGGAAAAGCATATCTATGGCCAGGTCGTTAGTGTAGTAACCAACAATACCGCCTGTAATGCTTTTAGACAGAAGACTGAACCAATGAACGGCCATGACAAAAAATGTTTACTTCAATTTATTTTCAAAAGGCGCCACTTGCTGCTCATAGTAGAGGCAGTAGGCGCGCAAGCCGCAGGCATCACACTTGGGTTTCCGGGCCAAGCACACGTAGCGTCCATGCAAGATAAGCCAATGATGGGCACGGGCTACCAGCTCTTTAGGTATGTGTTTGACCAGTTCTTGCTCTACTTCCAAAGGGGTTTTGGCACTTTCTTCTACCAAGCCGAGGCGCTTCGAAACACGGAACACGTGGGTATCAACCGCCATGGCAGGTTGGTCGTAAATGACCGACAAAATCACATTGGCGGTTTTGCGTCCTACACCGGGCAGCTTTACGAGCGCTTCCATCGTGTCGGGCACTTCGCCACCATATTGCTCTACCAGCATCTTTGCCATGCCTACCAAATGTTTGGCTTTGTTGTTGGGGTAGGAAATGCTTTTAATCAACTCATACACCTCTTCCACCTTGGCATTGGCCAAGTCCTGAGGCGTAGGGTAACGCTCAAAAAGGGCAGGGGTTACCTGATTGACCCGCTCGTCGGTGCATTGGGCACTCAAAATCACGGCAACCAACAGCTGATAGGGGGTTTCATAGCGTAATTCGGTTTGTGCATCGGGCTGCGTTTTCTGAAAGTATTCCAATATCTTTTGATATCGCTCTTCACGCTTCATGGGGTCGATGTTTTGTGCTCATTTGAAAACAATAAGCCAAAATATACAAAATAATCAAGCTGTGGGGCAGATATGACAGATTGTCAGTGCTTTCTGTATGGAATGCCCTTTGCTTGCAACAAAGGCAAAAACCAAAAGGAGGACAGCACTATGGCAGCAATAAAAGAGCAAGGACAAATTCAAGTAAGTACCGAAAATATTTTCCCCATCATCAAAAAGTTTTTGTATGCCGA
>NZ_BPHD01000003.1:0-7500 GCF_026003375.1 Thermonema sp.
GCTTCCGGGCTTATGTAGCGGTTACCGAAATAAACCCGGCTGATACGCTCCTCCAGCTGGCGGTTCAGATTGCGCAGGGCGTTGCGCAAACCCGAGTCGGTGATGATGTTTGAGGTGCGCACCTCGTCTACGTAGTCCTGCAGGCACAGCAGCAGCCCGCATACGGCAACGATGCAGCGGATGTCTTCTACCGGTGGTTGTTTTTTATTCTTGCTCATAAGTAGAAAGGGTTTAAAGCCCCCTTGCGGGGGGCTTGGTTTACTTCTGAATCACATGATAAACGCGCGTGTCGAGGCTTAGCCCGAATTCATTCTCAAAGGTCTGTGCCAAGTCGGCGTCTTCGAAGAGCTCAAGCACACGCGGCTCTATGAGCTCGCGGCGCAAGTGAATTAGATTAGGGTATTGGAGCGCAAATGCGTCCATATCGAACCGCTTGGGCACCTGCAGGCGGGTGCGCTCCACGCGGCGCACCTTGGCGCTGCCCACGGTGGCGGTTTTGCCTTGGAAGAGCTTTTGTTGCGTACATTCTTCCACGATTTCGCCTTCAAGCTCTTTCAAAGCGTGGTGCAAAGCGGCGATTTCTTCTTTCAGCTCGAAGTACTTTTCTACTTTCTTCTCGAGTTGCGCAATCGGTGATTTTGATTTGAACAGCATATCATCTATCGTTTTTTGGGTTTTGAATACTCATTTGCCGGCGGCGCTGCTCGAACGCACGCGCCTCTATCTTGTCTAAATGATTGTTGAGAGCCCGCAGCTCCTCTGCCGTGAAGTCGTTCAGGCTGCGCACGCCCTCGCGTAGCTTGAAGCCTTTGATTTTCGTACAGAAGTCGAAGACTTCCTCAGCCGTGACCCCTTGCTTGAACTTGATTTTAGACACCTTTGCGAAAAGGCGGCGGCGTTGGCGGTTCATGCTTTTCGCCAGCTCGCCGAGGCGAGCCACTGCGTCGGCAAGCTCGGCGTCAATGAGTTCGTGCAGGCTGTTTTTGCCGTATGTTTTGCGCAACCACACATTCTTTTCGGTGTTGGTGCGTTTCAAGAGCAGCGCTGCCTTGCGTCGCATTTGGGCTTCCCAACTCATTTTATCACTTTTTACAGCTTCGTTTGTGCCCGCTGAGCGCCTGACGGCTCGCGAACTTGCGCCCGCAGGCACAGGTGTAAGGCTTGAACTCAGCTTTTTTTTGTTTCTTTTCGGGGGTTGTGGCTTTAGCTTCCGCCTCTGATACATTCTTCGTGGCAGGCTTGGCGCCGGCAGGGGGCATGCCCAGGGCACCGCGCAAAAAGGCAAACAGGTCGTTTTCACCTTCACGAAGGGCGCGCGAAAGCGCCGCTTCTATGTATATCTTCTGCCGCACGGCTGACTCCTGCTTCAGGGCATGTAGTAAAAGCTCTTTTGCTGTCTCCATAGGGCGTTGAAGTCTTTTTTGAGTTGTTTCAATTCGTTTTCAGTGAGTTCGTTCAGCCGCACCGTGCCGGGCGCTACGAAACGGTATTTGCGCGCGTGGCGCAGCAGCTCGGCTTCGGGCAGCTCGGCTTTGTCAAGTGCCCGACGGGCGGCGGCATACACCGCCATTTCCAGCCGCTTGCGGCGACACGCTTCGGCGTGCAGGCGCCGGCAAAGGTCCAGCATCTGCGCTTTTTTAAGCGCTTTCAAAGCACATCCGTAGATGTCTTTCACATACAAATCGCCTTCGTAGTACGAATAGCCCAACATGTTGAAATACACACGGGCAAGCTTCCTAAGCTGACGCTTGGTTCTGTTTTGTGTTATGTCCATAGCAGCTCTGTTTTTTTGCGTTCTACAAGTGTTCTAAGGGTTCGGTAGTCGCCGTTGCCAAGGCTGCGCACGATTTCGGCAATCACCTCGGGGGCTGTGATGCCGTTGGCAACGCAAACGGCTTCGATGTCTTTTTTTGTAATAGGGCGTAGTTGCAGAAACTCACGCCCGCAGCGGCTGAACAGCTCTACATAGCCTATTTTGTTTCTGTCCACCCGCCGGCGAAGCTCTTCGCGCAGGCATACCGCCCCGCAAAGCACAAACCCACAGCGTCCCTCAGTAGCGTCGTAGAGGGTTTTGAAGACATCGAAGACGCCGCCGAGTATCTTGTCGAATTCGTCGAAGATGACCAGCGGCTTGTCAAGCGTATTCAGCGCGTCAATGAGGGCATCGAACAGCTCGGCAATAGAGCCCGAAGCCTGCACGCCCACGGCGGCGCAAAGCTTTCGCAGCAGCACCTTTTGCGTAAAAAAGCGCTCGCATTGCACATAGAATACGTTCTTGTTGTGCAAAGCGTACTGCCGCAAGGCGAAGCTCTTGCCCGCGCCGGCGTCATAAGCAATGAGCTTGGCTATGCCGCTTTGCTGCGCCAAGGCGCAATAGCTTGTCACAAGCTTGAAATTCGTGGTCTCAGCCGCCTGCCAGCCTTGGCTGTAGCCCACGGCGGCGGCTATCTTGCGCCATGCCTGCTCGCTGATGTTCTCCCAGTTGCCGTTCAGCAACTGCGATACCAGCGCCGCCGACACGCCCGCACGCTTGGCAAAGCGGCTCTGCGAAAGCGACAGCCCGCTCAGGTGCAGCCCAAGCGCTTCACGAATGGCTTGTTTTTGTGTGTCGTTCATAGTATATTTGGTTTTGGTTTGTGACTACTTATCCGGCAGGGTCGTGTCCGTTTAGGCGCGTCCCTGCTTTTTTAGTGTTTCGTAGTATTTCAAATAGAAGTCTTCTTCTTCCTCGTTTTCAGGGGATTCAATACCTCGCTTCGCCTGCTCATACAACAGGTCTATGTCTTCGTCATTGAGGGTTTTCAGTAGCCCCGCACGCAGGCGCATCAGCTCTGCCAAGTCATCTTTGTGCTCCTGTGAGCGCTCGCTACGCGCAGCCGGTATCTCGGGCGCAGATTGCAGCTCTATAGCCTCGCCATCGATGAGGGCAAAGTATTTATCGCCCCAGCAGGCGATTTCTATATTCAATCGCTCATCTAAGCGATAAGCGCTTTCTTTGTCCTTAGCTATCAGATACTTACCAAAGGCATAGCAACCGCCGCGGTGAGTAGTGGCGCGGCGTTCGCCCAGTACCGCCGCCAGCACCGCCGGCTCCTGCTTCAACAGCCCCTCAGCCAAAGGCGCCGTAAGCGGGTGCTTTTCGTTCCACGCTTTTATAAGCTCCGCCATGAAGGCATCTATTTCAGACACCCGCAGAGCCGCCTTACTGTGCTGCTCATGCGCCTCCAGCCTGTAGGCCTTCGTGCGCGCATAGTGCCGCCCGCGGAACAAAGCCGGGTATTTTTTTCGAAGTATGTCGTATTTCAATGAACGAATGTCATATTCCGCGTACTTTGGCAGCGGGTTTTTTGGTATAATGCTCACGTCGCGGAACAGCGCCCGCAGCGTGTCTTTTTCAAGGGCTTTCAAAAGGTTGCTTTCACCCTGCAGCTCGCCCGGCATGAAGCCCTGCAGCGCGGGGTTGCGAAGGGTGTTGCGCAGTGCCTCAAGGAAGAGCGCCGTGTTCTTCTCAAAACTCCATGCATAACCGATGCAGTGGCGCGTAGCTACGTCAAAGAACAGATACGCCTTCAGCTTGCGCCCGCCTTCCACCGCTACCGGTACGTCCCAGTCGTCGCAGGTAACCAGCTCGAGCGCTTTTTCAGGGCGGCGGCGCCGTACCTGCGGCAGGTGAGCGCCCAGGCGCGTGCTGTCTTCGTAAAGCACCGCAAACAGCCGCTGCACACGCGGCGACATGTACCACCTGTAAATGGTCATGTAGCTCAACGACCGGTAGCCCTCCGCTTCTATGATTTCGCCGGTGTCGCGCTTCACCACACTCAAGCGCCCGGCAAGGAATTCGTTATAAAGCTCGAACACATCGTGCGCCGTGGGCTTTTGAGCAGCCCCGCGCAACAGATACTCAAGCAATTGCTTGTGTTTTTCGTCAAGTTTTTTTGCGTTATATTTGCTTATTTTCTTTCGCTTGTCCACAAGCGCTTCCACGCCCTCGGCTTTGTAGCGACGCAGCAGCCGCAAAAGCGAAGGCACAGAATTTATTTCAAGCTTGTCGCCCACAGCCTTCACAAACAGCCGGTAAAAGTCTGTTTTATTCAGCCCCAGCGTGCGCGCCTCGAACCCCGCAAGCCAGCGCAGCCACGCAGCGCGCCGCGCGGCGTGTAGCCCTGCACGCACCTCTTCCTCCACATCAAAAGCAGGGCGCTGCGCACGCAAAAACTCCACCACCGCCGCCTCACGCTCGTCTTTAATATCGTTTTCAAGCGCCTTTAAAGCCTCTTTAAACAGCGATTGATGCCGCTTCGAAAGCGTGTCGTAGCGTAAAAGCATTTCACGCCCCGCACCTGCCGTCACCACATCGCGCCACGCTTTGCGCTTCCGGGAAATACTTTGCACAATACTGTCGGCTTTTAAGCCCACAGCTTCAAAATCCTCAATACTAATCCATATGTAGCCGTCCTGTTTGTGCATTTTATGCATTGAGTAGCTCTTTGTTTTGCCTTAGCTCTTTTGATAAGCAGCGCCAGCACGGCACGCGAGCGGGCGCTGCGCACGGCGCGCTGCCCTTCCAGAATGTACTTCACATAGCGAGGGCTTACACCCACCGCCGCCGCAATCGCACTTATGTCGCTTTTCAGCAAAAAATTTTTCAATACCTCACGGCGTCTCTCTGTAAGTCGCATACTTTTTGTAGTTTCAAGTTCTAATCGCTTGAACAAATATAAGTAGAAAAAAATCTACAAACAATAAAATTGTAGAAAAAAATATACAATGAAAAAAGAAAATATTGTAACACAGAGACTTAGAAAGTTTATTGAGAGTAAAAACCTAAGTATTAGAGAGTTTGAACGCTCTATATCTGTGGCAAATGCTACTATAGCGAATGCTATCAAAAACAATACAAGCATAAGAAGCGATATACTGTATAAAATTTTCTACAAATACCCTGAATTAAACCCTAACTACTTGTTTGGTAGAAGTGATGAGATGATACAATTGAGCGTAGAGCAAAAGCCGGGAAAATTGAGCGGAAACAGCATACCATTGCTACCCACGTATGCAATAGCCGGCGAAAGCCTTTTCAGCGAAGTCATTTCGCACAACAACATAGAAGACTACTTACGCATCCCCAACGTGCGCGCCGATTTCGCAGTACCGGTATCGGGCGAAAGCATGCACCCCTACTATCGCGCCGGCGACATCATTGCCTGCAAAATCATAAAAGACGCCTCGTTTTTCCAATGGGGGCGTGTGTACCTGCTCAACACGCGCCAAGGGCTCATGCTCAAGCGTATCTACCCGGGCTCAAACGGCAATGTGCGCTGTGTATCCTATAACTCCGATTACCCTCCATTCGAACTACCACAAGAAGACATACTTTCCGTTGCGGTCGTCGTGGCGCTCGTACGTATAGAATAAAATTGTACTTTTTTAAGAAGCCGCTTCTTACTTTGTGTCTCAAAGTGTTACCAAAAGTGTTACCTTTGAGATTCAAAGTGTTACCAAAAATGTTACCAAGTTAACAGTATCAAGTATTTTATTTTGTTTTAAGCGCAAAGCAAGGCAAAGAAAAAAGCACCGGTACCAAGAAGTACCGGTGCATGCAAAAGTGCCTTATAACCGCTTTAAAAGGCGTTTACGCTTCATCTAAAGTTCAAGCGCAATGCAATTCAAGCAGCCAAATAATGTTCTAAATTTTGCGGGCAATTCACGCAAAATTCATTTTTTTGTCATTTTGTTTGAAAACAAAACCCCCTCAGCAGCTCAAAAAATGCGCTTTTTTTTGTCATTTTGTTTGTTAGCCCAACCATGAAATATTCTTGCGTGAGCTGGTATCGAATGGCGTGGACGCCTGCCAAAAATTAAAACGCTTGGCGTCGATAGGGGAGTTTCAAGGTGAATTGGGCGAGCTAAAAGTAGAGGTCATCTTAGATAAAGAGGGCAAAAAAATCATTGTAAAAGACAACGGCATAGGCATGACCCCCGAAGAGGTGAAGAAGTACATCAACCAAGTGGCTTTTTCGGGGGCTGCCGAGTTTGTACAGCGCTATAAAGAAGCCGGCAATGACATCATAGGTAAGTTCGGATTGGGCTTTTATTCTGCCTTCATGGTAGCCGACGAAGTAGAGCTTATCACCAAGTCCTATAAAGAGGAAGCACCGGCAGTCAAATGGCGTTGTGCGGGTGATACGCACTTTGAAATAGAAGAAGCCACAAAACAAGAGCGTGGCACAGAGGTGATTCTGCACATAGGCAAAGAAGGCGAGGAGTTTCTCAACAAATTCCGCTTGCAGGAAATACTGGACAAGTACGCACGCTTTTTGCCCGTTCCTGTGTGGTTCGATGGCAAGCAAATCAACGACACTGAGCCTCTGTGGGTAAAATCGCCCCAAGATTTAAAGGACGAAGATTATTTGAGCTTCTACAAGCAACTTTTCCCCTTTGCCGAAGACCCACTGTTTTGGATTCATCTGAATGTTGACTATCCTTTTACCTTGACGGGCATTCTTTACTTCCCGAAAATCACCAGCCAGTTCGACATACAAAAAAGCCGCATACAACTCTACTGCCGGCAGGTGTTCATTACCGATGAAGTGCGCGACATTGTACCCGAATATCTCATGTTGCTTCATGGCGTCATCGACTCGCCCGACATACCGCTAAATGTATCGCGCAGCTACCTGCAGTCCGACAGCAACGTGCGCAAAATCAATCAGTACATCACCAAGAAGGTAGCCGAAAAACTACAAGAGCTCTTCAACAAAGACCGCAAAGCCTTTGAAGAAAAGTGGGAAGGGCTTGGGCTGTTCGTAAAATATGGGATGATTACCGATGACAAGTTTTTTGAAAAGGCGCAAAAGTTCTGTTTGCTCAAAAACACCGAAGGGCAATACTTTACCATTGATGAATACAAACAAAAAATAGAAGCCGTTCAAAAAGACAAACACGGTACCATCATAGCGCTTTATGCACAAGACACCGATAAACAATATACTTACATTGAAGCGGCACGCAAGCGCGGATACGATGTGTTGTTGATGGATGGCATCTTGGATGCGCATTTTATTCAGCGTTTAGAAATAAAGCTCGACGCTTTCCGCTTTAAGCGCGTGGACGCTGACTCTGTGGAGAAGCTCATCGAAAAAGACGATACCAACGCCACGCATGCACTCACCAAAGAAGAAGAGGAAAAAATCATCAAGCTCTTCAAGGAAACCCTTCAAGACGACAAGCTGAATATCAAGGTAGAAGCGCTGTCAATACATGACCTGCCGGTAGTGATTACCTTGCCGGAGTTCATTCGCCGGATGAAAGAAATGTCACAGTTGCAGGGGCAGCCCATCAAGCACTTGCCTTCCGATTGGCAAATCATTATCAACGGTAACCACACCTTTATACAAAAAGTATTGCAAGAGCCCGATGCCGAGCGTCAAAAATTATTGGTTCGCCATGCTTACGACCTGGCACTGCTCTCGCAAGGGCAGTTGCAGGGTAAACCCTTGC
>NZ_BPHD01000003.1:17500-643678 GCF_026003375.1 Thermonema sp.
CCCTCATAATCGCGGATGGGCACTTGCTTTTTGAAATCTTCGTATGAGTGAATGGCATCGAAGCCATGTTCTTTGCCGAAAGCGGTATGCCGGGCTTGTTGCACCAGCTTGTGCATCCAGTGTAGTTGCGTTTCAACAGGGCGCTGCATCCATCGTTTTTGTTGCTGCACCGTCCACCATGCCAGTGGCTTGCTCAAAGTAGCACGTATTCCCATAGTGTGTGTATTGTGTTGCTTACTTTTGTTTATGTTTGTTTACGCTCAGGTTTTAAAGTTAGCGAAAAGGGCAGTATAAGAAAAGCGGCCTTTGTTGTGGCGAAGCGGGGGCAGAAACTAAACGCCAACGACCGGCAGCAAGTATTTAAACGTTGGTGGGATGGGGTGAGCTTTACACGCATGCCCGGGCATGAGGGGGCAAGGGGAGGCGTAAAGCCGGCTCGTGAAAACAGGGTGGATGCGGCTTCCGGTCTGCCGGGCGATTTCCGGGTGCCAACCATGTCGCTTCATTATATTTTTTACCACAGAGCACACAGAGAGGCACAGAGGGAAGTTATTGCCTATTCTCCGTGTTTTTCTATGCCCTCTGTGGTTGTTTTTCTTGGTATTATTAAAGAAATATTGTCCGGGATGTAAATCCGGAACAGTCGCAAACAAGCAAGGATATTTATGCTAAAAATGTCACTGTTGCTTTAGGATGGAGCCCGGGGAGACCGCCGGTACTACAATGGGCAGCTTTGTTGATATCTTGAAGGTTTAGGGTGCATTCGCCGGGCGATTTTTGTGTATGGGGTGTGTCAGCGTTTATAATTGGATAAAGTCTCTCGGTATAGCGGTAGAAGAGATACAGGATTCCGCCGGAATTGAAGTAGTAGAAGTAGCTGTATTGAAACAAAAAATGTTTTTTACGCATATTGCTTTGTTAGTAATATGAGTTTTTATATTTAGAATAGCAAACTATCCATGCTTTTTGAACCTCTATTTTTGAATGAACAAGGTCAATCAAGCATAAAAAAATACAAAGTTATGGACAGTATATCATGGTATTTATTAGCAGCAGTAGAAAAAGGAGACACAAAAGCAGTCCGGGCACTCATAAAAGAGGGCGCCGATGTGAATGCGAAAGGTGAGTATGGCAAAACGGCTTTGATGGAGGCGGCAGCTCATGGTCATACAGCCGTCGCCAAATTGCTCATAGAATACGGTGCCGATGTAGAAGCGTTAGATAATTTCGGCCGTACGGCTTTGATGTGGGCAGCAGTGAATGGACATAAAGTCATCGCCGAGCTACTCCTTCGGAAGGGGGCGGATGTGAATGCGAAAAAAAATGATGGCAGTACGGCTTTGATGTTCGCAGCGAGGGAAGGATACAAAGACATCGCCAAACTACTTCTTCAAAAGGGCGCCTATGTGAATGCGAAAACTAATAGTGGCAGTACGGCTTTGATGGAGGCGGCAGCTCATGGTCATACAGCCGTCGCCAAATTGCTCATAGAATACGGTGCCGATGTGAATGGGATAAATGATTACGGCAGTACGGCTTTGATGGAGGCGGCATATTATGGACATAAAGACATCGCCAAACTACTTCTTCAAAAGGGCGCCGATATGAATGCGAAAGATAATACTGGTCGTACGGCTTTGATGTTGGCGGTAGCTCATGGTCATACAGCCATTGTCGAATTGCTCATAGAAAAGGGCGCCGATGTAGAAGCGTTAGATAATTTCGGCCGTACGGCTTTGATGGAGGCGCCAGAGAGAGGTCGTACAGACATCTTCGAATTGCTCATAGAAAAGGGCGTCGATGATTTAAATGGAATAGAAAAGGACGCCGATGATTTAAATGGACTTTTCTTTTACTATGTATTGATAAATGATATTGATAAAGTAAAATTATATATAGAAAAGGGCGCCGATGTGAATGCGAAAGATAATACTGGTCGTACAGCTTTGATGTTGGCGGTAGCTCATGGTCATACAGCCATTGTCGAATTGCTTATAGAAAAGGGCGCCGATGTGAATGCGAAAGGTAAGTATGGCAAAACGGCTTTGATGTTGGCGGCGGCAAATTATGGTCATAAAGACATTGCCGAATTACTAATTCAAAAGGGCGCCGATGTGAATGCGAAAGATAAATATGGCAATACGGCTTTGATGGAGGCGGCGGGGAATGGTCATGCAGGTATCGCCAAATTGCTTATAGAAAAGGGCGCTGATGTGGATGCGAAAGATGAAGAGGGTCGTACGGCTTTGATGGAGGCGGTGAAGGAAGGTCGTACAGCCATTGTCGAATTGCTTATAGAAAAGGGCGCCTATGTGGATGCGGAAGATAATGATGGCAGTACGGCTTTGATGGAGGCGGCATATTATGGACATAAAGACATCGCCAAACTACTTCTTCAAAAGGACGCCGATGTGAATGCGAAAGATAAATATGGCAATACGGCTTTGATGGAGGCGGCGGGGAATGGTCATGCAGGTATCGCCAAATTGCTTATAGAAAAGGGCGCCTATGTGGATGCGGAAGATAATGATGGCAGTACGGCTTTGATGTGGGCAGCGGGGAGCGGTCATAAAGACATAGCCGAATTATTAATTCAAAAGGGCGCCGATGTGAATGCGAAAGATAAATATGGCAGTACGGCTTTGATGGAGGCGGCGGGGAATGGTCATGCAGCTATCGCCAAATTGCTTATAGAAAAGGGCGCCTATGTGGATGCGAAAGATGAGGAGGGGCATACGGCTTTGATGTTGGCGGTGAAGGAAGGTCGTACAGCCATTGTCGAATTGCTTATAGAAAAGGGCGCCTATGTGGATGCGAAAGATGAGGAGGGGCATACGGCTTTGATGTTGGCGGTGAAGGAAGGTCGTACAGCCATTGTCGAATTGCTTATAGAAAAGGGCGCCTATGTGGATGCGGAAGATAATGATGGCAGTACGGCTTTGATGGATGCAGCATATTATGGACATAAAGACATCGCCAAACTACTTCTTCAAAAGGGCGCCTATGTGAATACGAAAGATAAATATGGCAATACGGCTTTGATGGAGGCGGCGGGGAATGGTCATGCAGGTATCGCCAAATTGCTTATAGAAAATGGCGCCGATGTGGATGCGGAAGATAATGATGGCAGTACGGCTTTGATGTTGGCGGTAAATTATGGTCATAAAGACGTTGCCGAATTATTAATTCAAAATGGCGCCGATGTGAACGCGAAAGATGATGGTGGCTGGACGGCTTTGATGTTGGCGGTGAAGGAAGGTCGTACAGACATTGTCGAATTGCTTATAGAAAATGGCGCCGATGTGAATGCGAAATATGAGGAGGGTCGTACGGCTTTGATGTTGGCGGTAAATTATGGTCATAAAGACGTTGCCGAATTATTAATTCAAAATGGCGCCGATGTGAATGCGAAATATGAGGAGGGTCGTACGGCTTTGATGGAGGCGGCAGAGAATGGACATAAAGATGTAGCCGAATTATTAATTCAAAACGGCGCCGATGTGGAAGCCTTAGATGTTTCCGGCCGTACTCCTTTGATGTTGGCGGCGATGGGAGGTCATACAGCCGTCGCCGAATTGCTCATAGAATACGGTGCCGATGTGGATGCGAAAGATGATTTCGGCGGTACGGCTTTGATGGAGGCGGCAGTTCATGGTCATACAGCCGTCGCCAAATTGCTCATAGAATACGGTGCCGATGTGGATGCGAAAGATGTTTCCGGCCGTACGGCTTTGATGTGGGCGGCAGCTCATGGTCATACAGCCGTCGCCAAATTGCTCATAGAATACGGTGCCGATGTGGATGCGGAAGATGAGAATGGCATGACGGCTTTGCTTCACGCAAGGCGAAATGGTAATGATGATGCTATAAAACTGCTCGAAAAATATACGGATTAGTGTGATTTTTATAAATGATGAGTGTAGTTTCAATGGTTTCGTAATCTGGTCTCTCTAATTTTGAAAAACTTGAATTTCTCATTTCTAAAAAGAGGTCTTTCCAATCATTGTGATTATCTGGAATAATATACCTTGTATGTACTTTTTAGAAAAACCATAGCAATCATACATTTGCTTCTGTTCGAGAGATATATTGACGAGTGTCCCTTTATACATCAATGAGCTCAGATAACCGGCTTTGCTTTTATAGTTTTTCTGATGGGTACTCTATGAGGCTTTCAAAAGGGGCACTCTTCCCCTGTTTTGGGAATAGCCCAGAGTTTATTAGGCTTCTGTTGTAGTTGAAACAGCGCTTGTTGACATGCTTTCTTGCTCTCCTTCAAATATTCACGGGGAAACCATCGCTACTAAAACAGGTAGCCTTGATATTATGTCTTGGAGGTTTAGGATGCATTCGCCGGACCGATTTTTTATGTGCAAAAGCCGGTTGATAACATCGAAGCCCTGGTGGTGAATGTGGGAAGGGACGCTTGTACATGAAATATGGTGTGGGGGGAGGGGCTAAAATGTCAGAAAGTACCCCTTTTGATTTAATTTTATGATTCAACCTGCTACTTGTCCTGCCTGTTTTATGTGTGGCTCTGTGGTGTTTATTCTTATGTAAGAATGGATCTTACTTTTTCAATCGTCACCACTTGGCTTGATTCTATTACTTTTACTGTCGGAGGTTCTTCAAATTGAAACGTCTTTAAGTTTGCTACTAACTGGTCAAACTCGGGTTCGGTAGCCACTATAACATTGTCTAAACCGATAACATCACCGGTTTTTATTTTTCTTTTTACGCTTTTTGCTTCGTTTTCTTCAAGTGTTATCAAATAGCTCAACGCTTTTCTATGAACGTATTTAAGAGCGATTGATTCCAAATCAGCCTGCTTGTATCTTTCTCGTAAGCTTGTTTTTACACTCCAACAAATGGGGCCACGCTCAGCTGTGTAGAACATGAGGTCATAAATCACATTGGGAACAAAAGCAACTTTTGCACTTAAATATAGAGGGAGAATGTTCTCTCTAATGCAAAGTGTTGCTAAAATATATTCAAAAACTTTTCCGTTTAAGTTGCTATTATTGCCGGTACGCTTTTGGTATTTTTCCCAATATGTTTTTACGTACTCCGATGGAGTAGAATATTCAACTTCCATAAAGTTCGGAAACAGTGACTCAAAAGCATTTCCCGCTTTTGTGTCACTTCCTACAATTATTCCCAGCTCTTTAAGCATATTTGAGTACTTTAAGAATTTCTTTTCCTACCGCCTGTACTACCGGAATAGCAACGGAGTTACCAAACTGTTTATATGCGGCGCTATCTGACACAGGAATGCGAAAAGCGTCGGGAAAGCCTTGTAGACGAGCCCATTCTCGGGGGGTCATTTTGCGTATGCCCTCACGGTTAACTTCTCCTTTTATGTTGGTTTGAGGAGTAAAGTCTGTAATATCGGGGTCATATACCAAATTGCGTTCTCTTCCCATACCTCCGCAAACTACTGCATTGGCTATGCCGTCATCCGAAATTATTTCATAGCCAAAACCATTGCCTTTACGAGCATGGCGTTCTTTGTGCTTTTTGAGTGTACTCAAGTATTGTGTCGAAAGGTAATATTTAGTAGGGACAGGAGGTGTCTCTTTCACATCTTTAAAAGAAACTTTAATTCCCAATGGCTTTGGGTAGTCAAACTCTGATATATTTAAGTCGGGGTGAAAACCGACAATAAATACTCTCTCTCTGTTTTGGGGCACTCCAAAATCTTTAGCATTAAGTACCTTGGGGTCAGGTACAAAATATCCCAAGTCATTTCGGAGTACATTAAGAATGGTAGCCAGAGTTTTCCCTTTGTCATGATTGACAAGGCCCTTGACATTTTCCAGCAATATGGCTTTAGGTTGCTTGCGTCGAATAATTTCGGCTACGTCAAAAAACAGCGTACCTCTGGTGTCTTCGAACCCCCCTCTTTTTCCTGCGATAGAGAATGCTTGGCATGGGAAGCCCGCACATAGGATGTCGAAATTATCGGGGATGAATTGCTTTACTTCTTCGGTAGTAATGTCGCCGAAAGGAACATCTCCGAAGTTTGCTTTATAAGTTTTCTGAGCATCTTTATCCCACTCGCTTGAAAAGACACAACGTCCACCAAGGTTTTGCATGGCTATGCGGAACCCTCCAATCCCCGCAAATAGGTCTATAAATGTAAATCTAGGGGAAGGGGGAGTTGGAAATGGTACATTATGCTCAATAAAAAGGGAAGTCTGTAAAGGGTTTTCCTGCAAAGTATCAGTATCGACAGGTGTTTCTATTTTATATTTGCAGAGAATTTTCTGTACCGCATCTATGAACGGAGCAGCCTCCGGTGTGTTCTTGTTATGGAGATAATGTGTAACAATAGCTTGCTCATGTAAAGACATGTCCTTTAACTGAATTGGGGCAGGGTAAGATAATACCTTATTGTATTTTTTGCTGTTTACGTTCATGGATTCTCTTGATTATTTGTTCGACACAGTTTTCCGTATTTTTCAACACTTCTTTGCACCAGAAGCGCAGAACCACCCATCCTTCTTCTTTGAGCTTCTTATTTACCTCTTTGTCTCTTTGAATATTCCGCTCGATTTTATTGTGCCAAAACTCAACATTTGTTTTATGGTCATATTTGCGTTTCTCCCAATCTTTTCCATGCCAGAATTCTCCGTCCACAAATACGGCGATTTTATACTTCTTAAAGGTTAGGTCAGGGGTGCCGAAAACACTTTTGTCATTTTTTCTATACCGTAATCCTCGATGCCAAAGAGCTTTTGCCAACATTACTTCTGCTTTGGTGCCTTTAGACTTGACAGCCTGCATGTTTTTTTTTCGTTGCTCTTTGGTCAGCTGTCCCATACGTCCTTCTGTGTTTAGGGTAGGAACCACGTAACACAAATTTAAAAAATAAAACCAACACATCAATATGTTAATCGTTTCCCTACTCATAAAACCGCTTCACAAAGGCATGTTTTTGGGGAAGGCGCAGCAGCTTGCGGCGCACCCACGCATGCAGGAAGCCTATGCCGTAGGCAGTTAGCTGAAGGAAGGCAGCGGCTACTGCCGTCAAAGCAACGCGCAAAGGATAGCGGTAATTTACCAAGGCATCCATGAATATCAGCAAAGCCCAAAAGAGCAGCGGCAGCAAAGCAAAGGGCGAAACCAAAGCAAGCAGCAGAGAGGCTGCCACAAACAAGACGAAACACGAGGGCAGCAGGTGGATGAGCTTGAGAGTGCCGGGGTGGCGCTCGCTCAAATACACGCGCGCCATGCCCGAATTATAGATTTGCTTGAAAAACTGCCACAACTTGGTTCTGCGCTTATGGTAAACCCACGCTTCGGGAATCAGCACAGTGGGGTAACCATGCGCTCTGATACGTAAACTAAGGTCTATGTCTTCGCCAAAGCGCATATCTTCGGCAAAGCCTTTGACTTCTTGAAACACCTTTTTTTGCACCCCCATGTTGAAACTGCGCGGCAAAAAACGGTAGGGGTTAAAATGCTTGCCGCCCCGGATGCCCCCTGTCGTAAGCCGCGAAGTCATGGCATAATTGATAGCCTTCTGTATGGGCGAGAAGCCGGGATGAGCGGTGTCCGGTCCGCCAAAACAGGCTGCTTTTTCTTTTTGTAAAAAATCATAAATCGCTTTCAAGAAGTGGGGGGGCGTCAGGCAGTCGGAATCCAGGAAAAGCAAATAATCGCCCCGGGCATCTTGTGCACCCCGGTTGCGGCTTGCCGAAGGTCCTGAGTTTTGCTTGTAGATATATTGAACCGGCAGCCGCTCTTTATACAACTGCACCACCTGCCGGCAGTCCCTTTCCGAGCCGTCTTCTACCACAATCACTTCGAACGAACGAAAAGACTGCCCGCACAAGGAGTCTAACAGCTCATCTACTTCTTCGGGGCGGTTATATACCGGGATGATGATAGAGAACAGAGGTGCTTCCGGAGGCATGGCAAGTTTTTTTAAAGATAAATGAACAAAAGTTTATATTTGGAACGTTTCTAAACTGCAATGCAAACTAATCAAAAAAACAAAAAGCAAGATGAAAACTTACCGTTTCAAAACCAATATCCATTGCAATAACTGCGTGCGCAGTGTAAGTGGTTTTTTGAATGACCCCAAAATTCAACATTGGGAAGTGGACACCAACCACCCCGACAAGATATTGACCGTCAATACCGACGCACTCTCTGCCGAAGAAGTGAAGGCATTGGTCGAAGAAGCGGGCTTTGATGCGATGTCCCTGCAAAATGCCTAAGCCCTATGGAAACAGCAGTTCGAGAAAAAAAGCAATCGAAGCAGGCCGGTGCAGCCACACAAGTGCATTTGAAAGTAAGCGGCATGAGCTGCACCAATTGTGCTTTAGGCGTAGAGCGCTACCTGAGCCGTAAAGGTGTGGAGCAGCCCAAAGTAGATTTTGCATCGGGCGATGTGATTTTTTATTTGCCCGAGGGAGTGGCTTTGGAGTCGCTCATGGAAGGCATCCGTAAGTTGGGCTATGAAGTGCAGCCGGCCGCCGAAGCACACGCATCGGCGGGGGGCATGGACCCTTTGTTGCGGCAACTGATAATAGCCTGGGCTTTCACTTTGCCTCTGCTGTTGGCAATGGTTTTGCCCTATGCCTGGCTTCATAACCCTTATGTGCAGTTGGGGCTTAGCTTGCCGGTATTTGCCATTGGTGTGCACCGCTTTGGGCGCAGCGCGTGGCATTCGGTCAGAAGCGGCGTAGCCAATATGGATGTGCTTATTCTGACAGGTGCCACCGCTGCTTTGGTGTATAGCATATATGGATTGTGGATAAACGGCGGGCACGATTACATGTTTTTCGAAACGGCAGCCAGCATCATCAGCATTGTGTTGCTTGGCAACTACATGGAGCACAGGGCTGTGAAACAAACTACTTCGGCAGTAGATGAGCTTACGCAACTGCAAAAAGCTACCGCCAAGCGTTTGGTCGTGCATCCGTCGGGGCGGCAGGTGGTCGAAGAGGTGCCTGCCGACAGCCTGACTGCCGGCGATGTGGTGTTGCTGGCGCCGGGCGATGTGGTGCCTGCCGACGGCGAGGTAGTTGAAGGCGCAGGGGCAGTCAATGAGGCTTTGATTTCAGGTGAAAGCCTGCCCGTGGAAAAACAAGCAGGTGACCACTTGATGGCCGGCACCGAAGTGGTCGATGGCGCTTTTCGTATGCAGGTGCAGCAGGCCGCCGGACAAACGGTGCTTTCACAGATTATAGACTTGGTGCGACAGGCGCAAGCCCGCAAGCCCTCTATTCAACGCTTGGCTGATCGCGTCAGTGCCGTGTTTGTACCGGCAGTGATACTGATTGCCTTGCTTACCTTTGCTGCCAACTATTGGGTGGCAGCGCTGCCACTTAGCGACAGCATCACGCGTGCCATAGCCGTACTGGTGATTTCGTGCCCCTGTGCCATGGGCTTGGCGGTGCCCACTGCCGTTACCGTAGCTTTGGGCAGAGCCGCCAAAGCTGGTATCTTGTTGCGCGGTGCCGACACGCTGGAGCGCTTGCAGCGCATACAATATGTGCTTTTCGATAAGACGGGCACGCTCACTACCGGCGACTTTGAGGTAAAACAAATAGATACTTTTGGTGCGGAGCCCGGCTTCGTGCGTCGTTTGTTGCTGGCTATGGAGCAGCCCTCTTCGCATCCCATTGCGCGCGCGCTTACGCGCCGTTTGCAACATGAGGGCATAGAGCCTTTCCCTTTGCATAGCTTGCGCGAGGTGAAAGGGGTAGGCATGGAAGCAGAAGATGAGAAGGGCAATCGCTACCGTTTGGGTTCGTTCCGTTTACTGAACGACGAAGACCAAGCCCGCTATAAGCAAACCTATGATTTGTTTTTGCTTTGCAACGATGTGCTGATAGCTGCGGTAGCCATCGAAGACCAAGTGAAGCCTTATGCGCCCGCTTTGATGCAGTACTTACACAAGCGGGGAATACGTACGGTGCTGGTGAGTGGTGACAAAGAGCATAAATGTCGCCGGCTGGCACAGCAAGTAGGCATCGATGAAGTGTATGCAGAGCAAACACCGGAGCAAAAACTGCAAAAAGTAGAGTCGCTGGCAGCCAAAGCGCGGGTGGCCATGGTAGGTGATGGCATCAACGATGCCCCCGCATTAAGCCGGGCACATGTGGGCATTTCGCTTAGCAATGCCACGCAGGTAGCTATCAATGCCGCTCAAGTCATTCTGCTGGATGGTGACTTGCGGCACCTGCAGACCGCCTTTGAAGTGGGCGCCCACACGGTGCGTGTCATGAAGCAAAACCTTTTTTGGGCTTTCTTCTACAATGTATTGGCTATACCGGTAGCGGCTGTGGGGTGGCTGAGTCCCATGGTTGCCGCTTTGGCGATGGCTTGCTCCGATGTGATAGTGGTATTCAACTCGCTTCGCCTTCGTTGGATGAAGTTTGATTAACAAAAAGCCTGTTTTGCAGGCGTCGCCGGTATTCTTCCAGGGGGAAGAGCGCTACTTCGGCGGCGCCTGCTGCTTTTCCTGCCTCATATTCAAAAGGGTCGTCGATGTCGCGAATCAAAAAATAAAGGTAGATATACACCAGCCCTACGGTAGATGTGATGGTAAACATCAGGACTTGCGAGGGGAAGCGGGTCAATAGCAATAACAGTAATATAGCTACGAGCAGCAGCTCCAGCAGGGCATAACCGCTGCTGAGAAAGCCGGTGCGTGAAATCACTCCCGCGCGTGTAATCAGCTTGCGCAGGCTGTTCAATTCAAGAAAGGCACGTCCGATGATAGGCGGCGGAGCCCCCTCGCGGCTCAAGCGGTGCAGCAAAAGCGCGTATTGATGCAACTGCTCATAGAGCGCCTCTTGTGAGCTTTGTTTATAGAACCACTGCAGCGTGGTGTTTATCACTTGCATGCAGGCATGCCGGCACTCACTTGCGGAGATGCCCGTTTGCTGTGCAGCATTCACAGCCAATTCTTCCATATTTTCCAATACCGAAGCCATCTCGCCCGGTATGCGCTCGCTCTCTTTATAGTCTGCCAAAGTGCCCGAAAGCATAAAACCCAATAGGAAAACGCCGGCGGTAACAACCAGTCCTATCTCCTGCAGGCTCAGCAGCCCCTGAAAACCGGTGTAAGCCCCCAGTGCGTACTTGATTGCCAGCAGCGCTGCTAGCAATGGAAGCGTGCGCAACGAAATTTCCCATTTTTTCAGATGCCGTTTCATTTTTTGCTGTTTTTATCCGCTTCAAATCTGTTATTGGCTTGTTCTGTTGCATTTTTTGCCCTTTGGTCATTTTCCTCTTCTACTTCGCACACATTCGCTTTGTCTTTCGCACACCCCTGCTTGTCATTTCGAGGATCCTTCTTTGTCATTTCGAGCGTAGCGAGAAATCTCTTTTGCTTCTTGCGGCTTGGTTTGATGAGCTCTCTCCCTCGCTTTGCTCGTTCGAGATGACAAAAGCAGAAGCAAAATTGGCTTGACGAGATGTTTCTCTTTGTTCGGCATGACAAGGACGCTTTCCTTAGTGGTTTGTTGCTGCCTTACGTCTGTTTTTTACCCGCCGTTGACAAACTTCTACGAAAAGCCCCGGGCGATGGCTAAAAACAAAAAGCCCTGCCACAACGGACAAGGCTTCATGTGATGCAAAGACAGCTACTTTTATTTGCTGAGTTTTTCTACCACCTGCGGTGAGATGCCCATAGAGGAGAAGCCGCCGTCATGGAAGATGTTCTGCATAGTTACTTTGCGGGTGAGGTCAGAGAACATCACAATACACATGTCGGCGCAGTCGTCGGCAGTGGCGTTGCCCAGCGGCGACATCATCTCTGCATAATCATAGAACACATCGAAACCTGAAATGCCGGTGCCTGCCGTGGTGCGGGTAGGCGACTGGGAAATGGTATTGATACGCACTTTCTTGAGGCGCCCGTAGCGTTCGCCGTAGCTGCGTGCAATCGATTCGAGCATGGCTTTGGCTTGTGCCATGTCCGAATAATCGGGGAAGGTGCGTTGTGCGGCAATGTAAGACAATGCCACCACCGAAGCCCCTTCGTTGAGTGCGTCGAGCTTTTCGGCTACCTGCAGCATCTTGTGGAACGACATAGCCGAGATATCGAGCGTTTTCATGAACCAGTCGTAATTCAGGTCGCCGTATTCGCGCCCTTTGCGCACGTTGGGGCTCATGCCTATGGAGTGCAGCACGAAATCGATTTTGCCGCCCAGCAATTCCATAGAACGCTTGTAGAGGTTCTCGAGGTCTTCCACAGAGGTGGCATCGGCCGGAATCACTTCAGTATTGCATTGCTCTGCCAATTCTTTGATTTTACCCATGCGCAAGGCAACGGGCGCGTTGGTAAGCGTGAAAGTAGCGCCCTCTTCTTTGGCACGTACGGCCACTTTCCAAGCGATAGAGTTTTCGTCCAGAGCACCGGTAATGATGCCTCTTTTTCCTTTCAATAAATTGTAAGCCATAGTTTCTCTTTGTTTTTGGGCTTTAAATGTAAGCTTTTTAAGTGAAAATTGTACGAACGCAGGACCTTTTGGGTTGAGCAAACCATCGTCCGGCATTCTTTGTTCAAGAATAACAAACACAACGCAAAAAACAAACAGACCATGGCATTGAAAGTAGGTACACAAGCCCCCGACTTCACGCTGCCCTCTACGGAGCGTGAAACTTTTACCTTGAGCAAAGACATGGCAGGCAAGCCCTGCATCCTCTTTTTTTACCCTAAAGACTTCTCGAAAGTCTGCACCAAAGAAGCCTGTGAGTTCCGCGACCATTTTGCCGACTTTCGCGGCTTGGATGTGACCGTCATCGGCATCAGCCGGGACGACATAGACACACACCGGCGTTTCAAGCAACAATATAACCTGCCTTTTGAGCTGCTGAGCGATGCTTCGGGCGAGGTCTGCAAAAAATACGACGCCCTGGTGCCCATATTGGGCATTCCTAAACGCATTACTTATCTGCTGGATGCTTCGCATAAAATAGTGGCAGCTTATCAGGAGTTTTTTGGCGCCCGCCAACATATAGAAACCATGCTCGAAGAGCACTCATAAAACCGCTTCACAAAGGCATGTTTTTGGGGAAGGCGCAGCAGCTTGCGGCGCACCCACGCATGCAGGAAGCCTATGCCGTAGGCAGTTAGCTGAAGGAAGGCAGCGGCTACTGCCGTCAAAGCAACGCGCAAAGGATAGCGGTAATTTACCAAGGCATCCATGAATATCAGCAAAGCCCAAAAGAGCAGCGGCAGCAAAGCAAAGGGCGAAACCAAAGCAAGCAGCAGAGAGGCTGCCACAAACAAGACGAAACACGAGGGCAGCAGGTGGATGAGCTTGAGAGTGCCGGGGTGGCGCTCGCTCAAATACACGCGCGCCATGCCCGAATTATAGATTTGCTTGAAAAACTGCCACAACTTGGTTCTGCGCTTATGGTAAACCCACGCTTCGGGAATCAGCACAGTGGGGTAACCATGCGCTCTGATACGTAAACTAAGGTCTATGTCTTCGCCAAAGCGCATATCTTCGGCAAAGCCTTTGACTTCTTGAAACACCTTTTTTTGCACCCCCATGTTGAAACTGCGCGGCAAAAAACGGTAGGGGTTAAAATGCTTGCCGCCCCGGATGCCCCCTGTCGTAAGCCGCGAAGTCATGGCATAATTGATAGCCTTCTGTATGGGCGAGAAGCCGGGATGAGCGGTGTCCGGTCCGCCAAAACAGGCTGCTTTTTCTTTTTGTAAAAAATCATAAATCGCTTTCAAGAAGTGGGGGGGCGTCAGGCAGTCGGAATCCAGGAAAAGCAAATAATCGCCCCGGGCATCTTGTGCACCCCGGTTGCGGCTTGCCGAAGGTCCTGAGTTTTGCTTGTAGATATATTGAACCGGCAGCCGCTCTTTATACAACTGCACCACCTGCCGGCAGTCCCTTTCCGAGCCGTCTTCTACCACAATCACTTCGAACGAACGAAAAGACTGCCCGCACAAGGAGTCTAACAGCTCATCTACTTCTTCGGGGCGGTTATATACCGGGATGATGATAGAGAACAGAGGTGCTTCCGGAGGCATGGCAAGTTTTTTTAAAGATAAATGAACAAAAGTTTATATTTGGAACGTTTCTAAACTGCAATGCAAACTAATCAAAAAAACAAAAAGCAAGATGAAAACTTACCGTTTCAAAACCAATATCCATTGCAATAACTGCGTGCGCAGTGTAAGTGGTTTTTTGAATGACCCCAAAATTCAACATTGGGAAGTGGACACCAACCACCCCGACAAGATATTGACCGTCAATACCGACGCACTCTCTGCCGAAGAAGTGAAGGCATTGGTCGAAGAAGCGGGCTTTGATGCGATGTCCCTGCAAAATGCCTAAGCCCTATGGAAACAGCAGTTCGAGAAAAAAAGCAATCGAAGCAGGCCGGTGCAGCCACACAAGTGCATTTGAAAGTAAGCGGCATGAGCTGCACCAATTGTGCTTTAGGCGTAGAGCGCTACCTGAGCCGTAAAGGTGTGGAGCAGCCCAAAGTAGATTTTGCATCGGGCGATGTGATTTTTTATTTGCCCGAGGGAGTGGCTTTGGAGTCGCTCATGGAAGGCATCCGTAAGTTGGGCTATGAAGTGCAGCCGGCCGCCGAAGCACACGCATCGGCGGGGGGCATGGACCCTTTGTTGCGGCAACTGATAATAGCCTGGGCTTTCACTTTGCCTCTGCTGTTGGCAATGGTTTTGCCCTATGCCTGGCTTCATAACCCTTATGTGCAGTTGGGGCTTAGCTTGCCGGTATTTGCCATTGGTGTGCACCGCTTTGGGCGCAGCGCGTGGCATTCGGTCAGAAGCGGCGTAGCCAATATGGATGTGCTTATTCTGACAGGTGCCACCGCTGCTTTGGTGTATAGCATATATGGATTGTGGATAAACGGCGGGCACGATTACATGTTTTTCGAAACGGCAGCCAGCATCATCAGCATTGTGTTGCTTGGCAACTACATGGAGCACAGGGCTGTGAAACAAACTACTTCGGCAGTAGATGAGCTTACGCAACTGCAAAAAGCTACCGCCAAGCGTTTGGTCGTGCATCCGTCGGGGCGGCAGGTGGTCGAAGAGGTGCCTGCCGACAGCCTGACTGCCGGCGATGTGGTGTTGCTGGCGCCGGGCGATGTGGTGCCTGCCGACGGCGAGGTAGTTGAAGGCGCAGGGGCAGTCAATGAGGCTTTGATTTCAGGTGAAAGCCTGCCCGTGGAAAAACAAGCAGGTGACCACTTGATGGCCGGCACCGAAGTGGTCGATGGCGCTTTTCGTATGCAGGTGCAGCAGGCCGCCGGACAAACGGTGCTTTCACAGATTATAGACTTGGTGCGACAGGCGCAAGCCCGCAAGCCCTCTATTCAACGCTTGGCTGATCGCGTCAGTGCCGTGTTTGTACCGGCAGTGATACTGATTGCCTTGCTTACCTTTGCTGCCAACTATTGGGTGGCAGCGCTGCCACTTAGCGACAGCATCACGCGTGCCATAGCCGTACTGGTGATTTCGTGCCCCTGTGCCATGGGCTTGGCGGTGCCCACTGCCGTTACCGTAGCTTTGGGCAGAGCCGCCAAAGCTGGTATCTTGTTGCGCGGTGCCGACACGCTGGAGCGCTTGCAGCGCATACAATATGTGCTTTTCGATAAGACGGGCACGCTCACTACCGGCGACTTTGAGGTAAAACAAATAGATACTTTTGGTGCGGAGCCCGGCTTCGTGCGTCGTTTGTTGCTGGCTATGGAGCAGCCCTCTTCGCATCCCATTGCGCGCGCGCTTACGCGCCGTTTGCAACATGAGGGCATAGAGCCTTTCCCTTTGCATAGCTTGCGCGAGGTGAAAGGGGTAGGCATGGAAGCAGAAGATGAGAAGGGCAATCGCTACCGTTTGGGTTCGTTCCGTTTACTGAACGACGAAGACCAAGCCCGCTATAAGCAAACCTATGATTTGTTTTTGCTTTGCAACGATGTGCTGATAGCTGCGGTAGCCATCGAAGACCAAGTGAAGCCTTATGCGCCCGCTTTGATGCAGTACTTACACAAGCGGGGAATACGTACGGTGCTGGTGAGTGGTGACAAAGAGCATAAATGTCGCCGGCTGGCACAGCAAGTAGGCATCGATGAAGTGTATGCAGAGCAAACACCGGAGCAAAAACTGCAAAAAGTAGAGTCGCTGGCAGCCAAAGCGCGGGTGGCCATGGTAGGCGATGGCGTCAACGATGCGCCGGCCTTGAGCCGTGCACATGTGGGCATTTCGCTTAGCAATGCCACGCAGGTAGCTATCAATGCCGCTCAAGTCATTCTGCTGGATGGTGACTTGCGGCACCTGCAGACCGCCTTTGAAGTGGGCGCCCACACGGTGCGTGTCATGAAGCAAAACCTTTTTTGGGCTTTCTTCTACAATGTATTGGCTATACCGGTAGCGGCTGTGGGGTGGCTGAGTCCCATGGTTGCCGCTTTGGCGATGGCTTGCTCCGATGTGATAGTGGTATTCAACTCGCTTCGCCTTCGTTGGATGAAGTTTGATTAACAAAAAGCCTGTTTTGCAGGCGTCGCCGGTATTCTTCCAGGGGGAAGAGCGCTACTTCGGTGGCGCCTGATGCTTTTCCTGCCTCATATTCAAAAGGGTCGTCGATGTCGCGAATCAAAAAATAAAGGTAGATATACACCAGCCCTACGGTAGATGTGATGGTAAACATCAGGACTTGCGAGGGGAAGCGGGTCAATAGCAATAACAGTAATATAGCTACGAGCAGCAGCTCCAGCAGGGCATAACCGCTGCTGAGAAAGCCGGTGCGTGAAATCACTCCCGCGCGTGTAATCAGCTTGCGCAGGCTGTTCAATTCAAGAAAGGCACGTCCGATGATAGGCGGCGGAGCCCCCTCGCGGCTCAAGCGGTGCAGCAAAAGCGCGTATTGATGCAACTGCTCATAGAGCGCCTCTTGTGAGCTTTGTTTATAGAACCACTGCAGCGTGGTGTTTATCACTTGCATGCAGGCATGCCGGCACTCACTTGCGGAGATGCCCGTTTGCTGTGCAGCATTCACAGCCAATTCTTCCATATTTTCCAATACCGAAGCCATCTCGCCCGGTATGCGCTCGCTCTCTTTATAGTCTGCCAAAGTGCCCGAAAGCATAAAACCCAATAGGAAAACGCCGGCGGTAACAACCAGTCCTATCTCCTGCAGGCTCAGCAGCCCCTGAAAACCGGTGTAAGCCCCCAGTGCGTACTTGATTGCCAGCAGCGCTGCTAGCAATGGAAGCGTGCGCAACGAAATTTCCCATTTTTTCAGATGCCGTTTCATTTTTTGCTGTTTTTATCCGCTTCAAATCTGTTATTGGCTTGTTCTGTTGCATTTTTTGCCCTTTGGTCATTTTCCTCTTCTACTTCGCACACATTCGCTTTGTCTTTCGCACACCCCTGCTTGTCATTTCGAGGATCCTTCTTTGTCATTTCGAGCGTAGCGAGAAATCTCTTTTGCTTCTTGCGGCTTGGTTTGATGAGCTCTCTCCCTCGCTTTGCTCGTTCGAGATGACAAAAGCAGAAGCAAAATTGGCTTGACGAGATGTTTCTCTTTGTTCGGCATGACAAGGACGCTTTCCTTAGTGGTTTGTTGCTGCCTTACGTCTGTTTTTTACCCGCCGTTGACAAACTTCTACGAAAAGCCCCGGGCGATGGCTAAAAACAAAAAGCCCTGCCACAACGGACAAGGCTTCATGTGATGCAAAGACAGCTACTTTTATTTGCTGAGTTTTTCTACCACCTGCGGTGAGATGCCCATAGAGGAGAAGCCGCCGTCATGGAAGATGTTCTGCATAGTTACTTTGCGGGTGAGGTCAGAGAACATCACAATACACATGTCGGCGCAGTCGTCGGCAGTGGCGTTGCCCAGCGGCGACATCATCTCTGCATAATCATAGAACACATCGAAACCTGAAATGCCGGTGCCTGCCGTGGTGCGGGTAGGCGACTGGGAAATGGTATTGATACGCACTTTCTTGAGGCGTCCGTAGCGCTCGCCATAGCTGCGGGCAATCGACTCGAGCATGGCTTTGGCTTGTGCCATGTCCGAATAATCGGGGAAGGTGCGTTGTGCGGCAATGTAAGACAATGCCACCACCGAAGCACCTTCGTTGAGTGCGTCGAGCTTTTCGGCTACCTGCAGCATCTTGTGGAACGACATAGCCGAGATATCGAGCGTTTTCATGAACCAGTCGTAATTCAGGTCGCCGTATTCGCGCCCTTTGCGCACGTTGGGGCTCATGCCTATGGAGTGCAGCACGAAATCAATTTTGCCGCCCAGCAATTCCATAGAACGCTTGTAGAGGTTCTCGAGGTCTTCCACGGAGGTGGCATCGGCCGGAATCACCTCTGTATTGCACTGCTCGGCCAAGCTCTTTGATTTTGCCCATGCGCAGAGCCACGGGCGCGTTGGTAAGGGTGAAGGTAGCGCCCTTCTTCTTTGGCACGTACGGCCACTTTCCAAGCGATAGAGTTTTCGTCCAGTGCACCGGTAATGATGCCTCTTTTTCCTTTCAATAAATTGTAAGCCATAGTTTCTCTTTGTTTTTGGGCTTTAAATGTAAGCTTTTTAAGTGAAAATTGTACGAATGCAGGACCTTTTGTGTTGGGCAAACCATTGTACAACTTTCTCTTGTTCAAGAATAATAAACACAACGCAAAAAACAAACAGACCATGGCATTGAAAGTAGGTACACAAGCCCCCGACTTCACGCTGCCCTCTACGGAGCGTGAAACTTTTACCTTGAGCAAAGACATGGCAGGCAAGCCCTGCATCCTCTTTTTTTACCCTAAAGACTTCTCGAAAGTCTGCACCAAAGAAGCCTGTGAGTTCCGCGACCATTTTGCCGACTTTCGCGGCTTGGATGTGACCGTCATCGGCATCAGCCGGGACGACATAGACACACACCGGCGTTTCAAGCAACAATATAACCTGCCTTTTGAGCTGCTGAGCGATGCTTCGGGCGAGGTCTGCAAAAAATACGACGCCCTGGTGCCCATATTGGGCATTCCTAAACGCATTACTTATCTGCTGGATGCTTCGCATAAAATAGTGGCAGCTTATCAGGAGTTTTTTGGTGCCCGCCAACACATAGAAACCATGCTCGAAGAGCTGAAAAAACAGCAGGCTTAAACAAAAACTCTTTAGTTTAGTGTTTTGCTTAAAAAGGCGTCTTTCGAGGCGCCTTTTTTCCTTTGTACGAAGGAAGACGATACACATTGAGCGGCGAATGGCCCGTCATGGTAAGTCGTGTAATAAAAAGCAGTGTTGGTGCATTAAACAAAGAGGTTGGCATTAGGAAGCTAAAAAAAACAAGACGAGGCAACCCTCTTTACTAAAAAAGCATCTTTAGTAAAGAAACATTCATCACCATTCACTGAATCTTTAAACGCAAAACAAAAAAACCATGAAAAAAGCACTTTTACTTCTTGGTGTTTGCGGTTCTGCCACTACGGAACCTTTGGGCGCAGAAGCAGTTGAGCGGCTGTGTGCAAGACGAAGAGGGCGGCTTGCCTTATGCTACCGTGCAGCTGACCGACTCGGCATCAGTGAACTTATCGACGGCAGCCGATGAGCGCGGATGCTTTCAGCTGCAGGTGCCACAAGCGGGTGTCTATCATCTGTTGATTACCTACGTGGGGTATGAAGATTATTACCGACAGGTAGAGATTAGCCAAGACACCAATCTGGAAATTCGCATGAAGCCGGGCATACAGCTGGAAGGGGTGGAGATCACTGCACCCAAGCCTTTGATAACGCCCACAGCCGACGGTATGGCAATGAGTTGGGCGAATACCGAAGCTTTGAAGGGGCTTACCACACAACAGGCATTGGCACGCCTGCCCATGCTGCGCAGAAAGGCAGGTGGTTTGCCGGATGTAGTGGGCAAAGAACGGACGGTGTATTACCTGAACGGGCGCCGCTCGTTTTTATCGGAGGAGCAAATAAAAGCATTGCTGGAGAGCCTGCCTGCCGAGGAGATTGAACGGGTGGAGCTGGTGTTGAATCCCGGTGCCGAGTATGATGAACAAGGCGATGTGGCTATTGTAAAAATATATTTGCGCAAGGGGGGCTTATATTCCCGCTATTATTTGAATGCATGGACAATGCAGAGAACCTTCAATTCGCAAGGCGGCGACATTACTTGGGCAAAACAAGGGAAATGGAACTCTACCTTGATGTTTTATGCCGGCAATGATATACAGTACCATATTGGCAAGGACAATATCATGGAGCAGGATGGAAGTGCTGCTTCTTATAACGATACACGATGGATAAATAGAAGGGGACTTGGCACTTCGCTTGCTTGGATAGCTTCTCATAGCAAGCCCTCGGGGCAGGTGTGGGAGGTGCAGGTGTCCGGAAATTATAGAACCAACCGGGGCGCACCTTCCCGGGAGTTGAACAATTTCCGGCAAGAAGTATATACAGGCAATGGCGTGCAGACCGTAGCCCTGGGCAAGCAAGACAATTCCAAACTGGAGCGTGAAGGAGCGGGAACCTTGGGCGTGTTCTACGAGCAGCCTGTGGGCGAAGGAAAGCTTACGCTGAATACCGCTTTCAGCTACTACAAAAGCGAAAACGAAGGCATCATGAATTATGAGGATTATTTGGGCAACGATGACGAACGCCGGCGTCAGTATGTGGTTCAAACCATACGCAGCATATACAATAAAGTGGATTACCAACGCCCCTTGTCGGAAAAAAGTGTATTGATGGCAGGTGTTTACGGGGCTTATGCGGTGAACGGAAATGATACGCGTTGGTGGCAGTGGGCGCAATCGGGCTATGTGCCTGAGCCGGAAAACACCTTTGTTTACGACTACCGGGAGTATTACGTAACGCCTTACATCGGGTGGCAGAAGCAGTGGTCGGAGCGCTGGCAGTCGAAAGTGGGCTTGCGCGTGGAGAGCACCTTCAATGAAGGTTTTTTGGATGGCGTGCGCAAGTTCGAAAATACGTACTTCAACCCGCTGCCGGATGTGAGCGTCTTGTTTGTGCAAAACGAAAATCATATATGGCAACTGCAGAGCCGGGGCAGTGTTCAGCGCCCTGCCTTCTGGGAGTTGAATCCCTATCGTTTCTACTCAGCGCCTAACTATTACATAGAAAACAATCCCTTTCTGCAGCCTTCTTATAGTATAAGCAATACTTTGTCACATGTCATCCGGCAAAAAATTGTTTTAGGGCTTTTGTGGAAATACGAGGGGCGGAAAAGTGCACAGATGCTACTGGAAGACGAGCAGGGCAACAATGCCTTTAAGCGCCTGAATGCCGCAGATTATCATATGTGGGCTATTTTCGGTGACTATACCGAAAGCTTTTGGCAAGGGCGGGGGCAACTTAAGCTCAGTGCAGCAGGTGCATTTTTTCAATATTTACCCTACAGTGCCTACAAGAGCATCATTTCGGATGCCCTCAATTTTACCTGGAACACATCGGGCACGCTTACTTTGGTGCCTGTTCAAAAAGAGGGCAAGGTGTTGAGTGTGGATATGGGAGCCGGTCTGAGAGGACCGTTTAACCAAATGAACATACAGATATCACCGCTCTTTTATTTCTATGTGGACGTTAACTACCGCTTTGGGGATTGGACGCTGAGCCTGACTTCCGACGACCTCGGAAGGAACTATATATACCGCTTGGAAACGAATATGTATTCAAGAATAACCGAGCAAACTATGTATCAAGATGCCCGTTATGTGCAACTGCGGGTGCGCTACACTTTTGGCAGCCGCATTGCCAACTCGCAAGACAGTCGTTTGGATAGGGGCGATATAGAGCAGCGTATGGGTAAGTAAGACCCCCACGCATAGTGGGTAATGAAAGCAGGTATCCTATTGCGGAGTACCTGCTTTCTTCGTTTATGAGCAAAAGAGTGGAAACATTGTAAACGTATCAAAAAACAAAAGCCGGAGTATAGCCTTACAACTGCGCTTTGATTTCTTTGAGTATATCGCCGGCACCGGCTTTCAAGAGGCGTTCTGCCAGCCGGGTACCTGCTGTTTCGGGGGCTTCGTGCACCATGATGCTGTCTTGAACCAGTTGCTTGCCGTCGAGGCTTGCCACGCCGTCTTTTGTGTATAAAAAACGCCCACCATTTAAGTGAATATAACTCTATCTTTAATTTGTAATAAAATTAATGTTGTAACATTGATTTTGTTTTGTTTTTATGCTAACTACTTGTTGGTCAATAACCTTGCTCTGCTTTGTTAAAAAATATGTATTGTGCTATTGGTTTGTATTTTTTCTTTTTTTTTAGAATTGCAGTGCGACTTTGCCGCTGCACCCAAAAGTTGGATGGAGCTGCCCGGCGTTTAAGCACGGTGCGCAATGCCGACCGCATCATAGTGCTGGAAAATGGACGGATGGTAGAGACAGGCAGCCATGAGGAGCTTCTGCACCGGCAAGGGCTTTACTATCATCTTATCAGCAACCAGTTGGCATTAGGAAGCTAAAAAAAGGACAAGACCGGGCATCTATCTTAACCCAAAAGCATCTTGAGTAAAAAACCATTCATCATCATTCACTGAATCTTTAAACGCAAAACAAAAAAACATGAAAAAAGCACTTTTACTTCTTGTGTTTGCGGTTCTGCCACTACGGAACCTTTGGGCGCAGAAGCAGTTGAGCGGCTGTGTGCAAGACGAAGAGGGCGGCTTGCCTTATGCTACCGTGCAGCTGACCGACTCGGCATCAGTGAACTTATCGACGGCAGCCGATGAGCGGGGATGCTTTCAGCTGCAGGTGCCACAATCGGGTGTCTATCATTTGTTGATTAGCTATGTGGGTTATGAAGATTATTACCGGCAGTTAGAGATTAGCCAAGACACCAATCTGGCGATTCGCATGAAGCCGGGCATACAGTTGGAAGGGGTGGAAGTCACGGCATCCAAGCCATTGATAACGCCCACAGCCGACGGCATGACAATGAGTTGGGCAAATACCGAAGCCTTGAAGGGGCTGACGACCCAACAGGCGTTGGCACGCTTGCCGATGCTGCGCAGGAAGCCAAACGCTTTGCCGGAGGTAGTGGGCAAAGGACGGACGGTGTATTATCTGAACGGTCGGCGTTCGTTCTTATCGGAAGAGCAGATAAAGGCACTGCTGGAGAGCCTGCCTGCCGAGGAGATAGAGCGGGTGGAGCTGGTGTTGAACCCGGGCGCCGAGTATGATGAGCAAGGCGATGTGGCTATCGTGAAGATATATTTGCGCAAGGGCAGTTTGTATTCGCGCTATTATTTGAATGCATGGACAATGCAGAGGACCTTCAATTCGCAAGGCGGCGACATTACCTGGGCAAAACAAGGGAAATGGAACTCTACCTTGATGCTTCATGCCGACAATGATGTAGAATACCATATTTACAAGAACAATATCCGGGAGCAGGATGGAAGTGCCGCTTCTTACAATGATGAACGCTGGATAAACAGATGGGGGCTTAGTACTTCGCTTACTTGGATAGCTTCTCATGCCAAGCCTTCGGGTCAGGTGTGGGAGGTGCAGGCGTCGGGAAGTTATAGAACTAACCAAGGCGCACCTTCCCGGGAGTTGAACAATTTCCGGCAAGAAGTATATACAGGCAATGGCGTGCAGACCGTAGCCATGGGCAAGCAAGACAATTCCAAACTGGAGCGTGAAGGCGAGGGGACTTTGGGGCTGTTCTACGAGCAACCTCTGGGCAAAGGGAAGCTCACGCTGAATACCGCTTTCAGCTACTACAACAGCGAAAACGAAGGCATCATGAATTATGAGGATTATTTGGGCAACGATGACGAACGCCGGCGTCAGTATGTGGCTCAAAGCATACGCAGCCTGTACAACAAAGTGGATTATGAGCGTGCCTTATCAGAAAAAAGTGTATTGATGGCGGGTGTTTACGGGGCTTATGCGGTGAACGGAAACGACACACGCTGGTGGCAGTGGCAGCAGTCAGCTTATGTGCCGGAGGAAGAGAATACCTTCGTGTATGATTACCGTGAGTATTACTTTACACCCTATGTGTCGTGGCAGAAGCAGTGGTCGGAGCGCTGGCAGTCGAAAGTAGGTTTGCGTGTGGAGAACACCTTCAATGAGGGCTTTTTGAATGGCGTGCGTAAGTTTGAAAATACCTACTTTAACCCGCTGCCGGATTTGAGCATTTTGTTTGTTCAAAACGAAAATCATATATGGCAACTGCAGAGCCGGGGCAGCATTCAGCGCCCTGCCTTTTGGGAGTTGAACCCCTATCGTTTCTATTCGGCGCCTAACTATTACGTAGAGAACAATCCCTTTCTGCAACCTTCTTATAGTATACGCAATACTTTGTCACATGTCATCCGGCAAAAAATTGTTTTAGGGCTTTTTTGGCGATACGAGGGGCGGAAAAGTGCACAGATGCTTTTGGAAGACGGGGAAGGCAACAACGTTGACAAACGCCTCAATGCTGCCGATTTTCATAAAGGTGGTATTTTCGGCGACTATACCGCAAGTTTTTGGCAAGAGCGGGGGCAACTTAATCTTTATGCGGGGGGGGCTTTTTTCCAATATTTACCCTACAGTGCTTACAAGAGCGTCATTTCGGATGCCCTCAACTTTACTTGGGGCACATCGGGTACACTTACTTTGGTGCCTGTTCAAAAAGAGGGCAAGGTGTTGAGTGTGGATGTGGGAGCCGGCCTCGAAGGACCGATTAATGAAATGAATACCCAGATATCATCGCTCTTTTATTCCTATGTGGGCGTTAACTACCGCTTTGGCGATTGGACGCTCAGCCTGACTTCGAACGACCTCGGAAGGAACTATATATACCGCTTGGAATCGACTATGTATTCAAGAATATCTGAACAAAGCATGTATCAAGATGTCCGTTATGTGCAACTGCGGGTGCGCTATACCTTTGGCAGCCGCATTGCCGACTCGCAAGACGGTCGTTTGGATAAGGGAGACATAGAGCAGCGTATGGGCAAGTAGGACTTCAAGGCATTCTTGCCGGAGAAAGCAGGTGTCCTGTTGGGGGGTACCTGCTTTTGTCGTCTATGAGTAAAAGAGAGAAAGCCTTGTAAGTGTATCAAAAAACTGTCTTACAACTGCGCTTTGATTTCTTTGAGTATATCGCCGGCACCGGCTTTCAAGAGGCGTTCTGCCAGCCGGGTACCTGCTGTCTTCGGGGGCTTCGTGCCACCGCTGATGCTGTCTTGAATCAGTTGTTTGCCCGTCGAGGCTTGCCATGCCGCCCAGCAGTGTGACTTGCCCGCCTTCGTGAAATGCATGCCCGAAGACAGGCACACTGCAGCCGCCTTGCAAGCGGGCAAGGAAAGCACGTTCGGCATGCAGGCAGTGTGCCGTGGGGGGGTGGTTTACGGCTTCTATGACTGCCCTTGGCGCAGTGCAGGCGCCAGCTCTTTGTGGGCTTCTATTGCCAGTGCCCCTTGCCCCACGGGCGGGGTGAATGTTTCAAGGTCGAAGCGGTGCACAATGAGCGTATCATAGCCCATGCGATGCACACCGGCATAAGCCAACAAGAGGGCATCACACACGCCTTCATCCATCTTGCGGAGGCGGGTTTGCAAGTTGCCGCGTATATCTACTACTTCCCAATGAGGAAAAAAGCGGCGGATGAGCGCCCGGCGGCGTGTGGAAGAGGTGCCTACACGCAAAGGAGTTTGTAAAGAAAGGTTTTTCTGCCGGCTGACGAGCACATCATAAGCGGTTTCCCGTTCACTGAAGGCAATCAGTTCCAAATCGTCGGGAAGGGTAGAGGGCACATCTTTGGCACTGTGTACGGCAAGGTGTATGTCGCCGCTGCGCAGCATGGCTTCCAGCTCTTCGGTAAACACGCCTTTGCTGCCTATCTTCGACAGAGAGCGGTCCAGAATCTTATCCCCTTTGGTTTCGATGGCAACCAATTCGGCTTGCACCCCTTTTTGACGCAGCAGCTGCGCTACGTGTTCGGCTTGCCACAGCGCCAATTGGCTGCGGCGCGTGCCTATGCGTATGGTGTCCCCCATGAGTATGACGTTTGCTTTCTTTCTGCCAAAGCTACGAAAGCCCCCGCAAAAAGCGAAATGACAAGCATCAGGGTGAGGGTTCATAGGGCAAGCGGGGCAGCGGGCTGCGGGAGTAACTGCGGCGGGCACTTTCACCAAACCGGACACTAAACCCTACTTCGTGCACGTGCCCGGCAAGCGCTTGCGCGCCCACAGGGCTGCCGAAGCTATAAATGAAACGGTACCCTTCATAGTCGATACCGGCATGAAGAAACAAGCGGCTGTCGTTGCCGCCGTCTATGGGCAGCGATTCCACACTAATTCCTGCTTGCAAAGGCGAGAGTATGCCCCAAATGCCCACGTCCAGGCTTTGATAGGCAGCATAGCGGCGATAGCTTGCCCAAGGCAACAGTGCCGCTGTGCGGCGGTAGGCGGGCAGGTCGAGGCGTGCCCCTGCTTGTGCCTGCCAGTAAACAGGCAGCCGGTAGGCAGCGCCACTGCCCCGCAACAAGGCTTGGTTTAGATAGCGCGCCGAAGCACCTATCCAGAACGAAGGCGTGTGCAACAAGGTGGCGGCGTGCAGGTTCCATGCGTGCAAACGCTCATCGGGAAAGCTTTCGGCAGAAGCCTGCCCCGTATTGCCCCATATCGATAGTTGGTCGCCGAAGGTGTATTGCCCGAAACCATGCGTTTGCTGTAAATAACTGCCTTCAAGCGACAGCCGCCAAATGACACTTTTGTGCAAGGGCACAAAGTGAGTAAGCGACAGTGCCACGGCTTGTTGGCGGAAGCGCCCGCTACCGGCCTGTTCGAGCATTGCCCAGCTGCCCAAGGCAGTGCGTGCCTGTTGCCAGGTGTGCGCATACTGCACATACATGCCGGCAATGCCGCCTTCAAGGCGCGGGGCACGGTGGCGGTAGCTCATCTGTGCATGGTGGGCATGCGTGCCGGCTGCGGCTGCGGGGTTGTGCCACAGGCTTGCCTGCCACGGATAAGAAAAAGCCGTGTACTGTGCCCGGCAAGGGGCAGCGGCTATCCAACACAAAAACAAAATCAATAATCGTTTGGGCATAGGTCTGATATTGCTATTCTTCCTTCACGAAGTGCCGGCACCACAAGTTACATTTTTTGAAAAAGCCGGGGCAATCCACCGAACCTTTATTGCTAAATACTTGGGCTTGATGTATATTTGCCGGCAGTGTCCTATCCTAAATTGATTCTCAATGAAATATAAACGCATTCTGCTGAAGCTTAGCGGCGAAGCCTTAAGCGGCGACGACCCGCAGTATATTATCAATCCGGAGCGCTTGGAGCAATACGCCAAAGAAATTAAACGTGTGGTAGAAAGTGGGGTGCAGGTGGCTATTGTCATAGGCGGAGGCAACATTTACAGAGGAAGCGAAGCGGAGCGTTCGGGCATAGACAGAGTGCAGGGCGACTACATGGGCATGCTGGCAACCGTCATCAATGGCATGGCACTGCAAAGCGCCATTGAAAAGCAGGGCGTTTATACGCGTCTGATGTCGGGCATTCGTATGGAGCAGGTCTGCGAGCCTTTTATTCGCCGTCGTGCCATTCGCCATCTTGAAAAAGGACGCGTGGTTATCTTTGCCGCCGGAACGGGCAACCCTTATTTTACCACCGATTCGGCAGCCAGCTTGCGTGCCATTGAAATAGAAGCCGATGTGGTACTGAAAGGCACCAAGGTAGATGGCGTTTATTCTGCCGACCCGAAAAAAGACCTGACCGCTGTGCGTTTTACTTCCATCACTTTCGAAGAAGTATATGCCCGCGGTTTGAGTGTAATGGATTTGACTGCCTTTACCCTGTGTAAAGAAAACAACTTGCCCATCATTGTGTTTGATATGAACAAGCCGGGCAATCTTTACCGTTTGGTGCAAGGCGAAGACATAGGCACGCTCATTTCATCCGATTCATAATCAATGTTTTTAGTTTAAAAAAACGACAATCCTATGGAAGAAGAGATTTTAATGTATCTGCAAGATGCAGAAGAGCGCATGAAGAAAGCGCTGGACCACACCCAAGACATAGTAAGCAAAATCAGAGCGGGGCGTGTAACGCCCGAATTCTTGGAAGGCATTACCGTGGAATATTACGGTGCACAGGTGCCTTTAACGCAAGTGGCAAACGTCAACAGTTTGGACGGGCGCACCCTCAGCATACGTCCTTTTGAAAAAGGGCTTATCAATGATATAGAAAAAGCGATTCAAGCCAGCGATTTGGGGGTAAATCCTCAGAACAACGGCGAAAGCATCATTTTGGCATTTCCGCCCCTTACCGAGGAACGTCGCAAGCAGCTGGTAAAGCAGGTAAAGCAAGAGATAGAAGAAGGGAAAATCAGTGTGCGTAACATACGCAAAGAAGCCAACAACAGCATCAAGAAACTGAAAGAAGAAGGCATCCCCGAAGACTCTATCAAGCGTGGTGAGGAGGAAGTGCAAAAGCTCACCGACAAATATGTAGCTAAACTGGATGAGCTGTTCGAGAAGAAAGAGCAGGAAATCATGAAGGTGTAGGGCGCACTGCCTTGAAAAAAGCAAAGGGACGGTTTGCAGCCGTCCCTTTTGTGCTTAAGCTTGTTGAGGGTTAATCATGCCACCGCCGGCTGGGCTGCGACGAAGCAGCAACATCCAGTTGTGGCAGCAGCTGCTCGAGCAGCTGCTCCAGAAGCTCTTTGTTTCTACATGCACGTACCAACTCTATAATGCTTTCTTGCAATTCTTCAATATTACGGTCATTTTGAGCAGACTTATTACTTCTTTCCATAAGTGTATAGTTTTAAAGTGATTTAGGGTTGTTTATGTATTAAGACGTAATAGCAGCTCAAAAGTAACCGCTTGCCGGATGCTTTTTTTACGAAATTATTCATTTAAAAGTTCTGAAATCGTAGCATTAAATTCTTCGCGCCAGCGCTCGTAATATTCGCCGGTGCCGGGTCCGTAAAATCCGGTGTGTATTTTTCTTACCTTGCCCTGCTTGTCTATGAAGATGGTAGTAGGAAACGACATCACATGGTTAAGCATGGGCAGCACGCGTGCGGCTTCGCCTTTGTCGTTGGTGCCTGCAATCAGAAAATCATAGTCGGCGCCGAAGCGTTTTTTTACACGCTCTACCATCCGTTTGGCATATTGAAAATCCGGCTTTCGCTCAAATGCCAGCGCGATAATGGCTATGTCCTTGTCTTTGTTTTTGCGGTACCAGTCTGCCAAGAAAGCGGTTTCATCCATACAGTTGGGGCACCAAGAGCCAAACAGTTGCAGAATCACTACTTTGCCTTGATAGCGCGGATCGGAAAGCGACACCAGGTTGCTGTCCAAGTCGGGCAAAGTGAAATCTATTTTGTCATAGCCTTCTTTGAGGTAGGTAAGTTCATAGGGGTTGCGCAGCGCGGCGCTGTCGTTGCGTATGGCGGTCCATGTTTCGTGGTAGTCCTTGCCCGACCAGAAGTCGCCTTTCAGCTGTGTGCCCTCTTCGCTGGTAGCTACAAACAAGAATGCATGGTTGCCGTCGAAGGCAGACAGATAGAGCGCCTTGCCGGCAGCGTTGCCTTCCAGATAGCGATAGTCGCCGGTCTCGGTGAGAAAAGTGCCCGTAACTGCATTGCCACTTTGTTGGAAGATACCAACCGCGGGATAAGTGCTGCCATCCGGTTCCGTAAAGGTAACTTCCCATTTTCCCGAAAAATCAAAAGCAGGAGCCACGCTCATGGAGTCGGGGAAAAAACGGTAGTTTTGCCCGCGTACAGCAGTGAAAGGCACCGCTTTATCCGGGGCGTAAAACTTCACGAACTGACCTTCGAGCGTGTCGCTTCCGTGGCGTTTGCCCAAAAGGGCTGCATCGAAGATATGCAGCGGCATAATGACCGAGTCGCCTTTGGTTTGTATGCTGTCAAGCAACAACTTCTCTTCACCGTTACGGATGAAAGCCTTGAGCTGCCCGTTCTCTTCAAATACTTCCATGTTGAAGGGCATGGCACCACCGTCGGAGTGCAACACGAAACGCCAGGTGCCGGCAAGGTTTTGTTCCGGGCTGTTTTCTTGTGAGCTGTCGCAGGCAAGAAGCAAAGTGGCGGCGAGTAGCGCCATCAAGATGTTTTTTATAGTCATTTCCATAGTCTGATGATTAAGGTTTCACAAAGCAAAAATAAAAGGGCTGCTACAATAAAGTATTTCCACAAAGGTGTGGCAATAAACTGCGCACGGTATTGCTGCACCAAGGCTTGTTGTTCATTGCCGGCATATACATGCACATTGGGGAGCGAATCGGCGAGTGCTGCGAGGCTGTCCGCCGAGACTGTTTCCATGTCTGACTCTTCGGCAGGCACGTTGAAGGCTACCAATGCCAGGGTGTCGGCAGCATAGGTGAGGGCATAAAAGCCGGCTTGCAGGCTCTCTGTGGGCAGGTCAATACGCAAGCGCTTGCCCAGCAATTGCGGGGTCAACAGCCATTCTTCTTGTTCGCGTCGTAAACTAAGGGGGCGGTCGGCTGCCGGCTGCACGCCCACAGGCAACAACAGGCTGCGTTCGTTGCTGCGGTAGGCATAGAGCAATGCTCTTTGGGGAGCTGTTTGTGCCATACGGTACAATACAGGCACAAAGAGTGCATGTTTTACCAGACTGGTGTATTGACTTTGCAGAGGGGCGGCAAACACGTACACTTTGCCGCTTTGCAGGCGGTACATGCTGAGAAAAGCTTCGCCGTTTTGCATTTTCAAAATCGCATCGCCCCCCTTGCATATCCATAGAGGGCGTGCAAGAGGCATAACGGTGCTGTTGGTTTTCTTACTGAAAACGCCTTCAAAAAAAGGATGATTCAGGCTTTCGGCGCGCAGTTGCAAGCTGCTGTCAGGGGGGAGTGTGGCCGCCTGTGTCAGCTGAATGCCCCATGATGACAAGAAAGCCGGCGGTGCGCCTTGGGCAGGAATGAGCGCCAGGCTGCCCCCCTCTTCCACAAAGCGGCGGATGCGCTCTATGGGGGTTCCGCCCATGTTCGCATGGGTTTCCACGATGAGCAAATCAACCTCGCGCAGCTCATCTTCATTCAGTGTGTTGAATGTCCTGTGTTGCAGCTGTATTTGTGGCTCGGCATTGTAGGCTGCCATCAAATAAGGATTGGGCTCGTTGCCGGCATGCAGATACAAGACCTGCAGGCGGCGCCGGGCATTGTAGCTGAAATAGTAGTCGTTATCGAAGGTGATGGGCGTGTCTTCGATATGCAACCTGCCGCGCAGCCAGCCACTTTCGTTGGAACTGAACTCGACGGAAAACGTACGGCTTTCACCGGCAGCCAAATCCACGCTTTTGCCGGCTATGGCGCGGTCTTGTAGAAAAAGCTGCACGGGCAGTTGTCGCACTTCGCGGCTGCTGTGGTTGCGTAGTTTGAAGTAAAGGGTGTTGATGCTGTTGTTCTGAATAAAAGGAGCGCCCAGCCACACGCTGTCGATGCTGACATTGGCAACAGGTGCAGCCTGCAAAGGCACTAAATGGTAGTGTATGTCTTTTTGAAAAGTATATTTGAAAAGAGAGGCAGCGCTGTTTTTTTGAAAGTCGCTGAACAAAAACAAATGGGCACGCGCATGAGGTAAACGCTTGCGAGCCAGCTTTTCCTGCCGGCGCAGTACGTCACCAAGCGCAGGGCGGTAAAGGCTGAAACGCATGGCGGCCAGTGCTTCGCTCAGCTCATCGGCTTCATAGATTTGGGCTTCACGGCTGTCGAAAGCGTTACTCAACAGTTGAAAACGCCCTCCGGTATTCAGGCTATGGCTGAGTGCCGTTACTTGTTCCTTCGCTTGTGTAAGCAGGTTGAGGTCGCTGCCCACGCCGGGGCGTTGCATGCTGTAAGAATTGTCGATATAGAAACTGTGAAGTGCTTGTCCATGTCCACTTTCGGCGTATTCGCCGGGCAATACGGGGCGGGCAAATGCCATCACAAGGGCTGCCAAAAAAAACATACGGCACAACAACACAAGCCATTCGCGCAGTTTGCGCATGGCTTTGGTTTGGGTTTCGAGCTGCTGCAGGTAGCGCACATTGGTGAAATAGACCTTGCGCGGACGATGCAGGTTGAACAAATGCAGGGCAAGGGGTACAAGCAGCAGGGCGAAAGCCCACAAAAAAGATGGATTCAAAAAGGTCATACCTTTGTCTTTTTAGCATTGGCAATACGTTCTTGCCACAGTTGTTTAAACGAGCGTGGTGCCACCTGTATGGGGGTGTGGTAGCGCCCCCAGCTGTCTTTAAATACGCGACGCAATACGGTATTTTTAATGCCGGCGCCCCACATATCTATGAGCCGGCGGTTAAGCATGGCTTTTTTCCACAACTTGAAAGCCATGCGTTCGGCAAAGGGCACCAGTTTCTTTTCCACGGCGCTCTTCCGGTTGAGCAAAAGCAAGTCATGAATTTCTATTTTTACCGGGCACACGCTGCTGCAGGCACCGCACAAAGAGCTGGCATAGCTTAGGTGCTTGTAGTCTTTCATGCCTTTGAAGTAGGGGGTAATCACCGAGCCTATGGGACCGCTGTAGGTGCTGCCGTAGGTGTGTCCGCCTATGTTTTTGTAAACGGGGCAGGCATTGAGGCAGGCACCGCAACGAATACAGTGCAACGCTTGCCGCTTGGCGGGGTCTGCCAGCAGTTCGGTGCGCCCGTTGTCCAACAGAATCACATACATTTCTTCGGGTCCGTCGCTTTCCTTGCTTTGGCGGGGTCCGGTAATGACGCTGTTATATACAGTCAGGTGTTGCCCGGTGCCGCTGGTAGCCAGAAGAGGCCAGAAGAGGCTCAGGTCTTCGAGGCGGGGCAGCACTTTTTCCAAGCCCACAATGGCAATATGCACTTTGGGAAAAGTAACCGACAGGCGGGCATTGCCTTCGTTTTCGGTGATGGCAATGCCTCCTATGTCGGCAATGATAAAATTGGCACCGGTAATGCCCACCTCTGCCGACACATACTTTTCGCGCAGCATGCGCCGGGCGGCATGGGTCAGTGCTTGGGCATCGTCGGTGGGTTCTATGTGCAATTTTTCGGAAAACAGGCGGCTGATATCCTCTTTGGACATGTGCATGGCAGGCGTCACGATGTGGTAGGGCTTTTGACCTGCCAGCTGCACGATGAATTCGCCCAAGTCAGTTTCATATACATGCACTTGGCGTTCTTCCAAAAACTCATTAAGCCCGATTTCTTCGGTAGCCATCGATTTGGACTTGACCACTTCTTTGGCTTGGTGCTTCTCGAATATCTCTGCGATATATTGCAGAGCGGTTTTTGAGGTATCTGCCCAGAGCACTTTGGCACCACGCTTGGTGATGTTTTGTTCAAACTGCACCAGCAGGTCGTCGAGGTGGGCAATGGCTTCTTGCTTGATGTAAGCAGCCCGGCTGCGCGCCAGCTCATGGTCTTTATATTGCTGCAAGCCCTTTTGCACGGCTTGCTCATACTTGCCCATGTTGAAGCGTATGGTCCGGCGGTGCTTTTCGTCGAATACCTTGGCTTCGGCTTCTTTTTGGAAGCGGCTGAGTGTTTTGCTCATAGTTGTGATAGTAACTTTCAAAACAAAGTTAAAAAATAAAACAGCTCTTTGTGTCTCGTTCTGTCGAGCGAAACGAAGTGTAGCGAGATATCCCGTCAATCCAAGTTTGCTTCTGCCTTTGTCGTGTCGAACGAAGTGAGACATCTCGTCAAGCCAAGTTTACTTCTGCTTTTTGTCATCTCGAACGAGCAAAGCAAGTGAGAGATCTCATCAAGCCAAGCCGCAAGAAGCAAAAAAGATTTCTCGCTGCGCTCGAAATGACAAGAAGGGAACTTCAAAAGAGTAGAGTGATACAAGCATAAATAAAATGCCAAAATAACCCGTTTTCTTTTTAAAAAGAATGATAGTCATTATCTTGGAATAGGAACAACACGTATCTGCTCTTTGTAGCGACCTTAAAAACGCCTTTTTCTTTCATGTTTATATGAAACCTTTAGGTTGCCACAATTACTTTGTTTACATTACCACGAACAAAAGCAAGAAAGTTTTATATGTAGGTATTACGAACGATTTACGCAGGCGCCTTTATGAGCATAAGCTGGATGCTTACACTACCAAAAGTCATTTTACCGGGAAATATAATGCTTACTTTTTGGTTTACTGGGAAAGGTTTGAGTACGTAGAACACGCCATTGCCCGTGAAAAAGAGATTAAAAAATGGCGAAGGGCAAAAAAGGAAGCTCTTATTAACTCTTTTAATCCGGAATGGCGATTTTTAAATGATGAGATTTGATAAACAAGGCTGATTCCTATCTATTGGCAATGCTTTGTGATGTATTAGCATCTTTTGTCATCTCGAACGAGCAAAGCGAGTGAGAGATCTCATCAAGCCAAGCCGCAAGAAGCAAAAAAGATTTCTCGCTTGCGCTCGAAATGACAGGAAGGAAGAACGAAATAGCAAGAGGAAAGCTTGAAGCGGTAAAGGGAGTATTTCAAAATCACAAGAGGTATTTAGAAATGATAGGTAAGGCATAAAAAGTAACAACGAAGGATTAAAAGATGAAAAGAAGATGTAAATGTCTTTTTGTCGTGTCGAACGAAGTGAGACATCTCGTCAAGTTAAGTTTACTTCTGCTTTTTGTCATCTCGAACTCGCAAAGCGAGTGAGAGATCTCGTCGAACCAAGCCGCAAGAAGCAAAAAAGATTTCTCGCTGCGCTCGAAATGATAGGAGATGATAATCGAGATGACAGTGGGAAAAATGAAATGATGGAAGGAGGGCGTGAAATAATGAGGGGAAAAAAAGAAGTGAAAAAGCCCCCGGCTTTGGGGGCTATGTTCTACTAAAATTGTTTGAGCACTTGCCCTACGCGATATACTTCCTCAAAGGTGTTATAAAGAGGTACGGGGGCTAAGCGTATCACGTTGGGTTCACGCCAGTCACCTACTATATGGGCGGCCTGCAGCGCATCGAATACTTTTTTCCCGTCGCGGTGCACGTAGATCGACACTTGACAGCCCCGGGCTTCGTAGGAACGGGGGGTAAGTACCGTGAGGTTGTCGCTGCAGTAGTTGTCTATGAAAAACAGCAGATAATCGGTCAGTTTTTTGCTTTTTTCGCGCAGGTGCTCAAAGCCCGCTTCTTGGAATATTTCCAAAGCAGCCTTATGGGCAGCCATCAGTAAAATGGGCTCATTGGCTACCTGCCATCCCTCGGCAGTGGTGATGGGTTTGAATCCTTTTTTCATCAAGAAGCGCTCTTCTTCGTTGTGTCCCCACCAGCCGCCAAAGCGGGGCAAATCGGCATGATGATGCTTGCGATGCACAAAGGCACCACCTACGCCACCGGGGCTGGAGTTCAAATATTTGTAAGAGCACCATACGGCGAAATCCACATTCCAGTCATGTAAGCAGAGAGGCACGTTGCCTACGGCATGGGCCAGGTCGAAGCCTGCCATTGCGCCTGCTTCATGGGCGGCAGCCGTAATTCGTTCCATATCGAACACTTGCCCGGTGTAGTAATTGATGCCGCCGAAGAGCACCAATGCCAAGCTATCGCCTTCGCGGCGTATGGCTGCCTCTATGTCTTCGGTGCGCAGGAAAGTTTCGCCTTCGCGAGGGGCTACTTCCACAATGGCTTCTTCGGGCTTGTAGCCATGGAAACGCACCTGTGTTTCTACGGCATACTGATCCGAGGGGAAGGCGCCCGCCTCCATCAGCACCTTGAAGCGCTTGCCTTGAGGGCGGTAAAACGACACCATCATGAAATGCAGGTTGGACGTAAGGTTGTTCATGATGGTGACTTCATCGGGGTGGGCGCCCACTATGGGGGCAAGCATGGGCTGCAGCGCCTTATGGTAGTCGAACCAGCGGGTTTCGCCTTCAAAGTGCCCGTCGACGGCCAGGGTGCGCCAGCGTTCCATCTCTTGCTCTATGACACGGGCCGTCCGCTTGGGCTGCAGCCCCAACGAATTGCCACACAAGTAGATGATTTCTTGTCCTTCGCGGCGTGGAATATGAAACTCTTCCCTGAACCGGCGCAAGGGGTCCCGGCTGTCCATTTGCCGTGCAAATTCCAAACTGTCTTCCATGGTGATTGAGGATATGCTATAACTCATATTCGATTTATGATTTAAGTGCAAGGTGTTTTTAGTTGTGTCCGTCCTGTAGTTTTTCGTTTAGCTCGCGCAATACTTGGTTGTGTGCCAGCGCTTCGGGCTTGAGCTGCTCGATATACTGCGAAAGCAAGAATGAATCTTCCAGGTTTTCAATTTGATAAACCTTGGAAGTAAGTTCATCCAACAACATGAGGTTTTCGACCATCAGGCTGTCTTCTTCGCTGCTTTGCAGGGTTTCTTGCTTTTTGAGGTTGCGCACCTGAATGGCTTTTAATTTGCCCGCCACTTCTTTAAGTTTTTGCTGTTGTTCTACCTCTTTGCGTTTTTCTGTAAGCACCTGAATGACGCTGTCATAGTAAGCCAAGCGTGTTTTGACGATTTCCATATTTTCGCGGCTTACCTTGATGAGCTCTTCTGCCACTTGGCGCGTTTCTTCACTTACGTTGGCTTGTGGGTGGTCTGCATAAAAGGCAATGGGGTGTTGGCCGCGGCGGTATATCCACAGAGGCTGTGAAGCTTGCTTGCCCTCTTGAAGGTAGATGGGTTGATAGGCTGTCCGGTATGCTTCAAAAAGGGCGTCTTCCAGTTCGCGCATAATTTGCAAGTCTTGCTGCTTATGCTCTTGTATTTTGCCGATAAGGTAGTCTATTTTTTCCACGCGGTTGGTGCTGTGCCACTGCAAGGCGCGATAAAGGCGCTGCAGAAAGTCCCCAAATTGGCCGGCACCAAAGTGGGAAGCCGAAATCTTGAGGGCTGTTTTTTCTTTGCTATGGCACAGCAGGATGCTATCGGCTTCCTGAATGACCTTTTGGGATAAACTGGGATAGCCAAACGGCAATGTTTTGTTGTCTTTTAAAATTTGTGCTTGCTTGATATCTGCCCAGTCGAAAAAGTATTTTTTTCCTATGATGCCTTCGCGCACGCTAAGCCCTTCGGCCGTAAGCTGCAGCTGCAGCCGTTTGAGCTGCATCCATGCTTGTGTGCTGAACCAAGCGACACTGCCCACACTTAGCAGTTTGACGAAAGGACTACGGAAACGCCAAAATGCGAATAAAGACAAGCCAAGTGCCAGCCATTCAGCCCACCACCATGAAGGGCGCTTTTCGTGGAGCGTGAATTCATAGAGGGAAGGCTTGCCGGAAGCGTCTTTTTTGGTTTTGCGCAATATCATAGAAAGCACGGATTGTGTATATTTGTTATGTCTTGTGATGACAAATTAAACAAAAACGCCTGAAAATAAGTATCTACAAAAGGAACAGTTTCATAACCAAACAAAAGATATTTGCATATGAGCCACACACACAACGAGCCGTTGCTTTTAGAAGAAAAAAACCGCTTTGTACTTTTCCCCATCAAGCACCATGAAATATGGGAGATGTATAAAAAGGCAGAAGCCAGTTTCTGGACTGCCGAGGAAATAGACTTGTCGCAAGACTTGCGCGATTGGGAAAATTTGAATGAAGGAGAGCGCCACTTTATTTCGCATGTGTTGGCATTCTTTGCTGCCAGCGATGGCATCGTGAATGAAAACTTGGTGCTCAACTTCATGCGCGAAGTCACACTGCCCGAAGCACGTTGTTTCTATGGTTTTCAGGTAATGATGGAAAACATTCATTCCGAAACCTATTCTCTGCTTATTGACACCTATATTAAAGACAGTGCCGAACGCGAGCACCTTTTCAATGCCATAGAGACCGTGCCTTGCGTGAAGAAAAAAGCCGAATGGGCACTGCGTTGGATTGAAAGCCCCAATTTTGTGGAGCGTTTGATAGCCTTTGCGGCTGTTGAAGGTATTTTCTTTTCCGGTAGTTTTTGCGCCATCTTCTGGCTTAAAGAGCGTGGTTTGATGCCCGGGCTGTCGTTTTCCAATGAGCTGATTTCACGTGACGAGGGCTTGCACTGCGATTTCGCTTGCTTGCTTTACAATCAATACATTCAAAATAAATTAAGCCCGGAACGTGTGCTCGAAATCATCACCGATGCCGTGGCTATTGAAAAAGAGTTTATCACCGATGCGCTGCCGGTTGACCTTATCGGTATGAATTCCCGCCTGATGGCTCAATACATAGAGTTTGTGGCCGACCGTTTATTGGTGGCGTTGGGACAGGAAAAGCATTACAATGCCAGCAATCCTTTCCCTTTCATGGATATGATTTCATTGCAAGGAAAAACCAACTTCTTTGAAAAAAGAGTATCGGAATACCGCAAAGCAGGGGTGTCGTCCAAGAAAGATGATCAAAAGTTTACCTTAAATGAAGACTTTTAAATATGCTTCCAACTAATTTGGCAAAAAGGCGTGGTCGTAAAAAGACCGTGCCTTTTTTTGTAGTAATCTTAAATAATTGTTAAGTTTTGGAATTTAATACGAAAGAAATTAGATTTGAATTGCATAAAAATATCAATCCCATGAGAAGAATAGTTGCATTATGGTTGTTTCTGCTGGCAGGGAGCGCCTGGCTTCCTTGTGCAGGGCAGATGAAGATAGACTTTCAGGAGTATGACTTACCCAATGGGCTGCATGTCATACTGTATCCACGCACCGACGTGCCGGTGGTGGCAGTCGGCATGATGTATCATGTGGGCTCGAAAAATGAAGACCCGGAGCGGACCGGCTTTGCCCACTTCTTCGAACACCTGATGTTTGAAGGTTCCAAGTACATAGAGCGCGGCGAGCTGGACAAGCTGCTTACCGAGGCAGGGGCTACCTACAACGCCAATACTTGGTATGACCGCACCTACTACTATGAAGTATTGCCTGCCAATCAATTAAACCTTGCGCTCTGGATAGAAGCCGAGCGCTTGCGTCATGCTAAAGTAGATATGAAGGGCATTGAAACGCAGCGCGAAGTGGTGAAAGAGGAGCGCCGCTTGCGTGTGGACAATCAGCCCTACGGGCGTCTGGTAGAAGAAACCATGAAGCGGGTGTACAAAAAACATCCTTACCGCTGGCCTGTGATAGGCTATATGGAGCATTTGGAAGCCGCCAGCGAAGAAGATTTTAAAAACTTCTACAAGACCTTCTATGTACCCAACAATGCTACTTTGGCAATTGCCGGTAATTTCGATGTAGAAGCAACCAAGAAAACCATAGAAATCTATTTTGGTGACATACCGAAGGGCAAAAAAGTGCCCCGCCCCAATGTGGAAGAACCGCCATTGGGGGGCGAAGTGCGCGACGTGGTGTATGACAACGTACAACTGCCGGCAGTAGTGCACGCTTTCCGCACCCCTTCCATCAAAGAGCCCGACTACTATGCAGTCAACATGCTGATGCAGTTGCTTTCGCAAGGCGAGAGCTCTCGTCTGAGCCGTTATGTGAAGAATGAAAAGAGAAAAGCATTGGCAGTAGGCGCCTTCCCCTTTGGTTTGGAAGACAGCCCCTCGGTATCCATCATTTACGGAATTGCCAATGCAGGGGTCAGCCCCGAAGAGCTGGAAGCAGCTTTGGAAGAAGAATATGAGAAAATCAAGCGGGAAGGCATTTCCTTCCAGGAGTTTCAAAAGTTGCGTAACCAGCTGGAAACAGAATACTATACCCGGAACAGCACTATGGAAGGCATAGCCGAAAGCCTTGCCAATTATCACACCTTTTTTGGCGATGCCAATCTCATCAATACCGAAATACAGCAGTATTTAAAAGTAACCCCGAACGACATCAAGCGGGTAGCCAATAAGTATTTGGTGAAAGAAAACCGTGTAACCCTTTATTGGTTGCCTAAGTCAGAAGAACAATCTAAATAAGTAGCGCCATGAACAAGAAAATATTACTCTCATTGATACTGTTGAGCCTCTTTGGCACAGCTGCCTGGGCTCAAGGCCGGAAATACCCTACTACCCCCCCGAAAGCAGAGGGCTTTCCGCCCCTTCAGCTCAAGCCCTACCAGTCGTTTACTTTGCCCAATGGCTTGAAGGTATTTGTTATTGAAGACAAAACCTTGCCCAAAGTAACCGTTTACACTGCCTTCGACTATCCGCCTGTAAAGCAAGGCGACAAGGCCGGCTTCCTGGATATGTTTGGCGAGCTGATAATGGCGGGTACCGAAAAGAAAGATAAAGCCACAATAGATGAACAGATTGACTTTTATGGCGCCAATATCTCTTTCGGGAGTGACTACTTTTCGGTGTTTACTTTGAAAAAACACCTGCCTACCATTTTGGATCTGACCGCCGAAATACTGTTGAAGCCTACTTTCCCGGAAGAAGAGCTGGAGAAAATTAGAGAGCGCACCTTGTCTAACTTAAAGGCTGTGCAAGATTCACCGGAAGCCATTGCCGATAACCTGCGGCGTCGCTTGTCGTTTGGCGACAAGCATCCTTATGGCGAGGTGGCAACGCCCCAAACTGTAAAGAACATTACCCGGGACGATTTTGTGAAGTTCTATCAGACCTATTACCGCCCCAATGTCGCTTACATGGCATTTGTGGGTTACATTACCTTGGATGAAGCCAAAAGTCTGGTAGAGAAATATTTTGGTGCATGGGAAAAAGGCAATGTGCCTACCGAGTACTTGCCGGTGCCTCAACCGCCCAAAGCCACGCAAGTGGCTATTGCAGAAAAAGCGGGTGCCGTGCAAAGTGTTCTGCGTCTGACTTATCCTATCAAATACAACTTGGCAGACAAGAATTACTTGGTGGCACGCTTGGCAAACCAAATTTTGGGCGGTAATGCCAATGCGCGTCTTTTCCGTAACTTGCGTGAAGACAAAGGCTATACTTACGGCGCTTATTCCCGTTTGATACCCGACCGCTGGGCCGGCTATTTTATAGCTTCTGCCGATGTGCGCAATGCCGTTACCGATAGCGCCATGGTAGAAATGATTAAGGAAATGGAGCGCATGCGTAATGAAGTGGTGCCTGAAGATGAGTTGCGGCGTGCAAAAAATATCTTAATAGGCAGCTTTGCGCGCTCATTGGAGCGCCCCGAGACCATTGCGCAGTTTGCCATCAACACAGCCATCTATAACTTGCCGGCAGAATACTATACTACCTACATTCCGCGCTTGGAAGCAATCAAAGCCCAGGAAGTACAGTTCGTAGCAAGACAATACTTCCTGCCTTCCAATGCTTATATCATTGGCGTGGGCGATATAGATGTGTTGCAAAGCAAGTTGGCACGCTTTGGGCCCGTGAAACGTTACGACGCCTTCGGGAATGAATATAAAGGGGTTGACCTTGCCTCTTTGGAGGGCGTGAGTGCAGCTACCGTTATCAATCAATACTTACGTGCCATTGCCGGTACCCGTAATATTAGCGATATACGCAGCCTGCAGCAAAGTGTGAGCTTTACCATTCAAGGCTTGCAAATAGAGACTGTAACCGTACGCACCGCACAAGGCTTTGAAACAAAAGTGAAAACACCTTTTGGCTTGCAGCTTATTCGTTTCGATGGTAAAAAAGTACTAAACAAGACCCCGCAAGGCGAACGAGTAATAGATAACCCCGAAGATGAGGTATATAAGCGTGCCAAAGCCGGCACTTATGTGCTTTTAGAGCGTGATTACCAGAAGCTGGGCTACAAAGCTACCCTGACCGATGCTAAGACAATGGATGGAAAGGTGGTTTTGGAAATCACCTACGAATCGCCGGAAGGTGTCAAAGAAAAGCGTTACTATGACAAAGAAAGCGGACTGCTGCTGCAGACGATAGATGCTGACGGTACTACTGCGAAGTATTTGGAATATGCCGAAGTGGAAGGTTTTCAGTTGCCTGTGAAAGCAGAGCTTTCTTTAATGGGACAAACCACAGAAGCTACTATCAGCTATCAAATCAACCCGGATGTGACGATAGAGTCTATTCCTTAAAGGGAATAAGAAAAGAGTGATAAAAGCCGCTACATATCAGCGGCTTTTATATTTTTAAGGCAAAGTAAAAATCTATGGATTCAACTGTAACTTCCCGGTCGTCGATGAAACAACATGAAGCTACCGTACTGCCCGCGCTCTATGTTTATGGCTATGCAGCTTTGGCGGCTCTTCTGTTTTCTGTTGCATGGTATGTTCCTTATTTGCATATAAGCATCTTTTTTGCGTTCGTGCCGCTTCTGCGCCTGTTGCATGCTTATCGCATGAAGCTGCTTGGCGGCAAGCGGTTACTGGCAGCCACCTATCTTGCTTTTGCTCTTTGGAATATAGCAACCACCTGGTGGATATGGAACGCCAGTGCCGGCGGTGCGGTGGGGGCATGGCTGGCCAATGCACTGCTGATGTGTTTGCCGGTAGTGGTGGCCATGTCTATAGCACGCAAAGCAGACCCGGCACGCATGCAGCTCACTTTTGTGCTGGCATGGCTCACTTTCGAATACCTGCATTTGAACTGGGAGCTCAGTTGGTCTTGGCTGCAGCTGGGCAATGCCTTTGCCTTAGTGCCGGCTTGGGTGCAGTGGTATGAATTTACAGGCGTTTTGGGGGGCACTTTGTGGGTACTGTTGACCAACCTGGTAGCTATGCGTATTTTCACAAGCCGGCTTGCACACAACCGCCGTGTCTATGCTTTCTATACCGCCTTGCTCATCTTGTTGCCCATAGGTGTTTCTTACTGGCTGGCAGCACGCCATGAAACAAAAGGCGAAACGGTAGAGGTAGTGGTGATGCAGCCCAACATTGATCCTTATCAAGAGAAGTTTCCCGACAGCCCCAACTTTATTCCCTTTGCTGAACAAATCCGGCGTTTCATGGAGTTGTCGAAACAGCAGATAACCCCCAATACCCGCCTGATTTTGTGGCCTGAGACCGCCATCGACGATGCCCTGTGGGAGGAAAACATTCATAACTATGCGGTCATTCGTCAAATCAAAAACTTTATGAGCGCCTACCCCCAAGCCGCATTGATTACAGGACTGACCACGGCTCGCTTTTACAAAAATGAGCTACCACCTGCCTCAGCACGTTATCAAGAGGGGTTGGGGTACTACGATGTGTTTAATACAGCCATGTTTTTAAAACAAGATACACTGGCTTTTTATCATAAGTCCAAGCTGGTGCCCATGGTAGAAGCCATGCCCTATCCGGCTGCTTTTCAGTGGCTTTCCAATTTAGTGATAGATTTGGGGGGCACTTCCGGCGGTTATGGCAAGCAAGCAGAGCGCACAGTATTCACAGATGGCAATGCGCGCTATGCACCTATCATATGCTTCGAGTCGGTGTTTGGCGAATACGTGGGCGAATATGTACAGAAGGGGGGCAACCTGCTGTGTATCATTACTAACGACGGTTGGTGGGGCGACACCCCCGGTTACAAACAGCATATGCGCTATGCCTGTCTGCGGGCAATAGAACACAGGCGGGCAGTGGCACGCTGCGCCAACACAGGTATTTCTGCCTTTATCAATACGAAGGGTGAGGTGCTTCAGTCCACCCCTTATTGGGTGCCTGTCTCCATCCGCGATACCTTGATATTGAATAACGAGCTGACTTTTTACAGTCGCTACGGTGATTACTTAGGGCGTTTGGCTTTGTTTGTTTTGGCTGCTTTGTGGCTATCGCTGTGGGTGCGGCATTGGCGTTTGTCAGGCTTGATAAAAAAGTAGTTTTTGCAAGCAAACCAAAAGGCTTGCCTCCCTGTTCTTAAAATAAAGTACTGACCATGAGCCACTTTTTATTCTCTCACTATTCAAAAAAGTCAAAACAAACCTCTAAAGCCGGTTTTGAGCAGCTGCTGAAAATTTTCCTGGAATTGATCAACATTACCGGCGGCGATGTGGCGGAAGCACTGGCTTGGCTGAATAACCTTGACCGAAAATATGGGCTCACCGATGACCGCTATGGCATAGGTGATTTTATTGAAGACCTCAAGAAAAAGGGATACATTAAAGAAGAACAACGGCAAGAAAAGCTCATCATCACCCCAAAAAGCGAGCGCACCATCCGGCAGCAGGCGCTCGAAGAAATTTTTGGCAAGTTGAAAAGAGGCAAAGCCGGCAACCACCGGACAGCCCATGACGGCAGCAACTCGGGGGAAATGTTGCCGGAATTGCGACCCTATGAGTTTGGTGATGATTTGCAGCAGCTGGCTATGACCGAGTCGTTGCGTAATGCATATGTGCACCATGGCATAGATGACTTCCTATTGACACAGGAAGATTTGGAAGTCAGAGAACAGGAGCAGCAGGTGCAGACCTCTACCGTATTGATGATTGATGTTTCGCACTCCATGATTCTTTATGGCGAAGATCGCATTACACCTGCCAAAAAAGTAGCCATGGCATTGGCAGAGCTGATTATGCGGAAGTACCCAAAAGACACTTTGGATATCATTGCCTTTGGCAACGATGCATGGCAAATCTCCATTAAAGACCTGCCTTACTTGCAGGTAGGTCCTTTTCATACCAATACGGTGGCCGGTTTGGAGTTGGCCATGGACCTGCTTCGACGCAGAAAAACCCCCAATAAGCAAATATTTATGATAACGGACGGCAAGCCCACTTGTATTAAAGAGGGCATCCGTTACTATAAAAATAGCTTTGGTTTAGACCGGAAAATATTGAATAAGACTTTGAACTTAGCCAAGCAGTGTCGTCGTTTGGGCATTCCCATCACCACTTTCATGATAGCCACCGACCCTTACTTGCAGGAGTTTGTGCGCAAATTCACCCAAGTGAATGGGGGGCGTGCCTATTACAGCTCATTGCAGGGGCTGGGCGACTATTTGTTTGAAGACTACCAACGCAACCGCCGCCGCTATATGCGCGGAGGGCGCCGGTAATTTTTATTTCGCCGGTGCGAGTAAAGAAACCACATAAAGCATTTCACGGGCTATCTGTGCACAACGCGCATCATAGGTGCTTGCTTCTTGTGGTGTTCCGTCGGCTTTTTTGGGGTCTTCGTAAGGAAGCGCCACACGTGCGGCAGCCCCGCGCACTGCCGGGCATGCTTCATCGGCTTGCGAGCAGGTCATTACGGCAATAAACCTTTCTTGTGGGTTTTCGGCAGCGTCATATACTTTGGAATAGGCTATGACGGCAGGGGCATCAGAGGCAAAGCGGATTTGGTAATGCGGATTGTCGCCGTCCCGGCGTGTACTTACCTGAAAACCGGCACGCTGCAGGGCTGCAATGGTGCGTGGGTTGCAGGCGGTCGCCTCGGTACCACCGGAGTAGCACCGTATGTAGTCAAGCCCTGCATTATAAGCAGCAACGGTCATCCATACTTGGGCGAAGTGACTACGTCGCGAATTGTGGGTGCAAATAAAAGTGATGGGCACTTCGCCCTGTTTATGATGCAGTTGCCGGATATGCTCTGCAAAAGTGCGCAACTGCTCTTTGCGTTCGTGGCTGATTTGATTGAATTCGCTGCTTCTTTTTTGAAGATATTGCTCGAGGGCAGGGTATAAAGTGTTCATAATCAAGTGGAGTAAAGAGAGAATCAAGAGCTGCATCATCTTTTTTTTGACAAAAAAACAATGCCGGCAATAATGATAAAAAAAACCGGCATTATCTTTTTGTAAATTTATGAAAAGGGAATGGTTTATGATGAACTTTGCAGTTCTGCCAGTTGCTTTTCAAGCTCTTCGATACGTGATTTTAGCTGGGCGCGCTGCTCAAACAGCTGCTGTATGATGCGCTGGTTCTCTGCTTCTGCCATCTTGGATTCGGTGATATCTTTCGAAAAGACAGACGCCCCTATCACTTCGCCCTCTTCGTTTAAAATGGGGTTGAAGGAATATTCCCGGTAGATGACACGTTTTTCGGTTTCGCGCTTGATGATTTTTTGGAAGCGTTCGCCACGGAAGGCGCGCTCCAGCCATAAACGCCACTCTTCGCGCCGGTCGGCGGGGATGAAAGGAAGGAAGTCATCGCCTTCTTTCACGGGAATACCTTGGCGCCGGCGTTTGAACTCTTCGTTAAATACCAATATTTTGAAATCTTTATCTACGGCTACAATCGAGTCTTCGGTGTTGTTAATCAAAGAGTTGAGGTTGGCTTCTTTGGTGCGCAACGCCAATTCGGCTTTTCGCTGTTGGGTGATATCCGTAATGAAAACAGAGATGCCATAAATGCGCTGTCGCTCGTTATAAATGGGATTAAGGTGTATTTCGTAGTAATACAACTCCCCACGCATGGTTTGTTCGGTAAAGAGCGTTACGCGCTCCCCTTGCAAGGCGCGCTTCACCTCGCGTTGGGTTTCTTTCCAGCTAAGCCCGGGAAGCGGGTCTTCCAAAATACGCCCTTCGTCCAAATAGATGCCAAAAGATTCATAAAGGCGCTTCATCACATTGTTGATAAACGTAATGCGATAGTGCGTATCCAAAGCCATGATAGCGTCGGAGGTGTTGTTCAACAAAGCTTTGAGGTTGCCTTCTTTGGCTGCAATTTCGCGTTGGGCGCGCTCCATCTCTTCTTGTGTGGCTTGCAGCTCTTCCAAGTTTTGGCGCATTTCTTCGTCACGTTCGCGCATGAGTTCGTTGGCTTCGCGCAGCTCCTGCAAAAGCTTCTGAGTACGTTGGGCTGCTTTGATGTTGGCAAAGGTGGTTGCTATACTTTCGCCTAACTCTTCCACAAAGTCGCGATATTCTTGCGGAATTTCATGAAAAGAAGCTATCTCTATGACCCCTTCTACTTTATTGCCTACCTTCATGGGAGCAATGAATAAATACTTGGGGCTTGCACCACCCAAACCGGAGCGTATTTCAAGGTATTTGGGCGGAATGTTGGTAATGTAAATCGACTTGGCTTCTTTCCATACACGCCCCAGCAGACCTTCGCCTATTTTAACCTCTTTGGTTAGGTATTTTTGCTTGTCATAGGCATAGCAACCAATAAGCACCAGCTTATCTTCTTTGCCCACTTCTTCGCCCGTGGCAATAAATAAGCCGCCTTGGTTGGCTTGCAGGCGTTGCACCAGGTTTTTGATGAGCTGATTGCCCAGCTTTTCCAGGTCGTTGGTTTCACGCAGGATATTCGAAAACAAGGCGATACCCTCGTTGCGCCAGGCACGGAGTGCTTCCTGCTTGGATATGGACTGCAAGCCTTGTTGCATTTGGTAAAGCGCTTCGCCCAGCTCGCTTTCTTTCGGAAACAGCTCTTCGTATTCGTCGTATTTTCCTTTTGCTACCTGCAAGGCATATTCCTTGAGTTGCTTGAGGCGTCTGGCCAAGGTATTGAGGTGTGTGGCAATGGGGTTGAGCTCTTGGCTGCGGGTATAAGTGGCTTTGGGAATATTCCCCACACTCAGTTGCTTGGCTTGAGCCTGAATGCGCACCAGGTCACGGTCAATGAGACGGATGACGGTCGTCATTACCAGCAGCACCAAAAGAAGGGTGGCCAATACTGCCAGCACTTCTACCCAGTTGAATTGGGTGCTTTCTTTCTGTAATCCTTCATCTAGTTCTTTGATGGCGCGGCTATTGGCGCGTATAAGCTTTTCCAAAGAAATATTGATAGAGCTTTGTACGTCACGCAGTGAGCCGTTGACCAAAAAAGCCAGCTTGGGGTTAAAGACAGTAGTTGCACGCACCGACTGTATGCGTATGTCTTCGGAGCGTTGCTCGCTTTGCAGCGCATTGAGGGCTTGGCTATTGTACAAATACTGCCGGTTTTGCTCTTGGTTGAGTTCGATGGCATCTTCTGCCAGTTGATTGAAGTGCTCTATTTGGTTGCTCAGTGTTTCGAGGATGGCATCCAGTTCCGGCGAGTTTTGCTTTTCTATCAAAGTTTGCAACCGGGCAAAGGAAGCCTGTACCTGCTTTTCCAGGTAATTGCGCAGTTCTTGATTCTCTTGGTTGGGGATGCTGATGGAGGAAGGATAGACCAGCGCTTGCAAGCGACTCATCAAACCATCTACTCCTTGTCCTAATTGCAAAGCGTATTGGTTGGTTGGATGATAAAGGCGACTCAGGGCGTTGCTCTTGTCAAGAATCACATTGAGGCGCCAAATAAGCAGCGCGCTGAACAATAACAAAACGAGCACGGCAGTAACACCACCCAAAATGACACGTCCCCGGATGGAGTTTACTCTGAACAGACCGCCCAGCCATTTTAATATGTTACGTAGTATTTTTTCCATGTGTAAGGGCTACTTGTTTGTATTTACTCAAAAATAAGCATTTTTGTGAATTGAGTATTATGCACCTGTTCTCTTGAAGATGCAGCAAATAACTTCAAATGAAAATACACAAATCATGAGAAAAAAAATAGTAGCCGGAAACTGGAAAATGAATACCACACTTGCCGAAGGGCAAGCTTTGGCATCGGAAGTGATTCACATGGTAGAAGACGAAACCAACGGCGAGGTACATGTCGTACTGATTCCGCCTTTCACCCACTTATACCCGGTGCACAAACTTATTGGTTCACTGCGTGAAAAACATATCTACTTGGGAGCACAAGACTGCTCGGCGCATGAAAAGGGGGCATATACCGGCGAAGTGTCGGCAGCCATGTTGCAATCTGTGGGCGTGGACTATGTGATAGTAGGGCACAGCGAGCGCCGCGAGTACCATGCCGAAGGACATGACCTGTTGGCAAAAAAGGCACACCGGGTATTGGAACACGGCATGCAGCTTATTTTTTGCTGTGGCGAGCCTTTGGCTATTCGCGAAGCGGGCACTTATCTTGAGTATGTAGAAACCCAATTGCGGGAGAGCCTCTTCGCCTTAGATGCGGAGCCATGGAAACGCATTGTGATTGCTTATGAGCCGGTGTGGGCAATAGGAACGGGCAAAACCGCTACGCCGGAGCAGGCACAAGAGGTGCATGCGCATATCCGCCGGCTCATTGCCGGGCGTTATGGCGATGCTTTGGCACATGAAGTGAGCATCTTATATGGTGGGAGCTGCAAGCCGGAAAATGCCGCTGAATTGTTTGCACAAGCTGATATAGACGGCGGACTGATTGGAGGTGCTTCACTCAACGCCCGTAGTTTTGTAGATATCGTAAAAGCGCGTCAATAAAAGGCAAGGTATGGAATATATAGAAGTGAATTTGAAAGCGCCCGCCGAATGGCACGAGCAGCTGGTGGCGGCGCTTTCTTTTATTGACTACGAGGGATTTGTAGAAGAGGAGCAGCAGCTAAAGGCTTACATTCCCTTGAAAAATTGGTCACCGGAGCGTTTACAGGAAGCGCTGCAGCCTTTCGAAGGGGTGGAATATACCATTGCGGAGCTGCCCAATGTCAATTGGAACGAAGTGTGGGAGCGCAGCTATGAGCCCGTATGGGTGGAAGGGCGCTGTTTTATTCGTGCCAGCTTTCACGAAGCGGTCCCGCAAGCAGAATATGAAATTGTCATTACGCCCAAGATGGCTTTCGGTACGGGGCATCACCCTACCACCGGCCTGATGCTTGCGTGGCAACTGGAGCTGCCACAGGAGGGAAAAAAGGTTTTGGATGCCGGTTGTGGCACGGCCATCTTGTCCATTATGGCAGAAAAAAGAGGGGCGCAACGCATAGATGCCTACGATATTGATGATTGGGCAGTAGAAAATGCCCTTGAAAATGTGTATCTTAACCGGTGCGAGAGAATTTTCGTACAACAGGGTACTGTCAGAAGTGTGAAGTTGGAGGCATCGCCCTATGACTTGATACTGGCCAATATCAACCGCAATGTGCTTTTGGACGAAATGCCGGATTATGCACGTCATTTGGTGATGGGGGGTGATTTGCTGTTGAGTGGTTTTCTGGCAGATGATATGCCGCTCATTCGACAGGCAGCCGAAGCAAATGGCTTGGTCTTTGTCGCAATGAAGCAAAAAAATGAATGGGTCAGTGCCCACTTCATAAAAAAACAGGAAGCCTAAACAAAAAAGATATAAATATGAGTCGTATGCTTTGGAAGGTAGCCCGGTGCTGCATGCTCGTCTTTCTCTCTACGGTTGCGGTGTGGGCGCAACAGCTCTCTACCCAAGCCGATGAGTTTATTGCACAGGTAGAAAAAAGCATGCTTGCGACCGGCAATACTCAGGCAACGGCTGTTGCCACTCGCTTTGCAGAGCAATGGCGGGTCGGTGCTTATTCGCCCGCGCAGCAGGCCGATATCATCGCTGTTTCGCAAGTGATTTTGGAGAAGCGTCTGCGGCCGGCGGTCGAGTGGAAGCAGTGGTTGGAAGTGATTACGCTCGCTAAAGAGCAGGGGTGGGACAACAACCGCCTGCAAAACCTCCTGCAGACAACCAAGCGGGCATTTCAGGAATACCCTTCCAAAGCCATGAGCCTCTATTTGGAGCGGCTGCATAGCGTAGTGGCCGATTCTTTGTTGTATTCATCCAATTTTAACCGGCTCTATGCTTTTGCACCTACTTACGATTTTGTATGGGTGGAGAAGAAAGCACCGGCCAATTATCCATGGATAGATAAGCTGGTGCCTGAGGCGCCGCCGGCTGCCCCGGAAGATGATTTTGCCCTGAACGGTGAAGAAAACATAGACAATGGGACATGGGAAGAGGATACCCGGCAGCAAGAAGAGCCTCAGACCGCACCTGAAGATGCGGCGCAAGCCATTCCTGCCGGTGCCTTGATTGTATTTCCCAAAGTAGATGTAGTTTATATGACCCCCTATGACTCGGTGGCTTTCACTGCTGTACAAGGGGTGTTTAGCTTTGAAAAAGATGCTTTGATAGCCAAAGGGGGGATTTTTGACTGGAACAACCTGTCGGCAAGAACCCTGGCCGACTCGGTGCGGGCTACTCAACGCTTGCCGGTGCGCTTGGAGTTCGGTTACTGGGCGCATCCGGTCAAAGAGGTGCGTTTCCGGGCAGAAAACACCACGCTTTATTATGAAGGCATGTTGCCCAAGCCTCTAAAAGGGCGCTTCGAGTTTGTGAGTCAGCAGCGCGCCAAAGAAGACCAAGCCCGTTATCCTTTGTTTACTTCTTACGATGAAAACATACGCCTTGAAGGCTTGGGTAAGTATTTTGTTTATGAAGGGGGCGTGGGGTTGCGAGGTAAGTATTTGTTTGGTTTTGCCCGGAATAAAAATACCGCCCGTTTGCAGGTAACACATAACGGAAGAAAATACCTGCAAATACAGGCACGTGAGTTTCTGCTGGTTAAAAATAAGTTGTCATCTCCCGCCGCTTCTTTCTCTTTCTATATGGCTGCCGGCGACTCGCTCTTTCATCTCAATGTAGCAATGAACTATGATATTGAAGCAACAGAAGATGGCGGCAAGCGGCATATCATCAAGTTTATTAGAGAGAAGAGCAATGTGGATATGCCCTTTATCGATAATTACCACAAAATCTATATCTCTGCCGATGTGGCTACTTATGACATAGAATCCAACAGCATGGATTTTTATGTTGTAGGAGCTAAAGACCGGATACCGGCCACCTTCGAATCGTTCAGCTACTTCGATGAGGAAAACTTTGTCGGTCTGCAAGGATTGCAGCCTTTTCATCCCGTGCGTGTTTTGCAGGCTGCCTTGGAGCGATACGGATACTACAACGAATTGGGCGAGGGCGAAATCTACCTGGATGCGCTTTTGGAAATTACCCACAAGGATTACAAAACCATTGTGGGCATGGTGCGTCAGATGGAGCGTAAGGGCTTTGTAATATACAATGAAGTAACCGGTACGGTGAAAATATTAAACCGCACCACGCACAATTACGCTTCGGAGCAATATAAGCAAGTGATGAAGCGTATTTATCACCTGGTGCGCAAAGACACAACCGCCGGCAAACCGGTACGTTCGCTCGAAGAATATGCGCGAGAGCTGCCCGAAGGGATGCGTAAATATATTTACCATGACTTCGACGACATGCTGATAACCTCGCTTTCGCCACGCGATGCACGCCGCGACTCCATGGCATATGATACCATTCGTTTTAAATTCCCTAAAGAAAAAATGTACTTGGCCAAGCTGGAGGGCTTAGATGTATATTTCACTAAATGGCGCTTGCAGAGCCGCCCCGACTCACTGGCAGGCATTCCCGACACGGCCATTGTTGTGGAAGATACCATGAACATTCCAAACTTTAAGCGTGACTATGTGTACAAGTTGTTTTATGAGTTGCGCCGCTACGACTACAATGAAGCAAACTTTTACTTGGACGAGGTGGAAGGCTTCTACGTATTGAGCAAACGGTTTCCCGGGCCGCCCATGCCCAATGCAACCATCGATGCGGAAGGGGGGGGCATTACCATCCGGGGTATTGAGCGCTTCGACCTGAGTAAAAAACTGAATGTATCGGTGATTCCGAAGTATAAAGAGATTAAAATTTTTGGCAACCGGGTCATCATGCTTGAGGAAGGCGAAGTGACAGTGGGTAACTTCCGCTTTATCGGTAAAAATTTCGTCTTACCCTATGAAGAATTTCGCTTGACAATGGGCGAAATAGACACCATGCTTTTCTCCATACCCGACGTGGAAAACCCCAATGTGAAAATATGGCTGGGGGAAGAGATTCGTTGGGGTGCCGGTGAACTGCAAATCAACTATGCCAACAATAAGTCAGGCTTGAAATTTGGACCCATTCCGGGCGTTTCCGATGAGACTTATGAAGCTTACCCCAAGCTAAGCATTAAAGAAGGTGGGACCATCTACTTCGACCAGCTGTATCGTCAACGGGGGGGGTATCATCGTCAGAAAGTGCATTTTAAAATACCCGGTATTTTCATAGACAGCCTGACCGCCAAGTTGCCACAGTTTAAGGGTACGTTTTATTCCAACTTCTTCAAGCCCTTGGAAGAAGAGCTGCAGCCTATTTTTGACCCCGATTATGACGGCTTCGACTCCAAGTATTCTTTGGGTTTTGTGCACTATCCGTCCGGACCCTATAAGCTCTACCATACAGCAGGAACTCTTAAAACAGATTCTCTGGTAATGTACAAAACCAAGTTGGTGGCGTTGGGAAACAATGAAATTAAGCATCTGACTACAACGGTGCGTTCGCCACAGTTTATCATTACTTCCGACTCACTTACCGCTTATGAAGCCAGCTTCGATACACGTCAAGCCATATTTGAGGGAACGGACTACCCTCGTGCTTATGGCGACAAGCTGCGCTTACGCTGGGTAACCAATATCACAGGAATAGAAGACACGGTGGCGGTGGACAGTATGCTGTTGTTTACCCGCCCCAATGCACCGGTTACCATCTTTGAAGAAAACAACCCCGCTGCATTCAAAGACGGTAAAATTGCCATTACGCCCAATGCCTTCTGGGCAGATGGTATTTTAGCACGCAAGGATTTTTGGGTACTTTCCCCTCAAATACGCATTGAGTCTAAGCACCTGTGGGCAAAAGAGTCGGAGTTTAGGGTGAACTCTCATCAAACCGATCCTTTTGCCATCGATGATGTTTTCTTCTATACGCATCCGCCCATTTTGCAAGGCAATGGTGTGAATGTGGACTTCGACTTGGCCGGAGGAGTTTGCAAAATATCGCCGGTTCCTGACATTATGCAAGCCAACCCGGCCTTTCCGTTTATAGGCTTTCCTTATGCTCAATTCCGGACTTCGATAGCCGAGGCCGTTTGGGACCTCAACAAACAAGAAATACGCATGCAGGGCGACAGCAACTCGGTCTTTTATTCGACCAAGTATGCAGACATGGATGTAGCAGAAGCAAATAAAGATTTACGCTTTCATGCAACCGGGGGCGTTTACGATATACGAAACATAGAGGAGCCACGCCTGGACCTGACCGGCGTGCCTTATATTATTACCGCCGATGCAAAGGTGATTCCCGATAAAGGCGAAATCACAGTTTTACGTGGCGCTGATGTGCAAGAGTTGCAAAATGCACAAGTGATTGTGGATACCTTGCGCCAATACCATCATTTTGTTAACGGAAAGATAAAGATAGAGCATCGGCTTGCCTTTGAAGGGCGGGCAGATTATCGCTATGTGAATATTGCCGGTGATACCTTTGTTTTGCACTTCAATGATTTTGAGCTGGTACGCGATATAGTTGGCGATACTACCAAGCGGCGCTCCAAGTGGGAAGAGGTAGTTTATACACGTTCTACCGGGGAAGTCAAAGAAATAGAACAATTCTTCATGGCGCCACGCATTCAGTTTAAAGGGAATGTGACCATGGTGGCACCTAAGCCGGGCTTACAATTCGACGGTTTCATCAGGCTGGATCTGCAAAGCCGTAAAGACCTGGACGCATGGATACCGTTCAAGAGCGATTCGGGCGAAGTGGTCATTCAAGTACCCGAAAAGTTGAGCGTGGGAGCCGATGTGTTGACTTCCGGTTTGTTCTATGACCCGGTAGATGGGGTACTATATGCTACCTTCTTGGAAAATAAACGCAAGTTTACAGATGAAGAACTCTTTTTGGCTTCCGGCGAATTGGTTTATACGGCTGCTTTGAACGAATTTAAGATAGCCCCGCCGCGCAAAGTAGCCGGCGAGCAGCTGAAAGGCAACCGTTTGGTCTTTGACGACGAAACTGCCAAAATCATTTTGGATGGCAATATTCGATTGCTGGGCGAAACTTTTATGCCTTATGTGAAGCAGGCGGCTACCGCGGAAGTAGACTTAAAAAGCGATGAATATAAATTCAATGCCTTCTTTTTGTTGGACATTCCCGCGCCACGCTCTGCCTTTTCAATCATGGGTAACTTGATGGCACTCAACAAGCCAGAAAACGCAAGGGTGGCAGAGCCGGACCCCGTAGAGCTCAAATGGAAACTGGTAGAGATTATAGGCGATAAGCCAACCCAAGCATATATAGAAGCGCAGTTAAAGGCAAGCGAGGAGCAGATGTCCATCCCCTTGGTAACTGCCGACAAACAACTGTCATCGGCTGCTTTGGTGCTTTCGCGGGTTGATTTGCGTTGGTCACCCGAAGAACGGGCATTTTACAGTGTAGGGCCCATTGGCGTGTCCAATGCTTATGCGCAGGATATCAATGCTGCTTATACCGGGTACATGGAAATACAGAAAACAGAAGCCGGCGAAGTATGGCATTGTTATTTGGAGGTCAATGATGAAATATGGTTTTATTTTACCATGCAAAACCATGTGCTGAGGGCTGTATCGTCTGTCGATGAGTTTAATAATCAATTTGCCCGGGGCAAACAACCCAAGCGGGAGGGAGATTATGGCTTTGAGTTGCTGGAGCCGGGAAGTGCCCGCCTGTTCGTGGAAGACTTTAAGGCGAAGTATTTGGGGGCACCCAAGCCTGTACCGCAGGAAGAAACACCACAAGAAGAGGAAGAGGAACAAGAAGGTTTTTAAGAGAACGAAGAAGCCGCCTTTAAAGGCGGCTTCTTCGTTTTATGATTATTCAATAATTCAGCTATCTGTGGGCGGGGGAGTGTCATGCTCATCGCGGGAAGGGGCTTCCGGAGACTTTTGTTGCTCTTGGCCTGACAGCTGCTTGTAAAAAAGGTCAAACCGTCGATCCAGCAAGTTATAACGCTCGTAAAGCATTTCGCGAAGCGCGGCGATTTCTGACTTGCTACGTACATGAATCACATAGGCGGTGCCGGCAGCTGCCAATGCAACGAATGCAGAAAGGATAGCGATAATCCATAAACCATGATGCCCATGGGGGACCTCTTCTTTCTGCAGAGGTGAATAGCTTTCAACAGGGGCAGGAACCTCTATCTGTTGAAGAGAAGTTACTTCACCGGAAGTTTCTTCTTTTTGGGAAGACATATCTATTTCGCTCTCCGGTGATAAATATTGGCGTATGGCGCTTGTGCGTATGTTTTCAAATTCGCGATTCAGCCGGAGTAGAGCACTATTCCATTCTTGCAGCTTTTTGTTATTGTTACCATGCGCCACTTGCCCTATGCCTTCGAGTTCTGCTATCAGGTCTTTTTGTAACTTTTCAAGACGGCTTTCGAGGTCAGGCAACTGGCTATAAGTGCGCGCGGCATAGGTTTTATACAGGCGGGTAGAGCTTTTGAAACGCGAAGGAATGCTTTTCCCCAAGGCTTTCAGGCTTCTGCAGTCCAGCGTCTTTACATAAGCAGCTTGCCCCTGATACTGATAGTTGAAACGAATGGCTTCGCATAGCATACGCAGTTTGGCCTGCTCAAAGGCCAAGGATTCGTTGACTTGCGCATATGTAAAAGATGTATAACTTAGCAGGAAAACAAAGAAAATAGATGCTCGTTGTATCATAAGGGTGAACGGTTAAAGGCTTTGTACTTTACAGACAAAGCAAAGGATTCTATGCTAAAAAATCAAATTTGTTTGTTGGGCTTATGGCTACTGTCCATAAGCGTTTACGCCCAGGAGTATGTGGTAGAGTTGGGTATCGACGGACTCACCTGCTCGCAGTGCATGCGTAGCGTGGAAATAGCATTGCGCAAGCAGCCGGGTGTTGAGGCTGTGCGTGTCGATTTGCAGGCAACCATAGCCTACGTGGAAACAAACGAAAAACTTCAGTTGCCTTTACTGAAACGTGCCGTGGAAGAAGCCGGCTTTTCGGTGCGTTCGGTGGCTTTGCTTTTTGTATCGCCTGTTGCCATTGCTTCGTGCACGCGCCTGGCGGGTGGGTGTTTGCTGTGGTTGCCGGGAGAAGAAAACGACACGCCTCTTCTCAGGGTGTACGTGGCAGGAAGAACGATCCTGTCAAAACGGGCTTATAAACAATGGGTTCGCCGCCATTCTTTGCCTGCACAGGCTTGTGCGGAGTGCCTCTCCAATATTTGGTATGTAAGTAAAACGCCTTATGATGAGCCGGCAGATGAGTAAATATATTTGCTGGTGGGGAATCCTCTGCTTGTTCTCTTTGGGGGGGCGGGCGCAAGAGCTGTATATACTCAATGAGCCGGCAAGCAACATTCCGAAAGGGGCTTTGGCTGTGCGTCTCATTCATATGCACTACCCCAACGAGCAGCCCAACAGCACCGACCGCTTCCGGCTGATGCATGCCTTGCGTTTGGCTTACGGGCTCTCGGGGCGATGGATGATTTGGGTGCAACCGGCTTTTTCCAATCATCATAGCCGTGACCTGCCGCCCGATTTGGTGAACCATTACCACATAGGCACTCAAACCGTATTTTTCTCTAATAACCCGCAGCAAGTGATACCATATCCTTACCGTTATGTGGGCACCCACTTCTACACCAAGTATCTTTTTTTAAAACAAGACGAGCGCAACGACCACTTCCGTGCAGCTGTTTATGCTGAATATTCTACTGCCAACAATCCACACGAAGAGGCAGAAGCCAACTTATATGATGATACGGGCGGTTGGGGCACCGGTCTGGTGATTACCAAACTGCATAAACGCTGGGCGCTTTCCTACACCTTGGGCGTGATTGTGCCACAGCCTTATGAAGGGCAGAGCGGTAACCTGCCTACACGCATGGAATATGGAACTGCATGGAAGTATAACCTTTCATTGGGTTATCTTTTGTATCCGAGGGTGTACAGAGACTACAACCAAACCAATACCAACCTGTATGTGGAAATGATGGGTAAGCAGTACCCCGATGTAAAAATTATTCAAGATGGGGAGCCGGTACCGGCAAGCAGTGAGCTGCATACCGGGCAGCACTACTGGGAGCTCTATGTTGGTATGCAAAAGATCATTCGCTCTAATACCCGCGTGGAAATAGCAATAGGAGCGCCTTTGTTCAGACGCTCCTATATTCATAACTATCCGGTAGTACAGATTCAGCTACAGCATTATTTCTTCCCTTGACCCATCAGACGGCTTGCGCTGCCCGTCGTTTGACTTCAAGGAAGAAAGCATATGCAATTGCCAAAAAGAAGCCCACGAAAAAGCCAATAAGCACATTGGTCTTAGGGGACGCTTTGGTCGGTTTACTTAGGGGGCGCACAGGCTCTACAATACGCACAGCTTCGGGATATTGGAGTTCTCTCTCAATTGCCAGCTGCTTTTCTTTTAGTTGTATTATTTCTGTGTAAATGCTATTGATGAGCAGTTGTTGGTTGTCTTTTAAGTTATTGATGGTACCCACCAAAGCCATGTGCATGCTGTCGAGGCGCTGGATTTGGCTTTGTATTTCCGCAAGCAAAGTCTTCTGACGCTTGAGAAAAAGGTTGTTTTCTTTTTCTACATAAGGAATTTCGGATAGGTAGCTTACCAAAGCATTTTGGATGGACTCGTAGTCTTCCGGCTTGGTAGTTTCAAACTCAACAATAACCGTGGGGCTCAGCTGGTTATTTTTACCTTCAACACGTCGTGCCGTGATGCTTTTTAAGTTGCGGGCTTGTTCTTCACTAATCCCCAGCACTTGAGCCAGGTCCTCGGGATAGTTGTCTTCTTTGAGTGTTTCTAAGTCTTTGATGAGCTGAAGGGCTTCATCCGGGTTAAGCACGCGAAAGTAAACGATGAAGCTGTTTTGATACACCGGTTTAATGAGAACAAACGACAAAAGGAGTGCTAAGAGTGCACAGGCTACGGGGAAAAAAATAAAAATGCGGTAATAACGCTTGAACAAGCGATATGCACTGACAGCAACATCGATTAAGTCGAAATCTTCTTTGGGTGAGGCTTGATTCATCGTTGTGTATAACTTTTGAAACCGTTGCAAATAAAGAATATTTTTATTTTTGCACAAAACGATAACCATATTTATGACCAAGCGCGCACTCATTACAGGCATCACCGGGCAAGACGGTGCTTATCTGGCCCGTTTTTTACTATCGAAAGGTTATGAGGTGCATGGTATTAAGCGACGCACTTCCCTGTTTAATACTGACCGGATAGATGATATTTATCAGGACCCCCATGATGAAGGAGTGCGCTTTCATTTACACTATGGTGACCTGACCGACTCTCTGAACATTACCCGCATTATACAGGAAGTACAACCCGATGAAATTTACAATTTGGGGGCAATGTCGCATGTGCAGGTAAGCTTTGCAATGCCGGAATACACTGCCAATGTGGATGGCCTGGGTACCTTGCGCATATTAGAGGCTGTGCGCCTTCTGGGGCTCACGCACAAAACCCGTATTTATCAAGCCTCCACTTCGGAGTTGTATGGTATGGTGCAGGAAATCCCGCAAAAAGAAAGCACGCCGTTCTATCCCCGTTCGCCCTATGCCGTAGCCAAGCTGTATGCTTATTGGATTACCGTGAACTATCGCGAGGCTTATGGTATGTACGCCTGTAATGGCATCTTGTTTAATCATGAAAGCCCATTACGAGGCGAAACTTTCGTTACGCGTAAAATAACCCGTGCAGCGGCACGCATCGCTTTGGGCTTGCAAGACACTTTGTACTTGGGCAACCTGGACGCCCGCCGGGACTGGGGGCATGCCAAAGATTATGTGGAAGCCATGTGGCTGATGCTGCAGCAGGAAAAACCCGAGGATTTTGTAATAGCTACGGGCGTAACCACTTCTGTACGTGAGTTTGCCCGTAAAACATTTCAAGAGTTGGGCATAGAGCTGCGTTTTGAAGGTGAAGGCGTCGAAGAGCGGGGAGTAGTAGCTGCATGTCATGGCGATTTTCAGTTACCCGAAGGTAAAGTGGTCATTCAGGTGGACCCACGTTATTTTCGCCCGGCAGAAGTCGATTTGTTGATAGGCGATGCATCGAAAGCACGCCGCCAATTGGGATGGAACCCTTCCTATGATTTGGATGCGCTCGTTAAAGAGATGGTGCGGGAAGACCTGCAACTCTTTGAGCGTGACAAATATCTGAAAGAGGGCGGGCATAAAACCAAAAACTATCACGAATAGAAGACATGGAGAAGCAAGCCAAGATATATGTAGCCGGCCACCGTGGCATGGTAGGGAGTGCCATCGTGCGGCGCCTGCAAGCAGAAGGATATACAAACCTTGTTTTACGCACTTCAAAAGAGTTGGATTTGCGTGAACAGGCAGCCGTACGCCGTTTCTTTGAAGAGGAAAAACCGGAGTACGTCTTCTTGGCGGCAGCAAAAGTAGGCGGTATCTTGGCCAACAATACATACCGGGGCGAGTTTATTTACGATAACCTCATGATTCAGTCCAATGTGATTCATGAGGCATACAGACAGGGCGTAAAAAAGCTTTTGTTCTTAGGTTCCTCTTGTATTTATCCGAAGTTTGCCCCGCAGCCTATCAAAGAAGAGTATTTGCTGACCGGTGCCCTGGAACCTACCAACGAACCCTATGCCGTGGCTAAAATTGCCGGCATTAAGCTGTGTCAGGCATACCGCGATCAGTATGGCTGCAACTTTATTTGTGCCATGCCTACCAACCTCTATGGTCCGGGCGATAATTTTGACTTGCAGACTTCCCATGTCATGCCTGCACTGATTCGCAAGTTTTTGGAAGCCAAAGCAAAAGGGCAATCTTCGGTATCTGTTTGGGGGACCGGCAGCCCACGCCGCGAGTTTTTGTATGTCGATGACCTTGCCGATGCCTGTCTTTTTTTGATGAAACATTATGATGAGAGAGAGATCATCAATGTGGGGACGGGTGAAGATATTTCCATCAAAGAGCTGGCCGGGCTTATCAAGGAGATGACCGCCTACACCGGCACCATTGACTGGGATACTTCCAAACCCGACGGCACACCGCGCAAACTGCTGGATGTGCAACGCTTGCATGCGTTGGGGTGGAAGCATCAAACAAGTTTAAAAGAAGGTATTACGAAAACGATCGCTTATTATCTTGACAATCAAAAAGATTTGCACGACTAAACTATTAAAATCATGTCGAACGATCTTTCGATATACTCCCTGGGTGAAGCCCCTGTTTATGGCCGTTTAAATAAACAAGCAGCCACATGGCTGTTGTTTGTCTGCTCTTATTTATGAACTTACAAACACTATCCATTACAGGATGGGTTTTTGAGCAAGAAGAAAGCGGAGTGGTAGTAAAGGTGTATCAGTTAATTTTACTTCTTTCTGTACCTGTTGTGATTTATTCATTCAGAGCACTTACTAAGTACATTCCTAACTACATCTGGCACTGGGTGGTGTGGGTTGTTTTTAGCTCGATTGTTGGATATTGGATTCATGGTTTTAATAAACTTTTAATCAATTATTTATTGTCGTTTATAGCCATGTTTTTGGGTGTGCTTTGGGGTCTGTCTTTGCCTAAAGAAGCCATCATAAAAGCTATACGGTACACGCTGCTTGCCATGCTGGCAGCTGTTTATGTTAAAATGGTTGTTTTTTTCGATGCCATTCTTTTATTCTTTAATGAGCCCTGGCGTGGGCACCCCTATTTCCCCATGTTTTACGGTGGAGGACCTAACTTGGAAGCCACTTGGATTGCTTTCTTTTCGGTTTTTTTTATGTCCAAAAATAAAAAGTGGCTTTTTTATCTTGTTTGGGGGGCTTGCATGTCTGTAGCTTTCATTTACGCGTCCCGGGTAGCCATTGTGTTGAATGTCGTAACAGCTTTTTTATTTTATTTTTCATCCTATGTTCGTAGATGGGAGCGGCAGCTTTTAATAGTTTTAGGGGTTGTGGGGGTAATGTATGCGGCAGCATCTGTGGACTGGGAAGCCGTGGGTGAAAAGTTCGTGGGCTTGCAACGACTGCTGTATATTGGTAAAACAGAAGATAAAGGCATGCAAGGGCGCTTTGAGCTATGGGAGGCTTACCCGGAAGCTCTTCGCTTAGGTTGGTGGAGTGGCGTGGGGGCAGGTAATACCGTGCCGGTGATGGAAAAGATGAAGGAGAAAGCCTTTCCCGAAGACAATGTTCATAATATCTATATCCAATTCTTAGTGATTTTGGTGCTATTGGTGGTATGTTGTTTCTTATTCTGGCTGCAAATTTAGTGAAAGACTATTTATTTAAGAACCGTAACAATTTGTTTCTACTATCCTTAATACTTTATCTTGTAGCCGGACTTGTGCAATTCAGAGGCGGGGAGCCTTATTTTTATTTAGTATTGGGACTTTACATAGGTACGAAGTATGGACAATCAAACAATCAAAACTACAGTGCTCATCCCACATTACAATAATCTTGAAGGATTGTACAAGTCATTGGAGAGCATCTCGTCGCATCCTAAAGTGCGTGTTTTAATAGTAGATGACGGTAGCAGAGCCGAACAACGTCCCGGCGAGGCTGAGCTTCAAAAACGATTTGGGCAAAAAATGGAGCTGGTCTTGCTATTGAACGAGCAAAATCGTGGCATTGAACATGTATTGAATCAAGGATTAGAATATATTCTCCGCCATTTCCCTGACTGCCCCTATATTGCCCGCTTAGATTGTGGGGACATTTGTCATCCGGAGCGTTTTGCTATTCAGGAGCGATATATGGATGAACATCCGGAAGTGGCGCTTCTGGGATCTGGGTCGATTTTTATGACTACGAAGGGGAAACTATTTACCTTATAAGACTCCTACGAGCATCAAAGAATTAAAAAAAAAATGTATTTAAAAGTGTCTATTTATTCATCCCTCTGTAATAATGCGCGTCAGCCATTAGGATATAGGTTTATATCCGTATGAACTACCCGGCAGCAGAGGATTATGCTTATTTTTTTAAATTTGTAAAGCAATTCAACAGCAGTTATTCCCCAATCTCTTACTTATGTGATGGAACCCGAAGGAATTTCATGCACCAAACGAACAGCAATTGAAATCCCGAGATAAAAGTGATTTGGGCAAACCGGAATTTCGGCAACCTTTATTTTTGGTTGGGTTTATTAAGAGCTTGTACCTTGTTGCTACTGCCATATTCTTGGATTCTTTTTTTAAAACGCAGATTGAATATTCAGTAAATAACGCATGAAGACAATTATCCATGTAGCAGAAGCATTTGGTGGAGGAATTATTGAATTTATTCTACAGATAGTAAAAAATCAACCCGGATATCGACACATCATCATTTATGGTAAAAGAGGGGTTGATATAGACGCTGTGCGAAAACAATTCCCGGAGAATGCCGGTTTTGTGGAGTGGCCTTTTGCTCAGCGGGAAGTACACCCAATAATGGACTGGAAAGCATTCCGTAGCCTTCGCCGTATTGTAAAGAAAATACAACGAGAGCATTCCGTGCAGGCAATTCACTTGCACTCATCCAAAGCCGGCTTCTTGGGCCGCTTCGCACTAAGAGGCGTAGTGCCCGGGCAGCGGCTTATTTATACGCCTAATGGGCTTGCTTTTGCACGCCAAGACGTTAGCAAGACAATGCGACTGTTTTATGTGTTGCTTGAGTGGGTGGCTGCGGCTTACGCCGGCAGGGTTATTGCCTGTGGGGCTTCCGAGGCTGCCTTGATGAAAAAAGCAGGCATTCGTGCTACTTATATCAATAATGGTACGGCTTTTTGCCCGGAAGAGTATCCGGTAACGAGAAAGCTAAAGAACAAACCGGAAGAAAAGGTAGTACTTACTGTGGGAAGGGTTTCCATACAGAAAAACCCGGTTATGTTCAACCAAATTGCACAACGGTTTGAGCAAGAGCCTCACCTGCGTTTTATTTGGGTGGGTGAAGGTGAGCTTAGCCACGAACTTACCGCATCCAACATAGAGCTTACCGGTTGGCTGTCCAAGGCTGAGGTGATAGCCCTGCTCAAGCAGGCTGATGTGTATTTATCTACTGCTTTATGGGAAGGGCTGCCGTTTGCAGTTTTGGAAGCCATGATGTGCGAGAAACCTTTACTTTTGCACCGGTGTGTCGGAAATGAGGATTTAGTAATAGAAAACCAAAATGGTTTCTTGTTCGATAAAGTCGACGAAGCTGTTGCCGCTTTGCATGACTTGCTGAAGGCACCGGAAGAAAAAATAGCTCACATGGGAAAAGAATCGCGGCGTCTATGTGAACAACATTTCAATGCCCGGCAAATGGCAGAGCTTTATCGTAAGGCATATGAAGGCAATTTTGAATAAGAAAGTATATTTCGTACTGCTCATTTTGGTGATAGCTTCACTGCCCTGGCATGAGCACCTCAATGGAGCGTGCACGCTTCTGCTGATGTTATGGACCTTTTTATACAATCTTTACCACCGGCCGGCATGGCATGAGTGGAGAGAGCGTTCTTGGATGCTTTTGCATTGGGCATGGTATGCGTTGTTTGCCATAGGGCTGCTGTGGACTGCCGATTATAGCGAAGGCATTTTCAACTTGGAAGTGCACATGCTGCTTGTATTGGTGCCTTGGATGTGGGCAACGGCGCCTGTCCTTAGTAAGAAATACATAGACTTCTTATTGACTATATTTGTAGTCTCGGTACTATTTGCTTTGTCTTATACTTTGGGCGGTGTATTCCCTTTTTTCAAAAAACATGGGGTTGTTAGTATGTGGATCATAGGAAGAAGCACCCCCTTTCATCATGGCCACTTTGGTATGTATTTATTATCATCATTTTTAATCGCTTTTCTTAAAATAACAGAATCACACGCCCTTTTGCACAGAATATCCTGGGGAACAGTTGCAAGTATTCTAATTGGAGGAGTTTTGTTGATAGGAGCAAAAGCAGCAATGGTTGCTCTTGCCGGAATTGTTTTTTGCATGATTATCAAAAAGATATCAGCACCGCTATGGAAACTGACTCTTTATGCAGTACCGATAGGTTTAACATTACTGTTATTGTCCTTCTTGGTTTCTATACATTCATGGGAGCATGAGAAATATCAAATGGCAATCGACTATAAGATTAATTCTCGGTCAGTATTTGATATTATAGGCTTTTTGCAATACAGCTTCTACCACCGCTTGGGGCAATGGCATTGCGGCGTGGAAGTATGGACGCAAGACTGGAAAACCTTTCTTTTTGGGGTGGGCACCGGCGATGCTACACAAGCCCTGAATGCTTGTTATACTGCCAATGGGTGGGACTGGCTTCAGGGATATAGCACACACAATGAATTTTTGGAAGAGGCTGTGCGGCACGGGCTAATAGGGTTGCTGCTTTTGCTTGCCGTATTTCTCTATCCGGTAATCCGGAGCATCCGGCGGGGCAATTATTGGTATGTGTTTCAATCCGTGGCATTCTTTGCGGCACTTATGATAGATTGCTATCTGAGCAATCAGAAGGGAATTGTGTGGTATATGTGGATAGGCAGCCTGTGGTATTGCTTGCCCCGGGAAAGTACAGGCAAAGCTACTTTCGCCGAGGCAAAAGCTTCCTCAGATGCTTGATTGTTATTATTATTTTTACAAACGCTCGTAATCAACCTTGCCCAGTTTCCCCCGGTGCCCTGCATAAATGGCTTTAAACATCTTCTTTAAATGCTGCTTGCTTGCATCTTTAAATATATGTTTTCTGGACAACCATAGCTTGGCAATGGTTTTGGGAAGGTAAAAAAAGTAATACTTAAATGGAGGACTATAAAGTCTATTGGTAAAAGTATTGTTCCTAAAGCTATAATATAGCTTCCATGGAGCTGCCTTTACAAGAAGGATAGGGGGAATAAATGGAAGCAAATGTATAGGTACATACTCTGTTGGCGGATGATATACCCTGCTTTGGGGAATGTAAAAAACTCTACTATTGGCTTTCTTTCGTGACCGCCAACAATATTCTGTGTCATCGCCCCAAATGAAAAATTCTTTGATAGGAAACCCAATTCTTTTAATCAATACGGTAGATAAGAATATAGCCAAAAAAGGCACTCCCGATACTTCTATAGGTTGTTCGCCCAGCTGTTTTACATCTTTTATTTTACGTCCATCGATGTCTTTGGTAATCCAACAAAGCTGCTCCGGCTTTTGGGCATCTACCGCTACACTGCAGTAAATGTTGTTGGGATCATCGGCCTGCTGCACAAGTGCTTGTAAAGCCTCGGGATGCGCAATGCAGTCGTCATCCATAGCCCAAACCCAATCAACATTTTGTTTCAAAGCCTCTGCAAATCCGGTATAAAACCCACCGGCACCACCTAAGTTTTCTTGATGTACGGCATATATGTCTTTCTGCTCGGCGAGCCATTCAGAGGTTCCGTCAGTGCTGCCATTATTAACAACAAGAATACCCTCTAAAGGATGGCTTTGTTTGCGAAGGGCTTCTATACATTGTTTCAATAGCTCCAAGCGGTTGTAAGTAACTACAACCGCTATTACCTTTTTATTCTTCTTCATTGAAATACAAAGGTTTATGAATGTGCAGTTTTTTGTAACTCGATTTCTTTTTTAGCCTTAGCCAAAGCGGAGCCAATAACTTGATGCATATCGTAATATTTGTACTCAGCAAGGCGCCCCCCAAAAATGTATTTGTCTTTTAACTCTTCGGCAAGCGTTGCATACTGCTTGTAGACTTTATTATTGCGCTCGTTATTGATGGGGTAGTAAGGTTCTTTGCCTTTGCTCCATGCTTCGGGATACTCCTTAGTAATTACTGTGTTGGCTTGCTTCCCAAAAGTGAAGTGCTTATGCTCGCAAATACGCGTATAGGGAATCTCATACTCTGTATAATTGATAATGGCATTGCCTTGGTAGTCTCCTTCATGTACTTCATGCTCGAAGCGCAAAGTACGGTATTCCAGTTCTCCGAATCGATAACCGAAAAATTCATCTATCTTGCCTGTAAAAACTACTTTTTGAGCAATGCTGTCAAAGTATTCTTTATTGGCAAAATAGTCGGTATTGAGTCGCACTTCTATTCCTTCTTGCATACGCTCCACCATGCCGGTATAACCATCCACCGGAATTCCTTGGTAACAGTCGTTAAAATAGTTGTCGTCAAAGGTAAGCCGGATGGGGAGGCGCCGAATGATGAATGTGGGTAACTCCTTCGGATCGCACATCCATTGCTTCATGGTATACCCTTTAATGAATATTTCATAGATTTCTCGTCCTACCTGCGATAATACCCACTCTTCTAAATTCTGAGGATTGGCAATAGGCACCTTTACTTCTTCCAGCTTTTTCTGCGCTTCTGCCGGAGTTTTTACTCCATATAACTGGTATAAGGTAAATAAGTTAATCGGAAAAGAATAGATCTTTCCCTTATAATACACCTTGGGGCGGTTGACATAATGATTGAACTTGGTAAAGCGGTTGACGTATGCCCATATCCTGTCGTCACTGGTGTGAAATATATGAGGTCCATACATATGAACATCAATACCTTCCCGCTTTTCTGTGTATACATTTCCCCCCGTATGCGGACGCTTGTCTATGATTAGGCATCGGTAACCTGCATCCGTCATTTCTCTTGCAAAGACGCTGCCAAATAAACCGGCTCCTACAATCAGGTAATCGTACATATCCTGTGTTTTTTGATTTTGAATTTATTTTATATCAACTTTTCCTAAGCGATTGGTAAGCCCATGGAAAATTGCCTTAAGGTATATCCATAAATTTTTAGGCGACTTGTCGATTTTCATCGCTTTGTAAGTAGCAATGAGCAAATATTTAGGGAGGTACTTTCCTACAAAAGCAAGAGGGTGTGCATGTTTTTTTAAGGTATGGATAGAGTTTCGCAATTCATAAAACATTTTGTGGTAGTCATCAATAGGGAATGTCAAATCAATCCATAAAATCTTTTTCTGAAGATGCTTGGGACTGGGGTGCCTTACTATTGCTTTCGTAACAATGTATATAGGGAAATTGATTTTTTTAAGACGAAGTGCATATTCTGCGTCATCGCAGCGGATAAAATAATGAGGGTTGGGATACCCTGTTTTTTGAATGGCTTCTTTGGGCAATAGTACTCCCAGGAAACCGAAAAAAAGAGAGCGAATGGCTTCTTGATTGTTTATTTCCGATGGTCTAAAATATGTTCTTTTAGAAGGATATTCACTTATTGGAAAGCATACTTTGTCATCTTCTTGATTGCTGTGGGGAACACAGGTCACTACTGCTTTTCCATGAAGTTGGTGCTTTTCTAAGAATGTTAGCAGCTGCTCTAAGGCATCCGGTTCAGGCATGCAATCATCATCCATCAGCCATACATAATCTGCCCCTTGCTCATAAGCAGTTTTTACGGCGGTGTATTGTCCCCCGGAGCTCCCGCTGTTTTCTTGATTCACAATCATTAAGTCATTTTGTGCTTGTAGCCAATCGAGCGTGTTGTCTGTGCTGCCATTATTTATAACAATAATCTTATCGGGCTTGCGTGTTTGTTTGCGCAGCCGGTCAATACATTCTTTTAAAAGAGGGAGGCGGTTGTAAGTAACAACGCTTGCAAAAATTTTCATATTTATCAGTGTTTTCTATTCCGTTTTTAGCTTGTTTTTATTGCATGCATGAGCGCATACTTCCGCTTGTAACCTATGTAAAACAGAACACCAATGACTATTTCTGTGAATACAATCCCCAGCGATACAGCATAGGTGAGCATTGGCGGATTTTGCTGCCAGAATAGGCAACAAATACCTTGCCATACTAAAGCCAACCCCCCCCCTGAAAGAATAGCCCGGCTAAACACTTGATTGTGTCCGTAGGCTATTAAGGGAAGGCTAAACCAGACATGCGTGGCAACGATTAAAGGAATGGGCGACAAAATTCTCAGCAACTTGGTAAACATCTCTACATTTTGACTGTCAACTCCTATTAAAGAGCCGATCCAAGGAGCAAGTAAGGCTATGAAAATACAACCAAATAAGCAACTTATCCATAATGGAGTATAAACTTTTCTTATATAACTATTAAGTGCTTTAATTGCCAGTTGGGTGGCTTTGTGACAAACTCTTGGGTAAATTACATTTACAAATGCAGATAATGCATATTTTGCAATGATGATGACTTTGAAAGATAGACTAAACAATCCTACCAATAGGTTGTTGGTGAAAAGCTTAAGAACAATGGTAGGTAAGTGGGTGTAAAGGGTAGGCACAAGCGCACTTGTAAAAAAAGGCAGCCCCTCTTTCAATAAGCCTTGTACTTCTTTTGAATCGAGCCAATCTTTTACGTTTAGCAGGGAGTGCAGGGCTGGGCGGAGTGTATAAATAGCATAACTCATTCCGAATATTCCCATAAAAGCATACGATACGGCGTAAGCATGCACAGCATAACTTAGATCGTTGGCTGTCTTTACGGTTGTTAGTACAAACACTACAAGTACAGCCTTGCTAAGTGCGTTGAGCATACTTATGAATTTGAATTTTTCAATCCCTTGAAAATACCACATGGGAAAGATTGAGTAACTTAAAATGACTAGAAATAAAGAAATAAAAGCTGCCGGCTCATATTCCTTGACATGCAAATAGGTGAACGCTATAAAAATGAAAAGACCAAGAAGAAGAGTAATGACAACCTTGATAAAGGTAACATGAAGCAGTAGTTGCGCCTTGCGAGAAAGAGAGGTTTCTTGGGCTACACGTTTGGTTGCTGAAAGTAGAAAACCATAGTCGGTTAACAAAAAACCATACTCCATAAGTGTTTGTAAAAAGGCAAAAGCGCCATATTGTGCTTCTCCCAAGGTGTTAAGCAAATAGGGAACCAAAATGAGGGGAGTTAAAAGATTGCTTAACTGCCAAAAACCGCTGGCAATGGAGTTCTGAAATAGCGAAGAAGCAAATAATTTTTTTAGTAAAGAGCGCATCTAAAACAGCCGTTTATTGCGGCAAAGATAGTTGCTTATGTTTAAAAACGAAAAGCAACCCGGCAGGGCTGCTTTTCTTGCACATTTGGTCTATTGAACTTATTGTAAACTTACACTAAACGTCGCCTGCACATCGGTTTCGCCGCCTATGAGTGCATCGTAAGCCCAAGGTGTTGAAGCATTGTTTTTCGATTTGTCGCCTTCATGAATGAGCAACACAGTGAAATTTTGGGCTGCAGCCACACCGGACGCCGTCGTAACCCGGAAGCGCAAGCCCAGCGGTTGCCCGTTGCTGTCTTGGTCCAGATACTCAAAACCGGCAAACAAACTGCTTCCGAAGCCATAATACAACTGATGCTCTTCGGCTTCTTCAGCCACTTCCAAAGAGATATCTTCGGCAGGCGATTTGCTCTCATCCAGCAACTTTACTTGCGCTTGATACGTGGCGCCGGCTTTCAAACTTCCGTTGGTGATGACCGGTGCAGCAGGACCGTCGCCATCTTCATCGTACCAGCGAAGCGTAACCACATCCGAGGCATCGTTTTGATTGGTGAAGGTAACCTCCACAGTAGTAATGAGCTCCGACTCATTGACCGGCTTGGGGTCGTCTTTTTTGCAAGCGCTCATAAATACGCCTGCCAGCACAACTGCGAAAAAGAAAATTTGCTTTCTCATACTTTTTTTGAGTTTTAATGAAACATATATTGAACAGAAACGGAAACATTGCGTCCCAAGTCATCGGCAAAGTACCGCCAACGGTTCAGATAAGAGCGGTAAGCCCGGTTGAACAGGTTTTCTACTTCCAAGGCAAAACGCCAGTGCGACGTATAGCTGCCTTCTATACGCCAATGAAACAACCAGTAATCATTGGGGGGCGGCATGAAATCCCAGGCTTGTGTTTGCTGTTCCGGGCGGCTGCCTACCTCGGCAGGAGCGACTACCGCCGGCAATGACCAGGCAATACCCGCATATTCGGCCGCCAGTTCTACTTGTATGCCCGAGAATTTTCCCCATCTTTCTTTTTGCCAAACGAAAGCCCCGCGATATGCCGGAGGCGGTACCCGGTTCAAACCGGCATTCCTTGTTATATCGTGAGCCCACAGCACACTGCCTTTATGTGTGGTTTTCAGAAAGGGAGCTATCTGCCATTCCCACAACCAATCGCTGCCCGCCCACAGTACGTCGGTTTGATGATAGCGAAACACAGGAAAGGCGCCCCGGATGGTAAGACGCAAGTCGGCAGCTTCCAGATTTACATAATTTTGAATATAACTCAGGTGAGGCGTGAGGCTTAGCCGGTGTGCCCCCTTGTGAAATACCCACTGGTTTACCCAGCGGTAAGTTTCCTCAAATCGTAGTTCGGTCCCGGGCGCATAATATCCGTTGGTATCTACCAGCAGTCCTTCTTCTATCCACCCACTGCCGTGGTGCAGCCCTTGGCTGTAAAGCTCATTGATGGCCGGCAGACGGCGGTTCCATGCCCAGGAAGAAGTCCATGACCATGCCTCTGACAGGTGCGTGTGAAAGCCTGCATTGAACTGAACATTCAGCTTCTTAAAATCAGGGGTGAATAGCCGGTTTTGGTAGTCGAAAATCCACACCTGCGCACTGTTATAGTCAAAGCGAACGCCCCAGTTCCATTCCATGTGGGCAAGAGGAATGGTGTTTGCCCAGGCAAGACTCACCTGTTGACGGCGATAATCCGGCAGTATAGGACGGGTATTGGTTTCTTCGGTGCGATTCAGGTTGTCCTGCCAAAGCCATTCTGCCGCCAAACTGCTCTCTATCTGTTTCAAAAAATGAAAATCGCTTTGCACACGCAGGTGCTGTTGCAGGAGGCGCATCCATACAGCAGGCAGCTTGCTGCGGCCGCCCCGCCGCACGTCATACTCCTTGCGGGTATTTATCTGCAAGCTATACACAAAACGCCAATCGGCCTTCGGGCCATGGCGGTGCGATTGCAGGCGCCAACTATGATGCGCGACCTCTTGTTTGGGGTGCTCAATTTCATAACTGAAAGGGGCAATGTACCATGGTTCTTGGCGTTCCATGGCGCGGGCAAGGTCATCGAGATTGCCCGTATGAGCTGCCCGCAGGATACCGTTCTCTGCGCCGAAGTAGTCATATTGCAGGTCGGCATCCCACCGGTGGAAGCGGTAGCCCAAGCCCATACCGGCACTTAGGCGACGATGGCCGGTGTTGGAAAGCATATAGTGGGCTGCCTGACGGTCGCCACTGCGCGCTGCTGTGCTGTGTAGTCTGAAAGCCAATTGTTTGGAGAGGCGTCCGCTGGTTTTTTGATGCAACAAAAAGCCCCGCCCATTGCTGTGTGCGTTCAATACCCACCGGCTCCGCAGGCTGTCCACGTCGCTTAGGGCTTGCTGCTTAAGAACCACAGCGCCCCCTATGGCATCGCTTCCCAGCAGCACGGCTTGCGCCCCTTTGATAACCTCTATTTGGTCATAAGCCAGCGGGTCCACTTCAGGGGCATGCTCGGCACCCCAGCGTTGGCTCCCCAAAGGGCTGCCTTCTACATTTAGCGCCAGACGGTTGCCCCAAAAACCGTGAAGCATCGGTTGAGCTATTTCGGCACCGGTGCGCAAGCTGCTTACACCTTCTACCTCTTCCAGCATGCGGCTTAGCGGCTTGCCGGCTTGGCGCCATTGTGCTTCTTCGTTGATGGTCTCTACCACCACACTTTCATAAAGAAAAGGCTTGCTTTCTATCATTACCTCACCTACAGTCAGGGGGGCTTCCGATAAACGGTAATTGCGATGCAGGGAAGTACTCAATTGCAAGGTATCATAAAGCGATTGATAGCCTGTAAACGAAACTTCAATGATATAAAGTCCCGGACACAGCTTTTCCAGCCTGTAGTAGCCGTCGGAGCTGCTGACCGTTCCTTGTCCGCTATTTACTATGTAAATGGTAGCAGCAGGAAGGGGCACACCCTTTTCATCAACAATACGCCCGTCTAACTGTAGCCGGCAGTGCTGCGCCATGCCACTCCCGGAAAAAAACAACTGCCATAAACAGGCATACAGAACTGCTTTGTAATGAGGCATTTTATTTTCTTTTTGCAACAATGTTGCAAATATACTCTTTTTTGGATTCTCTGATAGTTTTTTCACAGACCATAAATTTTTATCTTACACATTAAAATTATTTACTTGGCAAGCATGTGGTCTGTTATTAAACGTTGGTCTGTACGCTATAAACTATTTGCAAGCTATGCCTTCTTTATTGCTTTGTTGGCAGGGCTTATGGCTATTAGTCTTTCATTTTACAACAAGCGCCGGAACATCAGCCTGCTTTCACAGCAAATGACCGGCGTGATGATACAGACCCTTCAGCTGGTGAAAATAGAGCAAAGTTTTTTCCTGACAGACCTGAAGAAGCCTTACTTCTACCGCTATGGGCGCAGCGAACTGATAGATAGGCACAAGCAGTTGTATGCCCATATTCAAAAGAACTTAGACACCCTCATGCAGATGCCTGTGGTGCAGAACAGCGACATACGCATGCACCTGAAAGACGCAAGGGAGCAACTGAGCATTTACCATGACAAGCTGAATCAGACGGTGGTGATTGTGCAGCGGATGGGCTATGGAAATTATGGTGAATATGGCGAGGTCATGCGTTTGGCAAAAGCCATAGATCATATTCCCTACTTGCCACGGGCTGAATGGATGGAGGTACGCTTGTGGGAACAAAAGTCAATCAAGAGCCTTGACCCTTCGAACCGGGAAAATTTGAAAAAAGCAATTGCACGCTTACGGCAGCGGGCGCGCCGCCTTATGCCCGCTTCAACTTTCCGGGAGTTTGAACAGCTGTTGACAGAATACGAGAACCATCTGCGCTGGTATTTTGTCTATTATCGTCAGATAGGCGAGGAGCAGGAAGGCGAAGGCCTGCGCTTTGAGCTGCGCCGCAGTGCCGACCGCGCTACCAATGCTCTTGAAAGAGCCCTGGAAGAAGTAGCCAAGCAGGACAGTCTTTTACAAGGGCAGTTTCAGAATATCATGATTGTTTCGTTTCTGATTATGCTTATTCTGAGTCTTACCTTTGGTTATTTCTTGTCTTACCTGATGACCATTCCGCTGCAGCACCTGACGAAAGTCATGCGACGCTACACTTCTTACATTGCACAGGGGCAATATGAACGCATCCGTTCGTTTTATGCTGTGCAGAAATTCACGGAAGACGAATTGGGCGAACTGACGGAGAGCTTTAACCGCTTGCTTTTTTCATTGCAGGATGCACTCAATAATTTGGAAGCCAAGCAGGAAGAGTTGGAAGAGGCCAATGTGACACTGGCAGACATCAACCGGCAGTTGGAAGCATCGAACAAAGCCCTTGAAGACCGGAACAAACAACTGCATCAAATATCGTTGGAAGTATCACAAAAGGCAGAAGAAAATGCCTTGCAGCGAAAATTGATTGAACATGAGCTGCGTATAAAAGAAAAAATGTATGCGGTTATTTCGCAGGAAATACGGGCGCCACTCAGCACACTGAAAGGTTTTTTGATTCTACTCACTTCACACGAAAATGTGTTGAGTGCCGAAGAAAAGAAAGACCTTGGGCAGCGTATGCTGGGCGAGCTTGAAAAAGCCCTTCTGCATTTGCAAGACATTCTGCAATGGATGCAGCAGCAGTCAACGGCTGCGCTCGACAGTTCCGTTTGTTTCGATGTGGTGCGTCATATACGTGAGAGCGTGGACCAATCGCGCCCGTTTATTGAAGCCAAGCAGCTAAGTGTTAATTTCCGGAATGCTTGCAATAAAATAGTAGCCGCCAAGATAGAAAAAGATGCCTTGTCTTTTGTGATTCGCAATCTTTTGTCCAATGCCATCCGTATGACTGCCCCGCAGGGCAGCGTGCACATAAGCATCGAATGCCCGGAAGACAGCAGCTTGAAGGTGTGTGTAGAAGACAACGGCATTGGCTTTAGTGAAGCCGAAATAAAGGCTTATCAAGAAGGAGTGCAAAAAATCAGCTATCAAGAGAAAAGCAAATTCAACACAGCAGTGCTCAACCTGCTGATGTGTCATGACTTTATCACCAAGAGCGGCGGCACTTTTTCGGTGGAAAGCACCCCGGAACGAGGCACCAAAGTGTGTTTTACGCTTGTCTTGGTCAACTATGGCATCAACATACCTTCTGCCGGCTAAGGACACCGCACAACAATTGCCCCTGCCCGGCGTTTAATTGAAAAAATATCATGAGCGTGACCACTGAACAACAAGTCAAGTATCTGCAGGAGCGTTTGTGGAAGCTGCTGGCAGAAGTCGATCAGGTGGTGCTTGGGCAACACGATACCATCAAATTGGTGCTTTCGGCCATGCTGGCAGGCGGGCATGCTCTTCTGGAAGGCGTGCCCGGCTTAGCCAAGACACTGCTGGTCAAAACACTGGCGCAGGCCATGCAGATGGACTTCAACCGCATTCAGTTTACGCCCGACCTGATGCCTTCCGACATCATAGGTACCGAAGTGATACGGCAACTGCCCGGCGGTAATCTGGAAGTGGAGTTTCGTCCGGGGCCTGTGTTCACGAACCTGTTGCTGGCAGACGAAATCAACCGGACACCCCCAAAAACACAAGCGGCTCTGTTGGAAGCCATGCAAGAGCGGGCCATTACCTATGCCGGTAATACCTACCCTTTGCCTTCGCCTTTTTTCTTGCTGGCTACTCAGAACCCCATAGAGCAATCCGGTACCTACCCTTTACCCGAGGCGCAACTTGACCGTTTTCTGCTGTATTTAAAAATGGAATATCCGGCTCAAGAGGCCGAACTGGAAGTGTTGCGCCAAACGGCTACCGAAAGTTTTTACGAGCCGGCGCCTGTCATGAATCGCGACGATTTTTTGGCGGCGCAGGCTTGTGTACAAAAAATTGCCGTGGATGAAAGCCTCATTGCGTGGATTCATCGCTGCATGCTGGAGAGCCGCCCACAAAGTACCACCCACAAGAGCATCAAACGATGGGTGCAATGGGGGGCAGGTACCCGTGCCGGGCAAGCCTGGTTGCGTGTAGCCAAAGCCCATGCCTTCCTTTCGGGGCGCTATTCGCTGGCGCAGGAAGATTTGCTGTTTGTGGCATTGCCTGTATTGCGGCATCGTTTTGTTTTAAACTTCGAAGCACAAGCAGAAAATATTTCGGTCGATGATTTAATCCTTGAAATCATCAACGCTTCCTAATATTTGAATGATTGAATGATATTCTATAAATTGCGCGCTGTTTGATGACAAATACAGCGTGAAATCGGTCCGTAAACATATTGCTGCTGCGCGTTATGCCTATATCTGGGGCTTGCTTGTCTTTTTCTTGTGGCAGGCTGCCGGTCAGGTCCATGCATGGAGCCTGCCCGCTCAGGCAGAGCAGCAGCAACAAGCCGTAGGTACCGGTAGCGCTTGTCAAGACACTCCGGCAGACCGGGAGGATACTTCCCAAGCCTGTTGGGAGCAAGGCATCGTCCACAAGGCTGTGTTATCGGTTTTGCGCTTCGATTTTAAACACCCTTTTCTTTTTCTTTTCAACATCAGCCTTCCTTCACCGGAGAGCACGCGCATTGCTTTCCCCGACTTTCCGCCCCGGCTGATATACTACGAGTATCTCTTCCGGTATTTTGTGGTGGTCAACGCCCCCTAAGCCACTTTTTTCCATTCGAACGAAGCCGGCTGCATGCATTGGCGAGCCGCCGGATGCACCTGTGGTGCGTCTGTCTTTTCCACCCACCGTATTGTATTCAATCAAAACCAAAAAATAAAAATAGACTATGTCAGCAAAAGGAGCTATCAAGTGGTTAGCCATTATACTGGGCATCCTGTCGGTCTATTATCTGTCGTTCACTTTGGTGCACTATAAAGTGCAGCGTGACGCAGAGGCTTATGCCACCGACAGCAACGGAAATATCGATTTCTCTTTAAAGCAACGTTACCTTGACTCCGTCTCTAACGTGACGGTTTATAATTTGGGATTCCGCTCGTTTACCTACGAGGACGTGCAAAAGCGCGCTTTGTCGCTGGGGCTTGACCTGCAAGGGGGCATGCACCTGGTGCTTGAGATATCGCCCGCCGATATCGTAAAGGCTTTGGCAGGGGCAAGAGCCAAAACCGAAGACTTTGAAAAAGCGCTGAAATTAGCGCAACAGAAGCAGCAAAGCAGTCAAGCCCCCTTCGGAACCCTTTTTGCCGAGGCTTACAAAGAAGTAAAGCCCGACGGCAACCTGGCGCGTTTGTTTGCCAATCCCGGCAATAAAGAGCTCACTTTCAACTCGAGCGATGAAGAAGTGGTGGCTTATCTGAACAAGGAAATCAACAATGCGGTAGATCGCGCCTTTGAAGTATTGCGCCGCCGTATTGACAAGTTCGGTGTGGCCAACCCCACCATTCAAAAACTGCCTGCCAGCGGGCGTATTCAGGTGGAATTGCCCGGTGTGGATAACCCCGAGCGTGCCAAAAAACTGCTTTCCGGCGTAGCCAAGCTGGAGTTCTACCGGGTATATCCGCTCAATGAATTGCAGTTCTCGCTCTTGCAACTAAGAGACTACCTGAAAATAGAAGACAGCGAAAGCAAGACAGACGCCACCAATCCGTTTGAAGCGGAAACAAAAACAGACGAACAAGCAAGCAATCCGTTCGAAGAAGCCGGCGACTCGGCAAGCCTGGCTCAAGCCGATTCCCTGAGTACGGGCGACTCGGTGAAAACAGAAGAAAGCCGGGCACAAGCCGATAGCGCTGCCACCGACTCTTTGAAAATAGAGCGCTCGCGTTTCGATGAGCTGTTTGTGCTTACAGGCTATGGCGTATATGTATCGGTAGAAGACACCGCCGAGGTGAATCGCATCTTGCAAGATGAAACCGTGCGTGCTTTCTTCCCGTCCAACGTGCGTATTTTGTGGGCTGCCAAGCCCGAAACCGGTGCAAACAACCCATTGGCCGGCAAGCTGGAACTCTACTTCATTGAAACGCAACGCGATGGCAAGCCCTTGCTCGAGGGCGATGTGATTGCCGATGCACGCCCCGATTATGATGAGAACGGACGCCCGGCTGTCTCTATGTCTATGAATGCCGAAGGGGCTCGTAAATGGGCGAAAATTACAGGCGAAAACATCGGACAGCGTATTGCCATCGTGCTCGACAACTACGTATATACGGCCCCTACGGTGCAAGCCGAAATCACCGGCGGCAACTCGTCCATTACCGGCAACTTTACGGTAGAAGAGGCGGCCGACCTGGCAAACGTATTGAAAGCCGGCAAACTGCCCGCACCGGTACGCATCGTAGAAGAAGCCGTAGTGGGTCCTTCTTTGGGTAAAGAGTCTATTCAGCAGGGTATCCTGTCTATCGTATTAGGTTTTGTGCTGGTGCTTGCCTTCATGGCGGTGTACTATGGCAGCAGCGGTTGGGTGGCCAACTTCGCCTTGCTTATCAACCTCTTGTTTATTTTCGGTGTGTTGGCACCTTTGGGCGCTGTGCTTACCTTGCCCGGTATTGCCGGTATCGTGCTTACCATCGGTATGGCAGTGGACGCCAACGTGCTGATCTATGAACGTATTCGCGAAGAGTTGAAACATGGCTTGCCTTTGGTTGGAGCCATTGAAAAAGGCTATGCCAAGGCGCTGAGCTCTATCATCGATGCCAACGTGACTACCTTCCTTACCGGCTTGATTCTCTATATCTTTGGTTCCGGCCCGGTGCAAGGCTTTGCTATCATCCTGTTAATAGGCATTGTTTGCTCGGTATTCTCTTCTGTCTTTGTATCCCGTTTGGTGGTAGAATACCTTGCCGGCGATGGTAAAAAACCGCGCATCAACTTCATCACCGCCCTTACCCGTAAAGTGTCGGAAAAACTCGACGCTCAAAACTTCGACTTCCTTGCCAATCGCAAAAAGGCATATGCCTTCTCTTCTGTAGTGGTTGTTTTGGGTATTGTAGCTACCCTTATCATGGGCGGCTTCAACTTGGGGGTTGACTTCAAAGGCGGCCGCTCTTATGTGGTAGAATTCGACAAGGCCGTATCGGCACAGGATATACGTGCTGCCTTAACCCCCGTGTTCGAAAACAAGGCGCCCGAAGTAAAAGCCTTCGGTGCCAACAACCGCCTTAAAATCACCACCAGCTACTTGATTGACGATGAAAGCGAAACAGCCGATCAAACCGTTCGGGAAGCCTTGGAAAAAGGTTTGGCGCAGTTCGGCGAGCTGAATCCAAAGGTGCTTAGCTCAAACAAAGTAGGTGCCACCATTGCCGACGACATACGCAATACTTCGCAATTAGCGGTCTTGTTATCTTTGGTGGTTATCTTCTTTTATATCTTGATACGTTTCCGCGAGTGGCAATACAGCTTGGGTGCCGTGATAGCACTCTTCCATGATGCCCTGGTGGTACTTTCCACCTATCAGTTGGCCAACTTGCTGGGCTTCTCTCTGGAAATCGATCAGGTATTCATTGCAGCCATGCTCACCATCATTGGTTACTCTATCAACGATACCGTGGTGGTGTTTGACCGCATCCGCGAATACCGCACCGAGTTTGGTAGCCTGCCCCTGCGCGAGCTGCTGAACAAAGCCATCAACCAAACATTGAGCCGTACAATCATTACGGCACTCACCACCTTCTTGGTAGTGTTTGTGCTGTTGCTGTTTGGTGGCGAAGTGCTGCGTGGCTTTGCCTTTGCCTTGGTGATGGGGGTTGTTTTCGGTACTTACTCTTCGGTGTTCATAGCCACCCCCATTGTGTATGACTTTACCAAGAAAAAAGCCGGCAAAGAAGCAGCAGGCAATGCATAAGCGCTGAAAGTCTGCACTTCTATAAATAAATATGAAAAGCCGTCCTTCCTGGGCGGCTTTTTTTATTGCGCACGCACCACCGGGCAAACAACTGTTTTTTGGTATTTTCTTTTGAAAAAATTGTGTAAATTCGGTATGCATACCAAGAACCAAACCCATGAGTACTTCCACAAAAAAACGTATAGAAAACCGGGTGCTGCCTTCGCGGCTTTTTGCCCCAGCCAAAATTTTTATGAAAGCGACCGCATGGCTGCCCATTATTGGAAAAAATACTTTTCTTCACAGCTGAACGAGTACCTGACCCCCAAGCTGAAATGGATAGGAGAGCAGGCAGCGCAAGTGATGGATGCGCTCTCGCTTGCTGCCGATAAGTACCCACCTGTATTGAAGCGCCGCAATTTTTATGGAGAAGACATTTTCGAAATCGAATTTCATCCTGCTTATTGGCAACTGACAGGCATCGCCGTTCGCTCGGAGATGTTTCGTGTGAAGTGGCATCCTAAGCTGCGGGCTGCCTTTCAAAAAGAGCGCCACCTGGCAGGTTTTGCTCCTTATTTCTTGTATGCCATGGCAGAAGGCGGCCTCCCTTGCCCTTTGTGTATGACCGATGGCGCTGCCCGTTTGATTGACCGTTTTTGCACCGAAGAAGACAAGCAACGTTTGTTGCCCCACATTTACACCGACAAGCCGGAAGAGCTCTATACCGGTGCCATGTTTCTTACCGAGAAGTCGGGCGGTTCTGATGTAGGCGCCAACTTGGTGAAAGCAACCCCGGAAAAAGGCGATTACTATCGTCTGAATGGCGAAAAATGGTTTTGCAGCAACGCCAATGCGCAAATCATATTTGCTTTGGCTCGTACCGATGAAGACAAGCCCGGTACGCGTGGCCTGTCTTTGTTCTTGATAGAACCCACCTTGCCCGGCGGCGCGCGCAATCCTATGGAAATCGTGCGTTTGAAAGACAAGCTGGGCGTGCGTTCCATGGCAAGTGCCGAAATCATCATGCGCGACACCCTTGCCAAGCGCATTGGACAGGAAGGCGAAGGCTTTAAGCTGATGGCAGAAATGGTGAACTTGTCGCGGCTCTACAATGCAGTGGCGGCCGTCTCTTTTGCCCGCCGTGCGCTTATCGAAGCTTATCAATTTGCCTGTTATCGTTCCACTTTTGGAAAAACACTCATCGAACACCCCTTGGCTTACGATAAACTGCTGGAGCTGGCCGGGCGTTATCAAGCCATCTTTTATATGACATGGCGGGCAATCAGGGCATTGGACGCCGCCGACAACGGCAACGAAAGCGAAGCCCATTTGGCACGCTTGTTGATTCCTATGGTAAAACGATACACTGCCCTCGAAGCGGTCTATATCATACGGGAATCGATGGAGATGATGGGGGGCATCGGCTACATAGAGGATGGCGTGATGCCTAAGCTCATGCGCGACGTGCTGGTGTTGCCCATTTGGGAAGGGGCCGGCAACATCATGATATTAGACATGCTGCGGGCAACGGCCAAGTCCAATGGTTTGGAGGTGATGGTGAAAGAAATGACTGCCACCTTCAGGCAAGAAGGCGAGCAAGCTTTGCCGTTCTTGCAGCAGCTCGACAGCTTGCTGAAAGAAATGAAGGAATTGCCCGGTGGTGAAGCCGGCGAAATTATGGCAAAGTATTTGTTTGAACGCTTGACACAGCTGTATGCCGTCAGCCTGCTGATGCAGGAGCAAAGCGAGGCAGCACCGTGGATTTCACCTGCATTGGACTACTGGAAGCATGCTTTGCTGAAGCCCATGCCTTGCAGGCTATCTGCCTGTCAAGAAGCGCATGAGGCTGTTGCCTGGGATTTTTAAAATGCTTTTATTTAACATTTAACATAAAAAAAAGCTGCTATGAGAGACCTTTTAGACCCTATCACCCCGGAACAGATTGACCTTTTTATGGTTACTTACGGCAGGTATTTCCTGAGCCGCGACCTGGAAACCATACGTTCCATGCTGGAATCAAGCACACAAGCCGATTGGAAGCGCCTGATAGAAACTAAATTTTACGACCCGTCGGTTATCACCATTTTCTCTTTGGTAGGTGGCTATTTTGGTTTGGACCGCTTCATGCGTGATGACGTAACCAACGGTGTATTGAAGCTGATAACTTGTGGGGGCCTGGGCATATGGACCGTGGTAGATTGGTTCATTAGTGCTGAATTGACTGCCAAGAAGAATTTTGAGCTGTTTTTGGAAGTAATGGACAAAGAGTAAATTTTCTTTTTCAAAAAAGAATGGATGGAAAGGAATAAGCCCCGGCTTATTCCTTTTTGTGTTCATATTTTGTTTGGAATTGGTGAAGTGCGCCAAGAATTGTTTGAAAAAATGTAACTTATTCGAGCAAGTACTTCATTGGAACGTATCAAAAACACAGAAACCGTGATTAAAACAGCCTCTTTCCCCGTTGCTTTTCACAGAGACGAGGCAAGCCTTGCCGCCAAGTCCTATATGATGTCATTGGCGGCATTAGTGATAGGGCTGCCTTTGCCCATAGTAAACCTGCTGGCAACGCTTATTTTCTTTTTTTCTTTCCGGCGTGCGCATTTGTTTGTGCGCTGGCATGCCATGCAAGCCATGCTTTCACAGCTGACCCTTTTTGCACTGAATGCACCGGCTTTTTGGTGGACGGTGGCCGTCCTATTCGGTAGTGCCTCGCCTGACAAATACTATGTCGCTTATTTGCTGCTGGTGCTGCTGCTGAATGTGGGTGAGTTTATTGCTACATTGGTAACAGTGCATCACCTTTCAAAACAAAGACACGTGAAATGGTGGTTATACGGCGATTGGTGCGATGAAATATTAAAAGTGCAAAGCATACGCAGATGAATAAGTTGACCAAAGTCTTTTTGGGATTGGCAGGGCTTGCTTCCCTGTATGCTTTATTGGTCCTGTCGGTAGGGCAGCTCTCTTCGAACGTACACGACCGGGCGTGGCAGGAACCATTGGGTAACCTTTTGTGGGAAGAATTAAGCAAGCTGTACACAGAAGTAGAAGATTCGACACTTACAGCCACACTAAACGATATGACCCAATACATAGCCCAAGCCAACCATATGGAAGCCGAAAGCATTCAAGTACACATCCTGCGTGCTTACGAGCCCAATGCCGTCACCCTGCCGGGCGGGCATATTGTGGTTTTTACCGGCTTGCTTCGTCTTGTCGAAACCCCCGAAGAGCTCGCCGGCATATTGGCACACGAGCTGGCGCATATCCGCCTCAATCATGTATCCGAAAAGGTGATCAGAGAAGTAGGCATCAATGTTTTGGTGATAGCGGCCGGTGGGGGCAGCGAAGTAGGGCAGGTGGCAGCAGCGCTCTTGTCCAATGCTTTCAGCCGGGAAGCAGAAAAAGAAGCCGACATGCAAGCCATTGTTTTTTTGCAAACAGCACACATCGACCCCCAAGGCTTGGCTACTGTATTGCAGCGCTTTGCCGACATGGAGGGCGACTACCCCGAAGCCTTGGGCTGGCTGAGCACACACCCCCTTTCAAAAGAAAGGGTGGAGTATGTCACCAAGGAAATAGCCAAGAAAAAAGGCAAACAAAACAACTACGGCAAGGTGCCGGGCGCAGACCGATGGGAGACGGTAAGGAAGGCAGTGGAGTGGTAGGCAGACCGGCCGGCGAAGAGAAGGTATGTCTTACGAAAGATGACGCTTTCCTTTCCTCCCTTTGCGCCGGAATTTCCCTTTGAACCTTGGTTAAAAAGCCTTAAATTTCTCTTCAAATAAACCAAATCACTTATAGCTTCATGGCAAAGAAGACAAAAAAAAAACGCAAGAACCACTGGAAAAGCAACTATGGAAAGCTGCCGACAAGCTCAGAAAAAACATTGATGCAGCAGAATACAAACATGTGGTACTGGGGTTGATATTTTTGAAGTACATCTCCGACGCTTTCGAAGAACTATATGCAAAACTGAAAGAAGGCGAAGGGGAATATGCCGGTGCCGACCCCGAAGATATAGACGAATACAAAGCCGAGAATGTGTTTTTTGTACCCGGGAAAGCACGGTGGAGTTACCTGCAGGCAAACGCCAAGCAACCTGCCATTGGCAAAATGATTGACGATGCCATGGACGCCATAGAAAAGGAAAACCCTTCCTTGAAAGGCGTATTGCCAAAAGTGTATGCACGTCCCAATCTTGACCCTACCGCCTTGGGCGAGTTGGTGGACCTTATAGGAAACATAGCGCTTGGAGAAGCCAAAGCCCGGAGTGCCGATATCCTCGGGCATGTATTTGAATATTTTCTCGGTGAATTTGCCCTTGCCGAAGGCAAAAAAGGCGGTCAGTTCTATACACCGCGCAGTGTGGTAGAGCTGTTGGTAGAAATGCTTGAGCCATACAAAGGGCGGGTGTTTGACCCTTGCTGTGGCTCAGGCGGTATGTTTGTACAGTCCGAAAAGTTCGTGATTGAGCACCAAGGCAGGGTCAACGATATTTCCATTTACGGGCAAGAGAGCAACCAGACCACCTGGCGGCTGTGTAAAATGAACCTTGCCATTAGGGGCATTGATAGTTCGCAAGTAAAATGGAACAATGAAGGCTCATTTTTGAACGATGCCCACCCTGACCTCAAAGCCGATTTCATCATCGCCAATCCACCTTTTAACGTGAGCGACTGGAGCGGGGAACTCTTGCGCAACGACCCCCGCTGGCAATACGGGGTGCCGCCTGTAGGCAATGCCAACTACGCATGGATACAGCATTTTATCTATCACCTGGCACCCAACGGCGTTGCCGGTTTTGTATTGGCAAAAGGCTCGCTGACAACCAAACAAAAAGAAGAGTATGCCATTCGTAAAAACCTTATCGAAAACGATTTGATAGACTGCATCGTCAACCTGCCTGCCAAACTGTTTTTAAATACACAAATACCGGCTTCACTTTGGTTTATTCGCAAAAACAAAACCCACAGAAAAGGGGAAATCCTCTTTATTGATGCACGCAACATGGGGCACTTGGTAAACCGAAGAACGCGCGAACTCTCAAAAGAAGATATACGCAAAATAGCCGATACCTACCATAACTGGCGGGCTGAGCCTGTCGAAGCCCGCCAATACGAAGACATAAAAGGGTTTTGCGCCTCTGTGCCTATAGAGCGGGTAGCTGAATTGGATTATGTGCTCACTCCCGGGCGCTATGTGGGCTTGCCCGAAGAAGACGATGATTTTGACTTTGCCGAGCGCTTTGCCAAACTCAAAGCCGAGTTCGAAGAACAATTGAAAGAAGAAGCGGAGCTCAATAAAAGGATATTGGAAAACCTAAGTAAAATACAATTGCCGGAAAGCGCCACATTGAACGGGTCAAAATGAAAGTTGATATCCGAACATGCCGAAGGGTTGGATGTACATATTAGAATGCTCAGACGGTAGCTATTATACAGGAAGCACAACCGATTTGGAAAGGCGATTGGCTCAACACCGGGCAGGCGAGGGCGCCAATCACACCAAAAAACGGTTGCCCGTAAAATTGGTATATTATGAAGAATACGACAGAATAGACGAGGCGTATTGCCGGGAAAAACAAGTGCAGGGCCGGAGCCGGAAGAAAAAAGAAGCATTAATAAAAGGCAATGATGACCAATTGCCGCGATTATCGAGGAACTACACCCAATATCCTCCGGTGGTTGAGCCTGTCGAAACCACCGGAAAAGAAGACCCATTGCCCGAGCCAAAACAAATGTTGCCTGAGTCTGTCGAAGGCAACATCCCCAAAACCAATAACAGCACCCCTGCCAAAGACAACAACAAAAAAACAGAAAAGCGATGAGTGATACATTGAACCGCTCGAAATGTGAGTGGAAGAAATATAAATTAGGAGAAATAGCAGAGATTGTGGGAGGCGGGACACCCAAAACTTCTGTTGCTGAATATTGGAATGGTGATATCCCATGGCTTTCAGTTGTTGATTTTAACAATGGGAAGAAATATGTTTACGATACAGAAAAAAAAATTACTGAAGAAGGCCTAAAAAACAGTAGTACAAAATTGCTAGAAAAAGGCGATATAATTATTTCTGCTAGAGGAACAGTAGGTATTGTTGCAATGTTGGGAAAACAAATGGCATTTAATCAATCTTGCTATGGAATAAGGGCAAATGAGTATTCGACAAATGAATATGTTTACTATCTCCTAAAAGATAGAGTGTCAAACTTTTTACAATATTCTCACGGAGGTGTTTTCGATACGATTACTCGCGATACTTTCAAAGAAATCGAAATCCTCCTCCCCCCACTCCCTGAGCAAAAAGCCATAGCTGAAGTATTAAGCAGCTTAGACGACAAAATAGACCTGCTCCACCGCCAAAACAAAACCCTCGAACAAATGGCGGAAACCCTGTTTCGGCAGTGGTTTGTGGAGAATCCTAATCCTGAATGGGAAGAAAAGCCTTTGAGCTCTATAGCTACATTTTTAAATGGATTGGCTTGCCAAAAATACCCGCCAAAAAATGATATAGATAAACTGCCAGTTTTGAAGATAAAAGAACTGAGGAATGGTATTTCGAAAGATTGTGACTGGTGTACTACTGATGTTGATGAAAAATACGTTGTAGAAAATGGTGATGTGATTTTTTCATGGTCAGCATCTTTGATGGTCAAAATATGGGATGGCGAATCCTGCATTTTGAATCAGCACCTTTTCAAGGTTACATCAGATGAATTTCCAAAATGGTATTATTATCTATGGAGCAGATACCATCTCGAGCAGTTTATTGCTATTGCAACGGCGCAAGCAACTACAATGGGACACATAAAAAGAAAGGATTTGGATAATGCTATGGTTTTAGTGCCTACAGATGATGAATTGAAAAACATGACAAATAAAATTCAACCATTGATTGACAAGCAAATAGTTAATTCAAAGCAAATCCGCACGCTTGAAAAACTGCGGGATACCTTGTTACCGAAATTGATGAGCGGGGAGGTGCGGGTAAAATTTTAATACAATGGGAAAATTCAAAAATAAATATCGTATTGAGTCAACACGATTGCAACATTGGGATTACGGTTGGAATGGCGCGTATTTTATCACCATTTGCACAAAAAACAGACATTGTTGGTTTGGAGAGATTTCATCCGGTGCAATGCAATTGTCTCCCATCGGTCATATTGCCAATTCGTGTTGGTACGAAATACCCAATCATTTTCCGTTTGTTGAATTGGGGGCGCATATCATTATGCCCAATCATGTGCATGGCATTATCATTATCAATAAACGCAACGCGAACAAAAACATTGTAGAGACGCAAAATATTGCGTCTCTACAAAATATTGCGTCTCTGCAAAATATTGCGTCTCTACAACCCCAACCGGAACCCCCATCAACAAAAAACAAATTCGGTCCACAATCCAAAAATTTGGCATCAATCGTTCGCGGATTTAAAATCGGCGTAACAAAAAATGCCCGCCAAATAAATCAATCTTTTGCATGGCAGCCCCGGTATTGGGAACACGTCATACGAAATGAAAATGAATATTATCGCATTACACAATACATTATAAATAATCCCAAAAAATGGGAAAATGATAAATTAAACAGCAACAACAGCAACACCATAAGGGAATCACAAGCAGAATACAATTCAGAAATTTGGATGATATAAAAATGCCAAAAATTAACCGGACTCCCAACCACCCATTAGAAACCAAAGACGGATGACAGAAACAGAAGCTGAATGATACAATATGAAACTCAATGAAAACACCATAGAACAATATGCCATAGAGCTGCTACAACAACAGGGCTTTCAATATCTGTATGGTCCGCACATTGCCCCCGACGGCGAGAACCCCGAAAGAGCCGCCTATGAAGACGTCTTGCTCACCAACCGCCTGAAAAATGCGATTCAAAAAATAAACCCTTCGGTTCCGGCAGAGGTACAAGAAGAAGCCCTGAAAGAAGTACGGCGCGTCCACTCGTCCGAGCTGATAGCCGCCAATGAAACCTTTCACCGCATGCTTACCGAAGGCATCAAAGTTACCTATCAAAAAGACGGACAAACGCGCGGCGACTCGGTGTGTCTCATCGATTTTCAAAACCCCGGAAACAACGAATTTGTCGTAGTCAATCAATTTACGGTCATTGAAAACGGCGTAAACAAACGCCCCGATATTGTCCTTTTTGTCAACGGCATTCCTTTGGTCGTGATGGAGCTCAAGAATGCCGCCAATGAAAATGCCACCATACAATCGGCTTTCCGTCAAATACAAACCTACAAGCAAAGCATTCCTTCCTTGTTTACCTACAACGCCTTTTCCGTGATTTCGGATGGCTTCGAAGCCAGAGCAGGCACCTTATCGGCGGACATGAGCCGTTTCATGGCTTGGAAATCAGCCGACGGGAAACGCGAGGCTTCGCAGCTGGTCAGCCAGCTGGAAACCCTCATCAAAGGCATGCTCAACAAAACCACCTTGCTTGATTTAATCAGGCACTTTATCGTATATGAAAAATCAAAGCGCGAAGACCCGAAAACCGGACAGATAACCATCGCTACCATAAAGAAACTGGCAGCTTACCATCAATACTATGCCGTAAACAAGGCGGTAGAGTCGGTCCTGAGAGCCGCCAACTATTCCCCTCCTTTGGAGGGGTGGTCGAAGACCGGGGTGGTTAGTTCCCCTCCTTTGGAGGGGTGGCAGACGAAGTCTGACGGGGTGGTAAAAAGAGCCAGCAAAAACTATTTCAGCCTGCCTTACAATCCAAAACTTAAAGAACGGGCAAGAGAATTGCGCAAAGCAGGCAACCTTGCTGAGGTATTATTCTGGCAACGAGTCCATAAGGGAAAATTTAAAGGCTTGGATTTTGACAGGCAAAAAATTATCGGAAACTATATTGTTGATTTTTATTGCCCCAATTATCAGGTAGTGATTGAAATAGACGGGAGCAGCCATGATGATAAAATGGAATATGATGCCGAAAGAGACCATTATCTCCAATCGCTGGGATTAACCGTCATTCATATATCGGCAAAAGAAATTTTGCAAAGCATAGATGCAGTAATGCAGTGGCTTTACGACCATCCTGCCTTTCAAGGAAAAGAACCATCAACTCCTCCTTCGCAGCAAAACTTCGTAGAAGAATCACCCGAGCAGTACAGCTTGCCCGGCGTGAAACAACAGCCCAAAGGAGACAGGAAAGGAGGGGTTGTCTGGCATACCCAAGGCAGTGGCAAATCCCTGTCAATGGTTTTCTTTACCGGAAAGATTGTCTTGGCAATGGATAACCCCACCGTTGTAGTCATTACAGACCGCAACGACCTCGACGACCAATTGTTCGATACCTTCGCCGCTTCCACCCAGCTGTTGCGTCAAGAGCCCAAGCAAGCCGAGAGCCGTCAAGACCTGAAAGAAAAATTGAAAGTCGCTTCCGGAGGTATTATCTTTACCACCATTCAAAAATTTCAACCCGAAGAGGGAGATGTCTTTGAAACCCTTTCCGAACGAGAAAACATCATTGTCATCGTTGATGAAGCCCATCGCACCCAATATGGCTTCAAAGGCAAAATAGACAAATCTACCGGCGAACTGAAATATGGTTTTGCCAAGTATTTGCGCGACGCCCTGCCCAATGCCACATATATAGGTTTTACGGGTACACCCGTGGAAAAAGACGATAAAAACACCCCCGCGGTATTTGGCAACTACATCGACATCTACGACATCGCGCAAGCCGTGGAAGACGGCGCCACCGTGCCCATCTATTACGAAAGCAGGTTAGCCAAAGTAAACCTTTCGGAAGAAGGGCGAAAACTACTGGAGCAACTCGATGAAGAACTCGAGCAAGAAGACCTCACCGAAACCCAAAAAGTAAAAGCCAAATGGACACAGCTGGAAGCGCTGATAGGAAGTGAAAGCCGCTTAAAAAACGTAGCAAAAGATATTGTGGAGCACTTCGAAAAGCGCCAAGAAATTTTCGAAGGAAAAGGCATGATTGTTACCATGTCACGCCGCATCGCTGCCGAGCTATATGAAGAAATCATCAAGCTGCGTCCCGAGTGGCATTCCGATGAATTGGATAAGGGCGCCATAAAAGTAGTGATGACTTCCGCTTCTTCCGACGGTCCAAAAATTGCCAAGCACCACACCTCCAAACAACAACGGAAAATACTGGCAGAGCGCATGAAAGACCCCAACGATGAACTGAAGTTGGTCATCGTAAGAGACATGTGGCTTACCGGCTTTGATGCCCCCTGCATGCATACGCTCTATATCGACAAGCCCATGAAAGGGCATAACCTTATGCAGGCGATAGCGCGCGTAAACAGGGTGTACAAAGACAAACCGGGTGGCTTGGTGGTTGATTACCTGGGCATCGCTTCCGACTTGAAAAAAGCCCTGTCTTTTTATTCTGACTCGGGCGGAAGAGGAGAGCCTGCCATTGCGCAAGAGCAGGCAGTGAATTTGATGCTCGAAAAATTGGAGGTAGTGCAACAAATGCTTTATGGCTTTGACTATAAAGCCTATTTCCGTGCCGCTACTTCAAAAAAACTTTCTATCATATTAGAGGCACAAGAACATATTCTGTCCTTGGAAGACGGTAAAAAACGCTTCATCAATGAGGTTACGGCATTGTCAAAAGCATTTGCCTTGGCTGTGCCCCACGACAAGGCAATGGACGTAAAGGACGAAGTGGCATTTTTTCAGGCAGTAAAAGCACGTTTGGCAAAATTTGACGCTACCGGCTCGGGAAAAACGAATGAAGAAATTGAAACCACCATCCGGCAAGTAATCGATAAAGCATTGGTATCCGAGCAGGTGATTGATATTTTCGATGCGGCAGGAATCAAAAAACCCGACATCTCCATTCTTTCAGAAGAGTTTTTGCTTGAACTAAAGGGCATGGAGCACAAAAACGTAGCAATGGAGGTGCTCAAAAAATTATTGAATGACGAAATAAAAGCCCGCTCCAGAACAAACTTGGTAAAAAGCAAGTCGCTGAAAGAAATGCTGGAGAGCGCCATAAAAAAATACCACAACAAAATTTTAACGGCTGCCGAAGTCATCGAAGAACTTATAAAAATCAGTAAGGAAATTGTTGCCTTGGACAAACAAGCCGAAGAGCTGGGCTTGTCCGATTTTGAATATGCTTTTTACACGGCTGTGGCTGAAAACAAGAGCGCAAGAGAGCTCATGGGAAAAGAAAAGCTTAGAGAGCTTGCCGTTGTCTTAACTGAAAAAGTGAAGAACAATGCAACAATTGATTGGACCATCAAAGAAAGCGTCCGTGCAAAACTAAAAGTAATCATCAAGCGCACACTTCGCCAATATGGATACCCGCCGGATATGGCAAAACTGGCAACAGAGACCGTTTTGAAACAAGCCGAATTGATTGCCGGCGAATTGACGACCGCTTAAGGTGTGTGCTCTCTTCAAGTGCCCGTGTCGTTTTCTGAAATGAGGGCATCGCATCACCAACCCACTCATAAAAAAACACCCACCCTCGCCTTTTCATGGGGCAGGGTGGGTGTTTACTTTGTGGAGCCGGAGGGACTCGAACCCTCGTCCAGGCATGCCGGCTGCATGCCGTCTACACGCTTAGTTGCCACTTCTTATGTCGGGGTGCCATGGTAGGCAACCACCTGAAACACCCCCAAGCCGCGGGTTTGTCTCGCCCGCCGGAGCGCGGCACTCCTTTGGGCATAGCTCCGTTTCGGTTTGATACCCTTATAAGTGGGCGAAGCGCCGGGAGCCAGGCGCCTCAAGCCCCGGGTACTTGCTACCGTAATCCTTGATTAGGCAGCAAGGGCGTAGTTAGATTCGCCATTTATTGTTCGGGAGGTAGATTTACGGGATACTCCCATCGCCCGGCGTGCAGGCATGCCTCCGGTCCATGCTGTCGAAACCGGTCGGCCCCCTGTTTGTTCGTCATATCAAAACGGTAGCAAATCTAAAAAAGTTCAAACTTCTATGAAAATGGATTGAGCTTGCGAAAATCTATATTGAGCCAGTAAATAGCCAAACACATGACCACTGCCCAAAAGCAGGCACTCACAAACATACTGAACAGGATGGCACGGCGGGGTGCCCCCAGACTCACTGCCAGAATAGCCCCAATCGGGGGGCTCAAAAAAATAGGTGTAAGAAGGGCAATACCCCAAATACCGGAGCGCTGCCATATCTTGACTATCATGCGGTTGCGGCGTGTGAACCGGCGTTGATTGCGCTTGCGCTGCCGGGCCACAATCCAGTTGCGCAGTGGAATGCCCCCGAGCACCACCAGCGTTACGGTCGTCATCATGCCGGCAATGGTCAGCAATATGGCACTCCACAAAGGCAAGCCCCCTATGAAAGCCGCCGGCGGGGCAAAGGCAAACTTAAGCATGGCGGTTGTAAACACACCCACAGCGACAAGCCATAATTTTCCCATTTGCTTCTATTTTGCCCCAAAAATACAAGTAATTCCCGGCTTATTTAGCAGCTTTGTATAAAGCGTTGTATCTTCGCACTGCTTTTCGACCAATTCTTTCATACAAATGAAAAAGCCTTATATCGTTGGAATTACAGGCGGTAGCGCATCCGGTAAGACTTATTTCCTTCGCAGTCTTTTAAATCATTTCACCGAAGACGAAATTTGTTTGGTATCACAAGACAACTACTACCGCCCGCTGGAAGAGCAGCCACGCGACGAGAACAACGTTGCCAACTTTGATACCCCCCAATCGTTGGACCACGAAGCCTTCGCTCGCGATTTGCAGCGCCTGCTGCAGGGCGAAACGGTACGCCGTAAAGAATATACCTTCAATAACCCCAATCTTATCCCGAAAGAATTGGTTTTCAAACCAACCCCTATTATTGTGGTAGAAGGCATCTTTGTGTTTTACTACCCTGATGTGGCTTCCCTGCTCGATTTGAAAATATTTATTGAGGCCAAAGAGCATATCAAACTGAAACGACGCATCATACGCGACAAAATAGAGCGCGGCTACGATTTAGAGGACGTGCTTTATCGTTATGAACGCCACGTGGCACCCACTTATGAGCGTTATATTGCACCTTTCCGTGAAGATGCCGATATTATAGTGCCCAACAACAAGCATATAGACACAGCCCTGGAAATGGTACAGGCTTTTTTGAAGCAAAAGATTAAAGAAAATGCCTAAGAGAAAAATTGCCGTAATAGGTTTGGGGCAGTTCGGCATGGAGATTGCCCGCACCTTGGCAGCCCGTGGCGCAGAAGTCCTTGCCTTGGATAATGACATGGGGCACATCGAAGCCATCAAAGACGAAGTGGCCTATGCCGTGCAAATCGACGCCACCGATAAGCGTGCCTTGCAAGCGCAAAATATTTCTGAAATGGATGCCGTGGTGGTAGCCATAGGCGAAGACTTCGAGGCCCTTTTGCTGTGCACGGTCAACTTGCTTGAGCTACAGGTAAAAGAAATCATTGTACGCTCGGCCAGCGACCAGCAAGAGAAGATTTTACGGCAACTGGGAGTATCCAAAATACTGTCACCCGAGCGCGAGGTAGCCAAAACCGTGTCGGAGGGGCTGCTCAACCCCGATGTACTGGTGCGCCTGCCTTTACCCGACGGCTATGAAATTGCAGAGGTGCCCCCGCCCCCCAAGATTGTCAACCGTAAGTTGGCGGATATTGGCTTGCGCGAAAAATACGATTTGAACCTTATTACCATCAAACGTTATTATGAAGAAACCGTGGAGGGTGAAGAACAACCCCGCCGGGTAGAGCATATCATTGGCGTGCCTACGCCCACCACCATGATTTATGAAGGCGATATTTTGATTTTAATGGGCAGAAAACCCGATATAGACAAGTTTCTGCTGCTCAACCGTTAAAGCAAGCAAAAACTATTCTGCCGTGTGTGGCTTGTCTGTAAGCACCATCACTTCTTTGTTGCCCAGCCTGCGGAACAAATGAGCATAATGGCGCCGCCATTCGGCAATCATCAACTCATAGGGCAGGTCATCAAAGCTGCCATAGTCGTGCAGATATTCCATGAACTTGCCTGCATCCGGGTCGTATTCCTGAAAGACAGCATCATGCACCCCGTCGAATTCCAGGACACTCACCCCCAGTTTTTCGCAAAGAGAGCGGTTGAAAGCCGGTGTGGCAGCTACCCATTGCCCTTGCAAATACAGCTCTGTGTAGCCATGAAAAACAAGCACACGTGTCCCCAGTATTTTTTCTATGCGCTCGGTGCCAATGTGGTTGGTTACATTTGCGAAGTGCAGGCGCGAGGGAATGCCCGCTGCCCGGGCACAAGCAGCTAAAAGCACAGCTTTCTCTACACAATAGCCGCTGTCTTTGCTAAGCAAATGACTGGCTTTGAGCTCTTCTTTTTTTAGACTGACTACACCGGGATCATAGCGCCAGCCGTCACGAATGGCATAAAATAACTTGATGGCGCAGCGTCGAAGGTCCTGTTCACCGTCACACACTTCACGTGTGTAGGCAATTACAGCGGGGTGGTCGCTGTCTATAAAGTAGGTAGGTAATAAAAGCGATTGCATGGCTTGTTTTTTTACTAAGTGAAGGTAACACAATTCAACGGCTTAGCCGCATCCGGGAAGTATGACAAAGATAGGCAATCAGCCTTGTTTTTTGAACATTTTTTATATGAACTTTTGTTTATATGAAAAAACAAAAAGGAGGAATTATCATGAAAGGAAAATTTGAAGAGTTGATTAACCAAGACATACCGGTACTGATAGACTTTTCGGCGGAGTGGTGTGGACCCTGCCAGGCCATGAAGCCCATATTGAAAGAAGTGGCGGAAAAAGTAGGCGGTCAGGCTAAAATTATCAAAATAGACGTGGACAAGAACCCCCATTTGGCTGCGAAATATCAAATTCGTGGCGTGCCTACTTTTATGTTGTTCAAAAACGGGGAGCTGTTGTGGCGTCATTCGGGCATGCTTTCGGCAGCACAACTTTTGCAATTACTGCAACAACACGCGCCTGCTTCATAAACCTTTGGTGTTTTTTTTCGTTCTTTTGAAGAAAAACACCAAATCATGAAACTACTTTACACATCATTGAAGCGTTTAGTCGTAGCCGTTTTTCTGCTTGCAGGATTGTATGCCTGCCAGCTCAATAGTGAGGCGCCCGCCCCGGCAGTGCCCAAGCTCAAGCCGGTAGCCCGCAATATCATGCTGGGCGACCAAGGGTCAGCCGTAGGCAGCTTTTATAGCTCATCTGCCGATGAAGCCTTGCCCGCTGTGGAGATTGCGGCTTTGACACCTACCGAAAAGAACCGGATAGACATTACCTTCGCCAGCATTTACACCGAGCGTGAACCCGCTTTTGTTTCACCGGATGCCCGCGAGCAAACAAGCGGCTACGATGGCAGTGCCCTGAACAACCCGATGGGCGCATATGCTACGCGTACCGTTTTTAAAGAAGTGCCCGGCGGACCGGCTGACCTGAGTAAAGTATCGGCAGCAGAGGTAGCAGCCATCAATGGCAACGATGCGGTGAAAGTCATTGTGCTGCGCACCAATACCACTTACGCCTTTGTGAATGCGCAAGGCAAAAAAGGATTTATCCGGGTGCGTCAAATTGGTGATTTGGACGGGCAGGGCAATGCCGGCAGAGAGGTGGTTTTTGACGTGGTAGTGCAGGAATAAAGCGAAGCCCACAGAAAAACTTTATATTAACGCATCAAAATATGCGCCCCCTGTGGGGCGTTTTATTTACACATCAAAAACGTAGTTAAAAAAATAGCCGTATGAAAAACACAAAAATTATTTTAACTCTTTGGTTGACTGTAAGTCTGAGCGTGGCGGCATGGGCTCAACAACTGCATTATGTGGTCAATCTGAACGATCGCTCCGGCGACACTTTTAAAGTAACCCTGCAAGTAAATGGTAAATTAGGCAAGCAGCCGGTTATTTATCAATTTGCTTCTACCGCGCCCGGCACCTATCAAGTGATGGACATGGGCCGCTTTGTGCGCAAATTCGAAGCCTTCGATAAAAAAGGACGCCCGGTAGAAGTGAAGCAAATATCCATAAACCAGTGGGAAATAAAGAAACCTGCCAAGGTGCGAACCATCCGCTATGAAATAGCGGAAACATGGGATACGCCGGTGAAAGAACATCCTATTTATTTGATGTGCGGTTCTTCTATTGAAGATGATCATGTGCTTATCAACGGGCAAACGGTCTTTGGGTATTTTCATGGTTGGCAACAAGAGCCTTTTACCATTCAGCTGATTTACCCCGAGGATTGGAAAGTAGGCACCGCTTTGAACCGCAACGAGCAGGGATACTGGCTTGCCAAAAATTATGACCATGCAGTGGACTCACCTATTTTGCTGGGCAACCTTACCTATGCCAAAGATGAGGTAGGGGGCGCCCAAATCGACGTGTACACCTATTCGGCCACCGGTAAAATCAACTCTACCACCTTGCTTACTGCTATGAAAGATATGCTGACGGCAGCCAGCAATTTCCTGAACGGCTTGCCCGTAGAGCGCTATACTTTCCTTTTCCACTTTTCGGACAAAAGCGCCGGCGCATGGGAGCATTCCTATAGCTCGGAATACATCTTAAAAGAGGGCGAGTGGAGCGACCAAATGAAAAACTCTGTGGTAAGCATTGCCGCACATGAATTTTTCCATATTGTAACCCCGCTGAATATCCATAGTGAAATCATTGAGCATTTTAACTTCGTGAAGCCCACCCCCTCGCAACACTTATGGTTGTACGAGGGCACTACCGAGTGGGCTGCCCACATGATGCAGTTGCGCGGTGGATTGATTACACTCGATGAGTTCTTGCAACGATGGGGCAGAAAAGTGTATGTAGATAGCCGCTATTTTGACCCTAATTATAGCCTGGTGCAGCTCAGCTTGAATTCCTACACAGAAGAAGGACAGAAGCAGTACAGCAACATTTACTATCGTGGGGCTTTGGTAGCTTCCTTGCTCGATATCCGCTTGCTGGAGCTATCAAATGGCGAGCGCGGTTTGAGAGAGGTGATTCTTGAGTTGATTGATAAATACGGCGCATCGAAGCCTTTCCCCGAAGATAAGTTTTTTGACATCTTTGTGGAAATGACTTACCCGGAGATTGCCGATTTCTTCGAACGCTATGTGAAGAATGCCGAACCGCTGCCTTTGAAAGAATATTTCAATAAAATAGGTATCGACTACAAAACAGGCGACAGTGCTTCACCGGTGCCTACCTTCGTTCCGATGGAACAGCCCACTGAGGCGCAGCTTCGTTTGCGTGAAGCATGGTTGAAAAACCGTGAAATTCGCTAAGAGGTAGAGTACTATAAGAGGAAAAAGAGAGTCCTTTGCGGGCTCTCTTTTGCTTTTTTTTTCAATAACAAAACAGGTGGAAGGAAGGCAAGTCGCCCGGCAACAGGCAAAGCCTTTTTTATGCATCACCTTGTCATGCGGCAAGCCGTCTTACTTTTGTTTTATTCGAAATGATATGCTTTGCATGAAAGCAAAAAGGCCCGTAAGGCAGCTTCTTATGTTAGCTTACTATGCCGTAGATAATAAGCCCTATACCGATGATGCCTAAGACAAAAGCACCTGCCAACGACATTTTTGCACTGCCTTCCGACTCCTTCACCAATTGCTCTTCCGTTTTGGTAGAAATGATGAAGCTTTCGTTTTCCTCCTTCGGTTTTCCTATGCGCAGGTAGCCGTCGCGGTCATGCGCTTCACCAAGCACATACAAAGGAGCACCTACCGGAATAATCCATTCCCGGTAGCGAAAACCCAAAGTCTTGTTGTTGCCACTGCCACCTATGTTTTGAGCGATATAGCTGAAAAACTCACCTTCCCCTTCGCGCTCAAAACGATCGACGCTCTGAATCGAATGCAATTCTGCCCCCTCAGGGTTTACTTCTATTTCACCGCTGCCATCTTCTATCAGAAAGGGGAGTTTGGTTTCTTGCCGGCTTACCACTTCCGAGCGGCGTTCGGTTGCCCAGTAGGTCTTACCTTCCTGGTCTTGTTTTTGCACCTTGGTCTCATATTCGCGCGTAACCGTGGTGGCGCAGTAAACCACGGCTTTCTTGCTGAACTCACTTTGCAAAGGTGATTTGGCTTTTGCTTTGCCCTTGACTTCCACAATTTGCGAGTAATTGCCGGCACCCAACGACTGACTAATGTCCTTGTAGGTAGCTATGATATCGGCAATGCTGCTTGTTTGGTGATACTTAATATTGAGCACACGCCGCAGCTGCCGGCGGCGGTTGTATTCCAGAAAGCCACCGACAGCAAGCAGTATCACCCCAATGATGATATATATCATACGTTAAACTCTTTGAGCAGCTCGTCGTAGCTGTCTGCTACGGTAGCCACGGTTTGAACAGCGGCGGTAAACTCATTGAGGTCCAAGTTGGCACCTGCCAGTGAGTAGCTGAATATGACTGAGTTGTCGAAGGTCAGGCCGAAAGCACCAAAATGAGTGGTGGCATTCAGGCGAAGGAGTTCTTCCATCACCGAAGGCGTGAGCTCTATTTCTTCGGCTACATATGAAAATACTTCTACCAGGACGTCTTCGGTGTGCCAGGGCAACACCCGCACATTGACACTGACCGTGCCAAAGGTGAAAGAGTAGGTGCCGTCGAGTGTAATCACCTCATCTTCGTGAAACAACTTTTGTATGAAAGACTGTATCTTTTGGTGTGTTTTTTCTATGAGAGCTTCGTTGACTCCTTCTTTTAAAACTTTAAATTTCGGCATGGCTTTGTTGTTTAAGTGTTTTAGGGTTTGAAAAAATAGAAGTGAAGTAGCTTAGGGGGTCGGGTTGTTGTCATTGCCGGCGTTGAGCTCTGCCTTTAGTTTAGCCAGTTCGTCATCTACTTGGCTGCCGGCATTCAACTGTTTGAATTCATCTTCAAGTGAATTCATGTTATCGCTGGCAAGCTCGGAATAGGCTTGCGCTTCGGCTTCCTGCTCAAGTATTTTTTCTTCGAACTTATCGAACTTGGCAAAGATGCTGGAGGTATCTACGCCGCCAATTTGTTTGACAATTTCTTTTTGTGCTTTAGCCGTTTCGCTGCGGGCAAGAAGCATGGACTCTTTGGCGCGTGCTTCATCCAGCTTGGCTTTCAGTTTGTCAACGGTTTCTTTGAGCTGGGCGGTCTGTTGGGCGGCTGCTTCGTACATTTGCTTATATTGAGCTACGTTTTGGTCGCAGAGCGCCTTTTTTTGCAGCGCTTGGCGCGCCAAGTCTTCGCGTCCTTGTTGCAAGGCAGCCGCTGCTTTTTGCTTCCATTGCTCGGACAGGTTCAAATACTTTTCATATTCGTTTTTCAATTTGCGCTCTTGTGCCATGGCTTTAGCCAAGCTGGCGGTGGCTTTGGTCAGCGATTCCTGCATCTCGATGACCATCAGCTTAATCATTTTGGCCGGGTCCTCTGCCTTGTCCAAGGCATCATTTACATTGGCTTTGAAAATGTCGGCGATACGTTTGAAAATACCCATAGTTGTGTTTTTTGTTTTTTTCTAACTTAAAAAGAAGTTCTTTTTTTTCAAAAGAATGAACGGCAAAAAGTGTTCCTTTTTTTACTTAGTATCTGCCCGGGGGCTATAGTTAGCACTTGAAGCGGTCATTTCTAAAAAAATGCTTGATACCACGAAAAAGCTTTTTGAAAATCAGTGTGCTGTAGTTTGTACGAATAAATAAATGTTCTTAAATTTGCAGTCCTTTGATTTGGATAGCAGGGAACTTAAATATTTAAACTCATGAAAAAAGATATTCATCCGAACTATCAACCGGTTGTATTCTGGGACATTACCAGCGACTATAAGTTTCTGAGCAAGTCAACCATGACTTCGAACGAAACTATAGAGTGGGAAGACGGCAACACTTATCCTGTTATTAAGTTGGACGTAAGTGCCAAGTCGCATCCTTTCTTTACCGGTAAGAAGCTGGTGTTAGACACCACCGGCCGTGTGGAGAAATTCAACCGCCGCGTAGCCAAGAGCAAAGAAATGCGCAACCAGAAATAAGAAGGGCATGTGAGCAGGATACACCGTGCGCGGTGTGCATACCCCGGGGCATGCACACCGTTTTTTTATTAGATTTGTGCGAACGCTCTCAAAACATGCTGAATTGTGCATATTGTTTTATTTGATACCCCGGAAGCGCATCGCGCCCTTTTGCCCTTAACCTTTACCCGTGCCACGGCTGATTTGCGGGTTGGGGCACTCACCATTGCCGAAAAATGGCAGCGCCTCTTGCGCGTGCAAAAGGTTTACCGCCGTACGCCGGCTTATATGCAGCCGCTTTACGAAGTACCCGGAACGGCAGAAGAAACGCTGTATATTGCGGGAAACCTGTTGCCGGATGCCGCTTTAATACAAGCCATCGAAGCATTGGCACCCGGCGAGGGGCTGGTGCAGAACAATAAGCTGCTGGCCATGCGGGCAACTACTTTTTTACACGACCAGCCTCTCGAGCCAAGCCACGCTACGGAATGGACCGGCACTTGTATGTTTTTGCAAATGCCTGCCGACGTGTTCCGCTTCAATGGCGAACAAATCCGCTTTGATTTCGATTTGCTGGCTCGCACGGCAAAGCCCATAGCCGTGACCGACCCCCATACCGTCATTTACGGCAAAGACAATGTGCTGGTGGAAGAGGGGGCACGCTTGCGTGCCTGTGTGATCAATGCCGAAGACGGACCGGTGTATATCGGCAGGGGGGCACAAGTACAAGAAATGAGTGTCATTCACGGCGCTTTTGCCCTTTGCGAAGGGGCGGTAGTAAACATAGGCGGCAAGATGCGCGGCGATACTACCATTGGACCTTATTGCAAGGTGGGCGGGGAAGTAAGTAACAGTGTTTTCTGGGGATACAGCAATAAAGCGCACGATGGCTTTGTAGGCAATAGTGTCATTGGGGCTTGGTGTAATTTAGGTGCCGATACCAACACATCCAACTTGAAAAACAACTACAGTACGGTACGTGTGTGGAGCTATCTTCTCAACGACTACATAGACACCGGCTTGCAGTTTTGTGGATTGACCATGGGCGATCACGCAAAAGCCGGCATCAACACGATGTTTAACACCGGCACGGTGGTGGGGGTTGCTGCCAATATTTTTGGTGGTGATTTTCCGCCCAAACACATTCCATCTTTCAGCTGGGGTGGGGCGCACTATGGCTGGCAGTTGTACCGCCTCGAAGAACTTTTTCGCACAGCCGGGCGTATGATGCAAAGACGTGGCAAGCAGCTGAGTGAAGCAGAGAAGCAAGTATTAACCTATTTGTATGAACAAAGCCGGCAGACCAAACCAAAAGAAGTGTAGCTTGGTTGTTGGAGCGTGAATTATCATTTCGAAAGAAGCAATTATGACTGTATTACCTTACAAAGAAGAGCCGTCAGACAAAAAATCGCAGGTAGCGCGCATGTTCAATAACATAGCGGCTACTTATGATTTGCTGAATCATGTGCTAAGCCTGGGCATTGATGTGCTTTGGCGTAAAAAAGCTACCAAGATGCTGGCGCGCCGCCGGCCGCAATACTTGTTGGATGTGGCCACCGGCACGGCTGATTTTGCCATTCAGCTAAGTAAAATACCTTCCATACAGAAAGTGATAGGGGTCGATATTTCCGAAAAAATGTTGGAATATGGCAGAGAGAAGGTGCATCAAAAAGGATTAAGTGAAAAAGTAATTTTGGAATATGGCGATTCCGAAAACTTGAAGTACGAAGACAATACCTTCGATGCGGTTACCGTGGCTTTCGGCGTGCGCAACTTTGCCCACCTGGAACAAGGTTTAAAAGAGATTTTCCGGGTATTGAAACCGGGCGGAGTACTGTTGGTGCTGGAATTTTCCAAGCCCAAGCGTTTTCCAATAAAACAACTCTACCGTTTTTACTTTACGCGTTGGGTACCATGGGTGGGAAGATTAATTTCTAAAGACCGGGCGGCTTATAGCTACCTGCCCGAGTCGGTAGATGCTTTCCCCGATGGTATGCAATTTGTGGATATATTGAACCAAACAGGATTTAAAGAAACAAAATGGTATCCTTTAACATTCGGAATCAGCTCTATTTACTGGGGTGTCAAGCCGCTTTGATTGTTTTGTTGGCTTATGCACCGGCACATGCGCAGCATTTGCGGGGCAACGACATCAACCTGCGCAACTATGATGAACAGAAGCTGCACTATGGCTTTGTTTTGGGACTGAATTTTTCACGCTTTCATTTCCAGACTCAAGACCGCTATGCCGCTTCCGATACAGTGGTGCAAGCCAAAATATCGCCCGGTTTTTCATTGGGTTTGTTGGGCGTGCTTCATTTAAACCCTTGGTGGGAGATGCGCTTGGCGCCTATGGCAAGTTTTAACGAGCGCACCTTGGAATACACCAGCCTGAGCGACGGCAACACCGTGGATAAGCTGGTGGAAGCCACCTACATAGATGTGCCTTTGCTGTTTCGTTTCAAGTCTTCGCGCCGGGGCAATGCCCGTATGTTTATGCTGATTGGTGCCGGTGCTTCTTTTGCTTTGGCAAAGAAAGTAGAGGAGCAAGACTTGGTGCGGGTCAAGCCGTTCGATGTGGCAATAGAGTTTGGTTTTGGTATGGAAAAATTCTTTCCCATGTTCAAATTTGCCCCCGAGCTGCGTTTCTCGCAGGGCATCATGAATGTGCTTGAGCAGGATGGCAATGCCTATTCGGGACAGTTGAAAGCCCTTTATAACCAAAGAGTGTCACTTTATTTCTTCTTTGAGTAGGGGCACCTTTTGATGTTTGGTATAACTGAGGCTTTATCTTTGCTTACGCTTCGTTTGTAATGAAAGCCTTATGCTTTTAGGTATAAGCAAAAGAGGTAGAGCGTAATAGTTGCCTCTTTTGTTTTTTTAGTTTGTTATTTCTCGCCCCTTTTACCGTTCCGGACTTTTACCCTTTTTTCTTTCGAATATCCTCTCTTTTGTCATTTCGTTCTCCCTCCTTTGTCATTTCGAGCGATAGCGAGAAATCGTTTTGGTTTTTTGTTGTTTGGCTTGATGAGATCTCTCACTCGCTTCGCTTGTTCGAGATGACAAGCTACGCTTACGTACCGTTCGAATGATAGACTACGTGAGGTGAGAAGTGGCAAGTTTTTCTTGTGTTTCGTTTGGAATAACAACTTACGCTTTACTTTATATGCAATGATGCACATTGCCGGTGTTGTCACACCAAAGCAAAAGGAAGAATTCTTTCAGGGTTCAATGATAAACTCCACACGCCGGTTTTCTTCGTGTGCTTCGGGGGTGTCTGCGGTATTGAGCGGTTCGCTTGCTCCTTTTCCTTTGAACCGGATGCGCTCAGGACTGATGCCTTTGTTCATGAGGTACATAGCTACCCGCCGGGCTCTTTCTTCCGAAAGAAGTTGATTGTACTCGGCAGTACCTTTCTCGTCGGTATGCCCTATGATAAGTATTTTGATTTGAGGATGTAGCAGCAGCAGGCGATATAGTTTTTTAAGGGTAACTTCCGACTGAGGTAGTAAATCAGCCCGGTTATATTCAAATTTCACCCCCTCAAGTACCACCGGTTTGCCTACTTGAATGTCGCCAAAATCGTGACTGACAATATAGCTGCTGGGAGCTTCGCGGGTAAGTAGTACTTCGCGGGAGGCGCTTACTTCATCGAGAAACTCCACTGATACATTGTCTATAAAATAGTAAGCACGCGTGTAGCTGAAGCGTTTTTTATATTTTGAAGGAGTGGGTATTGCCAATACTTTACGATGTTCATACCGTTCAAACTCACCAATGGTTAAATAACGCTCGCCCCCACGTGCTATAATGGTGTCTTCTATCTTTACCCAATCAGTGGAAGTGATGAGCTCCGGGTGTTTTACTTGGGCGGGGTAATCTTTTAAAGCAGATACTTCAACCGGGTGAGGGGTCAATAAGGCGCTTATATTGCCCGCTGCATAGGCGGAGTATTCTGAGCGCGCCACATAAAAGCGGACAATGTAGCGAGCATTGGGGCGAAGAGTCTCGGACAACTCCGTTTGTATGGCTTCCCGGTAGTAAAGGTCGGCTTGATTTTTGCCTTCACCGGTACGTATGATTAATCCCGCGTAGCCTTTGCCATGTTGCGGTGGGAGGCCGCCGCATGTATTTTTTTCAGCAGAAAAGTCGTTTTTTCCACAGTAGTGGAAATAGTCGGGAGTGCAATCATTCGGGCTTGCTTTCCAGTAGCGCAAAATACCCAAACGCAGTGTGCCGTAGTCATGCGGGCAGTCTAAATGTTGCTCAAAAGAGCCGTCAGGCACCAGATTCTGTGCAATGGCAGCCGTCTGAAAGGCAAACAGGAAAGTGATAGTGATGTATACAATACAATGAAAGCGCATAAGATGTGGGACTCTTGAAAAGCTCAATGTAAAAGATAATAAAAGAAAAGGAAATAACTCTTTTTAAAGGACATGAGGGGATGGTATTAAATTTGAGCGTTTGATGTAATATGGCGGCTAAAAAAATCAACCTTATGAGGTGCGTTATCCTTCAATTGAAAAAAACAGTTGGTTGTTTGGCGCTTATGCTTTTGGCATGGAGCGTGCAAGCCCAAGATTATGATTTCTTTTATAAGTCGGCTTGGTTGGAGGCTCACTTCCAAGGCGACAGCTTGTATATAACCAAGTATGTTTATGAGCATGGGGCAGAGCCCACAGCTACCCCTGCCGGCGTGAGATTGCAACGAAGCACAAAATGGCTCACAGAGGAGGACAAACAGAGCCTACAGGATTGCTTGCTTACGTCCGGATTCTTGGAGTTGTCGGAAGATGCTTATGGAGTAGAGGCATCTCAGCGTTTTTACCCTTATACCATACAGGTACAATGGGAAGAAAGAGGAAAAGATAAGGGCGGCGTTCGTTTCCGTACCAAAAAGGTGGTTTATCGGAGTAGCCCTTTGGCGGAGCCGCCCCCGGCTGCTTTTTCTACTCTACAAGAGTGCTTGTTGAAGATAGTGAATGCCCGGGACTAAGCCTTATTTTGACTTGCCAGCGCTTCTTCCCAAACAGGTTGTATTTGCTCAAGCATTTCATTAAGCAAAGAGGGGTGGGCTGCTGCAATGATGGAGCGTCCGAAGATATAATTGTTGCCGCCCGTAAACTCGCAGAGGCATCCGCCCGCTTCTTTTACAATCAAAGAGCCGGCGGCCACGTCCCATGCTTGCAGGTTGTACTCAAAAAAGCCTTCGAAGCGCCCGGCGGCTACATAGGCCAAATCGACGGCCGCAGCCCCCAAACGGCGCACCCCATGTGTATTCTTCATGAAGCGCTCGAGGATACGCAAATAATAGGCGGTAAGACCAAAGTCGTAATAAGGAAACCCGGTGGCTATCAAAGAAGCACTCAGCGGGGTATGCGTATGACAGCGCAAAGGGGTATCGTTGAGGTAGGCGCCACCACCTTCGTATGCACAAAAGCACTCTTTTCTGTTGATTTCATAGACTACGCCAAGCTTTAGTTCGCCATCTACCATCAATGCCACACTGATGGCATACACGGGCACGGCATGCACAAAGTTGGTGGTGCCGTCGAGTGGGTCCACTATCCAGTAAGCACCTTGTGCCACTTGGGTTTGCGCATTGCTTTCCTCGCTTAGAAAGCGGGCTTGTGGCAACAGGCGGCTTAGCCCATGCAACAGGCGCCTTTCGGCTTCCTTGTCCACATAAGACACCAGGTCGTTGCGTCCTTTGTATTCGACTTGCTCACGGTTGAAGAGCATCGCTTGGTCGGCAATCCATTCGCCCGTTTCCCGGCATAAACCGGCTACTTGATGCACCAATGCTGCGTAGTTAATCATAAGTCAGCGTAAAGTTTAAGTTGTTTATTCGATTATGTGTTGGTTTGTTTAAGACTTTCTTCTACGATGGCAACCCCCGAAGAGGTGCCAATGCGCTCAGCCCCGGCTTCAATAAAAGCCTTGGCTTGTGTAAAGGTGCGTATCCCCCCCGATGCTTTGATGCCTACATGGGCAGGCAACCAGCTTCGCATTTTGCGCACGCACTCTATTTCTGCCCCTTTGAGAGCAAAGCCTGTAGAGGTTTTGGCGTAATCTACCCCATAGGCGCCGCACATTTCGCACAGCCTTTGAAGCTCGTCATCGTTTAGATAGGCTGTTTCTAAAATCAATTTGAAAATTTTTTCTGCCTGATGAATACTTTCGGCAAGGCGCACAAGCTCTATTTTCACCCAATCCCAAGCCCCACTTTTAACGGCAGAAAGATTGAGCACCACGTCCAGCTCGTCGGCACCGTCGCGAAGTGCATACTTTACTTCATCGAGTTTGGTTTCGGTGCGTTGATAACCCAACGGAAACCCTATGACCGTAACCACCTGAATGGCTGTATCGCGTAGGTCCCGCTTTACCTTCTTCACCCAATAAGGAGGCACACACACCCCCAGAAAGGCATATTGCCTTGCTTCTGCCACCAGGCGGTCGTAATCGCCATACCCTGCAGTTGGGGATAGCAAGGTGTGTTCGAGGTATTGTTGTATTTTTTCCATGCTTCGTGCAACTTAAGTTTTTAAAAATCAAGAAAAAAACTTATGTTTTCAAAAATATATTATGATAAATTGTATTTTTGCCAAAATAAATTTGTGTGTAAAAAATATAATCACCTATGGGACAACGCAGAAGATTGAAACTCGATGAAATAGACCGTAAGATACTACAAATCTTACAAGAAGACGGGCGAATCACCAATGCGCAGTTATCAAAAGACATTGGATTGTCACCGGCGCCTACTTTGGAACGCGTGAAAAAGTTGGAACAAGCCGGTATCATTCAAAGCTACCATGCGGTGGTGGACAAAGAAAAAGTGGGCTTGGGCGTGATGACCTTCGTGCAGGTGTCGCTTATCAGCCATAAGAAAAGTGTGATAGAAAGCTTTGTCGATAAAATCAATAAAATAGACAACATTATTGAGTGCTACTATATGACGGGAGCCGCTGACTTCCTGTTGAAAATCGTAGCCGAAGACATTGCTTCCTATCAAAAATTGATGCTCGAACAAGTGAGCGAAATCGAAGAAATTGAGCACATGCAATCAATGGTGGTGCTGTCGGTATTTAAGCAGAAGCGTGCCCTGCCCATTCCTGACGATATTATTGAGGAGTAAAAAAAGCTGTAGTTGTTGTTTGACAAAAAAGGTTGCCTTCCTGGAATGTGAAAGGCAGCCTTTTTCAATATTGGCTCTTCAAAGGCAGGACCTATTGGGCATTTCGAAACACGGACGGATGGATATACACCGGAGCATGTTATACGGCAGCTTCTTCGGCTTTGGCCGGCATGGCTTCCAACCAAAAATTATTGGCACCTTCGCCAATAATCAGTCGCACTTCCCCATAGTGTGCCATCTCTAAAATGGCTAAAAAGTTGAAAATGACGGCTACCCGGCGCGGGTTGGTTTCAATGATTTCGGAAAATGCCACCCGGCGTTTTTGAGCAACCAGCCGTTGAATCATCTGTTTTTGCCCTTCGATGGTGAACGGATACTGCTCGATGGTATGGGAAAGGCGCTTGTTTTCCAGCCGGTAGCGTTCCATTACCTGTTCATATACTTTCAGCAGCTTGTACAGGTCAATACCTTGGAGCTCGGCTTCTACATTGTTGACGGCTGCCAGCTTTTGCAGCTCTTTGTGCAGGTTGCCGCGGGCTTCTTTTTTCAGGCGCTCATCTTCGAGCTTGGCAAACTCATCAATGACCGACTTGTATTTTTTGTATTCAAGCAGATGCTTGATAAGCTCTTCGCGCGGGTCTATTTCGTTGCCTGCTTCATCCAGCTCGGGGCGGGGCAGTAGCATTCTTGATTTAATACGCATGAGGGTAGCCGCCACTACCATGAACTCGCCGGCTACTTCTATGTTCAGTTTCTCGAGCTGATGGATATAATCAAGAAAGTCGTGGGTAATCTTGGCTATAGGAATGTCATAAATGTCCAGCTCATCTCTTTCTATAAAGAAGAGCAGCAGGTCAAACGGACCTTCAAACAAAGGCAATTTTACTTCGAAGCTCACAACTTTCTTGACTTATTAGAGGTTGAAGTTGAGCTTTTTTTAGTCTCTTGAAAAAGAGATACTTTCCTACGCTCTTCAAAATTAGCAAAATACGTTGGTAAATTTAGAAAAATGTGTATGTTTGTTAGACCCATAGGTAACTATTTGCTGAAAAAGTAGTTGTATTATCCTGAAAGTATTGATGATTTAAAATATCGAAACATGAGTGCACCCAATATACTCAAGCCCGGTCCGCTATTGGAAAAAGTGAATTACCCCGAAGATTTGCGTCAATTGCCTATCGAGCAGCTGCAACAGCTTTGCTTCGAGTTGCGCGACTATATCATAGATGTGGTGTCGGTATATGGCGGGCATTTTGGGGCAAGCTTGGGCGTGGTAGAGCTTACCGTAGCTTTGCACTATGTGTTCAATACACCGGACGATAAATTGGTATGGGACGTAGGGCACCAAGCCTATGGGCATAAAATCATCACCGGGCGGCGCGATTTATTCCACACCAACCGCCGATATGGTGGTATCTCGGGCTTTCCGAAAATCAAAGAAAGCCCCTATGACCATTTTGGTGTGGGGCACTCTTCCACTTCCATATCGGCAGCGCTGGGCATGGCCATTGCTTCCAAGCTCAAGGGCGAAGAGCATCGTCATCATGTAGCCGTCATCGGCGATGGGGCACTCACCGGCGGCCTGGCTTTCGAAGGCATGAACAACGCCGGTGCTTCGGATGCCAACTTGTTGATAGTGTTGAATGACAACTGCATGTCCATTGATCCCAATGTGGGGGCATTGAAAGAATATTTGACCGATATCACCACTTCTACCACCTACAACAAGCTGAAAGATGAAATATGGAAGATGTTGGGCGTGCTCAATAAGTTGGGCATTCATGCACAAGAACTGGCATCGAAAATAGAGCATACGTTTAAGAGCTTCTTGTTGAAACACAGTAACTTCTTTGAGTCGCTGAACTTGCGCTATTTCGGACCGGTAGATGGGCACGACGTGGAGCACTTGGTGCATGTGTTGGAAGACCTGAAAAAAATACCGGGTCCGAAACTGCTGCACTGCGTGACCGTGAAAGGCAAAGGCTATGCCCCTGCCGAAAAAGAACAAACCATCTGGCATGCGCCCGGCACCTTCGATAAACTCACCGGTAAAATACACAAGAAGCCTGTGGAGAAGCCACAACCGCCCAAATATCAGGATGTGTTTGGGCATACGATTGTGGAACTGGCGCGCATGAATCCGAAAGTGGTGGGCATCACGCCGGCCATGCCTTCCGGCTCTTCGCTCAATATCATGATGCGCGAAATACCGGAACGTGCTTTTGATGTGGGCATTTGCGAACAACACGCCGTTACTTTTTCGGCAGGCTTGGCTACACAAGGCTTCATTCCGTTTTGCAATATTTACTCTACTTTCATGCAGCGGGCTTATGACCAGGTAATTCACGACGTGTGCATACAAGAGCTGCCCGTGATTTTCTGCCTGGATCGCGCCGGCATGGTGGGCGCCGACGGTGCCACACACCAAGGGACTTACGACCTTGCTTACTTCCGTTGTATTCCGAACTTGGTGGTGTCTGCGCCTATGAATGAGCAAGAACTGCGCAATTTGATGTACACGGCTATGCTGGATGCCGAAGAATATGGCAAGCGGGCATTCAGCATACGTTATCCGCGGGGGCAAGGGGTGATGGTTGAATGGCGTACGCCTTTTGAACGCATTCCTATAGGCAAAGGGCGTGTCATACGTGAGGGTGAAGACTTGGCTATTCTCACCATAGGGCACGTGGGCAACTTGGCTGTGGAAGCATACAGCAGTTTGCTTGCCGAAGGCTACAACCCGGCGCATTATGATATGCGCTTTGTGAAGCCGCTGGATGAAGAACTGTTGCATGAGATATTCCAAAAGTTCGACAATATACTGACCATAGAAGATGGTTGCTTGATGGGGGGCTTTGGCAGTGCGGTGCTCGAGTTCATGGCAGACCATGGCTATCATGCACGTATACGCCGCTTGGGTGTGCCCGACAAAGTAGTGGAGCACGGAACGCAACAAGAACAGTACAAAGAATGCGGATATGATGTGGAATCTATACGCTTGGAAATCAAGAAAATGTTGGGCGAACGGACGCCTGAGCATGTTTCGGGTGAAAAAAAATTGCAAGAAAAATTTGGTAGATAAAAAAAGCCTTTCTATATTTGCATCGTCATCGCAAGGGAATTGGCCGATGGTGTAATTGGCAACACGTCTCACTTTGGCTGAGAAGAGTCCAGGTTCGAGCCCTGGTCGGCCAACGCAAAAAAGCCCACTCGAAAGAGTGGGCTTTTTGTTTTTATCATCTTCTAAAAAAAGATGGCTATAAGCATGGCTACGGAAGACGCAACGACACTAATGACTAAGAACATCTTCAAGCGGGTAATCTGGTTTGATAGTTCTACTTCCTTTGCCATGAGGTACTTGATCTTTTCTTGGATGTTCTGGTTTGCTTGCGCGGTTTTGGAGTAAAAAGCTTGTGCGAAATTGTTGCTTTGGGTGAGTTGTTCGCTCAATAAGTCGATGTTTTGCTTCAGGTCTTCTATTTCTGCTCCCATGTTTTGCGAGAGCTGCTTTGCCACCTGTTCGTATTGGACAATCAATTGATGTTGTGCTGTAATGGCTTGGTCCAGCTCTTGACTGAGCTTTTCAAGTTGGGCTGTTTGTTCGCAGGCTATCGTTTGGTCATTCTCTCTGCTTGTTGTGTGTTCTATGCTTTGTAGTGTTTCAAGACGCTTTTCTAAGACATTCAGCCTTTCTTTTATCAAAGGAGTGTCTTCAATGAGCGTCTTGGCTTCCTCGTAGGCTTGCGATGCCTGCTCTATTTTTGCGATGCCCTTTTTGAGCTTTTCAACTACCTTGAGTAGCTCTGCTTCCAGCATTTGGATGTTTTCTTCCATTGCAATGTTGGTTTATTCAATATCAAGAAGTTTGTTGACCTCATTCAATAATGATAACACTTTCTTAAGCCTTTGACTTTTGCTTTGTGCAGGTGTTGGGGGGTTGTCTTCGCTTTTCCTCGATGAAGAAAGCTTTTCTGCCATCAGCAAATCGTCACTCACTGTTTTGAGCTTGTCATCTATCTTTTTGACTTCTGTTTTTTTGCTTTCCCAAGTTTCTTTATATTCTTTGGTCCATACCAGTCGATTGCTGATGAAAGTGATGCTTGGTTTGTGTTTGACAATTGGGTTAGAACTGGGGGCTCTTTTGATTTCTAAGTTTTCAATATCTTTGATAAAGTCCAGTTCTTCTGCTGTGGGCAGTGGGGGAATGTCTCTCTCCAAGAGCTCTTGAAAACGCTCTTGCCAACCTCCAAAGGCAGCAACGCTTCTTCTGTTTTTTAAGATTCTACCTACATATCCCAAGCTTCTTCTGAATATAGTCAGCTTTTTCTCGTACTCATAAGGTATTCCTTCTATAGCTCTGTCATTCACGAATATGATGTAGCTGTCACTGTCCAGATTAGCGCTTAGGGTACTGCGAATATTTTTTATGCTTTTGATAGCCTTGATGATGTTGAGAAGGGTTTGTGGGTAGTGCTCTTTGTCGGTTTTGAATATGTAGTCGGCTTTATTTTTAGTGTAGTCTAAGTTATGCCATACAATGGCGTAACCATCATAAGTAGGAATGCTGAAAAGCGCAGTTTCTTCTTTATCATCCTCATCATTTTTAACTATTGTTCTTTTTATCAGTACGGGCATGATGCCGGGGGCTTGCAATCCGGAAAGGTATTCGCTAATCTTCGCGCGCAGTGCCCAGTTTTCAGTGTAGGCACTATTGTTGGCGGCTGTGGCAGATTTGTATTGGTATGTTGAGAAAGCTGCTATTTGGAAATCGTCACTTGCAAGGTCGTAAAATAGTTCTACACTTTCTTGTGCGGCTACCCGGTAGGTAGGTGAGTTTGAGGTGTCGTCAAAAGCTGCGTATTCTTTGTGTTGATGAATGAGCTTCAACAAGCGGTCTAAGTTATCTATCGACTCTATTTTATCTTCGGATATGTGAACCCGCAAGGGTATTTGTTGTAACTCACTTACTTCCCGTAGGTGATTGTAAGCATCGGTGCTACCCAGGTGAGGAAAGCTCAGTTTGTTGTTTTGATAAATTACGCTCACTTGCTTGTATTCGAAATACAAATACCTGATATCAGCTTGATAGATGGAGGTAGTGCCTGTAGAAAGCGCTGCCGGTCTGCTTAGCTCCAAGGTGCTTTTTTTAATTTTTTCTATTGTTTGCTTGAGCTCATATTCTTCGCTGAGTTGCTTAAAGCGGGTTTGTTCTTTTGAAGTGAGTGATTTGTACGGCAGGCTGAAACCTGCACGGTTGAAATAGCCGATATCGACCCAGCCGTATAACCACAGGCGTACGTGCTGCACTGTGTATGCAGGAATGACATTGTATATGAATTCAGCTAATTCGCGCAACTGAACCCCGGTGTAGCCGCATTCTTTCTGCAAAAGGCTTAGAAAATCGATTGCATCCAATGGATAGTCGTAAATCTTGGGGCTTTGCCAAGGATATGTTTGCACGAAGGTATATACCGCTTCCTGCGTAATGGATGCTTTTATCGCTTCATAAGTATCCTTATCTGTCAAGTTTCACCAGGTTGTTGATGGGGGATACCTCAATTAAGAGATAGTTCTCCTGCACAAGAGAAAATATAATTAACTCTATACAGGAGAACTAATCCCCCATAACTTGCTTATATTTGCATTTTGATGAAACATAAAATTCATACAAATATGAAGCAAGTATATCATACTAATGCGACCACAAATATACGCATTCGTTCTCAAATACACCAAAGCCATCAGACAAACAGAGAACTGGCAGACATTTACAACATTTCAACAACAACAGTGAGTAAATGGCGTCATCGTACTTGTTTTCAAGACAAAAGTTCAAGACCCCATACCATTCATTATGCTCTTACTTCTTTGGAGCAAACGCTGATTAAATCTATTAGAACCTCTACCTGGTGGTCATTAGATGAAGTTTGTGATATTATGCAGTCCATCCGTCCAAGTATATCAAAAAGTTCTGTTTACAGAACCTTTGTTAGAGAAGGCATCAATAAAATTCCTGAAAAGGAAAAAGAAAAAGCCAAAAAGTTCAAAGCATACGAACCTGGTTATTTACATATAGATGTTACCTATCTGCCCCAATTGGATGGTAAAAAATGGTATTTGTTTGTGGCTATTGATAGGGCAACACGAGTATTATTTTATGATATTTATCCTGCCAAAACCGCTGATAATGCTGTAGATTTCATCAATAAATGCAAGGCATTTTTCCCCTTCAAAATCACACACATACTTACAGATAATGGATTAGAATTTACCAATGCCCTGTTAATGTCCAAAAAGGGAGAAGTTTGCACAAAACCTTCCAAAGTAGACGAACTCTGTAAAAAAGAAAACATTGAACATCGTCTTACAAAACCCAATACTCCGAAAACCAATGGGATGGTTGAAAGGGTCAATGGAATTATTAAATCCAATACTATTCTCAAAGAAACATATTCATCTAAACAAGAAATGACAATAAATTTGTTCAAATTTCTTGTCTTTTACTTGCTTTATAGAAAACACGGCAGTTTAAGGCGAGAGTTAGGAGTAAGGACACCATTTGGAGCAGTAGAAAAATGGTTTGAATTAAGACCTGAAATTTTTAGAGAAAATCCTTGTCAATTTAAGTATAAAATACTAACTTTGCAGCAGAACTTTAAGCCAAGTTTTCATCAACAACCTGGTGAAACTTGACAATTATCAATATTTGGTTCAGGAAGTTTGGCACCTATGGATTTTATCCAATATAACACAGTAGGACGACTTACATTAAATATTCTAGCAATCATACCATAACTTGCCTTAGCACTTCCATACAATAATACCGCTAATGCTTTTGCCTGAACACTTATTTTTCCACGGTTATCTCCTTGTGTAAAATTACATTTACAATCTTTGCAACGATAACGTTGTTTATTACGAACAATACCATTTTTGACATAATTCGCACTTCCGCATTTTTTACAAGTAATGTGTTCCATATTTTTTTGCGCAAATTTAATGAACTTATAACAAATCTATCTATATTTTAATATTCCCAAATATTTGTGGGTAATAATAAGTTGCGTATAGGGGTTGGCTGTCTGGGTTTCTACCCCACTAATCTGCATGCTTTATTAATTTATTTCTTGTCAATAGGAGATTTTTCATTTATGAGTTCAAAATGATTAAGCATTTTATTTTTAATGTTGTCAAATGCAAAGAGCGTTACTTCCTCATATAGACTTTGTGGAAGTTTTTCATGGTTTTCGTTGAGCAGATTGAGGAAACACTTGGCGAAGTCAACATCTTCTTGTCCGATTTCCCAAAGAGACTGCCACTTTTGCATTTGAAGTTTGACAACCTCGACAAAGGTGTTAGCAGAGATGCCTTTAACAATTGCTTGAGCGTACGACTCTGCAATATCTGTTGATTTGTTTCGTATTTTAACTTCTTGCTGCAAGCGTTCTTCGATGAGCCGGTAGGCTACTTCTGCGGGTAAGTCATCAATTGCGTTTTCTGATACGCTTTTAGATGTGATAAGGCGCAGCCGATTGCTCCGTTTGTTAGCCAATATCTAAATTTAGTGACGGTCTCAATATCGCAGATGTTTTCTAAATCTTGTTGTGTTAGAAGATTGCCATCAATTGCATCGATGATTTGATAATCAATATTTAAACTTTTACAATGGTCAATAATGTATTTTCGTCTTTCTCTTGATCTTTCTAGGCTAATCACATAGGTTTTCATATTTCGTTGTTATTTTTGAATATTTGAATAAAGATTAAGATTGGAGCAAACTTTTGTCTTAATATAGCCAAAATTCTGCATGAATGTATCAATCAATTCTTCGCTCTGGTTTATCTTTTGTAATACTGAATGGTGAATCTCAACCAATAAGTGATTTATGCGTTTTTTTTCCAAAAGTCGTTGAGCCCCTTTTAATGCTTCAAACTCAAAACCTTCTATATCAATTTTTACAAGTTTGATTTCTGCTGGAAAAATGTCTGCAATTGAATCAAGCGTAATAACCTTAGAGTACTGATATCCATACATTTTATTTCTTATTTCTACAAAAGCTACTTTAAAGCCATATGATTTAGAAAATGTAGTCGCACCTGAGTTTATGCTTGGGTATAGTTGAAGTCGGCTTTGCTTTTTATGATGCGCGTTTTGTATAAAAATACTCTTTTATCGAGCTGTGAACTTTGCAAGTATCCATAGGAGTCGTGATGCCATTCGGTAACTGTCCCTACTGTCCGCTGATAACGGTCAAAAGAAGCTTTGTCTAAGACTTCTATATCTGTGGCACAAGGCTTCCCCTTGTGAACACCAAATGTAGATACTGCCTCATGAAAAGCCACCAGGTTGTTGATGAAAACTTGGCTTAAAGTTCTGCTGCAAAGTTAGTATTTTATACTTAAATTGACAAGGATTTTCTCTAAAAATTTCAGGTCTTAATTCAAACCATTTTTCTACTGCTCCAAATGGTGTCCTTACTCCTAACTCTCGCCTTAAACTGCCGTGTTTTCTATAAAGCAAGTAAAAGACAAGAAATTTGAACAAATTTATTGTCATTTCTTGTTTAGATGAATATGTTTCTTTGAGAATAGTATTGGATTTAATAATTCCATTGACCCTTTCAACCATCCCATTGGTTTTCGGAGTATTGGGTTTTGTAAGACGATGTTCAATGTTTTCTTTTTTACAGAGTTCGTCTACTTTGGAAGGTTTTGTGCAAACTTCTCCCTTTTTGGACATTAACAGGGCATTGGTAAATTCTAATCCATTATCTGTAAGTATGTGTGTGATTTTGAAGGGGAAAAATGCCTTGCATTTATTGATGAAATCTACAGCATTATCAGCGGTTTTGGCAGGATAAATATCATAAAATAATACTCGTGTTGCCCTATCAATAGCCACAAACAAATACCATTTTTTACCATCCAATTGGGGCAGATAGGTAACATCTATATGTAAATAACCAGGTTCGTATGCTTTGAACTTTTTGGCTTTTTCTTTTTCCTTTTCAGGAATTTTATTGATGCCTTCTCTAACAAAGGTCTGTAAACAGAACTTTTTGATATACTTGGACGGATGGACTGCATAATATCACAAACTTCATCTAATGACCACCAGGTAGAGGTTCTAATAGATTTAATCAGCGTTTGCTCCAAAGAAGTAAGAGCGATAATGAATGGTATGGGGTCTTGAACTTTTGTCTTGAAAACAAGTACGATGACGCCATTTACTCACTGTTGTTGTTGAAATGTTGTAAATGTCTGCCAGTTCTCTGTTTGTCTGATGGCTTTGGTGTATTTGAGAACGAATGCGTATATTTGTGGTCGCATTAGTATGATATACTTGCTTCATATTTGTATGAATTTTATGTTTCATCAAAATGCAAATATAAGCAAGTTATGGGGGATTAGTTCTCCTGTATAGAGTTAATTATATTTTCTCTTGTGCAGGAGAACTATCTCTTAATTGAGGTATCCCCCATCAACAACCTGGTGAAACTTGACATCTAATGATTCAATCTTTATTATACTTTGTTAGGTTCAAAATAGAATAAGTCGCAAATTGTATTTTGAATTATACTTGCAACTTTAAATGATTCAGAAAAAAATCCTGAAAAAGAACTTTCTTAACCCTATATTCTCATAACATCATCAAAATGAAAGCCAATCAAGAACTAAGTGAACTGAAGAGTTTCTTGTTGTGCAAAATTTCTCAACCCTTGCCGTCAGTCGTGAGAATTGTAGAAAAATCTGTTCCCATAGTTTTTTTTGGAAACATTGAAAAAGCAGAGATTGCTACTTTAAGTTTGAATCCCAGCAATAAAGAATTTGTAAAAAAGGGTATCAAGCGTTTGGTAGATAGGGAAGTATTGGGAGTAAAGGATAATGAAAAGTTGAACTCTCAACAAGCAGAAATGGTATATCAATCTCTTTTATGTTATTTCAAGAAAAATCCATATAAAGGTTGGTTCAATCATCTGAATAAATTATTTCAAAATAAAGGGTATGAGTACTACAACGACAAAATAGTTCATTTAGACATCTCGCCGTGGGCTACATCAGATAAATGGAACAAGTTGAGCAAAGATCAGAGAGAAAGCATTATAGATTCATCGGACTCTCCCATCATAAAGAAAGTCATTGAATTAAGTAATATAAGATACTTATTTATTAATGGAAAAACTACATTTGATGTATTCCGTGAATTATGCAAAATAACACCAGAAAACATTCAAGAAAAAAACTTTGAATACTTAACTAAGAGCGGGAGTAAAAGGAATCTTACAATATACGAATCTACATTTTTGGGTCGCAAAGTGGTGGCTTGGAATCTGTATGTGCAGCGGTCTTGCCCCGACATTCTAACCCAACAAATACAGCATTACCTTTAATAAAATAATAATATGCCAAGAATCATTCAATTTATCCATCCGGGTGCGGAACACAGCCCGGAATACGCTCTCGACAGGGTGGTGCCGGTTGGCAGTGGTGGCATCTACGTGGGGGTCGCTGTGGTGGATGATATGAAAACGCCACATCCAGCGCACGCGGTGCTCTAAGTAATGGATAAGGTAGGCGCCTATCAGGTCGAGCAAGAGCAAGCCAATAAGCATCTCTGCCCAAAGGGGCAGTTGGAGCCACTGTATCACACCAAAGGAGTGTGCCACTGCCCAGCGGCTTGATAAATACAATAGGCCGGCAAAAGCCAAATTGATAAGTACGGTCGTAAGGGTAAGGAAAATATTAATGCCTGCATGTTTCCATTTATGGTAAGAAAATTTCATGAGCGGGACAATGCTTTCCAGGCTCCAGAATAGCGCCAGACCGCCAATAAGAAAAGCGGCACGCCAGCTGCTTGGGATCTTTTCAAAAAATAGTATTACATCTTCCATCTTGATAGGCAAAATTTAAAAATGAGCTACTGTTTTTCTTCCTTATGAATATAAGGAAAATTAAATAATGTGCAGGCGTTTTATTAAGGCAAGTGAAAGTTTGTTTATGTGTTTTGTTTTCTGAAATATTACATGTTTCATAGGGTGCGTGTTTTATTTCAAATCGCCATTTTCTATAAATTGTGGGGTGTATTTATTCGGCTTGCCTAATACCAAACAAACTTTATGACATCCATCGATCAGTTTTTAAAGATTGACTTAGACAAAGAGTGGGAAAAAGAATATGAACGCTTAGGGGCTTTGTATAACTTTTGGGGCGCTATTTTGGCAGCTCTTTTTTTGCCACTTGCCCTTTTGGTTGAAATGCGCCTGCCCAAAGCAGATGCGGACTGGTGGTATTTGTTCCGTTTGGCCCCTTCTCTGCTTATTGGTCTTTTGCTTGTACTTTACCGCCTGGGTTATATGCGGCACGACCGTATGATGCAGCTGACCGGGATGCTTTTGTTTACTTCGGGTGCCTACTGGGTAAATCCTGACGAGTGGCTGGGCTATTTAATTTTTAATGCCACTTTATTTTTGACTATCCCCCTGGTACCGATTATGCGCCCTGCCTATTTTGTACTGAACTTCGTTTATACCATAGTCATCAACATCACTTTTTTTATCGTATTCAATGAAAAAAGTTTTGTAGAGTTCTGGACACAGCGCATCGCTGCGCTCTTTTTGGTGGGCGCTATTGTGAGCTATACCATGGGCATTGCCCGCTATTATTATTTTAAAAATGCTTTCAGGCATAAGCTGGTGCTTCAGAAAGCACTGCTTTCTTTGGAAGAAAAGAACCGTCAGCTGGAAGCCTTTCAAGCGGAGCTGAGAGAGAAAAACGAAGAGCTGCGCCAACAGAATGAAGAAATCATGGCACAGCGTGATGAGATAGAAGAGCAAAAGCGCCTTATTGAGGAGCAAAACCAACATATTCTCGATAGTATTCACTATGCCAAGCGCATTCAAGAGGCTATTCTGCCTAAGCGCGAAGAGCTTGATGAGGCTTTGAAGGAATATTTTGTGTTGTATAAACCACGCGATATTGTAAGCGGTGACTTCTACTGGCTCTTGGAAACAGAAGACGACCTGCTTTGGCTTGCAGTGGTGGACTGCACGGGGCATGGGGTGCCCGGCGCCCTCATGAGCATGCTAGGCTATGCTTCGTTGAACAACTTCGTGTTGCGCCATCCTGTTACCGGTCCGGCAGCGGTGCTTGAGCATATGAGTGAAGAAATTCCTTATTTGTTACGTCAAGCAGGAAGCCAATCCGGCGATGGAATGGATGTGGGCATTGTCTGTATCGACAGGCGTCAAAATGTCTTGAAGGTAGCAGCTGCCAATAGTCCCATTTTGTATGTAAAGAATGGCGAATTACACAAAATAGAGGGTAGCCGGCGCAATGTGGGAGGAAGCAACTTCCGGTCTATAGATGAGGGCTTTAAGGAAGAAGTGATTCATTACCGGGCGGGCGATTGTCTGTATTTGTTGTCAGATGGCTATCAGGATCAGTTTGGCGGGCCCAAGGGAAGACGAAAGTTTGGTTCCCGCCGGTTACGTGAGCTGTTGCAGTCTGTTAGCCATTTGCCTATGCCTGAACAAGGCAAAATACTGGAACAACAGTTGGAAAACTGGATGGAAGAAGGTCAACAAAAGCAATTGGACGATATTTCTCTTGTAGGCGTACGTCTATAATGCTTGCAGGGCGGAATGCCCACTTATTACAACTTGACTTTATGGAAGAGAAGGACAGGGTGAATATGACAGTCAATGAAGTACTTACAAGACAGTTGGGAGCAAGAATATGAGCGTATTGGTGGTATCTACAACTACTGGGGGGCGCTGCTGGCAGTGTTGTTTTCGCCTTTAGCGTTTCTTACCGAAAGTGCCCGCCCAAAAGACAATGAGACATGGTGGTTGCTTTCGCGCTTGGTACCGGTCGTGCTTATTGCCTTACTGATTGTGCTCTATAAAAGAAAACGGCTTTCACACGAGTTACTTGTGCAACTTACAGGGCTGCTGCTCTTTACTTCACGGGCTTACCGGGTGCATGCGCAAGACTTAACACAATATACCATCTCTGCAAGCATTATGTTTTTCACCAGTGCGGTGATTCCTGTCTTGCGTCCCGCCCGCTATGCCTTTAATGCGGTGTTTGCTCTGTTGGTTCATTTGGGCATGCATGTCTTTTATTATAAACAATCTGTTGCGGAACACGCTCTGATAGCCGGGTGGGTGTTGACCGGTATAGTGGTAAGTCATGGAATAGGTATTGCCCGTTATTATTATTTCAAACATCAGTACATTCAGCGCCGCCTGCTTAACGAGCTGTTGCGTGAGCTTTTACATAAGCAGGACCAGCTTGAGCGGGCGTCTGCGGTATTGCAAAAGCAAAACGAAAAGCTTAAGCAATCTATTATCCGGGTGAAAGAAGGCACCGTGGCATTAGAACGGCAGAAGCAAGCACTTCTTGAGCAACAGGAGACGTTGAAAGTAATGTTGCAGAAAGCCACACAGGTGCAAGAAGGGCTGTTGGGGATGTCGAGGGAGCATTTAATGCGCCTGTTTCCGGAGTCCTTTGTGTTTTTCAAGGGAACTTCGGGCATTAGTGGCGATTTTTATTTGTGTACACGTTCTTTCGGGGCAGATTGGCTGTGTGTAGGCGACTGCACCGGCCACGGGGTTTCGGGGGTGCTGCTCAGCTGCGCTTCGGTCATGGCACTTGCCGACTTGGTGCACCGGCACAAGGAACTGACGCCGGAGCGGCTGCTTGAACTGTACGAAGAGCGCCTGGATTTTTATCTGCACAAAGAAGCAGTCAATCTAAAAACCGGTGCTGATGTTGGCATATTGAAGATTTCTCCATCCGGTGCGGCTTCTTATGCCGGGCGGGGAATCCCCCTGATACTGATACGTCAAGGCAATGTGTACGAGTTGAGTACATCCCGGGCAGGCGTATTGGCCAACCGCCTGTTGGCAGCCCCGGAACCGGAACAAGACAAAAAGGTAGATGTGTTTTTGGAAAGGGGTGATATCGTGTACCTGTTGACCGATGGCTTTAAAGACCAGCTAAAAGAGAGCAAGCGCCCGCAGCGTTATGGCCGCAGACGTCTTTTCCGGCTTTTAGAAAAAGCACATGGTGTGCCCATGGCGCGTCAGCACCGGCTTTTTGAAGAGGAAATTCAGCTGTGGCGGGCAGGCAAGGCATTTACAGATGACATAACGGTGGTAGGGTTTAAGGTGGTATAAGTGTTCTTAACAAAATTTTAAACATAAAAGCGGGGATTTGCTTGTGATGGGGTGCCGGTTTTTCATAAATTATTAAGTCTTTTCGCAAGAAGGCTTAATTGCCATTGTCTATGGCAGAGGCTTATTACTTACTTTAACATCACATAAAAATGATACCTGACCGCCCTTTCCCTTTTATTGCTTCCCGCAAAGAGCTTCGTAACGTAGCATTGCATGTACTTGAGGGAGCCGTGCCCGATGACTGGTACGGTTATGTTTTTTTAAATACGGCTGCCGGAACCGTCAATTCAGATGGCTTGCCTTACAAGCGAACGCTGCCCAATGGGCAAGCGAATCAAGAGTATGCCTCGCCGCTTATTAATGGTGATGGCTATGTGATTCGCTTCGACTTTAACCACGGAGGGCAGGTGGTGGTGAATACGTCCTTGCTGTGCCCGCCTTGCTATCATGCGGATGTGGCGACCAGCCCGCTGTGCAACCCTGCCGACAACCGCTTTTGGCGCTATGCCTTTCGCAGCTTTGGATTAGCACGTATATCGCCACTTTTAGGTACCCGCAATCAGTTGAATACTGCTTTTTTGCCATTTCGCCTGCAAGACAATGAATGGCGTATGCTGGCTACCTTCGATGCCGGGCGCCCTTTCGAAATAGACCCGGCTACTTTGGAATGCATCACGCCTATTGGAGAAAATACCTTCTGGCACTCCGGGTTGCCGCCCTTCATGCGCCAACCCTTTGAAATGGTACTTACTACCGCCCATCCCGTGTATGACCCTGAAACGCGCGAGGTGTTTTCCGTGAATTTTACCAAGACGACCAAGGCGCTCATGCAGGCAACCACCATCTTTGCCTGGAACCTCGAAACACTCGATGAGTTGGAAGAAGAGCTGGAGCGCAAAGTGGAAGGCTGGCTTAATCGGGATATAGAAATTGACTTGGTAGAAGAGGTAGAAGAAGCACTGCATAAAATACGTAAAGCAATAGAGAAACGCCCTGTGGTGAGTCGTTGGCTACATAAATTACAAAACTGGTGGTATAGGTTTGTGGGGCACTTGTATTCCAGCCGGAACAAGGTGTACTTAGTCCGCTGGACCGGACAAAAACGCCCGGAAGCTTGGGAGGTAACCGACCAACAGGGCCGAAGCATTGAAATACGGCACAATATGCATCAGCTGGGTTTCTCAAAGGATTATTTGGTACTGGGAGATACGAACTTCAAGTTTTCTTTCGACATCATGCTCAACAATCCTTTCCCCCATAACCCCAAGATAGATGCCTTCTTTAGAAAATTGTTGAGCGGGGTGATGGCAGACTACTCCACGGTATATCTTATCGACAGGCGTACACTCAAGCCCGGCGCAAAGAAGGTAAAAGCCAAGCGGGTGCGTATTCCTTCCGAAACGGTACACTTTTCGGTGAACTACGACAATCCGGAGGGTAAAGTGACTATTCATACGGCACATAACTGCTCGGCATGCCCGGCGGAATGGCTGCGTCCTTATGATACGGAAAAGATATCCGGTAAGCCCGTGAAAGAAGAGCTGTATGGTTTGATTGCCGTGGGGCAAATGGATATAGGCAAGATTGGAAAGTGTGTGATTGATGCAGAAAAAGGTGTCTTCTTGGAAGAAGAAAGCCGCTTTCTACATATAGAAGAAGACCCTACCGGGGCACACACTTGGGCGGTAGGGCTTTACACTTACCGGGATATGCTTTCGCCGGAGAAAAATGTGGAGGATATTCGGTATGTGTACTGGCAAAGTTACGGCTTGTCGCAGGAGCGTCTGACCTCTTTTATTTATAAACTTTATGACTCGCCGGAGAGACAACGCCTGCTTCCCGTGGAAGATATCCTGGAAAAAACCAAGCAGGGGGCGCCCTTTGTCCTTTTCTGCGTAGATACCGGACAAATGAAAGCCGTCGATGCCTACTGTTTCGATGAGGGCACTTATATGTGGTCCTTGCAATTTGTGCCACGTCGTGAGCCGACACCCGGCCTTCATCCCCAACAAGATGGATATATTCTTTGTACGGTCTTGCCTTACCGGGAAGGACGCTACACCTCTGAAACTTGGATTTTCGATGCAGCCAAGCTGGCACAGGGACCAATTGCCCGCTTGGGGCATCCCGAGCTGCTCTTCGGTTTCACTATCCATAGTGTGTGGGTACCCGAAGCGAACGAAGTGACCAACCCGCCCTACTGCTTAGATATCAAATCTGATTATTTGCCCATGCTCAAAGGCATCAAAAGGCGCAAACACCGCCAAGCCATTACGCAACTGTTTGAAGAATATGTATTTCCGCACGAATATGGTAAAAGGAAGCGTTAACGCCGGCAATGGCACAGACTTACTTAAATAGCAATTGGCAAGAAGAATATAATCGTATAGGTAGTATTTACAACTACTGGGGGGCACTGCTGGCAGTGTTCTTTTCTCCTTTGGTCTTTCTCAGAGAAGGCGCAGAGCCTAAAGACAACGAGCTTTTATGGTTTTGCGCCCGTTTAGTGCCCGTTTTGCTCACGGCTTGCTTGGTAGTGGCGTATAAAATGAAGCGAATTTCCCATGAATGCTTGTTATTGGGTGTCAGTTTTCTGCTTTACACGTCCCGGGCTTACCGTGTGAATGCGCTAAATATTACTCAATATGCTTTGTCTCTCAGTATTATGTTTTTTTGGGGTCTGTGATTCCGGTGCTACGCCCTAAATATATAGTTTTAAAAGGTGCATATGCCTTATTGGTGCATTTGGGAATGCATGTTTTCTACTACAAGTTATCACTTGTAGAATATGCCCCCATAATCAGTTGGCTGGTTATTAGCATTGTAGCAAGTCACTCTATCAGTGCCCTGCGTTACTTTTACTTCAAGAATCGCTATGTAGAACGCAAGCTTTTGAGCAAAGTTTTAAATGAAGTGGCACTTCGGAAGGATAAACTGCAAAGAGCAGTAGAAGTGCTGCAAAAGCAAAATGAGCGCTTACATCGCTTCATAGAAGAAAAAGAAAAGGGAAAGCGCTTGGTAGAGTTACAAAAAAAGCTGTTACAGCAACAACAGGAAGACTTAAAGCAGGCTTTAGAAAGCGCCCGGCAGGTACAACGGTCCTTGTTGCTGCCTTACGAAAACTATCTGAAAAAGCGTTTTCCCTCGTCGTTCTTACTTTTTCAAGGAGCAGATGGGGTTAGTGGTGACTTTTTCTTATGCATGCATGCCCATGGATATGATTGGGTGTGCATAGGTGATTGCACGGGGCATGGGCTACCGGGCGCTTTGCTCAGCTGTGCGTCGGTTTTGGCATTGCAAGACTTGTTGCAGCGGCACAAAAGGTTGTCACCGGTGCAGCTGTTCGAGCTTTATGAGGAGAGAATGGATTTTTATTTACATCATGAAGCGCTCTATCTGAAAACCGGAGCCGATATAGGTATACTCAAAATAGCGCCTTCCGGAGAGGCTTCTTTTGCGGGTAGAGGCATCCCACTTTTATTGACACGACAGGCAGTTTTATATGAGCTGTGTACTTCACGTGCCGGTTTACTTGCCAACCGTTTGTTAGTGCCGGCCGATGATGCTCCCGGTGATCAGGTGGAATTTTTTCTTGAAGCCGGTGATCGCTTTTATTTGTTTACAGATGGCTATAAAGATCAGTTATGCCATAGACAAGGAAAGCGCCCGAGGCGTTATGGAAGCCGCCGTCTTTTTCATTTGATTGAGTCCATAAAAGATAAGACACCGGAGCAGCAAAAACAACTTCTGATAGATGCAATCCGGGCATGGAGAGGTAGCGACCGGCTTAACGACGATGTAACGGTTGTAGGTGTTGTCGTTGAGTAATACTGTCTTTTCGAATAACTACCGTCTTTTGGTCGTAGCTTAGCGCTGCAAATACACCCCAGCCGCCTTCCACGCCGGAGATAATATTGGCAGGCGGGGCAAAGGGGTTCCCGTTGGCATCGACGGCATCGTCTATTGTGCGGAAGTAGTCATAAAAGTGCCGGTCGATATGATAAAGCAGTATGTGAAGTGTGTCTTTGTCTTCGAAGCGGTAGGCAGTGCCCAAAGTAAGCTCTCCGTTGGTGGCAAAGAGACCACGATACACAAAATCCAATTCGTTGATAAGCTTTTGTGCACTGTCCCTTAAAATGCGCATGCGGTAATAATTCTCTTGCTCCGGGTCTTCGGGGTGGCGTATGAGCAACAGGGCTTTGGCTGTACTGTCTTTTTCTTCTTTGTCTTTGTCTTCAAACTCCCACGTAATTTCTGTGATAGGCACTTTGGGCAAAAAAGCCGTTTCGGCGGTGATACGCCGTCCGCGTGTGTCGCTGATTTCGAGCCGGTAGGTGCCACCACCCGTAGAATCCACCAACGCATCGGAGGCATAATTGTATATTTTGCCGGTGAGGGTGTCCAACTGTGGTTTGTATTCAAGTACCACGCTTTGCCCTTGATGTGTGATGACAACCGTGGCATCATCGATATCGGGCAAGGTGGGGCTGCTGAAATAATTGACACTCTCGGTAAGCAGTAAGCGGTAGGGTTTGCCGTGCTCCAGGTAACACTCTACAACCAGCTGTGAGTCATGCGCAGGCAAATCCACTTCAATGACTTTTTCAAGGTTACAAGCCGGTAAGCATATAATAGCTGCAAACATCCACAAAAGCAGGTAGCGCATGGCTTTAAAATTTAAAGTCTAAACTAAAAGTAGGAATGATGGGGAAAAGGGTTACTTGCTTGGCTTGGAAATAAAGCGTTTGTTCCGTTTCGGGGTCTTTGACCTCTTCGAAATAAACGAAGAAAGCATTGCGCCGGTTATAGACATTGTACACGCTGAATATGAGGCTGCCTTCGCCCCAGCGTGGCCGCAGTTTGTAGGTAATGCTGAGGTCGGCACGGTGGTAGTCGGGCAGGCGGTAGTTGTTACGCTCCGGGTACACGGGAACCACCACCGGGTCTTTTCCGGGCAAATCTTGATAAATGAAGCGGCCGGTGGGCAAAGAGAAAGCATTGCCGGTGCCAAAGACGAAATTAAAACCGGCAGACCAGCGTTCGGTAAAGCGGTGCATCAGCACCAGAGAAATATCGTGGCGGCGGTCATAGCGAGGAAAGAAAGGCTTGCCGTTGTTGATGGGGGCATTGCCGTTGGTGCTGTCGGCAAACTGACGGAAAGTCCACGAAAGCGTATAGCCTATCCAGCCGGTGGTGCGCCCTTTCTTTTTTTCGAGATACACTTCCCAGCCGTAGCCCCAGCCCTTGCCAAATACAAATTCGCCATCCAAATTGTCATTGAAGAAGAGCTGTGCCCCGTCTTTGTAATCGATTTGATTGGACATCCATTTGTAGTAAACTTCTGTGTTGAAGAAATACTGCCCTTTGGCAAGCGTCCGGCTTAGTCCCAGGGCTATTTGCTGCGACTGCTGCGGGGCTACCACACGGTTCGAAGGATACCAGATGTCGGTAGGCAGGCTGGTGCCCGAGTTCGACACCAAATGTACATACTGATTCATGAGGGCATAGCCGGCTTTAAGAGAGGTTTTATCGGAGGCACGCCAGCGCACGGAAGCCCGGGGTTCTATGCCGTAATACCATTTGCTTTGGTTGGTAAATGCCGAGAGGCGAAGCCCTACTTCACTGCGCCACCGGTCGTTCCAGTCGATGTCGTCTTGTATATAAGCGCCCATTTCATGCCCTTCGAAATTTTGTCCCGACTCAAAGTCCACACGTCCGTCTTCGCTTTCAAAGCGCAGACGGCTTACTTCGAACTGGTGGTAGGTGTGTTGATAACCGAACTGTATGAAATGTTTGCTGTTGGGGCTATACTCAAAATCCAGCTTGCCGTTATAGTCACGTATGCCTGAGCCAATGTTGAAATTGAATGCATTAAACTGGTTCTGTATTTGATATTTGTAATCGGAAAAGATGAAAGAAGCATTCATAAACAGGCGGGGCGTAACGATATGGTTCCAACGCAGCGTGGTAGTGGCATTGCCCCAATCAAAATTGAAATTGAAGTTGTCGTTGCTGAACTGAAAAACATCCCTGCCGAAGTAGCCGCTTAAAAACAAACGGTTCTTCTCATCCAGCTCTATATTTACCTTGGTGTTCAGGTCGTAGAAGTAATAATCCGGAATGGGGTTATAGTCGGGGTTGTCCCGGTTGGCTTTGTTGATTTGCCTTGTGATGAGGTCGAAATAAGTGCGGCGCCCCGATACAATAAACGAAGCCTTGTCTTTGGCAAGCGGGGCTTCCAGAGTAAGGCGCGAAGAAATGAGCCCCACGCCTCCTTCACCGCTGAATTTTTGCTTGTTGCCTTCTTTCAGACGCACATCCAAGACAGAGGACAAGCGGCCGCCGAATTTGGCAGGGAAGTCGCCTTTATACAAAGTAACATCTTTGACTGCATCGGGATTGAAAATGCTGAAAAAGCCGAAAAGGTGGGCAGGGTTATACACCAGGGCTTCATCTAAAAGAATCAGGTTTTGGTCGGCACCGCCACCACGCACATACAGCCCGCTGCTGCCTTCGCTGCCCGACTGCACGCCCGGTTTCAATTGCAGCACCTTTACCAAGTCGGCTTCGCCAAAAATGAGGGGAATGCTTTTTACTTCTTCCATGCTAAGGCGTTCCACGCTCATTTGCGGGGCATCGAGTTGGTCTTGGTAAGAGTCGGTGGTGATGACTACCTGTTCGATGGAAAGCACTTCCGGGCGCAGCCGTACGTCCAAACGCTGGTTGCCGCTCATATATACTTTTTGCACTACTTTTTCGTAGCCTATGAAATAAAACTCCACCAAGAGGGTGTCGCCGGCCGGAAGGCTCAAAGAATAAAAACCATATTCGTTGGTGACGGCACCTGTTTTTAAAGCAGGCACCGACACCGTGACACCTATGAGGTCTTCGCCTGTTTCGGTATCTTTTACATAGCCGCTAAGCGTGTAGTGGGGCGACGGGGTTGGTTGCGCTTGACTTGTGGGGTGCGTTGCCAAACCGGCAAGCAGCAGGGCTATCCACAAAAGCAGTGTTTTTTTCATGATAAAAGCTGCGTTATTGAAAGGCAAGGTGGCAGTATGCAAAACAACGTTTTATTGTTCTTTTTGTCGTGAATTGAGCAGGTCGGGGCGTCTTTCCCGGGTGCGTTTGAGTGCCATCTCATAGCGCCACTCATCGATGGCTTTGTGATTGCCCGAAAGCAGTATTTCCGGGACCTTCCATCCACGGAAGTCGGCAGGGCGTGTATAGACGGGCGGTGCCAACAGGTTGTCTTGAAAAGAGTCGGTCAAGGCAGAGGTTTCATCGGAAAGCACGCCCGGAATCAAGCGTATGATGGCATCGGCTACCACTGCGGCGGCCAGCTCGCCGCCCGAGAGCACGTAATCGCCTATGCTGATTTCCCGCGTAACAAAGTGCTCCCGCACGCGTTCATCAATACCTTTATAGTGCCCGCAAAGCAGTATTATATTTTGCTTGCCCGATAATTCGTTGGCATCTTGTTGCTTGAACGGCTTGCCGTCAGGGGTCAAATAAATGATTTCATCGTAGGTGCGTTCGGCTTGTAGTTTTTCAATACAGCGGGCAATAGGCTCTATCATCAATACCATGCCGGCACCACCGCCAAAGGGGTAGTCATCTACTTGGCGGTACTTGCCTTTGGCATAATCGCGCAGGTTGTGCAGATGCACTTCCACCAAGCCTTTGTCTTGGGCGCGTTTGGGAATAGAGTGAGATAAAAAGCCTTCTATCAGCTCCGGAAGAACTGTAATGATATCAATGCGCATCATAGTGTACAAAAATTTTTAAAGGTTAGGGGCAACGGGCACATAACGAATGCGTATGCCCGGTGCTTGTTTGATGGTTTTCTTTTCCAAAACAACACGGTAGGCAGCGGGGCTCTGCCAAACAGCCCGCTTGTTTTTCTCTTCCTCAACAGGTGTGCCATAGCGGGCTGTGTAGTAATCATACATTTTGGAGTACCACATATCGGCGTCAGCCTGATAGATATCAACAATAATAGACTCAACCACTTGGTGGGTGCTGCTGTCAGTAAAATACTGGATGTCAATCATTTCGGCACGGCGGCGGCTAAGGTCTATGCTGAAGGTCTTGAAACTGCTGCTGTCTTCTATCAACCATGCTTCTTCCTGCTGCATGACCTTCTGAATGCTGTCGCCCAGGTAAATCCCGCGCACCACCCCGGAATCGCTGCCTATGACCAACTGCACTTCGGGGGCTTGCTTTTCCAAAGCGGGGAGGTGTTCCCGGTGGATATTTTCTTTTACAGCCTCTATCCACGCTTGGGTGGAGTGTAAAGTATCGTCCTGTGTTGGGTGTGTTTCTGCCCGCAAGCTGTCTTCTTTGGGAGGTTGCGTTTCCTCTTGCGAGGTAGTATCGCAGGCTGTTACACACACAGCAAGTAGTAGAATGATAAAGTATTGTAAATAAGCGTGTTGCATGAGACCCGGTTGCTTTGTGCAAAGATACTGAAAGATAGCCATTTCATAGATAAAAAAACAGCACCCGCCGGGCAGGTGCTGCTATTTTTTGTGTGTATGGCTTTGTTTATGCGCTACATGCTTCGCATCCGTCGGGGTCGTCGAGCGAGCAGCTGATGGCATTTTGTTGCTGTTCACGGCTCAACTCTTGTTGTATCTTTTGGTCCACGGTAAACTTGATGGCTTGGGCTGCCGGTTGTGTACGCAGATAATACATGCCGGTCTTGAGCCCTTTTTCCCATGCATAGAAGTGCATGGAGGTGAGTTTACCGAAATTGGGCTCGGCCATGAACACATTCAAGCTCTGGCTCTGACAAATGAATGCCCCACGGTCGGCAGCCATGTCGATGATGGCTTTTTGCTTGATTTCCCAAGCCGTTTTATACAAATCTTTGATGTGTTGCGGTATCTCTTTGATATTTTGCACCGAGCCGTTGGCAGCCATCAGCTTGTTGCGCATGGTTTCATCCCACAAGCCCAGTTTGATGAGGTCGCGTAGCAGGTGTTTGTTCACCACAATGAACTCGCCCGAAAGCACCCGGCGCACATACATATTGGAAGTGAAGGGCTCGAAGCACTCGTTGTTGCCTAATATCTGCGAGGTGGAAGCCGTAGGCATGGGCGCCAGCAGCAGCGAATTGCGCACGCCGTATTTCAAAATCTTTTGGCGAAGGGCTTCCCAATCCCAGCGTCCCGAGGTGGGTTTTACTCCCCACATGTCGAACTGGAATATGCCTTGTGAAATGGGCGAACCTTCATAGGTTTCATAAGGTCCGTCTTTTTGTGCCAACTCCATAGAGGCTTCCAGAGCGGCATAATAGATGGTCTCGAAGATGTCTTTGTTCAAACCGCGTGCTTCTTCCGAGTCATAGGGCATGCGCAGCATCACGAAGGTGTCGGCCAAGCCCTGCACACCAATGCCGATGGGGCGGTGGCGCAGGTTCGACTTGCGTGCTTCCGGCACAGGGTAGTAGTTGATGTCGATAATTTTGTTCAGGTTGCGGGTGACTACTTTGGTGATTTCGTAAAGCTTCTGATGGTCGAACTTACCGTCTTTTACAAAGCGGGGCAAAGAGATGGAAGCGAGGTTGCAGACGGCGATTTCGTCGGGGGCTGTGTACTCAATGATTTCGGTACACAGGTTGCTCGACTGGATGGTGCCCAAGTTTTTTTGATTGGATTTGCGGTTGGCATGGTCTTTATAAAGCATATAGGGCGTGCCGGTTTCCACTTGCGATTCCAATATTTCGAACCACAAGTCTTGTGCACGCACTACTTTACGCGCGCGCCCTTCACGTTCGTATTTTTCATACAGGCGCTCAAACTCTTCCCCATAGGTTTCATGCAAGCCCGGCGCTTCATTGGGGCAGAACAACGACCATTCACCGTCTTCTTTTACGCGTTTCATGAAGAGGTCGGGGATCCACAAGGCATAGAACAGGTCGCGTGCCCGCATCTCTTCCTTACCGTGGTTCTTCTTCAGCTGCAGGAACTCGAAGATGTCGGCATGCCAAGGTTCCAAATAAATGGCAAAAGCCCCCTTGCGTTTGCCACCCCCTTGGTCCACATAACGGGCGGTGTCGTTGAATACGCGCAACATGGGCACAATGCCATTGGAGGTGCCATTGGTGCCCCGTATATAAGAACCGGTTGCCCGCACTTTATGAATAGCGAGCCCTATGCCACCGGCCGATTGCGAAATCAAAGCGCATTGCTTGAGGGTTTCGTAAATGCCTTCGATGCTGTCTTCTTTCATTTGCACCAAGAAGCAAGAAGACAATTGCGGCTTGGGCGTACCGGCATTGAACAGGGTAGGTGTGGCATGAATGAACCATTTTTCCGACATCAGGTTGTAGGTTTCTATGGCTGCGTCGATGTCGTCTTTGTGAATGCCCACAGCTACCCGCATAAACATATGTTGCGGGCGCTCTACTATCTTGCCATTGAGTTTGAGCAAATAGGAGCGCTCAAGAGTTTTGTAACCGAAGTAGTCGAAATAGTAATCCCGTTCGTAGTTGATGGCGGCATCGAGGCGGGCTGCATGCTTGCGCACCACTTCATACACATCTTTGGCAATGAGTGACGCATTTTGCCCCGTTTTGGGGTCCACATACTCATAAAGCCGCTTCATGGTGTTGGAAAACGACTGGCTCGTGACCTTATGCAGGTTGGAAATAGCTATGCGTGCGGCAAGGATGGCATAGTCCGGATGGATGGTTGCCATGGAAGCAGCCGTTTTGGCAGCCAGCTCGTCCAGTTCTGTAGTAGGGATGCGGTCATAAATACCGGCAATCACCCGTTTGGCAATCTCTACCGGCTCGATATAGTTGGTATCGAGTCCGTAACATAGCTTTTCTATACGCGCCGTGATTTTGTCGAACTTCACCGATTCGAGGCGCCCGTCTCTTTTCGTAACTAACACTTTGATATGTAATTTTTTAGGTTATACATGATAAAATTGACTCTTCGCCTTATTAAACGGCCTTTAGCGTGTAATAGTTTGTTAATCTTGATTTTTTGTTTAAAGTACTGTTTTTTAAGTATTTGTACTGTATTTTGAATGCGTAAAAGGGATACAAAGATTAAAAAGAAAAAAGGGAAAATCAAAAAGGAGAGATATGTCTGTTTTTTTACGGGTGTAAGTTTTTTCTTGTTGTATGTATATAAAAAAGGCGTAGTGCTGTCTTTTAGCAAATATCAAAAATATAAAACAAAAGGAAACAGCCTTTACAGACTGCATTCCTTTTGTGAAACGGGATAAATATTTTTTCTTCCGGCAAGGCGGTGGTGTAATGTGTAAAATCAATTTTTTTCGAACTGCGCCCGAATGTAATCTGCCACCACTTGACCGGAAATGAGTGCGGGCGGCACACCCGGTCCGGGCACGGTCAGCTGCCCCGTAAAGTATAAGTTGCTGACTTTCTTGCTTTTAATTCTTGGGCGGAAGATGGCTGTTTGTTTTAAAGTATTGGCCAGCCCATAGGCATTGCCTTTGAAAGCGTGGTAGTCGCGTATAAAGTCGCTGCCGGCATAAGACTCATGCACTTCTATGAACGGGCGAATGCTTTCACCGGTGTAGTACTCCAGCCGCTTCATGATTTGCTCGAAATAGCGGGCACGTATGGCCGGTGTGTCATTCAGCCCCGCAGCAATGGGAATCAACAACACCAGGTTTTCCTTGCCGGCAGGGGCAGCCTGTGGGTCGGTAATAGAGGAAGCCGAGAGGTAAAACAGCGGCTCCCGTGGCCATTGCGGCTGTGTGTAAATGTCATGGGCATGCTGCTCAAAGTCTTCATCAAAAAACAGGACATGGTGGCGCAGATTTTTGATTTTCTTGCTTACCCCCAAATAGTACAACAAAGCAGAGGGCGCCATGGTACGCTTCTGCCAATAGGCTTCGCTGTATTGGCGGTAGGCGGGCTCCAACAAGGCAGCTTCTACATGGTGGTAGTCGGCGCCGGCTATCACCACGTCGGCGGCATAGCTTTGAGCAGCCGTGTGCACACTGTGTGCTTTGCCTGCCTGCACGTCTATTTTTTCCACTTCGGCACCATATACCACTTCTACGCCCTGCTCTTGTGCCAGGCGCAGCATGCCTTCCACCACACTGTACATGCCGCCCATGGGGTACCAAGTGCCCAGCGCCACGTCGGCGTAGTTCATGAGGCTGTAAAGAGCAGGGGTGTTTTTAGGAGTAGCCCCCAAAAACAAAATGGGAAACTCCATCAACTCGATGAGCTTGGGGTGCTTGAAAAACTTGCGCACGTGTTTGTGAAAGGACTGCAAAGCCTGCATGCGCAGCATGTCCACAAGCAGCTTGGGATCTATGAATTCCCGTATCGAAAGCGAAGGCTTATAGACGAGCTTGCCCACGCCCACTTCGTATTTGTAAGCAGCTTCTTGCAGAAACTGCTCAAGGCGGCGGCTGCTGCCCGGTTCGTAGGACTCGCACAAAGCTTTGAAGTCTTCCATGCGGGCGGGTATATCCACCTGCTCTTCTTTGCCAAATACCACCCGGTAGGAAGGGTCGAGGCGTTGCAAGGTATAATAATCTTCGACACGCTTGCCAAAGCGTCGGAAATAGCGCTCGAAGACGTCGGGCATCCAATACCAGCTGGGTCCCATATCGAAATGAAAGCCTTGCCGTGAGAGGCGTCGTGCCCTGCCGCCGGCTTGTCCGTTTTTTTCCAAGATAGTGACTTTCCATCCGTGCTGTGCCAAGCAGGTGGCGGCAGCCAAGCCCGCAAAACCGGCACCAATGACGATGGCTTTGGGTTGTGTGCTCATGAACTGTTGGTTTGACTTCGTTTTTAAACCGGAAACCTAAAAGAATGTTTGCATACCGGGGCGGTCCGGTTTTTTTTATTCTTTCAAAAATATGTATTCAGCCCCGTTTTGACGTAAGATAAGCTTTTTCCCGGCATCTGTAAACTCTATTTCCACTTTGGCAGGCTCAAAAACGAAGATATTTCCGGCTACCGCTTCCAATGGGAAAGCCGGCTGCCTTTCTGCGGGGCAGGTTTCATAATGCACAAAGCGTTTGAGAACGGTGAGACTCCTTCTTCCGGCTGTTTATGGTCAAGGACTTCCAGGTACTTGAATGAATGCAAAATAAGAAAATCTTCTTTGTTTAGTTGCTTGTATATCCATGCAGTCAAGAAGTTTTCCCTTTTGGTTGTGCTACTGGTCTTGCGTCTAAAAAAATATGTATGAAATTTTGAGTTTTCTTTTTTTTTTTTTTTTTTTTTTTGATTTGTGCCGTTGAGATATATGTTTCACTAAATAAACAAGGAACTATGAAAAGAAAAATTTGGATTCCGGGAATCTTTTTGCTGTCAGCGGCATTTTTTTCGCTCATTCCCTCTGACAAGCCTCTGCAGTCAAGAGGTGACTGGTGTGTAGGAAAAGCACAATTCACTGAAAATGTAATTATTTGTCCTGGTAAAGGAAGCATTGACTGCTACTTTCCTTGCCCTTGCGATGATGGAGGGGGCAGCACACCGCCGGTGGTAATAGCGAATCCTTAATTGCACGTATCCGGGTGAGGCAGCAGGAAAGGGTATGTGTACTTTCCTGCTGTCTTTTTATCTTTGGTATGTTGTATTGAAAAAGTTTAAACGCTAAAAAAACATGAAAAAATTGCTACGATTTATTTTTTGCTTGCTGCCCCTTGTTTCTTTTTGGTCTTGCCGGGAGCAGGAAGCCAAGCAGGCAAGCGAACAGCAGGTTGAGCTGCGTCTTGTGAAAACAGACAGTTTTGAGGTGAAAGGAAGCAACCTGACATTTCAGGGTTTCCAAAAAGGCAAGTTGCTATTGAGTAATATGCTTGTGTTCGACGTGGTAACTTACGATTTAAACCAAAAGACCACGCATAGTTTTCAGAAGCGGGGCAGCAATTTCGACGAGTATTACAACATATGGCGCAACATAGCCGTGTATAACGACACCACCCTTGTGGTAAGTACCTTTAACAGCCTTGTATATTACAATTTGGACGGTAAGTTTTTGCGTTATGTAGCCCTGCCTAAAAGAGCCGCTTCGATGACTCTCCCTATACGGGAATCTCATTTCTGTGAGGATAAGTTGATAGGCTTGCATTTGACCGTAGAAGAAACAACTGCCGAAGCATATTTAAACCCACGCCCGGCAATCATCATCCTTGACAGCTTGCAAAGCGCTAAGGCAGCTTTTGAGTTTTTGGGTAAAAATCCCGAAGCGGAAAGCCGCTTTTCTTCCGGAAAAGAGACTTCTTATTATGCCACTCATTTGTGCATGACAGTCGATGAAAGCTGCCGTCATGCTTATGCGCAACCTTTCAATGAACCTTTGTTGTTTGTTTATGACTTGAAGCAAAAAAAGAAGGTGCGTGCGCTGCGGCTCGAATTACCTGATTTTAAAGTATATGCTTATCCCATAAATCAAAAAGAAAGCGTTGTGTCGCCTGCCTTAGATCAATATTTGAGCGCAAGGGTAAAGTATTTGCAGTACCTTGGAAACGACACACTGGCTTGCATATACAAAGTAGCGGCAGATGAGCAAATGTTAAAAGACTTTCACAATAAGTATCCGGAGTACCCTGTCAATGCCCCTGATGTAAGGCTCGATTATTGGGTAGCGTTTATTCATCCGGAAAGGGGTGTGCTTGCTGCTTTGAAAGTAGGCAAAGAGTTGGGTACTCCTGTTTGTTTACTCGACAGCAAGCGTCTGTTGGTGCAGGAGTATGGTACCGAAGAAGATGAGATGCAAAATCGCAGCCGTTTCACGGTGTACCGCATTGACGGGCAGAACAAGTAGCACCGTACGGATGCCTCCATGAAAGCCGGCTTCACGGTATTGAAACACAAAATAAAAAAGGCGCCTTTGAGATATTGAGGCGCCTTTGTCTCGTTATTTACATTTCAATTACTTAAAAAACTCGCGAATCTTGTCGAAGAATCCTTTCTCACGCTTATCCGGTTTGGGTTGAAAGTTGGGCGAATGGCGCAGTTTTTCGAGTAGCTTGCGTTCTTCGTCGCTCAGTTGCCTGGGCACCCACACATTCACGTGGATGAGCTGGTCGCCCTGGTAGCCGTCGATGTCGCGAATACCTTTGCCCCGCAGGCGCAGGATTTTACCACTTTGTGTGCCCGGCTCTATTTTGATTTTCACGGCGCCGTCGATGGTAGGCACTTCTACGGTGGTGCCCAAGGCGGCATCTATGAAGCTAATATAAAGGTCATACACTACATTGTTGCCATCGCGCTTGAGCACATCATCTTCCACCTCGTCAATGAGGATGATGAGGTCGCCGGGTGTGCCCCCGCCCGGTGGGTAGTTGCCTTTGCCGCGCATCGACAGCTGCATGCCGCCCACAGCCCCTGCCGGAATGCGTACGCTGATGGTTTCTTCTTTTTGAGTAACGCCTTGTCCATGGCATACCTCGCAACGCTCATCTACAATTTTGCCGGCACCTTGGCAGGTAGGGCAGGTAGATGAAGTAATCATTTGCCCCAAGATGGTATTGGTGACGCGCTGCACTTGGCCGGTGCCCCCACAGGTAGAGCAGCTGCGCAAAGCAGTGCCCCCTTTGGCGCCGGTGCCATGGCAGGCATCGCAGCTGACTTCCCGTCTGATTTTTATTTTCTTTTCAACCCCTTTGGCTATTTCTTGCAAGGTCAGCTTCAGCCGCACCCGCAGGTTGCTTCCTTTCCGGCGGCGCCCATGTCCGCCACCTCCGCCAAAGAAGGCTTCGAAGGGGCTGCCGCCTTCGTTGAAGATGCTGCTGAAGCGTTCAAAGATATCTTCCATACTGCTGAAGCCGCCGGCACCGCCATTGACACCCGCATGACCAAATTGGTCGTAGCGGCGACGCTTTTCGGGGTTGCCCAGCACTTCATAGGCTTCGGCTGCCTCTTTGAATTTCTCTTCTGCTTCGGGGTTGCCCGGATTTTTGTCCGGGTGGTACTTGATGGCCAGCTTGCGATAAGCCTTTTTGATTTCTTCCTGCGTGGCCGTCCGGCTCACCCCCAACACCTCGTAATAATCTCTTTTCGCCATGGTTTTGTTTACTTTTCGCCCGGAGTTTAGCTACCTACAACCACTTTTGCAAAACGCAATACTTTATCGTGCAGATAGTATCCTTTTTCTATGGTGTCAATGATTTTGCCCTTCAGCTCTTCGTTGGGGGCCGGGGCTTGCGTAATGGCTTCGTGCAGGTCGGCATTGAAGTCGGTGCCGGCCGGTGTTTCCAATGGCTTTACACCATATTTTTCAAGTGTGCGCATCAGCTTTTTGTAAATCAGTTCGATACCTTCTTTGGTTTTGTCGTTGCTTTCGGTTTGCTGCATGACCTGCAGTGCCCGCTCGAAGTCATCGACTATGGGCAGCAGATCTTTGAGCAGCTGGGCATTGGCTTGCTGTAGAAACTCGCTCTTTTCTTTGTTGGTGCGCTTGCGGAAGTTGTCGAAGTCGGCATACAAGCGCACATACTTATCCTTCAACTCTGCCACTTCGGCTTCCAAAGCTGCTATTTTGTCGGCTTGTGCCTGTGCGTGTGCTTCGGCTTCCTGCACCACTTCTTCGGGTGAAGGCACTTTTTCCTCCACCTCTCGTATTTCCACTACTTCATCGTGTGTTTGTTGCTCGGGTTGCTGTTGCGATGATTGTTTGATGGGTTCTTCGTTTGGATGATTGGTGTTCTTTTTATTTTTTGCCATAGTTGGATTCCTCCTTTTTGTGTTGTTTTTTTGGTAGTCCGGCTATCCCTTGGTCAAGGAAGCGGGTGATTTTCTTTTGCCTAAGACTGCAACTTTTTTGCCGAACTGTCAAATTGTGTCAAAATGGCAGGTTTTGTAAAAAACACAGGTCGGCTGCAAATATAGAGAAAGATTGTGTAAAATTGTGTCCAAAACCGATGGATTGTCTATGGCTTTAAAGAACGATTTGTTGTTGCGAGCCGCTCGTGGCGAGGCGGTGGAGCGTGTGCCTGTGTGGCTGATGCGTCAGGCGGGGCGGGTACTGCCCGAATACCGGGCGGTGCGTGAGCGCCTGAGTGGCTTCATTGAGTTGGTAAAGACGCCCGAGCTGGCTGCCGAAGTAACCATTCAGCCGGTGGATTTGCTGGGGGTAGATGCTGCCATTATCTTTTCCGATATATTGGTAGTGCCCGAGGCAATGGGTTGCCCTTATGAGATGGTAGAAAAGCGTGGTCCTTTCTTTCCCAACACCATACGCTCGGAGGCTGACTTGGAGCGCTTGCAGGAGCCCGAAGTAGAGGACGCCCTAAGCTACGTGCTCGAGGCCATACGCCTGACCAAAAAAGAGTTGAATGGGCGGGTGCCCTTGATAGGCTTTGCCGGTGCGCCCTTTACTATCTTCTGCTACATGGTGGAAGGGCAAGGTTCGAAGACTTTCGCCGTAGCCAAGCGCATGCTTTACGAAGCGCCCGGGCTTGCCCACCGCTTGCTGGATGCCATCACACGTGTAACGACGGCTTACCTGAAAGCACAAATAAAAGCAGGTGCAGACTTGGTGCAACTTTTCGACTCGTGGGCAGGCATTTTGTCGCCGCAGCAATACAGAGCCTTTGCACTGCCTTATATCCGCCGCATTTGTGAGGCTATACAAGAAGTGCCCGTGACCGTTTTTGCCAAAGGGGCACACTATATAGTGCCCGACTTGCTGCAGACCGATTGCCAAGTGATAGGCTTGGATTGGACCATGGACCTGGCACAAGTGCGTGCACAAGTGGGGCAGCAAAAAACACTGCAGGGCAACTTAGACCCCTGCGCTTTGTATGCTCCGGAAGCAGCCATCAAGCAATATGTGGAACAGATGTTGAGTGCTGCCGGCAAGCAGCGTTATATTGCCAATTTGGGGCATGGTTTGTATCCGGATACTGACCCGGCGCGTGTGCGCTACTTTGTGGCGATGGTGAAGGAATTGTCGGCCATGCTTTGATACCGGTCCTGTATGTTAAGGGAATATTAGCTGTATATTAAATTTCGGACATACAGCCTTTGTTGTCAATGAATTAGCTAATTTTGCCCTCTTAGAATGCGATAGATAATTACGATGAAAGATTGGCCTTGGCTAAAGCTTATAGGGCGCACGCTCGCCTTTGCAGCTGTAGTTTGTTTGTTTTTGGTGGGTATAGAACTGATGGTGGTGGCGGTGCAGCAAAAAGGCGAGGCTTCGGTGCATGCCATTTTTCAAATGATAAACAACCCCTTTGTAGCTCTGTTTGTGGGTATTTTAGCCACTGCAGTGGTGCAAAGCAGCTCTACGATTACCTCTATTACGGTGGCGCTGACTGCAGCCGGCGCACTCACTTATGCACAGGCGGTGCCCGTCATCATAGGCGCCAACATAGGCACCACGCTCACCTGCTTTTTGGTTACGCTGGGGCACGTGATGCGGAAAAAAGAATTCCGCAGGGCAGTGAGTGGTAGCGCCTTGCATATGCTTTTCAATATCTTGACTGCCCTTGTGTTGTTTCCCTTGGAGTTTTTCGGGCATGTGTTGTCGGGGGCTGCACATTGGCTGGCACAACAAATGGCGGGCATCACCGGTAGTTGGGCTTTTCAAGGGCTGAACCACTGGGTGGTGCATCCCCTGGCCGAACAGTTGATGCAGTGGGTTGGCGGCTCCTTGCTTGTGGCGCTGGGCTTGGCTTTCTTGTTGATGATTGCTTTTATCCGCCTGCTTTCTTTGATGTTCAAAGGTTTTTTGGAGCGTCAGGTGATTTACCGTGTAGGACACCTGCTGACCGGCACATCCTGGCGTGCATTGCTTTCCGGTTTGTTTTTGACCATCTTGGTGCAGTCGAGTTCATTAACCACCTCGCTGATAGTAACGGCTGTGGCTTCGAACCGCATCCCGCTGGGGCGCGCTTTTTGGCTTATTGTGGGCGCCAACATAGGCACCACGCTCACCGCCTTGCTGGCATCATTGGGGCATGGCGAAGCAGCCCTTACCATTGCCCTTACGCATGTGCTGTTTAATCTTTGCGGCATGTGCTTGCTGGCACCATGGAAACCCATACGCGAAGGCATTGTGCGTATGGTAAGCCGTTTGGGACGTCTGCATGTGCAGCATCGTATGCTGGGGTTTGTAGCGGTGTTGCTGCTGTTTTTTGTCTTGCCTTTCCTGCTTATTTATACCACCCGTCAGGAAAACGAAAAGCCACTTCCACATCAACAAGAGCAAAGACACCCCGGCTTGCTGCCTTAGTGGACTTGAAGCAATGTGTTTTTGTTTTTAAAAATCTTAATGTGCGCTTGTTTTCTTGCAAGCGTAAAGCCGGAGTGTAATGCCTGTTTTAAATATAATCTACTTCCTTGTTGGCTTGTTGTATCTTTGTTTTTAACATGTTAAGAATGTGTTTAAAAAACTTATTTGTTTTGTTGTTTTTGTTTTATTGCAAATAAAGTAAATTTATTGCTTTGTAATTTTATTAACCTTTTGTATAATTGCACGAATTAATGGACCGGTCCTTAATTCGAACAAATTGCATGTTGAACACTAAAATTGATAGAAGCATGAAAAAGTTTTATTTGAGATCCGTTTCTCTTCTCTTCTCTTCTCTTCTCTTCTCTTTATTAATGGCTGTAAGACACCGGTAACAGAGGAAGCCGTATTGCCGGAGGCTGCCCAAGAGCAAGGAGGAGTAATTAAAGACATGACGGCAGAGGAGGCAGATGCTGTAAAGAGGCAAATAGCGCTGAACTTGGCGCTGTCGTTGCGTGAGCCGGAGGTTCGCGAGTATCTTAAAAAAGAATTATTAAAGCAATTTGGCGGCGATTATGAGGTTTTATTGAGTATGCATGCCAATGACAACATAACGTTAGCCGGCTCAAGAGTGATGGCAGGCAAGGTTTCTGTTAAAGATATCTTAGCCGGAAAGTATGCCAACCGGCTGCGCAGAACCAATGAATATTCTATTGATGACATAGAGGAAATTTTGCAAAAAATGCCACTGTTACAAGTAGCCATGCCGGAGCTTGAAACAGCTGATGCAAATAGATGGGATGCCAAATCGTTGGTTCCTTTAGTTGCTTATATCCCATCAAAGAAAGAAGGTGACATTATTCCAGCTTATGATTTTGAAGGCAACTATTATGAGCTTAGTGCAAAGGAAGAGCCCAAACAGCCTGTGATTGTTATCTCAGAGAACGAGTGGACGCTGGCGCTATCCAAAAACGATGAAGCAGCTCGTTGCCCTGAGATATTACGGGCGTCGGCATACGAGGATGAGCATTATGTATATGTTTTTCGTGACAAATATGAAGAGGCGGTGATAGCATGTGGTGGCGGTGGAGTTCCTCCCTCCGGTGGGGGAAGCACGCCTCCTAATCAACCTCCTGTGAGCAACCCTTCTTGCCCGCGTGAAGGAAGAGTGGGTGTATACGACTTTGTCGGAAATACAAAGTTTACCAATATGACACAATTGAGAAGAGTTAGAGAGTGGTATGATGGTAAGCTGGAGCTTCGTACAAGAATTTACTATGCGGATTATCAAATAGGGGACGTATTAGAAGCTGCTTCCAAAAGTATCAGGGTGCCGCAGCGTTATTTTACTGAATGTAAACTTTTGTTTACAGATTGCTACACCGTTTGGTATAACCTCAATTTGAGATTGGAAAGATGGGACCCGCAACATTGGGGCGATAGAATCTGTATAGAATGGAGCGAAATGGACAACGATAGCGAAGCTGCTACAACAACCCATACATTTAAGTTAGGTCCATATACCAAAACAATTCAATATACGAATGGAGATGACACTATGGAATCTGCTGAGGTATGGTATTGCGACAATGTTCTGGGTGAAGGCTTTTTGTATTCTACCGGAACGTTCAACTTTTACATAAAACAATAAAATAGAAGTAGACCTTTCCCCCTTCAGGTTCGCTGCTTATGGCACAGGACTTAAAGGGGGATTGGTACTATGTTAAAATTAAAACACAAAGGCTATGAAAAAGAGTTATGTGTTTTTTCTGTTGCTGATGAGCTTTTGTGCTTCGGCACAAGTCCGGAAGGAATTTCCCGTAAAGTGGGAAGCAGGGGCATGGGGCGCCATACAGCTGATAGATCCGGGAGATGGTCTGTTTTCTATAAAGACAGGCGATATCAATATTTACATCGACAAAACGGACGACCCTTATTTCGTTCAAAAAATGCCTGTCAACTATGCCATGGGTGGAGTATGGTGTGAATATAACTGGAAATATCCATGGAGTTTCCAAGGGCGGTTTTACTATAGCTACCAAATGGCCGACTTGAGGTCGGCAGAGATGGTGCCTCAGTTATTGAGTTACCGTCCGGCGTATGAAATAAGTGTGCATACCGAGCGCTTGGGTATAGACTTGCTGGCAAAGTACAACGTGCTTTTATGGCCACATAAAAAACGCTATTTGCGCCTGCAAGCCTATGCGGGGGGCTTTGTGAACAGGTTGGCATGGGGAACCGCCGGGGGGTATGCGCTCAGCCTCGATAATAACTTCTTTTCTAGAAGTGACCGCAATGTGCGTTTGCAAGAAGATTTTTTGCAAGGTGTCAAAGGGCATTATGTGGGTGCGATTGCCGGAATTGCCCTGCGAACCCGCTACGTAAGCATTCAATGGGAGTATGAACATGGTTTCAACCGCATAGTGGATGGCTTTGAGTACACCAACGAAGAAGGCAGGACACACTACTATGAGCTGAATGCTCGCCAGCGGGGATGGCGTTATGTGTTGAGCGTGGGCATTCCTATCAAGCCCAAGGATAAGAAGTAATTGGTTTTGTGCACGCATTCGCACACTACCGCCTTGCAAAGCAAAGCTCAAATTGGGCAGGCTTTCGAGGCGGTTTTTTTGTTCCCTTCGGGCCGGGCAGTCAAGTGGAAAAGCCCATTGCCGGAAATAAGGTTTGCCTAATGCAGGCGTGTAAGCGCATTGCGCAATTGTTGGCGCACGATGTCGCCCATATTACGGCATGCCAAAAAACGGCGGTCATGGTGGTAGGCAGCCAGCTCTTGCTTGAGCTGCTCTACCTTTTCGGGGGGCGCCAGCGTATCGGCACGCATGCAGTCGATAAGGTCTTTGAGGCGGTAGCGGGCTGCTTTAAGGCGCCGCACAATCAAAGTGCGCTCTTCTTGCTGATATTGTTTGATGGTGCGTTCGTTGAGCAGCTGCAGGCTGAGCTGCACCAAGCGGTTGTTTTCTTTGAAGAACTGCGGCAGATACAGGCGGTAGCGCCCTTCGTAAGACTGTTGGTCGAAGTCGATGGCACGGATACGGTACTGCTCGTTGTCGAAGTCGGGCGTGATGTCCACCACATAATTGTAGGCGCGCATGTCGCCCAGTAGCCGCACAAAACAACGCTCGTTGAACTTCACAAACTCTTTGGCAACCCGAACCAGGTTGGTTTCGGGGCGTTCCAAATAGCGCTTGATGAACACATCGCCCGGAATGCCGGCAATATGCTCTTCGATGAGCGTATCGCGAAATACCAAAAAGTTGATACGGTTGGGCGAGAGCAAGTGCTCCAGTTCCAAGCCGTAAATGCGCGAGGCGTCGGCACGTTTTACATAAAAATAATCGTAGTTGTCATTGTAGCGGTTGATGATACGAATGCGGAAGGGATTGGAATTGCCAAAAGTGCAGTAGTCGATACGGTCTACAGACAGGTGCTCGCTGAAAGCCATGTCGCCGTCGGTGCGCAAAATGGCATAGATGGTGGTCAATTTATGGTTGAGCTCTTCGTACATATACGAAGGGTAAATGACACTTTCCCAGAGTGTGTCATTGCCAAACTGGTCGATGACCGGAAAGCTTTCGCTATAACGCAAGAGGTCGTCGTAGTGCAGTGGCAAACGGCTAATCCGGTCGTAATGCCACAAATATTTGCGCAAAAAGCCCTGAATGGGATAAGCCGGCTTTTTTTTCGATATATCCATGCTTTAGCCTATGCCGTTTGTCTGTTCTTCAAAAAAGCGCATCAGTAAGCGGCTGCCATCCGACACGCTTTTGAGTGCCCACTCGACCAGCTTTTGCAGGCGTGTGCTTTCATCGAGCTGCCAGGCAATGTCTGTGCTCTGATGCAGGCGGCGTGTGCTTTCATACAAGATAATAGCCGTGGCCACCGATATGTTGAAACTCTCGGTAAAGCCGTAGATAGGAATTTTCACGAAAGCATCTGCCATGGACATGGCGGTGGGTGTGAGGCCGTCTTTTTCACCCCCCATGATAAAAGCCGTCGGTTGGCTGAGGTCCAGTTCGTCTATATAGCAGTCGTCTTGGTGGGGCGTGGTAGCTACCAGGCGGTAGCCCCGGGCTTTGAGCGCTTGCAGGCATGCTTCGGTATTGTTTTGCCCCTTGCGGTCGTAGAGGTGCAAGTCCACCCACTTGTCAGCCCCTTTGGCTATGCCTTTGGCTATCTTGTACTCGTTATGATTTTCGATAATATGCACCGACTGCACACCAAAACATTCGGCGGAGCGCACCACCGCGCTGGCATTGCGCTCTTGGTAAATGTCTTCTACGGCTACGGTGATGTGATAAGTTCTGTGGGCTATCTTTTCTTCAAACAGTGCTTTGCGGCGTGGGGTAATGTAGTGACTCAGGAAATCCCACAACTGTTTCAACTCTTCCGTGCTTAACTTTTTTTCGCTCAATAACTTTGCCCACTGTTGCATAATGACCGGTATTTTGATGCAGATTTACACTTGCTTGATTGAATGGACAGGCACAAGGCCGTGCCCTTCCTTTATAAATTTTGTAGATTTGTCCTTCAAAGTTAAAGAAAATGTCAAAGAATCTATCGAGACGTGAACAGGCAAAGCAGAATCGCCGTGAAGCGATTCTGAAGGCGGCAGAATTGGTTTTCTTTACCAAAGGCTTCCGGCAAGCCACCATGGACGACGTGGCCAAGCGGGCACGCTTGAGCAAAGCCACCCTTTACAGCTATTTCAAAACCAAAGACGAGCTCTTCTTTACCATCGCCCAAAAGGGCAATGAAATATTGCAGAAGCATTTGCGCGAAGCCATCGAAGGGCATGAGAAAGGAGTAGACAAGGTGCGTGCCATCGGATATGCCTACTTCGATTTCGCCACCCGCTACCCCGATTATTACAAGGTGATTGCTTATTTTACTTCAGGCGATAACTTCGAATTGGACGAAGACCTGGAGCGCGAAATGTTGCACATGGACGACATACTGGCTGAGTGCATCGAGTGGGGCATACAAGATGGCAGCATTAAAAAAGGCGTGGAGCCGCAGGTGGTATCGAAGTGCTTGTGGGCAATGGCAAACGGCATCATGCAGCTGGTTTATCACAAAAGTTCCTTGCTGCAGAAGTACTTGAACATTGAGCGCGAGCGCATCATGAATACTTTCTTTATGCTGCTCGAAGAAAGTCTTTCGACCGAAGGCGTCCTGAAAAAAGGACAAGCTTCCGGTCATTCCGGTGAATCCGAATCTCAATAAAATAACTTTTACCAATCGATTGTTGTTATGGCACGAGTTCTTGTTTTAGGCAGCGGCGGCAGAGAGCACGCCTTCGTATATAAAATCGCACAAAGCCCCCTTTGCGAGGCTTTGTTCATTGCACCGGGCAACGCAGGCACTGCCCGCCACGCCCAAAATGTGGCTTTGGACCCCATGGATTTTGAAGCGGTGGCCGCCTTTTGCGAAGCGCAATCCATCGACTTGCTTGTGGTAGGTCCCGAAGCCCCCTTGGTGGCCGGCATCCGCGATGCGCTGAGTGCACGCCCTGCATTGAAAGGGCTGAAGGTAGTAGGTCCTTCGAAAGCAGGGGCACGCTTGGAAGGCAGTAAAGACTACGCCAAGCAGTTCATGCAGCGCTATGGTATTCCTACTGCCCGTTATCGCACCTTTGAAGCAGGACAGCTGGACGAAGCGCTCGAGTATCTGCAGCAGCATCCGTTGCCCGTGGTCTTGAAAGCCGACGGCTTGGCTGCCGGCAAGGGCGTGTTGATTTGCGAGCAGCGCGAGCAGGCAATGGAAGAAATGAAAGCCATGCTTTCCGGCAAATTTGGCGAAGCAAGCCGTAAAGTGGTGGTCGAAGAGTTTTTACAAGGCATTGAGGTGTCGGTATTTGTGCTTACCGACGGCAAAGATTATATGGTATTGCCCGAAGCCAAAGACTATAAACGCATAGGTGAGGGCGATACGGGCTTGAACACGGGCGGCATGGGGGCAGTGTCGCCGGTGCCTTTCGTGAACAAGGATTTTATTCGCAAGGTGGAAGAGCGCATCATTCGCCCCACTTTGCAAGGGCTGCAGCAAGAGCAAGCCCCTTACTCTGGTTTTATCTTCTTGGGCTTGATGAATGTGGGAGGCGACCCCTATGTGATTGAGTATAACGTGCGCATGGGCGACCCTGAAACACAAGCCGTTTTTGCGCGTATCGAATCAGACCTGCTGGTGTTGCTCGAAGCCACGGCAGCAGGCACCTTGGGGCAGCAAAGCCTGCAGATTAGCCCTTACACGGCCGTTACCGTAGTGCTTGCATCGCAAGGTTATCCCGAGGCTTATGAAAAAGGCAAGGTGATTACCGGCATCGATGAAGTAGAAGAAGCCATTGTATTCCATGCGGGCACCCGTCAAGGCAGCCAAGGCGAAATACTGACCCATGGCGGGCGTGTGTTGGCTGTTACTGCTTTGGCTGAAAGCCTGCCCGAAGCCCGTCAATTGGCTATGAAAGCGGCCGGGAGCATCCATTTCGACAACAAGTATTATCGCCGCGACATAGGCTTGGACCTGTTGCGCTGGCAGCAAGAAGCAGAGGCTTCAAAGCAAAACTAAAACCGTATTTGCCTTGTTGAGGTAAGTACTTCACCTTTTTCATTTAAACCGTAGAATCACTATGGCTTGTACGAATTGTGGGACCGCCAAGCCCGCAGGCTGCCGGAGCAACGGCAGCTGCGCCACCGGCGGATGCAATAAAATGAATGTATTTGATTGGCTGAGCCATCTGGATATACCACCCGACGAACAGTTTGACGTCGTAGAAGTGCGTTTCAAAAACGGACGCAAGGACTTCTTCCGCAATACCGAAGGCTTTGCGTTGGAAACCGGCGACCCCGTGGTGGTAGAAATGCCCACCGGTTATCATATTGGGCATGTGTCGTTGCGGGGCGAGCTGGTGCGCCTGCAGATGCGCAAAAAACAACTGGCAGAAGATGCCGAGCTGCCCTGCATCTTGCGTCTGCCTACCGAAGCAGACATGCAGAAATTCCAAGAAGCCAAAAACAGGGAGATGCCCACGCTGTTTCGCACACGCGAGATTATACGCGAATTGGGCATGCAAATGAAACTCAACGACGTAGAGTATCAGGCAGACCAAACCAAAGCTACTTTTTACTATACGGCCGACGGGCGTGTGGACTTCCGCGAGCTTATCAAGATTCTGGCGTCGGAGTTCAAAATACGTGTCGAGATGCGGCAAATAAGCCTGCGCCAAGAGGCGGCACGCCTGGGCGGCATTGGCGTCTGCGGGCGCGAGCTCTGCTGCTCTACCTGGCTTTCCGACTTTAAGAGCGTAGCCACGTCGGCAGCGCGTTACCAAAATTTGTCGCTCAACCCGGCGAAGTTGTCCGGGCAATGCGGGCGCCTGAAGTGCTGCCTGAACTACGAGCTGGATACCTACGTGGAAGCCCTCAAAGACATCCCCGAGGTGGAGGTGCTCAAAACAGCCAAAGGCAATGCTTACCTGCGCAAAACCGATATCTTCAAAAAGATATTGTGGTTTGCCTATGAGAACGAGAGCACCTGGTATCCGCTTAGTGTGGAGCGTGTGCGCGAAATCATGGAAATGAACGAAGCGGGGCAAATGCCCGAGGCTTTGCAAGAGACTACCTTGCTCGATGATGACGAAGCCATAGAAAACGACATCAGTATAGACCTGGAACGTATAGAAGAGCGCATCAAGGGGCGTGAAAATGCCAAGCGCAAAAAGAAACGCCGCAAGAAAAACAAAAGCAGAAGTGACAAAGAGCAGCCGGGTGCTGCCCATAAGTCGAAGAGCGGGGAAGGCGAAAATACTTCGTCTTCAAATAAAAAACGGCGTAGCCGGAACCGCCGCAACAACAAATCATAAGACACAATTCACCATGAACAGCTACAAAACCCTTGTTGCTTTCTTTTTGGGGCTACTACTGCTGACGGCTTGCAGCGATGACCGTTTGGTATATGAAAAAATTTACTCGCTGCCGGGCGGCAAGTGGTATGCCGACTCCGTCTTGCGCTTTGAACTGCCCATTGCTCAAGCCGGCAAATACGATGTGTATTATCACATACGCAACACGCTCGACTACCCTTATTACAACATGTATGTGCAATACACATTGATTGACAGCACCGGCAAGGTGCTTGCCAAGCATCTGCAGCACATAGAGCTGATGGACCCCAAGACGGGCGAGCCTTACGGTACCAATCTGGGCGACATCTTCGAGCATGAGCTCATTGCCTTGCCGGCATACGACTTTCCGGCGCCGGGCAAGTATATCTACCTCATACAGCAATATATGCGCGAAGACCCCTTGCCCGAGGTGCTGAGCTTCGGAGTGAAGTTGCGCCGCTATGAAGACGACGTGCCGGCGAAGCCCTGAAACAGCCTGCTAAACACTTGCTTTGTTTCTTTGTGAACCCTTCAACAGGCGCTTTCTGCACAAAAAGCGCCTGTTGCTATTCTTAGGGCGTTTGTTCTTTGTCATTTCGAGCGCAAGCGGGAAATCTCTTTTACTTCTTTTTGCTTGTTGGGCTTTGAGATTTCTCACCTCACTGCGTTCGGTTCGAAATGACAGGCTGTGCTCCGTTCGAAATGATGAGTTCTGTGAGCAGATAAGCCGTGCCTGATTGAGCGGCATGTGCCTTTAAAAAGCATTTACCGTATGAGTGTTACCACCCCTTCGAAGCTGTATTGCCTGCCCAGGTAATCCTCGGCTACGGCGCGATACAGGTAGCTGCCCGGCGGCGCTTGGGCACCGTCCCAACCTTCTTCCATATTGCTGCTTTCAAAAAGCAGACTGCCTTTGCTGTCGTAGATTTGCAGGCGGTAACTGCGCACAAAGGTCCCTTTGGGGCGAAAAATGTCGTTCAAACCATCGCCATTGGGCGTGAAGGCCGTAGGGAAATGCAGCTGCAGGGGGCGTTCGAGACGCCGGCGGTTCGAGCGGCTCACAAAGCCGCCCGGCAAAACGCTTTCTATATGCACAAACAGCAACTGCCGCAGTGTGTCGGTGGGCGCGAGGCTGCTTTGCAGGTTATTGCCTGCGGCAATACGTTCAATTTCAGCCCCCCCTTCATCGCTAAGCACAATTTCGTAGGTACTGCTGATGATCGTGTCGTTGCGGCGGTAAGGCTGCCACGACAGATTGTATTGGTTGCGCCCCTGTTGCTCTATGGTCAACCACAAGGGGCACACCACATCGCTGTGGGCTATAGGTCCACAGCTGCCTTCTTTTTTCAGTTGCCAACATGCGGGCATGTCCTGTGGCTCTTCACCGGTGAAATTACCGCTGTTGGGAAGCACTTTTATCGATTGCCCGTTTTGCCATAACTCCAGCTCTTGCAGTTCGGGATAAGCCTTCTCGCTGTCGTTCCAGCTTGCCTGTAGGCGGTTATCATTTGTAAATGACAGCTGCAAGTCCCGCACTTTTACGGGCAGTTGCGAGAGGGGGGGCGTGTAGGTAGCCGACACAAAAGACACCGACTCGCCGCATGCATTGCGCACATTCAACCGGAAGCGCAGGCTTTGCGTGAGCGTATTGCCCTGCCAAACATATTCTACCGAAGAGGCGGTGCTGTCTTCGAGCTGCAAGACGGGCTCATAGGCGCCGTTGTTGCGCGATACTTCCAAGCTATATTGCCAGTCGGCACGCAGGTTTTCCCAAGCAAGCAGCACACGCCCTTCGCAAACAGACAAAGGGCTTTGCACTTCCATTTGAAAGTTGAAGTTCGAAGTGTTTATATCTTCGTAAATAGCCAAAGTAATGGTGGTGTCTTTGCCGCAATTTTGCCCGTCGATGCGGTTGAGCAGGTACTCGCCGCGCACAACAGGCGTGTAGCTGCCTGCTGTGGCATAGACATGATTCAGCGTGTTGCCGGGCGTCAGTATTTGCGGGGGGCTGCCGTCGCCCCAGTTCACTACATATTGCTCATAAGGGGCGGCAGGGGCGGTAATCCGCAGGCGCCTGCCGTTGCAGCGTTCCATCCGTACTTGGGGCGTGGGCGTAGCCAACACTTCCACATAGGCACTTTTGGTCAGGCTGTCACCGGTAAAGCCCCCGTTGCCGTCCGGAAAATTGCCGTACTGTGTCACGCTGTACAAGCCCGGCGAAGTATAAGTAAAAGTATTGGAAGCGGTGCGCTCGCCCCCTTCCTGAAAGCGATAGGCAATATTTTGCCCACCCCCGGTGCAATCGACCAGTTCAATGGTAAAAGGCACACAAGCCCGTATGCGCGTGGCACTTGCCGGGTAGCCCTGCGCATAAAAACAAGGGCTTTGGGCTTGAGTCTGTCCGCCATTGCATAGCAGGAGCGTCCATGCACCCAGCAAGGAAGCAAAACGCCGCATGTGAAAAAAAAGAGCGTGTGGTTTCATGTGTAAATGTGTGTTGCTGTGTTTACATTCGGTCAGCCGGTAAAATGTAATACGTCAAAAAGCGGTACGGATGTTTTCTTTTTACGCACGGCCGGCGTGCCTTTCTTAAAACTTGCTTATTTTTGTTTCTTAGCAAAATACGAAGGAACACAAAAACACAATCGATATGTCGAAGAAGCAACAAGCACTGACCTTGGAGGAAGCCAACTTGCAAAAAATCGTATCGCATGCCAAAGAATACGGTTTTGTCTTCCCTTCCAGTGAAATTTACGACGGGCTGCAGGCTGTTTATGACTATGGGCAGAATGGCGTGGAGTTGAAAAACAACCTCAAGCAACTGTGGTGGAAAGCCATGACCCAACTGCATGAAAACGTCGTGGGGCTGGACGCTGCCATTTTCATGCACCCTACCACATGGAAAGCTTCCGGACACGTGGACAGCTTCAACGATCCGCTTATCGACAACAAAGACTCTAAAAAGCGCTACCGCGTGGACCACCTCATCGAGGGCAAAGCCGAAGAATACCGCCAAGCCGGCGAGGAAGCCAAGGCGCAAGCCCTGCTCGACAAGATGAACGAGCTGCTCAACCGGGAAGATTTCGAAGGGCTGCGCAATCTGATCATCGAAGAAAATATTGTTTGCCCGGTGTCGGGCACTGCCAACTGGACCGAAGTGCGCCAGTTCAACCTGATGTTTGCGACCAAGGCAGGAGCCGTAGCCGAAGACAGCATGACCATTTACTTACGCCCCGAAACGGCACAAGGTATTTTTGTCAATTTCTTGAATGTGCAAAAAACAGGGCGCGGCACCAGCATGAAAATACCTTTTGGTATTGCACAAATAGGCAAAGCCTTCCGCAACGAAATTGTGGCACGGCAGTTTATTTTCCGCATGCGCGAGTTCGAGCAGATGGAAATGCAGTTCTTCGTGCGCCCCGGCGAAGAGATGCAGTGGTACGAATACTGGAAACAAAAACGCTATGACTTTTTGCGTGCCATAGGCTTGCCCGAAAACAAGTTGCGTTTTCATGAGCACGAAAAGCTGGCACACTATGCCAATGCCGCCCTCGATATAGAATATGAATTCCCCTTTGGCTTTAAAGAATTGGAAGGCATCCATTCGCGCACCGATTTCGACCTGCGCAACCACGAGCAGTACTCAAAGAAAAAACTGCGCTATTTCGATGACGAAATCAAACAAAGCTACATTCCCTATGTGATTGAGACTTCGATTGGTGCCGATCGTCTTTTCTTGGCTGTTTTGTCGAATGCCTATACCGAAGACATAGGCGTGGATGCCAAAGGCAATGAAAAGAAACGCGTGTATTTAAAATTCCACCCGGCCATAGCACCGGTGAAAGCGGCCGTCTTCCCCTTGGTGCGCAAAGACGGACTGCCCGAAAAAGCACGCGAAGTGTTCAATCTGTTGCGCTACGACTTCAACACCATTTATGAAGAGCGTGGCGCCATAGGCAAAAACTATACCCGCCAAGACATGATAGGCACGCCCTTCTGCATTACCGTGGACTACCAAACCATGGAAGACAACACCGTTACCTTGCGCCATCGCGACACGACCGCGCAGGAACGTGTGCCTATTGCCGAGCTACCCCGCATCATAGGCGAGGCGGTATCGTTCCGTTCCATCTTGGCGCAGTTGCAATAAACACTTGTTTGCTTATGTATAGACGCCGGCTCAAAACTTTGCTTTTGAGCCGGTTGTGTTTTTTGCGAAGAAAAAAATCAAAAATAATTTGCACGATATGAAAGCATCTGCTACCTTTGCATCAGCATTTGAGCAAAAGGGTTCTTAGCTCAGTTGGTTCAGAGCACCTGCCTTACAAGCAGGGGGTCGCAGGTTCGAATCCTGCAGAACCCACACCCCAAGCGACACTCACCATGGGTGTCGCTTTTTTCATTTTTAATGAAAAAAAACACCTGCCAATACTTGTGTGGAATAATTTTTTTTGTTAAAATGCCTTCACTTTGAAAGCGGCTTTCCGCATGGGCGGCAGCCAAAGAAACATGACAGCCGTGCGCTGACATTTTGGACGAACGGCTGTTTTTACACGATGAACGCCTGCGCATTTTTCGACCCGCCCGACGAACGGAAGCCCGGCAAAGCACGATCTTTGACATATTGTTTGGTGAATTCTTGAATTTCTTTAAGAAAATTCTGTTTAAAATTCCAATCAGATTGGAAAAAATACCATTTTGCGCAATTTTGAATATATAAAACACTGAAAATAAACGACTTATATAACCATCTCACACAGCGCATCTACCATTAAAAGAAGGATTGCGACCGTGCCTCTACTGGGTGCACCGTCTCGGTGCTCACACAGCGCATCTACCATTAAAAGAAGGATTGCGACTGCCGGTCACTCAGTGACTGGTGCGCAGCTCCACACAGCGCATCTACCATTAAAAGAAGGATTGCGACTCACGGGCGTCCTCGAGTCGAGAGTTCTCACACAGCGCATCTACCATTAAAAGAAGGATTGCGACGACCCGTGGGCGCCCCTTGAGAGCGCTCACACAGCGCATCTACCATTAAAAGAAGGATTGCGACTGCATAGACCTTTGGCTCCGCATTTTGTATCACACAGCGCATCTACCATTAAAAGAAGGATTGCGACTCATGCACCTCAAGCTCGTCATGAATCTTTCACACAGCGCATCTACCATTAAAAGAAGGATTGCGACTCATTGAGCCTTGCTCACAGCCGGCTTGCACACACAGCGCATCTACCATTAAAAGAAGGATTGCGACCTCTGCTGACGGAGCGTTAGCCACTTTCTGCTTCACACAGCGCATCTACCATTAAAAGAAGGATTGCGACAACGCTCTTCGCAAGAGTCTTCTGACGCACACAGCGCATCTACCATTAAAAGAAGGATTGCGACCAGCTGCAAGGTCTCTTCGACTGAGACCTCTCCACACAGCGCATCTACCATTAAAAGAAGGATTGCGACACTTGATCAGACCTGTCCCTTGCGGGGACCTCACACAGCGCATCTACCATTAAAAGAAGGATTGCGACCACTCATGTGCGATCCGTCTGACAGTCTTCTCACACAGCGCATCTACCATTAAAAGAAGGATTGCGACCATTCTCGAATTTCATATATGTCATTTCTGACTCACACAGCGCATCTACCATTAAAAGAAGGATTGCGACTGATCAGTTGTCATCACTTGCTCGTTTGTCACACAGCGCATCTACCATCAAAAGAAGGATTGCGACACGATCAAGCATCTGTGCGAGCACGGTCACACAGCGCATCTACCATCAAAAGAAGGATTGCGACGCTGCGGGTGCCTTAGGTCTGCACTCCACACAGCGCATCTACCATTAAAAGAAGGATTGCGACGCCTGATTGCGAGCGCTTCGACTGCCGACAGCCTCACACAGCGCATCTACCATTAAAAGAAGGATTGCGACTCTATCCGACTTCACGTACCGTGCTTCACACAGCGCATCTACCATTAAAAGAAGGATTGCGACGTCATCGACTTGCGAGCGTCTTTTCGGATCACACAGCGCATCTACCATTAAAAGAAGGATTGCGACCGCCATTCGGGCGCCCCACTTCTGGGAGCGTCCACCACACAGCGCATCTACCATTAAAAGAAGGATTGCGACTTCTCGGGTGCCACCTGTTGGGGGCCTCACACAGCGCATCTACCATTAAAAGAAGGATTGCGACGTATCTTACGTCCCTGTCGTTTCATAGCCACACAGCGCATCTACCATTAAAAGAAGGATTGCGACTCCTTACGCGCTGTCTGACGCTCCCGTGTGCACACAGCGCATCTACCATTAAAAGAAGGATTGCGACTTCGCTTCCGTCTTGTACTCAAGTCTTTAGGCGGGTCACACAGCGCATCTACCATTAAAAGAAGGATTGCGACGCTACTTAGAGAGTCTCTCTAGAGACCCTGGCTTTGCACACAGCGCATCTACCATTAAAAGAAGGATTGCGACCCATATGATCCTGCAGAGCTTCTCCAAGTCTCACACAGCGCATCTACCATTAAAAGAAGGATTGCGACACACGCTGTTCATCGCAGGTCCCCCGTAGACACACAGCGCATCTACCATTAAAAGAAGGATTGCGACCTCGCCCTAGGCGGGTCGAAGTCAGCTCTCTTCACACAGCGCATCTACCATTAAAAGAAGGATTGCGACCCCATGGGCGACTCGTGCACGCTATCTACGGCGCACACAGCGCATCTACCATTAAAAGAAGGATTGCGACCCCATCGACTCGCTGTACGCCGTCCACGGACAGCACACAGCGCATCTACCATTAAAAGAAGGATTGCGACTGTCTTACGGACGTCATAGCATTTAGTCACACAGCGCATCTACCATTAAAAGAAGGATTGCGACTCTGGTCAGACGCTTGATCGATTGCAGCCACACAGCGCATCTACCATTAAAAGAAGGATTGCGACGCTATGCTTTAACGATTAGTCATCAAAGTCACACAGCGCATCTACCATTAAAAGAAGGATTGCGACGCTTAGCAGACTGTTACTCTGTGTCATGCCACACAGCGCATCTACCATTAAAAGAAGGATTGCGACTTATGGTAGTCAACCATCCCCTCACGAAGACCACACAGCGCATCTACCATTAAAAGAAGGATTGCGAGGGAAACAAGGCATATGTCTTGTTTTTTTGTTTTGGGCGTATGCATCCTTGGAAGGCTAAGCCCAGCTTGTCATCTCGAACTAGCGAAGCGAGTGAGAGGTCTCGTCACAGCACGGGAAGTAAAAAGAGATTTCTCGCTTACGCTCGAAATGACAAGAGAGGGGGTACTCGAAAAAACAAAAAGGGGCTTGAAAAGACAAAAGGAATACTTGAAATGATAAAGGGAGAGGCTCGACAACAAAGTAAGGAAAGCAACTGCACAAAATACAGCTTGTCATTTCGAACGGAGCACAAGCGTAGTGAGAAATCTCTTCAAACCAAGCCATAAGCGGCAAGAGAGAGCGTTCGCTTACGCTCGAAATGACAAGAGAGGGGGTACTCGAAAAGACAAAAGGAATACTTGAAATGATAAAGGGAGAGGCTCGACAACAAAGTAAGGAAAGCAACTGCACAAAATACAGCTTGTCATTTCGAACGGAGCGCAAGCGTAGTGAGAAATCTCTTCAAACCAAGCCATAAGCGGCAAGAGAGAGCGTTCGTTTACGCTCGAAATGACAAGGGAGGGGCACTTGAAAAGACAAAAGGAATATTTGAAATGACAAAAGGAAGGATTGCTTGAAAGGGCAAAAGAGAAGGGGCGAAACGACAAGAGGGGAAGCGTGGATAGCAAAAAAGAGAAAAGCCCGAAATAACAGAAACGGGTGCACAAAAGAACGAGAAAAAGGCGCGCACGATAACAACCTTTAGCAAAAAAAAGAGGTGTCTTCCGGCAGGAAGGCACCTCTTGCAGTAAAAGAAGCGACAAGCTTAGTCGCGCAATTCCTTGATACGGGCAGCTTTCCCTTTTCTGCCGCGCATGTAGTAGATGCGTGCACGACGCACACGACCACGGCGCACCAATTCGATTTTATCGATAGAAGGCGACAAAACAGGGAAAATACGCTCTACGGCAATGCCCCCTGATACTTTTCTTACGGTGAAGGTTTCGCCGTTGGTGTTGGGGTGGCGGCGCTGAATGACTACCCCCTCATATACCTGGATGCGCTCTTTGTTCCCTTCCACGATCTTTACGTGTACGCGTACAGTGTCACCGGCTTTGAAATCGGGCAGTTCGGCGCGGCGCTGAGCGTATTCCGATTCTACGAATTTTATCAAATCTTCCATGACTCAATTATGTTCTGAGGTGATTGATGATTGCTCTTTCTTTTAACGGACTGCAAATATAAACAAATTTTGAATATTGCTATATTTGAAGCCAATTTATTTTTTATGAATATGTTACGAAAACTACTGATAGCGGTATTGCTTACGGCGGGGGTGGTGGCTGCGGCTTACTTTGGCATGGGCGGGCATCTGCCGCCGGAAATTCGCCGCCTATCGTTGCAAAAGCACTATTTTTTGTATCGTCTGTATGAAGGAAGGGTGCCTACCGACAGCCTGAAAGCGCTTCGCCGGCAGGTGCAAACCGACTGGCAAAACCATAAAATATTGGCATGGGCAGCAGCTTACCCGCACGAACCACAAGCCGGCGAGCTTATAAAGCTGCGGTTGGGGGTGCTGCTCGACAGCCTGCCCGCCGTTCTGCCGGCCGGTTACAGCCCGGATACCCTCAAGGGCGAGTGGGTAGAGCTGCGTGTGCAGGCGCATCCTGTTTGGGCACCGCGTCCTTATGAACTGCACGAGAGGGCGCAGCGCTGGGCTAAAGAGCACCAATTGCTTTTGAGTGGTGAATTTATAGAGTTGATGACTGTTCCCGAGCAAAAAATTGTTATTTTATATAAAATTCAACGCTAAGAACCATGTTTTACAGATATTTGCTTCCCGGGCTCTGCGCCTTGCTGCTGTTTGTGCCGGACCTGCGCGCCCAAACGCCCATAGATGCTTTGGAAAAAGAAAAGTTCTTTTTGGCACTCGACAAGCCCGGCGTGGTGAAGCGGGTGCGCTACTATGTGGGCGACGAAATCATCTTTTACATGGACGGCGACCGCTGGCAAGAAGAAATCGTAGGTATCAAGAAAGACACCATCGTGGTAACGCAGGCGGGCAAAGTGGCTATTAAAAACATAGAAGCCGTGGTGGTCCCTTCACGCTCGTGGTTTTTGAATCAGGGGGGGGTTGTGTTTCCTGTTGCCGGCGTGGGCTATTTCTTGATGGACACACTCAATCCCCGAAATTATGAAAACGGCAATGACCGCATTACGCCCGAAAATGTTACCATCTCTTCTTCCTTAGTGGGGGCAGGTATTTTGTGCCGTATTTTCCGGAAGAAGAAATACAAAATCAATCAGCGTCATTTGCTCAAAACCATCGAGGTGCTGTGAGCAGCTGCTTGGGGGCGCAAACTTGCGGCTACCCACCGTATGGTGTCGGTCAGGGGGGTATAGCGGAAGGCAGGCAGGAAACGCTGTATTTTGCTGCCGTCGTAGCTGAAATGCTCTTGTGAAATGCGGGCGGTTTCGCGGGTAACGAGCGGCGGGCGCCCGCTTATCAAGCTGTAGAGCGCCGACAAACGCCAGGCTATCTCACTCATCCAAGGGCGTACGGCATAGGAAGGGGGCTTTTGGTGCAGGGCTTCTGCTACCATGCCGAAGAAATCGCGGTAAGCAATGGTGCCGCCATTCAATATGAAGCGCTCGCCGCTAAGGCGCTGCTTGATGAGCAGCAGGCCGGCTTCCACCACATCGCGCACATCCACATAGTTGAGGCTGCCCAAGGGGTAGAACTTGCGCCCTTCGAGCACGTAACGGAACAACTGCGTGCTGCTTCGGTGCAGGTCGCCACACCCCAAGATAAGCGAGGGGTTGAGGATGCCCACCGGCAGCCCTTCGGCATAGCCACGCCACACTTCCATTTCGGCGTGGAACTTCGAGCGGGCATAATGGGTGGTCAAATGGTTTTCTTCCCATTGGTTGCTTTCGTCGATGCGCTCTTGTCCGGGGGCGCGCCCCAGAGCAGCCACCGAGCTGATGTGCAAGAAATAAGAACAACCTTTTTCCAAACAAACATTGACCAGCTGTGCCGTGCCTTGAATGTTGGTGCGGTACAGCTCTTTTTTGTCTTTCGGATTGAACGACACCTTGGCCGCCGCATGAATCACTACCGCGCCTTCGGGCAGCAGTTCATATAAAGTGATGGGGTCGTGAAGGTCCCCTTCGAGCCAACGTATCTGCTTTTGCTCGGTTTCCGAAAAAGGCAAGCGGCTTTGTGGACGACGCAACGCCCACACCTCTGCCCCCTCTTGTAACAAACTGCGCACAAAATATTGCCCCAGCAAGCCGGTAGCGCCCGTGATAAATATTTTTTGCGAAGCGAGCTTCATGCCTGTTTCTTTTTTTTGCCGAAACCTAATTTTTGTGCCACAAACTGAAAAAACTCTTTCCGGCGCGCGGCAGAGCAGAATACTTCTTTAATGATTTGCCACCGGCCGGGGGCATCGCCGTTTTCTTCGGCGGGTATGTTGATAAACCGGGTGGCACGGGGGCGCGGTTGTGGGTTATATTTGCCTTCGGGCAAACCGGCCAGGCGGTCTGCTTGGCGGAAATGTTCGATGGCTGCCTCTTGCATGCCCATTTGTTCGTAGAGCAAGCCCAAATTATTGTGGTTGATGGCGTCGTCGGGGTCCAGCTCAATGGCTTTGTGGTAGTCTTCAATGGCGGCTTCTACCATGCCCAAGGTTGCTTTGATAAAACCACGACTGGCATAGCGGAAAGAGTAGTCGGGCTCGAGTTGCACGGCACGGTCAAAGTCTTCGAGGCTTTCAACCGATTGCCCGGCCATGTGTTTGGCCAAGCCGCGCGCATAAAACCAGTCGGCAGGGGCATGTGCTATGGAAGCAAGTGCCCGGTCATAGTCGGTGATGGCTTCGCTGAAGTGTTCAAGACGGTAATGGCACTGCGCGCGCAGATAGAAAAGTTCTGCCTGTGGTTTTTGTTCTATGAGCTGCGACAGCGCCTCTACCGCCTGTTCATATTGTTGTGCTTCTATGAGCTGTTGGATTGATTGAATCGTTTTCATGTCCTTTTATGAGAGAAACAAGCGAATGAAGCCGAAGGTTTAGCTTTGTATTTTTTGCTCTATGCCATCGAGGGCGGCAATGCCTGCCACTACCTCTTGCGGTATGGGGGCTTTTTGTTTTGTGCGGAAGTCGTAAAACACCAAGCGCGCCTTGGCTTCGGTGGTGATGCGTGCGTGCTGCTCGCTCCAGATGGCGGCTTCCATAATGAGGCTGTACTCATCCATTTCCGTGACGCGGGTGCCCACGGTGATGGTGTCGGGGAAAAACAAAGGTACTTTGTAGCGCACTTCGATGCTTGCCAGCACAGGTCCCACAGGTGTGAAATCGAAGGTTTTGTTTTCCACTATCTTTTGCAGATAAGCCACGCGCCCCGATTCAAAATAGCGCATATACACCACGTTGTTGATATGACCGCCCAGGTCGAGCTCGCCCCATTGGGTAGGTAGTTGAAAAGTGGCTTTGTAGAGGTCAAGAAATTCGTTTTTGCTCATGGTTTTTTTGGAAGACATAGCTGTGTATGGTTTTTTTGAGTGACTTTTTATATATCCAACGCTTGGTACCAGTCTTGGTGCATCTCTTCGAAGCGATCCAGAACTTTCTTCATAAAATCTTCGCGCAAGATGGCGGCTTCCACTTCTTCGGGGCTCATGACTTCCACCTCGCTTACTTTATAGATTTGTTCCAAAAGTCCTTGCTCTATTTTCACAATGTACTTTTGGTTCCATGTAAACAAAGTGATTTTGCAGTGTTCGTGGGGTATTTCTTTTAATATGCGCATGGTTGGGCTGTTTTTTTGATTTAGTCTTCGCCAAAATATTCTACATAGTTGTTGGGCGTTTCATAAAGGCGTAAGGCATGCAGACGGGCAAAGTTGTTGGGTGCCAAGCCGGGTATTTTAGGCTCCAAAATGTGCCATATTTCTTTGATAATGTTTTCGCAGCTGGGCAGCTTGCCGCGCAGAAAATCTACATCGAGATTCAGGTTTTTGTGGTCCAGCTTTTCAATGACCTCTTCGCGAATCAACCGGCTGAGTTTCTTGAGGTCCACCACAAAGCCTGTGTCGGGATCGGGGTGCCCTTTGACCGTCACGATGAGCTCGAAGTTGTGCCCATGCCAATTTTCGTTGGCGCACGGACCAAATATCGCTTCGTTCTCTTCTTTGCTCCACTTCGGATTGTAAAGCTTATGCGCTGCGTTGAAGTGTTCTCTTCTGGATACGTACAACATTCCCTGCTTCTTCTTTAAATTCAAGGCAAATATAACAAAAAGGTGCCATCGCTGAATGGGCTTTGGTCAGTGCTTACAACGGCTGTGCGTTTTTTGCGTTAAATACCTAAAAACAATACCTTAATGCCTGTCTATGAAAAAAGTGTTTCTTGCTACCCTATCGCTATGCCTACACCTGTCTTTGGCTTGGGCGCAGAATTTGGTGCCCAATCCCGGCTTCGAGCAATATGACCGCTGCCCCACACAATATGGCGAAATAGCGCGGGCAGTGCCTTGGTTGTGTGTGCGGGGCACGCCCGACTTTTTGGCTGCCTGCACCTCGAACCGGGCAATCAAAACACCGGGCAACTATTTCGGAAGCATGGTGGCGCATAGTGGCGGTAACTATGCCGGCTTGGCGTCTTATCATCCTACCGTGCCCAATGAAATGATAGCCGTGAAGTTGCTGCGCCCATTGCGCAAGGGCAGGCGTTACCGCGCGGGCTATTGGCTTTCGCTGGCCTATAGCTACTCGGGCTATGCTTCGAACAATATGGGCTTGCGCTTTACCAACAATCCTTATGCCGACACACTGGCCACGGAAGCGCATTTGCGCATGGAAAACATCTTGGACTACACCGGTGGATGGACACTCTTTGAAGGGGTGTTCCGTGCCGACCGGGATTATGAATACCTTTTGATTGGGAACTTCTACACCAAAGAGCGCTCGAAATTGAAAGAGCGCCCCTTTGCCGTTGCTTCTTCGGCATACTACTACATCGATGATGTGTTTGTGGAAGAGCTGCCCGACAGCAACGAAGTGGTGGTGAATATAGAAATGCCGGCGGCGCCGGAAGCAGAGCTGCGCGTGAAGCCTGAACAAGGCGAAGAACGAAAAGGCACTTTCAGGGGCGATACCACGCTTTATTTGCCCAAACAGCGCTACCGCGTGGAAATACACACGCCGGGCAATTATCCGGTGATTGAAGACATCGTGCCCGACAGCACCGAATACACACTAAGGCCGCAGCCGCAGCCTTTGCAAAAGGGGGAAACCATTGTGCTGCGCCATATTTACTTCGACTTCAACAAGGCGACGCTCAAAAAAGAATCGTATGCCGAGCTGGATTTATTGGTTGATATCTTGCGCCAAAATCCTCAAATGCGTATTCTTATCAGCGGACACACCGACAACGTGGGCAGCACCGGATACAACCAACGCTTGTCACTGATGCGTGCCGCCACCGTGCGCGACTACTTGGTATCGAAAGGAGTTGCCCCCCAACGCATGGAAGTAAAGGGGTGGGGAATGGAGCGCCCCATAGCACCCAATACTACCGAAGAAGGGCGGGCGCTCAATCGAAGGGTAGAATTTACTATCTTGGAATTCTGATCCGGTTTTATGAAACAGCTTCATGTTCTTTTTCTTTTGTGCCTTCAACTAAGCGCTGCACAGGCGCAATCTTTGGTGATGGGCTTGCAAGAAGCCATCGAGCGGGCACAGACGCAATCGCTCGATTATGAGAAAAACCGCAATGAATGGATCAACAACTATTGGGCGTATAAAACCTACCAAGCCGGTTTGCGCCCCCGTTTGGTCTTTCGTGGCGACTTGCCCGACCTGAGCCGCACCATCGTGCCGGTGATTCAAAACGACGGTACCGAAACCTTCCGGGCGCGTAGTTTGGCCAACTCTTTTGCCGAAATGGCTTTGGAGCAGCCCATTGTGCCTACGGGAGGCACCTTCTTCGTGAGCTCGCAACTGAGCCGTATAGATGTGCTCTCGCCTGTGAATACGACTTCTTATCTTGCTTATCCGGTGGTGGTGGGTATCCGTCAGCCCCTGTGGGGCTACAATCATTTGTTGTGGCAGCAGCGCATCGAACCGCTGCGATATGAAGAAAGCCGCCGCCGCTTCGATGAGTCTATGGAAATGATTGCCGTTAAGACAACCGAGCTTTTCTTTAATGCGCTCTTGGCACAAAAGAATCTTGAAATTGCTGATTTCAACTACAGCAATGCCGATACGCTTTACAGCATTGCACGGGCACGCTTCGAACTGGGCAAAATATCGGAGGTGGACCTGCTCGAAATAGAGTTGTACTATTTGAACAACCGCAATGCGCGCGACCTGGCACAGTATGAATATAACTACCACCTGCTGCAGCTGAAAAACTATTTGCGCCTGGGTGAAGACACAGACCTGCAGCTAAAAGTGCCGGAGTGGTTGCCTTTGCTGCGCATCGATGCCACGGAGGCATTGGCACAGGCACGCCAAAACAGAGCCAAGACACTGAGCATTCAGCGCCGTTTGCTGGAAGCCGAGCAGGAAGTGGCCAAAGCACGCGCCGAGCGGGGGGTCCGCGCAGATTTGTATCTGTCTTTTGGCTTGTCGAAAAGCGCACCTACTCTGCAGGATACCTACAGCGATGTGCAAGACCAGGAGCGTTTCCGCTTGAGCTTGGAAATCCCTATTCTGGATTGGGGACGTGGGCGTGCCCGTATCAAGACCGCCCTTGCCAATTATCGTTTAACACAGACCGAAGCCGAAATAGAGCAAAGTGAGTTCGAGCAGGAAGTGCTTTTGCAGGTGCAGCGCTGGAACATATACAGTGAGCAAATCCAGTATGCACAACGGGCATGGGAGGTAGCCCGCAAGCGTTACGAGATAGCCTGGCATCGTTTTCGCCGTGGACATATACAGCTTAGCGAGCTGAATGCAGCCAAGCGGGAACAAAACGAAGCCCAGCGGCAGTATTTGAGCAGCTTGCAAAATTTGTGGAGCGCCTATTTCGTTTTGCGTATGTTGACGCTTTATGACTTCGAAAAACAGCAAACCATAGAGTATGAAATACATGAAGAAGAGTAAAGGGGTGTTTGCTTTGTTGAGCGCCATGGTTTTATGGACCTGCGGGGGCAAAGAAGAAAGTACCCCCCGCCAAGTACAGCCCAAAGAGCATATTACTACCGTGCAACTGGACTTTATCAACGAAAGCGACCCCACTGAAATGCACAGGGTCCGCTATTATGACCCCGACGGCCCGGGCGGGCAAGCCCCTGTTTTTGACCCGGTGGCTTTGAAACCGCAAAGCCGCTATGTGTGCTTACTTTCATTTTTCGACGAGTCGCGTACGCCTGCTTACGACGTGACCAACGCCATTGCACTGGAAGCTGAAAGCTATCAGGTATTTTATGAAGTAATGCCCGGCAATGGCTTGCGTTTTGCCGGCTATGAAGACGAAGACAACCAAGGGCGCCCTTTGGGGCTGGAAGCAGCTTTTGCCACCTATAGCCCGGCAACCGACACCCTGCTTTTGCGTTTGATGTACCAACCCGGCGGGCTCAAGCGGGGCGATTCCACCTTGGGCGCGCTCAACTTTGAAGCCTGCTTCCCTATACAAGTTGCCGGATTGCCTGCCGTGCAATGAGGGCTTTGCGGAAGGCGCCCCTTTTTATTTGCCGTATTGGTCTATCACGCGGCGGAGCTCTTCCATTTTGCTTTGGCTATATGCCCCGGAGGTGATGTGTACAATCCTGCCGCTCTTGTCCAATACAAAAAAGTAAGGCTTCGACTTGTCTTTCATGTTTAAAAAGCGCTTGTAAGGGGTGATGTTGCCATGGTAAAGCAACACATGCGATTTGAGGCTTTCGTCTATGCTTGCAAACTGCTGTTCGAATTTGGCAAATTGGCCATCCGGCACAATGGCACGCACCATGGGGATGAAGTACAGGTTGAGCGGGGTTTCTTCATAAAGCGCTTCGAAAACGGCATGATTCTCTTCAATAAAGTACTTGTAGGCAGGCAACAACCATGTTTCCAGCTCGGCTTCTGACTCTTGCGAATAAGCAAGACAAAGCAGACTCACCTTGCCGCGGGTGTCTTGCGGAATACGCACTGTTTGCCCGTCGGCTGTGCGCCCTTCCAAGGCAGGGAAAGGCTGGTTTTTTTGTGCACAGAGCGAAAGGGTCATTCCGGTCAATAACAGCGTAGCAAAAAAACGTTGAATCTTCATACTTAGAACTATTTGTGTATTTTTATCTTTACGCAAAGAAGAGCCCCCAAGTTTTTGCCTATGGATATAGCGTTGCAACAAATCATAGAAACGGTGTATGAAGCGGGCGCCGTCATTATGCATTATTTCCGTTCGGTGCATTTGCAGGTAGAGCAAAAAAAGGACGAGTCGCCGTTGACCATAGCCGATCGCGAAGCCAACAGCATTTTGACGCATATGCTGGAACGATACAGCGGGCACCCGGTGGTATCGGAAGAAAACGCCATGCTGCCCTACGAAGAGCGTTGCCGCTGGCATAAATTCTGGCTGGTAGATCCGCTGGATGGCACCAAGTCTTTTATCCGGGGCGAAGAGACCTTTACCGTCAATGTGGCTTTGATTAAGGGGCAGCTGCCCGTCATGGGCTTGTTGTATGCACCGGCCTACGATACCCTCTATTACGCAGTGCAAGGACAAGGAGCTTTCCGGGTGCAACAGCGCGGGCAAGCACAGCCGCTCAAGCGCCCGCCCATGCCCCCTTATTTGACGGCACTCATCAGCAAGTCACACCGGGGCAATCAAGACAAGGAGCTGCTGCGCGGGCTGCCCGTCAAGCATTTTGTGCCTTTAAGCAGTGCTTTGAAGTTTGCCCGGGTAGCCGAAGGCAAGGCGCATATTTATGTGCGCACGGGACCTACCATGGAGTGGGATACTGCCGCCGGGCAGGCCATCGTGGAGGAGGTCGGCGGTGTGGTGTTGGACCTGCAGGGCAATCCTTTGATTTACAATAAAAAAGAAATGCGCAACGATGGCTTCGTATGCAAATTGTATCCCGAGTTGCAAACATATAGCCCCGCTAAGGAGTAATACAGTTTGTTTCCCTTATCTTTGCACTCAAAAAAACATCACATGGAAAAATTACCACAATCACAGCCCAAGCATGCGTTCAGCAGCTACATTGAAGAAAAAATAAAACGCTCGGAAACGCGCATCTTTAAAGCTGTTTTTCCTGATTTGACCAACCACTACGACACACTCTTCGGGGGCACCGCCATGCAAATGATGGATGAAGTGGCTTTCATTACGGCTACGCGTTTCACACGCTTGCCGGTGGTAACCATTGCCAGCGACCGCATTGAGTTTAAAAAACCCATTCCGGCAGGTACTATTGTGGAATTGGTGGGAAAGGTGGTGAAAATAGGCAACACCAGTTTGGATGTACGTGTGGATATCTATGTGGAAAGCATGTATGCCGAAGAAAGAGAAAAAGCCATTTCCGGAACCTTTACCTTTGTAGCCATCGATAAGGACCGCCGCCCGGTGAGTGTGTTGGCGAATTCGCCATTGCATCAGTCCGAAGGGAAATAACGGCAGGCAAATGCAAGCCGCAACGAAAAAAGAGGGAGGCATTGCGCCGTCCCTCTTTTGTTTTTATGCTTGTGTTGTTTAGTCTTCGTCTGCTTGCTTCGTCTTCTTTATCTTCTCATTGCTGTCGGTTGCTTTTTCTATTTCGCTTTCATTTTCGAGGCGGAATGTTTCATACACTTTCAATATGGGGTGTATTTCCTTTTTGCGTGCCTTGAAGTCAAGATCCACCTCATCTACAATGTCGGTATCGATGATGCGCAGGTCAATCAATTCTTCAATCAAGGGGCGCAAAGACTCGAAGCCGGTATCTGAAACATCCAGGGCAAAGTTGGAAATAAATTCAATGTCGCTGTCGGCATCTGAACCGTCGAATACAGCTTCGTCGTTTTGCAAGTCATCGGCTTTTTCTATGAATAACTCAAGCAATTCGCGGAAGGCGGTTTCTACCTTCGGGGCTATGCCGGGCTCATAAAAAACAGCCTGTGCCAAGCCGGTGCTTACGGCCAACTTGGAGAAGGGGTCAATATCGCCTTTGTGCAGCATATCCACATAGGTGCGGAAGTGAGCTTTGGCAGAGAAAGTAATGAAAGGCCACATCTCCTCGAGCATGAACGTATCGCCAAAGAGCAGCTCCATGGTATAGGCATCGCCTTGTAGCAGCTCCATCACCAGGCGGGTGGCGTGGTCGCTATGCATTTGGCGCAACAGCAAAATAGCATGCACGGGCGCCAGACGCCCACCGTCTAAAGGCAGGTCGGCATAGAATCGAGGACGCGCAGCGGCATCTTGCAGAATACGCAACAAGTCCTCTTCAATGCCTTCCATGTGGAGCAAATCCTCAATCATCTTCGGACTGACATCGTAGCCTGTAGTGAATAATTTCTCTACGGCTTTGTTCTTCACCTGAATTTCCTTTGGTATCATGATTGTTTTTTGTTGAAAAACAGCTGCAAATATAAAAGTTTTACTATATGTTTAGGACAGTTTCCTCAAGAGAGGCACAGACTATGGCTGCATTGCTTGTAAAAGCATATCCTTTAAGATGCGAATTTGTTTGATTTTTTCCGGGGGCAGGGCACTTTGTATGTCGTATGTATATTGCCGGTGGGTGTGTATCACCGCTTTGGCTATGGTGTATGCCCGGCGGGCAGTCAGCTGCTCTTTTATCTTTACATCTTCCAATGCCTTTTGTGTGTACAGTGTTTTGTAAATCCGGGCTTTGTCGTGCACACTTAATAACTTGCTGAACGTTTGAGTGTGGGTTTTATGCTGAATACTAAGGGCTTTTACGTAATAAAGAGTGTCTTGTTGCAAATAAAAGCGCTCTTCGGTGAGCCGGGTGCCTTCCTCGAAATATTGTATGTTCAGCTCTATTTGTAATTGCTTGAGTACATCGGGGTCGTAAAAAAGCCATTCGTTCAGGTTTTCCCAGTGGGTGAGGGTCCACTGTTTGCCATGGCGCGACAGCAAAACAAAGCATTTTTGCCATTCGGCCACAAGGTGCTCGTGCCTGTTGTCTTTGCGGGCACAGGATGCACAATAGCGCCGGAGGCGCCCTTGCTCGGCAGGCGTAGGCTCATGAAAAACAGACAGATAGTGCTGCATGAGTATCCATAGGGCGCGATGCGAATAAGCGCCGGCACCTTCATATCTTTGACTCAGCACGCCACGTATAAGCATATCGGCATCCTGAGCCGTTGCGCATAGTTGTTGCAGGCGGGCTACGTCCTGTGCAAGTGCCGCTTCATAAAAACTACTCCAAAAGCGGTACAACTGTTTTTGTTGTGCCCGGCTGCTTGGGGCTGCAAACAGCAACCCCAAGCACAGCATCATGGCATATTTCACGCTTCTTTTTATCTGTTCGTCCGGTAACTACTCTAAGGTAGCCATTGCCGGGCAATCGTGCAAATACTAAGCAGCTGCGGGTGGGGCACCATAAGAGCGTTGCCATTCGTCCATTTTGGCATCCATGACGCGGAACCACAAAGGGGGAACCAGTGCCAGCAAAATCATGGTAGGGTATCCGGCAGGCAGTTGGGGGCTTTCGTCAAAGTGGCGTAGTATTTGGTAAGGGCGACTCGCGTAGGCATGATGGTCGGAATGACGCTGCAACTGAAACAGAAAGAAGTTGCTTATCATGTGGCTGGCATTCCACGAGTGAATGGGGCGCACGCGCTCATAGCGTCCGTTGGATAATTGACGGCGCTGCAGCCCATAGTGCTCTACATAATTGACAACCTCCAGAAGACTGAAAGCCACTATGCTTTGTGCAAAAAAGAAAGGAATAACTTCCCAGGCGAGGCGGTCAACAAGCAGGCTCACCGTGCCGAAAAGGAAAGCCAAATAGAGCAAAGGAAGAACCATATACCACAGCATGCGGTTGTGTGCGCTCCATGCCGGCTTTCCGGCTTTTGTCAACCTTTCTTTTTCTATGTTCCAGGCACTGCGAAAACTGCCGGTGACGGTGCGCCACCAAAAGCGATAAAAAGATTCGCCGCGGCGGGCAGTGGCCGGGTCTTTTGGGGTAGCCACATGCACATGATGGCCGTGGTTGTGCTCAATGAAGAAGTGCATATAACAAACGGTCATCAAAATGAGCTGTGCCATCCATTGGTCGTAGCGGTTGTTTTTATGCCCCAGCTCATGTGCCACGGTGATGCCTATGCCACCGGTGACTACGCCCGTGCTGAGTGTAAAGCCCAGCCATTCATACCAGGGGCGGCCGGGGTCTTGAGCAACAGCCCAACAAGCCCATACCAGCAGTATCACCTGCAGGTACGCCCAACTGTGCGTAATCAGGCGGTAGTATTGTTCGGTGCTTAATATTCGTTCCAGTTCTTTAGGTACGTTGTAGCGATCTTCGCCCACGTAGTAGTCCATGAGGGGGATGCATACAAAGGCAAAAATCAGGGGGTAAAAGTAGCCGATGCCCCCTTGGTAGTAGCCCGCCACTAAGAGGGCAGGCAATATGAAGGCGCTTAGAAAGCCTATCTTTCTTATAATTATTTTGCTTGTTTTCATGACTTTAGAAATGTTTTCTTCCTCTGCAATAATACAAAAACTAAACTCTTAGTTCAAGTTTTTTGCAAAAAAATAAACTTGTAGTTTAGTTTTTTTAAAAGGCAGGCCTTTTTTCATAAGCAGGCTTCGAAAAGGGAACAAAAAAAGCCCCTTTTTGTAAGGGGCTTTGACAAGTCGATGGCATGAGTTTACCGGGCTGCTATGGGTGTGTTATCGACACGGTCAAATAATTCCATGGTGTTTAAAATACCTTTCAAACGGCGAAGAACAGGCAGCTTTTCCCGTCCCGGTGCGTAGATGTATGCTTCAATGTAATAGAAGTAGCCCTTGTGCTCGAAGGCATAACCTACAAAGCCGCCCCCGCGCCGCCGGCTTTCAAGCACCCACAAGCCGGCATATTCCCGTACAGGAGTACCGTTTAGGTGGGTATCTCTGACGTGCAGCGGCACACGCGTTTCCGTTTGCACGAAAGAGCCTTCGCGCTTCGGATTATAGCGCAAAAAACGTTCGCCCATGCGGTCGCGATGCTTGATGATAAAAGTCGTATCATACATTTCTTTGCCTTGGTAAGGCAGGCGGCTTATCCATATGTTTTGATACGCATTATCCGATACGGTACCTATCCAAATAAAATCTTTGTCGCGTACTACTTCTTTATAATTGGGTGGCAGCGCGAAGGTGAGTCCAAATTTATTCTTCAGTGCATTCATCAAGCTGACGGCATGCACCTTGGCTTGTTGAATGCTTTGCGCCATATAGGTAGCCAGATGGTCTTCGAACACAAACAGCAACTGTTCCCGGCTGGCTTCGTCCTGCAAATAGTGTTGCAACGCTTCTGTGTTTTTACCTACGAGAAAAACCAATATCTGTCCGCGGGCATAGCGGTCGTGCTGCAAAAACAAAGAAACTTGCTGTGTGCCGTTTTTAAACTGTTGCAGCTCTTCGGGGGCAAGTAGCTGCAGGATACGACGGTTTGCATAGGTAGAGTCGCTCAGGTTGGTCACAAAAAGCACCTGGCGAAATATTTTGAAATCACTGAAATCGGGCGGTGCAATGAACATATAAGTAAAGAAGGGCTCGGGTTGAGGTAAGCCCGGCACCGGTGATTGAAGACACTCCCGCACCTGCTCGCCAATGCCGGCTTTCCAAGCGGTGGGGTTCATGCTCACCAGTATTTTACCGACGGTGCCACTGGCAGCGGGCTGGTAGGTCTGTGCTCTTCCTTGGGAACTTTGTTGTTTGCCTTGCCAAAAAATAAAAACGGCAGCAAGTATTACTAAAAAGAGAATGCTTCCGAGTAAAAGGCGGTATTTGGTTCTGTTCATAACAATTGCTTGTTGGGCTCTTTTACCCAAAGAAACGAAACTTTTACCAAAAAAACATTTTGCCTGCCTTTCATGCCTGCAAAAGGCAAGGGCAGCAGCTGCCGGCTTGCTTTTGCTACCGGCTTAACGCACACGCAGGCGTTGCCCTTTTACTATTTTGTCACCTTGCAAAGAGGGATTGAGTGCGCGCAGTTGGTCTATGCTTATGCCGTGGCGCTGCGCAATGGACCAGAGCGTATCACCCGGGCGCACCGTGTAATAAGGTCCACTGTCGGGGGTAATGCTTTGTTTGGTCCAAATAATCAGCCGTTGATTCGGATAAATGGTGTTGCCACGCAGGTGGTTCCACTGCTTGAGGGCACTGACGCTTACCCCATATTTTTGGGCTATTATGCCCAAGCTTTCGCCTTTGCGCACCCGGTGGTAAGTCGCTTTCTGATGCCCGCCCGGGGTGTAGGCTACTTTTTGCACCGGGATGCTTGGGGTTTCGGTCAACACAATGTCTTCTTCTTGCAGGTCCAAAATTTCTTCTTTGTGCAGTGCATACCATGCTTTCTTATGCGCGGGGATGCGCAAGGCAAAAGAAGTGCCATAAGGGGGCGTGGCATAGTATTTCAAATGTGGATTCAGGGCTTTCAAGGTGTCCGGCGATATATCTAAGCCTTGTGCCAACTGTTGCAGACTCACCTTCGGCGGTACATGTATGGTGTCGCTCTCCAAGAAAGGCTCTACTTCTTGTGGGTAAGGAATGTTGTGTGCCTCATGGTAGCGCATGACATACACCATGGCAATATAAAAAGGAACATAGGCACGGGTTTCACGGGGTAAGTAGGGGTAAATCTCCCAAAAAGAAGTCTTGTCACCGGAACGGCGGATGGCACGGCGGACGTTCCCGGCACCACAGTTATATGCAGCTAAAGCCAAGTGCCAGTCCCCGAACATATGGTAAAGGTCTTTCAAAAAAAGACAAGCCGCTTCTGTTGATTTGTAAGGGTCCATGCGTTCGTCTATGTAGCGGTCGATGCGCAAGCCATATTCCCGTCCGGTAAAGGACATAAACTGCCACAGTCCGACAGCCGATGCCCAAGAGCGGGCACGGGGCAGCAAAGCAGATTCTATAATGGATAAGTATTTCAACTCTTCGGGCAAACCATGCCGGCGCAGTGCCTCTTCAAAGATAGGGAAATAGCGTGGGGTACGCTGCAGAAAACGCACGGTTTGCCGGCGGTTATCGATGAGGTATTTCTTGATGAATCGCAATACCACAGGATGGTAGGTCAAAGGAATCGTTTGTTGGGCGCAGGCCAGCCGTTCTTTTATAAGCTCCTCATGCAATTGCGGGACATAGTCGCGAAACTGAGCATCTACCGAGTCAACCGGCCGGGGCAACGGTATATTGACCCGGTAGGCAGCGCGTTGCTCCTGGCTTTGTGCCCATGCACATTGTAGGAACGCAAACAGGCAACCGTAAAGTAGGTATATTTTTTTCATAAATGCAGATACCAAAAAAGTACAGGGTATTTTACCGTAAAAGCAATGGATAAGTTACGCTAAAATACCCTATAATGCAATAAATTCCGGCTTTTTACAATAAAGACCGGCTTATTTTTAATAGTTTCTCTTCTTCAAACCTGTTTGCAATAAACTGAATGCCAATAGGTAAGCCCTTTTCATCTTTTCCGGCAGGGATGGAAATGGCCGGTACGCCCGCAACGTTTGCCTGCACAGTAAACAAGTCTGCCAGATACATTTTTACGGGGTCGTCTTGAAAAGAACCTAAGGGGAAAGCTGTATCGGGTGTAGTGGGGGTAAGCAGGAAGTCGTATTGTTCAAACAGCTTGTCTGTTTGTTCCTTGATGATGCGACGCACCCGTTGCGCTTTGGTGTAGTAAGCATCGTAATAGTCGGCACTTAGAACAAAGGTGCCCAGAATGATGCGTCGTTTTACTTCCCTGCCAAAGCCCTCCGAACGTGTTTTTTTGTAAAGACTTTCCAAGTCGCCGGCTTGGGGGCTGCGGTAGCCATAACGCACGCCGTCGTAGCGGGCAAGGTTTGAGCTGGCTTCGGCAGTGGTGAGTATATAGTAGGTAGGCAGGATATACTGCAGAATGGGGAAGTCGATGATTTCTACCTCATGCCCTTGCTTACGTAATTTTTCTATGCTTTCCTGCATGGTTTGGCGTATAGCCGGTGCTATAGCTTCGTTTTCAATCCCTTCACGCAAGCAAGCTATACGGTATTTGGGGGCGTCTTCGCGCTGCAGATACGCTGCATAGGCAGGCACCGGGCGTTGAGATACGGTGCTGTCGTGTTCATCGGCACCGGCCACTACTTCGAGGGTCAGGGCTATGTCTTCGGGGCTTTTGCCTATCAAGCCAATGCAATCGAAGGAAGAAGCATAGGCAATCAGTCCCCAGCGGGAAATGCGGGAATAAGTGGGTTTCAAACCGATGACGCCACAGAAAGCAGCCGGCTGGCGCACCGAGCCACCGGTATCCGAACCAATAGAAAGCCGGCACATGTCGGCCTGCACGGCCACAGCCGAAGCACCGGATGAGCCGCCGGGCACGCGTTCCGGGTCGGCAGCATTGCGTGTGGGACCGTACACGGAGTTTTCATTGGAAGAGCCCATGGCAAATTCATCGCAGTTTTGCCGCCCGATAATGATGGCATCTTCTGCAAGCAGGCGTTCCACTACTGTGGCAGAAAACTGCGATACGAAGCCGTCTAATATTTTACTGGCAGCTTGCAGGGGGTGGTCCTGATAACAAATGACATCTTTGATGCCCACCACCAAGCCCGCCAGCTTGCCGGCAGTACCGGCTTTTATTTTCTCATCTACTTCACGGGCTCTTTGCAGCGCTTCGTCGGCATAAACGCTTACAAATACGTTGAGCTGCGAATTCTTTTCTTCTATGTTTTTCAAATAATGCCGGACAAGGGCTTCGCAATTAAGCAAGCCCTCCTCCATGTCGCGGCGTATTTCAGCAAGCGAATGGTAATTTTTCAAAGCGATGTTTTTTTGGGTTTTACTTTCTGTTGTCGTCTTTTACGCTTTCTTCTATGTTTTCTTTTACCTCACGGGTAGCATCTTTAAACTCGCGGATGCCACGTCCCAGCCCACGGGCTAATTCAGGGATGCGCTTTGCACCGAAGAAAATCAACAGGATGAAGAGAATCAGAATCAGTTCCGTACCTCCGATGCTTCCCAAAAAGAGCAATACACTTGCCAAGCTTGCCATAGTTTTAGAGTTTTGGTTTCTATTCCCCTTGAAAACAAGACTTAAGGGGAGTTGGTGCAAAGATACAAAGCTTTTTTTAGTTTACAATTGCCCTTGTTGCTTTCTTATTGCCTTGGTTATCAGTTCATGAAGGCACACGACTTGTGGCAAGAGGGGGCGGGTGCCGTCGTTTTCTATGACGTAGTGTGCATAGCGCCGTTTTTCCTCTTCGCTCATTTGTTTGGCGATGATGGCTTCTACTTGTGCCCGGTTGCGGTGGGGGTCGCGCTGCAACACACGCCGGATGCGTACTTCCGCGGGGGCAGCCACCAGCACCAACAAATCCACGGTGGCATGGGCACCGCTTTCTATCATGAGGGCGGCTTCGCGCACTACATAGGGGAATTGCTTGTGTGCCAGCAGCCACGCTTGGTAATCCAATGCCACTTGGGGGTGCACCAGTGCATTGAGCTGTTTGACTGCTTGGGCATCGTGAAAAACACGCTCTGCCAAATAGGCACGGTTGAGTGTGCCATCGGCATGATAGGCTTCTTTTCCAAAATGCCGGATGATTTGCTCTATCAGTTCTTGCTTATGTTGCATGAGGTATTTGGCGCGGCTGTCGGCATCGTACACGGGGGCATCGAAGCCTCGCTGTAAGATACGGCAAACCAGGCTTTTGCCGCTGCCTATGCCGCCGGTAATACCTACTTGATAAGGGAGCTTCATGGGTGTAACAGCTTTACGTGAGAAGGGCTCACTTTTTTTATTTCAATGTCTTTCAGAGAGGTACCGACTTGCACCTGTAAGGAATCGGACGGGCTTGCGTCTGCAAAGGAAACCCATGCCCGTATACTTTCGGGGGTGGATTTGAGCAGGGACAGCGTCTCGGCTTTGCCCCGTACCCGAACTTTTACATAGGGCGGCTGTACACGCCAGTGCCCTTTTTCCGGAAAGTCTTTCAGCTCAACCGGTATATTGAGTGTGTTTTCTTGAAAATATCCGATGCGGAAGTGCATGCGCACCGTTGCCGGTTTCACTTTTATGCCTTTTTGTGAAATCAGCTGCTCGCTGCGATAAGTAATATCGAAATGGTCCCGGATGAAACGATTGTAAACCGGAAGTACAATTGTGTCTGCCAGCAGTTTGATTCTATTGCTTTCGCCTTCTACAATAAGCTGTTGAGGAGCAATGGTTGGGGGCGTGGCCATATAGCAGCTGTCGCAAAGCAGGTTTTCAATCTGTGCTAAGGGCGCTATGAGGGTGATTTTTTTGGTGGCTATGCGACTTGCTTCGCGCAGCACTATGTTATCGGGCGATATGATGTTGATATCTACTTGTCCGGGGAATGCCTGTTTTATTTTTGGAAGCAGTTGGTTTTTGGGCAGCACTTCCTCTTGAGCAGAGACGGTGAAGGTGAGGGTGTCTTGTGGAGGACGCAAAGAGAGGTGCAGGAGTGCCCAGCCGCTCCCTGTTACTTCTACCTGTACAGGGTACACTTGGCCCGGCAGGCGCAAATAGAGCATGTAGGAGGTGCTGTAGGTTTTATTCAGGGTGATGGAAAACCAAAAAATAGTGGAAAGCAGCATGCATATTGCAAGCACCTTAAGGTCTTGAGAGGTGAGTTGGCGAAAGGGAGCAGTGAACGCAGCCCAAAGCGTAAGAAAAAATTTCTTCATAAGAAGCAGTAAAACAATCTTGTACTGCAACAAAAATAAAAAAAGCTGTGAGTTCTCACAGCTTTTTTGCAGAGGGAGGAAGACGGGATTCGAACCCGCGACCTCCAGAGCCACAATCTGGCGCTCTAACCAACTGAGCTACAACCTCCGTGTAATTGCGATGCAAATATAGACAAACGGAGGATACAACGCAACGGTTTTCGATAAAAATTTATGCTTCCGGTTTCCAAATCCAGCCGTGCGTATCTTCTATGCGCCCATATTTGATGTCGTCGAGGGTTTGCAATACACGGTTGGCAAACACGCGCCCTTCTATGGGGGGCAATTGATAGTCTTTGCCTTCGTAGCCAATGGTGACAATATGGGCAATGGTAGCGGCTGTTCCCACACCAAAGGCGGCATCCAAGGAGCCTTCTTCCAGGTAGCCCACAATTTCTTTTACGGGTACCGGGCGTTCTTCTACCTCATAGCCCCATTCGCGGGCGAGCGTAAGCACGCTGTCGCGGGTGATGCCCGCCAGGATGGAATCGCTCAAAGGCGCCGTGATGATGCGGTTGCCCTTGCGGAACATGATGTTCATGGTGCCGGCTTCTTCGATGTATTCATGTGTTCTGCCGTCGGTCCATATTAACTGATGATAGCCGGCCTGTTGTGCCAAGCGGGCAGGATACAAAGAGGCTGCATAGTTGCCGGCTGCTTTGGCATAGCCGGTGCCGCCGGCAACTGCTCGGGTATAGTGGGTTTCTATCTTTACTTTTACCGGCTCGCTGTAGTATTTGCTTACAGGACAAGTGAAAATGATGAATTTATAGGTATTGGACGGGCGCACACCTATAAACTCGTCGGTAGCAAACATGAATGGGCGAATGTAAAGCGAATAGCCTTCCCGCTGCGGAATCCAATCTTTGTCCAACTTCAGCAGCTCGCGCAGTCCATCCATAAATATTTCTTCGGGGATGGGCGGCATGCACATGCGTTCTGCCGAGCGCAGCATGCGTTTGTAGTTGTCGTAAGGGCGGAAGACCAGAATTTCGCCCTGCTCGTTTTTATAGGCTTTCAAGCCTTCGAATATAGACTGCGCATAATGCAGGGTGGACATGGCAGGGCTAAACGTCAAGGGGGCAAAAGGAACTATCTTGCAAGATTTCCATTCGCCGTCGGCATAATCGGCTACCAACATATGGTCGGAGAAAACATGCCCGAAGCGCAGATTGTCGAAGTCCACCTCAGGCAGGCGCGATTGGGTAGTAGGTTGTATTTCTATGTTCATTACTTCGTTCATTTTGCATTATGGTTTTGAAGGTTTCCAAGGTGTTTCTTCTATATTGAGCTCTACATGCAATAAACGGCAGAGCGCAAACAAATAGTCTGACAGGCGATTCAAAAAGCGTATGATGCGCTCATCCACTGCCTGTTGTTGGTGCAAGGCTACCACGGCGCGTTCGGCACGCCGGCAAATGCAACGAGCCACATGGGTATGTGAGATGCTGATATGCCCGCCCGGTAAGATGAAATAGCGCATCGGGGGCGTGCGTTCGTTGATGTCGTCGATGAGTTTTTCGAGTGTGGTGATGGCTTCTTCTTCTAACTGCGGCAGTTCCATTTTATTTCGCTCGGGGTCGGCAGCCAGCAATGAACCAATGACAAACAGCTTATGCTGAATGTCAAGAAGTATATCGAAGCGGGTGTGGTGTTCGGGCAGGTCGCGCAATAGCCCTATGTAGGCATTCAGTTCATCTACGTTGCCATAGGCTTCTATGCGCAGGTGAGACTTGGGCAACCTTGTGCCGCCCAGTATGGAAGTTTCACCTTTGTCGCCGGTTTTGGTGTAAATACGCGCCATTGAGTTGGGTGTGTTAAGGTAAGCAGAAGGCGTGCACGCCGGCGTGCACGCTTGCGAATATACAAAAAAAAGCCCAATTAAAATTGGACTTTTTAGGTTTTTATTTGTGCTCTTTTTGGATACTGAAACGAGGAAGCACTTCCGATACACGCTCTATATGAGCATCGTGAATGTCGAGGTGGGTCACCATGCGAATGGCCCGCTCGCCAAAAGTCGAAATCAAGATGCCGTGCTCTTGCAGGGCTGCCTGCCATATGCGGGCTGTCAATGGGGCATGCAGTCCGGCAATGACAATGTTGGTTTGTACGGGGTACACTTCCTTCACATCCGGGTGGGCGCGGAGCAGTTCGCCCAATATTTTTGCCCGCCGGTGGTCTTCTTGCAGACGCTCCACATGATGTTGTAAGGCGTAGAGCCCGGCGGCTGCCAACATGCCGGCTTGTCGCCAGCCACCGCCCATTACTTTGCGTATGCGGCGCGCTTTGCGTATGAGTTCCTTGCTGCCCAGCAACAAAGAGCCCACGGGGCAGCCCAGCCCTTTGGACAAACACACCGAGATGCTGTCGAATAGCTGCCCGAAGTCCTGCGGTTGACTACCTTGTGCTACCATTGCATTGAACAGGCGGGCACCATCCAGGTGCAGTTTTAAGCCGTGCGCCACGCATACTTCTTTTATTTTCCGGATTTCTTCCAGCTCATAATATACGCCGCCCCCTTTGTTGACCGTGTTTTCGAGCGAAATCAAGCGGGTAACGGGGAAATGCACATCATCGGGGTTGATATGAGCCGCGATTTGTCCGGCGGTCAGGCGTCCGCGGTCGCCTTCGAGCAGGCGCACCGACACCAGCGAGTTGGAAGCCAAGCCACCCCCTTCGTAAAGGTATATATGAGACAAGCGATCGCATATCACTTCGTCGTTGGGTTGGGTTTGTGCCCGGATAGCTATTTGATTGCTCATGGTGCCCGACGTACAAAAGAGAGCAGCTTCCACGCCAAACAAGCGGGCGGCATAGCTTTCCAGCTCATTTACGGTGGGGTCTTCACCATATACGTCGTCGCCTACGGGTGCATAGAGCATGGCTTCGCGCATGCCTGCCGTAGGGCGCGTGACGGTGTCGCTGCGCAGGTCAACAACCATCATGACAGCTTTACTTTTTGTGTGTTGGGTAAGTCACTTTCGATAAGTCCGTCGCGCAGGCGCACGATGCGCCCGGCATAACCGGCGATATCGTCTTCGTGGGTAACCATAATGATGGTATTGCCCTGTGCGTGAATCTGGTCGAACAGCTCCATGATTTCGTAGGAAGTTTTTGAGTCCAGGTTTCCCGTAGGCTCATCGGCAAGTAAGATGCTGGGGTTATTGACCAGGGCACGGGCTATGGCTACGCGCTGGCGCTGCCCGCCGGACAGCTCGTTGGGTTTGTGATGGGCGCGGTCGGCCAGCCCCACATTCTCGAGGGCTTGCATTGCCCGCTCAATGCGTTCAGATTTTTTATAGCCGGCATAAATCAATGGAAGCGCCACGTTGTCGAGGGCAGTCATGCGTGGCAGCAAGTTGAAGGTTTGAAACACAAAGCCTATTTCTTTATTACGGACTTCTGCCAGCTCGTTTTCGTCCATTTGGCTTACATCCTTTTGGTTCAGGAAATAGCGCCCCGAAGTGGGGGTATCCAAACAACCGATGATGTTCATAAGGGTGGACTTGCCCGAGCCGGACGGTCCCATAAAAGCCACATATTCGCCTTTTTGCACCTGTATGTTGATATCTTTGAGTGCTTCCACCTGCTGGGTGCCCATGATGTACACCTTGCGGATGTGCTGCATTTCGATGATGGTGGGCGTGTTGCTCATAACTTATTTTGTTCTTTGCTCAAGAAACGCTTGTTGTTTTTCATAAATTGCCCGGAAGGCTTCGAATTCTTTTGCCGGCATTATGTTTTGCAAGTGCTCCAGCTCTTGCTCGGCATAAGAAAAGGCGCCAATACGCAGTGCCTGCAAAGCGTAGGCTTTTGACAGGGCAACTGATGTTTCGTTTTGACGCAAGCCTTTGATAAGCAGGTTGTAAGCGTCCATTTCTTTGCCTTGTGCATTGAGCAAGTCAACCGCTCTGAGATAGGCAGGTGCATAAAAAGGCAGGGCTTCCACCGAGCGGCGGTACCATTGCAGGGCTTCTTCGGTCTGTTGCCGGGCTTCTGCCAACATGCCCCGGGCATAAAAGAGATAGAGGCGGTCGAAGGGCGCCATTTGGTTGCGGTAGCGTTCAATAAGCCCTTCCAGGTGCTCTGTTTGCCCGCTTTCGGCTGCTTGCCGTATGGCAAGCTGTGCGTAGAGACTATGAAGCCAAGGGGCTTGCAAGGCGGCGGGTGGCTCGGGCAAGAAATTGCCGGCTTCTTGCAGCTTGCCTGCTGTGAGCAAGCGCTCTGCCCAGTGATACTGTGCCCATAGTTTGTATTCAGGGCTGTTAAGCCAATCGAGGTATGGGCGCAGCTGTGCAATGGCCAAGTCGTTCCGGTAATACAAAAAGGCAAATATTTTCCACTCTTCCCAGCCGGTGTCCGGTGCAGTGGCTTGCAGCACTTGGGGCATGGCATTGAGAAAAGTCTGCATAGGCGCCAGCTCCGGTGCTTGCTGTTTGGCAAGCAGGGTCCACCAGGGGAGCGCTTCTTGCTGTTTGCCTTGTGCACTCAGTGCCAGAGCCAAGGTGAGTTGGGCTTTGGTTTGTCCTAACCGGGCGGCATAGCCCACGGTTTCGGCCGCTTTGGGGTAGTTGCCATGTTCGAGGTACCAAGCAGCCAGTAGGGGAGCATGGGTAATGCCGGATTGCGTGGCACCGCGCAATGCCTGAAAAGCTGTGCTGCACCGGTTGGCGCCGTAGTAGAGATAAAGCGCCTTGGCAAGCAGTAACTCATGCCCGAACTGCTGCCGCCATTCGCTTTGCAGCAAGCTTTTTTCGATATAAGAGAAGGAAGCAGGCTCATTGGGGCTGTTGAGATGAGCCAAAGTATAGCTTGCCAAATAGATGGCTTCTGGATACGATAGCGTGCTGTCTTCGAACCATTGTTTTTGAAAGGGGATAGAAAGGCTGTCGCCTACGCGCAAAGCTGCCAGGTAGGCATTGGCTAAAGCAGCGGGGTCTTCGGTCTTGCCAAGCAGCTCATGCGGAAGGCTGCCTTTGCCCTGCGGGTGCCGGCTGAGCACGGCAAACAAGTTGGTTGAAAACATATCGTTGGCTAAGCCCAATTGCCGGGCTTTTTCAAGAGACACGATTGCCGAGTCGGCCAGACCAAAGTGGGCATAAGCCAATGCCAGGTTGTTGTGAAGACGCTCCGAGCGGGGAAATAACTGAATGCCTTCTTTGATTTTTTCGATGACCTGTATGGGTAGCTGCCGCTCGGCGTATTTGTTGGCTACTTTCAAAAAGCTTTGTTCCAGCGGGTTGTGCTCCATATTGTAAAGCAAAGCACTCAGGTAGCCTTCTGTATTTTGCTTCATCAACTCAATGGATGCAAGGGCATAATGCACATGTGGATTTTGGCTGTTGTACCGGTTCGACGCACCGTAATAAGTAGCGGCAAAGTCCGCTTCATGGTTGAGCAAATAGCTGTCGCCTACCAAGGCATAATAAGCCGCTTTGATGCGATTGATAGGGGTCAGATAGCCCATATACACCAACATGGTGATGATGAAAAAGGCAATGCCCCGGGCAAGATAGTTGGGGATGGCATGCTTGCTTTCGTCTTGATACACCACTTCGAACAACTTGGCATGCCGGCTGCCGCGGTAATTGATAACCACGTACATCCAGGTGGTAAGCCCAAAGACCGAAAAACTCAACAAAACGACTACCTGAAAGGCATTTTGCAGTGCCGCATCGCCTATTTGATAGGCATAAGCCTGCACACCAAAACTGATGATTGCCAAAGTCAGGTACAAAGGCTTGCTAAGCGAGGGGGAGGGGCATATTTTTTGCCAGGCCGGTGATTTGTCGATGAATAAAAAGCCGGCTACGAGCGCTATCAACAACCACACGTTGGTGTGGATAAGCACCAAGTCGGTAGAAAACCAATGCATGTGTTGAGCAAGCAGCAAGCCTAAATTCAGCAGGTACAGCAGGCTAAGCCATGAATAGTGCTTGATATTGCTTTGTGAAGAAGAGGCGTCGGAGCGGCCGGTGAGCGCCAAGAGGGCATAAGGTATTTGAGCCGAAAGCAAAAACACAAACATCAGTGCGAGGGCAAGCGGTGCCCAAAAGCCGAAATGAGCAACGAAGGCAAGCGGAAAGGGGTAGGCACTTTTCCATTCTATGAATGCAAGCAAGCCGGCATGCAGGGCAAACAAGAGCCCAAAGCGCTTGGGAAAGCTCCAGACAGCCGGGCGTTTGTGCATCCACCAAAGCAGGGCAGGCATGAGAATACATAAGGCAACTACCGGAATATTGGAAGAAAAAGGCAGCTGCAGCTTTAATACTTGGAAAGAAGCCAAAGCATAGAAAAGCACCGCCACCAAAGAGGCGCCAACCAGCTGCGGGGTTTTCATAGAAACCAAGAGCGCCAGTAGAGAACTCAAGCCCAGTGCCCAGCCCCAAAGGAGCCAACGGCTGTGCCGGGGCGATAGCAGCCATTCGCCTGCATTAAAAAGCTTTTCATAAACCGGGAAATCGGCTTCTACAGGCAGCAAAAACAAGCCTTCCTGAAGCTGTTCCAAAGGCAGGCTAAGAAAAGCCAGCTGATCTTCTGTTGTGAAGGGCAGTTGCAATTCAAAACCGGAAAGCCACCCGTGCAGTAAAAAAACGACGCAGGTGGCTAAGATAAGTTGTAAAAAAAGAGTCAATAGGGATGGACGCTGCATAGAATATTTTTTGATGTTTGTTTATTCAATTACCTTGGGCACGCGGAAGTAGTTGCTGTCTTTTTTGGGTGCATTGCGCAGGGCGCGCTCATGTGGCAGTGCCGGCGCCGGTTCGTCTTCGCGCAGCACATTCTTTTCTTCCGACATATGAATAAGAGGTTCTACCCCGGTTGTATCTATTTGTTCGAGTTGGTCCACCCATTCAATGATTTTGTTCAGGTCTTGCAACATACTTTGTGCTTCCGACGCGTCGAACTCCAAGCGGGCAAGGTGCGCTATCTTTTGCAAAGTGTCCAAAGATACTTTCATAGAGACAATCGTTTTTTAAGGTTATTTACGCAAAACTACTGAATTTCCCCCATTCGATGGGGCACAGTATTTTAAATCAGGATAATAAGCTTTCAAGGCTTGATAAATGGCATCATAGGTGCGTTGTTTGATGGTCTCGAGGTCCTCTTCTGTGCACCCCTTGGTTGGAATGGGGGGCAACACAACGGCTTCGAGGCGGTGGTAGCGGGGCAAAAAACGCTGGTCATCGGGCAGCACTTTCCAGTTGAAAGGGAAGGCTATGGGGATAACCGGTATTTGCAAGTCTATAGCCAGCTTGAAGGCACCATCTTTGAAAGGGGCGAGGCGGTCAAGTTCATGTACACGTATGCCCCCTTCCGGAAATATAATGATACTGCGCCCTGCTTGAGCAGCTGCGCGCATTTTCAGTAGTGCCTTATAGGCAGCTGTTTTGCTTTCGCGCTTTACGGGAATGTGTAATTTGGCGAACATGCGCCCGAAAAGTGGCACTTTGGTCAGGCTGTGTTTGCCCACAAAAGCATGCCGTGGCGGGGCTATAAGTCCCATTAAAATAATATCGAGGTAGGAGTTATGGTTGCTGCAAAGCACATATACCGCTTTGGGCGAGGGGCGAAAATGGTAGTGTACCTTAAACGGCAAGCCGCTGCCGCGCAAGAAGCACCACGCCCAAATCTTGTTCAGATAACCTATGGTGGTGTAAGCCCGGCGGTAGTAGGCAAGCCAAAAGAAAGGGTACAAGCATAGAAAGGGAATGAGAAAACACAATAAGCACCATATTGAATAAATTCTGCGCAGTAGGATTGTCATAGGGGGTCAGGGGTTCTAAGGCTCGTTTAAAAAGGTGGCAGGTCATCAAAAGGATCTTCTGCCGGCGGGGTGCCGTTGCCGGGGGGTAGTTCGTTGTCCAAATCTTCATTCAGGCGGCTTTGTACGCGTATGGTCTGCGTGTGGTGTGGAAGCGGATGCACATGCTCGGTAAAAGCCGGTTCGTGGTCAAAAGCCCCCATGTTGAAGTTGTCCAGATTGGTAAACTTCGTGAATTCGTTGATATAACGCAAACGCACGGTACCTAAAGCACCGTTCCGGTGTTTGGCAATGATTACTTCGCCAATGCCGGCCGTGGGGTTGCCTTCTTCGTCTTCGGTCAGGCCGTAGTATTCGGGGCGGTAAAGGAACAGCACCAAGTCGGCGTCTTGTTCGATGGAGCCCGATTCGCGCAGGTCGGAGAGTTGCGGGCGCTTGTCGCCGCCACGTTGCTCTACGGCACGCGATAACTGCGAAAGGGCTATGACCGGGATATCCAGCTCCTTGGCTATGTTTTTCAAAGAGCGGGAAATATAGGCTATCTCTTGTTCGCGGTTGCCTTTATTGCCTTGTTCGCCCCCGCTCATCAACTGCAGGTAGTCCACGGCAATGAGCTGTATGTCATGCTGGGCTTTCAGGCGGCGCGCTTTGGCACGCAGTTCCAACACAGACAGGGCGGGCGTGTCGTCAATAAATATTTTTGATTGTTCCAGCTTGGCAATGCGCTGGTGCATGCGGCTCCATTCGGCTTCGCTCAGCTTGCCTTGCTTGAGTTGCGTGCTGCTGATTTCGGCTTCGGCGGCAATCAAACGGTTGATGAGCTGCACCGCAGACATCTCCAAAGAGAACACGGCTACCGGCATGTTGAAGTCAACGGCTGCGTTGCGCAGTGCCGAAAGAATGAAAGCCGTTTTACCCATACCCGGCCGTGCGGCGATAATAATCAAGTCGGATTTTTGCCAACCGGCCGTGTAGCGGTCCAGCTCGGTAAAGCCCGTAGGCACCCCGGTGAGTCCGTCGCTCATGTCTTTTTTATTGGCAAGTTCGCGCAGCGACTGCTGAATGACACTTTGTATGTCGAGATAATTGCGCCGGATATTTTTCTCAGATACCTTAAAGAAAGAGTGTTCGGCGTGGTCCAGCAGCTCAAATACGTCGGTTTTATTTTCCAAAGCCTTTTGTTGGATTTCTTCCGAAATGCGAATCAGGTCGCGTTTCAGGGCATATTCGCTAAGTATGCGGGCGTGGTACTCGAGGTTGGCTGCCGAGTTGACTTTGGTGGTCAGTTCGCCCAAATAGAGGGGCCCGCCCACCATTTCCAACTTGCCTGCTTTGCGCAGGGCATCGGTTACAGCTATGATGTCAATGGGGTGCCCTTCTTTGAAGAGCTGCTCTATGGCACGGTATATCTCTTGGTGTTGGGGGCGATAAAAGCTGTCGGGACTTAATATGTCGGCTACATCAACAATGGCATCTTTTTCGAATAAAAGAGCACCCAGCACTGCTTCTTCCACTTCTATAGCTTGCGGCAGTGATTGTATGCGCTCTTTTTGAATCGTTTTGTAGGCTTCTTTGTCTTTTTTGGAGTTCATAGGGGAATGTGCCATAGCCGGTGTGAGAGAAGTTTTTTAATTACGCTATTTGAAAGAAAAGGTTTTTATGCAAAGATACGAAATCGAGCAGCTTACAAAAGTGTAAAGCCATTGCATTTGTGGCATGGGCGTTTTCGCCTGAAAAAATAAAAGGAAAGGCTTGTCTTCCCTCAGGGAGTATGCCGTGGTGTGGTGGTCGTTTTTCAGTAGCAGTAGAGCGCCCGCACTTTTTTCTTGTAAATGGAAGATGAACAAAAAACCTACAATGAGCAAACAAAAAAGGCAGCCTGCCCGTAAGGCCGCCGCCTGAAACACACAAATGCACCGTATGGGCTGTCAATAATGAACTACCCGTACGGTATCGAATTGAAAACGGGTTTTTGCCCATTTGAGCAATCTTTGCTCTTGTTCTTTTTGTTTTGAGCGTGGTATGTTTTTGGTCCAGCGAAGGAAAAGTGTAGGGAGGGTGTCTTTTTTGCCTTCGGGCAAGACTTCTACCACTTCGGCAATGCTCAGGGCACTTAATCCTTCATATTGGGCATAGGCTTCTTGTGCGAAGCGTTCTCTTTCGAGGCTGCTTTGCTGCTGCGTTTGTGCCAGGCGCTGCAGGCTGTCGATAACGGCCTGTTTGTGGCGCAGCTCCTCCTCTGTTTTGGTCAGCATTTCTTGCATCAGCTGTTCTTTGAGCTGGTTGGTTACTTCGCCCGTCAGGCGGCTTTCTATTTGGGATAACTCCGAGAAGGTGAGGCCGCCTTCTTGGTGCAAGACGAGCTCTGTGTTCTGTAGTCCATAGTCGTCCAGCTCACGTTTCAGTATTTCATATTTGATAGAGTCCACTTGCTTGCCCAACAGATACACATGCAGGCGGTGTAGTTTGTTTTTCTTGTCGTATTCTATCTTGTTGGATATGACCTCTATGCCTTCGTTTTTTTGTAAGGCATCTATAAACTTGTTGACATTGGTTTCATAAATGGTTTTCTGAACGACGCCCCAGAAAAGCCATCCGCTGGGCAACACAATCAACAACACGGCTACCAGCATGTAGCGTTGCAGGCGTTTGGCTTGTGCTTCGTCGGGCACTTCTGCATAAGGGAAGCGCAAGTAGCGCACTATCAGGTAGGTAGCCAGGGCAATGAATACACAGTTTAACACGAAAAGATAAGAAGCGCCAAAGAAGAAGTTCCACTTCATATGGGCCAGCCCATAACCGGCTGTGCAGAGCGGAGGCATCAGGGCAGTGGCAATGGCAACACCCGGAATCACATTGCCTTTTTCGGTACGTGTGGCTCCGATGATGCCCGCCAGCCCACCAAAGAAAGCAATGCCTACATCCAAGATGGTAGGTTGGGTGCGGGCAACCAGTTCAGTTTGCTCGGTGTCGATAGGCGTGATTAAGAAGTAAAGGGTGGCGGTGACCAAACTGACTCCCACCATCACTATGAAGTTGCGCACGGCTTTTTTCAGCATGGCAAAGTCATTGGTGCCTATGGCCATGCCTGCCCCTACGATAGGTCCCATCAAGGGGGAAATCAACATGGCACCGATGATGACCGCCGTAGAGTTGGTATTCAGCCCGATGGAAGCAATAAAAATAGAGCAAATGAGAATCCACACCCGGTGACCGCTGAAGTAAATATCTTTGGAGATGGCTTTGGCGCTGCCCTCCATGTCGAAGTCTTCTCTAAGCGAGAAACGTTGTTGCAAGAGTTGCAGCAATGCCCGCTTTATTTGTTGCCATAAAGATGGTTTGGAGGTGGGGGTTTCGTTTCCCTGTTCCATAGTCTTTGTGTTTGGCGGCTTTGTGTATATTTGAACAAACCTACTTAAAAAAGCTTAATCAAAAGGCATGAAAGTAAATCAAAGTTCACCGGCAGTAGTACCGTCAAACTACCGCTATTTTTGGATTTTGCTTGCGTTGGGGGCAAAAATTATTTTCAATTTTTTGATATCGAAACAAATAGCCATCACCTTTGGCGAAGAAGGCATCACCGTATTGATGCATTTCTTGAACTTCGTGGCGCTTTTGTCTTTTTTGCCTGTTGAAGGGGTACACCGGGCGTGGCTGAGTATTGCCGGCAAAAAGCCGGAGCTACTGAACACAGAGTTGTGGTTGGCAGCACATTTTTGGGATGTGGCTCTTTTTCTGGTGGTGATTGCCATTCCCACACTCTTTTTGCAGCATTTTCTCAATTTGTTCAACTTCGACGCGCAGCAGTACTTCGGCATTTTGGCATCGATACTGGCCTACATTCTGTTGCAGCTTTTTTTACAATACTTCCTGTGGGCAAAGTCATACGTATGGTATGGAATTGCCAACGCACTGTTATCGGGGTGTAGTTTCCTGGCTGTTTATTGGGCAAGCCGCTTCGGCGAGCTTTCTTTTGTGCTGACCGCCCTGGCTGTAAGTTACTGGTTGCCGTTATTGGTGGTGCTGCTTGTGGCTGTGCCCGCTTTTCCGCCCTTGCAAAAAAAATGGTGGTTGGCATTGTATGAAGAGTATGCCATCTTTTGGCAGTTTATACTGCTGGCGCTGGTAGGCATGTTGCTCGATAAGCTGCTTTCGTTTGAAGTGCGCCTGTGGGCAGTCAATACCTTCGGTATGCTTGATACGGGCTATTGGCAGGCATTGGTGCGCATGTCGGAATTGTTGATAGGTATGTTGTTGGCATTCTTGGCAGCCGCTTACTATCCGGTGGCCTGTGAAATGCCCGATGGAAAGACCGCGTGGGCTTATACCGTGCGCCAGCTGCGGGTGGCAGCCCCCGTGCTTTTGGCTATGGTCGTGCTGCTGTGGTGGAGCCGGTCGTGGTGGCTTGGTTTGTTGTATGACGAGCCCTTTGTGCGTGCTGCTGCATGGGCTCACTGGCAGCTGACAGGTGACTTTTTCCGCATGTTGAGCTGCTGGGGCGCTTTGCTGCTGCTGGCAAGGCAAGCATTGGTGGACTATTTGGTGATGCAGTTGTTTTCGGTTGTGGTTTACTTGTTATCTTTAGTTTCGCTGTATCAGCTGTATGCAGTAGCAGCATTGCCCATGGCATATGCTATTGAGCATGTGGCATATGCAGTGGTTCTTTATGCTTATGTCTTATGGAAGCGCCCTTAGTTTCGGTCATTGCTTTGTGTCATAATCATGCGCCTTACTTGGAACAAGCCCTGTGGTCGGTGGTGGGGCAGACTCACCCCTGTGTGGAATTACTGATTGTAGATGACGCCAGCCACGATGTTTCCAAGGTGCGCATCATTGAGTGGATGGAAGAATACTACCATGAGTGCGCAAGACAAGGCAGTAAACCAAGGGCAATTCGAACTTTCTTTTTTGAGGAAAAACAAGGCAACTGCCGGGCATTCAATCATGCTTTGCGATGGGCAAAGGGGAAGTATGTTATCGATTTTTCTACAGATGATGTGTTGTTGAACACGCACATAGAAGCGCATGTGCGAGTGCTGGAGCAGCACCCCCAAGCCGGTGTGAGCTTTTCCAATGCTTGGTATATAGACGAGCAAGGCAAAGTGTTGGGCACGCACTACCCGGTAGATGCTGCCGAGCATGCCAAGGTGCAGGTGCCTTCCGGCAATGTCAAAGCAGCCATTTTGCACAGTGCCTTTATTTGCACGCCTACCATGGTCATGCGTTCGGCTTTGCTGCACCGTTTGCAAGGCTATGATGAAACACTTAGTTATGAAGATTTTGACTTCTGGGTACGGGCAGCCTCCTGTACCTCTTTTTTGTTTGTAGATGCTTGTACGGTCATGAAGCGGCAACTACGCACTTCGCACAACAGTGGTTTCTATGCACCACCGCCCAATGCCCATTTGCGCAGCACCTTGCAGGTGACTTACAAAGCGCTGAGTTTGTGCCAAACCGAAGAAGAATACCGGGCACTGGCACGGCGCACCTTTTATCATTGGCGCCTGGCTATGTATGTAGGCGACAAAAAAGCAGCGCAAGGCTTCGAACAAGTCTTGCGCTTTCCTGCCTTGCGCAGGCATTTGTCTCCCTTTGCCCGGATAATAGGCAAGCTGCTTTCTTTAGGGTATTGGCGGCCCGCATACCTGCTTTACCGGCGTTGCTGCGATTGGTTACTGCGCCGATTGCGATGAGGATGATTGCGGCATATCTTCATCGCCTAAGACGCCGGCCAGTACAATAAAGTAAATGGACACAAACACCAGTGCACCTAAGGTGAGCTCACCGGCATAGTCAGCACCCAGCACAAAGAAGAGTACCAAAAAGATAGTCAAAACAAGCATGAGCACCAGCGAGCTGACAAAGAGGCGGTATTTGGCTTTCTGATTCATGGTAGTTGTGCTTTTAGGATTTACGATACTCAAAGCTATGGGATTTGTCCGCCTCACCCAATGATCGGTGTCATTGAACAACAAGGCATTGACTGAGCTCAGTCAGCAGTTCGAAAAGGCGGGACCCCGTTTGCTTTGGGTGTGTACCGGTACACATGGGGCAAGCGTGTGGGGCGATAGTGCGCTCCTAACAGAGGAATTTGCCGGCTTATTTCTTCCCAGCGCTGCATGCTGTCGATAATAAAGGCAGGGGGCGATTGTAAAATGGTTTGCGCAAGGTATTCACAAGCCCCATAATGGTTCAGTTGGTCCAGGTAGCGCCGGCTGAGCTTATAATCGAAGAAAGGTGTAGCGCTCCGGTATTGCCGGTACCATTCATAATCGTAACCAATGACCCACACACGTGCCGAAGCGCCGGCCGCCGGTATCGTTGGCAAGGTTTTTTCCGGCTTGTTGGCGGTGCCGAAAAAGAGCAGACTGCCTCCCCAGCCAATGAGCAGCCAGGCACAAAGCTCTTGCATCCATTTCTTTTTGATTATCAACAGGTAGTGGGTGGCATAGAAGGCTACCACACTGAGCGGCAGGTAGAAATTGTACCACTGTTTAAAATCACCGAACCAGAAGAGCAAGCCGGCTACCGTGCCCAGCCAGAAAAGAGTCATTTGGGCGCGCACCTGATAGTTGATGAACTGCGGACTTTGCCAGGTGCCTACGAGAAAAATACCAAAAAGCACAAGAAGGGGGATGCCCCATAAAAACACGTTTTCTTCCAAAAAAACACTCCGTGCAGCCTGAAGCGCTTGCAACAACCAATGCGTGGCTACACTGTTAAAGTCGCCGGTCCAATAGAAAAAAAGAAGGACCAACAGCAGGGGCATGCCGGCCGTAAACACAAAGCTTAGTTGTTGTGTAGCATTGGCATTGGAATACAGGAAGTAAGCAAAAATGCAGGCCGCCAATAACCACCAATAGGGCAGGTGTATGAGCAAAACTATGCTCATGAAAAAGCCGGCTTCAAGCAGGTAGCTCTTCTGTGTGCCCTCGTCTATTTGACGAATGCTGTAATAAATCACCCACATAAGAGCAGGCATGGCCAGCAGCTCGGGACTGAGCACCAAAAAAGCCGGATGTGCATTAAAAAATACCGCCATGAAAAAGCCAACAAGCACATGCCGCTGATTGTAAAGGTGCAGCTGCATACACAGTGCGTTGAAGCGCAAAACAACCCACAGGCCAATGAGAGAAGCAGCAAGACGAAAAGCCAGCAAAGGAAAATCCCCCAGGAAAGACAACAGCCAGTAGCACATGGCCGACAGGGGCGACGTAGATACCCACAGGTCTCTGTAAAGCACATCGCCTTCCTGCAGCCTCCTGCCTATTTCTATAAAAGCAATCTCTTCGTTTAATGCTTGCGGGTGCTGCAGAAAAAGCAACAACCGGAGCGCAGCAAACAAAATGATGAGCAAAAGATAGTGCAGAACACTGTCGTTTTTAAGTAACCGAACGATTAGCAAGGCTGTTGTTGTTTTATATGCAAATGTTGCGGAAAATTAAGCTTTTTTATTGAAATAAAATTTGTCTTAACTTTGCAAGACTCAACAGCATAAAAGCCAAAAAAATAGCTTAGCTGTTTCAAAAAGAACGACTTAGACAAGATGAATACGAGAAGACAGCGCCGCGTGGCTCACCTCATTCAAGAGGAAATTGCGAATATCTTCCAAAGCGACACCAAAGGCGTCTTACCCAAAGCCCTCATTACCGTTACACATGCCGAAGTAACTGCCGACCTTTCAATTGCCAAAATCTATCTGAGCATTTACGCTACTCAGGACAAGCAAAGTGTTTTGGCCGATATTCAAGAACAAGCCAAATGGATACGCCACCAGCTGGCTTTGCGTATTGGCAAGCAAATACGCATTATGCCCGAGTTGCGCTTCCTTTTGGACGACACCTTGGAGCAGGCCGAAAAAATAGAAAAGCTTTTAAAAGACATTGAAATTCCCCCGGAAGACAAAGACTATGGCTTAGATGCCTATAAAAAGTTAGATGACCTGGACGGTTCGGACGAGGAGGAGTAAGTCATGCGCTACAATCCGGTAAAACAACAAATTAGCAACCACTTTCAACACCGCCCCATCTTACGAAAGCTGTTGTTTGCGCTGTTGCGCTTGCTGCTGCTGCGTGTGTGGTATGTGCGTCGTGCCATCCGCCAATGGGCGAAGCACCGCAAAGGAACCCCCCAACATATTTTGGATGCGGGCGCCGGCTTAGGACAGCACGCCTACTACCTGGCAAGCCGATGCAAAGAGTGGAACGTGTTGGCAGTGGACATCAACATAGCCGATATTTGCAAAAACAACCGGCTTTTCAAGTGCGAGAAGCACCCCAATCTATATTTTAAAACTGCAGACCTGCTTACTTTCTCGCAACCCGATGCTTTTGACCTGATTTTGGCAATCGATATCCTTGAATACATTGAAAACGATGCCTTGGTGCTGCAAAACTTTTATACCTCTTTGCGCCATGAGGGCATGTTGTTGGTATATGTGCCTTCGCTGATGTCTTTACGGGAAGGAAAAGGCAACAAACCTTTTTGCGAAGAGCAGGTGCGTGCCGGGTACAGCAAGGAAGAGCTATGCACTAAACTGAAAGCGGCCGGCTTCCGGCACATCAAAGCACGTTATGTGTATGCCAAAGCGGGAGTGTGGTCCTGGCGCCTGTCGGTCAAGTACCCCATGCAGTGGCTGAACCGCACAAAGAAAGCGGCTTTCTTACTGCCCTTCTACTACCTGTTGATTTATCCGCTGTGTGTAGTACTGAACTATATCGACATTTGGGGGGAACACAAAGAAGGGGAAGCTATTTTGGCTATGGCTTTCAAATGATGATGAAGATATGTGCACCCCCGGGAACTTTCATATTACCGGTAGGTGTTTCAAACACCGGGCAAGCCGGCTTACCGCTGCTTGGCGCAAGGCACAAGCAGAGGAAAGTCCGGGCGGCATAGAGCAGCGTACTTCCTAACGGGAAGGCTCCTGCCCCTCAAAGGGCAGGGGACAGACAGTGCCACAGAAAACAAACCGCCGATGGCGTCCGCATTAGCGGCGCACAGGCAAGGGTGAAAAGGTGGGGTAAGAGCCCACCGCTCCGGTGGTGACACGCGGAGGCACGGTAAACCTTACGCGCCGAAAGACCAAATAGGCCGGCAAGCACCTTCATATCATATGCGGTGCTAAGGGTGGCTCGCCCGACGCCGGCGGGTAGGTCGTTTGAGCTTGGCAGCAATGCCAAGCCCAGATAAATGGTAAGCGCCCTTCCGCAAAGGAAGGGAACAGAACCCGGCTTACAGGCTTGCCCGCTCCTTTTACAGGAGCTCGGTGTGAATGTCAATAGGATTGCTTAAGATGCGGTGCACCGGGCATTTGTTGGCTATTTCCAGTAAACGTTGGCGCTGCGCTGCATCCAAATGACCATGGAGCTGAATCAAGCGTTTGATATGCGTAATGGGAGGCGTTCCGGGCACTACTTCCAATGAAAGCTCCAACTCTACCGATTCCAAGTCGAATCCTTTCCGGTCGGCGTACATGCGCAAGGTAGCCGCTGTGCAGCTGGCTAAAGCGGCAAGTATGTATTCGTCGGGGGCAGGCCCACTGTCGGCACCGCCGGCTTCCAAAGGCTCATCGGCCAAAAATGAATGCTGACGCGCTTGCAGCTTTACCCGGTAGTGTTCGCGCCCGATAGAGGCTTTTAGGGTTGTTTTTTTACTCATGGTTGCCATGTATTTGAACGGGAACATTGGTTTGTAGCAAAGCCTGTTCTATCTCTTCTTTCGATACCGCTTCGTTGATACGCACCTTTCCTATGCCCCCCAACAGTGTGCAAAGGATTTTGCCGCCTTCGTTTTTTTTGTCTTGCACACAAAGAGTGGCAATTGCTTTCATATCTTCCTTATTGAGCGTAACAGCGGGGTAGTGGGCATCAATCAGCGCAGCTATTTGCCGGTACTCGCCGGGCTGAATATAGCCTCTTTGAAGGCTGATATACGCTTCTGCCTTTATACCTAAGGCTACCGCTTCGCCATGCAGCAGTGCCTGCCGGCTTTGCAGGAAGTAGCTTTCCAGTGCATGCCCTATGGTATGCCCGAAGTTCAGTGCTTTGCGTAATCCTTTTTCGTGTGGGTCGGCTGCCACAATGCCGGCCTTGATACCAAGCGAACGCGCGATGGTAGCCGGGTGAATGGGTAAGCTATCGGCTTGCAGCAGCTCCTGCCATCCCGCTTCGTCGGCAATCAACAGATGTTTGATGTGCTCGGCAAAGCCGGCAGTGATTTCCCTTGAAGGAAGGGTCTGCAAAAAAACGGTGCCTATGAACACAGCCAAAGGGTCCTGAAATACTCCAATATGGTTTTTCAAGCCCATGAAATCAACACCCAACTTCCCCCCAATGCTGGCATCCAGCTGTGACAACAGGGTAGTGGGGCAGTGAATAAAACGAATGCCCCGCTTGTAAGTAGCAGCACAAAATCCGCCCATATCACACAAAACGCCGCCGCCCAAGTTTATAAGTAAGGCAGAGCGATCGGCGGCATGGGCAGTCAGTTGTTCCCATATTTGCCGGCAGGTATCGAGCGTTTTGTGTGCTTCGCCCGCCGGAATGCTTATCAAATGGTGGGTAGGTAAACTTGCCTGCAAAAGGGGGTAGCAGTGTTGTTGCGTGTGCGTGTCGCAAAGCACAAATAACTGTGAATAGTGCTGCCGGCTTAAAAAAAGCGACAGGCTGTAGGCGATGTTGCCCTCCACAACAATTGGGTAAGCAAGAGGCAAATTCAGCGGGTTCATCCTTGTGTTTGGTCTTTGGGCTGCGCCTGATTTTGCATTACCTCGGTCTGTATGCGGATAGACTCCACATGAATCAACTTATATATTTCAGCTATCAGCTCGGCATTCAGGGCGTGTTGTTGTGCCCATTCCGAGCGGGTGCGAAATACCTGGTTCCAGCGCTCAAGCTGGAAAATGGTAATGCCTTTCTCTTTTTTGTACTCGCCAATTTGCTCTACGATATTCATGCGTTTGGCAAGCAGCTCCACAATTTCGTGGTCTATATTGTCGATTTTTTGGCGTAAGGTATCCAAAATGTTGGCATCCAATGGGTCTTCTATGTTGGGGTGGCGCAACTCAAGCCGCTGCAGCATCTCGCCTAAGGCTTCGGGGGTGATTTGCTGGGCTGCATCGCTCCAAGCTTCTTGCGGGTTGCGGTGCACCTCAATCATGATGCCCTCATAGTTCAGGTCCAAAGCCTTTTGCACAATACGCAAGAGCAGGTCGCGCCGCCCGGCTATGTGGCTCGGGTCACAAATGAGCGGCATGTTGGGCAGCAGGCGCTTCAGCTCAATGGGGATTTGCCACATGGGCGGGTTCCGGTATTTGCTTTCTTCATAAGTAGAAAAGCCACGATGGATGACGGCCATCTTGCGAATGCCTGCTTGATGCAAGCGCTCGATGGCGCCCAACCATAGTTTTAAATCGGGGTTTACGGGGTTTTTTATCATCACCGGCACATCGACGCCACGCAGGGCGTCGGCTATATCCTGCACATTGAAAGGGTTAACGGTGGTGCGTGCCCCTATCCACAAAACATCTACCTCATGCTTGAGGGCAAGTTCTATATGCTGCGGCGAAGCCACCTCTATACAAAAAGGCAAACCGGTTGCTTGTTTTACGGCTTGCACCCAAGGCAAGGCTTTGGCGCCGTGCCCTTCAAAAGAGCCCGGACGGGTACGCGGCTTCCATATACCTGCCCGCAAGGCATGCACGCCCGTCTCTTTTAGTTTCAGGCAGGTTTCAAGAAGTTGCTCTTCTGTTTCGGCGCTACACGGTCCGGCAATCACCAGTGGGCTTTGGTGCGGTAGCCACGTTTGCAAATCGGCAATGTCAAGTTGTACACTCATAGCTGTGATTTCTTCGGTTTGAATTCCACAAAAGTACAGAAAGCAGCTTGCTTAATGAAATTAAACAAAGCAGGCATGCAGATGGTTCTGCCTATTGTGGACGCATTTGCTCTATCAAGTCTTCGCGCAAACGGTACAATCCCTTTTCCAAACCGGCAGGGTAAAGGTGCGGGTTTACAAAACGTTTGATGCTGCTGTGCAGCTTGGACAGCTCTTCTTGCCGGTGTTGGCGAATGTCTTCCAAGCCGGGCAAGGGGTATACCAGTTGTCCCTTCTCGAAAACCGGCACCAGCAGTTCTTTATGCACAAAAGCTTCTGCCGAAAGACGTTTGCGGCGAATGGGGTCTTGCGGGTCCACGATGGTGAAGCTGTTGCCTTCCGGCGGATTGAGTTCGTTGTAAATCATATCACCTACATAAAGCCCGCGCGAACTGTCATAAAAACGTCTGACTTGCAGCTTACCGGGCACCGATACCTTGATGCTTTGTTCCGATAATTTGATTTTATATTCCCACTCACCATTTTGCAGGTTTTTCAAAGCGGCTATTTTGTACACACCGCCGAGGGCCGGTTGGTCAAAGGCAGTTACCAGCTTGGTGCCTATGCCCCATATGTCGATACGGGCACCTTGCTGCTTGAGGCTTTCGACAATATGCTCGTCCAAGTCATTGCTGGCTACAATCTTGGTATTGTGAAAGCCTGCTTCATCCAATAGCTTACGTGCTTCGATGCTCAAGTAAGCCAAATCGCCGGAGTCAAGCCGTATGCCGGCCAGTTCGTATCCACGGGCACGCAACTGCTGCCCTACCCGGATGGCTTTTTTTACTCCTTCCAAGGTATTGTAGGTGTCGACCAGCAGGATACAGTTGTTGGGCATGGCTTGTGCATAAGCTTCAAATGCTTCTTCTTCGCTGTCGAAAGACATGACCCAGCTGTGGGCGTGTGTTCCCTTGACCGGAATGCCCAGCAACTTGCCTGCCAACACATTGGAAGTGCCGTCGCACCCGCCGATATAAGCAGCGCGTGAGGCAGAAAAGCCCCCGTCGATGCCTTGTGCCCGCCGCAAGCCAAATTCCAGGACGGGGTCCTGTTGGGCTGCCAAGCGTATGCGTGCCGCTTTGGTGGCTATAAGTGTTTGAAAATTCATGATATTGAGCAGGGGCGTTTCCAAAATTTGGCACTGCCACAAAGGACCTTGTATGCGCAACAAGGGCTCGTTGGGAAAGACCACACTGCCTTCGGGCACTGCCATCACGTCGCACCGGAAACGGCTGTTTCGCAAGAAATCCAAAAAAGCTGCTTCGAACAGCGGTTTGCCGTCGTTGCCGCTAAGGCTGCTCAAATAACTCAGGTCTTCTTCCGTGAAAGAAAAATGCTGCAGATAGTCGATCACATCTTCCAAACCACAAGCTACCGTAAAGCCGCCTTGAAAGGGGTGTTTTCGGAAATAGAGATGAAAAATCGCTTCTTGTTCTGCCTTACCGCTTTTCCAATAGCCATATGCCATGGTGATTTGATACAAATCGGTATGCAGGCTAAGCGATTCCTTATAAAGTCGTGTGTGCATGTGTACTCTTTTTTTGAATGCAATAAATTGAAAATAATTATTATTTTTGAAATAAGTATGTGCAGTTTTTTCAAAGTATTTTTATGAAAGGCAAGGCGGTTCAGACTCAATTCCCTTCTATCATTCGCAGACGCATGTTCTATAGCACGGCAGCGGCTACTCTTTTGGTGATGTTTGCCGTATGGTCATCCTGGCTGTTGTGGCAAGACACAGAAGAAGAACATGCCTACATAGAAGAGGTGTTGTATCCTTCGCAACGATACTTGCTTTCGGTGAGTCAGTTGGTCGAACGCACCAACCAAGCCACTTTGTTCCGTATCTTGTTCGACGATGAAAAGTACGAGCTGGAGCACAACCGTCTGTGGAAATACGAGCTGCAGCCCTATATTGACAGCCTGCGTCATAAAGAGCAGCTTTGGCATAGCGTAGATGACCGCACCTTGCTTCAAGATGTGATTATCAGCCTGCAAAAGCTGCAAATCCAACAGCTGACTTTTATCAAGAAACACAAAATAGACAAAGCCTTTGAGAGTGAGCGTGAAATGTATGAGCAGGCAATAAGCGAAATACAGCAGGAAGCAAACACGCCCAGCCTGTTCGATGCCCCCTTGGCTACCGACTCGCTCACGGCGGCTGTGCCGCAGCAGGAAGATACGCTTACCGGCAGCCTGCCTGAAGAGGTCTCACCGGATTGGACCGAAGGCGGTTTGTTTGATGCCCCCTTAGAGACGGGCAGCCTTACCGGCAACAATCCCCTTCAGCAAGAGTTTGAAAGCAAAGTGGCACCTGTCAGTGACAAGGTGCAGGCAGAAATAGAGCGCTTATTGTTGAACTTTGACGGACAAATGCGCCTGTCGCGCGATTTGATAGCGCGCAACCGCCTATTGATGCTCATCGAAGGCTTTGCCGTGCTTATCATTCTTTTTGTATTGATGTTGCTGGGAAGCCGTTGGGCTTATATGCGACTGTCTTCCGGTTTGCGCCGCCTGCATCATTTCTTTGGTGAATTGGCCCAAACCAATGTTCCGGAGTCTGTGCCTGTTTCACAAGATGAATTGGGAAAGCTATGTGTGGATGGCGGTCAGATACGGGAAAATATGCAAATCATCCGGCATTTTGCCGAAGAAGTGGCACAAGGACATTTGGAAGCAGAGCTGGAAGGCTTGCCCGATGGTGAGGTGGCTTCTTCTTTGAAAAAAATGCGTCAGGCATTGATTGAGGTGGCACAAGAAGAGCGCGACCGGAGCTGGATAACCGAAGGGCTGAATCTTTTCGCCGAAATTTTGCGCCATACCGATGACGTGCAAGCAATGTATGATGAGCTGATGCGCGAGCTGGTCGGCTATGTGGGGGCACAGCAGGCTGCTCTTTTTGTGCTGAAAGCAGAAGAAGACGAAGAAGAAACACATTTGGCACTGACTGCCTTTTATGCTTTTGACCGCAAACGGTTGGTAAAAAAAGAAGTAGGCAAGGGCGAAGGTTTGGTGGGGCAATGCTGGGTGGAAGGTAATACCATTTATTTGCTCAAGGTGCCGGAACAGTATGTGGAAATTAGTGGTGGCATGGGCAGCGAAAAGCCGCGTTCGCTTTTGATTGTTCCCCTGAAAGCACGTGGACAAACGTTGGGCGTATTGGAGCTGGCTTCTTTTCATCCTTTTGGCGAAAAAGAGCGCCGTTTTATAGAAGAGCTGGCCGGCGATATTGGGTCCACGCTTCTGTCTCTCAAAAGTGCGGAGCAGACACGCCGTTTGCTTGAAGAGTCGCGCCTGATGACTGAACAAATGCGCCTGCAGGAAGAAGAGCTTCAAAATGAAATTGACCGCCTGGCAGGCGAAGTCAGAAAGCTTAAATACGAAAGCAAGGAGTACCGCAGTTTGCTGGATGCCATACGGGAAAAAGCCATCGTCATGGAGTTCGATAGCGCAGGCAATTTTATATATGTGAACGACCGTTTTTGTGAAGTGACAGGCTTCAGCAAAGAAGAGATATTGGGCAAATCACGCATGATGTATGCCCCGGCTGATGCCGATCCGGGCGAGTTCAACTTGCTGTGGTCGCAGTTGAGCAGTGGCATTTACCTGGAAAAAGAGCTTAAGCGTTCCAAAAAGGACGGAAGCCCTTTCTGGATGCGTGCGCAGCTCTTCCCTATTCATAATGACAAAGGGGAGTTCAAAAAAGTATTGTGTATTGCCACCGACATCACAGGTAAGGTGCAAAGCACACAACGCATGATGCGCTCGCAACAGGAGCTGAGCGCCAAGCAAGTGGCTTTTGAGCGTGCTTGCATCAGCATAGAAACAGACAAGCATTTTCATATTTTGGACATCAACGAATATACCTGCCGCTTGCTGGGCATTGAACGCGAGCAGGCATTACATGCCCATATTGATGAGTTGATTTTGGGACGCCTCGACTTCGAAGACCTCACCCGCCGCCTGGAACAGGACGAAGTAGTCACCGGCGATGTGTTGATGGCTGCCCAAGATTTTCAATATAAGTATGTGCGCTTAACAGCCGTGGCTGCGCGCAATATCAATCAAGAGATAGAGCATGTCTTTTTTATAGGCGTGGACCTGTCTGCCGATAAACATCATGAAATAGACCTCGAGGGCAAGGTGGAAGCACTTGAGAAAAAAGTGTATCGTTTGGAAAGAAATATTGAAGAGCTCAAGCAGCTTTAGTAGCTTTGCACAGTCTTGCAGGCTTCTTGAATCGTTACAACCGTTTTAAGCATGTCGAAACTATTTGTATTGAGTGAACAAGCGTCCATTGCCCATCATTATTTAACCGACCTGCGCTCGGTCGAAAGGCAGCAGGACAGGCGCCTCTTCTGGGACAGCATGGAACGCTTAGGTTTTTTGCTGGCTTATGAATTATCCAAACAACTCAACTACGAACAAGCCACTGTCAAAACACCCCTTGGCACCAAAGAGCATTACCGCTTGCCTGATGCGCCTGTTTTAGGCGTTATTTTAAGAGCAGCCATTCCGCTTTATGAAGGATTCCGCCGCATGTTTCCCGAAGCCGATACAGCTTTTGTGGGCGAGTACAGGAAAGAAGGTAGCGAAGCCGGTGGAGCAGAAGGCGTTGAGATTGAGCAATTCTATACTACTACGCCTGCCCTCGAGGGGCGCACACTCATTCTGATAGACCCTATGCTGGCAAGCGGAAAGTCTATTGTAACAGCCTACCGGGCGTTGGCGGCAAAAGGTGGCGAGCCTCAGGCACTACACATTGTATCGGTAATTGCGGCGCGTCAAGGTATAGAGTATGTACAGCAGCAACTGCCTTCTGCCCGTTGTTGGGTAGCTGACATCGACCCCGCGCTCAATCAAAAAGCTTACATAGTACCGGGCTTGGGTGATGCCGGCGACTTGGCTTTTGGCGAGAAGCTGTAGGGCAAGTGTTGCAGGCGTGTGCTTGGTTTATGCTCCGGGTGCCGGGTGGCAGATACAGCGGCTTTTGGTATTGACTTCTTTGAGTCTTGTCCCTTTTCATTTCGAGCGTAGGCGAGAAATGTCTTGCCTCCTGTAGCTTGGTTTGAAGAGATTTCTCACTACGCTGCGCTCCGTTCGAAATGACAAGCTGTATTTGTACAATTGCTTTCCTTGCTTTGTTAGCGAGCATCTCACTTTGTTATTTCAAGTATTCCTTTTGTCTTTTCGAGCGTTCCCCTTTTGTCATTTCGAGCGCAAGCGAGAAATCTCTTTTGCCGCCCGTAGTTTGGAAGGATGAGGCTTCTTGCCTCACTGCGTGAGACTCGAAACGTCAAGCTGCGTTTCGCTCAAAATAACGACAGAAGGGGAGGAGGAGGTGTATCGGCGCTTTTTCAGGGGGTATAAAAAAAAGAGGGACTTTTTTAAGGTCCCTCTTTTAAGCTTATGCAGATACTGCTTATTTCTGCACTACATATTCAAGTATTACGCTCTTACCTGAGCCTGAATTTTGAATGCTTTTTACTTTTATTACGCCTTTCTTGCCCATATCATTGACAAAGGCATATTTGCCATCCACAGTAATCACCATATAGTCTTGGCTGCTGCTGATGCCGAGCTCATCCACTTCTTCGGCAGTAGCAGTGGCAGGGTCCAGTGTAGTGCTTGCAAAGTAAGTGTCGGTGCTTGAAGACTTGTTGGCACCGGCAGAACCGAAGTTAAAGTTAGTGCCGAACAAGGCGGCGTCGTTATCAGAGGCACGCAAGGCGGGAGATATCAAAACAATCTTGCCGGCGCCTACGCTGCCACCGGTGCTTTGCCCAAGAGTAATGTCTATCTTGGCGGCATTGGTAGAGTCAAGAGCATCCACTTGTGAAGTGGTATATACGGTTCCGTTATCGGTACGCAGATAGCTGCCTTCGGTTGCGCCTTGGTCGCCCAAGGTGACTTCTACTATACCGCTGAGAGTTGGAGCAGAGCCACCGGCACCAATATCTACAGCTTCTACCCGGCCACTGCCGGCCTCGCCAACAGTAAAGAAGAAAGAGCGTTCGATGGTACGCCCACCGTTAGCACCTTTATCTTTGGCTATTACGCGCACTTCCACCTTAGTGCCATTGGTCCAGCTGCTGGCGATAGGGATGCTTAATGTGGCTTCGAAGGTGGTATTGTTTTCGGTAAAGCCACTTTTTTTAGGAAAGTTTTCAAGATTTTGATTGGGAAGCCCCGACACGACGAGCTGAACATCCACCTGCTTAAGTTTTTCCGGCGCATATACTTTTACACCTAAATTAAAGTTGGTACCTGAGTTGAAGGCATAGCTTGCCTCAGGTGTGCTGGTGAAGTCAATTGTTGGTAGAGGTGCGTCCGGATCTTTTTTGCAAGAGCTGAGAAACACAACACTGGCTGCTACCAGCAGGTTCAGTAAGATTACACTCACTTTTTTCATAGGACAAAACATTTTTTGTTGAACACGAATGTATACGTCAAATTTTGTGCCATGTTTACATTTTTGGTGAAACGTATGACAAAAAAACCTGCCCAAAGTGGCAGGTTTTTCTTTTTTTTCAGGAAGCCTCATCGATTAGGGGAACTTCACGCCTCTGGGGTTCAGGGCGTTGATATCAATCAACGGGATATTGGCATTATATGCCTTGTTGATATGACGCAAGAAAATATTTGCCATGATGGCATAGCCTTTGGGAGTGGGGTGCACTTGGTCAATAGAGAAGAAACCACCACTGAAAGGCGTGCCATCTACCTGCACACCTTCAATGCCTTGTCCGCTCAATACTTGCAACAAATAAGGATCCGTATCAATCACAGGAATGCCTGCAGCATCAGCCACTTGTTGAATAATGGTGTTGAAGGTAACTACGGCGGTAATTGCTTCTACCAGCTCGGCATAGTCCAACACATCCCGGTCAGCAATAGGGGTGGGAGTGTCGGGGGTGCCGTCGCCATCGGTATCGCTCATCCAGCCGCGGCCGGTGGCTATTTCGTCCTGCATAACCGGTGGGGTTGGCAGGGTTCAGGAAGTGATACAGCAGCAGATCTTGACTGGGATCCATCTGACGCACTTCAATTACACTGGCAGTAGCAGGGTCATCTACTACAATGACGGGGTAGTTATTACCTGCTTGAAAACCGGGATCAGAATAGCCGGCTAACTGATAAGCACCGTTAAGCTGTGCGGCAGTGGTTGCGTCCAGCGGAATAACGGGGAAGCTGCCTCCGGCTTGTTGGGCAACCAAAGCATTGGGTGCATATACATAAGGAATGGAAGTAACATTGGGAATGTTGGCTATAACACCTTTTGCCCCATTTTCGGTGAGCTTGTCAATAAGAGCTTGATAGTTGGTTTGGAAGGTAGCGGCATTGGTAATAGGGGAGGTGCCACCACTGGTAACAAAGCCCAATACGTCGTTGTTGCCCATCCAGCAGGTGAAGAAAGTGGGGGCTGCCTCACCTACCATGTCTATGTAACTGGTGGGATTGCCTGACTTTAAGCGTTCAAAATAAGGGTTTCCTTGGCTATACAGTGGATCTTGCAAGTTGGCTACAGCAATGCCCGGAATACCCAAGTTGTTAGGCAGGGGACCGCTGTAAGCTGTTAACTGGGCAGCACCGCCGGGTAAAGTTTGACCGGTAACAGCCAGGTTGTTGGTTTCGGTTTCTACGACTGGCACGCCGTTGTTGAAGCCGGTTACCTTGAGGTAACCACTGCCGTTTTCCTGTCCTTCGGGGAAGTAGGCTTGCACAAAGTCGCCACCACCCACCAGCTTGAATTGCTTGGCAATCAAGTTGGGATAAGAGGCTTCAATCCCTTCATTGTACACGCCGCCGTCCATATAACCGGCAGTAAGCGAGTTGCCTATGGCTACGTATTTGGTCAAGTCGATTTCGCTGCCTTTACTGATAGGCGACTCTATCTCAGGCTGGCAGGCCGTGAAGCCAAGGGCAGCAGCCATGGCTATGTATAATATGTTCTTTTTCATGGTTTTCTTTGTTTTGATTTGTATCTAAGGTCTTGATACTGTCAGCTTAGAAATTGTAAGACACACCGAATGAAGGAATATAAGCTTGGGTTTTGAAGGTGCCACTGATGGTGTTGGCATCGGTAGCTGCCAACTGGCTGCGTTTTTCTTTGTTTACAAACAAGAAGCCTGCATTAATATTCAGGTTGCCCAGTGAGTAGCCCAGGCCGGCAGTTAAACCCAATGCATTGGCATCGGGGGTTTCGGCGGTCATGTAACCTTCCGGCACAGGGGTGAAGTCATAGTAAGCACCCACACGTGCTTTCAAAGCGTCGGTTACGCCATACTCGGCGCCAATGCCTACTGTAATGGCATCTTTGTACTTACGCTTGGATACTGATTCAGTGGCTCCGCCAACAGGATCTTGGAATTCAAACTTCAGCTGTTCGTAGGCGCTCCATTGAGTATAACGCAGGTCGGTAGCTACGGTCAGCTTGTCGTTGCTGTAAGCAAAGCCAACAGTAAGCACGCCCGGCAGAGGCAGCGAAGAGCTGAACTTGGTGTTTTGCAGCTGTGCATTCTGCTGGAAGGTTTGGCTGGTACCTGTCAGGTCAAAGGTTACGTCGCCTTCTTTTACTTCCGACATCACTTTGGAGCGGTAGTTTACACCAAACGAAAATCCATCGGGCGATTTCACGAACAAGCCCACGTTATAGCCAAGGGCTGTTTCGGCCGTGCCTGTGAAATCAACCTCAGCAAAATTGCCGGTGGTAGGGTCTGCGATGCCACGCTTAAGGTTGATGCTACCCAGCACTACGTCCAAGCCGGCGCCAATGCCTATGTAATCGTTGATCATGAATGAAACCGTAGGTTGAATGTAGATAGCACGTAGCGACAGCTCACGCAGATAGGTTTGCTTAGGCCATCCGTCTTCCCATTTTACGGTAGAACCATAAGGCGTGAATACGCCAATACCTGCTTTCAGGCGTTTAACGCCGTTTTCATTTTCAGGACCGAAGCCGAAAGCTGCATAAAGATAGAAGGGCAGCGATACCGGGTTGTCGGTTTTGGCTTCGGCATAGTAAGGCTCATTTTCAAGGTAAGAGATGCGCGAGATGATGGGGCTTACCCCTGCTGACACCACGTTGCCCTCGAGCATAGCCACAGCACCGGGGTTGAAGAAAATGCTGGCCGCATCGGGCACCGCAGTGGCTACATTACCCATGCTGGTTTGTCGAACGCCTTGCAGCACCACTTGGAAGCCGCCGGCGTAAGCCGCAAAGCTGCTGGCTCCGACCAATAGGCTAAGTACTAATTTTTTCATAATACATTACGTTTTGTTTTTACTGAAAATACAAAGCAAATATAAAATAAGTATTCATTCATACTAAAAAAAAGTGATATTTTTTAATTGTACTATACAACTTTTAAGTTTTTTATATTGCTAAAAGCGGGTGGTGTGAAATTTAAAAAGTAACTTATGTTTGCATACCTAACATAGTGGTATGTATATTCGTATGTTTTATAATATTGCGCACTAAAAAACGAGCAAAGAAGAGTCTATGATGCAAGAAGAAGACAAAGCAGCTGAAGTGGCTCTACGCCTGGATGCCATCTCTGCCAATCTGTTATACCCGAGCGAAACCGATGAGCCTTTTGAAGGCTTTTATTGGTTGGTGGAAAAGAGTGAAGGACCGCTTTCCAAAGAAGAGGTACGCGAAATATTGGCGCTTGCCCCCGGAGTGCCTATAGAGGAACGTTCGTTCGATGCTTTTTTCTATCCGGTAGCCGTGCCGCAAGACTGGCACACAGAGGAAGAGCTGGACATGGTCGATCAGTTTCAAGAAATGATTTTTGAATTGCGTAAGCTGGTGCGCAAGCCCCAAGTGTTTGTGGTGGGCAATGTAGAAAAAGATGTTTATATCGTAGGCAAGGCAAAAGAAGGTAACTTCTGGGCAGGCCTGAAGACCAAGATAGTAGAGACCTGAGGGGCGCTTGAGTAGCTGTGGGTACAAAAAATAAAAAGCGGGGCAATCAAACGCCCCGCTTTTGTTGTTTCATTTGCATTTATGGCTATTGCAACAATCCTTCATATTTTTGAAGCCACTGTTTGTATTGAGCGGCTTCGGGCAGCTGATACTGCTCAAACACCTGCACGATATGGTTGAGTGTGTACAAGTTTGCCATGAGGTTGCGTGAGTAAAGGTCCTGCTGCCGCAGCGCATACTCTATTTCCTCTTTGGCTCTTCTTGCCATGACTTCTGCCATTTCTTTGGCTTTAGCGGGTTCATCCACCAGCAAGAGCAGCTGAATATACTGAACGGAATACACGTCGTAGGGAACAGAGGCGTCGGGCATCAAGCGCAGGCTTTCGAGTAGCGCCTTTTTTGCTTTGTCTTTCTTGCCCTCCATAATCAGCTGCTCTGCCAGGCGGGCAAAAGCATTGCGGGCAATGAGCACAAAGCGACGATAGTCTTCATTGTAGTGTATGTCGGGGCGATCAAGGTTTCGCCAGAACATCTTTTTCATCATGTTTTCATACATGATATCGGTGTTCACGAATATGTCGCCGGCCCCTCCCAGCTTGATGGGGGTAAGGCGGTAAGCAAAGCCTTCGGCCTGCAGGTAGGGCTCCAAGCCCATGTAGTCGGTGCTGCCCAGGGTGGGGGCAAAGTAGATGGGGCGTTCCCATCCGTTGGCATTGTTCGTGGCTACGACATTCAGTACAGCCAGGCTGTTCTTAAAGAACTGCTCAATGGGCAAGGTCCATTCCATGTGGCCGGGAAGGTTCTGCGCCTTGTCTTTGGGCAGCCAAGACTGCACTTTGCCGGGGTCTATGTTTAACTTCAAGTACACCTTTTGAGAAGGTAAGATGGCAATGGCGTTGCCATACTCCGGATTGGGCACACGCACCACCGGATGGTTCTCCTGCAATAGCTTAAAGAATGTATTTAAGTCAACACCTTTTTGATATAGCGCTTCGGCTTGTGCACTGCCAAGCTGCGGGGCTTTCATGACCACCACTTGCTCGTTGACGCCGGCAGCAAAGTCTTTTTCTTCAAGCGAGATAGGCAGAGGGGTAGATTCGTACACCTGCCGTTTCATCTGCGAAATATACCAGTCGGTAGCAAAGAGACTGAGATTGCACACACGTACGTCGGTGCGGAATCCTTCCACTTCCTGCACATACCACAGCGGGAAGGTGTCGTTGTCGCCCGCTGTAAACAAGATGGCATTGGGTGCACAAGAGTTGAGAATGTTCTTTGCCATGTCCACTTGGAAGTAGCGGTCTGAGCGGTCGTGGTCGTCCCAGCCTTCGGTTGCCATGATGCCCGGCACAGGCAGGCACAGAGCAGTTGCCAAAGCAGCTTGCAGCTGTTTGTTTTTTACAAGACCATTAATCAAATCGGCTAAGGCCATCACGCCGAAGCCTATCCACATGGCAAAAGCGTAGAAAGAGCCTACATAAATATAGTCACGTTCGCGGGGTTCGATGGGTGGGGAATTAAGATAAAGCACCAAGGCAATGCCCATGAAGAAGAAAAGCAGAAGGGTAAAGTAAAACACTTGGCGGTTGCGGGCATATACAAAGAACAAGCCCAAGAGGCCTAATAGAAGAGGCAGGCTGTAGTATTGGTTACGGGCTTTGTTTTTTGCCAGCAATTCCGGCAAGCCCTTGTCGCTGTCCCAAGGCGCCAAGAAGCCGGCATTTTGAATGTCGCTCTCCCTGCCTGCAAAATTCCACATAAAATAGCGGAAATACATATGTCCGATTTGGTGCTTCAGCAAGAAAGCAATATTGTCGGCAAAAGTGGGCTCTTCGCCTTCCCGCAAGCCTAATATCTGGCGGTACATGCGCACATGGCTGCCCTCACGGCTGTATATGCGCGGAAAAAGCATGTTTTTATCATAGGTATAGGTCTCTTTGTAGTCGTAAATCACATATTTGCCTTCCGCTTCATCCTTGCGGTAAAGGGGCGCTGCCTTCTCACTGCGAACAGGGCGGGCTGTAAACACAGGTCCATAGAGCAAGGGGCGATCGCCGTATTGCTCGCGTTTCAGGTAAGAAACAATGCGTATGGCATCGCTGGGGTCGTTCTCGTTGATAGGCGGGTTGAATTGCGCCCGTATCAGCACAATACCGTAGGAGCCATACCCTATCAAGACGAGCGTAAGCATGAGCAGTGCCAGGTGGAGGGCGTGTTTTTGTTTGCGGAAGCTAAAGACCAATCCCCAGAGCAGCCCCCCTAACAACAGAAGGCCGAAGAAGATTAAACCGCTGTTGAAAGGCAGATTCAAGGAGTTTACAAAGAATATTTCAAATTTTCCGGCAAGTTCGGGCAGCCCCGGAATGATGAAAACGATAATAGCCAAGATAATGGCACCGCCAATAGCCATTGCCCATACTGCGCCCCAGAAAGTAGGCCGGGCTTGTTTTTCTTGCTGTTTCTTGTAGTAGTAAATAAGTGCGAGCGCCGGCAGGCACACCAAGTTCAAGATGTGTACACCTATGGAAAGACCTACCATATAGGCAATGAGCAATAGCCAGCGTTGTGCCTTTTGAGGGTCTTCGGTTTGTTCCCATTTGAGCATTGCCCAAATCACAAAGGCAGTGAAGAAGGAAGACATGGCATAGACTTCTGCCTCTACGGCAGAGAACCAAAAGGAGTCACTAAAGGTATAAGCCAGCGCACCAATGCCTGACGCCCCCAGGATAAGCAGGGTATCGGCCGGAGTAGGCGACTTTTGGCGTCCGGCGGGCAAGAGTTTAAGCGCCAGCATGCCGATGCTCCAAAAAAGAAAGAGAATGGTGAAGCCGCTGGCAAGTGCGGAGCTCAGGTTGATAAAGTAAGCAACTTTATATACATCGCCGGCTGCCAGAAACGAAAACAGGCGATTGAAAAGCAGAAAGAAAGGGGCACCAGGTGGGTGGGGAACTTCCAGCTTATAAGAGCAGGCAATAAATTCACCACAATCCCAGAAGCTGGCAGTGGGTTCCAGGGTCAACCAATAGACCGTGGTGGCTATAAGAAAAATGAGCCAGCCTGCTATGGTATTCATTCGTTGAAAGTGCTTCATTGTTATTGGATTTGTTTAATGTTATGTGTGTGTTTCTTGCTTCAACCTTTTTTATAAAGAAAAAGGGGAATGTTGCATTTTGGCGGCTTAATATTACAAAAAACCTAAAGACAAAAGAAACCGCCATAGAGGCTATGGCGGTTCAGCAATAAGAAAAAGCGATGCTTTTTTCAAGAGGTGCTGTCGGTAGCACTCTCCTGCAGAAGGTAAGCCTTGATGAAGTCGTCCAGCTCGCCATCCAAGACAGACTGCACGTCGCTGGTCTCTACGCCTGTGCGCAGGTCTTTGACCAACTTATAGGGGTGCAATACATAATTGCGAATCTGCGAGCCCCATTCAATTTTCTTTTTGGTGCTTTCTATCTTGGCACGCTCTTCTTCACGCTTTTGTAATTCCAGTTGATAGAGGCGCGAGCGTAACATCTGCAGTGCTTTTTCCCGGTTTTGGTGCTGCGAGCGCTCCTGCTGGCATTCCACCACAATGCCGGAGGGGATATGGCGGACGCGTACGGCCGTTTCCACTTTGTTTACGTTTTGCCCCCCTTTACCACCGGAACGGAAAGTGTCCCACTCCAGGTCGGCAGGGTTGATCTCTATTTCTATGCTGTCGTCCACGACCGGATACACAAAGACAGAGGCAAATGAAGTATGCCGGCGCCCACTGGCATCGAAGGGCGAAACACGCACCAAACGGTGTACACCTATTTCTGACTTTAAGTAGCCGTATGCAAAATCACCTTCTACTTCTATGGAAGCAGACTTGATACCGGCCACTTCGCCGGCTTGGTAGTTGAGCTCATGCACCTTATAGCCGTGCTTCTCTGCCCACATGATATACATGCGCAGCAGCATAGAAGCCCAGTCCTGGCTTTCGGTACCGCCCGCACCGGGGTTGATTTCCACGATGGCACTGAGTGCGTCTTCTTCGCGCCCGAGCATGCGCTTGAGCTCCAGGTCTTCGAGCATGCGCATCGCTTCTTGGTAGGCTTTTTCGACCTCGGTTTCGTTGCCCTCGCCTAACTCCAGGAACTCGTAAAGCACCTCCAGATCCTCTACTTTACGCAGCAACGCTTCGTAGGGAACGACCCACCCTTTGAGCCGCTTGATGTGCTGCATCGTTTTTTGCGCTTCGTCGGGGGTGTCCCAAAAGCCTGCTTGCGTAGTTTTTTCTTCTAATTGCTTGATTTCTTCTTTTCGCCGGGCGTAGTCAAAGATAACCTCCCAAAGCCGCAACACCGGCTTTTAACTCCTTCAGTTGTTCTTGTGTCATGCTTTTACTTGTTTTTGTTTCCTGCAAATATACATGATTCATGCTTATCAAGAGACAAGAGAAATACGAAAGCTGTCTGTCATCTCGAACGAGCGAGGCGAGTGAGAGCGCTCGTCAATTCAAGCTACAGAAAAAATGCAATAGATTTCTCGCTGCGCCCGAAATGACAAAGAGGCATGCTCGACATGATAAGAAGGGGGCAATAACAAAAGGATGATGGGAAAAGGAGCTGCTTAAAGAGAGTAAGGCACCGGAAAGAACAATAGTAGCTTTCATTATGCATGTGTAATGGTTTAGGGTATAAAATTTTAAAAAAACTAGTTTTGTTGTCATTGGTTCAAAATTATGTTTTGTTTTGGCTTATTCGATTGTTTTTCTATTGGTGCTTGGTGTTTAAATGTTGTTTAAAAATTTGGTAATTTGGAAATAAAATCAATATATTTGGGCTGTAAGTTTATTCTAAACAAAAACCAAAAAAACAAGTCTTATGAGAAATCGTGTACTCATGAGTTTTGTCTTGGCGCTGTTGACAAGCCTCTGGGCTTTTGCGCAAGACAGAACAATCTCCGGTACCGTCAAAGATGACCAGGGACAACCCCTGCCCGGAGCCAGCGTGTATGTGAAGGACAACCCGTCTATCGGGACCGTGACCGACGCCAACGGTAGCTTCACCTTGACCGTGCCCGAAGGCGCTACCTTGGTAGTTGACTTTGTAGGGTATCAACAGCAAGTGATTACCGTGGGCACCCAGACCTCTCTGGATGTTTCATTGAAGCCCATGGGCTTAGAGGAAGTGGTGGTTACCTCTTATGGTACTATCGACAAGCTGAGCATCAGCGGTTCAGTAGCTGCCGTAAAAGGTGAAGATTTTGAGAACCTGCCACTCCAGACCTTTGACCGTGCCGTGCAAGGCCGTCTCTCCGGTGTTTTGGTGCAGGCAACCAGTGGTGCTCCCGGTGGAGCATTGACCTTCCGTATCCGTGGTACCGGCTCTGCCTGCTGCCTCTAATGCACCGCTCTATATCGTAGATGGCGTACAAATACAAGGCGGGGCTTTGTCCGGACAAGGTTCTAACAACGTATTGGGGGGCATCAACCCCAATGACATTGAATCTATTCAGGTATTGAAAGATGCTTCGGCCGCAGCTATCTATGGTGCACAAGCAGCCAATGGTGTGGTAATTATCCGTACCAAGCGTGGAAAGGGCAAGCCTCAGTTTACTTTGAGTGTGCAAGAAGGTATTAATCAGCCTTTGAATCCGTACAAAGTATTGAATGGACGTCAATTTGCTCAAATCAAGAAAGAAGCTTGGGAAAACCTGAACGGACCCGGCTCTTATTATCCTTCCGGAGCAGCGAGATATGGCGATCCTGATGATCCGAACCTGACCAACTTCGACTGGGTGAATGAGTTGTTCCGAACCGGACGCCTGAGCTCTTACTCATTGTCTGCAAGCAAAGGTGATGACAAAGGCTCATTCTTTGTGAGTGGTGCTTACGACAGACAAGACGGACAAGTTATCAAAAACTATTGGGAGCGCTATGTGTTGCGCTTGAACACTACCCAGCAACTTTCCGACCGCTTGTCCTTGGATATGACCTTGAATGTGTCGAACCAAAAGATCTTTGGGTCAATTTCCAATGATATTGTATCAAGTGGTGCTGTTGGTAACTACCTGAACTCGCCTTTCTTTGGTGCGTTTGTTGCTACTCCCACTACCTCGCCTTATAATCCTGATGGAACCTATGCCCAGCGTAGCGATGGTTTGTGGGCTTTCAACTACAACATTGTACAAGGGGTGAACGAAGAGCGCCGCGAAGGCTCTATCTTCAAGACCATCAGCTCCATGCAGTTGAATTATCAGATCTATAGAAGGTTTGAAACTGGTTGCTTTTGGTGGTATTGACTACTCTGTAAACAAGGACTTTAACTTCCGTCCGGCGACAATCCCTGCTTTTGCTTCTAACCGTGGTTTAATCAGCGAAACTTATAGACGTGAATTTGACTATAACGTAAGCGCAACGCTGAACTTCCAGCGCACCTTTGCTGATGTACATAATGTGGCTGTTATTGCCGGTGGGGAAGTGAGAAACGAGAACTATACATTTACCAGTGCACAAGGGCGTAACATGCCCAGCCAGTCTCTCTCTGCATTGAGCTCTACTACCGATCCCCGCTCGGTAGGTGGAAGCACTTCCGAGTATATTCGTCAAGGTATTTTTGGTAAGGTGCAGTACAATTATGCCGGTAAATACTACTTGGATGCAACCCTTCGTCGTGATGGCACTTCTCGTTTCGGTGAAAATAATCAATATGGTACTTTCTGGGGAGTATCCGGTGCATGGGCGCTTTCCGAAGAAAGCTTCATGGATAATATTGCTTTCTTGTCCAACTTGAGACTTCGGGCCGGATATGGTAAAGTAGGTAATGCTGAAATTGGAAACTTCCTGAACGTGAACCGGCTATGGTGCCTTAGGACAGTACTTGGGCGATCCTGGTTTGGGCTTCCTCATTCGAGGCAACCCCAACTTGACTTGGGAAACTTCCTATCAATTAAACGTAGGCTTGGATTTTGGCTTCTTTGCCGACCGTCTGTATGGTTCAGTAGATCTCTGGGACAAGAAAAACGAAAACCTACTTTTCCCGGTTGACCTGGTTAATGATGCCGGCTCTCCGAACTTCATTACCGACAATGCCGACGGCGTTATCCGTAACCGTGGTATTGACGTAGAGTTGGGTGGTGTGCCTTTGGATAAGGGAGACTTTAAGTGGGCGTCAAGCTTCAACATCTCTTTCTTGGAAAACAAGGTGGAGCGTTTGCCTGACGACCAGTCTCGTGTCAATGTTGGAGGAATTACCTTGCATAAAGGACAGCCCATTGGCGTTTGGTGGCTACCTGAGTATGCAGGGGTGAATCCGGCTACCGGTATTCCTATGTATTATGATAAAGATGGTAACATTACCTATACACCTACTCAGCAGGACAATAAGTTCTTAGGTTCTAACACCCCCAACTTCTTCGGTGGTTGGAACAACGTGTTCTCTTACAAAGGCCTGTCGTTGACAGTCTTCTTCCAGTATCAGATTGGTAACAAAACCTTTAATGGTGACTTCTGGGCAAACATCTTGAATGGTGCGCCTGACGGAAGCAACCAGTCTGTGTTGATTTTGGATCGCTGGCAGCAGCCGGGCGATGTCACCAGCATGCCTAAGCCTATTGAAAGGTGGCGTGTACTGCAAATGGTGGCGGTTTCTTTGCTTCAAGCTTCTATTTGGAAGACGCTTCTTATGTGCGTTTGAAGCAGTTGACCTTATCTTACGATGTGCCTCAAAGCATCATGAAGTCGATTGGTGCCAGAAGCCTGCGTGTATATGTGCAAGGCTTGAACCTCTGGACTTGGACCAAGTCCAACTTGATGGACCCCGAGGTAGTAAACGCCAATGCTTTGAATGGTGCTTTGGCTTCTACCATCATCAACTATCCGAACCCCAAGCAGTTTAGTGCGGGTATTCAGTTAGGTTTCTAACCAAATCAAAATAAGAATTGCTATGAGAAAAATATATAGTTCTATTGATGGCGGCTGCTCTTTACAGTGTTTATGCTGCCGTCATGTGACTTTCGAACCCCGATGCGAACAACCTAATTGGTCGATGAGCAGTCTAGACGCCGGGGCAGCCAGAGGGTTATTTAAATACAGCCTATCGCACCTTGCATGCTTTCAGCTACTATGGCCAAGAGATGATGGTCATGGGTGATGTGTTGGCAGATAATGCTGACATAGCCAACAACACCGGGCGTTATGTGGCAGAAAATGCCAACCAAATCTATGCACATTATGGGTTTTGGTCCACATGCCTATGCTGCCATCATAGGTTATGCCAACTTGGCTATTGACGCGGCAGAGACAGCTGTTGGCAGATGGTAACAATGAGATGTCGCAGCATCCAGCTGCCACCAAATTATAGGGCAGGCCCTGTTTCTTCGTGCACTCTGTCACTTCGATGTTAGCTCGTGCCTACGGCTATGAGCCGGGTTTGGAGGTGAGGTGGCTTTAACCTGAGTGCCGTGATTCGGGATACAGCACCGGTATTAAAGGACCCTGGATGATGCGGCTCCCAAGGCGCGTGCTACCAATAGCGAGGTCTATGATTTTAGTGAATCAATGACTTGCTTGACAGCGTGCCATCACCTTGCTGGATGGCAACGATCCGGCTGATGCTGCCTCTATCGTGCCGGTAAAGCTGCCGCACAAGCGCTTTTGGCACGTGTGTATCTGTATAGAGGCTCTGCGGCAGAGGGAGACTTTACAAACGCACTTGCGCTTGCCGACTCCGCTATGGCCAATACCGAGGCAGAACTGTCTCCTTTTCTGTCGCAGTATTTCTCCTCTCCGCTTAATAGCATCTCTGAGCTGGGATGTTGTAGCCGACTGGTTGGGCGAGGCACTGGGACAGGCACCTAAACCACACCGTGAGTCTATCTTTGAATTGGATATTGATGGTACGACAGGATTGGAGCACCGTTGATGGCGTGAACAACTCCTTAAGCTCCTCTAACCAACAATTATATCAGTGGAAACAACTTTAGCGTGAAAATATCTGATGATTTGTTGGGGGATTCTGCAAGGCTGATCCCCAGGCGTGACGTAAGACAATATTTGTACGGCACCGGTGGCTGGAGAAGTAAGAAAGTGGCGTGGTAATGCAACGACCAACGGTGATCCTAACTGCCGCAACATACCAGTAATCCGCTATTCGGAAGTGCTTGCTTATCAAAGCAGAAGCAGCTGCGCGTGCCGGTGACATATCAACGGCGCACACAGTGCCTTAAATGACATTTAAGGATACCCCGTTATTTTGCAGCAACATCCTGCACCTTCAGATCCTGATGATTTGCTGGATGCAATTCTTACCGAACGCAGAAGAGAGTTTGCTTTTGAAGGACAGCGCTTCTTTGACCTGAAGCGCTCTGGGCAAGCGATATATTGAAAGATGGTGGCGCACCGGCTTTGCCTTATAACGATTTCCGTGTGTTGGCACCCCTTTCTAATCAAGACATCATTACTTCCGGTGGTGTATTGGAGCAAAACCCCGGCTATAATTAATCAATCAATTCTTGCACTTAGGGTAACCGGTATTTTGCCGGTTACCTTTTGCAAGAAAGGTGGGTATATAGAATAAAATTCTAAATTTTAGCAACTATGAAAAAGATATTATACACAATAGGCTTATTCCTGACCGGAGCCGCCCTGCTGAGCTCCTGTATGGAAGACCCCGGAACTGAAATTGTTTTTGACAAAAAACCGGTGGTGGAGTTTAACTATGCTACTTTCTCTACCAAGCCAAAAGATCGAGCGGTAACTTTATTGGATGGCGAAAACTATCCTTTACAGGTACAAGTAAACTGGATAGGTAAAGCACCCGGCAATGATGTGGTGATTCCGGTAACAATAGATGAAGCTAATACGACAGGACAGGAAGGGGTGGACTTCATCATTCCTAAAAAAGAGGTAGTCATTCCGGCAGGAGAAACCATCGGATATCTGGATATCGAAGTGATTGACGATCAATATAGCGGAGGTGAGGAGTTTACGATTGCATTGAGTCTGCAGCCGGGTGCTGACTATGAAGTGTCAAAGAATGCCGGCAGCTTGGAGTACGATTATTTCATTGCTTGTCCATTTGATATCAATACATTCGTGGGTGCCTACGATTGTGATGAGCCCGGATATGCGGTTTATCCGGTGAACTTTAGTTTAGTTTATGATGGAACGGGTAATGAGCCTCCTACAACGCAAAATGATAACTTCTGGGATGTAGGTGCTGCCATCAACTATGAATTTGAGCCCACCTCAATCGTTGATGTTGTCATCACTATTCCCGAACAGGAATTTGTTTATGGTTCGAATACTTATGTTGTAACGGGAACAAGTGAAGGAACTGTTCCAAACACTTGTAGTGGTGACTTTAAGGTAAGCTACACAGTGAAGCGAAAAAACACTGGAGCTACGGTTGATAGCAATATACATACTTTCACCAAGCAGTAGCAGAACCCTGCTATTAATATATGTGTGAATCAACCTATAGGCATCGAAAGATGCCTATAGGTGTTTATAGAGAAGATGGATTACTGTTGAAACATAGAACAAATCGTAAGGTGGTATGAAGAAGTTCTTAAAAAACATTTACCGGCTATGGATACTCTGTGCGATTTTTGTGGGGCAAACACAAGCACAGCAGCAAACCAATAAAGAACGCCTGTTGGAGTTGGCGCAGCAGTACACGCAACTGCATGAAGCAGCGCGCCAAAGAGTAGCCCGGTATGCAGCAGCCAAGGGGGTGGGCACACGTGTGGAACTGCCCAACGGAAAAATCATTGAAATAGTAGATGTAACACCTGACGGTCAGCCGGTGTACCGTGAAACCAAAAACATAGGAGCGGCCGCCACGATTGGCACCAACCAGTTACATCCGGGGGGCAGCTTGGGGTTGAGCCTGACCGGAAAAGGTATGGTGGTTGGTGTATGGGATGGTGGCAATGTGCGTGCCACGCATCAAGAATTTGGCGGGCGTGTGCAGGCGGCCGGCGATGGTACCGCCCTTAGTGCCCATGCCACTCACGTGACAGGCACTATGATTGCTGCCGGTGTAAACCCTTCTGCCAAGGGTATGGCGCCGGAGGCAGTGGCACACACCTACTACTGGAACAATGACCTGGCAGAGATGGCGCAGGAAGCAGCCAACGGCTTGCTGGTATCCAACCACTCCTACGGAACGGTACAAGGATGGTACTGGAATGGCTCCGGTTGGGAATGGACCGGGGGCGCCGGCAATGAAGACCCCGATTTTGGTGCTTATACCTCAGAGTCGAAAGCCATAGACAATATAGCCTATAACGCTCCTTATTATCTGATTTGCTGGGCAGCAGGGAATGATTTCGGTGATGGAAATGGAGGGCCGGGACCGCAGCCTCCCGATGGGGCAATTGATAATGGGGATTGTATAGGGCCCGAAGGTATGGCGAAAAATATACTGGCAGTGGGTGCCGTGGAAAAGGTCACGAACTACACAGACCCATCCAGTGTGAAATTGGCAAGCTTCAGCTCGCGGGGACCGGCCGATGACGGGCGCATCAAGCCCGACATAGTAGCGGCAGGCGTGAGTGTTTATTCCACAGTGAGCAGTGCCGATGATGCCTACGGCACAATGAGTGGCACTTCTATGGCTACACCGAACTTATCAGGTTCTTTGATTTTGCTTCAGCAGCTTTACTATCAGCTGCATGGGCAATATATGCGGGCGGCTACGCTGAAAGGTTTGGTGATTCAAACCGCCAAAGAAGCCGGACCCAACCCGGGTCCCGACCATTGGTATGGTTGGGGCTTGGCTGATATTGAGCATGCCGCCCGGGTGATATGGAATGAAAACGGGCAAAATATTCGTATCGTAGAGGCAGCACTTAACAATGGCGATACCTATTCCTTTACTTTTTATACAGATGCCACGGCACCGGTGGTGCTTACCCTCTGCTGGACCGATGTGCCGGGTACGAACCTCTCTACCGGTCTGGATGACCCCACGCCCGCTTTGGTCAATGACTTGGACGTGGTGATTACCGACGCCTCGAATAACCAATATTTCCCCTGGATTGGTCCTGCCACGCCCACCGGACCGGCCACCAAAGGGGTAAACAACGTGGACAACGTAGAGAAAATAGAATTTACCCCTTCCGCACCGGGTAACTATACCGTGACCGTATCTCACAAAGGTACGCTTATCGCTGCACCACAGGCTTTTTCCATTATACTGGAGGCGCCCGATGCTTCGGCACCTGCTTCGGTACTTTACTGGAAGGGCGGAAGCGGTGACCTGGCAGATCCTGCGAACTGGGCAACAGCCCCCGACGGCACCGGCTCCGCTATGCCCGATGCTACCAAACGTTTGGTGTTTGGTGCCAATGCTTTTTCCGGAAATGGAAACACCTTGACTCTTTCACAAGACTTAAACGCAGCTCAAATTTACTGGGCAGCTTCAGGCACTCAGCAATTGGACTTGCAAGGCAAGCGCTTTACTGTAAAAGGTTCGGTATTGATCAATGAAGGGAAATTGAATATAAGCGGTACCGGCTATATTGATTTGGGGACCAACTCAGGGGACTTAATAGCCAATCTGAACGAGTCAGACTGGAGTAAGGCTGTCGTTTCTGTTTGGATGGTGGACCCCAACACCAAAGCCGATTTCCAAAATGTGGCATCCATTGGTACTTTAACTATTTATCAAGGGGAAGTGGACTTGTCAGATGAGGAGTTCAGTGTGGACAATATTTATCCAAGCGGCACTTTACAGAAAAAGCTTATTTTAACAAATGCTACGCTCACTTTTGCTCAAAACATAGACTTAAACGATGCCAATTTGAGTGTTGTATCCGATGGGGCACGTTTGAATGCACTTTCCGGCACCGCATCGTCTTTGTCATTGAACAATGAAAATTATGATTTCGACATTACCGTGGACAACACCACTACTTTGTCGGTAGATGGTACTGACGGCGCCACCTTGAAGCGTTTAACCTTGAATAATGGAACTTTGGGGCTCAATAACGATATAGGCATTCATCAGCTGACAGCCATGCCCGGTACGATTATTCAAATAGCTACCGGAAAAACCCTGTCTATAGGCACCGGCTCTGCTATTACGGGTGATGCTTCCGGTACTGTGGTGCTGGCAGGTGTGGGGGGCAGTGCCACTCTTACCTCAATAGGTACCATGAAGCTATGTGCTTCTTATCTTACAGTCAGCGATGTGGATGTAGTGGAGCCCCTGGTAGCAACCGCTACCCAAAGCACACTGACCAATGCCAACGGATGGCTTGAACAAGGATGCGACGAGGTGTTGTTTGCTGATTTTACGGCACAATACTCTTGCGTAGCCGATGGAACCACTTTCTTCAATAACCAATCTACCGGTACCATTCAAACATATCTTTGGGACTTTGGTGATGGAAATACTTCCGGTGAGCCTTTCCCCACGCACACTTATGCTTCAACCGGCAGTTATGTAGTAACTTTGACTGTCTCAGATGGAACGAATACCCACATGAATAGCAAGACCATTCAGGTGAATAATTATAATTACACTTCAGCTCCTTACTTGTCTTATGTGAGTGGTAAGTTGTATGTAAACGGTAATGTTGGTTTCTATCGCTGGTTCAAAGATGGCGTCCTTATTCCTGACTTTACGAGCAATGGATTGCCGGTAGGTGAGTATGGAATAGGCGAGTACTATGCAGTGGTGGGAAACACCAACTGTGCCTACAAAACAGCCCCCCTCTTTGTGAATGGACTTGCCGAGGAGGTAGCCGAAGGAATGGAGCTATATCCCAATCCGTTTACCGGTGAGCTGCATATTAAGCTCATGCACTCATGGCAAGGACAATTTGAACTCTCTGTTACAGACCTTGCCGGCCGCGTGTATCAATCATATGAAAAAAGTAAGAAAAGCTTTACTTTTGTTGATACTTTGACCCCCAACCTGCCGGCAGGTATGTATATTCTTACCATTAAGAGCAACGATTTCTCGATTCATAAAAGAATTATAAAGCAATAAATTTCAATATTTTCCGTTTCATTGAAGAAGTTAAACTGTTAAAATCTCAATTTCTTATGTTACGATTACTTCAATTTATTTCAACTATCCTACTTGTATTTGCTGCTGTTAATAGCTATGCACAAATTTCAAACGTGACAGCCTTTGATGGCACCCCTGTCAAGGAAAACAGGTATCCCAATGTAAAGGGAAGCCCATGGTTGGTAGATGCCTGGCTTGAGGGAGAGATCTGGGCAGAAGGTGAGCAACACCTCAAAAACGTTAAGTTGCGTTATGATGAATATGCGGATGAGGTGATTTTATTGAAAGAAGGCAAGAGCTTTCGTCTGAACCCAACGACCATTAAGGGGTTTGTTATTTATGTGCCGGAATCATCGGATATGGAAGCAAAGCCCTATGTTTATAAAAATGGCTATCCGGAGGTAGATGGCAATAATTCATCTGCTTTTTACCGGGTGCTCTATGAGGGCAAAAAAGGCGCTTTCCTCTACCGCACAAAAGTAGAGTTATTTGAAAATGCGCCTACCTACGGCTCGGCCGTGAATGAAACATCTTTTGTTCGCAAGAAGCGATACTATATTTATAAAGATGGTAAAATGCATGCAGTACGCCTTAACAAAAAAGACATACTGAAAGCCCTGAATAGTAAAGAAGCAGAAGCTTTTGTAGCAAAAAATAAGATGAAACTGAAAAAAGAAGAGGAAGTCATTCAACTCTTTGCTGCAATAGAATCAATGTAGTCGTAAAGGTATTATATGTATCATTGCAAGCCCCCCAAGCGGGGGCTTTTGCTTTTTGTAGCCATACCTTCTGTATCTTTGTAGAAAAAAGGTGACATTATGAGCAATTACCACGAACCGGTGATGTTGAAAGAAGTGTTGGATTTTGTGCCCAAGGAAGCAGACAAGCCGCTGTTGTTGTTGGACCTGACCTTCGGAGGTGGAGGGCATAGCCGGGCTATTTTGCAAAACATGCCGCCGCAAGCTGTGTTGTGGGGCTTTGACCAAGACAGCGACGCTGCCCGCCAAGCCAAGCAAATTACCGACCCCCGTTTTCATTTCTTCCAGGCCAACTTTCGTTTTTTTGGGCAGTTTATTGAAGCACAAACCCAAAAAGGCGTGGATTTTATTTTGGCAGACCTGGGTGTCTCTTCGCATCAGTTCGACACCCCCGAGCGTGGCTTCTCTTTTCGCTTTCCGCAAGAGCCGCTGGATATGCGCATGAACCGGCAAGCCCCCCTTACTGCTGCCGACATACTGAATACCTATGGCGCCGAAGAGCTGCAGCGCGTGCTGGGGTGGTATGGTGAAGTAAAAAATGCCCGCACACTTGCCAAGGCCATTGTGGCTGCCCGCTCTGTGCGCCCTTTGCAGAAAGTGGCCGACCTGAATGCTGTCATAGAAAAACATGCCCCCCGCCAAAAAGCACACCAATACTTTGCGAAAGTGTACCAAGCCTTGCGCATAGAAGTAAACGACGAGATGGGCGCCCTGCGCGAGATGCTTGAACAGGCGGCCACCTATTTAAATCCGGGAGGGCGCATGGTCGTCATCTCTTATCATTCATTGGAAGACCGCCTGGTGAAAAACTTCTTTGCCACGGGCAGCTTCCGGGGCGAAGAACCACCGCGCGATTTGTACGGCAATGTCTTAACCCCCTTACAACCCATTACACGCAAAGCCCTAATACCTACCGACGAAGAAATAGCGCGCAACCCACGGGCACGTAGTGCCAAATTACGTGTAGCCGGGCGGATCAGGTAGACGATGGCTTAGGTGTAAAGTTGTTTTTTACGGGCTTTCTGTGCATCTTTAAATGCAGTAATGCAATGGTTATGGCTGAAAACACTTATAAAAAAACACCTGTTCAAGGCGAGCGCAAGCGCCCGGGAGGCGTTTTTCATTGGATAGACAAGGTTTTGAATTTCGACTTCTTATTGGATGAAAAGCACCGGAAAAATGTGGTGCCTTATCTGCTTTTTTCAGCCTTGTTGGCAATTGTTTATATTGCCAACAGACACTACGCCGAGCGCAGCCAGCACCGTTTAATGCAATTACGCAAGGAAGTGAACAATTTACGCACAGAATACACTACCCGTAAGGCTGACTATATGGGACTGACCCGGCAGTCGGCAGTAAAGAAAAAAGCTCAAAAGCTGGGCTTGGAAAGTGGGCACAAGCCACCTTATGTGATTCGTTTGGAAGAGTAAACGGGAAAAGCCTTGAATATCAAGCAGTCTATACTTTTACGTGTCCGGCTCTCTTTTTTATTGGTAGCGGCAGTGGCTTTGGCTATTGTGGCACGTATCGTGTACATACAATTCGTGGAGGGCGACTATTGGCGCCAAAAAGCCGAACGGCGCGATGTACGTTTGCAGCCCATTCCTGCCCTGCGGGGCAATATTCTGGCCGATGACGAGCGTCTGCTGGCTACTTCCTTGCCTTTCTACAAAGTGGCTTTTGACCCCGTGGCGCCGGATGAAGCTACTTTCAAGGCGGGCATCGACTCGTTGGCTTGGTATGCCGCCCACTTTTTCGGGGATCGCACCCCACAAGAGTATAAGCATTTCTTCGTGAATGCCCGCCGGCAGGGGCGTCGTTATGTGCCCTTGGGAAGGAAAGCGGTGGACCACAGCGACATGCAAAAGATTGCTGCCTGGCCCATCTTCCGAAAAGGGCGCTTGAAAGGGGGCATTATTTTCGAGCAGGAAACACGCCGCTTCAACCCATTCCACACCTTGGCACGCCGGACCATCGGTTATGTGAATAATGAAGGGCGTGGCGTAGTAGGGATTGAACTAAGCTTCGACAAATACCTTCGAGGCAAGCCCGGGCAGGCAGTTTACAGACGCTCGGTAGGGAACCGTTGGGTGCCTTTTCATGATGGTTCTTTCATAGAGCCGCAAGACGGCATGGATGTATATACCACACTGGACGTGAACATACAAGATGTGGCACACCATGCGCTTTTAAAAGCACTGGTAGAAAACGATGCAGACTTTGGTTGTGTGGTGGTGATGGAAGTGAAAACGGGCGCTATCAAAGCCATGGTGAACTTGGGGCGTGTGGATAGTGCCCGCTATGCCGAGAATTATAATTATGCCATTGGCAGCAAGGGCAGTGCCGACCCCGGCTCTGTATTTAAGCTGGCTTCCGTGATGGCGCTTTTTGAAGACAACCCACAGCTTTCGCTAAACGCGCCGGTAGAAACCGGTGATGGCAAATACCGCTTCTGGGATGTGGTGCTGCGCGATCCCAAGCCTGACGGTTACGGCACCATCACCTTGCAGCAAGCCTTTGAATACTCTTCGAGCATTGGCATTGCCCGCATGGTGTATGAGCACTTCAAAGCCAATCCACAGCGTTTTATCAACTATTTGCATCAATTTGGGCTAAGCACTCCCCTCGATTTTCAGTTGGTGGGCGAAGTAAAGCCGTATATCAAAAATACGAACGACCCCACTTGGAGCCGCCTGTCATTGCCTTGGATAGCCATTGGTTATGAAACAGTGGTTTCGCCTTTGCAATTGCTTACTTTCTATAATGCAGTGGCAAACAACGGCAAGATGGTGCAGCCTTTCATCGTGGACGAAATAAGAGACAAAGAGGGGCGTGTGGTGGTCGATTATGAGCCGGTACTCTTGCGTGAGCGCATCTGTTCGCCGCAAACCTTGCAAAAAGCCCGTCTTTTGCTTGAAGGTGTGGTAGAACGTGGCACAGCCCGGAACATCAAAAGCAAACAATACAAGATAGCCGGCAAAACCAGTACTTCTCAAAAATTCAAGGATGGGCAATATATCAAAGAGTATCATACTGCTTTTGCGGGTTACTTCCCTGCCGATAACCCCAAATACAGCTGTATTGTAGTGATAGACAACCCAAGGCGCAATTTGCAATATGGTGGCGAAGTGGCTGCTCCCGTTTTTCGCAAAATCGCCGATGAAATCTATAGCATGGACTTGAGCATCCACGAAGACAAGGTCATTACCCGGAAGGCAGTTTCGCCCAAACAAATACCTTATAATGAGGTAGGGAAAGCTGCTGACTTACAACGTATTTTTGAAGAGTTGGATATTCCGCAAAAAAAATGGGAGGGGGTAGATGAGCACAGTTGGGTATTCTCTTCCACGGCGCCCGATAGCACGGTGGTTTGGAAGCCCCTGTTGCTCGATGACGACAATATGCCCGATGTGCGAGGCATGAGCTTGCGCGATGCTCTTTTTATATTGGAAAACAGAGGGCTGAACGTTTGGGTGAAGGGCAAAGGCAAGGTATTGCGGCAAAGCATCGAGCCCGGAAGGTCCATTAAGCGCGGTCAACCTGTCACCTTATACTTGGAGCACCCCTGAAAATTGAGACTTCTCAAAAAAGCAAGCGAAGGGAAAAAAGCAACATATTCCCTTCGCTTGGGGAATTAGTTATGCAGAAACAGAAAAAGTACAAAAAGTGCAGTGAGGAAATAGGGCACCAAAGAGGCAGCACCGGCATAATCTTTTGCCATGCGTTGACCAAAGAAAAGCATCAACAAGCTAAGTGCCGAGAGCAGCACGCCCCAAAAAGCAACAGTGGTGTTGCCGGCAAATACAATGAAGGCAGCGCCCACTGCCGACACCACACCCGAGGCTACTTCCATGAGTGTCAGCACACCCAGTAGCAGGGGAACCATGCCTTTGAGCGGGCTTTGGGCAAAGTGCCCTTTGAGCCAGCTTAGATTGCCCTTCCAGTCAAAGACTTTGTCAAGCCCTGACTGAAGGAATAGAATGGCAAAAAATAAAGCGCCTAACAAGCGGAGCAAGAGCAGGGAGTGAATAAGTGTTTCCATTTTGCGTGTCTTTTTTGGTGAATGCCAATGAAAGTTAGTGAAAAATAAAAAAATGCTTGCTTGGGTGTTAACCGGAAGTGTTTTGTATGCTTGTCACTGTGCTCACGTTTTTTATCTGTTTGTGCTTTTCTTTTGTCATTTTGCCCCCTCTTTTTGTCATTTCGAGCATCCCACTTTGTTATTTCGAGCGTAAGCGAGAAATCTCTTTTTGCTTCTTGTGACGCGGCTTGATGAGTTTGAGATTGCTCACCTCACTGCGTTCGGTTCGAAATGACAAGCCGTGCTTCGCTCATTCGAGATGACAAGCTACTCTTCATGCTGTTTGAATGGCAGACTGTGCGGCATTTAAAAATACAGAATACGCGTATGTGGATGTTTCTTCAGGTAGCTTCTAATGATATGATGATGGTCTTTGTAGTCGGGGTACTTCTGCAGGAACTCATGTCTTTGTGCAAGCAGCTCGGCTTCCGGCAGCCCGGCAGGCGCATAGCCAAACCCCCGGTATTGGCTGTTTTCGACCAAAACGAAAGCCTGCTCGCGACTATGACGCCCACGCTCGACTATAAGCATGTTGCCATGCTCTATGCCGGGCAAGTGTTTAAAAGCTTGTCGCACACGCTGATTGTAGCTTTCTGCTGCTTCTGCCCCCACACAAGCCCCTTTGCATAAACCCACTTGATAGTCGAAGCAGGCATGGCGGGTGTCGTACAAATGAGCCAGCTTCATGCAAAGTTCATGTTTTTTCACCAGCTGATAAAGAAATTCCCGCCCTTTGGCTATACTCGGAAAGAAGTACAGAGGATTACCCCGCAGCTTTTCTGTCTTTTGTATGCTTAAATGCAGGTATCTGTCTTCTGCCATTTCCACAGCCAGCACGGCTTGAAAATGCTTATGTCTTTGTGCGCGGTTGAACGGCGGTTTGATTTGCTTGATAAGGTGGTTTTCTAACAAAAGGGCAACGAGCTCGCTGCCCGTAAGCCGGTATTCCACAGCATGTACTTTTTCCTTCAAACGCAGCCGGCGTCTTTGTTTTTCGCTTACTTGAAAGTGCTGCAGCACCCGCCGGTAAATATTCCGGCTTTTCCCCACATATAGGGTTTCGCCATTTTCGCCTTTCAGGAAATATACCCCAACATCTTCGGGAAGGTTTTCTATTTGCCGGCGGTCTATATAGGGCGGCAGGCTGACAGCCTGAATTTCTTCCTGCACAATGGCTTGCTTGGCCTGCACATCGCTGATTTGAAGCAGCTGTTCGAGTAAACGTGCGGTCACTTCTGCATCACCGAGAGCGCGGTGGCGTGCCCGGTTGGGAACGCCCAGCAGCTCGCTGAGCGCACTCAGCCCGTGTTTGGGTAGCTCGGGCATCAACAGGCGCGACAAACGCAAAGTGCAGAGGGTAGGGCGGCGGTAACGATAACCCAACTCTTGAAATGCTGCTTTTAGAAAAGAATAATCGAACTGCACGTTGTGTGCCACAAAAACACACCCTTCGGTGAGCTCTACAACCTTTTGGGCTATTTCAAAAAAGCGAGGGGCTTGGCTTACCATGTCACCGGTAATGCCGGTGAGGCGGCTGATAGCCGGCGGTATGTGTGTTTCGGGGTTTACCAGGCTGTTGAAGCGTTTCAGTTCACGCTTCCCATCGTGGACAATAATGGCTATATCTATGATTTTATCGAGCAAGGGGCGGCTGCCCGTCGTCTCCAAGTCAACAACTGCGTACAACATCTTTTATCATTAACAAGACAAAGTTAATAACTTTACCCAAGTGAAGCGGTCATTGCCTTTTACAAAACAACAGATGCATGAAATGGTTTACGCCTCTTTCCTTTGAGCACCTCCGTTTGCCGGTGCTGTCTTATGCACACCGCATCCTTTCCATTGGCTCCTGCTTTGCCGATGAAATGGGCAATTTGCTGAAAGATGCCAAGTTTTCGGTGATGAACAACCCTTTTGGTGTTTTGTTTAATCCTGTTTCGCTGCGCAAAACCTACTCCACAGCCATGCAGGCGGAGGGCAGCGCTTGGGAAGCGGGCATCTTGCAAGTAGCCGAAGACCTGTATGTGCACTACGACTGTCATTCAAAAATTTTTGGTACTTCTGCCCAAGCATTGATGAACAACTTGGAATCTACGGCAGCAGCCTTGCGGGCATGGCAACCCGATGTGATATTGCTCACTTTGGGCACTTCTATCGTGTACGAGCACCGCACACTGCGCACCATCGTTGCCAACTGCCATAAACAACCGGCAAGCCTTTTTCATAAGCGCACGCTCAGCCTTCCGGAAATCATGGATGCACTCAATGGATTATATGCCTTATGGCAGGGCGCCCAAGCATGGATTGTAACGGTGAGCCCCGTGCGGCATATTAAAGACGGATTGGTTGAAAATCAATACAGTAAGTCGCTGTTGCGGGTAGCAGTAGAGCAATGGCAACAACAGCATGCCAATATTTATTATTTTCCTTCCTATGAAATCATGATAGATGAGTTGCGCGATTACCGGTTTTATGCCGAAGATTTGGTACACCCCTCCCCACAGGCGATTCACTACATATGGGATTTGTTTTGCGCGCATTGCCTCGATGAATCGAGTCAAGTGTTGTATGCCCAATGGCAAAAGTTGAGCCGCCAATTGTCACACCGTCCTTTGTTTCCGCACACTGCACAGAACCGCCAACGTTTGCAGCGCCTGCTTGCAGACTTGCAGGCGCTCGCTGCTCAATTGCCCCTGCAAGAAGAAATTGCCCATGTAAAATGCTTATTAGAAGGCAATGCCTAAATGCGGTTCTTCTCGCCTTGCTGCCACAGACCTTTGTCGGCTTTTTGCACGGGGTCTTCTTCTTTGGGGCGGTTTTGGGCAGATAAAATACGATAAATCAGCTTCTCAATGGGACTGACGACGGCTGCCAGTGCTACGTTGGCAATCACTTTAAAGATGGTGACATTGCCCACCTTTTGCTCTATGTAGCCTTCAATAATGTTCTCGTTGACAAACTCAAACACAATCAGCAAGGTAGTAATAGCCAAAATGATGCTGACTTTGTGTCCTCTTTTTCGTGTGCCAAAGTAGAAAGAGGCAATCAATAAGCTCAAGAAAAAGGCAACTTCTGCCGCATAGAACCACCATTTTTCCCAATAAGGCGGCTCAATTTTGAAAGCAAAGGTGGTGTATATTTTATTTTCCACGCCGTCGCTGTTGGCTGCTTTTACTTGAAACTCATATTCGCCCGGTGGCAGGTTGGTATAAGTTGCTTTCCGTTGGTTGGTCCATTCGCTCCATTCTTTGTCGAAGCCTTTGAGGTAGTATTGATAACGCACCCGCTCCGGAATGGTGAAATGAATGCCTATGAACTCAAAAGTAAGGTAGTTTTGATTGTAAGGAAGCACCACGGCAAACTCTTCCCCTTCTTTTGGGCGCGGCAAGTTGAAGTAGTTATCTACGCTGTCGGCATATTGCCGCCAATCTATCTCTTTGCCAAATAAACGTATGGAAGTGATGTGTGTGATGGGGGGCATGGGATTGGGGCGGTCTTCTTTCGGGTTGTATTTTACAACACCATTGAACGCACCAAACCATAGGTTCCCTTCTCTGTCTTTGGCAACGGCATTAGGATAGGTTTGTATGAGCTTGAAGCCGTCTATGTAGCCGTAATATTTGAAATTTTGCTTTTTGTCGAACTTCTCCACCCCATTGCGATGCCCCAGCCATAAGTTGCCTTGGTCATCCTCAATGATAGACCATACATTCTGTGCACTTAGCTTGTCTTTTTTGCCGTAGCAAGTGAAGCAGTTGGTTTGCATGGGATTGGCATTGTCGTGCATACGACACAGACCATTTTCGGTAGCTACCCATATGGTACCGTTGCTGTCTTCATAAATAGAAAGCACCAAGTTATTGGCCAAGCCGTTTTGGATGGTGAAGTTGATAAACTTTTTGCCATCGAAGCGGCTCAATCCTTTGTAGCTGCCAAACCAGAGGCGCCCCCGGCTGTCGTGCAAGGCCGCACGAACATAATTGCTTGGTAAGCCCTGTTTTTCGGTATAATGAAGCACTCTTTCGCCATCGAAGCGCAGCAGACCATTGTCTGTGCCTACCCATATGTGCCCCAAGTCGTCTTCGGTGATACAGTACACATAGTCGTCGGCACGTGTGTCGGGGTTGTTGAAGGTTTCAAAACTGCCGTTTCGGTAACGGCAAAAACCCCCGCCGGCAGTACCTATCCACAGGGAGCTGTCGCGAGCCTGAAAGAGCGTACGGATGAAGTTATTGGGCAAGCCGTCGTCACGGGTAAATACTTTGAAACTTTGTTTGCCGTCGTATCGTACCAGTCCGTTGCCCAAAGTGCCAAACCACAAATACCCCTGCATATCTTGCAGGATAGAGGTTACGGCACGCCCGGTTACAAAAGGTTGCGCCAATATGTTGAAGCGGCGATTGGCCAGCTTCGATAAGCCCGCATCGGTGCCAAACCAAAGGTTTAAATTGCGGTCTTGATAAATGGTATTGATTTCGTTGCTGATAAGCCCGTTGAGTGTGGTGAGTGTCTCGCTGACGGTATCGGCAGCAATGGCAAAGGCGCCGCCTAAGCTGCCAAACCACAGCTTGCCGTCTTGAGTAACCGTGGTGGCAAATATGTTTTTGTCTATCAAGTCAAGCTCTATGGAGTGAATATTTCCCCGGGCATCCATCTTGGCCAAACCATTAGAGGTGCCAAACCATAAGTAGCCCTCATGGTCTTCTATGATGCAATTGACAATACGGCTGGGGAGCCCGTCTTCTTCTGTAAATACCTTGAAACCGCGCGTGTCGTAACGGGCTACGCCGTTTGAGGTGGCAATCCAAACATAGTGCTCGCTGTCTTGGTAAATGTACCAGGCACGGTTGCTGGGGAGGCCGTTTTCTACTGTATAATTGGTGAATTTTTTTCCATCGAAGCGGCTGACGCCGCCGGTGGTGGCAAACCACAGAAAGCCGTTGCTGTCTTCAAAGATGTAGTAAACGTCGTCGCTGATGAGTCCGTTTTTTGTGGTAAAGCTCTGAAACGTGCGCCCATCGAAGCGGCTGACGCCGGCACGTGTGGCTATCCACAGGTTCAGCTTACTGTCTTGAATGATATGGTTGACATTGTTGCTGGGCAAGCCATGCTCTGTGGTGTATTCCTGAAAAGTAGCTCCATCGAAGCGGCAGATGCCGCCTTCGGTAGCCAACCACAAAAAACCATTGTAGTCTTCGACTATGGCACGCACATGCGACTCCGGAAGGCCTTCTACCAGGCTATAGTTGCGAAACGGGTATATCTGTGCGCTTATTGAGAAAACAACACTAAAAAAGCATAAAAAAATAAGTCCAAAACGACGCATCTTATTCAAAGGTTTTCTTAGTAAGAACTTTTTTGTTTTTTCTCTACTTCTTTGTTGTAAACTGCTTTTTTGTTGCCTTTTAATTGTTTCAGCTCTCTTTCCAGCTCTTGTATGCGGGCTTGTAATTGCTGTATTTGCCAGTCTTTGCTGCGGCTGCTTTTATATTTGGTTTCATATACTTTTACCTCCTGAACCAATGCTTGGTGCTCATTTTGAGCCATTTCCAAGCGTTGGCGATAAGCATAGACGGAGGCTTTGCCCTCGAGTGTGAGGTAGCGTTGGGTCTCTAATTCTTGTTGCAGGGCTTGGTATTTGGACATGGGCACGCAGCCACTGCCCAAAAGGAGCAAAATAGTTGATAAGCGCAGATATTTCATCGTTTCAATAAAGTTATCCCTCACAATGAATATAATAATTTGTGAGGGATAAGCGATGAAACCGACAACAAAATAGTGTAAGAAAAAAAGTTATTCTTGGGACTTTGATAATTTAACTTGATAGAGTAGCCTGTTTTCTGCTATCTCCTCGGGGCGGGTGAGAAACAGCAGGGTAGGCAGGTTGCCGGCACGCCATATTTCTACCATGTTGTCATAGAAGGGACTGCCGGGGTTCCCCGATTGCCCCCCGGGATAGACGCCCCATGCTTGTACCGGCTCGCCCAGTTGCACCACCATACGCCACGAAGGACCATGGGTGCTGCCGGTAGCATTCACCATGCGGCTGCCGCCGCCTGTTTCAAGGACGCCTGTACCAAAGCCGGGTATTTTGGCCAAGTGGTCTATATGCGTGTTTTTATGTTTCCACCATTGCCAGTTTTCGCCTATACTGCCATATTTCTTTTTTAGCTGATCAATAGTTTGCTGAAACGAACGGATGGCAATGGCCCTGTAGTCCTCGACTTCTATGGTTTTGCGGTCGTCGAACCAACGGGCGGTGGTGTCTATGACGGCCATGCGCAGTGTCGTTTCCAGCTCGGGATAACGCATAGGGGCAGGGAAATCATCATACCATATGCCACGATGAAAATTCTTCCACCACTCTTCGAAGATGGTGGCAGCTATTGATTGCGCATTATTTTCGAAGTTCCAGTTTTCAAGCAACTCAAAGGCTTTTTGGTAATCACCTTCTAATTGGCTGCCGCGAATGCGTGCCAGCAAGAAGGGCAATACTTCGCGTGCCAGTACGTTCAAGTTGTCGTTTTGCAGGCTGCGCATGTCTTCGAATGAAGCCCGGCGTAAGCCCGAGAGTACTTCGTTGATGCGTAAGCCCCGATCGGCCGACACATAGTCCCAGCCCAGATAGTAAGGGTACTGCTTTTCGGAAACGCTGTGTTGATTGGCAGAGCTTACAAAACCTCGCTTAGGGTTGAGCACATGCGGGTTATGAGCATGAGGCAAATAACCTTGCCATGCGTAGGCGCTGTCTGTGCCGGGCAGTATAAACTTGCCTTGCTCTTTCCAGCGTAGCGGATGCCGTCCGTTGACCCATAAAGCAATGTTGTTGTCGTTGTCGGCATATACAAAATTCTGGGAGGGGCAGGCAAAATGTTCCAGTGCCTTCACAAAATCATCATAGTTGGCAGCCCGGTTGAGCAGGTAAAAAGTTTTCAGCTCGACGGAAGGCTCATGCGCCACCCAGCGGATGGCGTGTTCGGCAGGCAGCTGCAAACCGAGGTTAGGGAGCGCTTGCTTGGTGACTGCCACCGGTCCCCAAACCGTGTAGGGTACTTCTTCTACCACACTTTCACCATTGCGCAAGTGAATGACCTCTTTGCGCATCTCTACCTTTCGCCACTGCCCATTGAAACGGTACTCCCGGTAAGTCTTATCTTTAAACTCAATGCGGTATAGGTCCAACACATCGGCATAGCTGTTGGTAACCCCCCAGGCTATTTTTTCATTAAAGCCAATGACTACGCCGGGTGCACCGGGCAAGGAAACCCCATACACATTACAGCCGGGCGCATGCAGCTGCACCTCGTACCATATGGAAGGCAAGCGCAGTTGCAAGTGAGGGTCATTGGCTAAGAGCGGACGCCCCGTAACACTCTTACTGCCACTTATTGCCCAGTTGTTGCTGCCCTTAGGGTAAGTTTCTTCTTTTGAGCTGCCCGCGGCTACCAATTGCCGGGCAGTGGTGTATAGCACGGAGTCCAAGCCGGCCGGTTGTTTGGGAACAGGCAGTGGCTTGAAGTCCAAAGGCGTATCTTCCGGAATGACCGGCACTTGACGATAAGGTTGGTCACTGAACACACTATCAATAACCCCTTTGCCATATGTTGCCAGCGCATAGGAGAGCGAGTAGTCGCTGCTGCCATTGGCACTCAAATCAAAAGCCATGTACTTAAGCAGCAGAGCTGTTTTCAGAGGTGTCCATACTTCCGGCTGATAGTCAAGTATTTTATACTCCAACGGCAGGTCGCCTTCATCCAGTTGCGCTATGTAGGCATTGACCCCTTCTGCGTAGGCTTCCATTACCATGCGGCTTACGGAGTCGGCCATGTGGGCTTCAAGAGCTTGTTCGGCGGCATATACCATCCCTATGCGGCGTTGGAAGCGGTCGAAGTCCAAGGCTCGTTCGCCCACTATCTCGGACAAACGCCCGGCTGCAGCCCGTGTTTGGAAGTCCATTTGCCAAAGCCGGTGCATGGCGGTTACATAGCCTTGAGCGTAATAAAGGTCATGATCATTTTTTGCAAAGATATGGGGTACCAGACGGTCGTCGAACAGAATATGCACCTCGTCCAACAGACCGGGGAGCGCCAGCTGCTGAACCTCTTTTGAAGCCACAGGCGGCTCGGCATTTGCCCAAAACCCTTTGAAAGGGTCAAAAAACTTCCCTACCGGGGGCAAGGCTTGCAGCTCTTGGGGAACATACTCTTTCAACACAGGCACCTCGCTTAAACGATGGTGCAAAGAGTAAACAAGGGCAAAGGTCAAGAAGTTAAGAATAAGCGTAAAAATCCATCGAAACATAGGCAGGGGGCTTTTAATAAGGAAGATATATTGGTTATTCTTCTTGAAAACAAGCACGCAACTCGTCAAGTAAGTCGCTCAATAAGTTGGCTTTTTCTTCGGTCAGGCTGTGCAACCGGGCTTCAAAATGGTCCTGCTCTACGTCTATTTTTGCCAACAAATCCAGCCCTTTTTCAGTAATCAAGATATTGACAATACGCCTGTCCACAGCAGAAGGTTCTTTTATTACCAACTCCTTGCGTAGCAGACGGTCCACGATACGGGAAGCGTTGGAAGTGCGGTCAATCATGCGCTCGGCTATGTAGGAAGTACTCACGGGCGTAGGATAGGCGCCCCGCAAGATGCGCAACACATTGTACTGCGACACGCTCAAATTATAAGGGCGCAATAACTGGATTTGTTTAAGGTTCATCCAAGAACTCGTATATAGCAGGTTCACCACCATTCGCTGGTAGGGGCTCTTGAAGTTCTTGGTTTGCGATATGGCTTTTTCTATGCTCATAGTAGGGGCAGGTCGTTTGAAATGCAAAAATAAGCCTTAGGGCGCTTCCTCGTAGGCTTTCATATTTTCTTTTTTGTACTTTCCTTGCTTGATGTCTTTAATGAAGCGCGACCAGGCAAAGGGGTTCAAAAGCGAAAGGCTTGGTAGAAACGTTTGATTATGCAGCTGATAGACCTGCTGGTTCATGTAATTGCGGTAGTTGATGGAGCCATCCATTTCCATCTGAAAGGCAGCACGTGCCACAAAGCTGGCGCGCAGGTTTTCTTTTAGCAATTTGGTGCGCTCGTCTTCCATCTCCAACTTTAAAAAAGCTTCTTTGAATTGAAGCTCGGTGCCATAAGGAAAGATTTCAACCGCTTCCAACTGATATACTTCCACATCCAGCGCCAAGCGCACGGTATAGGGCTCTTTTTTGTCTTGTGGCACTACGTAAAAAGAGCGTTCATAGCCAATATGAGAGAGATAGAGCGTGTCGCCCGGCATCACGTTGATTTGAAAGCGCCCCTCCGTATCGCTAACCGTGCCCGTTTTGGCAGACGGTATCAAGATGGTTGTGCCCACCAGGGGCTTTTCGGTTTCTTTGTCTATCACATAACCTGTCAGTGGAAAAGAAATGCCTTGCGCTTGCCCTTGAAGCAGGGCGCACCCCATCAACACAAACAGTGCCCCAATGATTTTTTTCATAACTGCTTATTTTTGTGCTTAAAAATACAAAAAAGCATTCTAAAAACGAAAGTTTGTTGTACACCCATATGTTCTTCTGAATTTATTTGAGTGTAAGTGAAGCATTTTTTAAAAAACTTAGTACCTTTGCACCCGGTAATGAATACAAAACAGTATATCGTTCATAGTAAATAAATTACTTATGGCAAGCATAACATTAAGACCGGACGAGATTTCTGCCATTTTGCGTGAACAGCTCTCGAATGTAAAAACAGAGGCTGAACTCGAAGAGGTAGGTACCGTCCTTCAAGTAGGCGATGGTGTAGCCCGCATTTATGGACTGACCAAAGTTCAAGCCGGTGAATTGCTCGAATTTGAGAATGGAATCAAAGCCTTAGCATTGAACTTGGAAGAGGACAATGTGGGGGCTGTATTGTTGGGAGAAGGCACCGTAAAAGAAGGCGACACAGTAAAACGCACCAAGCGTATTGCCAGCGTGAAAGTAGGCGAGGGCATGCTCGGGCGCGTGGTAAACACCTTGGGTGAGCCTATCGACGGCAAAGGACCTATCGAAGGTGAGCTGGTAGAAATGCCTCTCGAGCGCAAAGCCCCGGGGGTTATCTATCGTCAGCCGGTAAAGCAGCCTTTGCAAACCGGTATCAAGGCAATTGACGCCATGATTCCCATCGGTCGTGGGCAGCGCGAGTTGATTATTGGCGACCGTCAGACCGGTAAAACTGCCGTAGCGCTCGATACCATCATCAACCAAAAAGAATACTATGAGCGTGGCGAGCCTGTGTACTGTATTTACGTGGCTTGCGGACAGAAAGCAAGTACCATTGCACAGGTAGTGGCTACGCTTGAAAAATACGGCGCCATGCCTTACACCATCGTGGTGGCTGCGCCTGCTTCTTTCCCCGCGCCCATGCAGTTCTTTGCGCCCTTCACCGGTGCGGCTATTGGTGAGTACTTCCGCGACACCGGCCGTCATGCCTTGGTAGTGTACGATGACTTGTCGAAGCAAGCGGTGGCTTACCGTGAAGTATCGCTCTTGCTGCGCCGTCCTCCCGGACGTGAAGCTTATCCCGGTGATATCTTCTACCTGCACTCGCGCCTCTTGGAACGTGCGGCTAAAATCATCGAATCGGATGAAATTGCTGCCCAAATGAACGACCTGCCCGAATCTTTGAAAGGCAAGGTGAAAGGGGGCGGCTCACTGACGGCGCTGCCTATCATTGAAACCCAAGCCGGTGACGTGTCGGCTTATATCCCGACCAACGTGATTTCTATTACCGACGGTCAGATATTCCTTGAATCGAACTTGTTCAACGCCGGTATCCGTCCTGCTATTAACGTAGGTATCTCGGTATCGCGCGTAGGTGGTTCGGCTCAAATTAAATCAATGAAAAAGGTAGCCGGTACCTTGAAGCTGGACCAAGCGCAGTTCCGCGAACTGGAAGCTTTTGCCAAGTTCGGCTCTGACCTGGATGCCGCTACCAAGCTTATCATTGAGCGTGGACGCCGCAACCTCGAAATATTGAAACAGCCTCAGTACTCGCCGGTGCCCGTAGAAGAGCAAGTAGCCATTATCTATGTGGCAAACAAAGGCTGCCTGGATGAAGTGCCGGTACCCAAAGTGCGCGAATTTGAAAAAGAATTCTTGCAATTGATGCGCGCCGAGCACAAAGACATCCTGGCAAACTTAAAAGCCGGTAAACTCGAAGACGCCGACACGCAGAAAATGGAAGAGTTGGCGCGTCGCTTGGCGAAACAGTTTGCAGCCTAAGGGCATTTTAACCTATACACACAGAGAGAGGCAGCGCTCTCTCTCTTTTTCCCAAACCGGAAAGACAGAATATTATGGCGAGTTTAAAAGAGATACGAAATAGAATCCGTTCGGTCATCTCGACGCAGCAAATCACCAAAGCCATGAAAATGGTGGCGGCTGCCAAGCTGCGCCGTGCTCAGGACCGTATCCTGCGGATGCGCCCTTATGCTCAGTCTTTGAAAGGTATCTTACAAAATCTTTCGGCAAACTTAGACGCTTCACAAATACAAAGCCCTTACTTGGAGGAGCGTCCTGTAGAGCGTGTGCTTTTGATTGTAGTCACCTCTGACCGTGGTTTGTGTGGTGCTTTCAACAACAACTTGGCAAAAGCCGCTCAACAGGCCATCCATCAGCAATACGAAGCGCAGTACCAAGCCGGCAAACTCGACCTGCTTTGTATCGGTAAAAAAGGATACGAGTACTTTGAGCGCCGGGGGTATTCGGTAGTGCATCCGGAGCATACCGACCTTTTTACCCGCTTGGATTTCGACCACGTATTGACCGTAGGCGAGCAGTTGTTGAGCTGGTACGAGCAAGGGGTGTACGACCGCATCGATATCTTCTACAACGAGTTTAAAAACGTAGCTACGCAAATTCCGCGACAAGAGCAGCTCTTGCCTGCTTCTGCCGACATGGCCGAAGACACAAGCAGCGCCGAAGCTTCCATGGAGTACATCCTCGAGCCTTCGGCCGAAGCGATTGTCACCGACTTGATTCCCAAAATCATCAAAATACAATTCTACAAAGCGCTGCTCGAGTCGAATGCTGCCGAGCAGGGCGCCCGCATGATGGCTATGGATAAGGCAACCGAAAACGCCGGCGAATTGCTGCGCGAACTGCGCCTTACCTACAACCGTACCCGTCAGGCGGTGATTACCAAAGAAATTATCGAGATTGTGAGCGGTGCCAGTGCACTCGAAGAAGCCTAACATCCGGCTTTTGGCTCTCAATAAAACAACAGCAGGGTTTCACTATGTGGTGGAGCCCTGCTTTCTTTTTTGTGTGAAGATGAAGCAGCGGAAACACGGCAAAAATTCATCTTTATATAGGCAAAATTTAACTTTCCCGTAAGACAATAGCGTGTGGCGAGTGCTAACTTTGAACCAACAAAACACAAACACTCAACACACTGAATTATGAAACGTCTGGCATTTCTTTTACTATGGCTTGCTCTTACGCTCTTTACCTTATTTGCCAAAGCACAAGACACCCTTTACATTGCTTTTGGCTCGAACATTGACCAATCGGAACAAACCAAGTCACTGGTAGCCGGTTTGTGTACTTACCTGGCCGAGGAGTTGCAGCTGCCGGTTTATCCGGTGATGACCAAAGGGGCAGGGGCTTTTGTAGAGGCTTGCCGTACCCAACAAATAGATATCGGCTTGGTCAATACCTTTGGCTATGTGCTGGCAAAGTATCAATTGGATATAGAGCCGCTCTTGGTAGTAGCCGGCGCCGGCGGTGAGCCCATCGGCTACCGTAGCTGTCTGTTGGCTCATGCACAAAGCAATATACACGCTGTCGATGAGCTCGCAGCCAAAGGCAGCGGGCTGGTGTTTTTGTTTGTCAATCCGGGCTCCACTTCCGGGCACCTTATTCCGCGCCTTCAACTGAAACGCTTAGGTTTGGAACCGGAGTTTGTTTTCCAAGACATCGCTTTTGGCGGCGACCATAAAAGTACTGCCCGCCTCATAGCAGAAGGCAAGTTTTTGGTAGGCGCCTGCTCGTTTACCGACTTGGAAGCCATGATAGCAGCCGGCGAAATAGATTCTTCACAAGTGAAAATACTGTGGAAATCAGAGCCCATTATCAACGGACCGGTGGCCGTGCGGGCTTCCCTGTCTCCGGCAATAAAGGAAAAAATAGCCCTTGCCTTTGAAACAATGCCGGAAAAAAATCCTGCTTTGCATGAAAAAGTGGTGCACCTTTGGCACAACACACAAGGGCAAACGGTGCGTTACATACGTGCCAACGACCAACTGTATGATTATATCCGCGAAATAGCTTCCTCCATGGAAGAGCTGGCTTTGTTGGTGTCTTTGTATGCCAACTGAGCTTGTCGTAAAAATCTCTTGCATTTTGGAAGAAGGAGCGCTCAACCGGAGCGCTTTTTTTGTTTACTAACCGCTACCTTTTTTCATGAAAAAACACTAAATGCGTGAGCATCAAATCTTTGAAATCATGAAACGGCGTCATTTCTTTCGCGGTCTTTTTGCAGCTTTATTGCCCTTTACAACTCCGTTTGCCAAAACAGAAACACCGGCCACCCGCCGCCGGATATTGCTGCTCGATAGCGTGCTTGCCGGCTTTTCTTACTATGAAGGGGAGAGGGTATGGCATCAACTCAAAGAAGGGGATGCACTGACATTGCGTCGTGAACCTTCCAATCCTTACGACGAAAAGGCCATAGAGGTATTCTGGAAAAAACACAAATTGGGCTATATACCCCGCGTGGACAACAGCGTGCTTGCCCAGTTGCTGGACCGGGGCGAAACCATAGAGGCAGAAGTGAGCCGTCTGCGTGAGTCATCCAACCCATGGAAGCGCATCGCCATTCGTGTATGGCTGCGCACTGCTTAAGACTAAACGGCGCATATTTTTATGCATCATTTCTTATTTTTCTTGTATCTTTAAAGCGTACTATTGCCGAATTATGAAGTATCGCTTAGCGCTTTTCTTGTTCACACTTTCAATTACGGCGGCCTACTCTTGGGGCTTTTTTGCGCACCAGCGCATCAACCGGCAGGCTGTTTTTTCCCTGCCGCCCGAAATGATTGTTTTCTTCAAAAAGCACATTGTTTACATTACTGAAAAAGCGGTAAACCCCGACAAACGCCGCTATGCCGTGGAGGGCGAGGCGCCGCGTCACTACATAGATGTGGATGTGTATGACAAATACTTTAACGACAGCGCCGTTTATAAAATGCCGCGCTTCTGGAGCGAAGCCGTGGCTATGTTTAGCGAAGACACCCTGCAGGCATACGGCATCGTGCCCTGGCATGTAGAGCGCATGCGCTATCGCCTGACGGATGCTTTTCGCCGCAAAGACGCACGCGAAATACTGCGCCTTTCGGCCGATATAGGACACTACATTGCCGATGCCAATGTGCCCCTGCATACTACCGAAAACTATAACGGACAACTCACCGGGCAGCGGGGAATTCATGGGTTGTGGGAAAGCCGCCTGCCGGAGCTCTTTTTCGAAGACTACGACCTTTGGGTGGGAAAAGCAGAATATATAGACAAACCGCAACTGCACATATGGCAGGGGGTGGTGCTTGCCCATGAGGCGGTCGATTCCGTATTTACCTTCGAGCGCAAAGCCACCGAAATGCTTCCCCCCGATAAAAAATATTCTTTCATAGAGCGGAATGGCATCACCGTGCGCACTTACTCTTACGACTTCTGCGAGCTGTTTCACCGTTTGCTCGCCGGGCAGGTAGAGCGCCGCTTGCGGGCTTCCATCAAAATGGTGGCCGATTTTTGGTTTACCTGCTGGGTCGATGCCGGGCAGCCCGACTTGCGCGAATTGCTTGACTTTGAATTCACGCCTGAAGAACTGGAGCAAATGAAAAAAGAAGAAGAAGAGTGGGAGAAAGCTCCGAAAGTGCCTGTTCGCCCACACGAAGCCTACCGGCAAGCTGCCCCTTCCGGCATGCCTGCCTATGCGCACGCTTGTCCTCACAATGCACTCTTCTAAGACCGCCAGCCCCCCTTTTCTTTGGCTTCTGTTTGTTTTCTTTCTCTTAGCCTCCTGAAAAAAAGGCAATAAGCCGCAAAAAGGGTTTGCAAAGATGAAAAAAATGTCTAAATTTGCACCTCGTTTGCACGGAGTGCGTGCAAGCCTTAACTATGTTGTATAAAAACCAAACAGATGCCAGGAATTATTGGAAAAAAAATCGGCATGACTAGCATCTACGGTGCCAATGGGGAGGTAATCCCATGCACAGTGATAGAAGCTGGTCCTTGCGTGGTAACGCAAGTGAAGACTATCGAGAAGGACGGCTATGAAGCCGTTCAGCTGGGTTTTGGGGAGCGCAAAGAGAAAAATACCCCCAAGCCTTTATTGGGTCATTTTCAAAAAGCAGGTACTACCCCCAAAATGAAACTCGTTGAGTTCAAGGAGTTCGAAAAAGAGTTTAAGTTGGGTGATGTAGTACGTGTCGAAGACGTCTTCGAGGAAGGCGAGTACGTGGACGTAGTAGGTACTTCTAAGGGTAAAGGCTTCCAAGGGGTTGTAAAACGCCATGGCTTTGCCGGTGTGGGTGAAACTACTCACGGTCAGCACAACCGCGTGCGTGCTCCCGGTTCTATCGGTGCTTCTTCGTTCCCTTCTCGTGTATTCAAAGGGAAACGCATGGCCGGCCGCACAGGTAACGACCGCGTGACCATCCAAAACCTGCGCGTCTTGAAAATCTACCCTGAGAAAAACCTCATCCTGGTGAGTGGGTCTGTACCCGGTGCTAAAAATTCGTTTGTCATATTAGAGAAGTAACATCATGGAGTTAACAGTATACAATATCAATGGGGAAGACACAGGGCGCAAAGTGACCCTGTCTGATGAGGTCTTCGGTATTCAACCCAACGACCACCTCATCTACTTGGATGTAAAACGTTACTTGGCAAACCAACGCCAAGGTACTCACAAAGCCAAAGAACGCAACGAAATCGCCGGTTCTACCCGCAAGCTGAGAAGACAAAAGGGCACCGGTTTTGCCCGTATTGGCGATATCAAGTCGCCTTTGTTGCGCGGTGGTGGCCGCGTGTTCGGTCCCAGACCGCGTGACTATGGCTTCAAGCTGAACAAAAAAGAAACTCGCTTGGCGCGTAAGTCTGCGTTGGCTTACAAGGCACAAGAGGGCAACATCGTCGTGCTTGGAAAACATTCAGTTCGAGCAGCCCAAAACCAAGCAGTTCTTGGCCATCTTGCAAAAGTTGGGCTTGGACAACAGCAAGACGTTGGTGGTGCTGCCCGGTTTGGACAAGGTGGTTTACCTCTCTGCTCGCAACCTGCCCAAAGCACAAGTGTTGCCCGCTGAGCAAGTCAACACCTATGCCATCTTGAATGCCGAGAAGCTGGTGATTTGCGAAGGCGCCATCGAAAAAATCGAGAACACCTTAAATGCCTAAGATGAGTCATGAAAGAGCTAACTGATATTATCATAAGACCCCACCTCTCTGAAAAGGCTACCGAGCTGCACGAAAAAGGTGTGTACACCTTCATCGTCAGCGATAAAGCCAACAAGGTGGAAATCAAAAAAGCCGTAGAAGCAATGTACGGCGTGACCGTGAAGTCGGTGCGCACCCTGCGTTATCAAGGTAAATTGAAAACTCGCTACACCAAATCGCAAGTATTGACAGGCCGCACGCCTGCTTTCAAGAAAGCGCTGGTGCAAGTGGCAGAAGGTGATTTTATCGACATCTACGAAGTATAACACAGCCTGTAGAAAACCTATAGTGCTTCACTGATAAAGAAGAAACAATGGCAGTAAAAAAATTAAAACCGATAACTCCCGGACAGCGCCACCGTATTGCGCCTGTCTTCGACGATATCACCACCGACACCCCGGAAAAGAGCTTGATCAAGCCCTTGAAGAAAACCGGTGGCCGTAACAACCAAGGCCGCCGCAGTGCCCGTTATATCGGTGGTGGTCATAAGCGCATGTATCGTGTCATCGACTTCAAGCGCGACAAATGGGATATCCCCGCTACGGTGAAAACCATCGAATACGACCCCAACCGCAGTGCACGCATTGCATTGGTGGTGTATAAAGATGGCGAAAAGCGCTACATCATTGCCCCCCAAGGGCTGCAAGTAGGCCAAACCATCGTGGCAGGTGAAAATGTAGCCCCCGAAGTAGGCAATGCTTTGCCTTTGAAAAACATACCGCTGGGTACCATCGTGCACAACATCGAACTGAAACCCGGCAAAGGTGGCGTCATGGCACGTAGTGCCGGTACTTATGCTCAGCTGGTGGCAAAAGAAGGCAAATATGCCACTTTGAAGCTGCCTTCCGGTGAAATGCGCATGGTCTTGGCTGCCTGCATGGCTACCGTAGGGGCTGTATCCAACCCCGACCATATGAACGTAACACTGGGTAAAGCAGGCCGCTCTCGCTGGTTGGGACGCCGTCCGCGCACCCGTGGTGTGGCTATGAACCCCATCGATCACCCAATGGGTGGTGGTGAAGGGCGTGCTTCCGGTGGACATCCGCGCTCTCGCACCGGCTTGTATGCGAAAGGTAAGAAAACCCGCAATCCGAAGAAGGCTTCAAGCCGCCTAATCATCAGTAGAAGAAAAAAATAAGCTAAGTACCTATGGCACGTTCTCTAAAAAAAGGACCATACGTTGATTTTCGTCTTTTGAAAAAGATTGAAAAAATAAATGCATCGGGGAAGAAAACCGTTATCAAAACCTGGTCGCGTCGTTCTACCATCTCCCCCGAGTTTATTGGACATACCTTCGCCGTGCATAACGGAAACAAACACATCCCTGTTTATGTCACCGAACAAATGGTAGGACATAAGCTGGGTGAATTTGCCCCTACCCGTAACTTCAGAGGGCACGCTGACAAGAAAGACAAAAAGAAAAAGTAAAACGAACGAGTAGCATTACCTATTACTCGGAAAAGAATTGACTATGGAAGCAATCGCAAAACTGAAAAACGAACCTTCCTCGCCTCGCAAGATGCGTTTGGTGGCTGACCTCATCAGAGGAATGGAGGTGACTCATGCCTTGGCTGTGCTCAAATACAGCCCCAAGCATGCCGCACGCAGACTCGAAAAACTCTTGTTGTCAGCCATCGCCAACTGGGAACAAAAATACCCCGAGGCTGATATCGAAGAAGCCGGCCTGTATGTAAAAGAAATCCGTGTAGATGGCGGGCGCATCCTCAAGCGTCTCAGACCGGCTCCGCAAGGACGTGCTTACCGTATCCGTAAGCGTTCAAATCATGTAACTATTGTAGTGGCTGCACGCGAACAAGCCCAAGACAGCCCTGCAGAAGAGGTAAACAACGAAACTGAAGCATAAAACATGGGACAAAAGGTTAATCCAATAGGCTTACGACTCGGTATCGTAAAAGGTTGGGAGTCCAACTGGTACGCCGATAAACGCGACTTCAAGGATAAATTATACGAAGACTATCAGATCCGTCAATACATCGAAGCGCGTGTGCCCAAAGGTGGCATTTCGAAGATTGTGATCGAGCGCACGCTCAAGCGTGTAACCATCACTATCCATACTGCCCGCCCCGGTGTTATCATCGGTAAAGGAGGTGCAGAAGTAGATAAGCTGCGCGAAGAACTGAAAAAACTGACCGGTAAAGAAATCCAACTCAACATCTTCGAAATCAAACGCCCCGAGTTGGATGCCCGCCTGGTGGCCGAATCCATCGCACAGCAGCTGCGTGCGCGTGTATCTTACCGCCGTGCCATGAAGCAGGCCATCGAAGCCGCCATGCGTGTGGGTGCCGAAGGTATCAAAATCCGTCTCTCCGGTCGTTTGGGTGGTGCTGAAATGGCCCGCAGCGAAGAATACAAAGATGGACGCGTGCCCTTGCATACCCTCCGTGCCGATATCGACTACGCCCTTGCCGAAGCTTTGACTACCTACGGTATCATTGGCGTGAAAGTATGGATATTCAAAGGCGAGGTGTACGAAAAACCCGACTTCTACAACCTGGACGAAGACAAGAAGCAGCGTAGAAGAGGAGGAAAAGCCGGTGACGGACGTGCGCGCCGTCCTCGTAGAAGAAAACGCAACAACTAAGCGACGGATTACTCGAATTAAAACGAAAGAATCATGTTACAGCCTAAGAGAACCATATATAGAAAACAGCAGAAAGGGCGTACCAAAGGAGTCGCTACGCGCGGTTTCAATATCGCCTTCGGCGACTTCGCCATCAAGGCACTTGAGCCCGGGTGGATTACCGCCCGCCAAATCGAAGCGGCTCGTATTGCCATGACCCGTGCCATGAAGCGTGAAGGTCGCGTGTGGATTCGCATCTTCCCCGATAAGCCCATCACCAAGAAGCCCGCTGAGGTGCGTATGGGTAAGGGGAAAGGGAACCCCGAATACTGGGTAGCTCCTGTGAAAGCCGGAACTATCTTGTTCGAAATTGATGGCGTAAAACCGGAATTGGCACAAGAAGCCTTACGCTTAGCAGCTCAGAAGCTGCCTATCCGTACCAAGTTCGTCGTACGCCGTGATTATGTAGGTTAATTTCTAAAAGAACAAGTACTATGAAAATGCAAGAAATACGGGCATTGAGCACAGAAGAGCTGCAAGCTAAGCTGAAAGAGGAAAAGCGCAACCTGCAAAAACTGCGCTTTGCCAATGCTATCTCGCCTATAGAGAACCCTATGAGAATCCGTGAAACCAAAAAGCTCATCGCGCGCATCCTGACCGAACTGCGTGCACGCGAATTGGGCATCGCACCTTCAAAAGCTGAATAAGACCTATGGAAACAACAAAAGTCGTAAGAAATAGACGCAAAGAACGTGTGGGCAAAGTCGTATCCAACAAAATGGATAAGTCGATTGTGGTGGCCGTTGAGCGTAAAGTAAAACACCCTATCTACGGTAAATTTATGCTCAAAACCACTAAATTCATGGCCCACGACGAGAAAAACGAATGCGGCATTGGTGACACCGTGCGCATCATGGAATGCCGCCCTTTGAGCAAAAGAAAACGCTGGAGATTAGTTGAAATCATTGAAAAGGCTAAGTAATCATGATAAGACAAGAGTCAAGACTCAAAGTAGCCGATAATACCGGTGCCAAAGAAGTACTGTGCATTCGTGTATTGGGTGGCAGTGGAAAAAAATATGCTACCGTAGGCGACCAAATCGTGGTCACCGTAAAGTCAGCCACCCCCAATGGTACCGCCAAAAAAGGAATGGTATCCAGAGCGGTGATTGTGCGCACCAAGAAAGAAGTACGTCGTAAAGACGGCTCCTATATCCGTTTCGAAGACAACGCCGTAGTGCTTCTCAACAACCAAGGAGAAATGCGCGGCACCCGTATCTTCGGACCCGTAGCACGCGAACTGCGTGAAAAGCAATTCATGAAAATCGTTTCATTGGCTCCTGAAGTATTGTAATTATGGAAAGAAAATATAATAAACAACCTAAGCTCAATATCAAAACCGGCGACCGGGTAAAAGTGATTGCCGGCGATGAGCGTGGCAAAACGGGTGTAGTAAAAAAAGTGCTCCGTAAAGAGCAGCGTGTGATTGTGGAAGGGCTCAATATCGTGAAAAAACACGTGAAGCCGTCGGCGCAAAACCCGCAAGGCGGCATCATTGAGGTGGAAGCCCCCATCCACATCAGCAATGTAATGCTGATTGACCCCAAAACAGGGGAACCTACCCGCGTAGGTCGTCGTCGTGACGAAAACGGTAAGCTGAGAAGATATTCAAAGAAAACTAACGAATTCATAGACTAAGATGGGAAATAAAGTTGCAAATTACACGCCCAACTTGAAGAAGCACTACAAAGAGCATGTAGTGCCCACACTGATGAAGAAATTCAACTATAAGTCAGTGATGCAAGCTCCCCGTTTGGTGAAAATCGTCATCAACAAGGGGATTGGGGCCGCTGTAGCCGATAAAAAACTCATAGATCAAGGCATCGAAGAGTTGACCATGATTACCGGGCAGCGTGCAGTACCCACCATTGCCAAAAAATCGGTATCGAACTTTAAACTGCGCGAAGGCATGCCTATCGGTGCCAAAGTAACCTTGCGTGGCGACCGTATGTACGAGTTCCTCGAGCGTTTGATTATGGTGGCGCTGCCCCGTGTGCGTGACTTCGAAGGTGTGAACGACCGCGGTTTCGACGGGCGTGGCAACTACACCTTGGGGGTTAAAGAACAAATCATCTTCCCTGAGATTAGCATCGACAAGGTGAACAAAATCTCAGGTATGGATGTAACCTTTGTAACCACCGCCGAAACCGACGAAGAAGCTTACGAGCTCCTCAAAGAATTAGGAATGCCTTTCGCAAACGCTCACAAAAAATAAAATAGATTATGGCAAAAGAATCCATTAAGGCCAGAGAAAGAAAAAGAGAAAAGTTGGTAGCCCGCTACGCCGAAAAGCGTAAGCGCCTGAAAGAAGAAGGCAACTGGGAAGCACTCGACAAGTTGCCCCGCAACTCTTCACCGGTACGTTTACACAACCGTTGCTCTATTACCGGGCGCCCCCGCGGATATATGCGCAAATTCGGCCTTTGCCGTAACATGTTCCGCAAATTGGCTTCAGAAGGCAAAATACCCGGAGTAACCAAAGCCAGTTGGTAATCCAATGATTTATTGGATTTTTCAATGGCATTTCATATATTTGCAAGCCAATTTTGAAAAAAGAGAAAAAAGCAAGCAATATGCATACCGATCCAATTGCCGATTACCTAACGCGTATTCGTAACGCGGTAAGAGCAGGGCACCGCATCGTGGAGATACCCGCTTCCAACTTGAAGAAGGAAATCACCAAGGTGCTCTTCGATAAAGGCTATATCTTGAATTATAAATTCGATGATAGCACTCCCCAAGGCACCATTAAAATAGCCTTGAAGTACCACCCGATGACCAAAGAACCGGCTATCGTGGATATTAAACGCGTAAGTAAGCCCGGTTTGCGCAAGTATGCCAAAGCATCGGAGCTGCCGCGTGTATTGAATGGCTTAGGTATTGCCATCCTTTCTACTTCGAAAGGTGTAATGTCTGACAAAGAAGCACGCAAGCTCAATGTAGGTGGCGAAGTGCTTTGCTACGTGTACTAATCTCAAATGTAAAGAAAGAAGATGTCAAGAATAGGCAAAAAACCAATCGTAATACCTGACAAGGTGACTGTAAGCGTTTCGCCTGAAAACGTAGTCACCATTAAGGGACCCAAAGGAGAGCTGTCGCAGCATGTGAACCCTGCCATCACCGTAGAGGTGGTGGACAACACCATCGTGCTCAAGCGCCCCAACGACGAAAAGCAGATGCGTGCCTACCATGGCTTGTATCGCTCACTTTTGAATAATATGGTGATTGGTGTCACCGAAGGATACAAGAAAGAAATGGAACTGGTAGGGGTGGGTTACCGTGCCACTGTAAACGGCAACGTAATAGAGTTGGCTTTGGGGTATTCACATCCTATTTTCTTTGTGTTGCCTCCCGAGGTAAAGGCAGAAGCGACCGCCGAAAAAGGACAAAACCCTAAGCTGATCCTAACAGGTATCGACAAACAGCTTTTGGGGCACATTGCAGCCAAAATACGCTCCTTCCGTAAGCCTGAGCCTTACAAAGGAAAGGGTATCCGTTTCGTGGGTGAGTATGTCAGAAGAAAAGCAGGTAAGACTGCAGCTAAAAAATAATCATTATGGCTACAAAAGAGCAACTTAAGAAAATAGATCGTCGTGCGCGCATCAAGAGAGGCTTGCGCAAACGCATCCGTGGTACTGCCGAACGCCCTCGCCTGTGTGTATTCCGTTCAAACAGACGCATCTACGCACAAATCATTAACGATGAGCAAGGCGTTACTTTGGCAGCCGCCTCTTCTTATGACCTCAAAAGCGACTCCTTAAACGTAGAGGTAGCAAAGCAAGTGGGCAAGTTGATAGCCGAGCGTGCCGTGGCCAACGGTATTAAAAAAGTGGTTTTTGACCGCAACGGCTACCTGTACCACGGGCGTGTGAAAGCCTTGGCTGAAGGTGCGCGTGAAGGAGGTTTAGAATTCTAACCTAAAACAGATAGAAAGGACAATGGCTAATAAAAAAACTATACGTATAAGCAACGATGACCTGAAGCATCGCGTGGTGGCTATCAAACGCGTTGCCAAGGTGGTAAAAGGAGGTCGTCGTTTCAGCTTTGCTGCTATCGTAGTAGTGGGTAACGAAAACGGCATTGTGGGTTACGGTTTGGGCAAAGCCTCGGAAGTAACCGATGCCATCACCAAAGGCATTGAAGATGCCAAGAAAAACCTCATCGAGGTGCCTGTGATTAAAGGTACCATCCCGCATGATGTATATGGTAAATACGATGGCAGCCGCGTGATGCTGCGTCCCGCATCAGACGGTACCGGAGTCATTGCCGGTGGTGCTATGCGTGCCGTGCTTGAAAGTGCCGGCATCCACAACGTATTGGCTAAATCGTTGGGCTCTACCAACCCCCACAACGCCATCAAGGCTACTTTTGATGCCTTGTTGAAGCTGCGTGCACCTCATGTGGTAGCTATGCACCGTGGCGTAACTTTAGACAAAGTATTTAACGGATAAAAGAAATGGCAAGAGTTAGAATCAAACAAGTAAGAAGCTTGATTAACCACCCCAAAAAGCAGCGCCAAACCATAGCAGCTTTGGGGTTGGGTAAAATCAACAAAACTGTTGAGCACGAATTGAACCCTGCCATTGAAGGAATGATTCGTAAAGTAGCTCACTTAATTGAAGTAGAACATTTGTCTTAATATCGTTTTTAGCGTTCAGCGAAAGCGAGTTAAACAGAAGAAAATATGAAATTACATACTCTAAAACCTGCAAAAGGCGCCGTTAAGAAAAGAAAGCGCATCGGGCGTGGTCCCGGCTCAGGACGTGGTGGAACCTCTACACGTGGTCATAAAGGACACCAGTCACGTTCAGGATATTCGCAAAAACTGAGCTTCGAAGGCGGTCAAATGCCCCTTCAGCGCCGTGTGCCCAAGTTTGGCTTCAAAAACCCCTTCCGTGTAGAATACAAGCCCATCAACTTGGACACACTGCAAACCTTGGCTGAAACCTACAACCTGGACACCATCGATGTGAATACACTCAGAGAGCATGGTTTGGCTTCCAAGAAAGACTTGGTGAAGATCTTGGGGCGTGGCGAGCTGAAAGCCAAACTGAATGTGACAGCACATGCTTTCTCTGCTTCGGCAAAAGCCGCTATCGAAAACTTGGGTGGAACAGCTACGCTTATTGAATCATAATCATGAAGAAGCTTATCAATACATTTAAGGATATATTCTCTATCCCGGAACTTAAGCGGCGCATCATCAACACCATCGTGTTGTTGATGGTGTTCCGTTTAGGTTCTTATGTGGTACTACCCGGGATAGACCCCACCAAGCTCCAGTCTTCTTTTGATGACATACGGGGCTTGCTCGATACTTTCTTGGGTGGGGCTTTCGGGCGTGCCTCCATCTTTGCCTTGGGCATCATGCCCTATATCTCCGCATCTATTGTGGTGCAGTTGCTGACAGTGGCACTGCCCGAGTTCCAAAAGATGCAGCGCAAAGAAGGAGAAGCCGGACGCAAAAAGCTGACGCGCATCACACGCCTCCTGACTATTGCCATCACCTTGGTGCAGTCGTTTGCCTTCTTGGCTACCATCAACAGCGATGCATTGGTGGTGAGCCGCTCTTTCTTTACCTTCTCTTCTGTTATTTTGTTGACCACCGGCACCATCTTCTGTATGTGGCTGGGTGAGCGCATCACAGAAAGAGGGATTGGAAACGGCATTTCGCTGCTTATCATGATTGGTATCATCTCCCGCTTCCCGCAAGCCATTTATCAAGAGATAGAAACCTCTTTGGTTGGTGTAGGGGGCGAGTTGAAACTTTTGCTGGAAGCCGTTGCCTTGATTTTAGTGGTGATGGGTATTGTCATGCTCACGCAGGCTGTGCGCAATGTGCCGGTGCAATATGCCAAGCAAGTCGTAGGCAATAAGGTGTGGGGCGGGCGTCGTCAAACCTTGCCCTTGCGCCTGAACGCTGCCGGTGTGATGCCTATCATCTTCGCGCAGTCGTTGATGTTCTTGCCTGCTATGCTTGCCGGCTTGTTTGCAAGCCCTGATAGTGATTTGGCTGTTACCATTGGTATGTTCTCGAATCCTTTCACCTGGCAATACAACCTGGTGTTTGGTATTCTTATCATTCTCTTTACCTTTTTCTATACAGCCATTACTATCGACCCGCGTCAGATAGCAGAAGACTTGAAACGAAGCGGTGGCTTCATTCCCGGTGTAAAACCCGGCGAGCCAACTGCTCATTATATTGACAGCATCTTGTCGAAAATCACTTTGCCCGGCTCTATTTTCCTGGCTATTGTGGCCATCATTCCTGCCATTGTGCAGTATTTTGGCGTGTCAAGTGATTTTGCACAGTTCTATGGTGGCACCTCCCTGCTGATTATGGTAGGTGTGGTAGCCGATACCGTGCAGCAAGTAGATGCTTACTTGATTCAAAAACGTTATGAGTCGCTGATGAAATCCGGACAGCTTTCGTCTCCGGTCGGCGGCACAATAGATGTGGCATAGCACTATGATTTACTTGAAAACAGAAGAGGAAATTGAGTTGATGCGTCAAAGCGCGCAAATCCTGGCTAAAGCACATGCCGAAGTAGCCAAGCATGTGAAACCCGGGGTTACTACAGCGCAATTGGACGCCATCGCCGAAGCCTTCATTCGTGATCATGGTGCTATCCCTTCCTTTAAAAATTACAACGGATTCCCTGCATCGCTTTGCATTTCTGTAAACGAACAAGTGGTGCATGGTATTCCGGGCAACTACACCCTCAAAGAAGGCGATATCGTGTCCATCGACTGCGGGGTGTTTAAAAATGGCTTCCATAGCGACAGCGCCTACACTTATGCCGTGGGCGAGGTGAGCGAGGAAGTCCGGCGCCTGTTGCAAGTAACGAAAGAAGCCCTTTATAAAGGCATAGAACAGGCTGTCGAAGGTAATCGCATTGGAGATATAGGCTTTGCCATTCAGCACTATGCGCAAGCCCATGGCTTCTCTATAGTGCGTCAATTGGTAGGACATGGCATCGGTCGCTCTTTGCACGAAGAACCGGAAGTGCCCAACTATGGCAAGCGAGGCAAAGGCATCAAGCTCAAAGAAGGCATGGTCTTGGCCATCGAGCCCATGGTGAATATGGGCAAACACCACATTGTGGAAGAAGGTGACGGCTGGACCATCCGCACGGCAGACCGCTTACCCTCGGCTCATTATGAGCATACGGTAGTGGTTAGAAAAGGAAATGCAGAGCCATTAACTACCTTTGAATACATTGAACAAATCATAAATCAAAACCATGGCGAAACAACCATCCATTGAATTAGACGGAACAGTCACCGAAGCCCTTTCCAACGCCATGTTTCGTGTGCAGTTGGAAAACGGACATGAAGTGATTGCTCATATCTCCGGAAAAATGCGCATGAACTATATTAAAATTCTGCCCGGCGATAAGGTCAAACTCGAAATGTCGCCGTATGACCTGACCAAGGGCAGAATCGTATATCGTTACAAATCATAAGGTCTTAAACGAACGAGTTATGAAAGTAAGAGCTTCGGTAAAAAAACGTAGTGCTGATTGCAAAATCGTTCGCCGCAAAGGGCGCGTATATGTAATCAACAAAAAGAATCCAAAGTACAAACAAAGACAAGGATAATCTATGGCAAGGATTTTAGGTGTTGACATCCCCGACAACAAACAAGGACGTATTGCGCTCACTTATATCTACGGGATTGGGCGCTCATCTGCCCTCAAAATCTTAGAAAAAGTGGGCGTGGACCCCTCCAAAAAGGTGAAGGACTGGACAGACGAAGAGTCTGTAGCCATTCGTAACGAGATTACGAGCAACTACAAGGTAGAAGGTGAGCTGAAATCGGAAGTGCAGCTCAACATCAAGCGCTTGATGGACATCGGCTGCTACCGTGGGCTGCGCCATCGTAAGGGCTTGCCTGTGCGTGGGCAAAGAACCCGCACCAATGCTCGTACTCGTAAAGGTAAACGTAAGACCGTAGCAAACAAGAAGAAAGCTACTAAGTAAGAACTGCTGAGTGACAGTAGCTATTAAATCGACGAATCATGGCTAAGAAAGATACAAAGAAGAAAGTACACGTAGATGCTGAAGGGCAGGTGCATATCCAAGCCACCTTCAACAACATCATCATCACCATCACCAACAAAAATGGGGAAGTGATTACCTGGGCGTCTGCAGGAAAAATGGGATTCAAAGGATCAAAAAAGAACACCCCATACGCCGCGCAAGTGGCTGCTGCAGACTGTGCTAAAAAAGCGTACGACCTTGGCATGCGCAAAGCAGAAGTGTTTGTGAAAGGACCGGGGTCCGGCCGTGAGGCGGCTATTCGTACCATCTACAATTCCGGTATCGAGGTTACTTCTATCAAAGACGTAACTCCGCTTCCTCACAACGGTTGTCGTCCCCCCAAACGTAGAAGAGTCTAAAACAGATAAAGAATTATGGCAAGATATAGAGGACCCAGAGCTAAAATCGGAAGAAAATTCGGTGAAGCTATCTTAGGCGCAGCCAAGTACGTACAAAAAAAGAACTATCCTCCCGGACAACACGGCCGTAACCGTCGCCGCAAACAGTCGGAATACGCCGTACAGTTGGCTGCTAAGCAAAAAGCAAAATATATCTACGGATTGACCGAGCGTCAGTTCCGCAACTTGTTCGAGAAAGCTTCGCGCAGGCAAGGGGTTACCGGTGAAATCCTCTTGCAATTGTTGGAAGCACGCTTGGACAACGTGGTGTATCGTTTGGGAATAGCCCCCTCGCGCCGTGCTGCCCGTCAGTTGGTATTGCACAAACACATCTTGGTGAATGGCGAAGTGGTGAACATCCCTTCTTATACGCTGCGCCCCGGAGACCAAGTAGCCGTACGCGAAAAATCCAAGTCTTTGGAATTGATTACCGACAGCTTGGCCAAATCAAGCGTATCGCGCTATAGCTGGCTCGAGTGGGACAAAGCCTCTATGACCGGTAAATTTATGAACCTGCCGGCTCGTGAGGAAATCCCCGAGAATATACAAGAGCAGCTCATCGTAGAATTGTACTCTAAGTAATAAAAACCTTTCTTTGTGCTGTAGAACCCGTAGGCTCCGGCTTATGGGTTTGCAGCACAAAATATTGTATATTTGCATTGTCAACAGTGCGCTTTTGTCTTTGTGGCAAAAGACCAAGCCCTTGATGAAAGGGCACCTGTTTATTTGGCAGCGTAAACCCTAATAAAACACATACGTTATGTCTATTTTAACCTTTCAAATGCCCGAAAAAGTAGTGGTTGAAAAATCCGACGACTTTGTCGGCCTTTTCGAATTCAAACCACTCGAACCCGGGTATGGAGTAACGATTGGGAATGCACTGCGTCGTGTGCTCCTTTCTTCATTAGAGGGCTATGCCATCAAAGCGGTGCGCATCCCCGGCGTGCTTCATGAGTTCTCTCCTATTGAAGGGGTTGTGCAAGACATGGTGGGCATTGTGTTGAACCTCAAGAAAGTACGCTTTAAGCGCATCGGTGAAGAAACAGAAGAGCACGTAACCGTTAAAATCAAAGGCAAAGAAGCTTTTAAAGCCGGCGACATTACCGAGGTATCTTCCAACTTCCAGGTATTGAATCCTGATTTGATTATTTGTGAGCTCGACCCCGGCAAAGAGCTGACCGTTGACCTCATCATTACCAAAGGGCGCGGTTATGTGCCCGCCGAAGAGCATGACTTGGGTGATCGCTCGGTGGATTACATTGCTGTGGATTCTATCTTTACCCCCATACGCAATGTGAAATATCAGGTGGAAAACACCCGTGTGGAACAAAAAACAGACTACGAGAAGCTTTTGCTGGAAGTGGAAACCGACGGTTCCATCCATCCCGAGGAAGCTTTGAAGGGGGCTGCCCATATCTTGATTCAACACTTCATGCTCTTCTCTGATCAAACCATGACCTTCGAGGCGGTACAAGAAGAAGAAACCGCCGTGGTGGATGAGGAAGTATTGCGCATGCGCAAACTGCTCAAAACCCCGCTTTCTGAGCTCGACCTCTCGGTGCGAGCCTACAACTGTCTCCGCTCGGCAAACATCAAAACCCTCGGAGACCTGGTGCGCCTCGAAATTTCCGATATGATGAAATTCCGCAATTTCGGTAAAAAATCATTGACCGAAATTGAAGAGCTTATCTCTTCTAAGGGGCTTACCTTTGGTATGGATGTATCTAAATATCGATTAGACGAAGACTAATTTGCCGTGAGGCAATACTTTAAACCGAAAAGCAATGAGACACGGAAAAAAAGTAAATCATTTGGGGCGGACTGCTTCGCATCGCAAAGCGATGTTGGCAAACATGGCTACTTCGCTCATCTTACATAAGCGTATCAAGACGACCGTAGCCAAAGCCAAGGCTTTGAAAAAATATGTAGAGCCGTTGATTACCCGCGCTAAGGCAGAAAACAACACCACCATCGAAAAATCAACACACAACCGCCGTGTGGTGTTCTCTTACCTGCGCAACAAGGAAGGTGTGAAAGAGCTCTTTAGCACCGTAGCCGAAAAAGTAGGCGATCGTCCCGGCGGATATACCCGCATCATTAAACTGGGGCAGCGCTATGGCGACGCCGCTGAAATGTGCCTGATTGAGCTGGTTGACTTCAACGAAACCCTCTTGCAAGAGAGCACTGCCAAGAAGAAACGCACGCGTCGTAAAAGCAAAAAAACGACCGAAGCAGCTGCCGAGGTAGAAACCAAAGAAACAAAAGAAGAAGCCGCCGGCAACAATGAGGCAAGCTCAGAAGAAGAATAAAAACACCTTCTTTTTTCATACTCAGCATAGAGGCAAGAAATTGCATCTAAGCGAAGGAATAGCATTTGCTATTCCTTTTTTTTATACCCTTTTTGTATTCACCGCTTTTTTCAATTTCCAAACTCCCATTCAACAATGAAAAACAGAGCGCTTGAGCACCCGGCTATTCTGCTTCTTGAAGATGGAACCCTGTGGCGTGGCTATGCCGTAGGCAAAATAGGCACTACCACCGGAGAGATATGCTTCAATACCGGCATGACCGGCTATCAAGAGATTTATACGGACCCCTCTTACTACGGGCAAATCATTGTAAATACAACGGCTCATATCGGTAACTATGGAGTGATTGCCGAAGACGAGGAATCGGCCGCACCACAAATCAGCGGCATGGTGTGCAATGCCTTTTCCGAGTTCTATTCGCGCAAATTGGCAGATGCCGGCTTGCAGGAATACCTCGAAAAACATGGTGTGGTAGCCATTGCCGGCGTAGATACCCGTGCGCTGGTTACACACATACGCCATAAAGGTGCCATGAATGCCATCATTTCATCCGAAGAGTTCGACATAGAAAAGCTAAAGCAATACCTTGCCGAAACACCTTCCATGAAAGGCTTGGAATTGTCTTCCAAGGTAACCACTCCAAGCCCTTACTTTGTAGGCGAAGGAAATACAGGTCCCAAGATAGCAGCCTTGGACTTGGGCGTAAAACGCAACATACTGCGGCATTTAGAAAAAAGAGGGGCAGTAGTGCAGGTGTTTCCTGCCAAAACATCTTTTGAAGAAATAGAAGCCTGGCACCCCGATGCCTATTTCATCTCCAATGGACCCGGCGACCCTGCGGCCATGCCTTATGCAGTGGCTACTGTGCAAAAGATGCTTGAAACGGGCAAACCTCTTTTCGGCATTTGCTTGGGGCATCAAATCTTGGCTTTGGCCAGCGGTATAGGCACCCACAAAATGCACAATGGACACAGAGGGCTTAACCACCCCGTGAAAAATCTGATGACCGGGCGCTGTGAAGTGACCTCCCAAAATCATGGCTTTGGCGTCAATCGTGAGGATATAGAGAAAAGCAAAATAGTGGAAATTACGCATGTCAACCTGAATGACGGCAGCATAGAAGGCATTCGCCGCAAGGACTGCCCTGCCTTCTCCGTGCAGTACCACCCCGAAGCCTCGCCCGGTCCGCATGATGCCACCTATCTCTTCGATGAGTTTATGAACCTGATAAAAAATGGCGTTTTGTATGCCTCATAAGACACCTTGCTCGTGAGGCGAAGGAAGGCTTGCTTGCCCACTTCGCAAAAAAGCATAGCTACAAATTTGATATTCAAATAAAAAGTCTTAATATTGCATTCTGTTTAAAACAGAGGGTATATCAATTAAAATTGATAAAAGCATGTACTTGACGAGCGAAAAGAAGCAAGAATTATTTGAAAAGTATGGCAAAGGGAAGAACGACACCGGTTCTCCCGAAGCGCAAATCGCTTTATTAACTTACCGGATCAACCACTTGACTGAACACTTGAAAATCCACAAGAAGGACTTTTCTACTCGTTTGGGGTTGCTTCGTATGGTAGGTCAGCGTAAGCGCCTGCTTGACTATTTGAAAAAGAAGGACTTAGAGCGTTACCGTAGCCTGATTGCAGAATTAGGTATTCGTAAGTAAGCTACAAAACAGTCATTTAATCAAGGGAATTCCATGTGAATTCCCTTGATTTTTCATATCTTATGCACCTGTTCAAACGAATACCCTCTGCTTTGTTGCAGTGCATTTCAACAATGAAAGATTAAAAGAATTAAAGAACTATGATGAATCAAGCTGTCGTCCATACTATTACCTTACGCGACGGACGAGAAATAACCATTGAAACCGGCAAGCTGGCTCGCCAAGCCGACGGAGCCGCAGTAGTGCGCATGGGCAAAACCATGCTGCTGGCTACGGTTGTCTCTGCCAAAGAAATTAAAGAAGACGCTGCCTTTTTCCCCCTCTCTGTTGACTATCAAGAAAAATTTGCAGCTGCCGGACGCATTCCCGGTGGTTTTCTTAAAAGAGAAGGGCGCCTGTCCGATTACGAAGTGCTCATTAGCCGGCTGGTGGACCGCGCCTTGCGCCCCATGTTCCCCGAAGGATACCTGGCAGAAACACAAATCAATATTTACTTGATTTCGGCAGATACTGAAATTCTGCCCGATGCCTTGGCCGGCTTGGCTGCCGGTGCTGCTTTGGCTGTTTCTGACATTCCTTTCAATGGACCCATTGCCGAAGTGCGTGTGGCAAAAATTGACGGCCAACTGCAAGTAAACCCCTTGGCTTCTGACTTAGAGCGTGCTACGCTGGATATCATCGTGGGGGGCTCGGCCGAAAGTATCGTGATGGTGGAAGGCGAAATGAGCGAAGTGAGTGAGGACGAACTGCTCGAAGCTTTGGCTTTTGCCCATGAGGAAATAAAGAACTTGTGTGCCGGCCTGAATGAGCTGACCAAGAAAGCAGGCAAGGAGGAAAAACGCCCCTTTACACCTCCGGCAGGAGACGAGGAGCTGCGCAAGCAACTATGGGATGCCTACTATGAGCGCATGTATGCAGTAGCCAAAAGCGCCATTCAAAATAAACATGAGCGTAAAGAGGCATTTAAAGCCATCAAAGAAGAATACCTCAACAGCCTTCCCGAAGACACTACCGTGGATGTAAACCTCGCAAGCAAATACTTCGATGAAATGCAGCGTATGGCTTGCCGGAACCTTGCTTTGGATGAAGGCATACGCTTGGATGGCCGCAAACCTACCGACATTCGCCCCATCTGGTGCGAAGTGGATTATTTGCCTGCGGTGCACGGTTCGGCAGTGTTTACCCGTGGTGAGACGCAGTCGTTGACTACCGTTACACTGGGCAATAAGCTGGATGAAAAAATCATCGACGGCGCCATCATTACCGGTGTGGATAAATTCATGTTGCACTACAACTTCCCCGCTTTCTCAACCGGTGAAATCAAACCCAACCGTGGTCCCAGCCGGCGCGAAATAGGGCATGGCAACCTGGCGCAACGTGCTCTGAAAGCCGTGATGCCCGATGAAGAAGAATATCCCTATGTAGTGCGTGTGGTATCCGATATTTTAGAGTCCAATGGCTCTTCCTCTATGGCTACGGTTTGCGCCGGCTCTTTGGCTTTGATGGATGCCGGGGTGCCCGTGCGTGCTGCAGTCTCGGGCATTGCCATGGGCATGATTTCTGACGAAGAAACCGGCCGCTATGTGGTGCTCTCCGATATCCTGGGCGATGAAGACCACTTGGGCGACATGGACTTTAAAGTAGCCGGTACTTCTGCCGGTATCACAGCCGTGCAGATGGATATTAAAGTGAAAAGCCTTGACTTTGAAGTATTGCGCAAAGCTTTGCACCAAGCAAAAGAAGGGCGCTTGCATATATTGAGCATCATGAATGAGGTTATCAGCGAGCCCCGCCCCGAATTGAAGCCGCATGCCCCGCGTGTAGCTACCCTTACCATTGATCGGGACATGATTGGCGCCGTGATTGGACCCGGCGGAAAAGTGGTGCAAGAAATTCAGCGCAATACCGGTGCTACCGTAGTGCTGGAAGATAAAGGCGAATTTGGTGTGGTCAACATCTTTGCTTCCGACAAAGAAGCAATGGATGCAGCCATTGAAGCCGTGCGCAATATCATTGCCGTGCCCGAAGTAGGCGAGACCTACACCGGTGTGGTCAAAGAAGTATTGCCCTTTGGTGCGGTAGTGGAGTTTATGCCCGGAAAGCAAGGTTTGTTGCACATCTCTGAAATCAAATGGGAGCGTGTAGAAAACATAGAGGACGTAATTGAACCCGGTGAGGAGGTGATGGTGCAGCTTATCGAAGTAGATGAACGTACGGGCAAATACCGTCTGTCGCGCAAGGTTTTGCTGCCGAAGCCCGAGGGCTACAAAGAGCGTCCCAAGAATAAAAACAACAACAACCGTCGCTCCGGAGGACGCCGCTCATAAAAAAACAGCTTTGAAAGCAGAACTTTCTGATAGTGAGTTGCGTTCTACTAAAGCAATGGCAGGAAAACATATGTATTTAGTCAAATAAGCGAACATTCTCTCGACAAGGCTTTTGAGCTTCATTTTTTGAACTCTTAAAGCCTTGTTTTCGTTTGCTTTATGGTCTTCATACCATTGAAACTCAATCAATAACTAAAATAAAAAGCCGGATGAGACAGCTGAAAATTAGCAAGCAGATTACCAATCGTGAAAGTCAGTCATTAGACAAGTACTTGCAGGAAATTGGGAAGGTGGACCTTCTCACACCTGAAGAAGAAGTAGAGCTTGCTAAGCGTATTCGTGAGGGTGACCAGGTGGCACTGGAAAAACTCACCAAGGCGAACCTGCGTTTCGTAGTGTCGGTGGCAAAGCAGTATCAAAACCAAGGGCTTTCCTTGGGTGACCTCATCAACGAGGGTAACTTGGGCTTGATCAAGGCGGCACAGCGCTTCGATGAAACCCGTGGTTTTAAATTCATCTCTTACGCTGTATGGTGGATTCGCCAATCCATCTTGCAAGCTTTGGCAGAGCAGTCACGTATTGTGCGCCTGCCTTTGAACCGTGTGGGTTCTCTCAACAAAATTTCAAAGACCTATTCAGAGCTGGAGCAGCGCTACGAGCGTGAGCCCTCGCCCGAGGAGTTGGCAGAAGAGTTGGATGTATCGCCCGATGAAGTGATCGATACCTTGAAAATATCGGGGCGTCACGTATCGGTAGATGCGCCTTTTGTGCAAGGCGAAGAGAACAGCCTGCTCGATGTATTGGAAAACGATTCGGAAGAGTCGCCCGATACCGGTTTGGTCAACGAGTCGTTGCGCCGCGAAATACAGCGTGCCCTCTCTACACTTTCCGAACGTGAAGCAGACGTAATTACCTTATATTTCGGTTTGAACGGTGAACATCCGTTGACACTTGAAGAAATAGGCGAACGCTTTAACCTGACGCGTGAGCGTGTGCGCCAAATCAAGGAAAAAGCCATTCGCCGTTTGCGTCACGCTTCGCGCAGCAAAGCGCTGAAACCCTATTTAGGTTAATTCCTCCTTTTTAACCCGGAACAATGGCACTGCTTCTTGCAGTGTCATTGTTTTTTTATGCCTGACCTTTTTTGATTTTTTTTGTGTTATGAAAAAGAGTTTTTCAAATAAATCAAAAAGAAGAAACGTATGGAATACACCAAGTGTCTTATCATTGGCTCAGGACCTGCCGGTTATACAGCCGCTATTTATGCCGCACGTGCCGGCATGAAGCCCGTTTTATATAAAGGTTCACAGCCCGGCGGCCAGCTGACCATCACTACCGAAGTGGAAAACTACCCGGGCTATCCTGATGGTGTGCAAGGACCTCAAATGATGATGGATTTTGAACGCCAAGCCGCGCGTTTCAACACAGATATTCGCACCGGCATGATAGTGGAAGTGCGTTTTAATAAAGAAGGCGGAAAGCACTATGCCAAAGCCGAAGACGGCACCGAGTGGGAAGCCGATACCGTCATTATTGCCACCGGTGCTTCTGCCAAGTGGTTGGGGCTGGAATCGGAGCAACGCCTCAATGGTAAGGGGGTATCTGCTTGTGCCGTTTGTGATGGTTTCTTTTTCCGCGGCATGGATGTGGCAGTAGTAGGTGGGGGCGATACCGCCTGTGAAGAGGCAAGTTATTTGTCTAAAATATGCAACAAAGTGTATATGATTGTGCGCCGCGATGAAATGCGCGCATCCAAAATCATGCAGCAAAGAGTGTTGAATACACCCAATATCGAGATTTTGTGGAACCATGTGACGGAGGAAATTTTGGGCGAGCAAGAAGTAGAAGGCGTTCGTTTGCGCAACACCAAAACGGGCGAAACGAAAGAGCTGAAAATACAAGGCTTTTTTGTGGCTATTGGGCACAAACCCAATACCGACTTGTTTGTAGGACAGTTGGATATGGATGAGGCCGGCTATCTTATCACAGAAAAAGGGAGCACACGAACCAATATACCCGGTGTCTTTGCTTGTGGTGATGTACAAGATAAAATCTATCGCCAGGCGGTGACTGCTGCCGGCACCGGCTGCATGGCTGCTTTGGATGCCGAACGTTATTTGGCTGAAAAAGAGGTGATGGCAGAAAGCAAATAAAACAACCTTTTATCACATAAGCTGTCCGATAGGAGAGGTGCAATACTGCATCTTTTTAGCTACCTTTGCAGTTGCATGCTCTCCTGTCTTTTTTATGCATTGAATGAAAGAGTGTAAAGGGGGGCACTCAATTTTTCAAAATAAAAGCAAAAACATGCTGTTACGTATCGTTTGGTTGTTTTGTTTGAGCTTTGGGCTGTGTGGGACGGTATGGGCACAAGAAGAGCCGGTAAAACAAGACAAATTGACGGTGAAGCCGCCGGTAAATCAAAAACAGGATTCTTCGAAAGTAAATAAAAATGAACAGCCTGCCGACGATAAGGCTGCAAGCAAAGATACCAGCTTTGTGCCGTCACGTGCCTTGTCGGTGGTGAATGAAGATACCAATTCATTGAAATATGAAGAGCCGGCTTTGGTGCAGGTATCAGAGTTTTTAAAGATAGATTGTGTATGGGTAAAAGCAGCTGAGTATTATTCTATTTGGAGCTCGGAGTATATCAACCCTTATAAAATAGACCCCTCTACTTTTAAGGATACTATCCCCATTCACTTATACGACAGTACCCGGCAGCACTATTGGTTTCCGCCTTTGGATTCCTACTGGAAGACCTCTTCCTTTGGGTATCGATGGGGGCGTTTTCATCATGGCACCGACTTGGCTCTGCGTGTGGGTGACCCTATTTATGCCACCTTCGACGGAATTGTGCGTATTGCCCGCTATGACAGGGGCTATGGATACCATGTGGTATTGCGCCATTATAATGGTTTGGAAACACTCTACGGGCATATGAGTAAAATACTATGCAAGGTAGGGCAAGAAGTAAAAGCAGGCGATGTGATAGGGCTGGGTGGTTCCACAGGGCGAAGTACCGGTCCACATTTGCATTTTGAGTTTCGTTATGCCGGCAACTCTTTCAATCCGGAGGAGATCTTTGACTTTCATACTTCGCCGAGCAAGTCTATCAAAGGGGAATGGTTTTATCTGCTCCCCCAGCATTTTCGCCATTTGGGTGCTACTGTCAAGCAGCAGGTTTGGTATATAGTCCGCTCCGGCGATACACTCAGTCATATTGCCCGCCGCTATGGCGTGTCTGTTTCTTATTTGATGAAAATAAATGGCTTAGGACCAAGAAGCATTATACGCCCGGGGCAGCGCTTGCGCATTCGATAACACATGAAAATGAGTATGGGAAGCATTCAGAAAGTCGATATATTGGTGATTATGGCACATCCCGATGATGCCGAGTTGTCGTGTGGCGGCATCATTGCGGCCCATGTGGCACAAGGCTACCGTGTGGCAATGGTAGACCTCACTGCCGGCGAGATGGGGTCACGCGGCAATGCCGACCTGCGCATAAAGGAAGCCGGGCAGGCAGCCCGCATCTTGGGCGTGGTGGCAAGGGAAAATCTGCGCCTGGCCGATGCTTTCTTCCGTTTGGACTATATGGCCACATTGCGGGTTATAGAAGTCGTTCGCCATTACAAGCCCGAGCTTGTCATTACCAATGCCTTGCATGACCGCCATCCGGATCATGGCAGAGCAGCCCAGTTGGTCAAAGAAGCCTGTTTTTATGCCGGCTTGCGGCGTATTGTTACTTACCGGGAAGGACAGCAGCAAGAAGCATGGCGCCCCAAAGAAGTGTTTCACGTAATACAAGATGAGTTTATACAACCGGCTTTGGTTGTGGATGTATCCGGTTTTTGGGAAATAAAAAAACGGGCTATTGCTGCTTTTGCTTCGCAGTTTTATGTGCCCGGCATATCGGAACGGCAAGGAGACGACGAGCCGGAAACTTATATCTCTACCCCTTGGTTTATGGAGCGGATAGAAGCAAGAGGCAAGGAAATGGGGCACTTTATTGGGGTAGATTATGGCGAAGGGTTGGTTGCTTCCAAGCCTCTTGCCGTGTCTTCGCTGCCTCTCTTACTTCGCCGGAAGGCTTAGTTTCTGTAAGGCTTCTTTTATTGCTTTTGACAGCCCCTCGGACGCGGCAGCCAATGGCAGGCGCACATGCTCTTCACAAATGCCCATGTGTTTAAGCACGCACTTTATTCCTACGGGGTTCCCTTCTTTATAAAGCAAGTCATTGATGCCCAACAATGGACGCAAAGCGTGCTGTACTTTCTCTCTTTCCCCTTGAAGTGCTGCGTGAATCATATCGTTGAATAGGGCAAAGGCATTGGCCATGACGGAAATAACCCCTTCGGCACCTACGGCTATCATGGCAGGGGTGAGCAAGTCATCGCCGGAAAGAAGTAAAAAGCCTTTGGGACGTTCTACGGCTATTTGCATGATTTGCATCAAGTCCCCCGAAGCTTCTTTGATAGCCACAATATTGGGATGCTGTGCCAGTCGCAGGGTGGTTGCTGCTTGCAGGTTGCATCCGGTGCGCCCCGGTACGTTGTAAAGAATCACCGGTACAGGGCTCTGTTCTGCTATTTCCATAAAATGGCGATACAAACCTTCTTGTGAAGGCTTATTGTAATAAGGGCATACCGACAGTATGGCACTGACGCCACTTAGGTCAGTATTCTTTATTTGCTGAATGACCGCCCGTGTGTTGTTGCCGCCTATGCCAAATACAACAGGCTTTTGGGCGGGGTGTTCTTTCGCTATTTGAAGCAAACGTGCTTTTTCTTCGGTAGTGATGGTGGGCGATTCGCCGGTTGTGCCTTGTACCACCCAGTAGTCAACACCTATTTGGTGGGTATGGTCTAAAAGACGCTGATAAGCGTTCCAATCAATGCTGCCATCGGCATGCATGGGCGTGACCAATGCCACACCAACACCGTGAAGTGTTTTCATAGGAAATATTTTTTAGGGGTTCAAACAAAAAAACCATATGCAAGCGGGTGTTGCATATGGCAATTTAATTAAAAAAATCAAAGTATGTGAAGCCTTAGATTAGGCGTGGGTCAATTCCATTTCTATTTGGCGTAGCTTGCTACGTACCGAAGCATCCAGCTGTGTGTCATCGATACGCAACACAAAACCACCGATAAGCTCGGGGTTGATCTGCTCGAACAAACGCACTTGTTTTTTGTTGGATGCTTTGGCTACCAGGTCGGTTATAGCCGCTTTCAGGCTGTTGTCCAGAGCTACTGCCGATTGCACATGTGCCCGCTGAATTCCTTGCCGCTCTTCATATAAGCTTTCAAAGGCAATGGCTACCTCGAAAAGAATGTTTTCGCGGTTGCGCTTCGAGAGTGCCTCTATGAATCTAAGCGTAAGCGGGTGCACATGTTTCTCGAAAAGGGCTTTTAATATAGCCAGTTTCTTGTAGCTATAAATAATGGGGTTGTTTAAAATGGCTTCTACCTTAGGATTTTGCTTGAGGAACTGCTCAACGGCTTCCATGTCGTGATAGACAGCTTCCAGCGCGTTGTGTTCCACTGCCAAATCCAGCAGCGCTTGGGCATAGCGTTTGGCGACTCGTTGTGCAGACATCTTAGTTTAGTTTAATATCTTTCAATAACTCTTCGATATAAGCCTTTTGCTTGGCTTCTTCTGAGAGTTGATTTTTAAGAATACGTTCGGCTACTTGTACAGAAAGCGTAGCTATTTGAGCTTTGATTTCGCTCAATGCCGCATTTTTCTCTGATTCAATGATGCGGCGGGCATCTTCAATCATGCGGTTAGCTTCTTTCTTGGCGTTTTCTTTTGCTTCATCCACCAACTGACGGGCAGTCTCTTGTGCTTTTTTCAGGATTTGGTCTTTTTCAATACGTGCTTCTTGAAGCAGCTTTTCGTTCTCGGCAGAGATACGCTGCATCTCTTCGCGTGCTTTTTCGGCAGCAGCCAAGGCGTGAGTGATTTCCTCTTCACGCTTCTTGATGCCTTGTAAGATGGGCTTCCATGCATATTTGGTAAGCAGGAATACCACCAAGAGGAAAGTGACGAGCTGCCAGAAAAACAAACCGAGTTCAGGGGTAAGCAGTTGCATAGTTCGTTTGTGTTTTAAATGGTAATCAGGGTATATCTAAAATCTGTTAGACTAAGCAAGAAAGGAGGCAAAGCCCCTGCCGCCAAGCGCGGTTCAGGGAGCTTTGCCATACCTGATAACTAGGAAAGTGCCAGCAACAAGCACACTACTGCACCAAAGAGGGCTACACCCTCGATAAGAGCAGCAGAAATAATCATAGCGGTTTGCACCTTAGCTGCGGCTTCGGGCTGACGTGCAATGGCGTCCATAGCTTGACCACCAATGCGACCGATACCCAAACCGGCGCCCAAGGCTACTACACCGGCACCCAAGCCGGCGCCCAAACCTACCAGACCTTCCAACAAGAATACAATCAGAGTTGCTAACATAGTTTTTATTGTTTAAGTGAATGAAAGCCTTTGTTTTAGTTTTATGGCATTAAGCCGTTACAGCCACCTCTTCTTTTATTTCTGCCTGTGCGGGCTTCTCTGCATGATTGGCTTCTTCATGTGCAGGGTGGTGCGCTTCGTGCTCTTCGTGGTGATGCTCTTCTACGGCTTGCCCGATAAAGAGGGCACTAAGCAGCGTAAATACGAATGCCTGAATAAACGCCACCAGCAACTCCAAGCCATTGATAAAGAGGGCAAAGCCCACACTGATAGGCGCTACGGCAAAGCTTTTGAATATGAAGATAAGAGAAAGGAGGCTCAAGATAACGATATGGCCGGCGGTAATGTTGGCAAACAAACGGATAGCCAAGGCAAAGGGTTTGGTGAAAATACCTACTATCTCAATGGGAACCATGATAGGGTAGAGCCAAGTAGGCACCGGAGGCGCAAATATGTGTCCCCAGTAGTTTTTGTTGCCATTGAAAAGAATCATCACCAAAGTGAAGCCGGCAAGAGTGGCTGTGATGGTGATGTTGCCGGTCAGGTTGGCAGCACCGGGCAACAAGCCAAGCAGGTTGTTAATCCAGATATAGAAAAAGACAGTCAGCAAGTAAGGCATGAAACGCTCATACTTATCTTTGCCGATGGCAGGAACGGCAATCTCATCGCGTACGAAGAGAATCACCGGCTCTACAAGCCCGGCAAGTCCTTTGGGCGCTTGCGGCTTGTCGGTTTGGTAAGACTTTGCCACCTTTCCAAAGATAATAAAGAGCAGCACCACGCTCAAGAACATGGAGGCTACGTTCTTGGTAATAGAAAAATCATAGACTGCAGCTTCTGCGTGACCGGCTAATTTGATATGGTCATGCTCTATAATATAAGTGTTTTTTCCTCTTTCCAGCATAATGCCTTCTTCGGTAACTTTCCCATGATGGAACTCACTCGACAGAAATACGTCTAAACCATTGGGGGTATATAAGATAACAGGCAAAGGGATGCTTACGTGTGTGTCGCCAATGGAGAAGAGGTGCCATTCATGAGAGTTGCTTAAGTGGTGGAAGATGGTCTCACCTGCATTGAACTCTTCTTCCGGTTGCGGATTGGCATAGGCAGACAGCTGCAAGCCCAACAAAGCAATGAAAATCAGAAGTATAGCCTTGATTGATTTCATGGTTTATCCGTATATTTAAGAATCGGCTCGCAAGTTAGTCAATAGATGGTAAATTTCAAATCCAACGAATAGAAAGTATAAGACAAAGAAGAGGACTACGAAGTGGAAGGGCCGGCTGACACCTTGCCACAGAAAAATGCCTATGAAAGCAAGCGACAAGAACATGCGCAGGGTGAGACTGGTGAAAAAGGCCTTTTGTAAAGTATGGGGGTCGCTTTCTTTTACGCCTAAGCTGTGTAAAAGAGCGCTAAGCAGTGAAATAGCCAGTATAAAAATCAAAATCCACCATTTTTCGGCAGGTAACCAGCTCCATTGATAGTGCTCGCCCAGCAGGAAAAAGGCGGCAGCAAAAAGACTTAATGCCAGAGAAGTTTTCCACGATTGTTTCATGAGTCTTGGGAGAGGTTTTTTATCAGAGAGATGATAGAACCGATGATTCCTATCAGCACAAAGATAATGGTAAATACCGGGAACTCCCATGAGAGCTTCCGGTCTATTTGCATACCTATCCACAAAAAGATGCCTATGGTTGCCAGCATTTGAATGCCCAAGCCACTATAGCGTATATAATCGTGCAGTGGCTTGGAGCGGGGTTTTTTTTCGTTCTTTGACAAAGCGTTGGGGCTTATTTAGTTTCTACCTTAACTTGCTCTTTAGGCAAAGAGGTGTTGTCTTTGGGCATATCTTTTACAATGCTGCTGCGTGCTTCTTTGATGATCTTTTCATCGCCCATGGAGCAGGTACCGGTAAAGACGGCGCCCGCTTCTATGATGAGCTTGCGCGTGTAGATGTCACCGGTAATTTGTGCGGTGCTTTTGAGCACCAGTGTATCAGCGACTACTACCTTGCCAATAATTTCGCCTTCTACCTCCATATTTTCGGCAACCACATTGCCCTGCACAATGGACTTGGTACCGGTTACTATCTTCGCTTTGCTGATGACGTCGCCGGTTACGCGCCCGTCAATACGTATGTTGCCCGAAGCCTCTACATTGCCGGTAAAATGTGTGCCGGCACCAATATGGGTGTTGGCATGAAGGTCTTGCGGTTCGTTCCCTTTGCTGGGAGTGCTACTAAATACGGCCATGAACATAATTCTTCCTGTTTAATATTTTTCCACTTACAACTAAAATGCAATCAACTGTTCAGGATTTACAGGATTTCCCTTGAGCCAGAGCTCAAAATGGAGATGTGGTCCTGTGCTATACTTTCCTGTATTACCGATAATGGCAATGGCTTCGCCGGAGCTTACGATGTCGCCTACCTGCTTGAGCAATTTGGCATTGTGTTTATAAACAGAAATCAAGTTGCCACTGTGTTGTATGGCAATGACGTTGCCCGTTTCGTCGGTCCATCCGGCGAAGATGACAGTCCCGTCGGCAATGCTATGAATGGGGGCATTGGCTGTGGCCACTATGTCAATGCCATAATGCTTTTGTTCCATGCTGAAACGTCCGGAAACGATGCCTTGCAAGGGGGGAAACAAAATACCTATAGAGGCACTGCCTGCTTGGTTTGCCACTTGATAATAAGTAGTAGCGTTTGCTTGATCGGCTTCTTGTTCATATTCGCTACGCAATGCCAGCTCTGCTTCGGAAACATAATCCAAGTCTATGCTGTCGGTCTGCGCTATCTTTACCTCTTCGCTCTTACCGGCCCGGGCTTTTTCTGCTTCTTCTTTCCAGGGTGCTACGTCGCCACGGATGACTTGGTGAAGGGTTTGTATGTACTGCTCATTGTACTGAAGTGCCATCTCCAAAGAGTCGATGGTTTGATAAAGCTGAATAAGCTCACGCTTGACGGTTTGGGTTTCCTGCTTGCCAAAGCTGCCATGCTCGTGCAGATAGGAAGACAGCCAAAAGCCTCCCACAAACACCAATAGTATGAGTGGCACCGTAATGGCCAGTATCTTCGCCCGCGTGATGGGATAGGATTTATAATCAGCCAGTCGCTCTTCATCCCGCATCACCAGGCGATAGGGGTGGGTCAGCCAAGTGTAAAGTGTTTCTTTTTTCTTTCTCATGCGTTTGTATCCGTCTCGCAACCGCCTTGCTTTTTATACGAAAAGCCCGGAGGCGGGTTTATTGGTGGATTTTTTCTTGTTGTAAGATTTGCAACAAATACTGTCCATATCCGCTTTTTAGTAACGGCTGGGCTATACGCTCCAGTTGTTCGGCATCGATAAAGCCATTGCGGTAAGCCACCTCTTCGATGCATCCTATCTTGAGCCCTTGGCGCTCTTCTATCACCTGCACAAACAAAGAGGCTTGCATAAGCGATTGGAAGGTGCCTGTATCGAGCCAAGCCGTGCCACGGTTCATTACCTTCACTGTCAGGGCGCCCATTTCAAGGTAGGCTTTGTTTACGTCCGTAATTTCGTATTCGCCACGGGGCGAGGGCTTGAGCGCCTTGGCTATGTCTATCACCCGGTTGTCGTAAAAATAGATACCGGGCACGGCGTAGTTGGACTTGGGCTTTTGGGGCTTCTCTTCAATGGAAAGCACGCGCATGTCTTTGTCGAAAGTAACCACGCCGTAACGTTCGGGGTCTTGCACGTGGTAGGCAAAGATGATGCCCCCTTCCGGGTCATTGCAAGACTTAAGCGTTTGTGACAAGCCCGAACCATAGAATATGTTGTCGCCCAAAATAAGGGCTACTTTATCGTTGCCTATGAAGGACTCGCCAATGATGAAAGCTTGCGCCAAGCCTTCGGGGCGCTCTTGCACGGCATATTGAAAATGGCAACCGATGCGGCTGCCGTCGCCCAGCAGCTGTTCGAAGCGGGGCAGGTCCTGAGGGGTGGAAATAATCAATATATCGCGAATGCCCGCCATCATCAAAGTAGAAAGCGGGTAGTAGATCATTGGTTTATCGTAAATGGGCATCAGTTGTTTGCTAATGCCTTGTGTAATAGGGTAGAGGCGGGTACCTGAACCGCCGGCTAAAATGATTCCTTTCATGGGATACTACTTACATGTGTGTAAAATGGTGCCCTTTTGCTTTTTAGACAGGTAAATATAACGCAAACCGCTTTAAGCTCAAAAAAATGTATTACTTTAGCTTAACAAAATCACTTTCTAAATCACGGTACTTATGAAAAAGAAAATCCTCATTGCCGCCGGTGCTTTGTTGCTTGTGTTGGCACTTTGCATAGCACTGATTCCGCTGGTCTTTAAAGACAACATACAAGCAGCCGTGCGTAAGCAGATAGCACAATATGTGGCTGCTGATGTGTTTTTCGATACCGATAATTTTTCGGTGAGTCTGTTGCGGGATTTCCCGCACCTGAATGCCCGTTTGGATGACTTTGGGGTAGTGAACCGTGCCCCCTTTGCCGGCGATACGCTCTTATCGGTGCGTTCGTTTCGCTTAAGCCTTGATCTGTGGAGTGTGCTCTTTGGCGATGAAATGAAAATACGCTCGGTGCAACTCATTGAACCACGCATTCACGCCCTGGTCAACGCAGAAGGCCAAGCCAATTGGGATATTTTCCTGGAACAGCCGGCCGATACGCTTCAAGAGGAAGAGGCAGCACCTCTTTCTTTGGCTATTGACGAATGGCGCATCGAAAACGGCTATATCGTTTATGACGACCGCAGCCTGCCGGTATATGTGCGTTTGACGGGGGTCAATCATACCGGTTCGGGCAACTTGCAGGCCGATGTGTTCGATATGATTACACAAACCGAAATAGCGGCTACTTCCGTTGCCTATGACGGTGTGGAGTATATAAGCAATAAGAAAGTAAGTGCCAACATCACCATGGGTATGGATTTGGCGCAAAGCCGCTACACTTTCAAAGACAATATTCTGAAAATAAACGAGTTCCCTTTGCATTTTGAGGGAAGCATTGTCATGCCCGATACCAATATTGTGTTGGATTTAAAATACAACGCTCCGGAAACGGACTTCAAACAGCTGCTTTCGTTGGTGCCGGGTGTTTATTCCTCTTCTTTCAATGACTTGAAGGCATCGGGTAGTGTTCAGTTCGAAGGCGTGGTAAAAGGCACATACAATGCGGTGCAGATGCCGGGGTTTGGCTTGCGATTGGAAGTGAAAGACGGCCATTTTCAGTACCCCGGTATGCCTGCGGAAGTGAAGAACGTGCAGCTGAATGTAGAGCTGGAAAACCCGGATGGAAATCTTGAGAATACGCTGCTCGACCTGAAGCGCTTCCATATGGATTTGGGCAAAAACCCCATAGACATGCGCGCCAATTTCCGGGGGCTCGAATCCATAGACATGTATGTAGATGCAAAGGCTCGTTTGAACTTAGCCGATATGGCAACTATATTTCCCATGGAGGGCATGCAGTTGAAAGGCTCCTTTTCGCTGGATGCCAAGGTAGAAGGCACCTACAATGACCGGCAAATGCCCGTGGTAAATGCGCAGATGAGCCTTGCAGACGGTTATATAAAGACTGCCGAAGTGCCTAAGCCTTTGGAAAAGCTGAACTTGACTGCCACCCTGCAAAGCGATGGCTCATTGCCCGGCTCTACTTTCCACCTCCGGCAGTTTACCATGCTCTTCGATGGTGAGCCAATAGAAGTGAGTGCCCTCATTCAAGATTTCGATAAAGTGAACTTTGACGTCAATGCCAAAGGCAAAGCCGACCTTGAAAAGTTAACACGCCTCTACCCCTTGGAAGGCATGCAGCTGGCCGGTAAAATAGACGCCGACCTGCATGCAAAAGGCAATATGGCTTTGATTGAACAAGAAAAATATGACCAACTCGATTTTTCGGGCTATGCACGCATGACAGACTTTCGCTATATGACAAGCGACATGCCGGAGGTACGCATACAACAGGCGGCAGCCCGCATTTCGCCCCGCGAAATTATTGTAGAGCAAATGACCGGCAGCGCCGGCAAGTCCGACTTCCGATTGGTAGGTACCATTGCCAATTATATGGCTTACACCTTTCACGATGCTGTGTTGCGTGGCAAGATGCATATGGAATCCAAGCATTTTGATGTGAACGAGTGGATGACGGAAGAAGAAGCAGCAGAAACAACCGGCACGGCTGCAGCTGCCGGAGCCGATACGGTAGATTTGGCAGCCATTGCCATTCCTAAAAACCTCGATTTTGTGTTCGATGCCAAAATACAAGAAGTGGTTTATGATAACTTGCTTTTGAAAGACCTGGTAGGCAAAATCATTATGCGTGAAGGCAAGGTGGTGTTCGAAAATGTAAGTACCCATACCTTGGGTGGGCAATTGCTGCTGAGTGGTGTGTACGATACTTCCGACCCTTATAAGCCATTTTTTGATTTTGCAATGAAAGTAGCCAACATACAAATCCCCGAAGCATACAAAAGCATTGTAACGGTGCAGCGCATGGCGCCCTTGGCTGCTGCCATGCAGGGGACCTTCTCTTCTGACTTGCGCCTGGCCGGCGTGTTGGGCAGCGATCTTATGCCCAAATTTGAAACATTGAGTGGGGGCGGCTTGATAGCCATAGTGCAAGCCGCACTGCAGGATACACCGGTGCTGTCTAAAATCAGCAGCCTGACCAAAATGAAAGACTTAGCCCCCATGAGCCTGCAGGATGTCATCATGAAAATCAAAATAGACAAGGGGCGCGTCAATTATGAGCCTTTTGTAGTGAAAAGTGGCGACCGCGTGATAACGGTGAGTGGCAGCAACGGTTTTGATGGTAGTCTCGACTTTACCCTGGCAATGGATGTGCCGGCAGGCGCCGCAGGGCAAGCCGTTCAAGGGGCTGTCAATCAGCTGACGGGCACCAATGCGCTAAGTGGCGATCGTCTGCTGTTCGACGTGGAAATAGAAGGCACTTACGACAAACCGAAGATAAAAGTAAAACCGCGCGGCACAGCCAAGGAAGAGGTGAAAGAAGTGGCTAAAGAAGAATTGCAAAAGCAGAAAGAAGCCATCCAACAGGCAGTAGAAGAGAAAAAAGAAGAAGTGGAGCAGCAAGTAAAAGAAGAAGCTGAGAAGGTGAAGGAAGAAGTGAAAGAAAAGGTAAAAGAAGAAGCCGACAAGGCAAAAGATAAGTTGAAAGATAAAGTGAAGGACAAGTTGCCCATTAAGTTCCCATAGAACTTGATTGCCTGTGTGCAGAAAAGCTAAGGGGGCACCCATCATTGGCGCCCCTTGAGTTTTTTCAGCTTATGCAGAATGCAGACGTCCGCCGTCTATTGCCAAGTATACACCGTTGATATAAGAAGCCAGTGGCGATGCAAGAAAAGCCACGGCATAGGCGATCTCTTCGGGGCGGGCAAAGCGGCCGGCCGGTACCTGTGCACTTAGCTGCCGTGCCATTTCGTCGAAAGTGCAGCCTGCCTGCTCGGCGCGTTTTTGAATGATTTGTGCCAAACGCTCGGTTTGTGTAAAGCCGGGCAAAATGTTATTGACAGTAATGCCCCAAGGTGCCAGCTCGCGTGAGAGTGTCTTTGCCCAGTTGGCTACGGCCGCACGTATGGTGTTCGATACGCCCAGGTTAGGAATGGGCTCTCTGACCGAGGTCGAGATAATATTGATAATGCGCCCGTATTGGTGTTTGCGCATGGAAGGCAGTAGCACCTGCAGTATCATTTGAGAAGCCACCACATGTTGCTCGAAGGCTTGGCGATAAGCATCAGCAGAGGCAGTATGAGCAGGTCCCGGGGCAGGTCCTCCGCTGTTGTTTACCCATATGTGCACATCCAGCTTTTCTGTTTGAAGCAGTGTTTGCAGCGCTTGGCTGCTTTGCGCTGCATCGGATAAGTCCACTGCCAGAATATGGTGCTGCCCGGCATGGGGCAGGCTTGCTTTCAAGGCTTGCAGGTCGGTTGGGTTGCGTGACAGTAAAATGAGGCGTGCGCCTGCTTGTGCCAACACTTCGGCACAGGCACGCCCAATTCCCCGGCTTGCGCCACCAATGAGTGCCGTTCGCCCTTGTAGATCAATGTTGAGCATGTTTTTTTCTTTCAAAAGTAGAAAAATTTACAGCCTGATGCCCATCAGCAGCACATCGTCGCGCATGGGCGTGCCCTTGGTGAAGTTTTCCAACTCTTCTATCAAGTATTGGCGCTGCCGCTCCATGGACTCTTTGTAGTAGAGCTGCAGCAGTGTTTTTAAACGTTTGGTGCCGAACTTCTCCCGTTCGGGGTTGGCTGCATCGGTGAAGCCGTCGCTGCCAATGTAAATGCAATCGTTGGCATGAAGTATCAACTGATGGTTTTCGAACTGCTCCAGCTTTTGGCTCATGGTGCCACCAATCCCGCGGCGGTTGCCCTTCAGTTCTACCAAGGTACCATCTTTGACCACATAAGCCGGGCGGCGTGCGCCGGCAAAGGTCAGTTCAAAAGTCTCTTCATCTATTTTGTCTATACGGCAGAGTGCCACATCCATGCCGTCGGCATTGCCCGTTTCATCTTGTCGCAGCGCTTTAAAAACGGCATCATTTAAAGCCTCCAATATGAAGGCGGGATTGTAAAGATGTTTTTCATTGATGATTTCGTCGAGCAGTGTGTTGCCTATCATAGACATGAAGGCACCGGGCACCCCGTGTCCCGTACAGTCAACGGCGGCAAAAAACAGATGTCCTTCTTGTTCGTTGAACCAGTAAAAATCGCCGGACACCACGTCGCGCGGCAAATAAATAACAAAGAAGTCACGTACATATTGAAGGATTTCTTCTTTGGAAGGCAACATGGCACGCTGAATACGGTCGCCATATTGAATGCTTTTGTTCAGGTGCTCATTGATAGCCTGCAACTCTTGGTTTTGCCGTTCGATAAAGTCCCTTTGCGCAAGAATCTCTTCCCTTTGTTGTTGCAGTTCTTCGTTTTGAGTGAGTATTTCCTCTTGTTTTTGTTGGAGTTCGGCCGTTCGCTCACGCACCTTCTGTTCCAATATGATATTTTGTTCTCGTATGATGCGCTCATTTTCTTGAGCCATAGCCAAAGCACGCGCCTGTGCTTCTTCGCGTTGTTTGCGAATGACGTTGATGCGGTCAGCCAAGGCAAGTGACAAGAACACCACTTCTATGACTGCCCCAAACAGGTGCCCGTAGTGGAAGATGAAAGTACGTGGCAGCAAACCAAAAGCCTCCGATGCCGTAGCGATAAGCCCCAGCAAGAAAGCCAACCAAGCAATAATAAAATACTGCGCGGCTTTGTTTCCTGCGCGATAAACCGCAATACCGGCGGCGATAATGATCACGGAGTCCACAATGATACTTAAAACCACCGGTTTAATCATAGTTTGGTAGGGCAAGAAAAAGCTGAGGGGAATGTCCAATACATTGATGCCAAAGAGCACCCAGAGCACGATTCTCATGCGTGGGGCATAGCGTTTGGTGTAAAGAAAGCGATTGGCAAAAAGTACTGCTCCTATTAGCCCCAAAGAAATCAATACGGGAATGGATACGTTCGTCCAAAACAAACTATTGGGCCAAAGGTATTGAAAACCATGCCCTTGCAAGCCTGCTTGTGCCAGCGTGTAACCAATGACATACACACAATAGTAGGCATAGTTGAGGTTGCGTAATGCCGCGAAAAGTAACAGGTTATAAAAAAGCATGACCAACATGCAACCATAGAAAAAGCCGAATGCCAAGTCGCTTTTAATGGTGTATTCTTGGAATGCATTGGAAGTGTATATTTTAGCAGGTAGCTGCACCGAGCTGCTGGTTTTCACACGGATATAAATGGTATAGACACGGCTGTTGTCGTATAAATACAAGGGAAAAGTGGGATTGCGAAAATGTATTTCACGCCGGGCGAAGGGGACTTGGTCACCAATGGTTTCGGACAACCAACGTCCGGCTTCGTCCTGCCGGTAAAGCGTGACGCTGTCCAACAGCGGATAGTTCAACTCCAGCAGCCACTCCTTGGTGCGTTGTGCTTGGTTGCTCAATTGCAGTTTAAGCCATACGGGCTTGTTTAGAAAGCCCAAGTTGATAACCTTTTTTGTATGTTTTTGAAATTGCCCCTTTTGGTTGGCTTGCATAACATCCTCTAAAGAGGCGTGTCCGCTTTCGTCTATCCAATAAGAAAAGTAACTGCTGACATCCATGGTGCGGCTGTCATCCCGGAGGGTAGCCACTGTTTCTTGCCGGGCGTGACTCCCGAAGCAAAATGTAAAGAAAAGCAGGGAGAAGAGTAAAGTGCGTTGCATCATAAGCATATTTTAGAGTTGCCAAGCTTTCAAAATATAGAAATTAATTGCGATGAAATTGTGTTTATGTAGGAAAAGTATTGAATTTATGAAAAAAAAACTATAAAAGGTATAACTTGAAGCGTTTTAAAACTAAAAGCAATTAGCTATGGCAAAGATGAACGTTGTCAATCTGATGCAATGGGTAGAAGCCCACAAGGAGGTATTGAAGCCGCCGGTGGGTAATAAAGAGATTTATCCTGATGGCGACTTCATTGTAATGGTGGTGGCAGGTCCCAATGCCCGCAAAGACTACCACTTCAACGAAGGTCCGGAATTTTTCTATCAGATTAAGGGCGATATTGTGTTGAAGGTCGTTGAAGATGGCGAGTTTCGCGACATCCCCATCCGGGAAGGGGAGATTTACATGCTCAACCGCCGTACTCCGCATTCACCGCAGCGCCCGGCCGGCACGGTGGGCTTGGTCATCGAAGAGCGCCGCCGCCCGGAGCAAACCGATGGCTTCATTTGGTACTGTGATAACTGCCATGAAAAGCTGCATGAGGTGTACCTGAAACTTGAAGACATAGAAAAACAACTGCCGGAAGTCTTCAAGGCATTTAAAGAAAACAAGGAGCTACACAAATGCCGCAATTGCGGTTCAGTATTGGAGCTGCCTTGATGGCGCCGTAATCAAAAGCCGGATGAAATATTAAGCTTCATCCGGCTTGCCATAGGTGGGAAATATTATAAAACAAGTAAATTATTTTTCTTGCCACACCGTGCGGCGTTCATCGGGTGAGTGCACCAGCTCAATGCGCAAGGGGTTGGGCAGCATAACCAAATAAGCTTCTTTCCCCTCATGGTCACGCTCAATCCACACGCCTTGTCCGTAGGGGCTGATGAAGTGCTGCTGTTTGCCTTTCTTTTCTACCAATACCTCACGGGGAATATATGAAACCGGGGCAAACACTTCCACTTCCGGACAAACCTCTTCGTGCACATCTACCAAAATATCTTCCAGGAAGTCCCCATATTCTTCGGTGAACTCATCTTCCATATCATGAAGTTCTTCCTCCAGGTCGTCATATTTGGGGTCGTCGTAGTTAAGTGTGCTTAGCTTCCTGCGTTGCTCAATGATGTGTATGAGTAATTGATTTATGGCTGAATAATCGATAGACATAGGGAGGCCTCTGTTTGGGTTTAAAAAATAACTAATTGAGCGATGTTGCAAAGATACGAACAATTTGAGGTTTATAGAATTACACTTTGCTAAGAATCTTTTTTGTTTTACCGGGGCGTATGTGTAAATTTGTATGAAAAAGAAAGCATTTCATCACCATATTCAAAACGGAAAAAACTATGGCAGAGCAAGATTTTCTTCCTATCAACGGTACCGATCATATTGAGTTCTACGTAGGCAATGCCAAGCAAGCCGCCTACTTTTATCAGGTAGCCTTCGGCTTTCAGCTGGTGGCTTATGCCGGTCCCGAAACCGGTGTGCGTGACCGCGCCTCTTATGTGTTGGAGCAGGGAAAAATACGCCTTGTTCTGACGGCTTCCTTAGATCCTTTTTCTGAAATCAGCGAGCATGTGAAATTGCATGGCGACGGCGTGAAGGTCTTGGCTTTGTGGGTCGATGACGCCGAGATGGCTTATTATGAAACGATGAAACGGGGGGCGCGTTCTGCCGGTGAGCCTAAAACACTGACCGACGAATACGGCGAAGTGAAGGTGGCTTCTATTCATACCTATGGTGACACCATACACACCTTCGTAGAGCGCAAAAACTATCGCGGTCCCTTCATGCCCGGCTATCAGAAATGGGAAAGCCCCGTGAAGTCGGAGCCCATCGGCTTGAAATATGTAGATCACTGTGTGGGTAATGTAGAGCTGGGCAAAATGAACGAATGGGTGCGCTTCTATCAAGACGTGATGGGCTTTAAACTGCTGGTTACCTTCGACGACAAGGATATTTCTACCGAATATTCGGCTTTGATGTCAAAGGTGGTTTCTAATGGAACCGGTTATATCAAATTCCCTATAAACGAACCGGCAGAAGGAAAGCGCAAGTCGCAAATAGAAGAATATCTGGAATTTTATCATGGTCCGGGTGTGCAACATATTGCCGTAGCTACTGACGACATCGTGCATACTGTCAGTGAGCTGCGCCGCCGTGGGGTAGAGTTTCTCTATGTGCCCGAAACCTATTACGAGGATTTGAAAGAGCGTGTGGGCAACATAGATGAAGATGTGGAAAAGCTGAAGGAGTTGAATATCCTGGTTGACCGCGACGACGAAGGGTACCTGTTGCAGATATTCACCAAGCCGGTGGAAGACCGCCCCACTTTGTTCTACGAGATTATTCAACGCAAGGGGGCTACTTCCTTTGGTAAAGGCAACTTTAAAGCTTTGTTTGAAGCCATTGAGCGAGAGCAGGCGCGCCGTGGTAATTTGTAAGCGAACTTTTGCCGGAACAACAGTTAATAAAAAAGCTGCCCTGAATGAAAAGGGCAGCTTTTTTGCATGGACGAACTATGTTTACAAGGTATCTATGACCGCCATGAGCGTTTCGGCTTTGATACGCTCTTTGTAGTTTGGGTTGACATACGCAAAGCGTACCACGCCTTTTTTATCTACCACAAAAGCAGCAGGGGTGGGTAGTATGTCTTCATTGGTGCCGCCGGATGCTTCTACCAAGTCAATGCCGTAGGTGGCATATTTTTTAAGTGTTTCGGGGTCGAGGCGGAACGACAGACCGAAAGCATGAATGGCTTCCAGCTTACTGTCTGAAAGCAGGGTGTAGTTGAGTTTCTGCTTTTCCAATGTTTGTTTGATGGATGCCGGTGAATCGGGGCTGATAGCCAAAATTTGATAGCCTTTTTTGAGTAAAGCGTCTTCTACTTTGCGCAGTTCAGCCAAATGGCGGTTGCAATAAGGGCACCATCCGCCGCGGTAGAAGATGATAACGGCAGGCTTTTCCTTGACCAAGTCCAAAAGGCGTACGGCATTGCCTTCTACGGTGTGTACTTTTACGTCGGGAATGGTTTCGCCTACTAAAATGGGGCATACCTCATCGGCTTTGCCGGCTTGTGCCCATCCTTGAACGGCTGCTATGAAAAGCAGCAGGCTGCCAAATAGAAATACTTTTTCCATCATGGTTTCTTTGGGTTTAATTTCACCTTAAAGAACACACTTTGCCGGCAATTGTAATGTCAGCATGCTGACATTGGCAGAAACCATGTTCAGGCATGCAGGGATTTCATACTCAAGTACAAACGGTGAGCCTCACGCGAAATGGGGCGTAAGCGTTTTTCAAAGAAACGAATGCTTGGAGCACCGGATAGAGGGTAATAGTACGCCACTTCTTCTATGTCGTGGCTTTCGTGCAGATGTTGTGCCAATAAGGAAAACAAAAAAGGATGGGCTCGCTTGACACGAAGCGATATTATCAGGAGTGTATTGTCGCGCAGGCGCTGAGTGAGGCACCAGCCGAAGGGGGTGTCATGGTGGTAGATGGCAAAACTGTGTGCAGGGTCAATAGGAAGTGGCGGTGCCAGTGCCAAAACCTTACTGCTAAGTGTGTTGATTTTATCCCGGATGTCTTGCGGAAGCTCGTTCCATAGTTGTAAACGCAGCGGGTTTGTGCCATGTGGCTTCCTTTGCATCCAGGAAGCTTGCAACAGCTGTTTTTTAGGTACAATGCCCCAGCTCAAAGCGCGGGCGGGAAGCGTCCACAGACGATGAAGAAGCGCTTGTTTGATGAGCGAAAATTCCGGGATTGCATCAGAAAGCAGAAACAGTAGTTTGTTATGTCGGTGCTTCTTAGCCAACCATTCACTTTGTTCTATCAGTGCAGGAAAAAGCGAATAATATTGTTCATGTGCATGTAGGCGTAAAATGCGCGCTTTGCCTCCGGCAGCAGACAAGTGATGCAACAAGCTGAAAGCCACAGTTTGGTGTTCGGCGTTTTGAGCTAAAATTAACGAGAAGTTGCCTTGTGATGGAATGTCTTTCAGGGGCTGTATGCCGGGCAACAGCGTATGAAGCGCGGCGGGCGGCACAGATTCTATGATTTCGAAGTGGGGAGTCATATAAGGAAAGCCAATTTCAAAAGTTTTTCTACAATCATAAAAAATAAATATGCACTGTCAAAACAAATACTTGTGCAGCAAGAAGCAATAGGTCGTTATTTCAAAGCCATATGCAGGCGCACGGCAAGAAAAAGGCAGCCTTACTGCCTTCAAAAGGAATTTTACCACTAACTTGCGAGCCTGAAATAGTTAAGCAGGAGACTGTATGGCAAGCGGAACAAAAGACAAACGCCCAAACCATATTCTTTATTTTGACTTTATCGCTACGGTGCGTTTAAGCATTCCTATTATTGTGGGGCAGCTGGGCATCGTATTGATGGGGGTGGTCGATACCGCCATGATTGGCCGGGTGGGTAAAGAAGCTCTGGCAGCAGGAGGAGTAAGCAATGCCGTCTTTTTTTTAATAGCCATCCTGGGTATTGGCCTGCTCAATATCTTGTCGCCCATGATAGCCGAAGCACAAGCCCGGCGCATACCACAAAACCTGAAAGCATTGTTGGTGGGGGGCTTTTGGGCTGCCACTGCCTGTGCGTTGGTGCTGGGCAGTGTCATGGGGGTAGTGATTTGGCATTTTGACAAGCTGGGGCAATCGCCGGAAGTGACTGCCTTATCGCGCGAATACATGACCATTTTGTTGAGTTCTTTATTCCCCATGTACTGGTTTTTATGCCTGCGCCATTTTACTGACGGCATGGCTATGCCTCATTTGTCGATGTATGCTACTTTGGTGGGCTTGCTGTTGAATATTTTTTTGAATTACCTGTTGATATTTGGCCATTGGGGGTTGCCTGCATTGGGGCTTGCCGGGGCTGCTTGGGCTACCTGGGGGGTGCGCTGGGCTATGACCTTTATCTTGTTCTTCTTTTTGCTGCGCCTGCCTGCCTTTGCCTTTCTTAAGCGCCATCAGGTGCAGATGAAAGCCTGCCGCCAAGCGTGTTTGCGTATCGTGACCAAGGGCTTAGGTACAGGCCTGCAACATTTCTTCGAAGTAGCTACCTTCGCTTTGGCAGCCATTATGATAGGATGGGTCAACGACACACAGCTGGCTGCCCATCAGATTGCCTTGAATATGGCCAGCATAACCTATATGATTTCTACGGGTATTGCCGCTGCCGGTGCTATACGTGTGGGCAATGCCCTGGGGCGTCGCCAATGGCACCGTGTGGCACGTGCCGGTACGGCAGCCCTGTTGACAGCCATTGTGGTGATGACCGGCGGGGGCGTGCTCTTTTGGCTGTTCCCGGACTTTTTAGCCTCACTTTATACGCGTGAAGTCGAAGTGCTGGCTGTAGCTGTGGATTTACTTTTAATTGCCGCTTTTTTCCAGCTCTCCGATGGCATTCAGGCGGTGAGTCTGGGTATTTTACGTGGTTTGCAAGATGTGCTCTATCCAACCATAGCCACACTTATTGCCTATTGGGTGGTAGCGCTTCCTGTGGCTTATTACTTGGGTATTTACAAGCAAATGGGGGCATGGGGCGTGTGGATAGGCCTGCTTGTAGGGCTTACCTTGGCTGCTGTTTTTTTGTGTGTTAGGTTCTATCTTTTATTGGCCGTGCGGAAGAAAAGAGCAAATAAAGTTTAATCCTTATACTTTTATTTCTGAATCTTTCTTATATTTAATCATGCTTGCTTAATGAAAAGGATTTTATGGATGTAAATAAACATACGGTGAGTAAACTGCAAATAGATAGCACGGAACTGACACCTCGGGTGTTGTTGGATGCCGGCTTAGGAAAAATAGAAATAGAAGGGGTGGCTATTCCTGAGAACACTCATGAGTTTTTTGCGCCTTTGTTGCAGTGGATAGATGAGTACAGCAAACAGCCACGTCCAAAAACCATTGCTTCTTTTAACATTACCTATTGCAACACCAGCTCATCGATGTACATTGCCGAGATGTTGCGGCGGCTGCGCAAGATTAATCAAGCAGGATTTGATGTATCGGTGAATTGGTATTATGAAGAAGACGACGAAGACATGCGTCTTTTAGGGGAAGACTTTCGCCGTATCAGTCAACTGCAGTTTTCCATCATTCCGATTCCGCCGGTGGAGTAGCCGGGGAGGTTACGTAATGCAAAATGGCATTTTTCAGGTACACCGGTTTTTTAAACACAAACAGATGCCCTATATCGTCGGGCGTGATGAGTTGTAGGGGCACATGCCCCAATTTTTCCTTAACGAACCGGCTGTTGTCCGGTACTATCTTGTCCGCTTTACCGTGAATCAGAGTGACCGGGCATTGAATAGCCTGCCATCCGTCTTGTATTTGCCACAGGTCTTCCACATGTCGCATTTTTTCTATTTGTGCATGCTCGAGTGCCGTGGGCAGTATCCGGCGGATATGTTCCAGCGGGCGGTTAAACCAAAAAAACTTCTCATTGTCGGGATCCAGGGCAGGTGCTGCCAATATCAGTGCCTGCACGTGCGTGGGGGCAAGCATAGCCAGCCGGGCAGCAATAGGTCCGCCATAGGAATAGCCTACCACAAGGGCTTTGTGTTTTTGGGCAGCTTGTTGTAAGAGGGGAAGTAACAGGCGGGCTTGGTAGTCAATAGAGGGTGGGGGCAGATGAAAAGAAGAGTAACCATAACCGGGGCGGTCTATCAATACAAAGCATACTTTGTCAAGCAAAGCAGTGTCTTGCGTATAAGACAAAAAGTCGCGGGAAGAGCCGGGCGAGCCATGCACGCAGAAGACAGGCGGGAGGGAGGTGTCACCTACAACAACACTGCGCAAGAGGTATTCACCGGCTTGCGTATAGTTGATTTGCAGCGGAATGCCCCGCTTACTGAATTGACGCTTGAGTTCTTTGTCCGGTACTCTAAATTGCATACAGCTTTCGAGAAAAAACACACTAATCAATAGTAGCAGGCCGGCGGCGCCTGTAAGTTGCTTGATACGTTTTGCCATGGCGTTTCCTTGTAAGCACTAAGGTGGAGTCGTTGGGCATCTGCACACCGAGCTCAAAATCATAAGGCGGCTCTTGATTTTGGGTGTGTGTGCCAATGTAATGAAAACGCTTCACTTTGATGCGTTGCTTGCGGCGTATCAAGCGCCACTTGCCTTCGCCTACTACGTTGCCTACTTGCAGGCGGTAAGTGCCATCCTTTTGAAAACTCACTATGCTTTGCAAGTCGCTGGCTGCTTGTGCCGCTGTTGTTATTTCTTCCCAACTGCCCCACAATTGATGAGGATACACCTTTTGAGCTTGTACGCAAGAAGCAGAAACCAATAAAAGCCAAAGCAGAATAAAAAATAGCCGCGTCATGAATGTATGCTGAATTGCTTTACTATTACTTACAAACGAAAAAGTAGAAGACTTAGTTTTGCTTTTAAAAAAGAAAAGGCACCCTTATGAGGTGCCTTTGTGGGTATCATCCCTTTGATTACAGGCGATTCCCAAATGGGCTGCCAAAAGGCGAACCAAAGGGTGAAGCGAACGGATTTCCAAATGGAGCTTTCATAATAATGCCCTCCTTTGCTTTTTGTTATGTTAACAAATGTAATAAATTTTAATGAAATTGCCAAATTTTGATTGGGTATTCTGATGTTTTTTTACCTTTTCTACTATTAAATACGGCAATAGGAATAAAGGTAACTTTATTTTTTTCCTTTTTCCGTTGTCAGGAATGGGCAAATACTATACCAAAGGCAGCTTGAAATGTGAGGCGCAACAAGGCTACTTTGGGGCTGCTAAGCTGTGTATCCTTGTCACTTGTGTTTGAGAGGTGACCTAAATAGAGGCCGTGAAAAACAAAAAAGGACAGCCGCTGTGACTGTCCTTTTGGCTTGGCGGAGGGTGAGGGATTCGAACCCCCGGTGGGCTCATCACCCACAACGGTTTTCAAGACCGCCGCATTCGACCGCTCTGCCAACCCTCCGTGCTTTCGAATGGTGATGCAAATGTAGATGCTTTTTTTGAAAGAGTCAACATTTGCAAGCAATATTTTTACAGACTTTGAAAGCGATATTGTCTTAGAAAGCGATATTGTCTTACAAATTGTTTTTTATACTTTATTGAATAGGCCTATAAAAAGAGGCTAGTTAAGATTAAGACCCAATGCAAGCCCTGCCCACAATTTGCCTTGGTATACCCATATGCTTCTGTTCAAATCCAGCAGATGATCTGTCGCAAAAGAGATGCCACAAGTGAAATTATCTACTGCAAACAGCAGCGTGATGCCATTGCTCCACACAATGCCATCATATTCTTGTGGTAAAAGAAAATGGGTGGTAGTCGGTGATATAAAGGCATTTCCTAATCCGGAAAACATACCTATAGAATATGCCCAGTGGTGAAGGTGGCGTTTATAATTGTTGAATAGAGTAGGTTTATAAGTAAGCAGATATCTATCGCTTCGATATCCTATATAAATGGCAGCATTTACTTCTGCATTTAATTGGGCGGGGAGACTACTTTGAGCCGGCCTTAGCTTGATAGGATGACTCAATAGATCGATGTCTAAGTGATTTTGTTTGAGCATCCAGGTTTGGTGGCTGTTATCGGGGAGCTCTTCCGGTAAGGATATCCGCGATACAGAGGTGGTGTCTATTTCCCAAGTAGTTTGCTTCTGATTCAAACCGTACATTTTAATTGTTTCCTGCTCGGACTTGACGTACATATGCTTTTGCTCTGCTTTTTGCTTACCCATTTGCACGACCAAGTAATGTCCATCAGGCGGAGCGTCTATAATTGCTTTTTTGAATAGACTACATCCGGCAATTAACCAAGGAAGTAGTAAAAAAAGAAGACGAGTGTGTCGAAGCATAAATGTATGATTTAGAATTGAAAATAAATAAACGGCTGTACATCGGCGGTGCTGGCTTGGTAAATACTGAGGGCTGCCAGCACGAAAACAACGGCTTTGGCAATCTCAGGCAAGGCAATAAAGCGCGTTTCTACCTGCTGCTTCCATTGCGCCGGCAGCCAGTGCACGGCATAACCCAATAACATGAGCAGCATAACCGGGCGGTAGCTCTGAATGACTTCGGGCAACAATTGAGCTTGAAAGTTAAAGGCGATTTGATGCAGCATTTGCCGGGCAATATCCATAGCCGACAAAGTGAGCATTTCATTTACGGGAATATCATTGACGCGGAAGTAAATCCAGCAGAGGCACACAAAGTGAAAGGTAAGAAACTGCGCAAAGAAGCGATAAAGCCCATGTGCAGGCCGCTCTTTGCTGTCGCCTTGGCGTATTTCCATCCAAAGTTTGTGGATAGCCAAGGCCAAGCCATGCAAGAAGCCCCATATTAAAAAGCGAAGGTGTGCTCCGTGCCAAATGCCCCCCAATACCATGGTAAGCATCAGGTTTAAATAGTTGGCAATAGCACGGCTTTTTTCAGGGCGAAGCAGCACCAGGCACCACCCCACCACAATGGCAACGCACAAGACACCACTACTCCAGACCTGCAGATAAAAAGCATAAATACCCAGGAGTAACACCAGGTGGGTACCTATATAGCCCAGCCAAGCCACGCCGCTCTTATACCAAGCCAGCCACAGCAAGAGGCAGGTAAACAACCACATAAAACTTTCCCAAGGCATACGCTCGGCAAGCATGAGCAGCGACAGGCTCAAGGGCACGCTCATATAAGTGAACAGCGAGGCGCTGCGGTTGCCGCCCAGCGGTATGTACAAGTAGTCGCGCAGCCACGAAGACAAGGAAATATGCCAGCGCCGCCAAAAGTCGGTAATGCTTTGTGCTTTGTAGGGGGAATTGAAGTTCAACGGCAGTTGGAATCCCAGCAATAAAGCTACGCCTATGGCGATATCGGTATATCCGGAAAAGTCACAGTAAATTTGAAGGGCATAGCCGTAAACCGCCAGCAGATTTTCCAAGCCTGTATAACTGGCAGGGCTTTCGAACACCCGGTCCACAAAGTTGATGGAAATGTAGTCAGAGATAAGCATCTTTTTTACCAAGCCGTTCAGTATTAAAAACAAGGCGTGCCCATATTGCTCTTTGCTGAGCCGGTAGGGCCGGTATATTTGAGGTACAAACTCCGAAGCACGCACAATGGGACCGGCAACCAATTGTGGAAAGAAGGACACATAAAAAGCAAAATCGACGATGCTCTTGACCGGTTCCAATTTGCCGCGATAAATATCAACCGAGTAACTGATGGTCTGAAAGGTAAAAAACGAAATGCCGACCGGCAGAAAAATAGAGGTATAATCCAAGTCGGTACCTGTCAGCCGGTTGATAGTTAGGGCCAGGTAGTCTATGGCTTTAAAGTCTGTTTGAAACAAGTAGTTGATAAAGTCGGTGAGCAGGTAAGCGTATTTGTAATAAGCCAGCAAGCCTAAATTTACAACCAAACTTACCACCAGCAGGAAGGTACGCAGTGTTTGATTACGGCTGCGGTAAATACGCTCGCCTATGCTGTAATCTACCAAGGTGCTGAAAATAAGCAGCAGAAAATAAAAGCCACTGGATTTATAGTAAAAAAACAAGCTGAACAGTGTGAGAAATACAATCTTTAGTTTCCGGCTTTTGTAAATAAATTGATAGGTAAGCAAGACAAAACCAAAAAAAATCCAAAATAAAGCGGTGGTAAAAATCAGGGGCTTTTGCGGGTTATATACAAATGCTTGGCTGATGAGGTTTGTCCAATCCAACATAATTGTAATAAGTCTAAACCGGATGAGCTACAATAAGTGAAAAACGCATGCAAGCTACTAAAAAAAGCGACATCTTCAATAGCCTTTTTGTAGCTTTGTGCATTCAAATGAAGCAAAACCATCATGAAAACCTATTGGAGATTATTGGGCTATTTGCGCCCTGTAAGCCGTTACGTTGTTCCTTTCTTCCTGAGCTCATTTTTTGGAAGCCTTTTTGGTGTCATCAATTTTACCTTCGTGATTCCGCTGCTGGAAGTGCTCTTTTACGACAAACCTTTGAATGTGGTAGAGCAACTGCCGGCTTTCGAATTATCTACGCAGTATTTTGCCGACTTGTTCAATTATTATTTGTCGCATTTCTTGCAAGCCAAGGGCAAACTAAGTGCCCTGCAGTTTGTGTGTGGTGCCGTGTTGGTATCTGTGTTTTTATCCAATACCTTCCGTTACTTCACACAGCGTATTTTGGAAGGCATGCGTGCCGATTTGGTGGCGCGTTTGCGTGACGATGTGTTTCGCAATGTGGTACGCCTGCATTTGGACTTCTTTTCCAACCAAAGAAAAGGAAATTTGATTACACGCATCACTTCCGATGTGATAGAGGTGGAGTATGCCGTGGCTAACTCTTTGAAGGCATTTCTTAAAGAGCCTTTTATCTTGATTATTTCTTTTACCGTACTGTTCTCTATTTCTGTGAAGCTGACCCTCTTTGTTTTGCTGTTTATTCCTGTGTCGGGCTTGATGATAGGAAGCATCATCAAGCGGTTGCGCCATTCGGCTATGAGCCTGCAGGCTGTACTGAGCAACTTGACCAGCGTGATTGATGAGGCATTTGGTGGGATTCGCATCGTCAAAGGCTTCAATGCCGAAGACTATATGCAGCAGAAGTTTCACAAAGAAAACTGGCAGTATCGTCATTTTGTACGGAAAATCGCCTTCCGTCGCGAATTGGCACCTTCGGTTTCCGAGTTCATGGGGGTAGCGGTCATGTGCGGTGTGTTGTTGTATGGCGGAAGCCTCATTTTGGTAGAGCAATCCATTTCTGCCCCGCTATTTTTGGGTTACTTGGCTGTGCTTTCCCAGGTTACCAAGCCTATCAAAGAGATAGGCAATGCCGTGAGTGCCGTACAACGTGGAATGGCCTCGGCAGAGCGTATTTTTGAGCTGATAGACACCGAGCCGGCTGTGAAAGACAAAGCCGGTGCCAAGGAGTTGAAGGTGTTTGAAAAAGAAATACGCTTCGAGCAGGTGTCTTTCGCCTATGAAGAAGGCGTGCCTGTGCTCCAGAACCTGAACTTTAGCATTCCCAAAGGTAAAATCATTGCTTTGGTAGGTCCGTCAGGCGGGGGGAAGTCAACCATTGCCGACCTGATTCCACGCTTCTATGACCCCACGGGCGGACGGATTACCCTGGACGGTGTCGACTTGCGGGATTATACGCTCAAAAGCCTGCGTGCCAAAATGGGCATCGTTACGCAAGAGTCTATTCTTTTCAACGATACCATTTTCAACAATATAGCTTTTGGAATGAACGTAACGCCCGAGCAGGTAGAGGAAGCAGCACGCATTGCCAATGCACATGATTTTATTGTGGCGTTGCCCGAAGGATACCAAACAGTAGTAGGCGACCGCGGCGTAAAGCTTTCGGGAGGACAGCGCCAGCGCATCAGCATTGCGCGGGCAGTGCTGCGCAATCCGGATATTCTGATTTTGGATGAAGCCACTTCAGCTTTGGATACGGAGTCGGAGCGCTTGGTGCAAGAAGCACTCAATAAGCTGATGAAGCACCGCACGGCCTTGGTGATTGCGCATCGCTTGAGCACCATTCAAGAAGCCGACGAAATTTTGGTGATTCAGCAGGGGCGCATTGTGGAACGCGGTACGCATGAAAGCCTGATACAGCAGCCCGAAGGGCTTTATAAGCGCTTGGTAGAGATGCAGGCACTGTAAGCCCTGCGGGCAGTTTTGCCCCGCAGCACTGCCCGGTTTTCCGGGAACATCTTCGCAACGCCGGCTAAGCCAAAAAAAAAAAACAGCCCTTTGCGCATCGTGCAAAGGGCTGTGTGTGATGCTTGATGGATGTGTGATTATTCAGCGCTTTGAGCGGCTTTTTCAGCCAGCTTCTTGGCTTTTTCTTCTTGCTTGGCGTTGATTTCATCCACCAACGCTTTGTATTCGTCGGTGCTGATGGTTTTCACATTCAAAGATATTTTGTCTTTGATGCGCTCAATCAGTTTACGCTGCATGACTTCGTCGCGCACTTCGCGATAGTTTTTGCCCTCGCCGTCCATGAGATAGCGGCGGGTGATGGCATCTAAGTCAATATTCATCATATGCAGCGGCAAGCCTTGCTGCTCGAACATGCGCTGTAAGCGCGCTTTGGCTTCCTCGAAGATTTCTTCTTCGCTTATTTCTATGTTTTCGTCTTTGGCAATGGCTTGCTTGATGAGCGACCAGCGCAAAAACTCTTCAAAGCGAGGATATTCCTGCTCGATTTGCTCTTCGCTCAAGCTTTCGTTGTTGGCTTTGAGCCAGCGTTTGAGGAAGTCGTGCGGCAGGTCAATCTTTATTTTTTCGAGCAGTGTTTCGGCAATGCTGTCAGCCAGCAGGTCGTTGGTATTTTTCTCGTAAATCTTTTCGATTTCTTCCTTGATAGCGGCGCGGAAAGCTGCTTCGTCCTTAATGTCGTCGCGGTTGGGCAGTGCTTTTTTGAACAACTCTTCGTTCAGTTCGGCCGGTACCTGGCGCACAATGTCGGTGATGGTAAAGCGGAACTCAACGTCCTTGTATTGCTCTACGCGCCCTTCTTCGAAGATGCCCAGCAGGTAGCCTGCCATCTTGTCGTCGGCAAGCACATCCGGCTTAAAGGTAATTTCATCGCCTTTTTTCAAGCCGACAAATTGCGCGCGCGCTTCTTCTTTTACCTGATTGAGCGGCAGCGCGGTGTTGTCCATCACGATAGGCTCTATTTCGCTGCCCTCTTCCACGATGCTTTCTATCTTGCCATACAGGAAGTCACCTTCTTGGCTGCTTTCCGGGTGCTCGGTCTGAGCAAATTGTTTGCGCAGGTTCTCAATGACTTCCTCTATGTCTTTGTCTGTAGCCTCCACCTTGTAGGCATCCAGTTGGGTGTCTTTGTTTACTACGTCTTTGTAGTTGATTTCGGTGTGCAAGCCCACCTCATAGTCGAAGGTGAAGGTGCCCGGGTTGTCGAGGTCCAGGCTTAAGTCGGCGTCTTCTTTGGGCAGAGGCTCGCCTACCATAGGCAGCTGCTGTTCGCGTATGTAGTCATACATGCTTTGCACTGCCTTGCGATATACCTCCTCAGCCAAGATACTTTTACCGTAGAGCTTTTTGATGAGCGATGCAGGCACTTTGCCCTTCCGAAAACCCTTGATAACAGCCGTTTTGCTGTACTCTTTAATCTTTTGCTCTACTGCGGGCATGTAATCGTCTTTTTCCAAGACTACGCTCAGGTGCCCTAAGGTAGGATTTTGTTTTTCAAATTTGATTTCCAAGGCGCTACTTATTTTGGTACAACCATTGATTCCATAGTTAAAAGCCCTCAACCGTACAAACCGGCGAGGGCTTCGCTGTGTATTGTTACTTTCGTTTCATAAGGGCAAACCATTGTTTGCGCCTTACGCTTGCTTGTGCGGGTGGAGGGACTCGAACCCCCACGCCTTGCGGCGCTAGATCCTAAGTCTAGTGCGTCTACCAATTCCGCCACACCCGCCTTCCCTTGCTCAACCACAGGGCTGTTTTCTGTCGATTGGATTGCAAATTTAGGCAAAATTTTTATATTGCAATAGGTATGCACTAAATTTTTTTCTATTCCATATGAAGCCTATCGAAACCAATAAACCTAACTTGAACGGCATAGATGAAGAAGCAGAACGCCGTGAAATTTTGAAGCGCTATCGTAAGCTGATGCGCATTGCCAAGCCCTATTTGAAAGAAGGGGATGCCGGCTTGATTAAGCGGGCTTTTAAAATGGCTGCCGAGGCGCATAAAGACATGCGCCGTAAGAGCGGCGAGCCTTATATTTTTCACCCTTTGGCAGTAGCCCAAATATGTGTGGAAGAGATGGGCTTGGGGGCTACCTCTATTGCCGCCGCTTTGCTGCACGATGTGGTGGAAGACACAGACATTACCTTGGAAGAAATAGAGCGGGAGTTTGGCAGTAAAATAGCCCGCATCATTGACGGCCTCACCAAAATTACCGATGTGGAAGATAGTGTTACCTCTTCCCAAGCCGAAAACTTCAAAAAGGTAATACTCACACTTGCCGAAGACGTGCGCGTGATTCTTATCAAAATAGCCGACCGCCTGCACAATATGCGCACGCTTGAAAGCATGGCCAAGCACAAGCAATTGAAAATAGCTTCGGAGACCATCTATATTTACGCGCCCTTGGCGCACCGCTTGGGTTTGTATTCTATCAAATCGGAGTTGGAAGACCTGTATTTGCGTTATACCAGTCCTTCGGTGTATAACGAAATAGTGGAAAAGATAGAACAAACCAAAGCCAGCCGGGATAAGTTTATCCGTGATTTTATACGCCCCATTCGCAAAGCACTGAAGGAAGAAGGCTATAAGTTTGAAATCAAAGGGCGGATGAAGTCCGTCTTTTCCATTTATCAAAAGATGCAAAAACAGAAAATACCTTTCGAACAGGTCTATGACCTTTTCGCCATTCGCATCATTCTTGATGACGTGCCGCCCCAGCAAGAAAAAGCGGCCTGTTGGAAGGTGTATTCCATAGTCACGGATTTTTACCTGCCCAACCCGGACCGCCTGCGCGACTGGATAAGCACGCCCCGTGCCAATGGTTATGAGTCTTTGCACACGACGGTCATGAGCCGCACCGGGCAGTGGGTAGAAGTGCAAATACGGACACGCCGCATGGATGACATCGCCGAGCGGGGCTACGCCGCGCATTGGCGCTACAAAGAATCGGGTGTGCAGGTGAAAAAAGGGGGGAAGCAGTCGCTTGAAACCGGGCTGGAAATGTGGCTCAACCGTGTGCGTGAGCTGCTCGAAAAAAATGGCACCGGTGCCATTGAGTTTATCGACGACTTCCGGAGCAACTTTTTCAGCGATGAAATCTATGTCTTTACCCCCAAAGGCGACCTGAAAGTATTGCCACAAGGCGCAACTGCTCTCGATTTTGCTTTCGAAATACATACCGACATAGGCAAAACCTGCATTGGGGCGAAGGTGAACAACAAGTTGGTGTCTATCAACTACGAACTAAAAAACGGCGATCAGGTAGAAATTCTCACTTCTGCCAAACAAAAACCCAGTATCGATTGGCTAAGTTTTGTAAAGACTTCGAAAGCCAAGCATAAAATCAAGGAAGCCCTGCGCGAGGAAAAGCGGGCTTTCATGAAGTTGGGGCGGGAGATGGCCAATAAAAAACTGCAACAGTGGGGCGTTCCGTGCAACGATCGCACCTATGAGCAAATGCGTGCTTTCTTTAATGAGAAGACCGTAGCCGACCTGTTTTATGATATAGGAAGCGGCGAGCTGCCCATTACGGAGCTCAAGCGCTTCAAAGAAATATTGGAGACCAAGGGGGCACGGAAAGGGCAGGTGCAGCAGATGCCTGTAAAAAAAGAAAACAAAGACGGCGTAGAGCAACCGGAGCCGCCCAAGAAAAAACAGCCAAGCGACAGCATTCTCATTGGCGATGACTACATGCATGTGCCTTATACCTTGGCAAAATGCTGTAACCCCATTCCCGGGGATGAAATCTTTGGCTTTGCTACTGCCAACGAAGGCATCAAAATTCACCGGACTACCTGCCCCAATGCCACGGAATTGCTTTCGAAGCATGGCAACCGTGTAATAAAAGCCACGTGGGCGTCGGTAGCAGAAGAATCGTTTTTGGTGGGCTTATACATCAAAGGCACCGACCGCGTGGGCATCGTCAACGATGTGTCGAAAGTAATATCCAACGACCTGAAGGTAAACATGCGTTCCATTGCCATTGACACCAGCGACACCCTGTTTGAAGGCACCTGTACGGTGATGGTGGCCAATACCGAAGCCCTGAAACAGCTGATAGAAAAGCTGAAGGCCATACCCGGCGTGGAAGAGGTGAAACGCTTGGATTATTAGTTAGAACAAATGCCTGCTCAACAGCAAAGAACCGGCCCCACCAAGGCTTTTCAAAGCCCGGTGGGGCTAAATAGTTTGGAGCTTTTTATGATTGGTTTTCGAAAAAGAGGCAATAAGCAGGGCACTGCCCAAAGCCAACAGAAGGGCAGCACCGGCCAACCACCGGGGCGATAAAAAAAGCCCTTGTTGCCCGATAAGCGGCAGCGCTTGTGCGAACAACAAGAACTCTTGCAAGCCAAAGCCCAAGTGAAAACAGCCCAAGCCTATGTAAAAAGGCAGCCGCTTGACCGCAAAAAGGCTGCTTGCCCATCCCCACAGCACATGTGTAAATATGCCCAGGTGCATCAGGTGTAAAAAACCGATGATGGCACTTCGGTAGCCCATGCTTTGTAAAGCCAGCGGCTCGTGCCACAACATAGCCACTATGCACTGCCGTGCGGCAAACGCAAGCAAGGCAATAGCCATCAACAGCCGGGAAGGTGTGCGGGCGCGGAGGTAAGTCCTGCTGCGCCATATTTGGCGGAACCACCAGATGCTTGCAATCATTTCGGCAGCAACACTGAACCGGTGAACCAACATCAATGGTTCGATGGCAATGCCGTGCCATGCAGGATAAAGGCTGTAGCTGCCCAAAACAGCCAGTGCCCAAAGCGACAGGGCTATGCGCCAGCCATGCAGCTTGGTTTTTTGACGCAATAAAAAGTAAGCAGCTACCACAAAAGCAGCCATAAAAAACCATCCTTGAAACTCGAGGTGCAAATACCACTTGATGGACAGGTCATAAGCAGGTGTTTGCTTGAGCTTTTTGGCCATCACTATTGCCAGCGCCCAGGTGCCCAGCGTAGCCAAAAAGTGAAAAGCCAGTGCCAACAGGCTGCCGTAGCGCAGCACCGCCGCCTGCTTGGCTGTGCGTATAAAAGGCACCAAGCGGTAAATGGCTACATAAGAAAGCAGTATATGCAGCGTGGAAAAAGGAATGGACAGCGGGCCATATCCTTGTACCGGGAAAGTGAAAAGCATGCCGGCAACAGCCAACTGCATAGCGTAAAACAAGCGGCGGAAGGGAACCTGCGCGGTTTCGGGCACAAACAGCCAAACCATAAACAAGTAAAAACCGGCAAACAGCCACCCCAGCACTGCCACATGAGAGTGGGCATGCAGCAAATGTTTGTACACAAAATCAAATGAATAGAAGGGATATAACCGAAGCACCACCCCTATGAGGGCTGCCACCACCAAAATGCCACCGCTTAGGCGCCACGCTTTCTGAAAAAAATCCATGGGGCTTTTTTTGATGCAATGGTTTTACTCAAAAAGTAAATAAAGAAAGTTTGCGAAGGCTTTCCAATGATGAGCATCAATGAAAAAAGAAAGCCGTACCATGGCAGTACGGCTTATAAGGTGTAAGCTACTTGTATGTACAAGCCCTTAGGCGTTCACTTCTTCAAGTTTAGAGAAGAAGAAAGCGCTTTCGATGGCTGCATTTTCGTCGGAGTCAGAGCCGTGGATGGCGTTGGCTTCAATTGACTTGGCAAACAACTTGCGGATGGTGCCTTCTTCTGCTTTGGCAGGGTCGGTAGCCCCAATCAACTTGCGGAAGTCTTCGACTGCATTTTCTTTTTCAAGCACCAAGGCAATGATAGGACCCGAAGACATGTATTGGCAAAGGTCTTGATAGAAGGGGCGCTCTTTGTGCACTGCATAAAAAGCACCGGCTTGCTCAAGAGTAAGGCGGGTCATCTTCATTGCTACGATGCGGAAACCAGCTTCTTCAATCATTTTCAAAATAGCCCCACTGTTGCCGGCTGCTACGGCATCGGGCTTAATCATAGAGAATGTACGTTTTCCAGCCATTTCTTTTCTTTTTTTTCGCTTGCAAAAGTGCACATTTCAACAGGCATTTCAAAACAGAACTATAATAAACTTAATCATAAAGTTGTATGAGCAAGAGAGATACCGGGCACACCATATTGCCTTACCGGCATACTAAATGTTGAGCCCGTTTCGTTACATGAAATGAAGTTTTTTTAAATTGAGTGTAAACCAAACTAAATACTACCTTGAAACGGAGAGAATTTATACAACTGGCAGGAATGGGCTTAGGTGCTTCCTTGTTGTCCATCCCACTGATGGGAACACCTGTGCCCTTGGAAGCTCTGTTGATGCCACGCATGAGCAGAGCCGACAAAAGAAAATTGGCTGATATTGTGCTCAACACTGCCAAGGCAGGCGGAGCCACCTATGCCGATGTGCGCATTCAGCGCTCGCTGAACCAGTACATCTTCACACGTGAGGCGCAGGTGCAAAACATCGTGAACACCGAGTCGTTTGGCGTGGGCATTCGTGTGATAGTGAATGGCACTTGGGGCTTTGCCGCTACTGATGAGGTCACCCCCGATGGCGTGAAGCGGGCGGCAGAGCGTGCCGTGGCCATAGCCAAAGCCAATTCACGTTATCAGACCGAGCCCGTGCAGTTGGCACCTGTGCCTACTTACGGCGAAGTGTCGTGGAAAACTCCCATCGAAAAGAATGCCTTGGAGGTGCCTATTTCCGAAAAAGTGGAACTACTATTGAGTGCCAATGCCGCTGCTATGAAAAACGGCGCCAACTTTGTGAACTCGGCACTTTTTATAGTCAATGAGCAAAAATATTTTGCTTCTACCGACGGCAACTACGTGGACCAGGACATTCACCGCATATGGCCTACTTTCAACGTTACGGCCATCGATCCCAAAGAAGGTAAGTTCAAGAGCCGCCAGGCAATGAGTGCCCCCATGGGCATGGGCTACGAGTATTTGTCTGCCCGCCCCGAAGGCAAAATCAAAGGACCCGAAGGCACCGGCATGACCATGTACTACCAATACTACGACATGATAGAAGATGCCACACAGGCGGCTATTCAAGCCAAGGAAATGTTGAAGGCACCTTCCATTAAGCCGGGAAAATATGATTTGGTCTTGGAACCCAATCATTTGGGGCTTACCATCCATGAGTCGGTGGGGCACCCCCTCGAGCTTGACCGTGTGCTGGGCTATGAAGCCAACTATGCGGGCACCAGCTTTGCCACCCTCGACAAATGGAAGTCAGGTAATTTCAATTACGGCAATGAGCTGGTCAACCTTTATGCCGACAAAACCCAGCCTTATGCCTTGGGCACCGTGGGATATGACGATGAGGGGGTAAAAACCAAGAAATGGTATTTGGTAAAAGACGGCATTCTGGTAGATTATCAGGCCATCCGTGACCAGGCACATATCTTGGGGCACAAAGAGTCGCATGGCTGCTGCTATGCCGACAGCTGGAGTTCCGTTCAATTTCAACGCATGCCCAATGTATCGTTGGAGCCGGGCAAAAAGCCCTATTCCGTGGATGAGATGATTCGCGACGTGGACAAAGGCATTTACATTGCCGGGCGCGGCTCTTACTCTATAGACCAGCAGCGCTACAATTTCCAATTCGGCGGAACGGTCTTTTACGAAATCAAGGGCGGTAAAATTACCGGCATAGTGAATGATGTGGCTTATCAGTCCAATACACAGGAGTTCTGGAATTCGGTAGCAGCCATTTGTGATGAAAGAGACTACCGTCTCTTTGGTTCGTTCTTCGATGGCAAAGGACAGCCTTCGCAAATTAGTTCGGTATCGCACGGAAGCGCCACCACCCGCTTCAATGGCGTGAATGTCATCAACACAGCTCGTAAGATTTAATTTAAAGCCGCAAACGACTATGAGAATTCTATCAAAAGAAGAAGCCAAGCAGTTGCTTGAAAAAATCATATCCTACTCGAAAGCCGATGAGTGCGAAGCCAGCCTGAGCGGTGGGCAGGAAGGCAACATACGCTATGCCCGCAATACCGTAACCACCAGTGGGCAAGTAGAAAACCTGGGGGCTTCGTTTACTGCCTACTTTGGCAAGCGCTCCGGCACGGTAACCTTCAATGAGTTCGACGACGAATCCATTGCCAAGGCGGTGCGGCGTGCCGAAGAGCTGGCCCGTTTGGCACCCGAGAACCCCGAGCATATGCCGGTGCTTGAGCCGCAGCAATACATTGAAACCCCCACTTTCGTGGACCGCACGGCACAAATTACTGCCGACTACCGCGCCGACGTGGCCGGCAAAAGCATTGCTTATTGTAAAAACAAAGACCTGATTGCCGCCGGCTTCTTTTTAGATAATGCCGGCTTTTCGGCACTCATGAACTCGAAGGGCCTGTTTGCCTACAACCGTTCCACAGGCGTGGATTTTTCACTGACAGTGCGCACTACCGACGGCACCGGCTCGGGCTATGTGGTACAGGACTTCAACGATGTAGCCAAGTTCGACATAGAGGCAGCCACCCGCATTGCTGCTCAAAAGGCATTGGATTCGCGCAATCCGAAAGCTTTGGAGCCGGGCAAATACACCGTGATTCTGGAGCCGGCGGCAGCCGTGGACCTGCTGCAAAACATGCTTTCCAACATGGATGCACGCAGTGCCGACGAGGGGCGCAGTTTCTTGAGTAAGCCGGGCGGTGGCACACGCGTAGGGGAAAAGCTTTTCGACGAGCGCGTAACCATCTATTCCGACCCGGCGCATCCGGAAGTGCCCGCTTCACCTTGGGCAGGCGACGGGCGCCCCCGGGAAAAAGTATATTGGGTGAAAAACGGTGTAGTGCAAAACGTGTTTTATTCGCGTTATTGGGCTGCCAAAAAAGGCGTGAAAGCCATTCCGCCACCTGCCAACGGCATCATGCTGGGCGGTGACAAGAGTATAGAAGAGATGATTCGCTCTACCAAGCGTGGTATTTTGGTAACGCGCCTGTGGTATATCCGCACGGTCGATCCCCAAACTTTGCTCTATACGGGATTGACACGCGACGGCACTTTTTACATAGAAAACGGAAAAATCATGTTCCCGGTGAAGAACTTCCGTTTCAACGAAAGCCCTGTTATCATGCTCAACAATCTGGAGGAGCTGGGCAAACCTCAGCGCATCAACGGCAGCCTGGTGCCGCCTATGAAGATTCGTGACTTCACCTTTACCAGCCTTTCCGATGCTATATAGCCCCAAATAACACAAGTCCGTGTGACACCTTCAAAGCCCGGTAAGCATTCGTCCTTGCCGGGTTTTTGTTTTTGGAAAAAGCCATGAAAAGAACCGGATATAGGCTTTGTGCTTGGTAAATCATCAAGGGCAAATCCGGCAGGAGTGGAGTGCCAAATTGAAATATAAAGCCGTTATAAAATAGTTCTTACGAAAGAGAGCGAGATGTCTCTGCGTCTCTCTGTGTTCTCTGTGGTAAGGAAAAAGGATACTCACCACAGGGGCGCACAGAGTATCACAGAGGAATGGGTTATACTCCGTGCCCCTCTGTGTTCTCTGTGGTAAGGAAAAAGGATACTCACCACAGGGGCGCACAGAGTATCACAGAGGAATGGGTTATACTCCGTGCCCCTCTGTGTTCTCTGTGGTAAGGAAAAAGGATACTCACCACAGGGGCGCACAGAGTATCACAGAGGAATGGGTTATACTCCGTGCCCCTCTGTGTTCTCTGTGGTAAGGAAAAAGGATACTCACCACAGGGGGCGCAGAGTATCACAGAGGAATGGGTTATACTCCGTGCCCCTCTGTGTTCTCTGTGGTAAGGAAAAAGGATACTCACCACAGGGGCGCACAGAGCATCACAGAGGAATGGGTTATACTCCGTGCCCCTCTGTGTTCTCTGTGGTAAAGAAAAAGGATACTCACCACAGGGGGCGCGGAGTATCACAGAGGAATGGGTTATACTCCGTGCCCCTCTGTGTTCTCTGTGGTAAAGAAAAAGAAACACTCACCACAGAGGGCGCAGAGTGCCACAGAGGTGTGGTGAAAAAAGAGCATGGATCGACATGGAGAAGTAATTAAAAACAGGGGACATGCCCCTGTGCACTGATTATTCTTGCTTATACACTTTGCCGTCTTTCATCACAAAAACCACCTTACGCAAGGTAGAAATGTTTTCCAATGGGTTGTCTTCTACGGCAATCACATCGGCCAGCATGCCTGCTTCTATGCTGCCGAGGTTGTTGACACCCAACAGGTCGGCAGCATTCAGTGTAGCCGAACGGATGGCTTCGAGAGGGGGCATGCCTGCTTCTACCATCAACTCAAACTCTATAGCATTGAGCCCATGCACCGACACGCCTGAATCAGTGCCAAAAGCGATTTTTACGCCGGCCTTATAGGCTTTGGCAAAAGTCTTTTGTATTTGCGGACCTACCGCCAAGGCTTTGGGCACCACTATGGGGGCATAGTAGCCGGGCACTTTGGCTGAGTCGGCAACGGTGCGTCCTGCCAAGATGGTAGGCACATAATAGGCGCCTGTCTTCTTGAAGAGCTCAATGGCTTCGTCGTCCATATAGGTGCCGTGCTCAATAGAATGCACGCCGGCGCGCAGTGCTCTTTTCATACCTTCGGCACCATGGGCATGCACGGCTACTTTCATGCCGTAATCGCGGGCAGTTTCCACAATGGCGCGCAGCTCTTCATCGGTGAATTGCGGGGCTGTGCCACTTTTGGCAAGGCTTAAAACACCACCGGTAGCCGTGATTTTTATGAGGTCGGCGCCGTTCTTATAGCGCTGTCGTACGGCTTTGCGGCACTCATCCGGACCATTGGCCACACCTTCATAAGGACCGGGATCGCCCATCAGGTCTTTGCGGTAACCGTTGGTAGGGTCGGCATGGCCGCCTGTAGTAGCAATGGACTTGCCGGCGGTAAACACGCGCGGTCCGTCTATCAGGCCTGCATTGATGGCATTGCGTAGTGAAATATTGACGCCTGTGCCACCTAAGTCGCGCACGGTGGTGAAGCCTGCCATCAGCGTTTTGCGGGCATAACCTACCGAACGATAGGCGATATCGGCGGGGTTCAGTATGAAGCGCTCGAGCGTATTGTGCGGATTAGTTTCCGACTCGAGGTGCACGTGCATGTCCATCAAGCCGGGAAGCACATAACGGCTACGCAGGTCAATGACCTTTTCGCCCGCCTTGGGGGCTACATAGCCTTTTTCTATGCCGCGAATGGTATTGCCTTCGATGCGCACCGTGACGCCTTCGAGCCACTTGCCTTTTTTGACGTCGAGCAGGTGCCCACAATGCAGCAGGGTGGTTTGAGCCAAGGCGCTGCCCAGCCCCCAGCACAAGAGTAAAAGGGTAATCAGCTGTTTCATGTTTATACGGGTTTGGTTTCTACCAGATGAAGATAAAAAAAAAGCGGCTTACTGTTTTTTTATTTTTGAACTGAAGTGTGTATTCTGCCGAAAGATGTACGATATATATTTTTGCACAGGCTTTGATCTCGATTGAAAAATATTGGACTTCTGCTCTTTTTGATGGAAGAAGTACAATTTGAACCGGAAACACGTCTGCTGAAGGCGCACGACAGCCTACAAAAAAACGGCGCCTGTCAAAGACGCCGTGATATGAAGAAATTTCGATATGGCATGCCGGTTTACAAACTCAAAGTGAGCCCTTGGCTGAACTGATAAATAAAAGGAGTGATGGGAATCAGTGGCAGGCTTTCGTAAGAAGCAGTAAATGAAGTGTTGAATTTCAGCTTTTGAGAAATAGGAAAATTGAGGTGCAGCTCGCCACTAAGCCGGTGGCGGAAATTGCTTACCGAGTCGTCATAGCCTGTTTGGTAATAGACCGCCATGACCGTTTTGACGGTAGGCGAGATTTGTCCACGCCAGTGAATATAGTTGGATGACTTCCAGAAAAAAGGATTGGCTTCGTAGCGTGTGCTTGCATCGCTGAGTTGCCAGCGCTCGCGCTCTGCCATGAAGCCCATGCCCACAAATATGTGATGGTGGGGGGTGTCGAGCAAGCGCCAACGAATGCCGGCACCGCCCAGGTAACGTTCCTGCAGGCCGCGCAGTTTATCTACCTGCCACTGTGCAAACAGCTCATACGACAATGTGCGCTGCCAGAAGAGGTTGCTGCGCAAGTGTGTATAGCCAAAGTTAAAAAACTCGGCATCGTTGATTTTCAGATAGCTGTATTGGTTCAAAAGCAAATAAAGATGTTTTTGCCCTGCGCGCAACACGTCCAGGTTGCCCCGCACCGAAGTGTAGCGCAAGGGGGTGTCGTCGAGTGCCGAACGGTTGTAAAGACCCAAAGAAGTGCCCAGGTTCAGCAACCAGTAATTGGCAGAGTCGGGCAGCAGCCGTTCTTTTTCTATATTCAGTATTTGAGCGTTCACCGGGAAGCTGCCCCACAAAAAGCAAAATAAAATACAAAGGAGGAATTTATTGCTGTGCATTTTTCTCTTGTACAATCTCTTGATAAAGCACCTGTAACACCACATCGCCTACTGCTTTCAATGTGTTTTTATCGATGATTGACAGGTTGTCTTTTAAAGTATGGTGATAGTCGCCAAAGCCGTCTTGATAATCGATGATATCGATGCTTGGAATCTTGGCATCGCGGTTCACATAGAAATGGTCGTCCAAAATGCCGCCAAAGCTCATATTTGCTTTTTGATTGACAAAATAATGCCCGTAGCCCATCATTTGAGCTATCTGCCATACTTTTTCCACTATTTGAGGGGCATATTCCATGGAATATGGTTCTTTGTAAAAACGCGCATTTTGTGCACCTACCATATCCAGCAGAATTCCGTAGTAAGCACTGTAGTTAGGTACATGTGGGTTTTTTGCCCAATACTGCGAGCCTTGGCACCAATAGACAGAGGGGTTGCCTTCGAACTCATCTATGAACTCGGGGAGTCCGTTGTCTTCCATGTCGAAAAGAACAATATCAACACCTACTGCCGGTTGATGGCTTGCCAGCAGACGGGCTACTTCCAGCAATACGGCCACACCACTGCCCCCGTCATTGGCGCCGTCTATGGGCTTGCGCCACAAAGAGTCGGCCGTCTCTTTGTCTGCAAAAGCACGGGTATCCCAGTGTGCCATAAGCAAGATGCGGCGTTGTATGTCGGGGCGATAGCTGGCAATGATATTACGCCCTATGTAGGTCTTTCCGTCAAACGATTCTGCTTCGAATACTTGCATTTGTGTTTGCAGCCCGAAATTTTGCAATTTTTCATAGAGCCAGCGCCCACAGGCATCATGAGCGGCCGAGCCGGGCGTACGGGGACCAAACGCTACTTGTGCTTTGATGTAGGCATAAGCGGAGTCGGCACTGAAAGAAGGGGTTTGTTTGAGGGTGATGGATGGCTTTTTTTGCTCTTGGCGGCTTTGCTGCTTGTTTTGCTCACAGCCGGCGAACAAAGCACAGCATAAGCCAAGCAGAATGAAAAGGGAAAAATATCGTTTCATGACAAATAGACATTTATATTTTTTTGCTTGAACAGCCTGCCGGCGGATGGACATGCTCCACCGGCAGGCTTTGTTTTTATTCTATTCTATTCTTCATAAGCCCAGTCGATGCCTTGCTTGCTGTCACGCACGGCAATGCCCAAGGTCTTCAGATCGGCACGGATGGCATCTACTTTGTCGTATTGCTTTTGGGCTTTGGCTTCTGCGTAGTGCTTCAGTATAATATCGAGCAAGGGCTCAAAAGCTTCGGGACGCTCTTCTTTCATGCCCAAAATATCTTCCCACAGCAGGGGCATTTCCTGTTGCAAGCGGGCAAATATTTCGGGGGCTACTTGCCCGATGGCTTGTGGATTGGTGCGGAACTGATTCACTTTTTTTACCAAGGCTTGAAGATGGGTAAGGCAGAGTGCCGTATTCAAATCATCATAAAGGGCAGCCCACGCCTTGTCCAAACCTTGGGCGATTTCTTTTTCGAGTTTTTCGTTGTGTTCGCCCGTCGTTTCGGGATAGTGCATTTTTTTCAAGTCACGGATGGCATTCAGCAGCTTGATATACACCTTGCGTGCGGCTTGCAGCGCTTGGTCCGAGAAGTCGAGGGTACTGCGGTAATGTGCCAGCAGTAAGAACAAGCGCACGGTCATGGGGGTATAGGGCTGGGAAATAAGAGGGCTGTTGCCGCTGAACAACTCTTCAAGTGTGATGAAGTTGCCCAGCGACTTGCTCATTTTCTTTCCTTCAATGGTAATGAGGTTGTTGTGCAACCAGTAGCGCACCGGCGGCTTGCCGTCGTTGGCTGCTTTGGCTTGGGCTATTTCACACTCATGGTGGGGGAACACCAGGTCCATGCCGCCCCCGTGGATATCGAAGGTTTCGCCCAAGTATTTGGTGCTCATGACAGTACATTCAAGGTGCCAACCGGGGAAGCCGGCGCCCCAAGGTGAGTTCCAGCGCATAATATGCTCGGGGTTGGCTTTTTTCCAAAGGGCAAAATCAGCAGGGTGGCGCTTTTCTTCTTGCCCTTCGAGGTTGTCGCGGCTGTTGGCCATTTGCTCTTCGGGGTCACGTCCCGAAAGCTCGCCATAGGGGTGGCTTTGTGCATATTTGGGCACATCGAAATAAACCGAGCCGTTCACTTCGTATGCCCAACCTTTGTCTATGATGCGCTGTACTGCTTCTATCTGTTCCAGTATGTGACCGGTAGCCGTGGGTTCAATGCTTGGACGCAACACATTGAGCCAGTCCATCACGCGGTGATACTTTACCGTATAGCGCTGAACCACTTCCATGGGCTCGAGCTGTTCCAGCTTGGCACGCTGTGCTATCTTGTCTTCGCCGTGGTCGCTGTCGCCGGTGAGGTGCCCCACGTCGGTAATGTTGCGCACATAACGCACTTTGTAGCCCATATGCTGAAGCAGACGGTAGAGTACATCAAAAACCACCGCGGGGCGGGCATTGCCCAAGTGGGCATCGTTGTACACCGTAGGACCGCACACATACATGCCCACGAAAGGAGGGTTCAGTGGCTCGAACAACTCTTTTTTCTTGGTCAGTGTATTGAAAAAATATAGCTTCTGCGGTTGACTCATGGTTTTTTGCGGTTTCGTATTTTTGAATGACAAAACTAAGAAAAAAAAGGCGCTTCGTAAGGGAAGCGCCTGTGCTATGCCTTGACTGCTTTACATGGGTTCGTAACGATAGGCAGCAGGCAGTGCCAATGCCGTAAGTGCCGGTGCCAGACCTTCTTCAAGGGTGGCGAAAGAGAAGCCGCGTTCCAGCCCTGCTTCTATGATGGCCGGCAGCAGGCGTATCATCCGTGGATATGCTTTGATGCTGTCGTGAAAGACCCAAATGCTGCCATCGCGCAACAGAGGTTTCAGTTGGGGCAGCAGCCCGTCGGCTTGCAGGCGTGGGTCGTAGTCATGGGTAAGAATATCCCACATCACCACGGCATAATGCTGACGCAGTGCGCGCAGCTGCTTGGGACTGATGCGCCCATAAGGTGGACGAAACAGGCGCGGCAGGGCAGTGCCGGCAGTTTCTTCCATGATTTGACGGCACAGGCTCACTTCTTTCAAGTAAGCAGTAAGTGACGTATGCCATCCTTTTACATGGTGAAAGGTATGATTGCCTACGGTATGGCCTGCTTGTAGCACTTCCCGGAACAAGGAGGGATGCTTGCGCACATTGTCGCCCACACAAAAGAAGGAAGCCCGGATATTATATTGGTCAAGGATGCGGAGCACTTGTGGGGTTGCTTCGGGCACGGGGCCGTCATCGAAAGTTAAATAAAGCGTAGGGCGTTGCGTGTGTTTATACGGCACCTGCCAGTAGCAAGAAGGGAAAGCGCGACGCAAAAAAGTAGGGGTACGAAAGAAGGGCATAGGATTGGTTTTCAAAGCAGTACGACCATAAGGAACAAAAGAAGTGACGCAAAAACTGCGCCACTTCGAATTTGATTTATACCACAATGTTGATGATGCGCTTGGGAACGATGATTATTTTTTTCGGGGTTTTGCCATCGACCCATTTCTGTACGATTTCGTTTTGCAAAACCACTTGTTCTATCTCTTCTTTGGGCATGTCCAAGGGCAAAGTGATTTTGGTGCGCATCTTGCCATTGATGGATACCGGATATTCAAAGCTGTCTTCTACCAAATAGCTTTCGTTATATGCGGGGTAGGGGGCATCTACCACCGAGGTGTTGTGCCCCAAGGCGTGCCATAGTTCTTCGGCAAGGTGCGGAGCATAAGGCGAAAGCAACACCACAAAAGGCTCTAAGATGGCACGTTTGTGGCAGCCAAGCCGCTGCAACTCATTGGTAAGCACCATGAAGCTACTCACCGGTGTGTTGAGCGAAAGGCGCTCAATGTCTTCGCTGACCCGCTTGATGGTTTGATGAAGCACTTTCAACTCTTCTTTGGTCGGGGTTTCATCGGTTACTATCAATTGCCCTTCTTCATCGAAGAAGAGGTGCCATACTTTGCGTAAAAAGCGATAGACGCCATCGATACCATGGGTGTTCCAAGGCTTCGAATGTTCCAAGGGGCCTAAGAACATTTCGTACAGGCGCAGGGTGTCGGCACCATATTCGGCTACGATGTCGTCGGGGTTTACTACGTTGTAGCGCGATTTTGACATTTTCTCTACTTCGTAGCCACAGATATATTTGCCGTCTTCCAGAATAAACTCGGCATCGGCAAGGTCCGGGCGCCAGCGCCGGAAGGCTTCGGTATCCAGCACATCGTTGTGCACCAAGCTGATATCCACATGCATGGGTACGGTGTCGTATTGGTCTTTGAGACCGTAAGACACAAAGGTATTGGTGTTTTTAATGCGATACACGAAGTTTGAGCGCCCCTGAATCATGCCCTGATTCACGAGCTTTTGGAAGGGCTCATCGAAGGGAATCCATCCGCGGTCATAGAGGAACTTGGTCCAGAAGCGGGCATAAAGCAAGTGCCCCACGGCGTGTTCGGTGCCGCCTATATACAGGTCCACATTTTTCCAATAGTCGATAGCTTCGGGCGAAGCGAAGCGCTCTTCGTTGTGGGGGTCGCAATAGCGCAGGAAGTACCACGAAGAGCCTGCCCAGCCGGGCATGGTGTTCAGTTCCAAGGGGTAGCCGTTGGGACTTACCCAGTTTTCGGCGCGTCCCAAAGGCGGGTCGCCGTCTTCGGTGGGCAGGTATTTGTCAATGGGTGGCAATTCCAACGGTAAGTATTTTTCATCCAGCGCATAGGGGATGCCGTTGCGGTATTCAATGGGAATGGGTTCGCCCCAGTAGCGCTGACGGGCAAAGACGGCATCACGCAGCTTGTATTGCACGCGGCGGCGCCCCAAGCCACGTTTTTCAACTTCTTCTATGGCTTTTTCGATGGCTTCCTGCCAGTCGAGTCCGTTTAGGAAATCCGAGTTGATAAGACGCCCATGTTTGATCTCGGTGGGATTTTCGAGCGTTTCGGTGCCTTCAATAACCGGAACGATGGGCAGGCCAAAATGTTTGGCGAAGCGGAAATCGCGGTCGTCAGATGAAGGCACGGCCATTACTGCCCCCGTGCCGTAACCTGCCAGCACATAGTCGCCTATCCATACGGGGATGGGCTTACCGGTGAACGGATGCACCACATAGGCGCCGGTGAAGACACCGGACACATGCTTGACGTCGCTCATGCGGTCGCGTTCCGAGCGGTTTTTGGCTTCTTCTACATAGGCCATCACCTCGGCACGCTGCGCTTCGGTGGTGATGCTCTCTACCAGTTCGTGCTCGGGCGCCAATACCAGGAAGGTAACACCAAAAATAGTATCGATGCGGGTGGTGAATACTTTAATGGCCATGTCTTCTTTCCCTTGTATGGGAAAGTTGACTTCGGCGCCATAGGATTTGCCTATCCAGTTGCGTTGCATCTCTTTGATGGCCTCCGACCAGTCGATGCGTTCGAGCCCTTCCAGCAGGCGTTCAGCGTAGGCGGTAATGCGCAGTGCCCACTGCCGCATTTTTTTCTTTACTACGGGATGCCCGCCACGTTCCGACACGCCGTCTTTTACTTCATCGTTGGAAAGCACCATGCCCAAAGCCGGACACCAGTTTACGGTCATGTCATCGAGGTAGGCCAGGCGGTAGTCCAACAATATCTCTTGCTTTTTGCGCTCGTCGAAAGCCTTCCATTCTTCGGCGCTAAACTGCGGGGTGTCTTCGCTGCAGTGGGCATTCAGCCCTTGGGTGCCCTGTTTTTCAAAGTGGGCAATGAGTGTTTCGATGGGCTCGGCTTTGTCGGTTTGTTTATTGTACCATGAACCGAAGAGCTGGAGGAATATCCATTGGGTCCATTTATAATATTTGGGGTCGGAAGTGCGCACTTCGCGGCTCCAGTCATAGGAGAAGCCAATGGCACGCAGCTGCTCTTTATAGCGGGCAATATTTTTTTCGGTGGTGATGGCCGGGTGCTGTCCGGTTTGTATGGCATACTGCTCGGCAGGCAAGCCAAAGGAGTCGAATCCCATGGGGTGCAGCACATTGTAACCTTGGTGCCGCTTGTAGCGGGCTACTATATCGCTGGCGATATAGCCCAACGGGTGGCCTACATGCAAGCCGGCACCGGAAGGGTAGGGGAACATATCGAGCACATAAAATTTCTGTTTACCGGGTATTTCATCGACCCGGTAAACCTGTTGCTCATCCCAGTACTGTTGCCATTTTTTTTCTATCTCGGCGGGTGTATATCCTTTCATATCTGTTTTGATGGTCTATGAATCAGGGGGCAAAGTTACAAATAGATTGGGGCTGAAACAAAGCCCCGCAGCGATGAAAGTCTTGGTGGGCAAAGAATTAAAAAAAGCGGTGCACGAGGGGTGCACCGCCGGATAGTTTTCCTAAACCAAAACAGCCTTAAGCAATGGCCAAGCGCTTGAAGGCAACTACTTTGGCGTTGGGGGCTGCTTCTTTCAATACCTGAGCAACCGTTTTTTTGTCGTCTTTTACGAATTTCTGATTCAACAAAGTATGCTCTTGGAAGAACTTGTTCAGTTTGCCTTGAGCAATTTTGTCAACCAGTTCTTCGGGCTTACCTTCTTGACGTACCTGCTCGCGTGCTACTTCCAACTCTTTTTCTACAATAGCCGGGTCCACACCGTCTTTATCGATGGCGATGGGCTTCATGGCAGCGATTTGCATGGCAATGTCTTTGCCGGTTTCGCTGAGATCGGCGCCATTCACGCCTTCAAACACCACCAATACACCTACTTTTTCGTTGCTGTGCAAGTACTCAACAATTTGCTCGCCGGTGTAGAACACATAGTCGCTGATGGTCAGCTTTTCGCCGATTTTACCCATCAACTCGGTGATGGCTTCTTTTACGGTTTGTCCTGAAGGCAAAGTCAAGTTTTCTACTTCTTCTTTTGTTTTAGGTTTGTTTGCTTTCACTGCTTCGAGGATAGCCTCACCCAAGCCGCGGAATTCGGTGTTTTTGGCTACGGGCTCGGTTTCGCAGCTGAAAGCGAAAGCAGCTGCTTCGGTACCGGTGTTGTAGATAAATACAACCCCTTCTTTGGTTTCGTTATCGGCGCGCTTGAGGGATATTTTCTCACCCTTTTTGCGAAGGATTTCAATGGCTTTGTCGAAGTCACCTTCGGCTTCTTGCAGGGCTTTTTTGCAGTCCATCATGCCCATGCCTGTCATTTGGCGCAGTTTGTTTACGTCTTGTGCTGTGATTGCCATAGTATTATGCGTTTTTTATGAAATAGTTAAAAACCGGGTACTGTATTTTAAAAGGCAAGCCCATCAACGTGAAATTGATGGGCAGCCATGTTTTTATATGCAAAAGAACGTGTGCGGTGTGAAAAGAAGAAAACCGACTTATTCTTCTTCGTCATGGCTTTCGGGTGCGTTCTCTACGTCGGCACCTTCATCCATCGCACGTTTTTTGTTTTCTTCTGCTTGCAGCTTTTGCGCTTCTTTTTCTTGCTTGCGCTCTTGCTGCGCTTCTTCAATGATGTCGCCAATATAGTTCACGATCAAGTCAATAGACTTGTAGGCGTCATCGTTGGCAGGGATGGGGTAGTCCACGCTGGTGGGGTCAGAGTCGGTGTCCACCATAGCGAATACGGGAATACCCAAGCGCTTGGCTTCTGCCAAAGCAATGTGTTCGCGGCGGATGTCCACGATGAAGAGCGCACCGGGCAGACGGTTCATTTCCAAAATACCGCCCAATACTTTTTCCATCTTCTCTTTTTTACGCTGCATCATCAAGCGCTCACGCTTGGTGAGGTTTTCGTAAGATTCGCTCTTCATGAGCTTTTCCAAGCTGTTGAGCTTCTTGATAGACTTGCGAATGGTAGAGAAGTTGGTAAGCATGCCGCCCAACCAACGCTCGGTTACGTAAGGCATGCCGGTGCGTTTTGCCACTTGCTCCACGATTTCGCGTGCTTGCTTTTTAGTAGCAACAAAAAGGATTTTTTTGTTGCTGCGCACAATGCCTTTCAACGCTTTGGAAGCCTCGTCGAGGGCTGCCAAGGTTTTGTTGATATCAATCAAGTGGATGCCGTTCTTCTCCATGAAGATGTAAGGTGCCATTTTGGGGTTCCACTTGCGTTTCAAGTGACCAAAATGCACCCCGGCTGCCAATAAGTCTTTATATTCCAATTTTTTTGCCATATTCCAAGAGTATTTATAAGTAAGCAGTTTGCAGGATTAACGTTTGGTCCACTGGAAGCGTTTTCTTGCTTTTGCACGACCATACTTCTTGCGTTCCACCATACGGGGGTCGCGGCGCAAATAGCCTTCTTCTTTCAATGCTGCGCGATACTCAGGGTTGTATTCTACCAGTGCACGAGCAGTAGCCAAACGGAAAGCCTCAGCCTGACCTGCGATTCCGCCTCCGTCCAAGTTCGCTTTGATGTCAAATTTGCCGGCTTCGTTGACCAAGGTCAGTGCCTGCATTGCCACTGTGCGCAATACTTCCGTGGGGAAGTACTCCTCGAAGGGGCGCCCATTGATGGTGATAACACCACTGCCCGGCTTCATATAGATACGCGCTACAGCAGTCTTTCTACGTCCTATAGTATTGATAACTTCCATGATTAGTATTTCAGTTTATATTCCTTAGGTTGTTGTGCTTGATGCGGATGCTCTGCTCCTTCGTACAAATGCAAGTTCTTGAACAACTGACGACCCAAGCGGTTTTTGGGCAACATGCCTTTCACGGCATGCTCGATAAGGCGGGTAGAAGATTTGGCTTTCACTTGCTTGGCAGTCAAAGCACGTTGACCACCCGGATAGCCTGTGTGGCGGATGTAAAGTTTTTCATCCCATTTTTTGCCGGTGAACTTCACCTTGTCGCAGTTAATCACAATCACATGGTCGCCACAGTCCACGTGAGGGGTGTAGAGAGGCTTGTGCTTTCCACGCAGGAGATGCACAATTTGGCTTGCCAGGCGGCCTACCACGGCGTCGGTAGCGTCCACCACGAGCCACTCTTTCTTAACCGTATTTTTATTTGCCGAAACGGTTTTGTAACTCATGTACTTCACGGTTCTTCTCGTTTTATAGTTTATTTATAGGCTATACCCTTCCAAAAAAGGACACAAATATAGACACATTTGACACTAACATGCAAATTTTCAAGGCTTTTTTTGCATGCCGGTCAAACATGGGGGCAAATTTACGAAAACTTTTAAGATTGTTACTATGAATGCGTTAAGTTTTTTGCATTGCTTGATTGACATACCGTGAAAGTGCCGCCGGAACCGGAAAGAAGCCGTTTCGGCATGTGCCGGGGAGTATAAATTAGAATGTGAATTCTAATTCCCAAAATAAAAATGGTAAAACCTTTATTCTGTGTGCCGAATATTTTTTAAATTGCCTTTAAGTGCAAAAAAATGTTTTAAAAATACTACTGTTTATGGATGTATATATTTATGAAGCCCTGCGTACGCCGCGGGGCAAAGGAAAACCCGACGGTGCTTTGCATGCCACACAGCCCGTGCATTTACTCACCACCTTGTTGCGCGAGCTGCGCGAGCGCTTGCAGTTCAACACAGCTGAAATCGACGACTTCATTGCCGGTTGTGTAACGCCCATCGGCGAGCAGGGCGCAGACATTGCCCGCACCGCCGTGTTGGCAGCCGGCTATGCCGAAACGGTTACGGGAGTGCAAATCAACCGCTTTTGCTCTTCGGGCTTGGAAGCCATCAATATGGCGGCGGCTTATATAGCTGCCGGGCAGGCACAACTGATGATAGCCGGTGGGGTGGAGTCCATGTCGCGGGTGCCCATGGGCTCAGACGGCGGCGCCCTGTTTACAAGCCCCGAGATAGTAGGGGAGCTGCAGATTGTGCCGCAAGGTATTTCGGCAGACCTGATCGCCACCAAGTACGGTTATGACCGCCGGCAGCTGGATGCTTTTGCCGTGGAATCGCACAAGCGGGCAGCCAAAGCATGGGCAGAAGGCTATTTCAAGCGTTCGGTTGTGCCCGTGAAAGATATTTTGGGGCATGTGGTACTTGACAAAGACGAAACCGTGCGCCCCGACACCTCTTTGGAAATCATGAGTACTTTGCCCCCTTCTTTTGCCATGATGGGCCAAATGGCAGGCTTGGATGCCTTGGCTATAGAGAAGTATCCCGAAATTGAGCGTATTGAGCATGTGCACCATGCCGGCAACTCGTCGGGTATTGTCGATGGGGCGGCAGTGGTGCTGTTGGGCAACAAAGCCATGGGCGAAAAGCTGGGATTGAAGCCACGTGCCCGTATCAAGGCATTCACCACCTGCGGTTCAGAGCCCACCATCATGCTGACGGGACCTATACCGGCTACCGAGAAGCTGCTCAAGCGTACCGGCATGCAAATTTCCGATATCGATTTGTTTGAAGTGAACGAAGCCTTTGCAGTAGTTCCCATGCTTTACATGGATACTTTCAACATACCGCACGACAAGGTCAACGTGAATGGAGGTGCCATTGCCATGGGGCATCCGTTGGGGGCTACCGGGGCCATCTTGCTGAATACTTTGGTCGATGAGCTCGAACGACGCCAACTGGGCACCGGCTTGGTAACGCTTTGCATTGGCGGCGGCATGGGCATTGCCACTTTGGTTGAAATGGTATAACCTTATAAAAAGAGTAAGTAATTATGATTCAATATACAATAAAAGAAGGGGTGGCCGTGCTTGATATCAATATGGAGGGCTACCCGATGAATGTGCTCAACGAGCATTCCATAAAAGCACTGGGCGAAGCCATTGAGCGCGCCCTGGCCGATGAAGCAGCCAAGGGCATTGTTATTACTTCTTCAAGAAAAGAGTTTGTTGCCGGGGCAGATTTGAATATGTTGCAGCAGTCGGCGGATATAGAAACGACTTATCAGATGATTCGCCGTTTGCACGATATCTTTCGCCGCATGGAAACAGGGCGCAAGCCTGTGGTAGCTGCCATCAATGGCACTGCCCTGGGAGGGGGCTATGAGTTGGCCTTGGCATGCCACCGCCGCATAGCACTCAACCATGAAAAAATACAGATAGGCTTGCCCGAGACACAAATAGGCTTGTTTCCGGGCGGAGGAGGCACGCAGCGTTTGCCCCGGCTCATAGGCATTGAGCCTGCCATGCAGCTTATTTTGCAAGCCAAGCGCATGAATCCGGAAGAAGCGCTAAAAGCGGGGCTGGTAGATGAGCTGGCAGACACAAGAGAAGAGTTGTTGCGCAAAGCCATCGACTGGGCGCTGGCAAACCCCTCGGTGTTGCAGCCCTACGACGAAATAGACAAAAAAGGAAGGGTCGTAGGCAAGAAAAACTATAAAATACCCGGCGGCAATGTGCAGAGCCCCAAAGGCGTGCAAACCTTTATGGCAGGCACTGCCCTGCTGGTACAAAAAGTGCACTTCAACTACCCGGCTGCGCATGCCGTCCTGCGCTGCATGTATGAGGGCTTGCAAGTGCCCATTGACTTGGGCTTGGACATAGAGGCGAAGTATTTTGCCAAAATAGCCCAAACCAAAGAGGCAAAAAACATGATTCGCACCTTGTTTTTTGCCATGAACGAAGCCAACAAAGGCGCTGCCGCGCCCCAAGGAGTAGAACCACGCGAGGTGAAAAAAGTGGGCATTTTGGGCGCCGGCATGATGGGCTCGGGCATTGCCTATGTGAGTGCCATGGCAGGCATTGAGGTGGTACTCAAAGATGTTTCGGTAGAGAAGGCAGAGAAAGGGAAAGATTATTCGCGTGAGCTGCTCAAAAAGCGGGTGGCACGCGGCAAGATGACACAAGAACAGGCGGAAAAAGTGCTGGCGTTGATTCGTCCTACTGCCGATGCTGCTGATCTGGCAGGCTGCGATTTGGTTATAGAAGCAGTATTTGAAGACCGCGAACTGAAATATAAAGTGACGCAAGAGGCAGAAGCATTCCTTGACGAACGGGCTGTTTTTGCTTCCAATACTTCCACCTTGCCCATTACTTCGCTGGCAGAAGCAAGCCGCCGTCCGGAGCAGTTCATTGGCTTACACTTCTTCTCGCCGGTAGATAAAATGATGCTGGTGGAAATCATCAAAGGCAAGCAAACCAACGACTACGCCCTGGCAACGGCCATCGCCTATGTGCAGAAAATACGTAAAACGCCCATTGTGGTGAACGACTCGCGGGGCTTCTACACTTCCCGTTGTTTTGGCACCTATACATCGGAAGGCATCACCATGCTTTCGGAAGGAATAGTGCCGGCGCTCATCGAACATGCCGGCGAACAGGCAGGCATGCCGGTGGGTCCATTGGAGGTGGCCGATGCCGTGAATTTGGATTTGATTTACAAGGTAGGCAAGCAAACAGAAAAAGACACAGGCCTTTCATTTTCTTCTTTACCTGAAGGAAAAGTAATTATCAAATTTGTGGAAGAGCTGGGGCGCACCGGCCGGCGCGACAAGAAAGGGTTCTATGAATATCCGGAAAATGAGCCTAAACGCTTGTGGGCAGGCTTGAAAGAGCTGTTCCCGCCCAAGGCAGAGCAACCACCCATAGAGGAGCTGAAAAAGCGTCTGTTGTACCGTCAGGCAGTGGAGGCAGCCCGCTGCTTTGAAGAAGGGGTGGTACGCACGCGCCGCGATGCAGATGTAGGTTCTATCCTGGCATGGGGATTTCCGCCTTATACAGGAGGCGCCCTCTCGTTTATTGACTACGTAGGCATTCAACGCTTTGTAGCCGAGCTGGAGCGCTTGGCTAACGCCTACGGGGAGCGCTTTCGCCCCCACCGAAGCGCTTGCGCGAGGCAGCTGCCAATAACGACTATGCAGGCTATGTGAGCCGTTGGAAATGATAAGGTGTGTATGCCTGCTTTTGTAAGCAGGCGACCTTCCGTATAGACAGTAAGGGGCTTTGCCTGTGCGGAAGGTCGTTTCTTTATTCAATAGCTTGCTGTCTTGAAACAAACACCCTTGTTTTTGAGCTGCGTGTCATCTCGAACGAGCGAAGCGAGTGAGAAATCTCAAGCTCATCAAGCTACAAGAGGAAAAGAGATTTCTCGCTACGCTCGAAATGACAATGGGGGCACTCAAAATGACAAGAAGGGAGGAGCACCCGGAATGATGAAATGACAATAAAGGGCACTTGGAACGTAAAGAGGCAGGATTATAAAAAAGAGGGGGGCAACGCTATGCCTTTGGACAGTGGTTTTACTCTAACGCCTGTTTGCTTTTACACTTTTTTATTTTTCCTACTTTTACCATGCAAATCAACCTTTAGCTGAGCAGACAGATGCAAGAGCGTTTATATTTTTTTGCGGTGGTACCACCGGAGCCTCTGTATTCGGAGGTGCGCGCCATGAAAGAGGAAATACGGGATTTGTTTGGCTGCTCGTGGGCTTTGCGCTCACCTGCGCATATTACCTTGTATATGCCTTTTCGCATGAAGGAAAGCGAAGAAACGCAATTGGTAGCATCGATACGCCGTTTTGCAGCCCCTTTTGGGCGCTTCCACCTGCATATTGACGGCTTTGATTGCTTCCGTCCGCGTGTGTTGTTTTTGCATGTAGCGCCTTCGAGGGCTTTACAACACCTGCAGGCTTCGCTTTGCGCCTATCTGAAAGAGGCACACGGCATTCATGATCGTCGCATGGAGCGCCCCTTTCATCCGCATATGACGTTGGCACACCGCGATGTGTCGCCCGCACAGTTCGAAGAGATGTGGGCTTACTATAAAGACAAACCTTTTTCTGCCGGCTTTGAGGTAAAAGGTTTTTACCTGCTCAAGCACGAGCACAAGCGTTGGAAAGAGCATGTATTCTTTCCCTTTGGCGGAAAGAATTAAGGCTGTAGACGGTGCAGATATTCGGCAAGGAGTGCCTGTTTGGCTGATTCCTCTGTGCCGGGGAGCGCCAATAAACCGAAACCAAGCAACTCGCCGGGGCTTATGTTTTCTTTCTTGCAGCGGTATAACAGGACACCTTGGGCGGTCTTCACTTCAAGCACCCCGCCCAAATAGTTGATGTAAGCGGCAGGCTTGTCTTTTTCCAACAGAACGGCAGCATTTGGTTGTTGCTGTTTGATTTCAAACGAGGCTTCCTCTTCCTCACCGCGGTATATTTTCAGGCGGCTGCCGTATTCTTTTATCTTCCACAGCGGGCGGCTACCGGCATCGCGCAGCTTCCATTTGTTGGGCTCGTCGGGGTAGAGGCGCACTTCATATTGCAGCTTGCCGTCCTCGTCATAGAATTTGTCTTTGGTGTCGCTCTTATGTTTACCTTCCAAGATGCCTTGCGGGCTTTCTACTATCCACACCGAAGGCATGATGCGCAGGCGGAAACTATTTTTTTCTTGCACGTTATCTATCAGCCAGCCGGTATTTTCAATGGCAGATGGTGTATTGTTTTGCCTGCTTTGCAAGGTGGTAGTAGTAACTACCGCACCGGGTGTGGATTCGCTTGCCCAATGCCGCGCCATAAAGGTGAATATAATCAGCAGACCCGCCGCTATTCCCCCGAAAAGAAGAAGCTTGCGCCACTTGCCTTGCTTCCGGGAGGGAAGGGCGCGTAGTGCATCCAGTGCAGCCATCACGCGTGTGTTGTGAGGGGCTATCTGCAGGGCTTCTTGGGCATACTCTTCGCCGCGCTGCTTCCATAGGTCTTGCCGGGTGCTCAAATAGGCTCCGGCACACAGCTCGGTGAGGAGCACCACCGGCTCGGCTTCGAAGGGGCGCAGGGCATGGGCTTGCTGCAAAGTGTCATAGCCTTCTTCAAACTGCTGATGGAGCAGGGCTTGTTTGCCCTGTTCGAGCAGCTCTTGGTAGCGTTGTTCAAGATACTGCAAGTCATCGTCGGTGAAGCCCAGCCGGCGGGCAATTTCGCGCATGTCTTCTTCTGTGGGGCGCTCGCGTTCTTGTTGCAGGCGGGTCAGCGCCTGAATATAGTTGTCCCATTTTTTGTCCATGTCCATGATTATTGCCCGTTTGGTGCTTGTTTGTTTTCGTCCGTTAGAAAATCCTTATATCGTTGGTAAAGATAAGAAGCCACCAGTAATACGGCACCTGCTACGATGAATAAGATGATGCGGCTGAGCGGGGATTCAGCCTGCACATCGATAATCAGTATTTTCAGAATGGAAAGCAGAGCCAGTAATACGCCCAAGCGACGGCGGTCAAGGTGTTGCCGCCGGATGCCCCTGTAAATCCAAAAGCCGGCAAGCAGCAACCAGGACAAACTCAAAACGAAGCGCAAGCTTAGGTCGAGATGCAACTGATAGCTTGTTTTGTCATGAGGTGCGGTGACTATCATGTAAAAGCCAATGGCTTCCATGCTACATATAAGCAACCAGCTGATTTGACGGGCGTAGAAGTTGCCGCGCACATACACCTTGGGGCTGTTGCCTTGCTGCAGCTGCCGGCGTTGATGGTAAAGCAAGCCCAGCAGGCAGGCATACACGGCATAGCGCCAAAGCCAACTATAGGGGGAATATCCTTTGAGAAACACATGCCACATGATGCTCTCGAAACTCGCAAGACAGGCAATGAAAGAGAAAGCAGCCAGTGCAGGCACCACACCGTAGCGCACTGCAGCAGGCAAAGACAGGCCGCTCTGCTTTTTTGCCCAGTATGTAGCAGCCAAATAATACACCACACTGAAACAGAAAACAGCCGGCAGTGTAAACAAATCATACTCGTGAACGAAAAAGGCGTAATTGATGAACTCTATGGTTGTGAACCAAAAAAGGAAGAGGAAAAACACAGTCAGTATGTTGTGCTCTCGGCTGCCCGTTTGCAGCAGGCGGCGATAGAGCCACGCCATGCATACAAGCACCAGCCAGCGGCTGAGCAGTTGCCACCAGAGCACCGCACTCTCTTCGAATTGAATGATGTTCCACATCCCCGGCAGCAGGAAAAACACACCACCGGTAATGTAGTAAATCACTTTCCAATAGGTAGTAGTGTGCCGGTGTGGCGCGAAATACAGTGCTGCGACACCAAACAAATAAATCGAGGACCAGGGAAATAAACGTACGAAATCATTTTCTATTCTTATGATTTCCCCGGACTCAAATTTGGGCAGCATGAAGGTTTGCAAAGTGCCTATGGCGAATAAAGCAGCCAGCAGGCGAAAAACAACTGTTATGGAGAAAGATAGATCACGCGGCGGTGGCAGCAGGCGCCTAAGCGGCTCGTGCAGCCCCGCAAACAAGGCAAAGGCAGCAGGAATTGCCCAAATGCCGTCGTATATATTGAGCATCAGAATGAACGTAAGCCCTATGTTGGCAAGCAGAAACCACAAAAAGACAGACAACTTTTCGCGTGCATGCCGGTAAAGCAAAAACAAAAGTACCGCATGGTATAAAAAGCCATACCACAAAGTGATGATGCTCATTTGGTGGTTGGTGGTGGCAGCATTGGCGCCAAAGGCGGCTTCCAGTATCACCCAGATGAATAAAAAAAGCCCGGCGGTCAGAAAAGACAGCAGGACGGTGCGCCACCAAAAGAAACGCAAAGCCAGCAGCGAAATACCGGTATTGAGTATCCCTATGTAGGTAAAGATAAGGAAGCTGTCGGCATCCAATCCACGTAGCGGCACAAGCACCAGATAGCCCCCCACAAAGCCCAAAATACCGATGAGCTCTTCGCGGTAATAGTAGGCATATACGAGGAAAATCAACATGTTGCCCACAAGCAAAGCAATGCCGCCCCAATGGTTGAGTTCGTAATGATTGACGGTATAAAGTGAAGTGACAAAGCTGAGCACGGCAGCACCGGCCACCCATACCGAAGCCCAGCGTGTGCCCAGGGGGCGCTGTTTAATGCCGGTGCCCAACATGGCGGCTGCCCCCAAATAGCCCAGTGCAATACGGACCGGCGGCGTAAGCCAGCCGTGGTCGATAGCATAGGCAAGCAACAGCAGCAAGCCCAGCACAAACAGTATGATGCCGGCAAAGGCAAACACCTTTCGCACCACCAGCTGATCCCAACTGCCTTCCCCTTTGGCAGAAGGGGGCTGGGGCGCTGCTTGGGATGCATCGTGCGTTTTTTTTGATGAATCACTCAAGGCGCGCAGGCGCTCATAGCTTTCTTGCAAACGCGCCAACTCTTGAGTGATGGCTTTGATGCGCTGCTCTTCTTGTGGCGTAGGGTTTTCTGCCTGCAGCAGCTCTTTGAGCTGCCGGCGGTAGTCTTGTATCTTGTGCTCTAAGGCTTGGAGCTGTTCCGGTTTCATAGAAAACAAAGAGAATGATAACCCTATGAAGTTGCGCAAAAACCTTTGCTTTTGCAAATGCAACTCACAGCAGCAGAGCTTTAATTTTCAATGCCTTTCAGCGAAAAGTCATATGCGGATGCCCAGTACCAGCACATCGTCGGTTTGTTCGAGGCTTCCTTTCCATTGCTGGAAAGTGCTTTGCAAAAGCTCTTGTTGTTCACCGGGCGAAAGGGGGGCTATTTGCTTGAGCAGCTCGCGGAAGCGCTTGAGCATGAATTTACGGTTTTCGCCGATGCCGAATTGGTCGGGAAAACCATCCGTAAAGAGGTAAAGCATATCGCCCTGTTGCAGCTCTACATGCGTTTCGTTAAAATTCTTGCTATTTGGAAAACCTACGGGGAAACGGCTGCCCCGGATGGTTTTTATACGTTGGTTGCGCACCAAATACAGGTCCATGCGGGCACCTGCAAACAGCAGTTTTTTTTCTTTCATATTGAGCCGGCACACAGCCAGGTCCACACTTTGGTTTTGGAGAGTTTTTCCCCGCCGGTTGATGGTATGCTGCAAGTGAAAATCCAGAACGTTGAGGATTTGAGCAGGTGCACATATTTTACTTTCCTGCACAATTTGGTTGAGCATAGAAATACAGAGCACGGTCATAAGTGCGCCGGGCACCCCATGCCCCGTGCAGTCGCCTACAGCCAACAATATTTCGCTGCTTGTTTGTGAGGTAAAGCGGGGCACCAAGTTCATCCAGTACAAATCGCCGCTTACGATATCTTTGGGCAGGTAAAGTAAAAAGGATTGAGGGAAAGCGCTTTTGAATAGTTCTTTATCGGCCAGGAGGGTTTCTTGCAGGTGGCGGGCATATTGTATGCTTTCGGTAATTTGTTTGTTCTTTTGCTGAATTTCTTCATACGCTTCGCGCAGCTTGAGGTTGCTGAGGCGGTACATTTCCGTTTCGCTTTCGGCACGCTCCAGAGCAAAACTGATTTGCAGCCGTTTGAGGCGGTTATTGGCGTCTTCGCCAATGACTTCGTCTTTTAATTGTACATATTGCTCTAAATGCCGGAGGGCTTGGGCATGGTCGCCGGTAGCTTTGTAAAGCTTGGCAAGCAACTCATGAATGCGGTAAAGCTTGGGTTTGGCACGAATGCCGGCAGCCAGTTCAAGTGCGTATTGCGCCTCTTTTAATGCCCGTGCGTATTGTTTTTTGTGATAGTATATACGGGCTATTTGCAATGCACTGTTGATGATAGAGCCTTTGGCGCCCAGCTTCTGTCGTATGTTCAGGGCTTGTTCTGCCTGCTGCAGTGCCTTGTCATATTGTTTTTGCTTTATGAGGATATCGGCAATATCATGAAGTGAGCGTGCATATCCGCTTTGGTCACCTGCTTTTTTTTGAAGTTGAATGGCTTGATTTTGCATGCGCCAAGCGGTCATCAAATCGCCTTCTTTCAAATAGAGCCGTCCCAAACCATTGTAGCAGCGGGCAGCACCATTGATTTCTTGCTTTTGCTCGAAAATAGCCAATGCCTTTTCGTAATAAGTAGCTGACAGGCGCGGTTCTTTAAGCTCCATGTAAAAGCCGGCAAGCACATAGTGGGTCCAGCCACTACTTAAAGATTGGATGTTGCGGCACAAATGCAATGCCTCAAAAACATGTGCCAATGCTTTTTCATACTCGCCCGTATGCCAATAAGTAAGAGCCAGGCGGGCAAGGGTCAGTGCCAGCCCCTCTTGATAATCGATGCTTTGAAACAAGCGCTTGGCTTGCGACAGCCGGCTGACGGCATCCTCATATTGCGCCAACAAGAAATGGTAAAACCCCAGGTGCATGGAACTCCAGGCCAGCCCAAAGTCGTAAATGCTGCCGTCCGAAAGGCGCACCGACAGGCGGTTGGCTTGTTGTGCCAGCTGAATGGCACGCCGTAAATCTATGTCTCGCAGCGACCAGCTTAGTTCATTCAGCAGGTCTATTTGTTGTTTTTCTTCCTGGGCTTCTTGTAATGCACGCTCCAAGTCAAGAATCTTCCGGCTTAGCATAAAGTCAGTGGTTGGGGGTTGCCTAAGAATGATTGTTTTGGCGTTATATTTTATTGAAAAAACACTGAAATGCAAAATATAATTTTATAAAATGTCTGATTGTGTGCTGCTTTTTTTGAAAAAGTAGCCAGCAGACTACTCAATAAACCAATTTCAGCACTTGAGCTTGCACCGGCTGTTTTTGCAGTGTGCCGTCGGTGCGGGTAACCATCCATTCGACAACCTCTATCAGAAAAATTTCCCCTTCTATTGGGCGAAAAGGCGCCAAGGTGAAACGGTCCTTACCGGTCAGAACCATGGTTTGCATTTTGCCATCTTTTCGTTGATGGGTGATGAGCGTTTTAAAAGGGCGAATGCGCTGAATATCGGGATGCGCTTTTTGGAAGTCTTCGTCCGGTGTTACCACCAAATGCAATTCATCTTCCTCAAATACCTCTTGTGCCAGTAGCGACTGCGAGGGAGTGATGACTTGTGCACCACGGTAAAGCATCAGTTTTTGTGCTGTGCCCGGCAGTGAGCATAAAACCATAAAAAGAACAGGTAAAATAATTTTTTGTAAATTCAGCATAGCTTATTTCTTTAAAGCTTCTTGAAAACCAAACGGTTTTCTCAAGATACGTAAAAAGTTGTTAGACTCATCAACTGAATACAAGTTATGCGCATCAAACATTTTTCATTGCCTTTGGCAGCTCAGCTATTTCAGGCTTTTTCTGACGAAGCCCGTTTACGCATCATGCATTTGTTGTGGCGCAACGGCAAGATGACCCCCTCGGACTTGGAACTGATCCTTGATTACTCGCAAACCAAGACCTCGCGTCATCTGGCTTATCTGCGCAATGCAGGCATTGTACGCCCCAACCGTATTGACCAATGGGTGTTTTATGCCATGAAAGAAGAAGTGAAAGGCGTAGTGGAGCAACTGCTGAAGCTGGTAAAAGACCCCACGCTTCAGGAAGACCAAAAAGTGTATAAGACCTTGTTTTCAAACCGTGAACTCTCTTTATGGAAAGTGGAGCCGCGCAAGCGCGAGCAACTCTTTTTGGAAGAAATGAAACTGGTTCACTGAATCTATGCAGCTTGACATCCGCCATATCGTTTTCGATTTAGATCACACGCTATGGGACTATGAGCGCGCTTCGGAAGAAACCCTGCGGGAGCTTTTCGAGGCATATGCACTCGGCCGCTACTGCCCGGACTTTGAATCTTTTTTCTCTGTATTCAAACAGGTAAACCACCTTCTATGGCAGGCATATAACCAAGGGCAGATAGAACAGGCGGCTTTGCGCCGTGTGCGTTTCGTGCACATATTTGAGCGTTTGGGTATTCCGCTGCACCGGGCAGCGTCTTTTGGCGAAGAATACGTGCGACGCTGTCCTCACAAGCCTTACACCTTGCCTTATGTGCGGGAAGCATTGGATGAGCTACGGGCACAAGGCTATTTGTTGCATATTCTCACCAACGGCTTTGCCGATGTGCAATATACCAAGCTGCAGGCGGCAGGCATCGAATGCTTTTTCCACACCGTGGTTACTTCCTGTGTGGCAGGTGCTGCCAAGCCACAAGCCCGGGCTTTTCGCTATTTCTTACAAGCAGCCGGCTGCCCTGCGCATCATTGCCTTATGGTTGGCGACAACTGGGAAGCCGACGTGTGGGGCGCACGCCAAGTAGGCATGCACGGCATATGGTATAATCCCCGGGGTTTGCCCGTTCCCGAAGAAAGCATGCAGATTACCTGCTTTAGCGAATTGAAGCTGTTTTTAAGAGAACGGACACTCCCTTAAAGCCGCGCACTTGTTAAGTCTTTGATAATCGTATAATTTTGCGCTTTATAGTGGTAACTCTATGGCAAAGAAAATCATAGTATTAGGTGGTGGCGAAAGTGGGGTGGGCGCCGCCCTTTTGGCAAAACAAAAGGGCTATGAAGTCTTTTTGTCAGAAGTAGGGCAGCTCAAAGCCGCTCATAAGGCCAGCCTTGAGCAGGCCGGCATCCCTTATGAAGAAGGGGGACATAACTTGGACAAGATTTATGCAGCCGATGAAGTAATTAAAAGTCCGGGTATTCCTAATGAACTGCCCGTTGTGCAAGGTATCTTGGCGCGTGCTATTCCGCTCATTTCGGAAATAGAATTTGCAGCGCGATTTACACGCGGCCGCTTGTTGGCGATTACCGGCAGCAATGGCAAAACCACTACGACTTTGCTCTTGCATCATCTGCTCAAAAGTGCCGGTTTGGATGCCGGCTTGGCGGGCAACGTGGGGCATAGCTTTGCGCGCGGTCTGCTCGAAGAAGGCGACCACGATTATTGGGTGCTGGAGTTGAGCAGCTTCCAGCTGGAGCACTGCTACGACCTGCATCCGCATGTGGCCATATTAACGGGCTTGTCGCCCGACCACCTCGACCGCTATGGCGGCTCTTATGAGGCATACGCCGAAGCCAAAATGCGTATTTTTAATAAACAAACAGCAGACGACTATCTTATTTTTAACTACGAAAGCAAGGATTTGCGCTTTGCCATGGCAAAGCACCGTATCGAGGCGGTACGCATTCCGGTGGCTTATACCAAAAAGGAGGGCTTGCCTTTTGGGGCATGGGCTACTACTGCCGGCTTACATTTGGAGCTTCCCGGGCAACCGCCTGCACTCATAGAGTGGAAATATTTGAAACTTGCCGGCAAACACAACCTGACCAACGCTTTGGCTGCTTTGAGTGCCGCTGCCTTGGTGGGTGTGCCACCGGAAAGGCTTAAAGAAGGATTGGCTTCCTTCACGGGTGTGCCCCATCGCATGGAGCTGATAGCCGAAGTGGCAGGCGTCCGATTTATCAATGACTCGAAAGCCACGAATGTAGAGTCCGTATATTTTGCTTTGGAGGCATTCCCCGCTTCGCCTCATATTATCTGGATTGCCGGTGGAGTGGACAAAGGCAATGACTATAGCGTTTTGGACGACCTGGTGCGCAGCCGTGTAAAACACCTGATATGCTTGGGCACCGATAACCGTAAATTGCAGGCGCACTACAAAGGCATGGTGGCTTGTAGTGAAGCACGCAGCATGGAAGAAGCAGTTGCATTGGCTGTTCGCATGGCACAGCCGGGCGATGTAGTGTTGTTGTCGCCGGCTTGTGCCAGCTTTGATTTGTTTAAAAACTACGAAGACAGAGGGGAACAGTTTCGCCATCAAGTGCAGGCTTTACTGAAACCTCTTCAATCAAAAGCATAAATTATGAGCAATCTTGGTAAAAAGATAAACACCAATTGGAAGCCGGTGATAGGCATCACCATGGGGGATTACAATGGCATAGGTCCGGAAATCATATTAAAAGCATTGGAAGATAACCGCATTTTGCAACTATGCACACCGGTCATTTATGCTTCCATGAAGGTGCTTTCGCGCTATCGTCGCTTGTTGAACCTGCCCGAATACTTTATCCACCAAGCCAAAAGCATCGACGAAATCACGCATAAAAAAGTAAATCTCATTAACTGCTTTTCCCTGAAAGAAGAAGTAGAGCCCGGGAAAGTCACACCGGCAGCCGGCGAAGCCGCTTTCTTATGTCTGGAACAAGCTACCAAAGACCTTTTGCGGGGACGACTCGACGCCGTCGTTACTTGTCCTATCAATAAGAAAAACATTCAAAACGAGCATTTTCAATACCCCGGGCATACAGAGTATTTCACCGATAATACAGGCAAAAGCGAAAGCCTCATGTTTATGATACATGAGCAAATAAAAGTGGCCATGGCAACGGGGCATGTGCCTGTCAAAGAAGTGGCGCAGGTGTTGAACGAAGAAAAGCTGCGCACTAAGTTGCAGTTGATGATAGAGAGCCTGCGTACCGACTTCGGCGTACTGAAACCACGCATTGCCGTGCTGGGGCTAAATCCGCATGCCGGCGACGAAGGCGTGATTGGCGATGAAGAAATACGAATCATCCGCCCGGTGGTGAAAGAGTTTAAACGCGACGGTCACCTGGTGTTTGGTCCCTATCCGGCAGATGGTTTTTTTGCACAGCACCATTATAAAAAGTTCGATGCTGTGTTGGCTATGTATCATGACCAAGGGCTTATTCCGTTTAAAAGCATTGCCGGCTTTGAGGGCGTGAATTTTACTGCCGGCCTGCCCATTGTGCGCACCTCGCCCGACCACGGCACCGCCTATGAGATTGCAGGCAAAGGGATAGCTGACCCCACTTCCCTGCTACATGCACTTTTTTGGGCTTGCGATATAGCCAAAATCAGGCGCTTCGAACACCTGATTGAAATCTCTGATTAGTTTGCGGTTGCTAAAAAAATACGTAAATTTGCCACTCGCAATTTTGTGCATGAGCGAAATGGGTGACTACTTGAAGAAATATGAGATACCGGTCTTTCACCTCAAAGAGCAGGTTTATACCTACGATTTTGAGGATGATGACCGCTTCTTTGCCTGCTTTGAAAACAGCCTGGTAGAGAAGGCGCATTTTGCTGCACAATTGCAATTGCGTAAAGACCGCAACATGCTGCATCTGCAATTCCGGATTAAGGGCGACATGCAGCTTGTTTGCGACCGCAGCCTGGATGAATTCAAACATCCGTTTGAGCTGGAACGCTATCATATCATACAATTCAGCGACACCGAAGCCCCGGCTTCGGATGAGTTGACCATCCTGCCTTCGTCAACCACTGCGGTAAACGTGGCACACTACATTTATGAAGAAATATGTTTTGCCGTGCCGCTAAAGAAGCTGCACCCGCGCTACCGGCAGGAAGAAGAGCAGGAGAGCGAAGATGACGTGTTGCACAACAACAGCCGTCTTTTCTATACTACCCACCCCGGCGAAAAGCAAGAGCAGAAGTCAAGTGAAGACGAAGATATTGACCCACGTTGGGCAATTTTAAAAAAGCTAAAAAATAACCAAAACGAAAATTAACTATGGCACATCCGAAGCGTAAAACCTCGAAGACCCGCAGAGATAAGCGCAGAACGCATTACAAGGCATCTATGCCTGCGCTTTCTATTTGCCCTACTACCGGTGAACCCCACTTGCGTCACCGTGCTTATGTGGTAGATGGCAAGCTGTATTACAAGGGAAAAGTGTATATTGAGGACTACGAGCGCATCTAAGGTATTTACCGGCGGTGAGCTCCGTCACTTATTTCTTTTTCCCTAAACTTTATAGCTAATGAATCAGCCTATTAAAGTCGCAATTGATGCTATGGGGGGCGATTTCGCCCCCGAATCTCCTGTGAAGGGAGCCTTGATGGCAGCACAGCAGCGTGCAAATGAAATCGCAATCGTATTGATCGGACAAGAAGACGCCATCCGGGCGCACTTGCCCGAAGAAGTGCCTGCCAACATTCAAATTGTGCATGCCGACGAAGTAATTGGCATGGCAGAGCATCCGACCAAAGCCATGCAGCAAAAAATGCGTTCGAGCATTGCCGTAGGCTATCATCTGCTTAAAGAAGGCAAAGTGGATGTGTTCTGCGGTGCAGGTAATACCGGCGCCATGTATGTGGGCGCTTTGTTTAGTATCAAAGCCATTGAAGGCGTCATGCGCCCGGCGCTCATCAGTCATGTGCCCATGGTCAACGGCAATACCGGTGTTATTCTGGATGTGGGCGCCAATGCCGATTGCAAGCCCGAAGTGTTGGCTCAATTTGCGCAGCTGGGCAATCTCTATTGCAAATACGTGCTGGAGCACGAAGAGCCACGCGTGGCTTTGTTGAGTATAGGTGAAGAAGAACAAAAAGGAAATATTGCCGTGCAGGCGGCACACAAGATATTAAAAGGTGCAGAGCACCTGAACTTCGTAGGAAATATTGAAGGGCGCGATATCTTTTTGGATAAAGCCGATGTGATAGTATGCGACGGCTTTATTGGCAATATTGTGCTGAAAATGGCAGAGTCGATTTATGAAATCATGAATAAGCGCGACCTGCACGATACATTTTTTGACCGCATGAACTACGAAGCCATCGGCGGGAGCCCTATCTTGGGAATTAACGGAAATGTGGTGATTGGACACGGTATATCGTCGCCATTGGCTATCTGCAACATGATATTACTCGCTGAAAAGTTTGCACAAGCCGAATTAAATTCAAAAATTAAAAGCGCATTGTTGCAAAGTATTTAAGTTGTGACGGGGGGCCTTACCCCCTTCTTATGTTTTCACCAAAAATAAAAACCCATGGCACCAATTACCGCAGCCATCACGGGCGTAGCAGCTTATACCCCCGATTACATATTGACCAATAAGGAACTGGAACAAATGGTGGACACCAACGATGAGTGGATCACCACCCGCACCGGCATCAAAGAACGCCGCATCTTGAAAGGCGAAGGGCTGGGCTCTTCTTATTTGGGCGCAAAAGCAGTAAAACAGCTGCTCGAAAAAACCAACACCCACCCCGAAGAAATAGACCTTTTGATTTGTGCCACAGCTACTCCTGATATGATGTTCCCGGCCACTGCCAACATTATTCAGCACGAGGCAGGGCTTGTCAATGCTTTCAGCTTTGACTTGATGGCTGCTTGCTCCGGCTTTTTGTATGGCTTGACCACAGCCGCTCAGTACATACAAAGCGGACGCTACAAAAAGGTGATTTTGGTAGGCGCCGACAAAATGTCATCAATTGTAGATTATACAGACCGCAATACCTGCGTGCTTTTTGGTGATGGGGCAGGCGCTGTTTTGTTGGAGTCCAACACCGAAGGCTATGGGCTGCTTGACCATGTACACTATACCAACGGCGCCGGATGGGTGCATCTGCACATGAAAGCCGGCGGAAGCCGTCGCCCTGCTTCGCATGAGACCGTGGAAGCACGCGAACACTTTATTTACCAAGAAGGCGCCAACGTATTCAAACATGCAGTGGTAGGCATGGCAGAAGCTTCTTATGAAATTCTGCAACGCAACCAACTAACCGGCAAAGACATAGCGTGGTTGGTACCACACCAAGCCAACAAACGCATTATAGACGCTACTGCCCAGCGCATGGGGCTCGATGAAAACAAGGTGATGCTCACCATTGATAAATATGGAAACACCACCAATGCTACCATTCCTTTGTGTTTGAGAGATTATGAAGCGCAGCTGAAAAAAGGCGACCTGTTGGTATTGGCGGCATTTGGCGGAGGATTCACTTGGGGCGCCAGCCTCGTGAAATGGGCTTATGACCCCCAAGTTTAATTTTTTAAATACAAAATTGTATTTTTACCACCTCGAACAAACGAAACGACTCATGAAAGCGAAAGAACTGAGAGACCTCATCGACTTTATTGCACAGTCGGGCTTGGCAGAAGTAAATATTGAAACCGAAGAGTTTAAAATAAGTGTAAAACGCCATTCAGAAGCGCCGGTGGTGCAGTCATCTGTGCCCGTGCCTCTGCCGCCGGCACCGCAGCCGCAAGTAGCGGTTCCCAACCCTGCACCTCAAACCCAGGCGCCTGCTACCGAAGCACCGACTGCCGAACCAAAGAGCAACAAGAAGCTTTTGGAAATCAAGTCACCCATGATTGGCACCTTTTACCGTGCCCCCAATCCGGATGCTGAACCTTTTGTAAAAGTGGGCGATATCGTAAAGAAAGGGCAGGTAGTGTGCATCATCGAAGCCATGAAGCTTTTCAATGAAATAGAGTCCGAGGTAGAAGGACGTATCGTGGAGGTGTTGGTAGAGAATGCTTCGCCTGTGGAGTACGACCAACCGCTGTTCCTTGTAGAACCTCTCTCTTAATCAAAAACGGATTTTTTTATGTTTAAAAAGATATTGATTGCCAACCGTGGCGAAATAGCCCTGCGTATCATACGCACCTGCCGGGAAATGGGCATCAAAACGGTGGCCGTGTATTCTACTGCCGACAAGGAAAGCCTGCATGTACGCTTCGCCGATGAAGCCGTTTGCATTGGTCCGCCTGCAGGGAAGGAGTCTTACCTGAACATCCCCAATATTATTGCCGCAGCCGAAATCACCAATGCCGACGCCATCCATCCCGGATATGGTTTCTTGTCGGAGAATGCCAAGTTTGCACAGGCTTGTATTGACCACAACATCAAATTCATTGGTCCTACGCCCGAGATGATTCAAAAGATGGGCGATAAGGCAACCGCCAAAGCCACTATGCGCGCGGCAGGCGTGCCCGTAGTGCCCGGTTCCGATGGCTTGCTGGAGTCTTTGGAGCATGCCAAAAAAACGGCAGCCGAAATAGGCTACCCGGTCATGATGAAAGCAACGGCCGGGGGCGGTGGTAAGGGCATGCGTATCGTGCGTAGCGAGGAAGAATTAGAAAAAGCGTGGGAGTCGGCGCGCCAAGAGGCAGCAGCGGCTTTCGGCAATGACGGGCTATATATGGAGAAATTCATTGAAGAGCCCCGCCATATCGAAATACAAGTATTTGGCGACCAGTACGGCAAAGTATGCCACCTGTCAGAGCGCGACTGTTCCATTCAGCGCCGCCATCAAAAGCTTATAGAAGAAACGCCTTCGCCTTTTATGACCCCCGAATTGCGTAAAAAAATGGGGGAAGCAGCCATCAAAGGGGCGCAGGCCATCAATTATGAAGGTGCCGGCACCATTGAGTTCATAGTGGACAAAGACGGCAACTTCTATTTCATGGAGATGAACACCCGTATTCAGGTGGAGCATCCCGTGACCGAAGAAGCTACTTTCTTCGACCTCATCAAAGAGCAAATCAAAGTGGCTGCCGGCGAGCCTATCTCGGGACGCAACTACGAGCCACAGCTCTATACGATGGAGTGCCGCATCAATGCCGAAGACCCGGCCAAGGGCTTCATGCCGTCGCCCGGGCGCATTACCAACCTGCATATTCCGGGGGGCATGGGCGTACGTGTAGATACGCATATTTACGCCGGCTATACCATACCGCCTTTTTATGACTCTATGATAGCCAAGCTGATTGTGCGTGCGCAGAGCCGTGAAGAGCTGATTGTGCGTACCAAGCGGGCACTTCAAGAGTTTATGATTGAAGGGGTGAAAACGACGATTCCCTTGCTTATCAAAATACTGGACAACGAGCAGTTCAAAGCCGGTAACTTCACAACCCGCTTTTTGGATAACTTCGATATGTCCGACTTGTCGTAAGGCGAAGGATTTATAACTTCTTGCATATCCCCGGGCGGCTGTTTGCGAACGGCTGCCCGTTTTTTTTTTATGACAGGAACCATTAGAAACTTGAAACTTTGCGTCTGCAATAGGTAAATATCAAGGCATATGCATGAGATGAAAAAAAGCAACTTTTCGCCATTCCCTATCGCGCGCATCATACGCAGCCGGCGGAAGACTATTGCTTTGCAAATTACCGAAGAAGGCGAGCTATGGGTGCGCGTGCCTTATCGTGCCGGCGAGGCCGACATCCGCAGAGTGATTGCCAAGCATGCGGCCTGGATAGAAAAACATATGCAGGCAGCACAGCAGCGCAAAGCGCTTTATCCCCGCCACCGCTTTGTTGAAGGGGAGCTGTTTTATTATCTGGGGCAAGCTTATCCTTTACAATTCGATACGCGCCCGTCGCCTGCTTTGTCTTTTTCGGGTAGTGCCTTTGTTTTGTATTTCAAGGCGCAGCCACAAGCCAAAGCCTTGTTTGAAGCATGGTACAGGGAACAGGCGGCGGCTTTTTTCCCTAAAAGAGTCGCTTTTTGGGCTGAACGTGCAGGCTTAAGCGGGCGTTATGCAGCAGTGAAAGTAAGCCGTGCCCGCAAACGCTGGGGGTCTTGTTCTACCAAAGGCAATTTAAATTTTTCGTGGCGCCTGATGATGGCACCGCCGGAGATGATAGACTATGTGATAGTGCACGAACTGGCACATCTCAGACACCACAACCACAGTGCTGCCTTTTGGCAAGAGGTGGCAAAACAGATGCCTGCTTACCGCCTTTACCACAACCGGCTCAAAGAGGAGGGGTATAAGTTTACTTTGTGAAAAGGTTTTAGTACATGAGACCGACCACCACCACGTCATCTATCTGGTCAGTATTGCCGCGCCAACGGTCAAACTCTTTTTCCCACGCCCGCGCTTGCTCTTCCATAGGAAGTGCGGCATGACGTAGCAGCAGCTCTTTGAACCGCTTGCTCATGTACTTGTATTTGTTGTTGGTATCGAATTGGTCGGGAAAGCCATCGGAGTGCAAATAAAGTTTATCGCCGGGTTCCAGCTGCAGGTTGTGCCTTTGAAATATCTTCTCTTTTTTGTAGGACTTATTGCCCAATGAAATACGGGATGCTTTGAACACAAATAATTCATTGTCATGGAAGAGGTAGAGTGGGAACTTGGCCCCTGCATATTCGAGATGATTGCCCTCAACCACCAAAACAGCACCATCCAGACCGTCTTGCACTTCTTCGTCGGAGAGTGCTTGCTGGATGCGGCGGTCTAAGTGCCGCAACAGCTCGTCCGGATGAAGGCGGTCGTGCAGCTCATCTACCAGCTTGTCGAGAATATTCATGGCGAGCACCGTCATCAAGGCGCCGGGCACGCCATGCCCCGTGCAGTCGGCTACTACAATCACTTTCTTTTTGCCTACTTGCTTGCACCAATAGAAGTCACCACTAACGATGGATTTGGGACGGTAAAAAATGCCTACTTCACGGAAAGGATTCAGCAAGGATTCCGCCTTGGGAATCATGGCCTGTTGAATGCGGCTGGCATACTGTATGCTGTCTTCGGTGCGACGGTGCTGTATGGCCAGTTCACGATAAAGGGTTTGCAGCTGCTTGTTCAGCTTTGACTTGAACCGGTAGCGGTTGAAAAGCAACAGTACCAAGGCGATGAGCATCACCAGCAGAATGCTGCCGAAGAAAAGATATTGACGCGAGCGCTCGTTTTCAAGCGCCTGCAAGGCTTGCTTTTGTTCGAGCAGCTCTATTTGTTTTTGCTTTTTCTCTATCTCGTATTGGCTGCTGATGAGTGCTATGCGGCGACTTGTTTCTACGTCATACAGCTCTTTTTGCAGACGGTTGGTCATTTGGGCATACTGAAAAGCCTTATAGAAGTCGCCCAATTGTGCATATACACGGCTAAGCCCTTGGGCTGCGCTAAGCAAGGCAGACTTGGACTCTACGGCGGCGGCAGCTTCCAAGGCTTTTTGATAGTAATCCAAGGCAACCAGCCATTCTTCTTTTTGCTCAAAAAGACGGGCTATATTGTTGAAAGTGGCGGCAGCTTCGGCAGGGTCATTTTCTTCTTCGTCAATCATGGCAGCCCGGAAGTAAAGGTCAAGTGCTTCGTCGAACTTCCCTTGTTCGGCATATAGAATGCCCATGTTGTTGTAGATGCGTGCCATACCACGGCGGTCTTTCAGCTCTTCGCTGATTTTCAAAGAGCGGCGGTAATAATCAAATACTTGTTCGTAGCTTTCGGCGCTGTTGCTGTTGAGCAGTTTGAGGTGAGTGGCCGCAGCCAGGTTGTTCAATACGCCGGCCACATCACGCATACGGCGGTGTTTTTCATAAATATTGAGTGCGCGCGAGTAATAGCGGATGGCTTCATCATAATTCCCCATGTTGTCATATACCAGCCCTATGCTATTATAGCAGCGGGCAATGCCTATTGGGTCGCCGCAGCGTTCACGTATTTCGAGGGAGCGGGTGTGCAGCTCAATGGCTTTTTTAAAATCGCCCCAGATTTGATATAAGCTGCCCAAGCCGTTCAGGGCTTTGGCTTTTTCGAGTACCAAGGCACACTCTTCTTCTTGTGTTTGTGGCAGGGTGGTTTCTATGACCTGCGTGTATTGTTCGAAAGCATTCAGAAGGTCTTCCTGTTCGCTACGGTACAGGTAGCAGTTGCCTAAGGCAACACGTGCTGCCAGAACACCACGCAGGTAGTTCTTCGATTCTGCTTTTTGCAGGGCTAAGTGAGCATACTTAAAAGCACGATCAAGGTCATAGAACAAATACTCATTGGCAAGCTCTACACAGATGTCCACTTCACGGGTGCCCACTGTATGCGCCAATTCTTGCTCCAGGCGGGCTATTTTGTTTTCTGCATCTTGTGCCCAAAGAGGCAAGACCGGACAAGACAGGAAGAGTAAAAAAACAAGCAGTAATTGTTTTGCCATAAGTCTTCAAAAAAGAGTGTGCAAGCTTTTGGGACTAAGGTAATCATTTTTTAGGATTCGTGCTGAATAAGTGCCCGGGCAGGAGGAAGCAGTGCCGCTTTCCGGGCAGGCAGCCATGCCGAAAGCAAACAAAGAGTAAGGGCTATGCCGGCTACCGAAAGGCAGTCGGGCACGCGCATATTCCATGGGATATCTGCTTGTTGACTGATGAAATAACTGAACACGCCGCCCAGCAACATGCCGGCCAGCCAGCCATAAAAGCCCAGCAGCAAAGTCTCCAGGATGAACTGCCATTGTATGAGCAGGGGGGTGGCACCTACCGCTTTTTGTATGCCTATTTCAACGCTGCGCTCAAGCGTATGGCTATAAATCATATTCACCATGCCGATGCTGCCTACCAGGAAAGCTACCACGCTGATGCTCCAGAGGGTAACGCGCAGGGTGCGTTGCGTTTTCTTTTCTTCGCTTATCAAGCTTTCCGGATTCCAAGCTTCGTAGCTGCTCAGCGGATAGGTTTGATGCAGCAGACTTGCCAGAAGGGGCACGCCTGCTGCATGTTGCCGGTAGCGGCTCAGCCAGAAGGGGTGTGGCAGGTTCGTTTTTTCTATGAATGGCAACAGGCGGTATAAAAAAGTACCGGGGCTAACGATGACAGCACTGTTCAGGTCCGGTAACAAACGGTTATCGCTGCCCGGGCAATAAATGACGCCTACCACCGTGAGGCAAGTAGTGCCTATGCAAATGGTTTGCCCTACGGGGGAGTGCCCGGGTGGCAACAGGGCTGCCGCCAGACGGTGCCCCACTACACAAACAGCCGGGGCAGAAGCAGTGCCGGGCAGGAAACGTCCGCTTTCCAAGCGAATGGGCAGCAGCTGCCGGAGGGCAGCCGAAGAAACCACCAGCGGGAGCGCCCGGTGACGGTCGCGGCAACGCACCTCAGCACTCAAATGCCAAATAGGGGTAGCGGGGCTTGTCAATACATCTTCGTATTGTTTCAATTTCTCAACAGTTAAGTAAAGCGCTTCACCGGCAGCGTTGAGTTGGTCGGCAGCCAGACTGTTGGTTTGAGGCAGCCAATACAGGGTATTGAGCCCATAGGCATGGAGACGCTCCTGCAGTTTTCGATGCATGCCGCGGTTGAGTATCAGCAGACTGAACAGGGCGGCGGTGCCTACCACGATGCCTACCATGGAAAGCCACAGGCGCCAGCGGTGTGCACGCCGGTTTTGCTGTGCCAATTGCCAGCTGCAGTACAACACCTTTTTCCATTGTGCCACACGATGATGCGAGAGTATTTTTTTTATAATGCCTGCCATGGCAGTGATTCTGCTTCTTTGGGTAACGATAAACTGACTTGGTCGCCGGCTTTCAGCCCTTTTTTCACAATAACAAAGAGGTCATCGGCAGCGCCCAGCTCTACTTGCTGCCTTACCGTGCGTCTGCCTGTTCGTTTTATTACGTAGGGGGTGCCCGCGCCGGCATAATGGATGGCACTCAAAGGAACCAGCAGCACATTTTCGTGGCGACTGCACTCGATGCGGTTGAGGGTACTCATGGTAGGGCGTAAGGCAAGGTCTTTTTCTTTTAAACGTATGTTTACGGCAAAGTAGCGCACTTTGGAACCATCGCTTTCGGCAGTACTCGATATGTTGATAACTTCGCCGTGGAAGGTGCGGTTGGGCAGCGCTTCTATGCGTACTTCGGCGCTTTGTCCTACTTGTATTTTATGTATGTCCAGCTCATTGACACGGGCTGTGGACACCAACTCTTGTTGTGCCGAAAGCTTTACTACAATGGGGTCCCAACTGCTGACCAAGCTGCCGGCTTCTTTTTTGTTCCCGTTCCAGTCTTTGTGATAAATCACGGTGCCATCGGTGGGCGCATACAGAGTGAGTGCTTCCAGCGCTTCCTGTGCTGCTTCGTATTTGCGTTTGGCTTCGTTGAGTAGCGTATAAATGCCCAACAGTTTGCTGCGCGCTTGCTTTTGTTTGAGCCGGTAGGATTGTTTGGCGCTCTCATAAGCGCTCAGGGCACGCTCATAAGCCAGTTTGGCTTTGCTTTGTTCGGCAGGGGGCTCATACTCTATGCCTTGTAGTTGTATTTTTTTCATTTCCAGGTCGAGAGCAAGGTTTTGCAGCTCTTCGCGCGCTTGGCGCAGCAGCAGCGCGGTATCGACCAATGCTTGGCTGCGCTCGTTTTCAAGCTTTTCTATTTCGATACGCAGCTGTTGTATTTTCTCGTTGAGTTCTTGTTTGTCTAAGGTGGCCAGGTAGTCGCCCGCTTTCACCTGACTGCCTTCGGGCACCATGTCCACGATCTTGACCTGGTAAATTTCGAGGCTGCGCAAGATGGCAGGCGCTGTGATTTCGACAGCTTGGCGGGCAGTGAGCTCGCCGGCTGCCAGCACTTGCACACTAAGGTTGCCTTTTTGCACGCGTGCCCAGCCTTCTTGTGTGGGGGATGAAGGCATCAGCCACCATGCCAAAAAAAGTGTCAGCAGGGGAAAGGCTATAAAAAGCAGTTTCTTTCTGAGTGGGTGTGTAAACATGCATTTGACGGCTTTATGAAAAAACAAAGAGCGCAGTGGCTTGGTTGTGCCCGGAATTGTGTTTAATGCTAAGCTTGAAATTAGTAATTTGCGCCGAATTTAGAAAACGACATGTTTGGAGAACTATTAGCAACCTATATCCTGCCCTTGGTCTTGGCGCTCATTATGCTGGGCATGGGCTTGTCTCTTACCTTCAATGATTTTAAACGCATCATACGTTATCCCAAATCCATGCTTGTAGGGCTTGGCCTGCAGATGATAGGCTTACCTTTTTTGGCGTTTTTATTGGCATGGGTAGCCCCTTTCAGTCCGGCCATTAAAGTGGGAATTGTGTTGGTGGCCGCCTGCCCGGGCGGAACGGTGTCCAACTTAATTACCTACCTACTGCAAGGCAACTTGGCTTTATCTATTCTGTTGACTTCTTTCAATAGCTTATTGACGATTTTTACCATTCCTTCCATTGTAAACTTGGCACTGTGGGTGTTCATGGGGGACCGGCGTGAGTTAAGCCTTCCTTTTTGGAATACTTTTGTGCAAATACTGCTGATAACGGTTATCCCGGCCGTCTTAGGCATTTACGTTCGGCATCGTGTGGGCAAACGCCGTGTGGAGCAGTGGCAACGCTGGCTCAAGTATCTGCTGCCCGGTTTGCTGGGGATAGCCATGGTACTGACCATTTACTTTAACCAAGACAACAGTCTGTCGTTCCGGTGGTATGATTATTTGGGCATCTTGCCTTTCATGCTGGGCTTGAACTTGGGCGGGATGCTGTTGGGGTACTATGTGTCGAAGGCGGTGCACCTGAAGCGCAAAAACTGCTTGACCATAGCCATTGAGGTGGGGTTGCAAAATACGGGGCTGGCTATTACCGTAGCTACCAGCGCCACCATGCTCAACAGCCCGGAAGCAGCCATTCCCGCTTCGGTGTATGCTTTGTTTACTTTCTTTACCGCCGTAGGCTTGGGGCTGTTTTTTAGAGAACGGCTGCCGCGCAAAGACTCAGGGGAGTAAGCGTTTTTGCCACTTTGGTTTTTCCCGAAGCGGCAGTAACCACCAATGGATGAGGCTTGCCCAAAAGGTACCGATGACGGCACCTGCCAGCACGTCGGTAAGAAAATGTTGATTTAAATAAATGCGTGAAAAGCCTATCAATCCGGCTGCCAATGCCCAATATACGCCGCGTTTGGGGGCGCTGTGTAGCGCCAGAAAGGTAGCCAAAGCAAAAGCAGTGGTGGTATGCCCCGAAGGGAAGGAGTGTGCTATATGTACGTCCACGCCTGCAATGTAATGGAGTTTAGCGCCCAGTATGCCTTTGGGACGCAACGCATCGGCAAAGGCGGTGCGTTTCAGCAATTGGGTAAACAAACCGGAGGTGGCAAACGAAAGCAAGCCTTCGGTAGCGTGGTAGTAGCTGCGCCATAGTGCCATGCCTGCTATCACTACCACAAAGGTGAGGCCGTCACCTAAATGTGTCAGATAGGCAAAGAAAACATCCAACCAAGGTAAGTGATGTGCATCTATCCATAGCTGCACCTGCTCTTTCGAAAAAGGCAACAAGGCTATGCCGCCAAACAGCAGCATAGCCCCTACGGTGTCATAGTATGGTTCATATCGCCGCAAAAGCTTTTTCACAATACCGGCTTTTTTTTTAAGTGAAAAACTTAAACAAATCGTTGAAGACAGCAAACACCATCAATGCCAACAATATAACCATGCCTACCTGCTGTGCCTTTTCAAGTATTTTTTCGGGTACGGGGCGCCCGCTCAATATTTCCAGCAACAAGAAAACCACGTGCCCGCCGTCTAAGGCAGGGATGGGCAGCAGGTTCATGAAGGCAAGCACCATAGACAAAAGACCGGTGATGGTCCAGAAATGCAGCCAATCCCACACAGAACCATAAATGGCACCAATGCCTATGGGACCGGCCAGTGACTTGGAAGCCGACACTTCGCCCCGGAAAATTTTCTTGAACCCTTTGATATTATCGAAAATCACATTGAAGGCGGTGCTTGTACCTTTGACAAAGGCTTCGCCCGGACTTAGGTCTTTGCGCTCATACAGTTGGTTGAAGAAAGCAGGTTGAAAGCCCAGTTTGCCGTCTTTGCCCACGGTGGCCGTCAGTTCTATAAGCTGCCCCCGGCGCAATACTTTCAGGGTTACTTCTTCATTTTTGTGTTTTGCCAAGAGTTCAGACAGCTCGTAGAAATGCCGTACGCTGTCTTGGTTTACGCCTACTATCTTGTCGCCTTTTTGCAAGCCGGCTTTTTCTGCCGGCGAGTTGGGGGCTATTTCTACTATTTCGTAGTTCGTCAGATAGGGAATGGGCAATATGAAGCCGTCCTTATTGTCAATGACCTTGTCTGCCAAATCGTTCGGAAGATGTATTTGCAGGGTGTCGCCTGCACGCACCACAGTAAACACCACGTCGCTGCCCAACAGCACATCAGAGCTGAACAGGTCGTTGAAGCGCTCCACGGCTTTTCCGTTGACGGCAATGACTTTGTCGCCGGTGCGCAAACCTACCGACTCGCCTATGTCGCCCACGATGATGCCCTGAACGCGCTCGTTGGGGATATAGTTTTCACCTTGGGTATAGCTGATCAAGGAAAAGATCAAGATACCGGTGATAACATTCATGATGATGCCGCCCAGCATCACAATCAGGCGTTGCCATGCCGGCTTGGCACGGAACTCCCACGGCTCGGGCTCTTTGGAAAGGGCATCGGCATTTTGGGTTTCGTCTATCATGCCGGCTATTTGCACATAGCCACCGAAAGGAATGATGCCAATACCGAACTCTGTTTCGCCTATTTTTTTACTCCATAGCTTTTTGCCCCAGGCGTCGAAAAAAATGAAAAACTTATGGACACGCATGCCAAAGGCGCGTGCGGCAATATAGTGCCCAAACTCGTGCACGGCTACTAAAACCGACAGCCCCAAGATGAGCTGTAAAATCATAATAAGAACTCCCATGAAATATCTTGTTTTTTTGGGGTGATTGGTGATTGAACAAAATTACAAAACTTAAACGTGTTTTAAGGCTTCTTTCGCATATTCGCGGGTTTGCCGGTCGGTAGCAAAATAGTCTTCGGGCGAAGGGTCGGCAATGTAGTCCATACGCTGCATACAGGATTCTATCAATACGGGAATGTCTAAAAAGTCGATTTGGTCTTGCAGGAAGGCAGCTACAGCCACTTCATTGGCTGCGTTGAGCACACAGGGCATATTGCCCCCTTGGCGAAGCGCTTCATATGCCAGACGCAGGCAAGGAAAAGCCTGCAGGTCGGGTTGCTCGAAGGTAAGTTGCGGATAGGCCGTAAAGTCGAAACGGGGGAAAGAGGTGCGGTAGCGCAGCGGATAACTGAGGGCAAAAAGGATGGGCAGCTTCATGTCGGGCAGGCCCATTTGGGCTTTGATAGAGCCGTCTTCGAACTGCACCATCGAATGAATGATGGATTGCGGGTGCACTACCACTTCTATTTGTTCGGGCGAAAGCCCAAATAGCCACTTGGCTTCTATCACTTCCAGTCCCTTGTTCATCAGGGTGGCCGAATCGATGGTGATTTTGGCGCCCATGTTCCAGTTGGGATGCTTAAGGGCTTGCTCTTTGCGTACGCCGGCCAGCTGCTCACGGCTGTAGCCGCGGAAAGGTCCGCCCGAAGCCGTCAGTATGATTTTTTCTATGGGGTTGTGAAACTCGCCCACCAGGCATTGAAAGATGGCAGAGTGCTCCGAATCGACGGGGTAAATGTTCACGCCCCTTTCGCGTGCCAGGCGTGTGATGTAGGCACCGGCTACTACCAGCGTTTCTTTATTGGCCAAGGCAATGGGCTTGCCGGCTTCGATGGCATGAATTGTGGGGCGTAAGCCTGCAAAACCTACCATGGCAGTAAGCACAATGTCGATGCTGTCCATCTCCACTATCTGACACAGGGCTTTTTCGCCGGCATACACCTTGACCGGGTAGGGTGCCAGTGCTTCTTTTAGTTTATCGTAGTGAGCGGGGTTGCCTATCACTACGGCATTGGGCTGAAAAGCAATGCTTTGCTCTATGAGCAAATCCACATTGTTATGAGCGGTAAGTACTTCTACTTCCAAGTAGTCGGCTTGCTCGCGGATGACTTCGAGGGCTTGGGTGCCAATAGAACCGGTAGAGCCCAAAATGGCTACTCTTCTCTTTTCCTGCTGTATGGCTTCATTCATAGTATAGCTATTTATTTTTTACGCTTTGGGTGTTTGGCGCGCCAGTCGAGGTAATAGCCCACGCCGGCAAACAGCGAAGCGGCAAGAAATATAAGAATTGCTTTCCACAACATTTTCGTAAAATTTTTATTTTACAAAATAAACTTGTTTCCGTTCAATAGTATAAAAAGCCGGCTCTATGCTCATTTTTCGTTTGGTAGGCTATGGTTTGATAGCTCTTTGTTTGGGGGCATGCGCGAGCCGCTCTTTGGTTTCTTCCATTCAGGAAATAGGCTTCCGTATAGCCAAGAAACACCGCCCCAAGGCAGTGGTCCCTTTTGAGCTGTATGGCAACCTGGTGGTGGTGCCTGTTTTTGTGAATCATGGCAAAGATACTTTAAATTTTGCGGTTGACACCGGCGTGAAAGGCACACTTATTTTAAACCCTGCGCTTGACACTTTGTTTGCATCTTATGGCAACAGCACACGCATTCCGGTGCGTGGCTTGGGTTCGCCCGACGTCTTTTGGGCACATGTGTCTTCGCTTAATCATTTGCGGGTAGGCAGCAGTCTGGTCGATGAAGCCGCTAATGTCATGGTCATGGAAGACTCTGTATTCAACCTGTCTTCCTATGCAGGCAAGCCGATTCATGGGCTTTTGGGCTCTGACTTGTTTCGTCATTTGGTGGTGAAAATAGATTACCTGCAAAAAGAGTTGGTTTTTTATAGCCGTCATCACCGGCAGTGGCTGCGCAAGCTGAAAGGCTATCATGCCGATACGCTGTTGTTGCATGGCGAAAAACCTTATATGCGTTTATGGATACAGCAAGCAGGCGAGCGCCACTTCCGGCCGGTCAATGTGCTGCTGGACAGTGGGGCAGGGCATACGCTTTTGCTTGAAACAGCTGCCGACTCTGCTTTGCGCCTGCCGGCTCAACACATCAAAGGACGCATAGGCGCCACGCTTGCCGGCGATTGGTATGGTTTCATAGCCCGTTTGCCACGGATTCAAATAGCCCGTTGGCAAATGAATGAGGTCATTACCGGTTTCCCCGATACTTCTTATTACGAGTTTCGCAAGCCTGCCGGCATCGAGGTGCAAGGGGCCGTCGGCTTTGGGTTGATGTCACGGTTTCATTGGGTGTTTGACTACAAAAATCGCCGGGTGTGGCTGCGCCCCAACAAAAACGCCCGTAAGCCTTTCGAATATAGCTTTACCGGCATTGACTGGGTGCTTTTACCGCCCGATTTCCGCACCTTTATGGTCAGCGATGTCAATCCTTTGTCCGAGGCGTGGAAGGCAGGCTTGCGCCCCGGCGATATTCTACTGGGGGTCAACGAGTTTGCGGCATCGGAGCTGACACTGAACCGCCTGTATAAAATTACGGAGGTAGAAGGCAAAGATATAGCCTTGCTTGTGCGCCGCAACAATCACCTTATGTTTATCCGCTTTACTGCCAAGCGGCTTATTTAAAAGCTTGTTTTGGAGTGGGGTAAAAGAAAGCCCCCCGTAAATCAAAAAAGTTTGAAAGCAACGGGCAGCATTCAACGGTTATTCTTTCAAGAATTGCTTATCTTATGTTTAAGCAGCAACTTTTTAAAAACTATTTATCATGAAAGGATTATGGAAGTACGCTATTTTTGGGGCGATAAGCGCCGTATGCGCAGGCAATGCCCGGGCACAAAAAGTATATGCAGCCCGCTATGCAAGCCGGGCCGATGTGAAGGTGTACGTAGTGAACTATGAGTCGCAGGCAGATTTGAAAGTATATAAGGTAAGCTATGCAAGCCAAGCGCGTGGAAATGAGGGAAAATGGCACTTCGTAAAATACGCTTCCCAAGCCGATAAAAGCATCTATTTTGTTGACTATGCTTCCCGGGCAGATTTAAAAATTTATTTTGTCAAATATGAGTCGCAAGCGGGGTGGCGCAACCGCTCTAAAAAGCACCTGATGGAGTAAAAACGGCTTGTGCGGACGAAGTCAAAAGCCTTTGATACACTGCTTGAAGCGCCTGCTTTTTTTCTTCCCAATTAAAACGCTGTGTGGCGGTGTGCCTTGCTTGTTGTGCCAAGCGCAAGCGAAGCGAGGGGGACTCGTAGAGCCGTTGCATTTGGCGTGCCAAAAGTGCCGGACGCCCTGCACGCACCAAAAGCCCTTCTTGTTCGTCTTGCATGATTTCCCGGACAATGGGCAAGTCGGAGGCAATGACCGGTACGCCCATGGCCATCGATTCTATGATTTTCAATGGGCAGGCGCCCTGTTCCATATTGCGCCGGCAGGCAGTCAGCGGAGCTATTGAGGCGATGGCATGCTGCACATGGCGATACAAGATGCTTTGAGGAAGTTCATAGCGCCACACCACCGCTTCTGCCAAGCCCAGTTTCCGGCTTAATTTCACCCATTGGCGGTTTTTCTTTTCTTTCGATGAAAGACACATGACCAAATGCAGGTTGGGATACCGGGCATGCACATAGCCGAAGGCTCGTAGCAGCTCTTCGATGCCCTGCCATGGCTGGGTAGCGCCAAAATAAATGAAATAATGCAGGGGTGCATCGGGCATGCGTGGCATGGGGGGGATATTGACCTCGGCGCCGTTCTGTATCACGCTGATTTTTTCCGGCGAAATAGAAGCTTTTTGCAACAACTGTTCTTTAAGCCGGTAAGAAGGCGTAACGATATGGTCGCTTTGTTGCAAACACCATAGCTCTTGCGTTTCGATTTGCTTTAAAAGCGCTTCGGACATTTCGGGAAAACGATAGGGGAGCTCTATGCTCATGAAGGCATTGACTTCAAAAACAGTGCGGTAAGCTGCACGGCTACGGGCGCGGTGTAGAAGCACGGGCATGCCCCCCCACACATCCCGGAAGTGACAGACTGCCAACGTATGCGCACTTTGGTGCAACAAATCGAACAGTTGCTGCTGAAAGGCATCGACGCGTTCAAAAAAAGGGGCTTGAGGGTAGCGAAAACGAACTACTTCTTCACCCGTACGCTGCTCATACACGGCTTGCGTTTCGTTGCCCAAAGTATAAAGCACAGAGGGCGACAGGCTTTGTTTCATGGCTGCATAAAAATGACGGATATGCGTGGCAGAGCCCTTGGCAGCCGGGTACACGTCAAATGCCACATAGAGGCTTTTAGGTGCTGAGTATAATTTCATGGTCTTGTGGTAGCTTTTCCATCTTTTGGTTGGGAATCACAATACGGAAGGTGGTTCCTTTGCCTACTTCACTTTCTACTTCTATGGTGCCCCGCAGTTGTTCTACGCAGCTTTTTACCACATATAGTCCCACGCCGGTGCCTTTGGAGTCAGGGTTGTATTTGAAAAACAAATCGAACAGGCGGTCATGGGCTTCTTCAGGAATACCGCTGCCTTCGTCAATGACCAACAGAAGGCATTGCCGCCGGCTGGTGCTTATCACCACATCGACATAGGCGGTTTCATCGAAGTTGGCTCTTTGGCTTAAACCATGTACCAAAGCATTTTCTATGAGGTGCTGCAGGATGGTATAAATGAGATTGCGGGAAGCAAAAAAAGGTTGTTTATCATTGATTTGGCTGCGTATTTCCACATTCAGTTTGCTGCAAAGGCTTTTGAACTCGCCACGCAGCTGAAACAAGAGCTGATGGAAGTCTATGAGTTCCACTTCGTGATTGGCATAGCGGGCATTGACTACTTTTTGCAGCCCCTGCACTATCTTCTGTAGTTTGCCAATATTTTGCATCATCTTTTCCACATAATCCAGGGCGGTAGGGTCGCTTATGTCCAAGCGGGCTAAGTTGCCCAGCCCCTGCAGCGAAGCCACCGGTCCTTGTATGTCGTGCGAGAGTTTGTAAAGAAAACTATCCAAGTCGGCCTGCAGTTTAGCAATCGTTTTTTTTAAATCGACTTGCTGCTCAAGTGTTTCACTTAGTTCTTTGTAGGCCTCCAGTAGCTCTTCCTTGCTTTCTTCCAATTCCTGCTCCAGCAGGCGGCAACGTTGAAAGAGTGCATAAAAACGCTCTTGCCACTCTTGCACTTGGGCAGGCGTGTGGTGCAGTTTTTCAATTCTTCGAATGGCTTGCTCTATGGCTTGATATATAATAACAGGCGGCTGTTGCTCGAAGTCAAAGACATACCAAGCCCCGCTTTGATACAGTTGCTCTTGCAGGGCGATGTTCAAGCCATGCCCACCACTAAAAACAGGCACTACCTGTTTGCTTAGCTGCAGCTGTTGAGTAACCTTATGAACAAACAAGGGCGCCGTGCTTTCATCCGAAACCACCGGAATAAACAACGCTGCCGGTGCTGAGAGCGATTCTATTGCGTGAAGCAACTCATGTTCTTGAGTGTAGATGCTTATGTGCCAATCGCTTTTATGCTCTTGAGCTTCTCTTTTAAGCTCACCAATGAGAGCAGGCTCAGCGCTTGGTGCAGAGGGAGAATAAAAAATAATATTTGAGCTATTGGGCATGACGGCAAAGGTCAAACTCTCCAAGTTTACACACTTTCTTCTGACTATTCAAGTCATACGGGGAAAAATAAAGTGTGGTTTGCAGGCAATGACTATATTTGTAACAAGCAATTGGACTTTAAAATTACGGAACCTTGTGAAATTAGCAGCCATAGATATAGGGTCAAATGCCGCCCGCTTGCAAATATCGAGCGTTATCAATAATGAACTGGATGGAGTTTTTTTGAAAAGAGTGGAATATGTGCGTTTCCCTTTGCGCTTAGGCATTGATGTATTCAAGCACGGACATATCACGCCCCACAAGGAAGAGCAAATCTTGAAGCTGTTGCAAGCCTATCGCTTATTGATGGATTTGCACGAAGTGCACGACTACATGGCGGTGGCTACTTCTGCCATGCGTGAAGCAGCCAACAGTGCAGCCATCGTGGAGCGGGTGCGCCGGGAAACAGGCATTGAACTGAGGGTTATCAGTGGCGACGAAGAAAACCATTATGTCAACGTGGCTTTGTTGCGTCATTTAGACCACAAGCCCTATTTGCATATTGATGTGGGGGGCGGAAGCACCGAGCTGACACTTATCATGGAGCGGCAAGCTGTGGCTTCCCGTTCCTTTGAAATTGGTTCCATTCGATTGCTGGAAGGCGCTGCCGACCCCGCACTATGGAAGGAAATGCAAAAGTGGGTAGAAAAACACTGCAGCAAAGTCGATAAGCTGACGGCCGTAGGGGTAGGGGGCAACATCAACAAGCTGGCCACTTACACCAAGAAAAAAGGGCGCTCGATTACTATTAAGGAATTGGCGAAAATCAAAGAGAGCATTGAAAGCTATACCTACGAAGAACGTATTGCCATGCTGGAAATGAACCCCGACCGCGCCGACGTGATTGTGCCCGCAGCACATATTTACCTTTCGGTGATGCGCTGGGCCGGCATCAAAGAAATACTGGTGCCCGGTGTGGGGCTGCGGGATGGCTTATTGGAAATGCTGCTCGAAAAACACGGTTTCCGCAAAAACAGAATGTTGTTTGACGATTAAGACTATCTTATGTCCTTGAATAGAGTTGCGGTTGAAATCATCAACATAGGCGATGAGTTGCTTTATGGCAACATAGCCAACACAAACGCTCAATGGATGAGCGAATACCTGACCGAAGCCGGCTTCAGGGTGCTTCGCCATACGGTCATAGCCGATGAACAAGCGGCTATTGTGCAAGCACTGCAAGAAGCGCTGCAACGTGCACAAGTGGTACTGATGACCGGGGGCCTGGGACCCACCAAAGACGACGTCACCAAGCTGGCGCTGTGTAGTTATTTCAATACCGGCCTGCAGCTGCACCCCGAAGCATTGGCGCACCTCGAAGAAATGTTCGGGCTGCGGGGGCGCTCTCTGTCTGAGCTAAACCGGCAACAGGCAGCCTTGCCTGCGGGGGGGCTTTATCTTCAAAATGAAAAAGGCACTGCACCCGGCATTTGGATGCAGGATGCGGCCGGACGTGTGGTAGTAGCAATGCCCGGCGTGCCACACGAAATGCAGCATTTGATGCGAGAAAAAGTGCTGCCCCGCTTGTTGCAGACTTTTTCCATAGAACCCCTGCTTCATTTTCATGTGAAAACAGTGGGTATTGGTGAGTCGCAGCTGGCAGAGCAAATTGCAGCATGGGAGGAGGCTTTGCCCTCACATATCAAATTGGCTTACTTGCCTTCTTTTGGGCAGGTGAAGTTGCGCCTGACGGCCAAAGGGAAAGCCCCCTCACAACTCCGGCAAGACACCAAGGAGCAGCTTGCCCGCCTGCTGCCTTTGATTGACAAATACGTATTTGGCTTTGAGCAAGAAACACTTGAAGAAGTGGTGGCAGCTTTACTTCGGAAAAGTGGCAAAACCATTGCCGTGGCAGAAAGCTGCACCGGCGGCTATTTGGCGCATAGTTTTACCAAAATACCCGGCAGCTCGGCTTATTTTCAGGGCGGAGTGGTTGCTTATAGCAATCGTGCCAAAATAGAGCTTTTGGGCGTATCGCCCCAAACACTCGAGACGGAGGGGGCAGTGAGCGAAGCCACCGTGCTGCAAATGGCCAATGCCGTGCGCCGGCGCTTCCATGCCGACATAGGGCTGGCTACCAGTGGCATTGCCGGACCGGGGGGCGCCACACCTGACAAGCCCGTAGGCACCATTTGGGTGGCTTATGCCGATGCAGAAGGTGCCAAGGCAGCGCTTTATCGCTTGGGCAATGACCGCCTCTTCAATATCAAGGTGACAACGGCTTTGCTGCTCGACTGGCTGCGCAAGAAACTGGGCGGCAGGGCAAGCCGCTTTGAAGATTTTTTCGTATAATTCAACAGCAATGCAATTGAGCGGAACAGTTATGAGTTTTTGGGATAAAATATTGGGCAGGCACCGTTGCCCCCCTTTGCCACAGGTACAGCGTTATGCGCTCAATTATGAAGAAGTGCGCACGGTGGGTATTTTGTTTAACAGTACCGACGAAGACAGCCACGGGGCGCTTAACTTTTGGGTGAAAATCCTGAAACAAGATGGCAAAAAGGTGCGGGCAATGGCCTATTTTGAAGAAAAGCACTCCAACCCTTATGATTTTAAGTTTGATTTTTTCACTAAGAACGATCTGAAAAGAGGCGAGGCTGTCCATACCGAAGAAGTCAAAGCTTTCATGCAGGAACGCTTCGACTATCTGTACTGTGTAAGCCTGCAACACTTCAAGCCGTTCGATTACATCATGCGTTACTCCCATGCCAAGTGCCGCATCGGCGCTTTCTATGAAGACGATACCGAACGCCCCTATGAGCTGATGATAGCTATTCCCGAAGGGCAAAAGCGTGATGTTGTGAGCTTGACCCTGCAGATGATGCACTACACCAAAGGACTCTTGGTGAAAAACCCCCCGCTTTCTTATTTTGAACCTGATGCCGGCTTGAAAGATGCAAAAAAACAGCCTTCTGCTTCTTAGCTTGTTTGCAGCTTGGTGAAGGTGAAGCCTACGCCTTCTTCGGTTTCTTCGTAGTCTATTTGCACATCCAAAAGATAGATAAAGTGTTTTTTGGAAATATAGATATCGATGCCTTCCAATTGATAAATGGCATCATCTTCTTTGGGATGGTCGAAACCTAAAAGGAATTGGGCACCGCCACAGCCGCCTCCGCCCTTTACGCCAATACGCAGTCCATAGTCTGACGGTATGCCTTTGTTGGCTTTTATATCTTTGATGGCTTCCAGAGCCGTTGCCGTAATTTTTACAGGTAGTTCGTTGAACATAGCCGATACTTTGAAAAAATCCCTATTTTTGAAACGCTTCACAAAAAAAATAAATTCGAACGAATGGAAGTACTTCTTGACCTACTGAAAGTGAGCATTCCCTTAGCCATCGTAAGTTATGCGCTCTACGCTACGGTGCGCGCTTTTTTGCAAAAAGATTTTGAAAAAAAACTGGCTGAATTGCGTTTAAAATACAGTGAAACTGCTCTTGAGCATCGCCTGCATGCCTATGAGCGCATTTGCCTGCTGCTTGAGCGTATGTCGCCTACACAGCTGTTGCTGCGCATACAGTTTCAAGACCTGACAGCCGGTGAGCTGCGTCACGTTTTGCTGCATGAAATACAACAAGAGTTTTCGCATAATCTGTCTCAGCAACTGTACATGAGCATTGCCGCCTGGGAAGAAGTGAAAAAGGCAAAAGAAGGGGTGGTTACTCTCATCAACAATACCGCAGCCACCGTAGATGAAAACGCCAAAGCACTGGTACTTGCCAAAGCTATTTTAAACAACCTGAACGAGTACGGTTTTGACCCGGTGGACCCCGCTTTGCGCTTTGTGAAAGAAGAAGCACAAACTTTTTTTTAGTGACCTAAGCTTTGCTTGAAGGTTATGCGTGCCGGGGGCAGGTGCTGCCGGTCATGCTTTTATTTGCGGTTAAAAAGTGTTTGGGGACTTTAAAGGATTTTTTTATTCTTTTCAACCTTCTTTGTTGGTTCGACTCTTACCTTTGTCCTTTTGCTCTTTCGAACGCAAGCGGGAAATCTCTTGTATCAAAAAGAAGTTTGGCTTGGCGAGGTGTCTCACTTCGTTCGACATGACAAAAACAACATGCCCGCTGCGGATGCGACTCTTCATTTCACTTGTGCTCCGTGAGAAATGACAGCTGCCACTGCTTTTTTTCTTTTTGGCAGAAAACAACAACAGTCATTCACGAGCATTCAACTCAAAAAGGCAGAAGCCTGCTTCCCGGGCAGTGGGGGGCAGGCTTCTGCACAATATTCAATCATTTTGCGGGATGCTATTCCTTCAGAAAAGGATAATCTTCCTGCACATACACATCCTTGAAAATATCGGAAGGATCCGGATAAGGTGACTCTTCGGCAAATTGTACGGAATCTTCCACAATCGCCTTCACTTCTTTTTCTACTTGTTTGAAGTAGGCTTCGTCGCCAAAGCCTTTTTCCAGCATGCGCCGCTTGACCTGCTCAATGGGGTCCTGTTGCTTGTAGGCCTCTACTTCTTCTTTGGTGCGGTATTTGGCAGGGTCCGACATAGAGTGCCCTTTGTAGCGATAAGTGCGGAATTCCAGCAGGGTAGGACCTTCGCCTTTGCGGGCACGCTCGGCAGCCCGTGCCACCGCCAAATGCACTTCTTCCACCACCATGCCATCGACGGGCTCGGAAGGCATGTCATAGGCCTCGGCTAAGGTGTAGAGGTCTGTTACGTTGGATGTGCGCTTCACCGAAGTGCCCATGGCATAGCCGTTGTTTTCAATAACAAAGATGACGGGCAGCTTCCAGGTCATGGCCATGTTCAGAGTCTCATGGAAAGCCCCCTGACGCACGGCACCGTCGCCCATATAGCAAATACATACGTTTTGTGTGCCCATATATTGCTCGGCAAAGGCTATGCCTGCCCCCAGAGGAATTTGCCCGCCCACGATGCCGTGACCGCCGAAGAAGTTAACGTTTTTATCGAACATATGCATGGAGCCGCCTTTGCCTTTCGAGCATCCGGTGACTTTACCAAAAAGTTCTGCCATGACAGCCCGCGCCGGGGTGCCCAATATCAAAGGATGGGCATGGTCGCGGTAGGCGGTAATCCACTTGTCGTCTTTTGTGAGGGCTGTGGCGGCACCTGCCACGCAGGCTTCTTGTCCTATGTATAAGTGGCAGAAGCCACGTATTTTTTGGCGTCCATACAATTGCCCTGCTTTCTCTTCGAAACGCCGGGCCAATAACATCTTCTCATACCAGAAACGGTAGGTCTCTTGCGGAAAGTCATAAACTTCCGCTTTTTTATCGGGCGTAAGGGAGTGTTTGTTTTGTTCGCCCTGCTTGGTTACTTCTGATTTCTTCTTTTGTGCCATGTTGAGATAGGTTTGCCGCTAAAATACCAAAATATCTGTTTCGGATGCAACTGCTCATTGTCCAAACTTAGCCCGCAGGGCAGCCAGCTTGGCTGCCATGTCCTCTTCTTTCTTGGCGTGTGCCTTGGTTTGGCTCTTGGCTTGTTTCTTTGAGGCAGGGGCATCGCCCTTCATAGACAAGGCAATGCGCCGGCGCTGAATGTCCACTTCTAAAACCGTGACCATCACTTTTTGATGTACTTTTACCACCTGCGCAGGGTCGCTTACATATTCATGCGACAGCTCGCTTACATGCACCAGCCCGTCTTGGTGAACCCCTATATCCACAAAAGCACCAAACTTGGTGACATTGGTGACAATACCCGGCAGGCGCATGCCCGGCCGCAGGTCTTCTATGCTGTGCACGCGCTCGTCGAACTGAAACACCTCAAATTCCTGACGTGGATCGCGCCCCGGCTTGGCCAGCTCATTCATGATGTCCTGCAGGGTGGGTAAGCCGATTTTATCGCTTACATACCGCTCGATTTGAATTTGCGCGCGCAGCGAAGCATCACGCAGCAGGTCTTCTATGCTGCACCCCAAGTCTTTTGCCATTTGCTCTACAATGTGGTATGATTCAGGGTGAACGGCACTGGCATCCAATGGGTGCTCCCCATTGCGTATGCGCAAGAAGCCGGCTGCCAGTTCAAAGGTTTTGGGACCAATACCGGGAACCCGCTTGAGCTCTTCCCGGTTACGAAAGCCGCCGTTTGCTGTGCGGTAGGCAATAATGTTGTCTGCCAGGCGCTCGCTCAGCCCCGATACATAAGAAAGCAATTGCTTGCTGGCAGTATTTAGCTCTACCCCCACCGCATTCACACAGCTGATGACCACGTCATCGAGACTCTTTTTGAGTGCTTTTTGGTCCACGTCGTGTTGATATTGCCCCACGCCTATAGACTTGGGGTCTATCTTGACCAGCTCGGCCAGGGGGTCTTGCAAGCGGCGCCCAATCGATACGGCTCCCCGGACGGTGACGTCTTTGTCGGGGAACTCCTCGCGGGCTACCTTCGAGGCAGAGTAAACCGAAGCGCCACTTTCGTTGACCATCACTACCAACACGCCCGGAATTTGCAGCCGGCGCACAAACTGCTCGGTTTCACGGCTGGCCGTGCCATTGCCTATGGCAATGGCTTCTACTTTATATTGTTCGCAAAGCCGGCGAAGCAGTTGCCCGGCTGCCTCTTTTTGGTTCTGAGGCTCGTTAGGGTAAATGACATCGTCGTGAAGAAGCTGCCCGTGTTCGTCAAGAACAACCACTTTGCAGCCGGTGCGAAAGCCCGGATCTATAGCCAATACGCGCTTTTCGCCAAAGGGAGAAGCCAAAAGCAATTCGCGCAGGTTGTCGGCAAACACTTTGATGGCTTCTTCGTCGGCTCGCTGTTTCGATGCCAAACGCATTTCGGTTTCAAGCGAGGGGCGCAGCAGGCGTTTATAAGCATCGGCAATAGCCAAACGCACCTGCTCGGCGGCGGGGCTTTGGTTTTTCAATACCAGCCGCTCTATTTGTGCAATGGCTGTTTCTTCGTCCGGTTCTATACTGACCGAAAGCACCATTTCACTTTCACCGCGCCGGATGGCCAGTAGCCGGTGCGAGGGAATGCTCTTAAGCGGCTCTTCCCATTCAAAGTAATCGCGGAATTTTTGCCCTTCTTCCTCTTTGCCTTTGATGACTTTACTTTTGATGAGGGCGATTTCTTCGAATAAATCGCGTAATCTTGCACGCACTTCCTGCGTTTCGTTGATCCACTCGGCAATGATATGGCGTGCGCCTTCGAGCGCTTCTTCTGTGGTATTTACGCCTTTTTCGGCATCTATAAAGGCTTGTGCGGCTGTTTCCGGAATCAGGTTTTCGGCTTGTTCAAACAGCTGCCGGGCCAGTGGTTCCAGCCCTTTCTCCTTTGCCATGGTCGCTTTGGTGCGTCTTTTGGGACGATAGGGCAGATACAGGTCCTCCAGCACGCTCATGGTGTCGGCAGCTAAAATGGCTGCTTTTAGCTCGTCGGTGAGTTTGCCTTGCTCTTCTATGCTTTTGAGAATCGTTTCTCTGCGCTTTTCCAGCTCACGCAGGCGTTCTACCTCGTCCCGTATTTGGGCGATTTGCACTTCATCCAAGCCGCCGGTGGCTTCTTTGCGGTAGCGTGCAATAAAGGGAATGGTGGCTCCCTCATCCAGCAATTGAACGGTAGCTTCGATTTGCTTGACCCGAAGCCCCAGCTTCTCTGATAAACGTATCACTTCCTCAACCATGCGTCTATTTTGTTCTATTTCTTACAATGCCTCCAAAAATACTACAATTTTTGCTTATTTAAACCAAAGGCTTTGCGAGGTGCGCCTGTGCTTTGCGCTTTTTCAGTAAAAAACTTGCATGGTCGTTTACTAAGTCCTGCTTAAAACGATTAATGAATAAATCATAAAATTAAAGTATTATGAGGCAAAGAAATAAACTGAGTTGGTTGTTGCTTGCTCTTGGCTTGCTTTGGGGAAGCCAAGCTTGGGCACAAGCCGACTTTACGTGGACGGGAAGCGCCGGTACCGCATGGAATAATGCAGGAAACTGGACTCTCACTGCCGGCAGTGATGCAGACGGTATCCCTGACGCAGATGACAATGTAGTTTTTACCGGAAGTCCTGCCAATAACTGTGTGCTTACTGCCGATGCTGCCTGTAAAAATTTAACCTTTGTAGCTGATTATACAGCTACGTTAAGTTTAGCGACCTTTAATTTGGAGGTGTATGGCGACTGGATAGACGAAACGCCTTTGAGTGTTTTTCAGCCCAATACCGGTACGGTGATTTTGAGGGATGGAGGGGCCGGTCCTTATGTGATGAACATCAGCTCGTCTTATGCGGATTATTTTTATACACTGGTTTTCGACAAAGGCAGTAGTAGCATGGACATAGGCAGTGCCTTTGCGGGTATCCGCATGGTAAGCAATGAGTTGATTATGGAGAGCGGTACACTCATTGCCCAGGGAGCCGGTGCTTTACCGGTGGCCAATCTGCGGGTGCGTACAGCTTCTTCGGCTTTTTCCGCTCCTTCGGGACGATATATCGAGGTGCAAGGTACCACTACCGTTGAAAGTGGCGATTTTACACTGGTGGGAATTGCCCAATTAAGAATGCAGGGGAATTATATGCAAACCGGAGGTTTCATAGTGGGGAATCAGGTGGCAGTAGCCGGTTTTGCCCCCGTGCAGTTCACCGGATCGGCCAACTCCATCATTTCCGGAAGCGCTGTCGCTATCCGTTCGGCTGTGAATGTCAATAAATCAGGGGGAGCACAAGTGATCTTGGGAGCCGGCATTACTTCGCCGGCTATCGAGATAGGTACAAGCGCAAGTCCTAAGAGTTTGTTTGTTCAAGATGGTTCTTTGCGCATCGAAACAGGACAGCCGTTGGTGGTGCGGGGCGATATCGTCCTGCCCGGTGCCGGTTTTATTAACGCCTTCAACGGAAGCTCTATCATCCGCCTGTCCGGCTCGTGGAATAGCCTCGGTTGTACGGCCGCCAATCCTCTGCTGACCAATGCCAACTCTTCTGTTCAGTTTATTGAAGGTGGCAATGTAGAAATTCGCCCGTCGACTTCTACGCGCTTTGACGAAGTCATTATTCAAAAAAGTTCGGGCAATACGGTGACTTTATATGACAACCCACTGGTTATCGACCGTTTGTTGAATATATTGCCCGGCTGTGGTTTGGTGGTGACCAATGTAACCAATAATGTTTATGCGAGTGTAAATAAGCCGGGAGCGAACCCCGGCGGCATAAACACGGATAGAACGTATGATATCCCCGCAGCAGATATAGATGTGAAAGACCTGGTCATTGAAAACAATGGTTTTATCGATCTCTATACAAACGAGCCGGTCGGAAGCAGTACCATTGCTCTGTTTTTAAGAGGGAACTTAGTAGATAACAATACAGCCTATCCTTCCAATACTGCCGGCTTTTATGTGGGACCGTCAAATGTATGTGGTAATAATAATGGCAAGTGCGATGACGCTACCTCACAGCCGGATAACAATGCCTTGCCTACAGTAGTTCTTTTGGGTAACTTAAACCAAACACTGAATGGCAACACACAAGGCTTGAAAAATATCAATAATTCGCCCATTGCCGGTTTGGCAGGGATCTATTTGCCCAATGTATATGTTTATAAAGCCTCGAACGCCAATTTTGTTGAAATTCCTTCAGGCAAAGGTGTGCGCGTGCAGGGCGACATGTATATTTTGACCGGCACTTTCCGCCTGCCCGAAGCTACCATGCTTTTTGGTAACCGGGATAATGATGTGCTGCGTGTATATGGAGTACTGGAGTTTCAGGCAGGCTCTCGTTTGGGCATGTGTACCGGGAAAACCAATAGAGGAAGCTTTTTGCAAATAGGCAATGGCGGCTTGGTTTCGTTTTTAGGCACACCTTCAAAACGGGTACAGGTAGATAGAGACGGTACGCCCGGGCAGTATTACCGTATGGAAGCATGGCCCGGTGGCAGGGTGGAAGCCGCTTTTACCAACTTCAACTATCAATGCTCAACGGATGCCGGCTTTTTGCACGATGGAGGAGCAAATAGTGATGGTGGTTTTAAAATGCACTATGGTTCTGAATTGGCGCCGCCAACCGCGGGCGTGACCGATGATTATGACTATGACAATGACGGAAATACAACTGAAACCGGGCCACGCTACCAGCTGGTGAATGGCGAGCCCATTTACTATAACTTTAGCTATTGTTCCTTTGCCCAAGGTGCTACCGGCAATACGGCGCTGACCATCAATACAGGGCAGACGATGACCATCAAAGGGGCACGCTTTACAGGGTCTAATTCAGACTTGACAAATGATAACAACATTGTAGCCAGCACAGCAGCTTCTGCTGCTGCCTTTGGGTACGTTGGAATCACCTGCCTTTCGCCGGCCCAAACAGGCGACGTGTGTGGGGTGATTAAAATGGTGGCTTCCTCGGGTACTATTGGGGGCTCGAACGGTGAAGGATGGGACGGCGGCGATAACGACGACAGCGACCCGAACGATGACCGTATCATATGGTCAGAATTTGCTCCAGTGTACTGGGTAGGAGGGATGGTAGATTCTTCGTCACCTTATAACCCTTGCGATCCCAGCTCATACAGGGCTGACCCGGATAGGAAAGAGGGAAATAATAACTACAACGAAGGAGTGAACCAAGGTTGTGATAACTCTGCTCCATTTGACCCTACCAACTGGGCAGATTACCGCAACTGGTCGTTTGTCAATGATGAGTTCTACAACCCCCTGCGCATTTATCCCGGTATGCCCAAGAGTGCTTTTTCGGCACCGGAGCTGCGGGCCACTGACTTTCAGGCTTATATTATAGCCGGCTTGCGCCCGGATGAACTCGCTGCCATCGATACCGACGGTGATGGCGACTACATGGAGCACTTCGATACGGATAACGACGGTGATGTGGCTGATAATACGAATATTGTCACCGATGCCCGCATTCCGGATGATATATTTGAGCGTTTCAATGTGTATTTGGCGCATACTGCACCTAACGATGTGGTGGTGCCGGCTACGATCGTTGGCGTGAACGGCGTAGGTAACTTAGAAATTGAAGGCAACCTGGTTATCAACGGACAAAACATGGGTACCGGCGGGCAGGAACCTCAGGACCTGAGTCCGCAAAATACTAATGCACCCAACACACAGTTGACCTTACAGGGCAACATAGCTTTTTCTGTAAAAAAATCCATCATTATAGAAAAGATGATAGGTAGTGGAGGCTCTCCAGCTCTGCTGGAGGCTCAGGGTAATGCGCAAATATTCGTGGGGCAGAACTATATGGTGAGTGGAACCGGCACCAACGATTTTGGCAATGCGGCCTCGGTAGTTACTTTTACCTTGAACGGTCCCGGCGAGCAGGAGGTGAAATATAACGATGGTGATAACTGGGAAGATTTTGTGGTTGACAAGCCTTCCGGGGGAGTTATCCTTCAAGGAGGAGGCGCTAACCTCGATTGCTTTGAGTTTCGCATGGAGCAGCCTAACGGCACGGCTACCTGTCGTCTTTCTACCAACTCAGACCTGACTACACGCGATGACTTTATTCTGAATGGCGGTACTTTTATTTTCGACAATGGAGAGGTGCGTGTAGGCGGCAGCTGGCTAAACAATGGTGGCTTTGTAGATGAAACCATCCTGAATGCAGCGGCAGCCGTGCGTTTCCGTCCCACAACCCCCGGCAACTACACTATCCGTACGAGAGGACAGGTCTTTTATCGAGTGTTCTTCGATAATGCGGGTGGTGGTACAAGCACCTACACGATTGAAGACGGCATGCGCGCCCTGGCACAGACCACCATCGGCAATAATTATGTGGTACAAACAGCCACCGTGCCCATAGGCACCATCGTGCCTTTGCATTTGACAGGGCTTACCGTGCGAGCGGGCGGTACAATAGACCTGAACCCCGGCGCGGAGCTTTTGATGCAAACCGATGCCACCAAAATTACGCCGGAGGGCAGCAAAAACCTGATTATTAACGGTATCCTTGAAGCCATCGGCACCCAGGACCAATATGTGCGTATTTCCCGCATGGGCAACGACTATTACCGTTTCGATATCAATGGACGGGCGGCTGTGCGCTTCTACAACATCCAGTTTACGGATGAAAATGGAGTGGATATGCGCGACGGTACACCCGATAGCCCGGGAATAACCCTCTTTGGTGGTGGGTGTCCTGTAGTGGCGGTAGGGACTTTCAGCGACGGTACTTTCACCAATGGCAAGGATGTAAACAACGCCACTTATTTGTGGCTGCCGTCCAGCTACGAGTCGCAGGATGTTTTCAATGTAAACTTCCCACTGGCACTCACTTCGCCGGGGGCGTCTAACGTGCGTCGTGATAATGCCAATGGTTCCAACACTTATGTGAATACCGTTGCTACGGATGATCCGCCGGTGGGCGTCATTCCCGGTGATACGGCAGACGTCCGTTATCAAAAGACCCGTTTCATCAATGCTACGGGTGTGTTTGCCGGAGAGTCTTATGACAGGGAAACCGGCGGCTCATGGACCGGACCCGCAGACTCCATCATTGTCTGGTCCGGTAAAATCAAGCACTGGGATGGCGGTGGTGATGGCACCAGCTGGCATGATCCTCTGAACTGGACGGATGATGCGCTGCCTACCATTGAAGACGCCATAGTGATAGATCATCGCTATGTGGCCGCTACTATAAACATTACGGCAGATGGTGCCTTCTTACCGGATAACTATACGCCTACAGTGGACAGTTTCGCGGTTGCTGCTAATGGTACCCCCGAAATTGCTTGCCGTGACTTGATTATTGACACCGGCGGAGGAAATCCCATCAACTTAGACATTATACATAGTGGCGGTGGGCAGATAGAAGCAATCATACAGCGTTCATCGCCCTGTCCCGACGGTACGGAGTATGGTGGTGACCTTACGGCAAGTCAAGGGGTTACTATCCGTACAGGTAACGGGTTCCAAGCTTTTACCATTGGTAAAGGGTGGAGCGTGGCCGGCACCTTTGATTACGATTTGGAAGATGACGGCATAGATCGTGCCCGTGTGGTTTTCAATCAGAATGTAGGCTCGCGCACGATTACAACCGGTCCTACGTTTAGCCACTTCTGGGATGTCGAATTTCAAGGAGGGTATAGCGAAAATAATGATATGCTCTTTGTCGATAACGACTTCTGGATTAACAAGACCGGTGTTTTTACGCCTGTGTTTGATGCCTCCGATGTAGCCGGCATTAAGATATACGTAGGCGGGGACTGGATAAACAACAATGGCTTGTTTGTTCCACGTAGCGGCGAGGTGGTGTTCAATGGCAGCGGCCCACAGACCATCACGCGCAACAGCAGCGCAGGCTTGCTGCAGGCTTATGAAAACTTCTACGACCTGCGCATTGAAAAACCGACGGATGCCGGTACGGTTACGCTAAACAACCGCGTAGTGGTCGAAAATTTACTGACCCTGAACAGAGGGATCTTTGTAACCACTGAAGACGACGGTTCCGGTAACGGCAAAGAAATCATCATCGGACAACTGGGCTCATGGGTGCGTTCTACTTCGGCATCGCCCAACACCGCTTTTGTAGATGGGCCGGTAGGACGTATATTTCAAGGTTCATCGGTGCTTTCTACCCGCTTGAACTTCCCCATTGGGCGCTCGGGCTATGCTTATACCGGCGGCAACAGTCCCGCAGGCTCCGATGGCTATGCACTGCAGGTGCGCCTTACCAACAACAACCCCACTGCCTTTACCATGCAAATCATGGAAGGTATGCACCCGGAAGATGAAGATGAGGATGGAACACATGAGCCGGGAGGAGATGATGGTAACGATCATGATATAACCAAATATGCGTCCGGTATTAATATGGTTACCACCCAGCGCTACTGGAAAATTAAAAATATTGGCTTCCCCACTGCTTTGCCTCTGGATGCGGCGCCCGCAGTGGCCGCCGGCGACCTGGCAGAAGCCATCGTTACTTTGCGTTTCGATGCCTCGCAGAACACACTTGCTGCACCGCCGCCATTGGATGTGCAATACCCCAACGTAATGGCTGACCTGAGTCTGGTGGGGCAGCTGAGTATCTTGCAAGACTTCTCGGACGACGATTTGCCTTATTTACGTCAGGCTACGCCTGTGGTGGTCAATACGGAGTTGCCTATCCGCAGAGGTTATGCCTCCAAAGGTGAATTCTGGCGGGATATTGGCGGTATTGGCGACTTGCAGTCCAACAACGTAACCATCAGCTCTACCGAGCCCTTGAGCACCCTGGGCAACAGCCGCTTTACTTATGGCTGGTATTTCATTCCGTTGCCCGTAGAGGTATTGAGTTTGCAGGCGAAGGTGGTCAATCAAAGCCAAGTACAGCTTGATTGGGTAGTTGCCAATGAAAGCCGTTTGGCATATTACGGCGTTGAGCGCAGCACCGACGGACAACAGTTTGTGGAAATTGCCCGTATAGAAGCCCGTAACGGAGGTGAAACAGTGGCTGCTTATTATCACATAGACCCGGCACCGCACCAAGGGGTGAACTACTACCGCTTGCGCCAAGAAGAAAAAGACGGAAAAGTGAGCTACTCGAAAGTGGTGGCGGTAGAGGTGAAAGGCGAAGTGCAGCAGGACGGACGCCTCAGTGTGTACCCGAACCCCAACAGCGGTGATGAGGTGTTTGTGGTCTTGCCTTTCGGCGGTGTGAAATCGGCTACCGTGCGCTTGTACGACATGACCGGACGTTTGGTGCAGCTCAAACAATTGACGGACGGCACTCAAACGCTTCGCTTGCAGTTTGCTCAAAAGCCACAGGCAGGGGTGTACCTGCTTAGTGTGCAAAATGCACAAGGACAGATGTATTATAGTCGTCTTGTGATAGAATAGTGCATGACAAATGCGAAAATACAGGGCAGCATTACCAAGCGGTAGTGCTGCCATTTGTTATGTAATTTTTTTAACTTTTAGCACGATACCGGCCTTTGTGCAAAAAAGTGAATATGATTCATTGGTTTGCATTCTGTTTATTATGTTTGCATCTATGTTTGTATCTCCTTTTTTTGGAACACCGGAAAGTTTGTTATCGTATAGCATTTAAGAAGTCATGCGATGTTGTATGTGAGTTTATATTTTGAAAATATATGTTTGGTTACTTATTTGGATTACCGGGAATATAGAAAAAAGAGTTTATCGAGCTAAAAATATACGACACTATGAATAGGGTACAAAAGGGTGGATACACACAATGGCAAAGCCGGCTCATGGCGCTGTTTTTGACAGTGGCTTGTGTTACAAGCGGGTGGGCACAGGCTACTTTTAGGTGGACAGGTGCGGCCGGTACTGCGTGGAACAATCCTGCCAACTGGGTTCAGATAGGACCGGATGCAGATGGTATCCCTGATGCCAATGACGATGTGGTGTTTGATGGAGGAAATAACTGTACGCTTACAGCTGATGCGGAGTGTAACGACCTGACAATCCCTATTACATATACCGGTACTTTTAGCCTTGCCTCCTTTTCTTTGAGTGTGTATGGTGATTGGAACCATGCTACTCCTTTGAATGCATTTCAATCGGCTACCGGCACGGTGGTGTTGAAGGGGAGCAGCTTGCCATTGTATACTATGTACATAGACTCCCTTATGGCAATTATTTCTATAATCTGATAGTAGATAAAGGAAGCAGTACGGTTAATGTAAGCTGGAGCTCCGGTACGGCTCTATTGGTTGGCAATGAGTTGATTATGGAGAGCGGTACGCTTGTTGCAGACGGTGCCGGATACCTGCCGGTGGCCAATTTGCGCGTGCGCAATGGAAACTCTGCTTTCGGAGGTGCATTAGGCAGGGTGCTGCAAGTGCAGGGCAACGCAATCGTAGAAAGTGGCAGCCTTCTGGACTCGCCAGGGCACCTGCACGCCTGGAACTGCAGGGCAACTACACCCAAACAGGTGGGTACATTATAGGCGACAACTCCACAGATGCAGAATTTTCGCCGGTACGTTTTCAGGGTGGCACCTCCACCAGCGTGGTCAGTGGCCCGGCGGTGAACATACGGGCAGCAGTGGCTATTCGCAAGAACGTGCGTTGGGACGTGCCCGTGACCATCGGTGAGGCAACGGCACAGAAAAACCTGGTTATTGATGCCGGCATTTTGGATATTCAAACAACCAGCCCGCATGCTATTAACGGAAGTGTGGTATATACTGCCGGGAGTGGAGCCATCCGGGCATCTGCCTCGCCCACAGTGTTGAATATTTTACAGAACTGGGATAGTAGCTTGTCAACAGCCGCCGATCCGTTTATTCGCCCGGTGGGAGACTCACAAGTATATTTCGTAGGCAGTACTACCAACTGTACCATCAATGTATCTGCCAATACCGTTTTCGACTATCTGCTGATAAACAAAACCGATGCTTACCGTATTGTAAGCAATGTTGGCAGCAATCCGCTGCGGATAAACAAAAACTTTCATATCCTGTCCGGCACTTTCCGTGCCAATAATGTCACCGATGCTACCAACACCATTCCCATCGTGGCTTCGGTAGTGCATCCTTTAAACAGGAATAATAGTTCGGGCGGAGCCATAGACATCAGCACAGACCCCATTTCTGCTTTGGCTATGGGCGCAAGCACCGGTGAGACGGTCTCCTACCCGGCCGGCGACCTCATTGTGCAGGAAGACGTCATTATTGAAGACGACGCCTGCTTGGATTTGGGTACCAACGAGCCCGGTAGCACCGAAACCAACCGGACCAATTTCATCACTATTGCCTTGTATGTAGGCAAAAACTTGGACGATAAAAACAACACCTTGCCTTCCAATGCACAGTCTATACCCGGCACTTTTTACCCTGCCAATCCCGGACCACCACGTGGCTTATATTTGGGGCTTTCGACCCGATACCCGATGGGCGTACGTACCAACTGCTCTGCACCGGGCATTGTGAACTATGTGTCAGGACAGGAACCAAGACAGAACTATGAGATTCCAACCATCGTGTTTTTTGGAGGAAACCCGGCAACCATTACCGGAAACGTACCCGACCTGCCTGACTTGTGTAACAACCTCAACGGAGGACGTGGGCTTTCTTTGCCCAATGTGTATATCGTGAAAACAACCTCGGCTGCTGACCCCAATGCCACGACGGTAACCATGTCAAACAACCTGCGCATTCATGGCAACTTTAAAATACTGCGTGGTACTTTCATTACCAACGGTTATACGCTTTATTATGCCGACTATGCAGCCAAAGGGGTAGAAGGCAATACAGGCATTTCTTACAATAACTTGATGAGTAACTACTACTCACTTGATGATGTGATAGATGTGTATGGCCGCTTTATACTTACTGCCGGAAGCCGTTTGTTCATGAACACCGGTGGTGAAGAGCGTGGCTCTTTTCTGCGGGTGCGTAAGGGTGGTTTCTTCCGGGCGCTGGGAACAGCCGCAAGCCCTGCCACCGTTACGCGCGAAGGTACACCCGGGCAGTATTACCGCATTTGCGTATATAATGGCGGAGCGATTGAAGCCATTCACACCGAATTCACCTTTATGTCTGCTTCCAGCGATAGCCGCTATGGCAGCTATCCTTGGGATGCAAGCTATCCTGCGCGAAACTGGTTGGGCGACAACTCCATTACTCAATCGCCTAACTATGACCTGCCTTCTTGGGAGTATGAAGGAGGACCCGGCTCCGGGCATGGATGGCAGGAAAGCCGCGGAGGTTTAAAAGTCATGATGGGAGCCATGGTGAATCCTTTGGGTAACACCTCCCCGGACCCGCAATGGGGTAGTGTGCCGCACAACTTCAGTCATTGCTCTTTTGGCAGTGGCGGTGCCAGCGCAGCATGCTTGACCATCAATACAGGGCAAGCCCTCACCATTTACAATGCCAGCTTTGCTGCCAATAGTGGTTCTTATTCGAAGAACGTAGTAGCCAATGCGCGCTACTACTTCAACTCATCGCTAACCGGTGACCCTGCTGCCGATGTTATAGGCTATGGTAACCTGCAGATGAATGTGATTACCATGAAGAGCTCCTCGGGCGCAATAGGTGGCGGCTTGGGTGAGCAATACGACGGTGGCTTGAACGACGATAATGTAAACCCCTTCTATGACCAGATAATTTGGGAAAACTACGTGAAGATTTACTGGGTTGGGAGGTACAATCGGCCAGGTTTCCGTAGGTCCAATGGTGAAGGTCCCGGAAGTGTCAACCCCAATGTGGGACCTGCAACTATCGATGAGCGGCATAGCGGCAGTACCACCGCCTGGACCAACCCCAAAAACTGGTCCTTGCGAAACGACGAATACTATAACCCCTTCCAGATATATCCCGGGCAAACCACCTTGCCTAATGGTTTGCCTAAAAAAGACAAGCCTACGGTATGGGTAGGCAACGACCCCGGGGTGAAATACCTGCCGATACGCTGAAGATGTTTGACGTGATGATTACCCGTACGGCAAATTCCAACCCGACAGTAGATGCAGATGTAGAAGTCTATGGGGCTGTAGTGGTGAATGCGGGAGTGCTGCGTGACAGACAGCGCATTTATGATGCAAAGGATGCTTCTGCTTCCGGTACTGCCGGTATCTTTGGACAGATGCTGGCAGGGGAGGACCTGATTCCATCCATGGGTACAACTAGTTCATCTGTCAGAGGGCGCGATGCGGGAACCGGTACCAATAAGGTGCTTACCGTGCCGGCAGGCCGCATATTCACCGTAGGGGGCGACCTGCAGGTGCGTGCCAATGGGCAATTGGTGATGGGCGCCAATGCAGAGGTGCGTATAGGTACCAATCTGCTTGCACTCGATAACCTGGCAAGCTGGAACGAAGACATAAATCCACCTGCATCTCGTTGCAACACATGGGATGATGAGAATAGCTATGTTACTATAGGTTCGTTGGCTACTATGCCCAATATAGTGATGGACCCCACCTCTACATTGGTATTCAACGGTGTAGGAGAACAGCAGGTGAGGGTGCGTAGGAATGAGGTGCAAAATGTGCGTCTGGACAAGCCGGGAGGGGTGGTTCGCGTGCAGGGACTCACTTTCTCGGAGCGGGCACGCTTCCACATACTGGGCAATTTGACCATCAACGGTGGCGAGTTCCGCATGCTTTCTACCACGCCGCTATTGGTGAATGGCAATGTAACGCTCAACGGCGGAAGCTTTACCTTCAACGATAGCCCCGTGACGGTGCGTGGCAACTGGATCAATAATGGAGGCAAGATAAACCCGGGTACCGGGCGCATCAACTTCCATCCGAACAGTACGGCCAAGCGCATTATCAAAACCAATGGCGAGCCCTTCCCCGCCGTATATATCGGTTTCTTTGTTGATTATACTGCTGTGAATTGTTACATAAAAGATGCCGACCCGGATGATTACCCCTCAGGACACCCTATTCGCTATCCGAAGGTAACTTCCATGGTAGAATATGAAGTGCAGGATGAATTGATAGCCCTTGGGCATACAACCATCATGGCCAACCGCAAACTGAGTACCTTGCCCGGTGCCAACGTGAAGCTGCAGCTGGCAGGAGCACGGGTAGAAAGCGGTGGGGTGCTTGACCTGAACCCCGGAGCAGAACTGTTGATGGACCCCAACCCTGCTTATCCGTTCTATGTGGACAAGCGTAATGATATTTCGCCTATTCAGGCTGACAAACCCACCCGCACCCTTTTGATTGAAGATGGCGGATATCTGGAAGCGCTGGGCACTGCTTCGCAGTATGTGAAAATCAGCCGGCAAGGTATCTCAGACTATTACCGTTTCTTGGTGGAAGGCGATATTCAGGCTCGTTATTTCTTGTTTGAGTTCATGGATGAGCGTGGCGTGGACCTTTCCGGTACTTTGAGCGGTGATGGCGCAGGGGAGCCCGGTAGTGGTATCTTAGGAAGCACCAGCAGTGCCGGCAGAGGAACATCCATAGACCCGGCATGCAGGTGTTGGCAGCTTCAGTGACGGCATCTTTACCAATGGCAAGCAAGTTGCCGGTGCGGTGTATTTAAACTTGCCGAGGGTTTACTCAACAAGCGATATTTACAGAACCAACTTCGCACTGCCCATCTCCGGAGGCTATAATGTACGGCGAAGCCCCGGTAGCTGTGCCTCCAACCAAGTTGTATTCAGACTGGCTACCGGTGCTTTCCGTGGCGAAGCTTATGACGATGATCGCGATGTAGGAGGCTGTTTTGGCGGAAATGGTAATGTACGTTGGATTGAAAACATCAAACGGTGGGATGGTCGCAGCAATGCAGGAGTGCCTACTACAGATAACTTGTGGAGCAACCCTCTAAACTGGGAAGGCGACGTACTGCCGCCTTGCCTACCGAAGAGGTAGTTATTGACTACACAGCGCCAACCTTGACCCGGCCTATGCATCCGGTAGCCGTCCTTTTGTAGTAGAAATCACTTCAGGAACGGCCCAGTGCGCAAGTTTGATCATCAATGCGACCAATGATCCCAATGGAGCTATTGATGATATATACCTGCGTCTGAATGGAGGAAATCTGCAAGTAACCGGAGACCTTCTCTGTACAGCAAAATAGCCATATAGAAGTTCTCAACGCTTCCAATACCATTACGGTAGGGGGGCAGCTGGAGTGTGCAAGGCACTTTTGTGCATGGTAATGGCACGGTGATATTTGACGGCGGTAGCGGTTCAAGGGTGATTAATGGTGGTGCCAATCACCCGGCAGGTACTTATGGCGTATTCAATAATCCTTTCTACAATGTGGAATTCCGCTCAGGCATCAGCGAGCTGAACTCCACCCTGTTTGTGGAAAATAATTTAACCATTGCAGCAGGTGCCACCTTAGATGCCAGCATTGCCAATAACCGTATCGATATTCAGGGGAACTGGATAGACAACGGCACTTTTGTGCCGCGCCAAGGCGAGGTAGTATTTTCCGGTAATAAGCCGCAGACACTTACCAAAACAGGCGGTGCCGCTTATGAAACCTTCTGGAAACTCATCATGGCAAAAGAAGACGTGACCTCCGCAGGTATTTTTACACCTTCTGCTACCAACCTGACGCTGAACAGCCGGGTGGTTATAGGTCCTATTACCGGCACGGTGCTTGGTGGCGAGCTTTATCTGATGAATGGTAAGATTATTTCCGCTGCCGGTAAAGAGTTGATTATATCGGAAAAAGCACAATGGCGCCGCGATCCGAACGCACCTTTGAGCAGTGCTTTTGTAGAAGGACCCGCCGGGCGTATTTTCTCCAGCAATACATCTTTTGTGCGGTTGAGCTTCCCGATAGGGAAAGGCAAGTATCCGGGCACCGCTACTGATGGGGTGGCGCTCAATATGCAGCTCGACAAACAGGTGCCTACAACCTTTACAGTAGAACAATTCAATGCCAATCCTGAAGACTGGACCCCCTCCAACGTGCGGGCACTCTATCCCTCAACCAGTCGTATCAACATGATATCGCAAGACCGTTACTGGGTGGTGAAAAACATAGAGTTCCCCAATGCCCCCAATGACGCAGCAGACATGCAATCTGCCTCTTTGGAACTGCCGTTCCGTGGCGATGACGAAACTTCCAACTTCCCCATTGTTGTAAATGGCAATACCTACTTGGTGAGTGCTGCCAATAACTTAAGCTTGTTGGAAGATATCCACCTGCTGCAAGACTTCGACAATTACGAGTTAAACCAAGGCTTGGCTTCCCGTGGGACACCCACCCCGACACTCAACCAGCAAGTACGTCGCGGCCAAGTACCTGATGAAGGCGGATTGTGGAGAGACCTGGGAGGTTTGCCGGCGCTGTCTAACCCCAACACGCAAATCGTGTCCGGCAACATTACGACCCTGGGCAACGGGCAAGTTACTTTCGGTTGGCATTTTATTCCACTACCGGTAGAAATTCTCAACTTAGAAGCCAAAGCGGTAGAAGGCAGGGTGCAGCTGAGCTGGATAACGGTTTACGAGCAGGACAATGCAGGCTTCACCATCGAGCGCAGCCTCGATACCAAGCAGATAGAAGAAATAGGCTGGGTGGAAGCCAAAGGGCCTGAAGGAAATGCCGTAACCGCTTACGAATACTGGGACAACTACCCGCCAAAAGGCGTGGTGTACTACCGCCTGCGTCAGAAAGATAAGGGCGGGCGCACCACCTATTCGAAATGGGTGGCCATAGAGGTGAAACAAAGCAACAGCTATGAGGTAGGCAAGGTAAGCCTGTATCCCAACCCGGCACAAGATGGGCAGTCGTTCTATCTTGAAGTGCCCTATGGTGTGGAACTGCACGAGTGGCAGGTAGTCGATATGAAAGGGAACATGGTGGCTGCCCGGGTGCTTGCCCCCTCTTCTATGACCACCTTGAAAATAGACTTGAATCGCCGTTTGCCGGAAGGAGTGTATGTGGTGCGTTTACGCACGCAGGCAGGCTGGCAGTTTATTCGCTGGGTAGTACTGTAAGATGTGCCCTCAAACAATAAAAAAGAGGGGTATCCCTAAACCGGATGCCTCTCTTTTTTCGTATGAAATAATAAGCATTCCTGTTTTTTTGATTACATTTTGAAATACTTGGCGTATTTACCAATGATGCAAAGTCTTAGCGTTATGAAAAAAATATTTTTTATTTGCTTGCTTACGCTGTTTGCTGCCGTCGTGCAAGCGCAAACTACTCGTTATGTGGATGCAAGCGGAGGCACAGATACCGGTGATTGTTCTTCTTCCGGAAGTCCCTGCAAGACCATTACTTATGCGGTGTCACAGGCGCAGAGTGGCGATATTGTGGAGGTAGCTGCGGGCACATACAACACCTCACTTGGCGAAAGTGCTACCATTACACTGAATAAACAACTGACCTTAAAAGGGGCACAGGCAGATGTGACACCCAACCTGCCTACTTCCGACAGAACTGCATTAGGTGGAAGCTGTGGCGACACATCGACCCTGCCGGAGTCTATTCTGGACGGAATCAACCTGGTGATTACAACCGACGGGGTGGTGGTGAATGGCTTCGAAATTCTGAATGGAAATATACAGGTCGAAGCTTCGGGGATTACCATTAAATATTGCATGATTACGCCGGCAAGCACTCAAAGGGCTATAGAGCGTACCGGTACCGGCACGCGTACCAACTGGCTTCTTGAAGAAAACCGTATTGGTCATAAAGACGGCTTTACGATGGATGCCGAAGGTATTGTGGTGCAAGGGGTGAATGGGGTGCACATGCGCAGAAACTACGTATGGAAAGCCAACGGTGCTTTTCGTTTGATAAATGTGACCGATGTTTTGTTTGAGGAAAACGTGGTAAACTTCGGTGCAAAATGGGGAAATAATGTGATTGCAGGATGCTCCGCGGCAGATAACCGGGGGATGCCATTGCCTTCTACTGACTCTTTTGTTTCCTTTTTTGGTTTAAGTATCGAAGGCAGCAGCAGTGAGCTTCGTATAGAACGTAATGAATTCAGAGCACTGGTTTCGGCCGGTCAGCCGGAAGAAGGCTTGGTACGGATTCACGCTTCTGAGTTGGCAGGCAGCTGCTTATTCTTTAATAATTCTTTTGAAAGCTCCGGCAGTTTACCGGTCCTTCAAATTCCGGATGCTTATAGCAGCTATACGCACAATTACATTCTCTTTCGTGAAAATTTGATGCAAGGCAGCAATCCATTGGTGGATGTAGGCACAGGAACACCTACCGGAAGTATCGATGCTAATGCCAATAACTGGGGATTGAAAAAGCTGGGAAGCCCGTCGGAAAGAAGTCTATATGTTGTAGGAAGCCCGGCTGCCAATGATGCATTAAAAACCATTACCTATTTCTTCCTTGTTAGTGCCAGCGAAGATCAAGATTTACCTGCCTATGGCTATCAAAGCAGTCGCCAAATATCTTATTTTTCTTCGGCAAACACCTTGCAGGAAGCCATTGATGCCACGCCGGTAGATCCCCTGAGTCGTTGGACACTGTATCTCTACTATCTGGAGTACCCCTCGGGCGTATTTGACAAGCCCGGTGCCACCACAGTAAACCGTCCAATGATTTTAGACGGCTTGGTAAATGGCGCCGGTACCACAACACTGACCAGCACCTCTCATGCAGGTCCTTTGTTGGAAATAGCTTCCGATTCGGTAACAGTTCGCAATATTATCATGCGACTGACTACGGTAGCCAATACTGCCATAAAAGTAAAAGGTAGCAATCAAGTTGAAATCAGTAATTTGCAGTTACAGGTAAATAATGGTGTCAGTGATTTCACTCATATCATCATAGACTCCGAGGATGCATCTGCTAATTTAGAGCAAAACAGTGTGCTGATTGCCAATTGCTCTTTCGGCGCTACCTCGGCCGTCGGTGTGGGACGTGGAGTTGCCATTTATAACTCAAACAAAGGAGTAAGTGGGCAAGCCACGCCTGTATATGAAAGCATACGTATTGAAAACGACTCTTTTGCCGCTAATTTGGAATACTATATTTATATGGACGGTGCTTCCGGTAAAGAGGTGGACGCAGATATAGACATAAGCAGCAACGTGTTCGCCGGCAAGCTGCCTTCGGCCATGTCGGAAGCAGAAAAATATGCACTTATCGATAAAATCATAGACGGCATTGATGTGTATAACACAGGCCACTGTTACTTTGAAAACAATGTATTGTACGCCACTACAAATAGTTTTTATCCACCCTATACGACGACACCTGATTTGAGCCGTCCAATTGCACATTTGCAAGATGGCGGTGTGGTGAAGTTTCTGCCGGGCAGCTATCCTAATGTCATTGTGGTGAATAAGGGAGCCACACTACGACCCAACGGAAACGGGGACTTTACCGCCGCAGGTATTGATATTAATGCCCCCGGAAAGGAGTTGATTCTGGAAGGAAAACTGACTATCGATCAGTCGCTTACACTTACAGCGGGTTATGTGCGCAGTACTTATGATTTCGTCTTGCTGCGCAATACAGTAGTCAATGGGGGTAATAATGGTTCCTATGTGCGTGCTCCTGTTCACTGGGATTTAAGCACGGGCAGTGGTCTTACTACCGTGCATTTCCCCATAGGCGAGGCGGGGCAAAATCAGTACCGGGGCATTATATTTACCGGCATAGATGGAGATGCGGTCTTGTTTGCCGAAACGCAAACCACTGATTTGAGTGGGGTAATCAAGGGAAGCAGCGTGAATGGCATTATAGGCAATCGCTACTGGAAAGTAGAAACTGTTTCCGGTAGCATTACTACCAATGGGGAGGTGGAAATATTTTTTGGTAATGGAGACGGTGTCAATGCTTCAAACCATTTGTATTTGGTAGCGGCGCAAGCGCCCGGACTTTTGGGAACCTATGAAGCACTTTTGCCGGCAACAACCAACACTTATCCGGAAGGCTCTGTCAAGGGAGCGCATCAAAACATAGGCAGTGGCAATGCCTATTTCGTCTTGGCATACAATTGCCCCTCAGTAGGACCACAAAACCCAACCATCACTATCACTTCCGCTTTTTATGATGAAAGCAATCAAACGGTGTATATATGTGAGGGGGCGAGTGTGAAGTTGGAGGCAAGCATCAATGATCCCGGATTCACCTATCGTTGGCAGCAAAGCAACGACGGTGTTAACTGGAGCGACATTCCCGGTGCTACCGCCGCTTCTTATACGGCAGCAGCGCCGGTAGAGCCAAATGAAAGGTATTACCGCTATGTAGCCCAGGATTTGTGTTTTACTGTTACGTCACCGTCCATACGTTTGCTGAACCCGGCAACACCGCCTTCTCTTGCCGTGTTGAGCGAAGGAGGGCAGCCTGTAACTGCACCTATTGAGTTGTTCTTGGGAAATACGGTGAATCTGCAACTGCAAATCAACGGAGGCTATGGACTTGAGCAGGTGAGCTGGGAGCCTTCCGAAGGCATAGACAACCCCACGGCGCAAAGTGTGGTGCTGACAGCTGTGAATCCCGGTACTACTACTTACACCGTTACTGTGAAATATGCAGAAGGCTGTCAGGTGCAGACCACTTTTGAAGTAATAGCGATAGAGGACTACTTCTTACCCAACGCTTTCTCGCCCAATGGCGATGGCGTGAACGATACGTTTAAATTCTTTGGTTTTGGTGTGGCAGAGCTTAGCTTCCGGGTGTTTAACCGCTTCGGGCAGCTGGTTTATGAAACCAACAGAGTCGATGATTTAATGAATACCGGTTGGGATGGCAGAAGCCTCGACGGACAAGAACTACCCGGGGGGGTATATATCTGGGAAATGAAGGCTAAAAAAGTCAATGGCGACCCTATTACGCTCAATGGTAAAACCTCCGGAACACTTATGATTTTGCGCTGACCCAACCCATACATTGCAGCACCGGGAGCATGGCTTTGGTCGTGCTCCTTTTGATTTTTAGGGAGAATGCCTATAATTTTACACGGAATACCATAGAAAGAAACAGCTATTATGAATACAGAAAAAGACGTAGTGCCTGTAGCAGGCTTATATGAAAATTGGTTTTTGGACTATGCCTCTTATGTGATATTGGAGCGGGCTGTACCGGCACTCGAAGATGGGCTCAAGCCGGTGCAAAGGCGCATTCTGCATGCTATGAAGCAGATGGATGACGGGCGTTACCACAAAGTAGCCAATATCGTGGGGCAAGCCATGCAGTATCACCCCCATGGTGATGCTTCTATTTACGAGGCACTGGTAAACTTGGGACAAAAGGGCTTGCTTATCGATACACAAGGTAACTGGGGAGACATACGAACCGGCGACAGCGCTGCCGCAGCGCGCTATATCGAAGCACGCCTGACGCCTTTTGCCAAAGAAGTATTGTTTAATGCTGAGTTGACCGAGTGGCAACTCTCTTACGACGGGCGGAAAAAAGAACCCGTAACCTTGCCGGTGAAATTTCCGCTTATTCTTTTTTTGGGGGTCGAAGGCATTGCCGTAGGGCTTTCTACCACCATACTGCCCCACAATTTTTGTGAGTTGATAGAAGCTTCTATCGATGTGCTGAAAGGAAAGAAGCCGGTACTTTACCCCGATTTTCCCACCGGTGGTTTGATGGACGTTTCCCAATACACGGGCGAAGGCAAGGGCGACCGTATTCGCTTGCGTGCCGATATCGAAATTGTAGATAAGAAAACGCTGGCTATCCGCAGTGTCCCCTATGGCGTTACTACCGGCCGCTTGATAGATTCCATCCTGAAAGCCAATGACAAAGGGAAAATCAAAATCAAGCAAATCATAGACAATACAGCCGAAGAAGTTGAAATCCTGGTGAAGCTTACCGGTGAAGTATCGCCGGAAGTAACCATGGATGCTTTGTATGCCTTCACTGATTGTGAAAAGACGCTCTATCCCAACTATTGGGTGTTGCACGAAGGCAAGCCGGTGAATTTAAGTGTTTCGGACATCCTGCGCCTTTCCACCGAGCGCACCAAAGAGCTGTTGCGCCGCGAGCTGGAGTTGGCAAAGCAACGCCTTCAAGAAAAAATTCTTTTTGCCTCTCTTGAGCGCATTTTTATTGAAAACCGTATTTACCGGAAAATAGAAAACGCCGAAACGTGGGAAGCGGTCATTGAAACCATTCGGAAAGGACTGAAGCCCTATGCCAAAGAGTTTTACCGCGAGATTACCGATGAGGATATTGTGCGCCTGACGGAAATCAAAATCAAGCGCATTTCTAAATATGACCTCGACAAAGCCGATGAACAATTGCGCGCTTATCGAAAAGAGCTTGAGGAAGTAGAGGACAATCTTGCCCATTTGACTCGCTATGCCGTCAATTACTTCAAAAACCTTTTGAAAACCTACGGCAAAGGGCAGGAGCGAAAAACACAAATCACTGTTTTTGGTGAAATAAAAGCCACCGAAGTAGTAGCCAACAACCAAAAGCTATATGTAAACCGCCAAGAAGGATTTATTGGCTACGGGCTGAAAAAGGACGAATATGTTTGCGACTGCTCCGACATTGACGATATTATTGTTTTCCGGGAAGATGGCAAGTGTCTGGTAACCAAAATAGGCGAGAAGGTATTTGTAGGGAAAGATATTCTTCATGTGGCGGTATTTCGAAAAGGCGATAAGCGCATGGTTTATAACCTGATTTACCGCGACGGCAAAAGTGGCACTTCTTATGCCAAGCGCTTTCAGGTGTTGGCTGTTACACGCGATCGCGAATACGACCTTACACAAGGAACACCCGGCTCCAAAGTGCTGTACTTTACGGCCAATCCCAACGGAGAGGCAGAGCGCGTAAAGGTGCAACTCACACAGAGCTGCCGTGCAAAAAATAAAATCTTTGAGTTTGACTTTGCCGGGCTTGCCATCAAAGGCAGAAACAGCAAAGGCAACATATTGACCAAATACCCCGTGAAAAAAATAACCAAAATATCGGAGGGAGTATCCACATTGGGTGATCCTGAATATTGGTATGACCCGCTGACCGGCGAGGTAAACATGGATGGACGCGGGCAATACCTGGGTAAGCTGCCGCAAGATGCCCAATTGATAGCGGTGTATCAAGACGGCACCTATGAAGTGAGAACCATAGAAGAAGACAAGCGCCGCTACGATGAGCGCAGTTTGCTGGTCATTGCACCCTTCAATGAGCAAACAACTGTCACAGCCATTTATTACCATGCCAAGCGCAAGGAGTATCTTATCAAGCGCTTTGGCATAGAAACCTCTACGCTTGAGCGCCGCTTTTCGTTCTTGCCCGATGGCGAGGGGCATGAATTGATTTTTGCAAGCCTTTCGCCTTCTGTATCGGCAGAAGTTACTTATAAGGGAAAGGATAAAAAGACCAAAACTTTTGTCTTTGAACTGGATGAAATATGTGAGCCGAAGAGCTACAGAGTAGTAGGTGAGCCTTTCCCGGTACAAGATATTCTTGAGGTAAAAGAAGTACGGCAAGAAGTAAGTGAAGAGGAAGAATAACTAACGCTTTGTGAATCAAAAAAATGGGCAGGTGTTAGTCATGCCTGCCCAAATTTTTTTAAAGAAATATTTGCATGATATGATACACTGCTCTATATTTGCATCAGCATTTGAGCAAAAGGGTTCTTAGCTCAGTTGGTTCAGAGCACCTGCCTTACAAGCAGGGGGTCGCAGGTTCGAATCCTGCAGAACCCACGACAAGCGGCATCAACGATGCCGCTTTTTTTGTTTTATTTATGCTACCGTTTCTTATTTTTTTAAAGTTGCCCTGCCGTTCATTCCCGCCTTGTTATTTCGAGCTTTTACCCTTTGTTACTTCGAGCATTAGCGGGAAACCTATTTTTAGGAAAAAAGGCTTGGTTTGACGGGACGTCTCACTTCGTTCGATATGGCAAAATAAGCATGCCCGGTGTGAATGGGATTGTTCACTGCGCCTGCGCTCCGTTCGAGATGCCCTGTTGCGTTTTTGCTCAAAGCAGCAGGGCTGCAAAGAAACGACTTGGCTTTCCGCATACCTCGCTTCTTTATTGTTTAGAGGCTTGCGGGGGTGTGGAGTGAAAGAAGCGATGGATTTGCTGCGCTTTGCTTTTACCTACTATTTGCGCAAGTGCTTCTTCGGATGCGTCGCGGACGGCTTGAACGCTGCGGAAGTGTTGCAGCAGTTTTTGAGCTGTTTTTTCTGCAACTCCGGGAATTTGGGTCAAGACCGACTCAAAGCTTTCTTTACTTCTTTTGTCACGATGGAAAGTAATGGCAAAGCGGTGCGCTTCGTCACGCAGGTGTTGAATCAGACGGAGGGCCGGTGACTTTTTGCTTAAATGCAGGGGGTACTTATCGCCCGGACGGTAGATTTCTTCCAGCCGCTTGGCTATGCCTATGGTTGGTATCTGATCTGCCAGGTTCAGTGCTTTTAAAGCATCGAGTGCAGCATTGAGTTGTCCTTTGCCACCATCGATGACTATGAGCTGAGGCAGCTCGCCCCCTTCTTCGACTTGCCGCTTATAGCGCCGGTAAACCACTTCGCGCATCGAGGCAAAATCATCGGGACCTTCCACCGTTTTGATGTGAAACTTGCGGTACTCACTCTTTGCAGGTTTGCCGTCGATGAAGCAAACCATGGCAGCTACCGGGTGTTGTCCTTGTATATTGGAGTTATCGAAGCATTCAATGCGCCGTGGAAGCTGTGGCAATTGCAGGGCATCTTGTAGCTCTATGAGCGCTTGGTTTTTCTTCTCTTGCCGCTTGCCCTGTTTCTTCAGTTCTTCTTTGCGCAAGAGGTATATGTTATGCAAGCCCATTTCAATAAGACGGCGTTTGTCCCCGATTTGGGGGACTTGGGTTTGCAACTGTTCACCGTGTATTTCCAAATTGCTGAGCACAGGCACCCGTGCTTCGAAACGGTACTTGATTTTCATTTGTTCATAGACACGCTCGGCTATTTCGGCTTCGGTGTCTTCTAATGGGCACTGCACCGCAAATGTTTCGGTGTGGATGATGGCGCCTTCACGTATGTAAAAAAAGCAAGCATAAGCTTTGCCGGGTTGGGGTTTGTTGAGTACAATCACCACCAAATCGCCGTATTTGGGGTTGGTCACCGTGCGCTTTTGTTGGAATACTTGCAGCTTGTCGATTTTTTCTTTCCAAAACTGCGCTTCCTCGAAACGCAGTTCAGCCGCCGCTGCCAGCATTTTTTCTTCAAAGAACGTCTTCACCTCCGATATTTGTCCTTTCAGCACACGGCGCACCTGTTCTATGTCGGCGCGATAGTCTTCGCGGCTTTGTTTTCCTTCGCAGGGAGCTTGGCAATTGCCTATGTGATACTCCAGGCAGGCAGCAAACTTACCCTGTGCAATGCCTGTGGGGGTAAGGGGCAAGTGACACGAGCGCACCGTGAACAATTGCTTGAGCAGGTCTAAAAGCTCATACATGTCACCTGCCCGGGCGTAAGGACCGAAGTATTCGCCACGGTATTGGTCCAGCCGCCGGGTGGTCAATATGCGCGGAAAGTCTTCTTCTGTGATGCAAATGTAGGGGTAGGTTTTGTCGTCTTTGAGCAGGATGTTGTATTTGGGCTGATGGCTCTTGATAAGGCTGTTTTCAAGTAGCAGGGCATCTTGCTCGGAAGGCACCACGGTATATTCTATGCGGTCGATTTGTTGCACCAGGCGTCGTGTCTTGCGGTTGAGCTGCTCCGGTGCCTTGAAGTAGGAGCGTACCCGCTTGCGCAGGGACTTGGCTTTGCCTACGTAAAGCAGCTTGCCGCCGGCATCATAAAAACGATAGACTCCTGCCTCGTCGGGCAAGAGTCTGAGCGTTTCTTCTATATGTGCTTTGCCTGTGTTGCTCATGGCTTACAGGGCTTCTTCGTCTATGATCTCAATTTTGATTTTATCGCTGGTGCCTTCGCGCAGCTTTTTACAATCAAGCTCTACACTGATTTGAGCGGGGCGGGGGAAATAACCGGGTTTGTAAGGAATGTTTTTATCCTCGTAAATGGCTTTGGTGAAGTTGCCCCAAATAGGAAGTGCCAGCACGGCACCTTGCCCGTCGATGATGGAAGGGAAGCGTATGTGCATGTCGTCGCCGCCAACCCACACACCCGCCACATAATCTTTGGTAACGCCCATAAACCAACCGTCGGCATGGTTTTGTGTGGTACCGGTTTTTGCACCAATTTCGTTGTTTTGGGTGATGCCATAGCTGTGCAGGCGCACAGAGGTTCCGCCCGGTTCCAGAGCTGCTTTCAACATGTGAAGCATCATATAGGCTTTTTCTTCGCTCATGACTTCGCGGGCATCCGGCACAAACTCTTCTATGACCTTACCATTGCGGTCGGTAATGCGGGTAATGTAAATAGGTTCGATGCGCTTGCCTTGGTTCAAAAAGACCGAATAGGCTTGACACAGCTCATAAAGTGTGACGGCACTGGATCCCAAAGCCAAGGAACCTACGGGGTCCAAGGGGCTGGTAATGCCCAATTGCCGGGCAAACTTAACTACATTTTGCACGCCGATTTCCATAATGAGCTGGGCAGCAATGGTATTGATGGAGCGCCCCAAGGCTTCGCGTAAAGTATAGCTTTTTCCGGTGAAGCCACCGTAGCTGTTTTTGGGGCTCCAGTCGCCAAAGGTTACTTCCCGGTCCACCATCTCGTAGCAGGGGGTATAGCCCATATCGATAGCAGTGGCATACACAATAGGTTTGAAAGTAGAGCCCGGTTGGCGCCGCCCCTGCTTGACGTGGTCATAGCGGAAGTGCTTGAAGTTGATGCCACCTACCCACGCCCGCACTTTGCCCGTTTGGGCTTCCACACACAGAAAGCCGGCGTGCAGGAAGCGTTTGTAATAACGAATAGAGTCCATGGGACTCATGAGGGTGTCTTTTTCGCCTTCCCAAGAAAAAACAGTCATGGGCACCGGCTTGCGCATTTCGGCAAAAATGGCTTCTTCATCATCGCCATATTGTTGTTTAAGGGTACGGTAACGCTCCGATTGCCGCGCAATACGTTCCAAGTAGCCGGGTACGTTATACCAGGGGTCGCGCCGGCTCCACACTTGATCGAAGCGCTTTTGCCGCTCTTTCATGTGTGCTGCCATGGCTTGTTCGGCATAGGCTTGCACACGCGAATCGATGGTGGTGTAAATTTTATAACCGGCCGTATAGAAATTGTTTTCAGGCAGTCCGCGCTCTTTTTCCCATCGTTTCATGAACTCGCGCACTTCGGCACGAAAATAAGGGGCTATGCCTTCGCCGGGGTCGTCGGGGTGGTAGTCTATCTTCACCGGTGAGGCTATGGCTTTGCGGTAGGTGTCTTTATCGAGGAATTGGTACTTGTACATTTGCCCCAGCACCACATTGCGGCGTTGGCGGCAGGCTTCCGGATGGGACACCGGGCTGTAGCGGGAAGGGGCCTGCAAGAGACCGACAAGTGTGGCTGCTTCAATGGCATCCAAGTCACTTGCAGACTTATTGAAGAAAGTGCGGGCAGCTGCTTCTATGCCAAAGGCGTTGTGTCCGAAGCTCACTTCGTTGAGGTACATGGTAATGATTTCGCGCTTGGTGTAGTTGCGTTCCAAACGCACAGCCGTAATCCACTCTTTGGCTTTGATGATAAGCATGCGCAGCCCCGGCACGCGGGCAAGCGGTCCCAGACTTTCCTTGGCGCGGGTTTCGAACAGGTTTTTTGCCAGTTGTTGGGTGAGGGTACTGCCACCGCCTGATTCCCGCTGTCCCAATAAAATGGTTTTAAAGAACACACGAGCCAGCCCTTTGAGGTCCACACCGGCGTGCTTTTCGAAGCGCACGTCTTCGGTTGCAATCAACGCATTGATGACATAGGGCGAAATTTCTTCGTACTCAACCGGAATGCGGTTGACCAGGTAAAGCTTGCCCATGAGTTTGCCGTCGGCGCTGTAAATCTCCGAAGCCAGCTCACTGCGTGGGTTTTCGAGGGCTTGCAGCGAGGGAAGCTCACCAAATAAGCCTAAAAAATTGACGCTGACAGCCCAGATAAAAAGTGCACTGCCGAATACAGCCAATACAAAAAGAATCCAGATGGCTTTGATATAGCGCTTATATTTGCCGTTTTCCAATACTATGCGCATAGATTTTACGGTTTCTAAGTTTTTTTATGGTGTGTTTGCCGGTAATGAGCCTGTTTGTGCAAGCATTTGTTCTACGAGTTTGGTAAAGGCGCTTTTGGGATGAGAGAGCAAAAAGCGCTGTGCCAAGTCCTGCCATTCGGCTTTTTTGAGTGCGCGGCTGCATAAAATTACTAAAAAGTCTGCTTTCTCGCGCAGGTGGTTTTCAGGAAACTCTTTTTGCAGTTGCTCCAGCTTCTCCAACGCTTTGGCATACTGTTTTCGTTCATAATAAAGAAAGGCTTCACGATAGAGCGCTTCTACCTCGGCGGCTTGCGCCTGCATTTTTTGGTAATAATTGGGGTCGTCTATGAGTTTAAGATAAATACTTTGCGGGTAGGCGCGCCGCAGCTCCTGCACTTGCGCTTGGGCAAGTGTTGGGTTTTTGTCTTTGTAAATCAAATAGCGCAAGTAAAGGACTTCTTCCCGGAAGGGTGTTTGGGGGTAGCGCTCCAGTAACTCACGATAGTGGCGGTCGGCTGCTTGTGGTTCCAGTAGTTGAAACTGATAAATCTTTCCTAAGTTGAACAGCGCATTCTGTGTGCGCTGATGTGAGGCAGCCAAAGCCTGTTCGGTACGGGGCAGCTTTTTCAAGAACTCTTCTTTGAGGGCTTCCACTTGCAAAGCCACGGGGTCGGTAGTGGCCGCTTGGGTAGCAGGCGCAGACAAACTCTCATCTATGGGATATGAAGATGCCTTGGAAGATACGCGCCAGTAGTCAGAAAGTGGACGGTTGCCCCATTTTTGCCGGAAAGCACTTTTCCCTTTAGCCACTGCCAAGGGGTCATCGAAATACCAAATACCGCTTCCCTGTTGATTGATGGCCTCTTGCAGGCTGCTGCCCTGTTGAATGTTTTGTTGTTGCAGAGCCTTCTTACGTGCCTCCTCTTCTTCCATTTGCTTGCGTACCTGCCGCGTAAGCACCTGTGAAAGTTCTTGATCGAAGGCTTCGGGGCTCATGCTTTTTTCTTTCTGTGCCCATAGCCGCAAGCTGTCTTCCAACTCAATGGTTTCTATGTACTCTACAAATTGATTGAGTACTTTGCTTCTGCGTTTTATGTTGTCGTAGAGTGGCTCGTCTTTGGGCAAAAATTGCAGGGTGCTGTCATAATAGGCCTGTGCTGCCCTGTATTTTTTAAGCTCTTCGTAATGAAGGCGAGCCAGGAACAAATAGCTGTAGGCTTTATAAAGAGGGTCTTGGCTTAGCTGTGCCGCACGGCTAAAATCTTCTTTGGCCGCCTCGGGGCGTTGGCGGTAGAGCCAGTACTGTGCGCGGGTATAGTAAATATTACCCCGGTATTCGATGTTTTTCTCGTCTTTGAGTAATCGTTCAAACTGCTTTTCCACTTTGGCATAAGCCACCTTGCGGAAGTCGGCAAGCAACAGGGTTTGCAAACGTGCCATAAGAGAGAGCAGGTAGTCGGGGCGGTGCTTTTGCACCTCTTCAAAAGCTTCATAGGCTTTGTTGCGTTCGTTGGCTTGTTGGTACAACTGCCCCTGCAAATAGTGCAGGCGGGCGCGGTAAGGGTTGCTTTTGAGTAGGGGAAGAGCCAAGTCCAGGCTTTTGAGCGTACGCAGGGTGTCCCGGTTTTTCTGATAGTAAAAAGCCTGAGCCAGATAAAACTCTTTCAAGGCTTCTGCTTCGATGCCCTGCTTGCGTAAGTAGTTTTTTACGGTTTCGGCATTTTGCATTTCGCCTATGGTGGCATAGGTACGTATGAGCTCCGTAAGGGCCAGGTCTTGCACCAAGGCATTTTTGCTTTCTGCGTTCAAGTATTTGAAAGTGCTGATGGCATTTTCGTAGTCACGCAGGTAAAAGCGGGCTTTGCCTACTACAAGATAAGCCCAGTCTGTCCATTCACTATTGGGATGGCGTTCAATGGCAAAAGCAGCTTTCTTGATGCAGTCTTTGAGTGTGGTTTCATACTGCTTCAATTGATTGGTATCTACTTCCGGATATACGGGCAGCAGGCGCAGGTAATGATCTTGACGATTGCGAAAGATGGCATATTCCACGCTGTCAAGACTTTGCTTGGCAAGGAAATAGCCGTTATAGTGCGCATTTAAATTGTGATAAAAACGCGCGACGGGTCCGGTGGATTCGGGGCTGCATCGCCAAAACAAGAGCCCCGCACCAAGACAAACAAGCCAATGAAGCAATCCGGATACTTTCATTTCGACATTATTCAACGAATCATAAGCAAAAATGATACAGCAAGTTTATTCATATTGCACATAGCGGCGCCATTTGTCGAGAGCCGCCTGCATATCTTCGGGCAACGGCTGCTCAAAATACAGCTTTTCTTTGGTACGTGGATGCACAAAGCCCAAGCTGGCAGCATGTAATGCCTGGCGGGGAAGCAATGCGAAGCAGTTTTCTACAAACTGTTTGTATTTGCTGAACGAAGTGCCCCGCAATATTTTGTCACCGCCATAAGTGGCGTCATTGAAAAGGGGGTGCCCCAAGTGTTGCATGTGGACGCGTATCTGGTGGGTACGTCCTGTTTCGAGGCGGCATTCAATCAACGACACATAGCGCAAGTCTTCTATCACCTTGTAGTGAGTCACGGCATATTTGCCTTCCCCTTCATCGAGAACGGTCATCACACGCCGGTCCTTGGGCGAGCGTCCGACATAGTTGGCTACGGTGCCTTCGGCCGGGTCCGGCACGCCCCACACCAGGGCATAATATTTTCGCTCTATGCTGTGATCATAAAACTGCTTGGCAAGAAAGGTCATGGCCAGTTCGGTTTTGGCTATCACCAGCAAGCCGGAGGTGTCCTTGTCGATGCGGTGCACCAAGCCGGGGCGCGATGCCCCGTTTTGAGAAGTAGGCAAGTTTTCAAAATGATACATGAGGGCATTGACCAGGGTGCCTGTCCAGTTTTGATAGGCGGGGTGCACCACCATGCCTGCCGGCTTGTTGACTACCAGCACGTCTTCGTCTTCATATACGATATCGAGGGGAATGTTTTCAGGGATAATCTCATCGACACGCGGTGGCTCGGGCAGGCACACGGTGATGACATCCAGGGGGCGCACTTTATAATTAGGCTTTACCGCCTTTTCGTTCACCTTTACAAACTCGGCATGAATGGCATTTTGTATCTTTGTGCGGGTGGCATTGGCCAAGCGTTCCATCAGGTATTTGTCAATACGCAACGGCTTTTGCCCTTTATCCACAATGATTTTGTGGTGCTCATACAAATCCAACTCTTCTTCTTCCATGAATGACTTGTCTTGCATAGTCAGCAACTTTTTTGAAAAGGTAAATTTACAAGAATTTGCGCAAAGTGCCTTGCAGCCGTTGCCGGATGACCGCCTGGCAAGCCGGGGCATACGGGCAGAGGTGCTGCGCATAGACCGCCTGCATCCCCAAATCTCGGGAAACAAATGGTTGAAGCTGAAATACAACCTGATGGAAGCAGCACGGCAGGGTAAAAGACGCTTGCTTACTTTTGGCGGTGCTTATTCCAACCACCTGTATGCCACGGCGGCCGCAGGCAAGTTGTTGGGATTTGAAACCATTGGCATAGTACGGGGCGAGCGGGTAGAGCCGCTCAATAGCACTTTACGCTTTGCCGAAGAAGCCGGCATGCAGCTGCATTTCGTCAGCCGTGCGGATTACCGGCAAAAGCACAGCTCCGCATTTATTGAACACCTGCATGCTCTCTTTGGCGACTTTTTTCTTGTGCCCGAAGGCGGCAGCAATGTGCATGCAGTGCCGGGATGCATGGAGTTGCCGGGCGAATGGAGTGCTGCTTACGATTATATCTTGTTGCCATGCGGCACAGGTGGCACACTTGCGGGCTTGGCATTGGCTGCCGCGGCACACCAAAAGCTAATAGGGGTGTCGGTGCTCAAAGGTGGCGCTTTCCTTTATGAAGAGGTAAAGCGCCTGCAAGAAGCCTATGCCGGGCACCATACGCAAAACTTCGAGATATGGACAGATTACGCCCATCGCGGCTATGCCAAGACAACCGAAGCACTGCGCCTTTTTATGCAAGATTGGCAGCGGCAATATCCTTCAGTGCCCATAGAACATGTGTATTCTGCAAAAATGTTTTATGCTTTCTTTGCCGAAGTGGAAAAAGGTTATTTCCCGTCCGGCAGCCGTGTCTTGTTAATTCATACGGGGGGCTTAAGGGTAGAACATGAGTGATTTATTTGATTTTGAGTGAAAAAACATAGGCCGGCTTTGTGGTGACTTAGGCATAAATTGCGTATTTTGATGAGCACAGCTTATTTATGCCATGTCCCGTGCCTATCCTTTTTTTAACGGAAAACATGTGGTGATTACCGGTGCTGCTTCCGGTATAGGCTACGCCCTCACCACAGCCTTACTGCCGGTGGCCGCTTCCATGCTGTTGGTAGATGTGAAGCGCGAAACACTGGAAACACTTCGCACCCAGAGTAGCCATGTACACATTTTGCAAGCCGACCTTTCGACACGGGCAGGTTGTGAAGCCCTGCTCGAACACCTGCGCAAGGCATCCCGGGCGCCCGATGTGGTATTTTTAAATGCGGGGGTTGCCCTTTATGGACGTTTCGATGCACCCGGTTGGCAACAAATAGAGTCGCTTTTGATGCTCAATGCCGGCGGCGTGATGTATATGAGTGGACAGCTGTTGCGGCTTTTTCCCGAGGTCAGGTTGTGCATCACGGCTTCTTCCATGGCTTTTTTGGGTATTCCGGGCTATGCCCTGTATGCAGCGACCAAGGCAGCTTTGCACCGCTGGGCGCAAACACTGTGGGCAGAGGGTGAGCGCCGCCTCACGCTGGTGTATCCCATAGCCACGCGCACGCGCTTTTTCAATGCGGCTCAAAGCCCCTTGCTTTTTCCCAACCAAAGTGCCACACAGGTAGTTAAAGCTATATTGCGGGGGATAAGCCGGGGGAAAAGGCGGATTTTCCCTTCAAGGCTTTTTTATTGCATCACAATCCCCGTATTTTTGTACGAATTTTTTATGCGCTTATATACCGCCTATGCGCGGCGGCTCTTAAATCAAAGAACATTGAAAAAACAATGATTGGAATTGTTGTAGGAACCAACCGCAAAGAAGCCGTTTCGGAACAGGTAGCCGCCTATTATGCCGCCTTGCTGAATGAGAGAGGACAAACTGCCGATATTATACGCTTGACCGAACTGCCGCCTGATTTTATTGCAACGGCACTTTATGAGCATGCAGGCAAGAACGAGCAATTCAACCGTGTGCGTGACCGCTTATTGGCTGCTTCCCGCTTGGTGTTCGTCGTACCCGAATACAATGGCTCTTTTCCCGGTGTATTGAAGGCTTTTTTGGACGGCTTCCCTTACCCCAGTGGCTTGGAAGGCAAGCGCATTGCATTGGTAGGTGTCTCTACCGGCATACAAGGGGGCGCTTTGGCGCTCAGTCATCTGAACGATATTTTTTCATACCTGCATGCCGACGTGGTAGGGGTCAGGGTAAAGTTGATGCAGATAGACCGGTACTTGCAAGAAGGAAAGATTACCCATCCGTTTTATAACCAACTGTTGAGCATGCAAATCGATGCCTTGCTGCGCTAAATTTGTACTTCCTTACGAAGTTGCGTAACTTCGCATCCCATAGTGGTAGAAATACAACCTTCATAAGCATATAACCATTATGGGCACGCAAACAAAATACATCTTCGTAACCGGTGGCGTTACTTCTTCCTTAGGCAAAGGCATCATTGCTTCTTCTTTGGCGAAACTGCTGCAAGCACGCGGCTTCTCGGTGACCATTCAAAAGTTCGACCCCTACATCAACGTGGACCCGGGCACGCTGAACCCTTACGAGCACGGCGAGTGCTATGTAACCGACGACGGCGCTGAAACCGACTTGGATTTGGGGCACTACGAGCGCTTTTTGAATATTCCCACTTCGCAAGCCAACAACGTAACGACGGGGCGTATTTATCACTCGGTGATTACAAAAGAGCGTCAAGGCGCTTATCTGGGCAAAACCGTGCAGGTGGTGCCCCATATTACCGATGAAATCAAAGCCAACTTCCGTAAGCTTGCCGAAACGGGCAACTACGATATCATCATTACCGAAATAGGGGGCTGTGTAGGCGACATCGAGTCGCTTCCTTTTTTGGAAGCACTGCGCCAGTTCCGTTGGGAGGTAGGCGCCAACAACTCGCTGGTAGTGCATCTTACCTTGGTGCCCTATCTGAAATCGGCCGGTGAGTTGAAAACCAAGCCCACACAGCATTCAGTGAAAGAGCTGCTTCAAACAGGTATCCAGCCCGATATATTGGTGTGTCGTACAGAATACCCCTTACCTGTTGAAATACGGAAAAAAATAGCCCTGTTCTGCAACGTGAACATCAATTCGGTGATTGAAGCCATCGATGCCGATACCATCTACGATGTGCCCTTGCTCATGTTAAAAGAAAAACTTGACGAAAGGGCACTCATAAAGCTCAAGCTGCCCCACAAGCGCGAGCCCGACATGGAAGCATGGAAACAGTTTTTGGGCAAGCTGAAAAACCCCACTTCTTCGGTCAACATATGCTTGGTGGGCAAGTATGTGGAATTGCACGATGCTTACAAATCCATTGTGGAAGCATTCGTACATGCCGGTGCTTACAATGAGTGCAAAGTCAATATTCGTTGGATACAGTCGGACCATCTGAGCGAAGAGAATATCGAAAGCAAGCTGGGCGGACTGGACGGCATCTTGGTAGCGCCCGGCTTCGGCGAACGCGGTATCGAAGGTAAAGTATTGGCAGTACGTTATGCCCGTGAAAACAAGGTGCCTTTCTTCGGCATTTGCTTGGGCATGCAGTGTGCGGTAGTAGAGTTTGCCCGCCATGTCATAGGCTTGGAGGGCGCCCACACTACCGAAGTGAACCCCGAAACGCCCTATCCGGTCATTCATCTGATGGAAGAGCAAAAGCATATTCAAGACAAAGGGGGCACCATGCGTTTAGGCGCTTACCCTTGTGTGTTGGAGAAGGGCTCTAAGGCATACCAAGCCTATGGCAAAAGCAAAATCAGCGAACGCCATCGCCATCGTTACGAGTTCAACAATGAATTCCGGGAGTTATTTGAAAAGCATGGCATGCGGGCTACCGGCATCAACCCCGATAAAAACCTCGTAGAGATAGTAGAAATTGAGGACCATCCTTGGTTTGTGGCCGTGCAGTTCCACCCCGAGCTGAAAAGCACGGTCATGAATCCGCATCCCTTGTTTATGAAATTTGTACAGGCAGCACGTCACTATGCACAGCTGCGCAGTGGTGAAGTGACCGTCTAAGGGCGCACAATCAAGCCAACAGCAGCATAACGCAGGCATACCGTGTACTTTTTTAACGGCATGCCTGCGTGTTTTTTACACAAGAGCAAGCGTTTTGTTCGGCTTTTTCTTGACCTGTGCAAGCTGTGGATGATAAGCTACGAATATGGCGGCTTGGGGATGAACCCGCAGAAAGTCACGCACCTGATCGTAGCGGGCATATCCTTCAAAGCCGAAGCCATGTGCATTGCTTATGTGGGCATGCAGCTCACGAAAAGGAAACTGCGCCAACAGCTCGCGTGCGTGGCCACTTACCCATAGCGGCAAAACCGCTTCTTCTTGAAAATAGCGCTTCACGAGCGGAACCTTCGTAGAGAAAGTGCCCCTTAATACCTGTATTACGTCAGCCATCACAGCGGCCCCTGTGGGCGTGCTGCCCGCCCCTTTGCCCCGCAGCAGTTGCGGATGCGCATAGCGCAACCCGACCTCTATGGCATTCTCTTCTTGCTCTATCTGCGCCAGCGGATCGTGCCCGGGTAAAAGTGCAGGTAAAACAAAAGCATTTATACTTCCGTTGGCTTCGGTATGCACCTGCGCCAGCAGCTTCACACGATAGTTTTTGCGCAGACAATAGCTGTTGGTCAAAGCATCAAGATGCTGTATGCCTACGCGCAGGAGTTGCTCCGGGGCTACTTCTATGCCAAAGCCATGGTAAAGCAGAATGCTAAGTTTATAGGCTGCGTCGAAGCCTTCCACATCCAGCGTGGGATCGGACTCGGCAAAGCCCAAGGTCTGCGCTTCTTGCAGGGCAGCCTCATAACTGAGCCCTTCGTGGCGTATCTTGCTTAAAATAAAATTGGTAGAGCCGTTGATGATGCCACGTAGCCACTCGATGCGGTCGGCGCGGTAGTAGTTTTGCAACAGCTGCAAGATGGGGATGCTGCCGGCTACGGCCGCTTCGTAAAGAAAAGCGCGTTGCCGGCTCTTAGCCAATGCGCGCAGTTCGCTGCCGTAAAGTGCCACCATCTTTTTATTGGCACTCACCACGTGCTTGCCTGAAAGCAAAGCTTCGCGTGCAATACGGTAAGCAGCTTCGGCATCGTCTATGGCTTCTACAATCAGCGAGATGGTGGGATCGCCCAAAATGTCCTGGGCTTGAAAATAAAATTTGCCTGTAGCAATGGGGCGCTCTTTGTGCGGATTCTTGACCACTATTTTCCGTATCTCGGCATGCACCTCGTTTTGTTCCCGGAAAATGCGGTAGAACCCTTGCCCCACGCAACCAAAGCCAAACAAACCAATTTGAACAGGAAAAGTACTCATAGCCGGTGGATTTTTAAATGAAAGAAAGGTGTGACAAAAGAAAAGAGTATGTAGTGGCAGCATCACCTATGGCACAGCAAACAAACAGTTGTTGCTTTGTTTGAAATAGTCGAAGTAGAAGCGCTGTACCGCTTCGGTTTCAATCAAAAAGGCATCGTGCCCATAGACCGAGTGCAAGATGCGCAGCGACGCATGGGGGATATAATGTGCCAGCAACTGCTGTTCTGCCAGCGGAAACAACACATCGGTGCTGATGCCCAACACCAGTACCTGCGCACGTATGCGTGCCAGTGCTGCTTCCACGCCACCACGCCCGCGTCCTACGTCGTGGCTGTCCATGGCTTTCGACAGCCAGTAATAGCTAAATGCATGGAAACGGCTGCGCAGCTTCTTCCCCTGATAGCGCTGATAAGAAGCCGCCCGGAAGTCATCCGTTCGTTCACTTCCGTCTGTTTCGCTTTGTGTGAGCGCATAGCTTTGATAGTGGCGGTAGGAAAGCATGGCACAAGCACGGGCTGCTTCCATGCCTTTCAGACCGGCTTCGGGCGTGCGCAGCCCCCAGCTGCTGTCGGCTTCTATAGCCATGCGTTGCGCTTCATTGAACGCAATGCCCCAAGGGGAGTGGCGGGCGTTGCAGGCAATCAAATAAGCCGAATCGAACAGATCAGGGACTTCTATCAGCCATTCGAGCGCCTGTTGCCCGCCCATAGACCCTCCTATGATGCAACGGATGCGGCGAATCCCCAAGTGGCGGCGCAAGAGCTCAAACCCTCTGACTATATCCCGGTTGGTAAGCAAAGGAAAATCATAGTAGTAAGGTGTGCCGGTTGAAGGATTGGGAGACAGCGGGTTGGTTGAGCCATAACACGAGCCAAGCATGTTGGCACAAACGATAAAATGGCGTGCAGGGTCCAGCAGGCGTCCTTCGCCAAAGAGCCTTGCCCACCATTGATCCACGTCTGCGCTGCCCGTGAGTGCATGGCATACCCACACCACATTGTCGGCTTGTTCGTTTAGTTGCCCGTAGGTGCGGTAAGCCACCGTGAGGCCCTCGAGGCGGTCGCCGCGTTCCGTAATAAAAGGTGCTCGATATTGGAAGGTCTGTAACATGAGTTTAGGCAGTCACTGCGGTTGCTATTTTTTCAAAAGCCTGTTCGAAGTCGGCAATGATGTCATCGATATGCTCGATGCCTACCGATACACGTATTAAATTGGGCTCTACGCCGGCGCTTCGTTGCTCCGCTTCGCTCAACTGCTGGTGTGTAGTAGAAGCCGGATGAATCACGAGCGTTTTGGCATCGCCCACGTTGGCCAAGTGGCTGGCCAGTTTCAAATGATTGATAAAGGCTGCTGCTTTCTCTTTTCCCCCTTTGATGGCGAAGGTGAGCACCCCACCGAAACCGTTGCGCAGATACTTCTTCGCCAATTGGTGATAGGGGCTGCTTTCCAAACCGGGGTAGTTTACATACTCGACCTGCTCGTGTTGTTCGAGCCAGCGCGCCAGCGCCAAGGCGTTGTCCACGTGGCGCTGTACCCGCAAAGAAAGCGTTTCCAACCCCTGCAACAGCAAGAAAGCATTGAAGGGACTCAGGCTGGGACCATAGTCGCGCAGTCCTTCCACACGTGCACGAATGATGAAAGCTATATTGCCAAAGGGACTGTCAGGACCGAAAGCATCCCAAAAGACCAAGCCGTGGTAGCCTTCCGAGGGCTCGGTGAATTGAGGAAACTTGCCGTTGCCCCAGTTGAAACGCCCACTGTCCACAATGATGCCGCCAATGCTATTGCCATGCCCGCCAATCCACTTGGTAGCGGAAGCGGTTACTACTGCCGCCCCGTAGTCAATGGGACGGAACAAATAGCCGGCCGCGCCAAAGGTATTGTCCACTACCAGGGGAATGCCGTGCCGGTCCGCCAGCTTGGCAATGGCTTCAAAGTCAGGAATGTTGAAGCCCGGGTTGCCGATGGTTTCCAAGTAAATGGCTTTGGTCTTGTCATCAATCAGGCGCTCGAAGCTTTCTACTTTGTCGCCTTCGGCAAAGCGTGCCTCTATGCCCAAACGCTTGAAGCTTACTTTGAATTGGTTATAGGTGCCGCCATACAAATAGGAGGTCGTCACGAAATTGTCGCCGGCTTGCAGTATGTTGGTCAGGGCAATGAACTGTGCCGCCTGCCCGGAAGCCGTGGCTAAGGCTGCCACACCACCTTCGAGTGCCGCAATGCGCTTTTCAAACACATCGGTGGTGGGGTTCATAATGCGGGTGTAAATGTTACCAAACTCTTGCAGCGCAAAGAGGCGTGCACCGTGTTCGGCATCATTGAACACATAAGAGGTGGTTTGGTAGATAGGTACGGCGCGGGCACCTGTGGCCGGGTCGGGCTCTTGTCCCGCATGCAACTGAAGGGTTTCGAAACGGTAATTACTCATAGCTGGTTGATGGTTTGAAGTGAAACAAATATTTATTTAGACTAAATAAGTCTCTGGGGATAATAAAAACACCCTTGGTGCAAGTCTTAACATGCACCTGCATACGGTGGAAGTACGCCAAAAGAAAGGGGAGATTACATACAACAACAGCAACAACACATCTGCATCATGCGGAAGCGGGAAGAGGCATGAAGATGCTTGCTTGCAAGAGCTGCGAAAGAGTGTTTGTGTTGAGTGTGTTTGTTGATAAGAAACATGACTTTTTCCGGTTTATATTTCCTAAATGACCTTCATTTAGGCGGGATTTGGCACCTTGCCGTGCGGCAGGTTGCCAGCGCTTCACAGAGCCCGTTCTCTCTGCGCTTCTCTATAAACCTTTTACTTTCGTGAAAAAGTAAAAGTAAGAGGTTCGATGCTGCAATGATAAATAAGCTTTCTGACTTGTGCAAATTTATTTAAAAAAAATCGCTTTACCTTGTGGGTAAGTTGCCCGTTTACCGCCAGTCATAGGTGAATAATACAGTACGACTTTTTGGTTCGTAAAATGTTAAAATAGCGTCGGCGCCATGTCCACAATAGTGATAGCCGGCAACTTCTGCAACGAGAAAAAAATGGTTGCCCTTATAGGAAATTGAAATTCCATCGCCGGGCAGGTTTTCCCCGGCAGTTTCGTGAAAAAACATATCAAAGGCGGGAGGAGGGAGAGTGCTGTCCGTCCAATTTCCGTAGTGAATCTCTCCGCCCGGTCTGTCGATAAAATCTTGCGGGTTATCTGCTTGCCATGGCAACAATTGCCCTTTGCTTTTATAGCCGGATTTTACTTTCCGGTAGGTATCCTTTCCCTCTTTAATATGCTCAAGCAATAGTTCGTCTACTTTGTCTTTATGATTATGAACAGACGCCGATAAAAAGTAGCCTTCATCACCTAAAAATTGATATTTATTGTCCTTTGTGAGCTCCAAGGTAAGCCAATTTTCCCCACAAAATGCATTATGGAACTCGGCTGTTTCTTCTCCTATAAAGCCTTCGTAAGGTTCTACCGGGGCACAGTCGTACCCTTTAAGTCGTTCCTTAGTAAGCCCAAGTCTATGGAAATGAGGGGCAGTAAATAATTTTCCAGCGAAGCTTGAGCAGGTATAAATATATCTTCGGGAAAAGGAGTTAAGCCTCTTATTGGTCTTTTGATGCTTTTTCCGTGATAGTTTGCGTTCCTGTCTTCCATTGTTTTATTGCTGTGGTTAAGTCAATCTGAGAGGGTCCCTTTGCCCATTATCATCGGCTTTATGGGCACCCTCAATATAGTTTACACGAGAGAGCTGCAAAATAATACTTTTAGTGGCTATATCCTACGAATATGCCTGATTGAAAGTTTATGTGTTAATGTTTTTTCATGAGCTTTTAAGCGAAGTGCAAGAGGATAATAGTTGCTTTTTTATAGATATTCATACATAAAAATATTTTCTTTTTGATAAAGCCTACTTGTCTTTCTGGTAGGCTTTCTTTTGATTTGCATCATAATTTAAAACAAGTCTAAATAAAAATAACTTAATCATGAGAAATATCACACTTACTTTCTGGATTTTGCTTGCAACTGCTTTGGGAGCATACGCCCAAGGTAGCTTGCAAGGCGTAGTTTATGATGATGAGGGGCAGCCGTTGCCGGGCGCTCAGCTCCATTTGAAGGAGGCGGGTTTGAGTGCCGTCAGCGATGAGACCGGAGCTTTTGTCTTTCGACACCTGGCGCCGGGCACTTATACCCTGCAAGTACATTTTATCGGTTTCCGTGCGTGGCAGCAAATCATTACCCTTCGTGAGGGCGAATCGAAGAGCATAAAAGTGCAGTTGCAGGCAGATATTGCCGCTTTGGAAGAGGTGGTAGTAACCGATAATAAAAGCCTGCCTGCGCCACCCACGCAGTCTTCGCCTTCTTTGCGTATGGAACGTGCCGTTCTGGAGATTCCTCAAAACGTGCAGCTCATAGACAAGCAGCTTCTGCAGCATCAACAAGTGGTGGAAATGCTGGAGGGCGTCAACAAGAACGTGAGCAATGCCCAATTGATTGAGCACTGGGGCAACTTCGCCCGTGTCAATATGCGGGGATTCAAAGTGCCGGCATTCCGTAACGGTTTGAATGTGGATATGCCCTGGGGACCGCTGAGTGAGGACATGGCGATTGTCGAACGCATAGAGTTTGTGAAAGGACCTGCTGCTTTCTTGGCACCCTCGGGCGATGCGGGCGGGCTTTATAATGTGGTGACCAAAAAAGCCTCACCGCTTACTTCTAACGAGGTATCACTTCTGTATGGCAGCTTTCAGACCCTGCGGGCGGCTTTCGATGTAGGCGGCAGCTTGCCCAACCGCAAGCTGCATTATAGGCTGAATGTAGCTGCTTCTACCAAGGGGTCGCATCGCCCTTATGAGTACTCCGAGCGCTTTACTTTGATGCCTTCTTTACGCTATGATATTGACGAGCGCACTTCGATTACCGCTGAGTATATTTATCAGCAGGCAGATATGACGCCATTGGGCACGGCTTATGTTTTTTCGCCTAACAAAATAGGGGAGCTGGACCGTGACTTTACCTTGGCGGAGCCCAATTTACCGTTGACTCATATTGCCGAGCACAACGCCATGGTGGAGTTGCGTAGAGCTCTTTCCAAAGACTGGACAGCCACTGCCAAACTGGCTATTTTCCGCTACGAGCAAGAAGGTAATACGCTTTGGCCTTTGCAGGTGGCACCCAACGGCGATGTACTGCGGGGCATGAGCATCTGGGATGCTCTGCAGTCCTCTAAGATGGGACAAGTGACTGTAAACGGTGCCTTTCAAACGGCTGCCGTACAGCATCATGTGATGATAGCTGCCGACTTTTATGACAAATCTTATTTTGCAGATTGGAACCAAAATGCTCTCTTGGCAGGTATGACGCCTTTCAACATTTACAAGCCGGTATATGGCGTACCTGCTGACTCTATTCCTACGTTTGACCGCAGCAAAGACTTGCGTATTAGAGCCGGTTTCAACCAAGTGGGGCAGCAAAGTCAAAGTATCTTTGTGCAAGATGAGATTGCACTGCTTTCTAATCTGTTCTTGACACTGGGTGTGCGTTTTACCGATGTGAGAGAATGGAGCTATGGAAACACAGTAAGCTCCCAAGCATGGAGCCCGCGGGCATCGTTGCTATGGAAGGCTTCGAACCAACTAAGTGTCTATGCTCTTTATGACCGTTCGTTTCAGCCGCAAGTAGGTACCGATGCACAAGGCAACGCTTTCGACCCGATATATGCCAACCTGCTGGAGGGCGGCATAAAAACAAGCCTGTTGAACAATCAGCTGCAGGCTACCTTGTCGGCTTTCCAAATTACAAAAGAAAATGTGTTGACTGCTGACCCCAACAATCCCCAATACTCCATTCAGCTGGGCGAAGTGCAAGGACAAGGTGTGGAATTTGACTTGCAGGGTAACCTGAACGACGACTTCTACATACTTCTAAACTATGCTTTCAACGACTTGAGCATTTCAGAAGACACCGACCCCAACAAGGTAGGGCAGAAGCTGCCGGGATATGCCACCCATTCCGCAAACCTGTGGGCAGAGTACAAGTTCACTAAGCTGCCGGCCATCAAGCATTTCTTTGTGGGAGTAGGCTCGCAACATGCTTGGGAGCGCTCTTCTTGGGCGTGGGGTGAAGACAATCAGTCTATCTTGCCCGACTACTGGCGCATGGATGCTTCCATCGGCTGGCAGAAAGGTCCTATTACCTTGATGGTAAAGGTAAACAACCTTACAGACGCCTATTTGTATTCTGGAAGTGCTTACTCTGCCTTCTACTACTGGCAAACCGAACCCGGACGCAACTACCGCTTCTCCTTGAACTACAGATTTTAGTCAATATTAAAGCTTAAAATAAGGACAGTAGAAACAGTGAAGAAGTTGATATTGAGCATACACCGCTGGCTCGGTCTTGGCACCGGGCTGGTGGTGTTTATCGTAGCCGTTACAGGGGCCCTCTTTGCTTTTAGCGACGAAGTCAAAGACTACCTCCGCCGTGACTATCGTTGGTTGGCAGCAGAAGAACAGGCCCCCCTGCCGTTAGACTCCCTTTTGCACAAAGTGCAAAGCCGCTATGAAATGCGGTTCTATCAAGTGGTGGTGTACAATCATCCGCGGCGCAGTGTGGAATTGCGGGTTTATAAGCAAGCCGAAGATGCCGGTACCGCTTTTTGGTATCTCGATACTGTAGAGGCTTATTATACGCTCTATGTGCATCCGGCTACTGGACAGGTGCTGAAGGTAATCAACGAAAAGTATGATTTCTTTCACTTGGTAAAGATGATGCATTGGAGTTTGCTTCTGCATAATGACATTGGGCAGCCCATTGTGGGGTATTCAACGCTTTTGTTTGTTTTGTTGCTGCTGACCGGCTTGTGGCTGTGGTACCCCAAAAGCAACAAAGGGTGGAAGCAGAGATTTTGGTTCTACTGGACGAAAACCACTGGACGAAAGCGCAAAAATTATGACTTACACAATATAGGTGGGTTCTATGCTTTTATACCGGCTTTGGTGCTGGCTCTTACCGGTATGGTTTGGGCTTTCCCCTGGTTTCGCATGCTGGTGTATGTGTTGGTAAGCATGAGCACCACGCCACCCGATTTGGCCCCTCCGCCTTTTGGCGATACGCTCCGTCAAGAAAAAATCTCTTATCAAAAAGCCTTAGACACAGCCCGCCGCTTGTATCCCGCCGCCGCCGCTTACGGTATTGCCCTCACACAAGAGTACAAGCCATTAGCAGTTACTGTGCAACAAACAGAGCATCGATACGCCGTATTACATCAACTGTATGTACACCCCTCTACCGGCGAGGTGCTGAAGCACAGAACCCATGCGCAAAAAAATGCAGGCGAAAAACTGATTACCGCCAATTATGATATTCATGTGGGGGCTATCGCCGGCTTTGCCGGCAAGCTGCTTGCTTTTGTGGTGAGCCTTCTGGTGGCTATGTTGCCCGTTACCGGCTTTTATATTTGGTGGGGTAGGCGGAATAAAAAGAAACGCAAGGGCAAGGGACGTACCAAAACATACCGCACCGGCGTTCTTAAAGAAAAAACATGATGAAACAGCTGTTACTCTTTGGCGTATGGTTGATTGGCGCATTACAGCCGCTTCGTGCGCAAAACGATTCTCTTTTGATTCGCAAAATCTATGATGAAGCGCTTGACAGCCATGTGGCTTACAATTATTTGGAATATTTGAGCAACCGCATCGGCGGGCGTTTGAGCGGCTCACCACAGGCCGCTGCTGCCGTTGAATACATGCGCGCGGTTATGGATACCTTGCCCTTCGATACCGTCTATTTGCAACCGGTGATGGTGCCGCACTGGGTGCGTGGCGACAAAGAAGAAGCACGCGCCTTGTCTGACCGCCGTGGAAGTATCGACCTACGCATATGTGCTTTGGGTAACTCCGTAGGTACAGGCGAAGGGGGCATTTCGGCACCTGTGGTGGAAGTGCACAGCTTCGATGAACTCAAAGCTTTGGGGCGGAAAAAAATAGAGGGGAAAATTGTCTTCTTCAACGTTCCTATGAACCAGCACCATGTAGAAACCTTTGCCGCCTATGGCGAGGCAGTGCGTTACCGTGTGTTGGGCGCTTCGGAAGCTGCCAAGTTGGGGGCAGTGGCTGTGGTGGTGCGCTCGGTGGGTACCGCCCTCGACGATGAGCCACATACCGGCTCTTTGCGCTATGAAGAAGGGGTGCCGCCAATCCCGGCCGTGGCAGTTAGCGCCAAAGGGGCAGAGCGGCTCAGTGCTTTATTGCGGCAAGACCCGTCCACCCGCCTCTTTATTGAAACCCATTGCCGCATGCTGCCCGATGTGCTTTCTTACAATGTAATAGGAGAGGTATGGGGCACGCAGCGCGATACCATCATTGCCGTAGGTGGCCACCTCGATGCCTGGGACAACGGCGACGGTGCCCATGACGATGGAGCCGGCTGTGTGCAGTCTGTGGAAGCCATACGCCTACTGCGTAAGCTTGGGGTAAAGCCGCGCTACACTTGGCGTGTGGTTTTATTTATGAATGAAGAAAACGGTTTGCGTGGCGGCATGGAATATGCCCGTGTGGCGCGCGAGCGCGGCGAGCATCACTTGCTGGCTTTGGAGTCCGATGCCGGCGGCTTTTCGCCCCGTGGCTTTAGCTTCGACATGGCGCCGGAGCAGTTTCGCCGGATACAAGCGCTTTTGAAAAATACTTTGGAGCTCTATGGGCTGCATATCTTCCGCTTGGGTGGCAGTGGTGCCGACATCAGCCCTCTGAAAGGCAGCGCAACCATCTTGGCCGGCCTGCGTCCCGATTCGCAGCGCTATTTCGACTACCATCATACCGCCATCGATACCTTCGACAAAATCAACCGGCGCGAATTGGCGCTGGGAGCTGCTGCCATGGCAAGCCTTGTTTATCTTGCCAATCAAGGGTTGTTGCACTAAGGTTGAAATATAAAAACAGAAGGTGTACTCACGCCCTGTTGGCAGTTGCAGCCGGCAGGGTGTATCGCTTTCTACCTGTCTTGAAAGGAAAAGAATAGATGGGTGCTTATATGGTATCGTGGTTTGTGGGAACCCCGCACTGCATTCATGCTCATGAATTCTTGCCATCTAAGGCAGGGGCAACCCCCATGCATATGCCGCCTATGACAAAAGCCATGAATAAGTTGCCTCCGACCGAGCTTATGCGCAGGGGCTGCTCGTAAGAGGCAAGGAAGTTTTCTCTTTGCGCCTCTATTTCTTCCGGACTCACTGTCCTGCCTCTTTGCCGAAAGCGCTCCTGCCATCGTTCCATGGCTTGCTCTACCTGCCGGCTTTTGGCATCGGGCTCTACCCAATGATAAAAAGCCCAGCGGCTGAGGTCCCAAGCGGTCATGCCCAAAAAAAGACTCAAGGTGATGGTCCAAAAGAGTTTGCGTCTTTGTGCTTTAGCTGAACGGTACAATACCCGTATGCCGGTAGCTGTGTAGGCAAGCAAGAAGAAAGCAAGCAGGAGCAGCCCGGGGAGCTCTATGTCCCAGAGGTGGTTCAACAAAAACACAAGTGCGTGGGCAAGCCATATCCAAGCGATGGCTTCTATGTCGGGGAGAAAGCGTCGCATGTTCATCGGGTATATAGTTGAAACAATGTTTTTCTTTTGAAATAGGCAATAGCCGTACAAGCCATCAAGTACAGGAGACTTGTTATGAGGTAGGGGGGCAGTAGCTCTGCCATGGGGCGTTGTATAAGCTCCAGCGAAGCCTTGGCAAAGCCGAATGCCGTACTGCAAGGCAGCAGCTCATGTACCGGGATAAGCAGTAAGCCTGCAAGCAGTTGGATGGCGCCCCATATGCGCGTGGGCGGCAGTAGCATAGACAACAACACCACCAAAGACAAATAGCCGATTTGGGTGCCCAGAAAGCCGGTCCCCAGTTGTAAACAGAGCGGTATAGTTTGCGACAAAGAAAAGCCTTTGAGCAGGCTGCTTAATAAAGCATAGAAAAGCATAATCACCAGATAATAGCTACCCAGCAGTAAAGTGCCGGCTTGCAGGCGATGAAGATAAAGCTCAAAAAAATTGACAGGCAGCAGCAGGTATCTTCGTCTTCCTTTTTGTCGTGCTTCTGTGTGTTCATAGAGGTAGAAATAAGCAAAAAAGACAAGCTGTGTAAGCGGTATCAGCCCCATGGCAAATACCGGGATGAAGACGACCCACTGCATGTGGGGACTGAGCCAAGGACTTGCTTCTTGCTTGGCAAAAAGCAAAACAAGCATCAGTAGCAGGGCACAAGCCATGCTCGTGGCAATTGCGGCTAAAGCATGACGGTAGCGTTTTATCCAAAGGCTTTTCATACTTGTTTCATTTGTTTAGTGTATAATAAAAAAGAGCGTGCTTTTGAGCTATCAGGAGAGTGTAGGCAAGCAAAGCAGGCGGCAGCAAAAGCCAAAAGACGGTCAAGGTGGTAAGCGACATGCCGGATAAGATAAATGCCCTGTTCCAAACGACAGCAGGCAAGTAGGCGGGCGGGGTGGGCAAAAGCAAAGCAAGCAATACACTGCCGGTTGTAAGCAAGGGCCAGTGGCGTGGAAACCACAAAAACAACACCACTATAAAGCATAAGTAAAGCAGCAAGACGGGGAGAAGCCGCAGGCAAAATAGCCAAAAGTCTAATGCCGTAGTATGCCGGAGCTCCTCCTCATAGTACAATACACAGCCGCCGAGACTTAGTGAAAATGCCACCCATAAAATGATGGTACACAGGCTTGTCCAAAGCAGCTTGCTTTTAAATACCTCTCCGGGGCGGACGGGCATCCACCATAGCAATGCCCAGTGTGCTTTGGACGGTTTGTCTATGCTTATGGCAGCATGCCATAGTGCGGGGACGACTATCAGCCATAAAGGGGCAAACACCCAAGATCCTTTGGTGAGAAAATAGACAAGTGGCTCTTTGAAGCCGGTATTATTTTGCCACCTTGCAAAAGCCGAATGCCAGAAATTAGCAGCTTTGGTCAGGCTGTATATCCAAGGTGCAAAAGCAACCAATAGTAGTAAAGCCTTGTGGGTGAGTGTATGGCGCTGTTTGAGATACTCTGCTTTGAGATATCGCATATTATGCTTCTTGATGAACTGCCAGGAAAATGTCTTTTATGCTGAGAGGAAGGGGGCTGTCCGTTTCTTGGGCAGCTGCCGGGTCTTCACTTCGAAAAACAATTTCGCCTTCCTTTAAGATTACCCAGCTGTCGGCTACTTCCTCCACCTCATGAAAGTTATGGGTGTTGATGAGGAAGCTTATTTGCTCTTTTTCTTTCAGTTGCCGGATGAGCGCATACCACGACTGCATAAAAGCAGGGTCCAGGTTAGAGGTGGGCTCATCGAGTAGCACCACTTTGGGGCGGTGCAAGATGGCAATAGCCAAGCCCAAGCGTTGGCGCTTGCCCTGTGACAACGCCCGTACACGCTTTTGTCTTTCATCTTGCAAGCCAACCATAACCAACACCTCTTGGATGCGGTTTGCCGTAATGCCGGTTTCTTTGGGATAGTATTGGGCAACCACCCGCAGGTTCTCCTCCACACTCAGGTGGTCATATAGTGCCGGCGTTTCAATAATTCCGCCGATACCCTGCATGTATTTCCTGCGCGGGTGATGACGCAACGAGCAGCCTGCTACGATGGCATCGCCCTCGAAATGCGGGTAAAAGCCGGTCAGTGCACGCATTAGGGTGGATTTCCCGGCGCCATTTTTTCCTAATATGCATACAGCCTGCCCACTTGGCACCTGCAGCACAATGTTTTTGAGTAGTTGTTTGCCGCTATGGTTGACGGAAAGTTTGCGTATATCCAATATAGACATGGTAGGGGTAAGTTTAAAGTCAAAAGATAGCCGTTTGCACTTTAAAAGCCAAACGGCTATCTGCCCTGATTTTACTTGATATACACGTCTGCCTCTACTTCTCCGTTGCACTCCCACAAATCTACGGTGTAGAGACCTATTTGGCAGCTTCCCAACTTAGTGCATTCAATAACAACAGGCTCTAACTCGATTTGAGCGAACAAATGGGGGACGCCTGCTGCACTTGCAAGCAGGGCTAAGGCTAAGATGTTTTTGATCCTTTTCATATGTGTTGAATTTTGGTTTACAGTGCATATATATATATATATGCTTGCAAGTTTTTTAGTGATTTTTTTTTATTGCAAAATGTTGTAGATGTTATTCACTCTTCTTGTATCCTGCTTCCCTGCTTATGAAGCGCTGCATGAGGGCGATGCCTGCCGGCAGCCGCTTTGTAGTAAAGCCGGGGTGAGATAGGAATATTCCCCCGGAGTATAGCAACAATCTCAATGCTTCGCCTGCCATAAAATACAAAAGCCTTCCTATGCAGGAAGGCTTTATATGTGTTTTTTAGGCTTTAACAAGTAGCTCTTCGGCAGCCTTAAAACATAGCCGCCACCGTGTCGAAGTGCTCAATAAGCAAGTACACCATAGCACCGGCCAAATAACCAATCAATGCCAAGAGTGTCATTTTTCGCAAATACCAGATGAAGTCTATTTTCTCCATGCCCATAACTGCCACGCCGGCCGCCGAGCCAATGATGAGCAGGCTGCCACCGGTACCGGCAGTATAAGCAAGAAATTCCCAGAAAAGACCATCGGTGGCAAAGATGCCCTCAGGGGCAAGGTCATACATCCCCATGGCACCGGCAACCAAAGGCACGTTATCGATGATAGCCGAAAGCACGCCGATGATCAAGTTGATAAATACCGGGTTGTGCAGTGTATTGTCCAGCCATTCGGCCATGGCACGCAAAGCCCCAATCTCTTGCAAGCTGCCAATAGCAAGCAGAATACCAAAGAAGAAAAGGATGCTGGCGGTGTCGATGCGGGACAGAGCTTTGGCAGCCGAAAACTCTTTGCGCTCTTCTTCGTCTTTATCACTGTTGATTACTTCCGATACAATCCAAACGATGCTCAAACCCAACATCATGCCCATATAGGGCGGCAAGTGGGTGATGGTTTTGAATACAGGCACGGAAATAAGTGCGAGTATGCCCGTGATGAGCATGGCGCGGCTGCCGGCAAGGTTTTCATATTCGCCGTTGCTGCCTTTGGTGTGCTCGGGGCGTACTACTTCCGCCTTGGGCATCATGAGCGAAGTAACGGCCAGGGGTACCAGCAGGCAAACCAGGCTGGGGAAGAACAAAGAGGTGACCACGCCTTGTGCCGTAATGAATTGTTTAATCCAGAGCATGGTGGTGGTTACATCACCCATGGGCGACCAGGCACCACCTGCATTGGCGGCAATCACTATCATACCGCCGAAGAAAAGGCGACGCTCACGATCGCTGATGAGCTTTTGTGTCAAAGACATCATCACTATAGAAGTGGTGAGGTTGTCCAGTATAGGCGACAGGAAAAAGGTAACCAAAGAGATAATCCAAAGGAGTCTTGTGGCATCTTTGGTGCGTATGCGGTCGGTAATCAGGCGGAACCCTTCATGTACATCTATGAATTCCACGATGGTCATGGCACCCATCAAGAAAAACAGAATTTCGGCGGCTTCTTTCAGGTGCTCACTAAGTCCTTCTTCCACGTGGTGAATATCGTGCGAAAAGAGGGCAAAAATAGTCCAGCAGATGGCAGCAGTGAGGATCGCCGTTGCTGTTTTATTGATGCGTATGGGGTGCTCCAGAGCAATGCCAAGATAACCCACTACAAAAACGGATATGATAGCAATTTCCATAGACAAGTATTTAAATTTGGTTCTCTGATGAAAGACAAGCCAAAATTACAGGCAATTTGTAAAAAAGCAAATTCAGTTGTAAGGTTGCGACTTTAAATAGTTTTTTTTGCACGACCTTAACAATGGACCCGGCGGGTCACAGGGAACCTCACTTGACAGTCCGGCGTTTAATGTGTAGATTTGCAAAAAAGTGTGAAGTAATATAAATTCCTTATTAGCAGTGAGCATTCGTTTAGTTGATATTCAGGGGAAATTGGCAGAAGCAGGCTTAAAGGCAACCCAGCAACGTTTGGTAATATATAAGGCGCTGCATGATAGCCGCCAACATTTAAGTGCCGAGCAATTGTACCGTATTATTTTACCCGACCATCCGACCATCTCTTTGGGAACGGTCTATAAAACACTGGATACTTTTGTAGAAAAAGGCTTGATTCGCCGTGTGCCATGCGAAGACGGCACCCTGCGTTTCGATGCCCGCATGGACATGCACCACCATATTTTTTGCGAAGACACCGGCGAAATTATGGATTGGGATGATGCCGAGCTGAATGCCTTGCTTGCAGAATACTTAAAAAAGAAACAATTGCCCGGCTTGGAGGTTGTAGGTGTGCAGCTGCAAATCACCGCGCGCCGTCAGGCATCCAAGCCGGATACAGAAGCATAACTTCTTTTTCATTTAACCGGAATCGTTTTTATTCAAATCAAACCATAAAAAAACAAGACAAACTATGAACTTGGTATTGCAAAAAGCCCCGAAATTTACTGCTCCTGCTGTTATAAACGGCGAAGAAATCGTGGAAAACTTCTCTCTGGAGCAGTATCTTGGCAAAAAATACGTGGTGTTTTTCTTCTACCCGAAAGACTTCACCTTCGTGTGTCCTACTGAAATCTTGGCATTCCAAGAGAAACTTGCCGAGTTTGAAAAACGCGATGCCGTAGTGGTAGGTTGCTCTACCGACACCGAAGAGGTGCACTTGGCTTGGTTGAACACCCCCAAGAACCAAGGTGGTATTCAGGGCGTTACCTATCCGCTGGTAGCCGATGCTTCGAAGACCATTGCCATGAACTACGGCGTATTGGCCGGACACTATGACTACGACGAAGAAGGTAATCAAATCTTTGTAGGTGCTCCCATCGCTTTGCGTGGTACTTTCATCATCGACAAAGAAGGTATCGTGCGTCATCAAGTAATCAATGACTTCCCCTTGGGTCGCAATATCGACGAGGCATTGCGCATCCTGGATGCCATCCGTTATGTAGAAAAGCATGGCGAAGTGTGCCCTGCCAACTGGAAAGAAGGCGAAGAGGCTATGAAGCCCAACCGCGAAGGCGTAGCTGAGTACTTTTCGAAGCACTAATCTGCTTGCCCGGTGAAAAGCCGGACAAGAATATAACGAAGGGGCTGCAAAAGCCCCTTTTTTGTTTTGCAGCAAACCAATCTTTTTTTAACTTTGTTTTTAACACGCAGCACCTTAGGGGTGCTCAACCACTGCCGGTTGGGCTGAGAAAATACCCTCACTACCTGATCCGGGTAATACCGGCGAAGGGAACAGGTGCAACAGCAAAGTAAGTGAAGGGGGCATCCCCGCTTTTCTGTTGCTTCCCGGTTGGGCACATCCTCCATAAGGTGCTTAGGCTTTCACCTGTACAAAAAGCATAAGCGCATGCAACAAATACGCATACAAGTAAACCGGGAAGAACGCAGTATCCCACCCCAAACCACCCTCACCGCACTGCTTGATTTATTGGGCATAGAACAACACCGCGGCATAGCCTTGGCGGTGAATGAGCAGGTAGTACCCAAAAGCAAGTGGGCTGAGCATATCCTCCAAGAAAATGATCGTATCACTCTTATCAGAGCCACCCAAGGTGGGTGATTCTTTTTCATCGTTCAACAATTAAAAGCACTGTTATGAAGAAACAACAACAAAAACCCAATCAGGCGGTCATTACCCGCGAACCATTTCCTTGTTCTCGCAAGATATATGTAGAAGGCAAGTTGCATCCCATCAAGGTGGCGATGCGTGAAATCACCCTGCACGATACCGTGACCAAGTTCAATGGCGTGGAAAAACGCGAAGAAAACCCGCCCATTACCGTTTATGATACCAGCGGACCTTACACCGACCCCAACGTTGAAATAGACATTACCAAAGGGCTGCCGCGCTTGCGCGAAGAGTGGATACGTGCGCGTGGCGACGTGGAAGAATTGGAAGCGCCTACTTCCGACTACGGCAAACAACGCCTGACCGACCCCAAGCTGGCGCACTTGCGCTTTGAGCATATCCGTAAACCTTTACGCGCCAAGCCCGGAAAAATTGTCACGCAGATGCACTATGCCAAACAGGGCATCATTACGCCGGAAATGGAGTATGTGGCCATCCGGGAAAACATGCGCATCGATGAGATGCGCTCGAAGAGCAACCAATTCAATGCGCTCTGGAAGCAACACAAAGGCAACAGCTTTGGTGCTTCCATTCCCGAAGTGATCACGCCCGAGTTTGTGCGCGACGAAGTAGCACGTGGGCGGGCTATCATTCCTGCCAACATCAACCACCCCGAATCGGAACCGATGATTATCGGGCGCAACTTCTTGGTAAAAATCAACGCCAACATAGGCAACTCGGCGGTGACTTCATCAATAGAAGAAGAGGTGGAAAAAGCCGTGTGGGCATGCCGTTGGGGCGCCGATACCATCATGGACCTTTCGACCGGTGCCAACATACACGAAACACGCGAATGGATTCTGCGCAACTCGCCCGTGCCTATAGGTACCGTGCCCATTTATCAGGCACTGGAAAAGGTAGGGGGGAAAGCCGAAGAACTCACTTGGGAAATCTATCGTGACACGCTGATTGAACAATGCGAGCAGGGCGTGGACTATTTCACCATCCATGCCGGTGTGTTGTTGCGCTACATACCGCTCACTGCCAAGCGCATTACCGGCATTGTGTCGCGTGGGGGCTCTATCTTGGCGAAATGGTGTCTGGCACACCACAAAGAGAACTTCCTCTATACCCACTTCGAAGAAATCTGTGAGATACTCAAAGCCTACGACGTGTCCATTTCGTTAGGGGATGGCTTGCGGCCCGGTTCTATTGCCGATGCCAACGACGAAGCGCAGTTTGCCGAACTGGAAACCTTGGGCGAGCTGACCAAAATCGCCTGGAAGCATGATGTGCAGGTAATGATTGAAGGACCGGGACACGTGCCCATGCATCTGATTAAGGAAAACATGGACAAGCAGTTGGAAATATGCCATGAAGCCCCGTTCTATACCTTAGGTCCTTTGACCACCGACATTGCACCCGGTTACGACCACATTACCTCGGCTATTGGCGCCGCCATGATTGGTTGGTTTGGTACCGCCATGCTTTGCTACGTGACACCCAAAGAACACTTGGGGCTGCCCAATAAAAAAGACGTAAAAGACGGTGTAATTACCTACAAAATAGCAGCCCATGCCGCTGACCTTGCAAAAGGGCACCCGGGCGCCCAGTATCGCGACAACGTCTTAAGTAAGGCTCGCTTTGAGTTCCGTTGGGAAGACCAGTTCAACCTGTCGCTTGACCCTGACACTGCCCGCGAATTCCACGATGAGACTTTGCCTGCCGAAGGAGCCAAAGTAGCCCACTTCTGCTCTATGTGTGGTCCTCACTTCTGCTCTATGAAAATCACACAAGACGTGCGCAAGTATGCCGAAGAAAAAGGCTTGGATGAGCAGAAAGCCATAGAAGAGGGCATGAAAGAGAAAGCCGATGAATTTAAAGCAAAAGGAAAAGAGATTTATCTCTAAGACCGGAGGCTTTGAAATAGCTGTCATCTGCTCACCGGACGACCGGCCCGGTGAGCAGGCACAGCTGTTGGCGCTTTTGGAAGCCGGCGTGCAGCGTCTGCACTTGCGAAAAAAACATTGGAGTATGTGGCAGACCGCCGCTTTCCTGGATAGCCTGCCTGCCGCTTATCACTCGCGCATCATATTGCATGCCCATCCCGGGCTGTTGAAGCATTACGCCTTGGCAGGCTTTCACGGGAAACAGGCACAGGCAACCAACGCCCCTTTACGCGGTTGTTCGGTGCATAGTTATGAAGAATACGGCGCTCTTTACGCACATTATGACTACCTGTGGCTGAGCCCTTTTTTCGATAGCCTCTCAAAGCAGGGATATGCTGCCAGTGAGGCACTGTGGCAGCCACCGGCGCATTGCCCGCTCGACAAAGTGGTGGCTTTAGGGGGCATCGCGCCACAGCATTTGCCCCGGCTTGCCCGCTTGGGCATCCGCAGAGCGGCCGTGCTGGGCTACATATGGAACGCCAAAGACCCTGTAAAAGCATGGAAAACACTTCAAACTATTCAGATGTAGCACGCTTGCACTTTATCACTCAAGGCGATACACCGGACGAACACCTTCGTCAGATAGAGGACGTGCTGGCAGCAGGTGTACGTTGGGTACAGCTGCGTATGAAAAAACAACCTTTGACGGTGGTGGAAGAGACCGCCCGCCGTGCCTTGGAAATGACACGGAGTGCCGGCGCCTGCCTTATCCTGAACGACTATGTGGAGGTCGCTGCCCGCACAGGAGCCGATGGCGTACATGTAGGAAAAGAAGACATGCCTTTGGCAGAAGTATTTGAGCATATGGGGAAGACAGCTTTTGTTGGTGCTACTGCCAATACGTTTGAAGACATACAAGCCCATGCGCGCCACCCGCTTAGCTACGTGGGGCTGGGGCCTTATCGTTTCACCCGGACCAAAGAAAAACTAAGCCCAGTTTTGGGTTTGGAAGGCTACCGGCAAATTGTGCAACAAATGAAAACAGCCGGCATACAGCTGCCCGTCATTGCTATTGGCGGCATTCGCCTGGACGATATCCCTGCCTTGCTGCAAACAGGCGTGTGGGGCATTGCCCTTTCTTCCTTGATAGCACATGCACCCGACCGGAAAGCACAAGCCCGCCGGGTGCTCGATGCCATCGAAGCGGCACTGCTTCGCTCATCCAATCATTCATCATAAAAGCAGAAAAAACCATGTTGAAAATAGCCGATAAAGTATTTCATTCGCGTTTGTTTACGGGCACCGGCAAATTTAGCAATGCCCGTGTTATGCAGGAAGCCCTGCAGGCCAGTGGGTCGGAACTGGTAACCGTCGCTTTGAAACGGGTGGACATGCAAGAAAAAGACGACGATATTTTGCCCTACTTGAACTGGGAAGGCCTGAACCTGTTGCCCAATACGTCGGGCGTGCGCACGGCCGAAGAGGCAGTGTTTGCAGCCGAGCTGGCGCGCGAGGCGCTGGAAACCCACTGGGTGAAACTGGAAATACACCCTGACCCGCGCTATCTGATGCCCGACCCGGTGGAAACACTCAAAGCCACTGCCGAGCTGGCAAAGCGCGGCTTTGTGGTGCTGCCTTATGTGCATGCCGACCCGGTGTTGTGCAAGCGTCTGGAAGAAGCCGGCGCCGCCGCAGTCATGCCTCTGGGGGCACCCATCGGGAGCAACCTCGGCTTGGAAACCAAGGTGTTTTTGGAAATCATCATTGAGCAGAGCAACGTGCCGGTAGTAGTAGATGCCGGCATAGGTACCCCTTCCGATGCCGCTTGGGCAATGGAGTTGGGCGCCGATGCCGTCTTGGTCAATACGGCAATAGCCGCTGCCGATGACCCCGTGTTGATGGCCAAGGCATTCCGTTTGGCAGTGGAAGCCGGGCGCATGGCTTATGAAGCTAAACCGGCAGCTGCAGGTCTCAAGGCTTCGCCTACCAGCCCGCTTACCCAATTCTTAGACGAACTTTAATCTTTCACAGCTATGAGCTTTAGAGAAATATTTGAGCAGCATTCGTGGGAGGCAGTGCAAGAAAGCATATACAGCAAAACGAGCGCCGACGTGGAACGGGCTTTGGCAAAAAGAAAGCGCGACATAGAAGACTTTAAAGCGCTTATTTCACCTGTGGCGGCGCCTTACTTGGAACAGATGGCACAGCTGAGCCACCGGCTTACGGTGCAGCGCTTTGGCAAGGTCATTAGTCTGTATGTGCCTTTTTACTTGTCGAACGAGTGCCAAAACATATGCACCTATTGTGGGTTTAGCTTCACCAATAAAATTCCGCGCCGTACACTGAACGATGCCGAGATACAGCGCGAAATAGCAGCTATCAAGGCCATGGGCTTTGAGCATGTGTTGCTGGTAACGGGCGAAGCCAACAAAACAGTGGGCATGGATTATTTCGAACATGCCTTGGACCTGATAGTGCCCCATTTTGCCAATGTATCGATGGAAGTGCAACCGCTCGATGAACCGGATTATCGCCGTTTGGTTGCCAAAGGGGTGTATGCCGTCTTGGTGTATCAAGAAACCTACAGACAGGCGACCTACAGAGAATATCACCCCAAAGGGAAAAAGTCAAACTTCTTTTACCGCCTCGACACGCCCGACCGCTTGGGGCGTGCCGGCATTCATAAAATAGGCTTGGGAGCACTCATAGGCTTGGAAGACTGGCGCACCGACAGCTTCTTTGTGGCACTGCATTTGGACTATCTGAAACGGCGCTACTGGCAAACAAAATACTCTATCTCTTTTCCGCGCTTGCGCCCTCATGAAGGGGAGTTTGAGCCCAAAGTGCATATTACCGACCGCGAACTGGTGCAGCTCATTTGCGCTTACCGTCTGCTTGATGGCGACGTGGAGCTCTCACTCTCTACACGTGAGTCGCCCAAGTTTCGCGATCACGTCTTGAAACTGGGCATTACTTCGATGAGTGCCGGTTCGCGCACCAATCCCGGGGGATATGCCGTGGACCCGCAAACGCTTGAACAGTTTGAAACCGACGACACACGCAGTCCGCAGGAGGTGGCAGCCATGATTCGCCGTCAGGGCTACGAGGCAGTATGGAAGGACTGGGATGCTTCTTTGTTTTTAAATCAAGCCAAACATGCTTTCGACAGAAGAAAACTTACGATATGACAGGCACTTGCGCCTGCAGGGCTTTGGTTTGGATGCCCAACTGCGTCTAAAGCAAGCCAAAGTGTTGGTGGTAGGTGCCGGTGGCTTGGGATGCCCCGTGTTGCAATACTTGGCGGCTGCCGGGGTGGGCACCTTGGGCATCGTCGATGGCGATACCGTCTCTTTGTCTAATCTGCAGCGCCAGCCACTTTACACCCCCGCCGACATAGGCAAAAATAAAGCAGAGACCGCAGCGGAGCGTTTAAAGGCTTTCAACCCCTTGATAGCCTATGAGGTTTATCCCTTCTTTTTGACGGCAGACAATGCCATTGACTTGATTGCCCGTTTCGATGTGGTAGTTGACGGAAGCGACAGCTTTGCTACGCGCTACCTGGTAAACGATGCCTGTGTGATTGCGCAGAAACCATTGGTTTATGGGGCAGTCTTCCGTTTTGAAGGGCAGGTGGCGGTTTTCAACTATAAAGGAAGTGCTACCTACCGCTGCTTGTTCCCCGAGCCCCCTTTGCCACACGAAATGCCGGCTTGCAGCGAAGCAGGTGTATTGGGCACATTACCGGGCATTGTGGGCATGTGGCAGGCCAATGAAGTCATTAAATTGCTGACAGGCATTGGTCAACCCCTGGTAAACACACTGATGACCCTTGACTTGCTGACGAACCAAACGAACTGTTTTCGGTTTTATGCAAATCCGGAAAACCTGCAGCTTGACCGCATACGTCCCGTAGAGTGGGCTTGCTCTGCCGACACGGTACGGACATTAAAAGCAGAGGATTTTTTGCGCTGGCAGGCAGAGCAGAAGCCTTTTGCCTTGCTGGATGTGCGCACGGGAGAGGAGTATGCGCAGGAAAATATAGGAGGGATTTTGTGTCCTTTGTCACAGGTGGAGCAACAGTTTGTGCCGCCTACTCATACACAAACGGTGGTGGTGCTTTGTCAGGGGGGCGTCCGTGCACGACAGGCAGCAGCGCGGCTTCGGCAGCTTTATCCACAATATGAATTTTGGGTGCTTGAAGGCGGGCTGAACGCACTGCGGCAATATCAAGCGGCGCACTCTAAGTGACAAAAGGCTGCTTTTGTCGTAAGTGCCCCATATGAAGAGAACTGTTATCTTTGTGCATCTTTTATTTTTCACAAAAGCACCAATAGTAATATGAGCCAATTATATCAAGAAATTATCGAGAAAAAAGCCCCCATCGCCGTGATTGGACTAGGTTATGTGGGCTTGCCTATTGCTTTGGCTTTTGCCTCGAAAACCCGGGTGGTTGGTTTTGACATCAACAGCAAGCGCATTGAAATGATGCGCCAAGCCATTGACCCGAGCGGGGAAGTGCCACCGGCCGATTTTGAAGGGAAAGACATTGTTTTTACAGACCGGATAGAGGACTTAAAACGTGCACGTTTTTATATTGTGGCAGTACCCACGCCCATCGATCGCCATGCCCAGCCTGATTTGCGCCCCCTGCTTTCGGCTACGGAAACCGTAGGAAAAGTATTGAAGAAAGGCGATTATGTGGTTTATGAATCTACGGTGTATCCGGGTTGTACCGAAGAAGACTGCGTGCCTATCTTGGAGCGCCTGTCCGGTTTGCAGGCATGCCGCGATTTTAAGGTGGGCTATTCACCGGAGCGTATCAATCCGGGCGACAAAGAGCATACCTTACGCACGATAGTGAAGGTGGTGGCAGGTTGTTGCCCCGAGTCACTCGATACCATCGCCCGGGTATATGAGCTGGTGGTAGATGCCGGCGTGCACCGCGCCCCTTCCATTAAGGTGGCAGAAGCAGCCAAGGTTATAGAAAACACACAGCGCGATTTGAATATTGCCCTCATGAACGAGCTGTCGATGATTTTCGACAAGATGAACATCAATACCTACGATGTGTTGGAAGCAGCGGGCACCAAGTGGAATTTTTTGCGTTTTGTGCCGGGCTTGGTAGGGGGGCACTGCATCGGTGTGGACCCTTACTATCTGACCTACAAAGCCAAGGCAATTGGGCATTACCCCGAAGTGATATTAAGTGGACGAGGCATCAATGACCGCATGGCAGCACATGTGGCCAAGCGTGTGGTACAGTTGCTACTCGAAGAAGGGCATGACCTGCGGACTGCCAAAGTATTGGTTGCCGGCATTACTTTCAAAGAAAATGTGAAGGATATACGCAACTCCAAAGTAGCCGATTTGATACACGAGCTCCGCTCTTTTCATTTGCAGGTGGATGTCATTGACCCGCATGCCGAAGAGGAGGAGGTAAAAGAAGAGTATGGTTTGCAGTTGAGTCAAGCCCCGCAAGGTCCTTATCAAGCAGTTATATTGGCTGTGGCTCATAATGAATACAAAGCATGGAATGAGCAAACACTTGCCGGCTTATTACAAAACGGGGGCTTGTTGGTTGATTTGAAGGGAATCTGGCGCAAGATGGCAGAAAAAACGCCTTACCGGTATTGGAGCTTGTAGGCAATGCTTGATACATGCTAAGAGAGTAATGCACTCAACAATCCCATGCAGCAGAGAACAAGTAAACGGTATCGAGTGGCACTCGATACCGTTTTATAAATTGCAGTGGTGCCTGCCAAATTATTGGCACTGCTTAAGCCAATCGATGGCTTCTTGAGTGCTGCGGAAATAGTTTGTTTCTAAGGGGCGTATTTTTTGTGACTCTTCAATGCTTTGTTCAGCAGACACTTCCGCAAAGATATCTTCCGATACCACATTGGCTACATACCGCAAACTTAAGGTACGAGGAGCTACTTTTTGGGTAATCCATTCCTGCATTTCCGGTACTACGATGTATCTTAGTTCGCGGTTGTCCAACAACAATTTACTTATTTGCTGTTTTTCTATCCACTGGGCATAAGTAAGCATAACGTTTTGAAAATCGGCGTCGCTCATTTGGGCGCTTGCCAATTTAAAGCGCAATACGATGCAGTCGGCTTCCGTGTGATAAAAAATTTCGGCATAGGCATTGTTGAGAATACTTGTACACTCTTGCTTTACCGTCATCATAAAGAGGAAATTTGGTGATCGGTCTCGAATTTAATATTATAGTAGGTATGCATACAAATTAAAAGGTAAGCGAAAATGTAGCATTAAGGTTTTATTTCGAAGGTTTGTTTGTGCCTATTCCCTTTGAAAAGACTGCTTTTTGCTAAAAGGTTGGTCTTTCGGGCAGGTAGGAAAGATTCTAATATTACAAGGTTTAATAGGTTTGGGTTTGAATATCAGCCTGTTGCGGTGTTTATGAATAAAAAAATCACTTTTTGTTTGGAAGGAAAAAAAATATAGCCTACCTTTGCACAACCAAATGAAACAAGGCCCGTTCGTCTAGCGGTCTAGGACGCCACCCTTTCACGGTGGAAACACGGGTTCGAGTCCCGTACGGGTCACCAAAGGCAACTTTCAACAGAAAGTTGCCTTTTTTTATTCCTCCACCAACCAGCGGGCGGCTGCTTCTATTGTTTGAAACGAACGCGTTTGAAGGCTACGTGCCTTCTTTCTGTACGTCGTCCAGCCCTTGCTCGGTAGATATCTCGGCAAACAAATCAGGTGACACGACCACGGCCACCCGTGTGATACTCTGTGTGCGCGGCGATATGTTTTCCACTACCCATGCCTGCACTTCAGGCGATATGATATATTTCATTTGCCGGTTATCCAAGAGTAAGCGTGTGGGGCGGTGTGCCTCCACCCAGGTGGCATATGCCTGCATCGCCTCTTTGAATGCCTCGTCGGTCAGGAATTCGCTTTCGCTCCCGTATTCCAGCACTACGCTATTAAGGTGGTGGTCATAGTAGAAGCGCAGGTAATCGTTTTGGTAAATTTCGGTTGTTTCAATTTTTTCGTTTTGCATACGACACTTTCAAAATATAAAAAAGGATAAAACAAAGCCGGTTTTATGCTCAATTCAGTTGAAAGCAGGCAGTTATTCAGCTTTGCAGCCATGCAAAGGCATCTACTTTATTGTCGAAATAGTGTACCCGTATCAGGTGCTTCACCTGTATGATTTCTTCCAATGCCTGCTCAGTCGCTACTTCGGCAAATATATCGCTACTCAAAAGAATGGCTATCTCTTCAATCGTATTGATGCGGCTGTAAATATCGGTAGCCACCCACCTTTGCAGTTCCGGCGAAATGGTGAATTGCATGTGCCGGTTGTCCACAAACAGCCGTTTGGCTTGCAGGCGTTCTGCCCAATCGGCATACAAGTTGAGGTTTTCCTTGAAGTCCTCATCGGTCATTTCTGCGGTGGTCCCCGGTTTATACAAAAAGTGAATGGTTTCATGTGGCGGGTCGTACCACATTTCCATAAAGCGGTTTTCTGCGAGCTTTTCCATACTTTAGTGTGTGTTCTGAGGTGGCAGTATTGCTTGAATTTAGCAAACCATTGATTTTTATTCAAAAAAATAGTTTTGTTTTTTCAGCAAAAACTTGTAAACTTGCGATTCCAAATAAGGAAATGTGGATTATTTAACGATAAGAAGTCATGGCAAAGAAATTGACAACCAAGGAAATTAAGCGTCGTCGCAGAGCGGTGAACCGAATCAAAGAAATCAAGCGTTTGAACTTCGTGCCGCCAATGAAGACTGTAGATGTAGAAGCGGTAAAAGCCGAATTTGCTGCTAAAAAGGCATAAGGTTAGAATACAGGACGCTTCGTAGTACATAATGCCCAAAAAGGCTATCTCTTGCAGGGATAGCCTTTTTGAGTTTGACCTTCTTACATGCCCTTATTTCTGCAGACGGCGCATCACGAAAAATAGAGCCGTGCCACAGATAGCGGCTATTGCTAAGCTGGCAGCCATAAGCACGAAGTCGAGCAGCACGGCATAGCCAATACCAAACAAAAGGCTGTAAACGAGCCCTACACCCAGTGCCCAGGCGATGAGCAGCCCCAGTAGGGGGCGAGTACCGGATTGCCCGCTGACAGGCTTCCACCAGCCCAGTGGTTGCACTTTTTCATAGAAAGCCTTAAGCTGTGAGTTGTCGGTAGGTGGGGTGAGAAGAGTAACGGCAATCCAAGCAAGCGTGGTAACCCCTACTGTGAGATAATAGCCATGGGGCGCATCCTGAAGCCCCATGCCCCAGACCGGATCCCAGCGCACCAGTATAAACTTGGCAATAAAATAGACCACCAAGGGCACAAAAGTAGCCGTAATTTCACTCCAGGCATTGACACGCCACCAGTACCATCGCAGAATCAAGACCAGCCCCAGACCTGCGCCACACTCAATGACGAATTCCCAAATAGCCGTGATGCTATCGATATAACGCGTAAGAACCAAACCGGCCAATGCCAGCAGGATGGTAAACAACTTTGACACAATCACATAATGGCGGTTCAGGCCGGTTTGTGAAGGAAACTTGGAAGGGGGCACCAAAAAACGACGGTACAAGTCGCCGGTCAAATAAGAAGCCCCCCAGTTGAGTTGCGTAGAGATGGTGCTCATATAGGCAGCCATAAAAGCAACCAGCAGCAAGCCCCGCAAGCCTTCAGGTAGAAAGTCACGCATGACATACACAAAACCATAACGGGCTTCGTTACGGGCCAGTAAGTCGGGATACAGCACCACCGCACAAAGGGCAACCACTATCCATGGCCAAGGACGCAGGGCATAGTGGAGTATCTGAAAGAAAAGCCCTGCCTTTACGGCTTCGGTTTCGCTGCGCGTGCTCATAAGACGCTGCGCAATGTAACCACCGCCCCCCGGCTCGGCACCCGGCATCCAACTTGCCCACCATTGCACGCCTATGAATGCCAAAAAGCTGCCTATACCTATGGTCATGGCATGCCCGTTTTCTGCTGCTTTCCCTATGGCAGGGAAAAAAGAAAGGCGGTCTTCTGCCAGCCTGCTTTTCAAGGCTTGCATGCCACCTACCGATTCCGAGTGCAGCACAAACAGCGCCAAGGCAATGCATCCGCCCATGGCAACCACAAACTGCACCACATCGGTAGCCGCAATGCCTTTCAATCCCGACAAAGAAGCATAAAACATCACAAGCACCATCATGCCGGCAAGCCAAAGGAAAGCTTCCGTGTCTTGCAAGTCAAAAAAAACTTTTAACAAGGACAGCATGGCCAGGTTGACCCAGGCAATGATGAGCACATTCATGAACAAGCCCAGATATACCGCCCGGAATCCACGCAGAAAACGCGCGGCTTTGCCGCTGTACCGCAGCTCTACCAGCTCAGCGTCCGTCATCACACCGGAACGGTGCCAATAGGCAGCAAAAAAGAACACGGTAAGCATGCCGCCGGCTACGGCATTCCACCACAGCCAGTTACCGGCAATCCCATTTTTGTAAACCAGTTCAGTCACAGCCAGGGGCGTGTCGGCAGCAAAAGTAGTGGCCACCATAGAGCCGCCTGCCAGCCACCAGGGAAGACGCCGCCCCCCCAAAAAGTACTCTTGTATGTTCAGGGCACTACTTTTCCCCGCCTTCACGCCAATGCCCACAAACAGCAATAAAAAAAATACGATGATGCCCCAATCCCATAGCGTTAAAGCACTGCTCATAAGCCTTCCGGTTTTGTTTTGAATGAATGTGTATGTTCAAAAGATGAATTGTATTCTTGGTAAAAAAATTGCAACTTCCAGCCCAAAGAAAATATTTTTTTATGAAAAAACTATTTCTTTTAGACGCTTTGGCGCTGATTTACCGTGCCTATTATGCTTTTATCAACAACCCACGCCGAAACTCTAAAGGACTTGACACCAGTGCTATTTACGGTTTTACCAACACTTTGTTGGAGGTATTGCAAAAAGAAAAACCCACGCACATAGGTGTAGCCTTTGATACGGCTGCCCCTACTTTTCGCCACGACAGCTACGAAGAGTACAAAGCCCACCGTCAAGAGCAGCCCGAAGGCATCAGCGTTGCCATTCCTTATATTAAAAAACTACTGCAGGCAATGCATATTCCTATTTTGGAGATGGACGGCTACGAAGCCGACGACATCATAGGCACCTTGGCAAAGCGTGCCGAAAAAGAGGGATTTCAGGTTTACATGATGACTTCCGACAAAGACTACTGCCAGTTGGTAAGTGAGCATATTTTTCTTTACAAACCCGCTACCAAGACCAAGCCGGTAGAGGTGATGGGCGTGCCCGAAGTGCTCAAGAAATTCAAAATTCAGGAAGTAAAACAAGTGATTGACATCTTGGCTCTGCAGGGCGATAGTGCCGACAACATACCGGGCATACCGGGCATTGGTGAGAAGACCGCACAAAAGCTCATTGCACAATACGGGAGTGTGGAAAACCTGATAGCCCATGCCGATGAATTGACCCCACGCCTGCGCGACAAGGTGAAAGAGCATGCACAGCAAGCCTTGCTTTGCAAAGAGCTGGTGACCATTCATACCGAAGTGCCCATAGAAATAGATTTGGAAGCATTGCGCTACGAGCCTTTCAATGCGGAGGAGCTGTTGCCGCTTTTAGACGAGCTGGAGTTTCGCAGCATTAAAAACCGTTTGCTTGAACACAAGGCTTTTAAAAAACCCGAAGTGGTGAAGCAAGCACAAAAGCAAGCGGCCGGTAATGGTCAATTGGGGCTTTTTATCAGTGAGCGGAATGAAGAAAGCCGGGCTGCGGCAGCCAACGAGCCGGCAACAGAGGAAACTGCGGCAACTACCCTGCGTAATATTTACACCACCCGCCATTTCTACCACTTGATAGACACCCCGGAGCTTATACAACTGCTGGCAGATAAATTATCACAACTGAAGGCTTTTTGTTTCGATACCGAAACCACGCACATAGAAGCACTGCAGGCAGAACTGGTAGGCATTGCTTTCGCTTGGCATCCCCACGAAGCCTACTATTTGCCTTTGCCCGAAGACCGCAAGCAAGCAATGAAGCTCTTGGAGCCTTTGCGCCCCGTCTTTGAGTCGCCGGCTATCATCAAAGTGGCTCAAAACCTGAAATACGACATGGCTGTATTGGCAAACTACGGCATACAGCTAAGCCCCCCTTTCTACGATACCATGCTGGCAGCCTACCTGCTTGACCCGGACGAAAAGCATGGCATGAACTTCCTGGCAAAGAAGTTTCTTCGCTATGAGCCTGTCAACATAGAAACCCTGATTGGCAAGCGGGGAAAAAATCAAGGTAACATGCGGGATGTGGCACTGGATGAAATCAAAGAATATGCTGCCGAAGATGCAGACATTACCTGGCAGCTGTATGCCGTATTGCAACAAAAAATGAAGGCCTACCCTCGCTTGCAAGAGGTACTGCAGGGAATAGAGCTGCCTTTGGTGCCCGTGCTCGAAGCCATGGAGCGCTGTGGCATTAAAATAGACGTGGCGGTGCTTCAGCAGTTGTCGGAGCGCTTAGGTGAGGAAATAGAGGCACTTGAACAACAGATTTACGCACTGGCCGGCGAACAGTTCAATATCGCTTCACCCAAACAGCTGGGCGAAATCCTGTTCGATAAACTCAAACTCGATAAAAAGCCCAAAAAGACACCTTCCGGACAATATGCCACAGGGGAGGAAATCCTCGCTAAGCTGGTGGACAAGCACCCCATCGTGGCTTTGATTCTCGACATCAGGGAGCTGCAAAAGCTGAAATCTACTTATGTGGACCCCTTGCCTTCTATGGTAGATGCGCAGGGCAAGTTGCACACTTCCTTCAATCAGGCGGTAACAGCCACCGGGCGTCTTAGCTCTACCAATCCAAACCTTCAAAACATACCCATTCGCACGGAACGCGGACAAGAGATTCGCAAAGCCTTTGTACCTTCCTATGAAAATGGTTATATCGTATCGGCAGACTACTCGCAGATAGAACTGCGCCTGATGGCGCACCTGAGCGGCGACCCCACCATGCAGCAAGCTTTTGCCGAGGGCAAAGATATTCATGCCATTACGGCAGCGCGCATCTTTCATGTGCCGGTAGAAGAAGTGACGCCGGCCATGCGCCGGGCAGCCAAAACGGCCAACTTCGGCATCCTGTATGGTGTGTCTGCTTTTGGCTTGGCCGAGCGCCTGCGCATCAGCCGCACCGAAGCAAAGAAAATCATTGATGAATACTTTGCACAGTTCCCTGCCGTGCGGGAATATCAAGAAGAAATCATACGCAAGGCAAGAGAGCAGGGCTATGTGGAAACCATCTTTGGCAGGCGGCGTTATTTGCGTGGCATCGACTCACGCAACCAAACCGTGCGGGGGCATGCCGAGCGCAACGCCATCAATACCCCCTTGCAGGGAAGCGCTGCCGACATTATCAAGCTGGCGATGGTGAAGGTGTACGACTGGCTGTGTCGCGAAGGATTGCGTTCGAAGATGGTGCTGCAGGTGCATGACGAGCTGTTGTTCGATACCCACCCGGAGGAAGTAGAGCAGCTGATGGCAAAAGTGCCTGCGCTCATGAGCGGTGTAGCGAAGCTGTCCGTTCCTTTGAAGGTGGATATAGGCAAGGGCGCCAACTGGTTGGAAGCACACTAAAAAAACGGGATAAAAGCATGGAAAGCAAAAGCTATGTGGTAGCGTTAAGCATAGCCGGCTCGGATTCGGGCGGTGGCGCAGGCATTCAAGCCGACATCAAAACCATGAGTGCCTTGGGCGTATTTGCCACTACTGCCATTACGGCTGTTACTGCTCAAAACACCTGTGGTGTGCGCATGGTGCAGGCCATGCCCCCGGAGGTAGTGCATGCGCAAATCGAGGCAGTCATGGAAGACATGCCGGTGCGCAGCATCAAGATAGGCATGCTTTTTAGTGCCCCCATCATAGAGGCGGTGGCGGCTGTTTTGAAGCCCTATGCTGCGGAGGTGCCCATTGTGCTGGACCCCGTGATGATAGCCCAAAGTGGCGACCCGCTCATCCGGGAAGAGGCCATTGAGGCAATGAAAAAGCAACTATTCCCCTTGGCCACCTTAATTACCCCCAACCTGCCTGAAGCGGCTGCTTTGCTGGGCACTGCCTTCGATGAAGAGCACCCTACCCAAAGCATGGAAGCGTGGGAGGAGCTACAAGCTCGGGCGGTATTGATTAAGGGCGGACACAACCAAGCAAGCAGCCAAATTGTAGATTATTTGCTTGTACCCGGCAAGCATCTGGTGCATCGTTTTGAACATACTCGTATTTCAACCAACAATACCCATGGCACGGGCTGCACCCTTTCTTCTGCCATTGCTGCTTATTTGGCACATGGCTACGAGTTGATGGAAGCCGTAGAGCGTGCCGAAGATTATCTTGTGCAGGCTCTGGAAAAAGGTGCAGGATGGCGTTTGGGGAAGGGCGCCGGACCGGTACACCACTTCCATGCCTTTTGGCAGACCACTGCCCGGCACTGAAAACAATTGAGCCACCCTTGCTGTTTTTTAACTTAAAAGAAAATGATGTTAGGAAGACTTGCAATTTTTCTCATACTCAACTTTGCTGCTTTGGGCATTGGTGGTTTATTTACGGGCAGTGGTGTGGCATCGGCATGGTATGCAGGCTTGGACAAAGCACCTTGGACACCCCCCGGCTGGGTTTTTGGCGCAGCATGGACTACCATCATGCTGTGTTTTTCGTTGTACATGGCTTACTTGCTGCCGCAAGCAGAAAGCAAAACCTTGTTGTGGGGGCTATACGCCCTGCAGTGGCTTCTCAACGTTGCGTGGAATCCGCTTTTCTTTCATTTTAGAAAACCTGCATGGGCGCTGACCGTCATCTTGTTATTGACGCTGCTCATAGGTTTCTTCCTGTGGAATTACCGGCAGAGCCTTGGCTTGAAGTCGCTTTTATTGTTGCCTTATTTCTTGTGGCTGCTGATAGCCACTTCCTTGAATGCTTTTATTGTACTGAAAAACTGACGGACAGCGAGTGATTCTTTTTTAAGGGCTTCTTTTTTGGTATTATTGCCGCTGCCGGACCATGTCCTGCACCAAGTGATGATTTCATACATAAGCGGTTTCATTCATGATGGAGAAGCAAACATTTACCTTCAGTCAGCTGTACGACTTTGCCGTATCGGTTTTTCAGTCTATTGGTTTCCGGGAAGAAGATGCCCGCTTGGCAGCCGAAGTGCTGTTGGCTGCCGACCTGCGCGGTATTGACTCGCATGGCATTGCCCGCTTGTCGGGCTATGTGCGCTTGTGGGAGGCCGGACGGCTGAACGCCCGCCCCAATATTCGCATTGTGCACGAAACGCCTTCCACTGCCACCGTCGATGGCGATGCAGGCGTGGGCTTGGTGGTAGCGCCCTTTGCCATGCGTGTGGCTATAGACAAAGCCAAGCAGGCAGGCAGCGGCTGGGTGGCCGTGAAAAACTCCAACCACTTCGGCATAGCCGGCTACCACGCCATGATGGCGCTTGCCCACGATATGATAGGCATGGCTATGACCAATGCCAGCCCCATAGTGGCACCTACCTTCTCGGTAGAGCGTTTGTTGGGCACCAACCCCATTGCGTTGGCGGTGCCGGCAGGTGAAGAGCCCCCCTTTGTAGCCGATTTTGCCACTACTACGGCTGCCAACGGAAAATTTGAAATATTGGAAAGAGAAGGACGCGAAGCCCCTATTGGGTGGTTGCAAGATGCCGAAGGAAAGCCTACTACCGACCCCCAAGCACGTAAGCAAGGCGGTGCTTTGTTGCCTTTGGGCAGCGACTACGAGCACGGCAGTCATAAAGGGTATTGCTTGGGCGCCATGGTTGACATCTTAACGGCAGTGCTTTCCGGTGCCAACTACGGTCCTTGGGTGCCGCCTTTTGTGAGTTATCTGCCCTTGCCCCAAGACCCGGTAGGAGAGGGCATCGGTCACTTTTTGGGCGCCATGCGGGTCGATGCTTTCCGTCCGGCAGATGAGTTCAAAAAGCATATGGACAACTGGATTCGCCGCTTTCGTGCATCGAAAGCCGTAGAAGGCAAGCAGGTGCTTATTCCGGGCGACCCGGAGCGTGCCAACGAAGCACATAGGCGCCGGGCGGGCATTCCCCTGATGCCGCAAGTAGTGGAAGACCTGAAACAGCTGGCAGAAAGGTTTTCGCTTCAATCGTTGCTTTAACCCAAGTTGCACGATAGGAACTTTTACAATAGGCAGAATTAGGAAATTTTTTTTTAGATGTATATATTAATACATAAAAATTGAAGCTATAAATGACTGCAAAAAACGGAACAAAACAGTTTCAATATGAAATACAAAGCTACCAAGAAGACTGTGTAAATAACATTATCAGTCTTTTTGAAAGACTTCGGCAAGGGGATGATTTCGTTAAGGTGTTGAAGGAACACTACAAAAAGAACAACTACAATTTTCCGGTACAAGATACTGGAAATATTGACATAATGATGGAAACGGGAACGGGAAAAACGTTCACGTTTATAAAAACCATTTTTGAACTGTGCAAGCATTTTGGCTACAAAAAATTTATTATTCTTGTACCATCTGTAGCCATTCGTGAGGGAACTAAAACAAATCTCGAAGACACCAAAGAATACTTTAAAGCTCTTTACGCCAACGAGAAAGAAAAAGAAATTGAAACCTTTGTTTACGAAGGAGGTAACATTTCTGCCGTAAGACAATTTATTGGCACTTCCCATTTATCTGTTTTGGTAATGACATCAAGCTCATTCAGCCGCAAAGATAATATCCTGAACCGACGATTAGATAAAGATATTAACACACCCGAACTATTTGTAAACAATCAGGCGCCACCAAAAACCTATTTGGAATGCCTAAAACGCCTGAATCCTATAGTGATAATGGACGAACCTCACCGTTTTGATGGCGATGCGTTCAAAAAATATTTTCAAGGTTTCAATAATTACTATTTGCGATTTGGCGCAACATTTCCCCAAAAAAAGAACAGTATTCCTCTTTCTAACGTGGCATATGTATTAGACAGCATAACTTCTTTTAGAAAATGTTTAGTGAAGAAAATTGTGGTTTATACTCAGGATGTAGTCGAAAATACAGACACACTTGTAAGTATAGAAAACAAAAAAGCGATTGTAAATACTTTGACCAATGGCATCGTAATAAGAAGAGAGCTGGGTATTGGTTCGATTTTTAATGGTTTAAGTATAAAAAAAATAAATAAAGATTCTATAGTATTGTCGGATGGTTCTGTTGAAAAAATTGATTATTCCATCTCTGATGAAAGTATGAGGGCTATGATTGGTGAATCCATAAAAATTCATTTTGAAAAGGAAAAAGAACTCTTTGAAAAAGGAATCAAATCGCTCACATTGTTTTTTATACCCAATAACATAAATCTTTACCGGGGAGCAAATCCAAAAATAAAGAATTTTTTTGAGAAGGAATATTTAAAACAACGAACTGCAATATTGGAAAAACTTGATAAAAACAGCGATTATTACAAATATCTACAAAATGATCTTGACAGCGAAGGTAATTTACAGGTTCACAAAGGATATTTTTCCGGTGACAAAGGGAACGCCGACGAAAAAATAAGAGCTGGAGTTGATGAAATTCTAAAAGACAAAAAGAAATTGCTTTCGTTTGAAAGTCCTACTCGTTTTATTTTCTCCATTTGGGCTTTGCAGGAAGGTTGGGACAATCCCAATGTGTTTACCATTTGTAAATTATCCAATCAGGGTAGCGAAATATCTAAACTGCAACAAATTGGGCGTGGCTTACGCATTTGCGTCAATCAAAACTTGCAACGCCAAACGCTTAAAAATTTGAACTACGACCAGGAAGCATTTTGGAAAATCAACAACCTTGATGTAGTTGTTTCAAGCAAAGAAAAAGGTTTTGTTGAAGCAATTCAAAACGAAATTTTAAGCAACTCATTCCTTATTTCCGAAACATTCACCGAACAGGAACTCATTAAAACACTCAAAGAAAAATCGGGTTTTGATGATGATACAATTATTACATTGGTGGATGATGTGTTGAAGGACAAGAAAATGATTATTCGCAAGGCAATTGTTGACGGTCAAAAGATTTACGAAAAATCACCAGATTTTTACACTATTCTAAAAGAACAAAATTTGCCCGAAGAACAGGTAAAAGCCATCGAAAGCTTGTTTGCAACCGACACAAATACTTACGTTCAGAAAGCCGAGAAGAAAAAAGAGAAAAAGAAAGTTTTTATAAAAGCAACCCATTTACAAGAGTTTCAAGACCTCTGGAACGCTATCAATAAAAATGCTTTTTATGTGTTAGAATCCTTAACGGCAGAACAGGAGACCCAACTGATACAAAACATTAAAACGGAAATTGAAGCACTAAACATTGAGGAAATTCTGTTGCAAACCATTCGTGCCGAACTCAATGTAAACAAACTTGATAAGAATGATGCCATAACCAAAGAGTTAAAAGATACAATTTCATACAAAAGCAAAGTGGATTATTTGGAATTGGTTCGCACATTGAGCAACAACACCAAAACCCCTCTTTCATTTGTGGTAAAGGTTTTCAATGCCCTAAGCGATGATTTTAAAAAGAAAATGCTTGCAAACAATCCCGAGCAGGCACAACGCGAAATTACCGAAATCATCAACAGGAACTTAATTGCTATGCTCAAAGCAAATATTAAGTATGACGGAATTAACGGAACAGGTCTGCCCAATGTGTTCAAAACAGAAAAAGGAAAAACTTACTTAGATCCCGGCAGCACCGGCAAATTTCAAAAAGACATTGATAAATGTTTTTCGTTGAAAAACAAATGGGTATTTGAAGAAGTGATTGAATACGACAGTGATTTTGAATTGGAAATTGTGGAGCAAGACCCCGACATCGAAAGCATTGAAATTTTTGGCAAATTACCACGCTTAAAAATTAAAACCCCATTGGGCGATTACAATCCGGACTTTTGTTATGTTGTTAAAAACAGTGAAGGTAACAAAATATTCTTGGTAGTGGAAGCTAAAGGCTATCAATCGTCAACGGCTATTCCCGAGGCTGAGAAAGCCAAAATCGACTTTGCCAAAAAGTATTTTGAAGCCTTAAGCGAACACTACAAAGACCAAAATATTAAAATTTCATTTAAAGAACGTATCAATAAAACCCAATTGGCGGCATTGATAAAAAACGCATAAAGCAATGGATAAGCAAGAATTTATAAAAGCAGGCTTTCATGTGGTTGGCGAAGAAGCCAACGAAAATAAACTCATAAAGTTTTTGAAAGAAAACTACCCGAGCGTAATAAAAGACAATGAGATTAACTTACAAGAGTTAAAAGCCATTGCCGGCTTGCCGGTTGACGAAAAGGTAAACGGCTACGGACTTAACTTTGTAGGCAGAAATTTTGCCCGTGCCAAATATGCTCAAAAAACAGACAAAGAGCTACGCCTGAATACCGAAATGAGCAAGAACATAGACACCACTCAAAACCTGGTGCTCAAAGGCGATAACCTGGATTGCCTGAAAATACTCAAAAACTATTACAGCGGTAAAATCAAGTGCATCTACATAGACCCGCCTTACAATACAGATAGTGACGAATTTGTTTACCCCGACAAATTCGACAAAGAAGAAGCCGAAGTGCTGGGCTTGCAAAACTTGAGCGAAGACGATTTTGCCCGTATGGAGTTTGCCTTCAAAACCAAAAAAAGCCACAACGGCTGGCTGGCATTTATGTATCCACGCCTATTGTTGGCACGCGAATTATTAAGCAACGACGGCGTTATCTTTATAAGTATAGACGACAACGAGCAAGCAAATCTAAAACTACTTTGTGATGAAATTTTTGGGGAGGAGAATTTTGTGGCTACACTTATACATCAAAGAGCCAAGGGAGGTGGACAAGCCAAGCATATAGTAAAAGGGCATGATTATATATTGTTGTATAGTAAAAATATAAATTTAATTGAACCTTTTAGAAGAGATAAAACCAAACAGTATAAAATTATTGATAAAAATGGAAAAAAATATATTTATAATGATGATGTTGTTAGAAAAACTTTCGGTAAATACAACAAAAACATGGGAGACAGAAGATGTTATTATGAAGAATTAAATAAATACAAGAATGAAGCACAGGTTAAAAAAATTAAAGAAAAGATTAATAACGGAGAATACTTTTTAGAAAAAACAGAATCAGGTTTACATAAAATATGTAAGTTAGAACCACTTGAAGAAGCGTATTCAAAAGTTTATTCAATTATTAATAGTAATGATAGCACTATTAAAGTTTTATCTGAAAAAGGTATCGAAGATTTAGAAAAACTTAACATACCAGTTTTTACTTATCCTAAACCAGTTGAATTAATAAAGTTTTTAATAAAATCTTTACCCGAAAACAACATCATCCTTGACTTCTTCGCAGGCAGTGGCACCACAGGACACGCAGTAATGCAGCTCAATGCCGAAGACGGCGGCAACCGTAAATTTATTTTATGCCAAATAGATGAGCCAATAGATGAAAAGAAGCCCGCATACAAATTTTGTAAAGAAAACAACTTGCCACCCGTAATTTCCAGCATTACCATAGAACGTTTACGCAGAGCTGGCGAAAAAATCAAAAAAGAGATTGAAGAAGAAAACAAAAAAGCCGGCATGTTTGAAGAACACAAAAAACAAGTGCCGGATATTGGGTTTAAAGTGTTTGATTTGGTAGATAAACCTAAGTTGGAAGTAGATGATAACGGACAAATAAAGTTCCCTGAAATTCATGCCGATACCATCAGCCGTATTTACAATATGATTTTCACCGTTGGTTTAGACGAACCCACACAAGTGCCCGAAGAAGTTAAAAAAGATTGCATATACAAAATCGGCAACCATTACTACATCACCAACAGCGAAAAGCTTGCAAGCGAAGATTACGCCACTATACTCAAAAGCGGTGGAAAAATGTTTATTGACGGATGGACAGCCAGCCTGAACGGCACTTTGCAAAACTATAAAGAAGATGTGAAGATTGTGTTTTAAAAATACAAACATCATGTTTTCGCTATTAACCATGTATATCGTCAAGCTGTCCAAAGGAGATACATAAGCCAACACGTGTCAGAAGTGTATGTGAGCCGGTGTGTATTCAAAAAATGAAAGGCTCGATACCATGGCCTTGGTTTTTGGAGAGTGCAGCTCAAAGATAGATGTTGTGTAAAATCAATACCGGTGCTGCCTGTCATTTCAAATAAAGCGCAAGCGCAGTGAGGAAGCCAATTCCCTCAAAACGATATTTCTGTCTTGCGCCTGAAATGACAAGAAAGGTAAGCCCGAAGGTATCAAGTCTCATCTATTTTTTTGAGCTTACACTCTCAATAGTTGACTTGAACTTACCTTTGTCCTGCAAGCAGGTAAAGCACAGCCATGCGCACGGCTACGCCATTTTCCACTTGGTCTAAAATGATGGAATGGTGCGAGTCGGCGGCATCGCTGCTTAGTTCCACGCCCCTGTTGATGGGACCGGGGTGCATCAATACAATGGGGCGATCGAGGGCGTCGAGCATGGCTTTGTTGATGCCGAAGTAAAGACTGTACTCTCTTAACGAAGGAAAATATTTGATTTGTTGCCGTTCCAGCTGAATACGCAGCACATTGGCCACATCGCACCAAGCCAGTGCCCGGCGTACGTCGTAAGTGATTTGTACGCCCAGTTGTCCTACATATTTGGGAAGAAGCGTAGGCGGTGAGCAAAGCATCACTTCGGCGCCCATCTTTTTAAGTAAAAATATGTTGGACAAGGCTACACGCGAGTGCAATATGTCACCAATGATTGCCACGCGTTTGCCGCCCAAGTCCCCCAGCTTTTCACGCATAGAGTAGGCATCCAACAGTGCCTGTGTGGGGTGTTCGTGAGTGCCGTCGCCTGCATTGATGACATTGGCTTGAATGTGTTTGGCTAAAAAATGAGGGGCACCGGGACTTGAGTGGCGCATCACCACCATATCTACCTTCATGGCCAGTATGTTTTGCACCGTATCGAGCAGCGTTTCCCCTTTTTTAACAGAGGAAGAGCTTGCCGAAAAGTTGACTACGTCGGCAGACAGGCGTTTTTCAGCCAGCTCGAAAGACAGGCGGGTGCGGGTTGAATTTTCAAAAAACACATTGGCAATGGTGATGTCGCGCAAAGAGGGCACTTTTTTAATAGGGCGCTGCAGCACTTCTTTGAACTGGTCAGCAGTAGAAAAGATGAGCTCTATATCTTTTACACTCAATTCTTTGATGCCCAACAGGTGGCGTACGCTAAGGCTCGACATAGTTATATGCTTATTTTTCGTCTTGTGAAACCAGTTGTATGCTATCGGAGGCAAAGCCTTGTTCGCAGAGTTGCACCACAATGCGTTCGGCAGGTAAAATACTGACTCGCCGCCCTACGTAGTCGGCTTGTATGGGTAAGTCGCGGCTATATTTTCTGTCAACAAGCACCAGCAGTTCTACTTTTTGCGGACGCCCAAAGCCTATCATGGCATCGAGGGCGGCACGCACGGTGCGCCCGGTATAAAGGACGTCATCGATGAGCACTACTTTCTTATCTTCAATGATAAAATCAATGTGTGTGCGGTTGGCTTGTATGGGTTGGGTGCGGCGCCGGAAGTCGTCGCGGAAGAAGGTGATATCCAAAAAACCGAGAGGTATATTTTTGCCCGTAATGTCTTGCAAGCGGCAATGGAGGCGCCGGGCCAAGAAGGAGCCCCGGGGTTGAATGCCTATCAAAACGGTGTCTTCAAAAGTATCGTGGTTTTCAATCAGTTGCCGGCATAGGCGCTCAATGGTAATGGACAACTGGGGGCTGTCGAAGAGTTGTTTTTTGGACATAATGAAGCCGGTTTTCGGCTGTAAAGTTAAACAAGAATTTTAATTTGCTTCATCCTGTGGGGGTGGGGGCACTACTTTTAACTTCATCAAATAAAAAGTGGGGCGGTCGCTGAACTGAAGGGGTTCCTGGTAGGGGAACCATAGAAGGAAATAATCGTCGTACCAAAAGAAAGCATCGGCATCTTGCGGGCGTATCTTTTGCCCTTCTTCCGCAGCATAGGTTTTACGATAAGGTACACGTTTTTCTTCGAATACAAGGCTGTCGCCTTCCATCACTTTTACATGAATGCCGCTTTTGTGGGGGTGTAGCAAGGCAAAGCCCTTGCCGGCAGGCACAAAACGCACCATGGGTTTGAGCTGTGTGCTGCGCGAATACTCGCTGTCCAATTCCATGGTGTAGTCGTCCACATATTGCCCTTCATGATTGAAAACGAAGAGGTGGGCATGCAGGTAATCGTAGGTGCTAAGCACGGAGCGCCCGCGCATGGCTATGTTCAGATTGCTGTTGTTGCTTGTTCTATAATTGAGACGATAGACTTCGCCAAGCAAGTAGATGTGTTGCTGCCCTGCAATGGGCTGCTGCAACAGCATTTTATGTTGTTTGGGGTTGTCTTTTCGCTTTTGGTTTTGTTGTCTGCGCTCTGCTTTTTCCGATAGCTTTTCTTGCCGCCTGTCGGGCAAATAATCGTAGAAGTGTCTGAAATCGACAAAGGGCATATATTGCAAGCGGGGGGGCGCGTTCTTACGGATGAGACCGAAAGCCAAACCTTCGGCGTCATCGTCGCAGCGGAAAGCATAGCTGCCTGCCATGAAAAGCCCTTTGCCGGGCAGGGCAAGCAGGCGCACGTGGTCGAAGGTGCGTTCTTGAAAGCGCGGGATGGATAACTCGCTGACCATCTCGCCATTGCTCAAAAATTCGCGCAACAGCAGGTAGCAGTCTTTGGTTTTGGCATATTGAAACGCAATATAAGCCTTAAACTCTTGTGGAGCGATGGTATAACTTACCGGCTCCAGCCATTTTTCGTATATCTTAGGTATGGCTTTTACCGAGGCATCGAAAAAGCTGAAGTCGTAACCTATCAAATGGCGCTTGTAGTAGCCGAGCAGAAAGGCGTTTTTTCCGAATACCAAGAACTCATCTACGTCCAGCGGAGTGGGCAGGGTGGTGCTTAGCCATTGCAACTCGCCGTTGTCGAGCTGTACACTGAGCACACCATATTCGCGGAAGTTGCGCCGGAACAGCAAATGAAAGTATTCTTCACCTTCCAGAAAAACATGCTGCAATTCCCAAGACAGGCGCAAGGCGTAGGTAGTATCCCAGCGGGGTCGCAGCTCTTCGTCGAGCAACTCAAAAAAATAACCTTGATTGGCGCCGCTTAAATTTTTTTGAGGTGAAAAAAGGGTGCCGTAGAGCAGCACCGCCCGCTTTTTTTGCAAAGGAATTACGCGGAACTCTTTGTTTTCGCGCTTCTTTTCCCTGTATTGATAGCGGGCAAGTTCTTGAAACTGCCCATAGGCAACCGGCGTGCCGGAACACAGGCTCACGAAAAGACTAAGCATCCACAGGCAGTAGCTCTTTCTTTTGCATTTGCCGGCAAATCTGTTCCACAATGTCATAAGCAATTTCTTTTTTTGATTTCAGGCCCGAGCGGTAGCTTTCCTTGTCGGCCGTGAGTATGGTGATGCTGTTGGTGTCGTGCCCAAAGCCGGCGCCTTCATCGTTCAGTGAATTCAGCACGATGAAATCGAGGTTTTTCTTCTGTAGTTTTTCCCGGGCGTTGGCTTCTTCGTTTTCGGTTTCCAAAGCAAAACCTACCATGAACTGATAAGGTTTTTTGTGTTGCCCCAGTGTGGCTGCAATGTCGGGATTCTTCACCAGTTCTATTTGCATGCTGTCGCTTTTCTTTTTGATTTTCTGAGTGGCCGCTTCTTTGGGGCGGTAGTCAGCCACGGCAGCTGCCAATACGGCTATGTCGGCTTCGCGGAAGGCATCCAGTGCCACTTCCAGCATCTCGCGGGCGCTGGTTACTTTGAACAGCTCTATGTTGGGGTGCTTGGGAGGAGCAATGGCGGTGGGTCCGCTGACCAATACCACTTCGGCACCATACTGTGCCAGCGCTTCGGCAATGGCATAGCCCATTTTGCCGGTAGAGTGATTGCCAATGAAACGCACGGGGTCGATGGCTTCGTAGGTAGGACCGGCCGTTACAATCGCTTTTTTGCCTTTGAGCTTTTGTCTGTGCGCGAAATAGTCGTACAGATGACGTACGATATGTTCGGGTTCTGCCATGCGCCCTTCGCCTATCAAACCACTTGCCAGCTCGCCGTGTTCGGCGGGTATGATGTGGTGCCCGTCGGCAGTGAGTTGTTGCAGGTTGCGCTGGGTGGCCGGGTGCAAATACATGTCTCTGTCCATGGCAGGTGCAAAAAACACCGGGCACTTGGCTGAAAGAAAAGTGGCCGTGAGCAAATTGTCGCACAGCCCTTGGGCACACTTGGCCAGGGTGTGGGCAGTGGCGGGGGCTATGAGCAGCACGTCTGCCCATAAGCCCAAATCCACGTGGTTATGCCACTCACCGGTCCGGGCGTCATACAAGTCGCTATATACAGGGTGTTTCGACAGGGTGGCTAAAGTCAATGGCGTGATAAATCCTTTGGCAGCTTCGGTCATGATGACACGCACCTGTGCCCCTTCTTTAATCAACAGACGGCAAAGCAAGGCACTTTTGTAAGCAGCGATGCCGCCGGTGATTCCCAGCAGTATTTTTTTGTCTTTCAGCATAATAACTAATCGTTTCAGCTTGGGTTTTGAGCTACATGACTTTACCGGCAGACTTCCATAAAGCTGCCTTCGATTTTTATCAAAAATACAAAAAGCAACAAAATACTTAAACGCCAAGGCCCTTGCTTTGCTCATTGAAAGGCATGAAAGAGACGGAAAAACAAAATCCCCACTGCTTTCCGGAAGCAATGGGGATGCGGCAACAGATGATGCGCGAGGTATTAGAGCTGTTCGGCATCGCCTTTTTCTTCTTCTCTAAGGCGCCACATGAGTTTGTCTTGTAAAAACTCTTCTATGGCTATTGCCGTTGGCTTGGGCAGACGCTCGTAATATTTTGAAATTTCGATTTGCTCTTTGTTTTCGAATACCTCTTCCAAGTTGTCATGCGGCATGCTGAAATCGCGCAGTTTTTCGTGCAATTCTTCCTTGAGCTGTTGCGAAATCTGGTTGGCACGCTGTGCAATGATATGTACCGACTCGTAGATGTTGCCGGTTTTGGCTGCAATCTGGTTGGTGTCGCGTGTGACAATAGAAATCGGTGCTTGTATCTTTTTCATAGGATTTGGGTTTTCGTCAAGTTTTTTACTTAACTTAAAATGAAGGCTGGGCTTTATCTTCTTCCTCTTCTTTTTTCGGCTTCTGCAGTTTTTCCAGTTCTTTCATTTGCTCTTGAGCAGTGCGCAAGCCTTCTACTGCTTTTTCGTAGATGTTGCTGGCTTTTGACAACCACTCGCTTTCCGGATAGCGCTCGGCAAACTCTTCATAATAGTTGATAGCCTCTTGATAACGCTCTGCCTGTTTGTTTAGAATACTGTTCTTGGCAAACAGATAAGCACTTTGCAAACGCTTGTAGAAAGCCTCTTCACGGTAATCAGAGTCAGGATATTTTTCTATGAAGTTTGAAAGTGTGATGACCGCCGCTTGGTAAAGATCACGTTTGTAGTATTGGTTGGCCAAATCATAGGCTTTGATTTCCAGCTTGCTGCGCAACTCTTTGATGAGCCGGTTACACTCTTCGGTGCGGCTGCTGGTGGGGTAAGCGTTCAAATAAGATTGAAAGGCCGTAATGGCTTTTTCCGTATCGGTTTGGTCCAGATTGGGTTCAGGTGAGTTCTTGTACAGCGAATAGGCGTACATATACATAGCCTCTTCAGCTTTGGGGCTTCGCCCGAAGGTCTGGTAGAAACGCTTAAAGTAAAAGGCAGAAAGGGTATAATCTTTTTGATAGTAATAGCAATAAGCCAAGGTGAGCTGTGCTTCTTCTGCCTGAGTTGTCCCGCGTAGAATGGGAATGATTTCTTCCAAAAGCAGGCTGGCTTTGTAGTAGTCTTTGTCTTCGTAAAACTCCATGGCGCCCGCATATTTTTCTTGCACGTCGTTGCTACGTTGCAGGCGGGTAAACTTACTACAGGCACTCAACAGCAAGGCAAATGTGAGAAGCAGTAGATGTGTGCGCGTCATAAATGGTAAATATCTGTGAACTATTGCAATGCGCAAAGGTAGGGAAAAAATCAATGTTTTACAATTAGTTTGCGCGTGGCTATCACACGGTCATCCATCCACAGAGAGTAAAAATAAATGCCTGAGACCATCTCGTTCAGGTGGATGCGTATTTGCCGGCTGTCGGGATCCAAGGGATACATGCGCGACTGCGCCCCCAGCACGTCGCTGATGCCAATGAAATAACGGTGGGTGCGGTCTTGAATTTGATAATTGAAAAACACGTACTCGGAAGCAGGATTGGGATAAGCCAATGAAATGCTGATTTGTGGCAGATTAACTAAAAACTCTTCCGGTTCTTCGCCGGTTTTTTTGTCCGTTGCATTGGGGTTGTCCTTGTCGTTCATTGGAACGGCTACTGCTGCATGGGCAGTGCGCTTGTACACCGATGCCACATAATCTTGCATCGGCCGTTTGGCAATGCCACTGAGCAGCCCTACAACGAGCAGCCCCAAAAAGAACGATATGACGGAGTATGAGTGTTTCATGAATATGACTTAACCTTCTGCGTTTATTTTGTTCACTTTTATAACAAAAGTTAGCGATATTTTATTGCAATTGCACTATACAAAGATACGTATAAGTTCGCATTCTGTTCGAAAGTTTACAGAAAAATAATCTGCCGTTTTTTGCTTTCCATTCAATTAGATGCATCAAGGGGGGAAAAGGTTGCATGGCAGGGTGAATTTTTTTTAAAAAAAAGCTGCTTCGCCCTGTCATCGAGCAAAGCAGCGCTATATTAAAACAGACAGTGGCTGCTTTAGTACAAAGCCATATCGAAGCGGCGGCGGTATTGTTTGACCAACGGATGGCTTTCGCCCAAGAGCTGAAAAAGCGCAATGGTTGCGCGGCGGGGCAACTCGTCTTGAAAGCGTTTGTCCAGCATGACCGCCTGAATCAACTGTTCGATGACCTGCTCCATATTGCCCTTTTTCCATGCTTGTTGTGCATTCGCGAGTGCATTTTGGGCTGCCCCTGTGGGGGTGCAGCTGAGCAACTCGGCAAGGGTGAGCAGGTGTTGTTTGCGTTCAATCCACTGCATGTCTTGCGGATGCACCTCCTGCAATAAGCTTTGCGCCTCTTGAATGTTGCCTTGTCGCAGCTGCCAAAGGGCTTGCAGCAATTGCACCTCTGCTTTCGATGCCTGTTGTTGATAAAGGTCTTCTATGCTCTTGGCTATGTCGGCGGGTGCTACTTCGAGCAGCTGCACAAATAGTGCTTCTATGCGTTCGCGCAGAGGATCGGGCAAGTGTTTGGCAAGCCACTGTTTGAGTTGAAACTCCGGCATGGCGCCTGTGAATTCGGCTATTACCTCGCCACGATGAAACAGCTTTACGGCCGGAATGCCTCGAATATGGTATTGGGCGGCTATTTCCGGCTCTTCATCGGTATTGACTTTGACCAACGCCCATTGCCCTTGTGCTTCGGCTGCCAGCTTTTCAAGCACCGGTGCCAGAAACTGGCAAGGACCACACCATGGCGCCCAAAAATCAACCAATACCGGTACTTCGTGGCTGCGCGCAATGACTTCTTTTGCAAAGTCCATCATGTTTTCCTCCTTTTTTTGTATGATGTTTCTTTCATTCGATGCAACAAAAGAAGCCTGCAAATCATTCCAAGGCAGGGGCTACTTCTTTTTTTCAAAATCTTTGTACAAAAGGCTGGGTTGCACGTCACGGTTATTCTGGTATTTGCCACTGCGGTAACGCTCGTAGTCGCCTTCTATGGTGTGATAATAGATTTGGCAAATTTCTACGCCTGCATAGATGCGTATGGGCTGCACACAGAATATCTCGAGTGTCCAATAGCCGGCAAAGCCCACGTCGCCAAAGCCGGCAGTTACGTGGACGAAGAGTCCCAAGCGCCCTACCGATGAGCGCCCTTCGAGCATAGGCACCAGCCCTTCGGTGGCGGTGTATTCCATGGTGCGCCCCAAATACAGCTTGTTGGGTTCGAGCACCAAGCCCTCTTCCGGAATGCGGATGCGCTCATAGGCATTGGGCTTTTTCATATCCAGTACGGGGTCGCTATATACCAGCAACTCATTGTGCAGGCGCAAGTTGTAGCTGTTGGGGTTCAGTTGCTCGGGGTTGAATGGCTCGATGATGATGTCTTTGCCAATGCGGCGTGCAATCTCTTTACCTGAAAGTATCATAGGGCAGTTGCCTGTTTGTGCAGATGATGAACGTTGCCGCAAAGCTACAAAAAACAAAAAGGTATTACATCGGGTTGAAGCATAGAATTTAAAAGCAAATAAAAGCATGAAAGTGTATCAGTTAAAACGAGAGCAGTATTTGCCCATCAGCCTTGCCGAAGCATGGGACTTTTTCTCTTCGCCCCGCAATTTAAAAGACATTACACCGCCGGATATGGGATTCGATATTGTACTTATCGAAGAAAGCAAAGCCATGTATCCGGGCATGATTGTTGGCTATGTGGTGCGCCCGTTGTGGGGCATCCCCATGCGCTGGCTCACTGAAATTACGCATGTGCAGGCACCTCATTATTTCGTAGATGAGCAGCGCTTTGGTCCTTATGCGCTGTGGCACCATCAGCATTGGTTCGAAGAAGTGGAAGGGGGCGTTAAGATGACAGACTTGGTGCATTATGCTCTGCCAATGGGTGTGCTGGGACGCCTGGCGCATGCTTTGTTCGTAAGGAAACGACTCGAGCAAATCTTCGACTACCGTTTTCGCACTTTGGAACGCCGCTTCGGCAGCTGGCAGGCGCAAAATGAACTAAAACAAAAAAGCAGCTTCTCTGCATGAGGCTGCTTCCTTTCTGTTTGGTAGCGAGGGGGGGACTTGAACCCCCGACCTCCGGGTTATGAATCCGACGCTCTAACCAGCTGAGCTACCTCGCCATTTGGTGTTGCAAAAGTAGGGCTTATTTTCCTTTTGTGCAAGAAAAAAATCTACTTTTTTGCACCGCCTTTGTTCTCTTTATTGATTTTCAGTTTTTTGTTTTTCGAACTTCTTTTTCCAGTAGCGCAACAAACCTGCCACACTCATAAAAGACGGATTGGCTGCTTCATAGCGTGCGATTTGCTGTTCGTTCAGGCCGGCAGCGCGCAATTGGCTGTGCACAAAGTCTTGAAAGAGGGGTACTATCTCTTGTGCGGGGCGCCCGGTTTCGGCATGGGGGCGCATCCAGTCTGCCCAAGCATGCAGGCGCTCTTGTAGCTCTTGCAAATGAGCCTGCACATCGGTGTATGCGCCAAAATGAGTGAGCAGTAATTGCCCGGGCGCTTGCTTGCGCAGGATTTCGATGGATTGGTCCCAGGCTTCCACGTCTATGTCGGGTGGAGGACAGGGCGGCACCACCAAGCTGCCGCCGATACGCACGCCGGCCACATCGCCGGTAAACAAATGGTTTTCTATTTGCCACGCCACATGATGAATGGCATGGCCGGGTGTATGCCATGCCTTTATGCGGCAGTTGCCAATGTGCAGCTCTTCGCCGTGCGACACCGTGTGCAAGCATGCTTCCGGAATAGGCTTGAGTGTGCCCCACAGGCGTTCCATTTGGTCGCCATAGATGCGCTGCGCCGATTGTAGCAGCTTGGAAGGGTCGGCCATATGGGGCGCGCCAATGGGGTGCATATACACCGGAATGCCTTTTTGTGCGAAGTACCATGCAGCGCCGGCATGGTCTAAGTGAATATGTGTAACCAACACGGCATCAAGCTTAGCGGCAGACTTGCCCAGGGACTGCAGGCTGCCTTCAAGCTGCCGGATGGTAGAGTAAGGACCGGTTTCTATCAAAATATGGGTGTCGCCGGCTTCAACTAAAAAAGCAGCAATGGCTTGTGGAATATCCAGAAAAGAAAGGTCAAGCGTGTGTACTTTCATGTTACTTTTTATCTTTGATTTCCGTTTGGAAAGGAAGATACTAAATTTTGCCTTATGCGTTGCGCTGCGTTGTGCTTATTGGGAATGCTTTTATACTTACCGCTATTGGCTCAACAAAAGGGGCGTTTGATTGATGCTCAAACCAAGGAACCCCTGCCTTTTGCCAACATATGGGTAAGCGACTACCAGCTGGTATTTACTACAGACGACAGGGGCTACTTCAGCCTGCCCGATAGCCTTACCAAAGGTAAGGTGGTGTTTTCTTATGTAGGATACGAAACACTGACCGATACATTGCCGCTAAGACGGCGTGTGATTGGCCTGCTGCCTACCAGTTATGCCATTGGCGAAGTGGTGGTGGCAGCTGCCGAAGACCCGGCGGTGGGCGTTATGCGTGAGGTAATACGCCGCCGAAAGCAACACAATCCGGCGTTTTACGATTCTTACCGCTTTAAAAGCTACAATCAGCAGCTGGCTACTGTCGATTTGCCGGCCGACCTCTACGAAAAATCATTGCTTGACACGGTCACCCGGGAATTGATAGAATTCTTGGATAAACGCTACTTCTTTTTTGCTGAAAACATCAGTGTCAGCGAGTACAAGCGCCCGGGCTATGTGCATACGGAAGTGATAGCCAACAAAATGATGGGTTTTCAAAGACCGGAGTTTGCCTTGCTGGGTGAACAGATTATGCCGTTTTCTCTTTATGAAAGCCCGTTGAAGATTTTGGGGCGCACGTATGTGAATCCTGTGAGTCCGGGGAGCTGGCGTATTTTCGACTTTGTTTTAAAAGATACTTTGGCGGGCATAAACGACACCATTTTGGTGGTTGCCTTCGAGCCATGGGAGGTCAATACCGCTGAAACACAGCTGAAAGGTATTCTGTATGTGCACCTGCCCGACTATGCCTTGAAAGGGGTAATGATAAAAAACGCCACGCCCAAAGTGGAAGTTGCTTTTCAGATACATCAACTTTACGAAAAAGTGGAGGGGTACTGGTTCCCGCGTCAGTTATCGGTAGATTATGTATTCAACGAGATACGTCTCAGCACGCAGGACAGCACCGGTTCGGGAGGGGCTTATCCTTTGCGTTTTGTCAACCGCACACGCATAGAACAAGTGGCGTTGGGGGTGCAGTTGAAAAAGAAAGCAGCCGTAGCTTTTGAAATCCATCCGCAGGCGCATCGCTTCAATGAGTGGGAAAAGGTGCGCCCCGATTCCCTTTCCGAAAAAGCCATGGCCACCTATGCTTGGGGCGACTCGGTGAGTAAAGCTACCGGTTTTGAAAAGAGAATAAATAACCTTTTATCTACGGCTTGGTATCAAAGCATTCCTTTGTTGCACTATTTTGAGGTGCCTTTCAATTCCCTGCTTCATTACGACCAATACCAAGGTTTGCGCCCGGGGGCGGCACTCTACACCGGTCATCGCTTGTGGGCGCCCTTGCGTGTGGGCGGCTACGCAGCCTATGGCTTTCGAGATGCTGCCTGGAAATATGGAGCTGACGGAAGCCTTCTGCTGTGGAAAGACATCAACCTGTCTGTTTGGGGCGGCTTTAAGCATGATGTGGAGGAACCGGGACAACTGCACTTTGAACATGACCTGCATGCCGGTGCGATGGCGGGCGGCTGGCGTGCGTTCTATGCCGAGCGTATGAGCGTGGTAGATAGCTGGCGTGCCGGCATAGCCTTGCAGCCTTTGCCGGCTTGGCATCTGCTCGTAGGTTGGGAAGAAGGACGTTACCGCCCACAATTTGACTATGCTTTCATGCAGGAGCCCGGTAGAAACGATTTTCTGTTTGCAGAAAGCAAGCTGCAGTTGAGCTACACCTTCGGGGAGCGCTATGCATGGACTGCCGGGCGTCCCCGCTTGATAGCGGCAGCTTATCCCCAATTGCTGCTTGCTTATGCACAGGGCTGGCGTGTGGGCAATGAAGGCTATGATTATCGCCGGCTTCAGTGGATGGGGCGTTGGAACCTGCCTTTGCTGCGCCTTGGCGAATTGCGCTTACGAACCGAAGGCGCGCGTGTGTGGGGCGAAGTGCCGGCTTTGAAACTGATGCATGGGGCAGCTGCTTATGACCCGGACCTTTGGTTTGAAGCCCCGGAGAACTTTCAAACCATGGGGCTGTATGAGTTCCTTTCCGATACCTACGTCATGGGGGCTGTGGAATTATGGTCGCCTACCTTGAATCTTTTTATCATTCGTCCGCGCGTGGGAGTGTTGCAGAAAGCGGCTTGGGGCACCTTGGCAGAACCTGCCCTGCACGGCAATATTGCCTTTCAAACCATGGAAAAGGGGTATTGGGAAAGCGGTTGTGTGCTCGATGGGCTTTATAGTATGGGCAGCTTTTTTTCGAAGTTACGTATAGGTGCCGGGGTTTTTTACCGCTATGGTGCTTACCAACTGCCCGCTGCGTCCGATAATTGGGTGTTCAAAGTGTCATTCCGGACAGGATTTTAGCAAACCATATTTATGCAGGGCGCTTAACCACTTACGTGTGAGCTGCCTTCTATGAAAATAGCGCTGTGCCACCCGGCGTGCATTTTGTTGCATGCTTGTGCGCAATTGGGCGTCCAGTAGCTTTTCTATGCTTTTTTGCAACTCTTCGGCACTGTGCACAACAAAGCCACAACGATAGCGCCGCAACACATGGGCGGTCCATCCGGGTAGCGTCGATAAAGCGATGCGTCCGGCGGCCAATCCTTCAAAAAACTTATTGGGACTGCCGGTATCTATCCATGGAATAGGTGCAAAGCAGACCCAAAACGCATCGTGCCCGGCAAATGCCTCTTGCACGGCTTCGGCATTGCCGGCCGGCAACCACCGGACCATCTTTTGCATGCCGTGTTGGTCAATATACGCTTGCATGGCTTGTTTTTGTTTGCCGTTGCCCATGATGCTGAGCCGCACCTGCTGTTGCAAAGATGGCGGCAAGGCATGCAGCCATTGAAGCATACGCAGACAGTCATTGGCTTCGCCCAAACTGCCGGCATACAGCATACGCAAAGGTACAGAGGCAGAGCAATGAAGCGGCACTTGAAAAAATAAGTCATCCGCCATATTGGGAACACACACTACATGCTGAATACCGTAGCGTTGTTTGATATAGGCTTTCATGGAGGGCGATACGGCTACTACCAGCCGTGCATGCCGGTACACTTTTGCCGTGAGGCTGTATAGAAGTTTTTGCAGCAAAGGCAGCCGTTTGAAGAATCCCAAAGCAAAAGGAATTTCGGGCCATAAATCCCTTGCTTCAAACACATAAGGCTTGCCGCGCAGGCGGTGGGCAACATAAGCCACAAAACCTACGGTGAGCGGCGTGGAGGTGGCATACAACCAGTCGTAGCGGTCAATGAAGGCATGATATAAAGCGAGCCCGGCATACTGAACGAATGCCCACAAACGTTTTATCCAAGAAAAGAGGTTGTCATAAGGAATATAGTAAGTCTTCACTTGCAGGCGCTTGGGCAGTGGGGGACCGGAAGGGGCGCTCTTTTGTTGCCGGCTGCTGATAACCTTTACATGACAGCCCGCTTCGGCAAGTGCCGTGGCCAGGTAATAAGAGCGGCGCGCACCATTTTGTGCCGGCGTTTTGAAGTATTGATGCAGGTATAAAATCTTCATTTTTGAAAAATTGCCCTTGTGAATTTTTGCCTTATTTAAAGGTTTGTAAAACTTTCTATTGCAAAAAAGATGAATTTTCTATCTTTGTTAATCAAGGCTTAACCGTTTCATTACACAGTATAAATTAAATGTAAGCAATATGAAAAAACTTAGACTATTTGTAGCGACCATGCTTTTGGGAGTGAGCTTTGCATATGCTCAAACCGTTGAAAAGAAGACCTTACAGACCGATGAGTATCAAGGGGAAGTGGAAGTATGTACGGACTGCCGGGTGCAGCCGCAGGCAGCGCTTACTTATTATTTTCTAAAAGACGGTAAAGTAGAGAAAAGCAAGGGAAAAGTAGAGGGCACAGTACTTCATGGCAAAGCCAAGCTTTTTAATGAAGGCATGGAGCCCGGCACCGAAGAGTTGATTATGGAAGGCACTTTTGTGCAGGGGCTGCCCGATGGTGAGCTTAAGCACTATGTGTTTGGTGTGCTCGAGCTGGTGGAAGTCTTCGACAAGGGACAGCTTAAAAAACGAGTATATTATACTCCCAAGTCGGAGGGCGAAGGGGTAGAGATAGACCACACCGTGGAATACCTGGGCAAAGGACCGGAAGGCGTCCGCGTAAAGGTGGCTTATCATACGTTTGCCAGCCGTATTGAGGGCGAAGGTATTGAACAGGAGCGCAACGGCGAACTGATTCACATCTTCGACGGTGTGTATAAGCGCTTCTATTTTTACAAAGACCAGGAAGAGCTCAAAGAAGAAGGTACCTACCGCATGAACAACCGGGTGGGCGAATGGAAAACTTACTACAACGATGGAGTAGTGGGCATACGTACCTATGACGAGCAAGGCTTATTGGTGTCAGAAAAATTCTTGAAAGACGGGCAACCTTTCACCGGAACAGTGGTGGATGAAATCTTTAACCATCGTATCCGTGTGGGTGAATATGAGGTGAAAGACGGCTTGCGCAATGGGGTATCCAAGTTTGCCTACCGCAAAGACACTTACCAAAAGCAAGTGAACTATGCCAACGGCGTACCCATAGACAACTACAACGACACGCATGCCTTTCGTGCTTTTCTGAAAAACCGCACCATCGTGAAAGAAGCCAAGTTGAAGCTGCAATGCGACCAGCGTGGAGGCGGGCTCTTTATTGATAAGATTCAATATACCGATAAAAACGAAGCCATTGTGTATGTGCACTTCCGGGCGCTTTCGCTGAAGCCCTACTCAAGCGTCTTTACCGGAGCACCCGGAGCGGACGATGCTTTTGCCGCTATTGACATAGCTACACAGAAAGTGTTTCCTGTAAAAGCAATTTTCAACATAGAGTTGCCCCCTTCATTTTATCCCATCACCTTTGGCGAGCAAATCAGTTTTCAGTTGGTGATTGGCGGCTTAAGTCCTGCCAATCGTTTCATCAGCATAGTTGAAGGTGACCCATTAAATTCGTATATTGTAAGAGAAGACGGCACCGCTCAGTATCTATGGGGGTGCTACGAGGTCAATGTGAAATAACAACTCTAAATCTCTATGTACCATGAAAACTTACCTGCTCTGCTTGGCGCTGGGCATTCCCTTGTGGGGAGCCGCCCAACAGTTTCAGTCAAAAATGGAAAAGATTGAAACGGACGAATACAAGGGCGAAGTATCGGTATGCACCAACTGCACCGGTATCAAGCCTGAGCCTTCCAAGGAGTACTTTTGGTTGGAAAACAACACAGTGCAGAGTGGGGTGGGTATGCTTAAAGGCACACCTCTCCATGGTGAAGTGAAGCTTTACATAGAAGGACTCGATGGCGAAAAGCAGCTCATCATGGAGGGGCATTTTTTTGCCGGTTTGAAAGACGGCATGGTAAAAAACTATGTGTTTGGCGAACTGGAGACAGAAGAGCTTTATGAAAAAGGTGAATTGAAGCGTGTTGACTACTACTTCCCCGGCAAAGAAGGCGTTGATAAAAGGGTAGAGTATTTAGGACGGGAAGGACAACAGTGGAAAGTACGCTTTACCTTTTTCTCTACGGCCGGCGAAGTGCAAGCCGAAGGCTACCGCAAGCCTGTGGGCGACAGTTTCAATGAGTTTTTTCATGGGGCTTATAAAAAAATATTCATAGACAGCACAGGAAGCCCCTATGTAAAAGAAGAAGGGCGTTATGATATGAACCGCCGGGTAGGCGAGTGGAAAGAATATTATCCAAACAATAATGCCTATTGCCGGCGCATTTATGATTATGACATACTGAAGAAAGAAACTTTCTTGACTGCCTCGGGGCAGCCATTTACCGGGGTCATTGAAGACCGCAACGCTCCTCTAAGCCGTGTGTATGCACGCATAGAAGTGAAAAATGGATTAAGAGACGGCAAAACCGAAGACAGCTATCGTAGTGGTAAACCTTCCCGCACTCTGCTTTTTGCTCAGGGCAAGTTGAAAGAAGGGGCAGAGTCTTTGGAAAGCTTTTTGGCACAAAACCCCGTGCAAAAAGAAAAGCAACTTTCTTTTCAGTGTGACCAACGGGGCGGCGGCTTGTATGTCGATAAAATTCAATATACAGCCGGAGGCGCATTGGTCTATTTCCATTTTCAGAATATTACGCTACACAACGGAGCCGTTGTGTATACCCCTGCGCCCGGCACCGACAACGCTTTTACAGCCTACGACATAGCTTCCGCCACTCAATTTCCTGTAAAAAAAGTGTTTGGCATCCCCACAGCCCCGGCGTATATGCCCATGGTTTATGGGGAGTTGATAGCTTTTGTGCTGTACTTTGAAGGGCTCAAAGAAAATCATCGCTTCATTTCTTTGATAGAAGGCGACCCCGAAAACCCCTATATTATCGATGACAACGGAAATACCACCTATAACTGGGGGTGCTACGAGCTGAGTATCAGATAAGCCATGCGCTTGATTGATAAGTAAAAAACTTGTTTATAGAAAAAATATTTTCTATAATTACAATGTAGTATGGCAAATAGCGTGTAAGTTATGCAAAGAATAAAAATCGCTTTTTTACTGTTGCTTGCCTGCCTCTTGTGGGCAGTGGATGGCCGGGCACAGAACGTAGAGCAGCTGATTGAACAATACAATACGGCTACTTCGCCTGAAGCAAGGGCTGAAATAGCCTATCAGATAGGGCTGACCTACGAAGCGCAGCGTGTCTATTCCAAAGCAATAGAGTATTATGAAAACGCTGCGAAAATGATGCAAAACGTCCCGGTTGGCCGTTTTGGCTTTGAGCAGCGCATCAGCGTGATGGAGCGAAACGCTATTTGTCATGCTGAATTGAAAGAATACAAGAAGTCAGAAGCAATTTATAAGCAGATTCTCTTCATTTACCGTCAGTGGGGCAATAAAAATGGGGAGCTTCGCACTTTGGAAGCCCTTGCAGAAGTGGCATCCAAGGCCGAAGATTACCGCCATGCGCTTGAATATACCGAAGAGGCTTTGACCTTGGCCCGGCAGATAAACGACAAACGCAGTCAATTTAAGTTGTACAACAACCTTGGTTTCTTGCATAAGAAAGTGAGTTCGCCGGAGCGTGCACTTGAAGCCTTTGAGAAAGCCTACGCTTTGGCAACAGAAAACCCCGACATCTTTAAAAAAGCCGAACAGGCGGTGGTTTTGCAAAACATAGGAGTATTGTATACCAACTTGCGGCAATACGATAAGGCAGCCGATTATTATAACCGGGCTTTGGCGATTGCCACCGAAAGCGGCGATAAGTCGGAGATGGCCAATATATACAACTACATAGCCATCAACGAAATGCTTTCCAACCGCATGAATAAAGCCTTCGATGCGGCTGAAACTGCCATTAAGCTGGCGCAGGAAGCCGGCGACAAACAAACGCTGGTTTTCAGCTATAAAGTAATGGAAGATCTTTACAAAAGCCGCAAGCGTTACGATAAAATGGCAGAGTACGAGCAAAAACGTTTGGAAGTAGAAAACGAACTGCGTGTACAAGAAGAGATCCGTCAGCGCGAGCAGCTGCGCTATCAGCTGGAGCTGACACAGCGGGAAGCTCAATTGCGGGAAGCACAGCTGGCAAGAGAAAAAGAACGTGCCGAGCGTGAGCGCTTGGCAAAAGAAAAGGAGCTACAAGATGCACAACTCAAATTGGCAGAAGAAGAACGCTTGCGGGCAGAAAGAGAAGCTGAGCTTGAACGTCAGCGACGCCTTGCCTTGGAGCGCCAGCGGACCATTGAACTGGAGCGGGCACGTGCCGAAGCAGCCCGCGAAAAGGCTGCCGCTGACTCTATTGCCAAACTGCAGGCAGAAAAAGCAGCCGCCGAGGCGCTGAAAGCACAACAAGAAGCGCAAGCCCGTGCCAAGGCTGAAGCCGAAGCCCGTAAGCAGGCAGAATTGGCAGCTGAAAGAGAAAAAGAAATTAAAAAGTACTACATACTGGTATTAGGCTTGGCAGCAGCGGTCATTGTGTTGGTGATCGTAGGGTTGATACAAACCCGTAAAACCAATAGGACCCTGGCGAAGAAAAATGAGGAAATCGAAAGGCAAAGAAAAGAGTTGGAGCTGCAAAACGAACGCATCCAAAGCAGTATCAAAGCAGCTAAAACCATTCAACAGGCAGTCTTGCCCAGCAATGCTATCTTTAGTGTGCTGTTCAAAGAGTATTTCGTGATTTTCTGGCCACGCGACGTTGTTTCCGGCGACTTCTATTGGGTATATCTCAAAGGCACCAAAAAAATTGTAGCCTCGGTTGACTGTACGGGACACGGCGTTCCCGGCGCATTCATGAGCTTGATTGGCAACACCCTGCTGGACAAGCTGATAAAGCTGCAAAACATGACCGATCCGGATGCCGTGCTGGAAAAACTGCATAAAGAAGTGCGTTTGGCGCTGCATCAGGAAGAGTCGGAAAACCGCGATGGCATGGATGTGGCATTGGCAACCATCGAAGATAAGGACAGAGAAACGGTAGTGGTTACTTTTGCCGGCGCGCGTCGTCCTTTGTATTACATTGAGAAGGGCACTACCGAAGTAAAGATTGTAAAGGGGACACGCCGTTCTATCGGCGGGGTGCAGAACGAAGACCTGCACTTTGAGCGGCATGTAATTGAAATGCCGAGAGGAAGTTATATCTACTTGGGAAGCGATGGTTTCATCGATCAACAAAATGCAACGGAGCGCAAAAAATTTGGTGAAAAACGCTTTGTAGAGCTACTTGCTTCTATTGCTACGGAACGGCTCGAAAAGCAAAAAGAAATTTTGGAGCAGACCTTGCGTGAATACATGAAGGGGACCGAACAGCGCGATGATATCTCTTTGGTAGCTGTTCGCGTTTAGGCGATACGAACGCTTTCTGTTTCCTTTGAGCAGCTCTTCAGACCTTGGAGAGCTGCTTCTTTTTTAGCAAATTGCACACGTTTCAACTCACATTGTCCATTCCTAAAAAATCACTTATTAACTATGTTATATCTCGACCAATACAATTTTGCGGGAAAAAAAGCGCTGGTACGTGTCGATTTCAACGTGCCTTTGAATGAGCGTTTTGAAATCACCGATGACACCCGCTTGAAAGCCTCTTTGCCTACCATCAAAAAAATATTGAACGATGGGGGAGCCGCCATTTTAATGTCTCATTTAGGGCGCCCCAAAGGGGAGCGCGAAGCGCGCTTTTCTCTTAAGCACCTGGTGGGCTATCTGGAGCAGGCGTTGGGCACCAAAGTGCACTTTGTAGATGACTGTGTAGGTGAGAAAGTGGAGGCGGCTGTGAAGCAACTGCCGGCAGGTGAAGTGCTTTTGCTTGAGAACGTGCGCTTTTATAAAGAAGAAACCAAAGGCGATGAGCAATTTGCCAAACAGCTGGCAGCCTTGGGCGATGTGTACGTGAACGATGCTTTCGGCACAGCCCACCGTGCACATGCTTCTACGGCAGTAGTAGCCCGTTTCTTTAAAGACAAAGTATGTGGCTACGTCATGCAAGCCGAGTTGGACAACGCGCGCCGCGTGATGGAAGAGGCAGAGCGCCCTTTCACAGCCATCATTGGAGGGGCAAAAGTGTCGGATAAGATATTGGTAATTGAGCGCCTGCTTGAAAAGGTTGATAACCTCTTAATAGGGGGCGGAATGGCCTACACTTTCTTCAAGGCATTGGGAGGCGAAATAGGCAGCTCCATCGTAGAGGAAGATGCCTTGGATTTGGCGCGTACTCTCTTGAAGAAAGCGGAAGACAAAGGGGTGCAGCTGCTATTACCGGCCGACTCGGTGGTGGCAGATGCTTTTGCCGAAACTGCCAACACCCAGATTGCCCCCAGCAATCAGATACCTGCCGGATGGATGGGATTGGATATTGGTCCTGAAGCCCGCAAGCAGTTCCACGAAACCATAGTACAATCGAAGACGGTCTTGTGGAACGGTCCTATGGGCGTGTTTGAAATGAAGCCTTTTGCCGAAGGAACGAAGGCCGTGGCAGAGGCTCTGGCAGAAGCCACAGAAAAGGGGGCATTCACTTTGGTGGGAGGCGGCGATTCGGCCGCAGCCGTCAACCAATTGGGATATGCCGGGCGTGTGTCTTATGTATCCACCGGAGGCGGTGCATTGCTCGAGCTGTTTGAAGGAAAAGAACTGCCCGGCGTGAAGGCGCTGGAGTCATAAATCAAAGCCTGCTACTATGATGTACGCCCCTTGCAGACAACATGCCTGCAAGGGGCTTTTAGCTTTTTTAGGTGAGGCCGGGTTTACCTTGAATATGAGCAGGAAAATGGGTGCAGCCGCCGGCTTTTTCTTTAAAGAAAAACAACTTGCTTTCCGCACTTGAAACAGAAGGCAAGGACAGAAAAAATAAAGAGACTTGGAGGGTCCAACCGCTTGGGGCATGTTGAACGAAGTGAGAAATCCCATGCTCACCAAACTAAGCAACAAGAAATAAAGTAGATTTCCTGCTTGCGCTGAAAGCACAAGGGGCGCGCAGCGGCAAAACAAGAAGCTCGAAAAGCCAAAAGCATTTGAAACAACCAAAGCTTAAGGCAGCAAACAGCAGTACAAAACCTAAGGCAACTTTTAGCAAGCAAAAACCTAACGAACATCCGAGCCGTGCTTGCTTGCCTGCTGTGCCGCGCGGCACATGTCATAAACCAGGTGCGGCTCTTCTTCAAACGCATTGCCTACCACTACCACATCGGCACCGGCTGTCCAGGCCTGTTGGGCTTGTGCAACCGTGCGTATACCGCCCCCGATGACCAGCGGGGCTTCAATGGCTTTGCGCACTTGGCGTATCATGGCCGGTGGAATGGGCGTGAGTGCCCCACTGCCGGCGTCCATATAAACCAGCCGCATGCCCAGCATCTCGCCTGCCATGGCGGTGCAGGCAGCAATGTCGCTTTTGTTTTGAGGAATAGGCGCTGTGTTGCTTATGTAGGTGACGGTAGTGGGGGCACCACTATCGATGAGCATGTAAGCAGTAGAGATGATTTCCAAACCGCTGCGTTTGAGTATAGGCGCAGCCAACACATGCTGTCCAATCAAGTATTCGGGATTGCGCCCCGAAACCAGTGATAAGAGCAAAATGGCATCGGCCGAAGCGTCTATGTGCAGATTGCTGCCGGGAAAAAGAACTATAGGAATGCCGGCAGAATAGGTGCGTATCCACTCGATGACCTGATGGAGACGGTCAGAGACAATAAGGCTTCCACCAACAAAGAAGAAATGAGCGCCTGCTTCGCATGCATGCGCCACCAAACGTTGGCAGCGAGCCCGGTCGGTATCATCCGGATCAATGAGTACTGCCAGTGCCTTCTGTCCTTGCTGCCGGAGCGTCTGTATTTTCGGAAGCACTGTGCCCATGCGCTTGTGCATTGATGGTTTGTTCTGCGAATTTACGAATTTGTTTGCTCAGTTCATGTGCCAGAAGGTGAGCGGCTTCTTTTTGAAGGTAGTCCCACAGATAATGCCAGGCATTTTTTTTCTTGGAAGCATGAAGGTAAAGCGGGGTTTGGGCAGCCGGCGAGGCGGAAGGCAAGGCGGTGTATTTCCGTTTTTTCTTTCGTGAAAGAAACCACTGAATGCCGGCAAAGACCACCACGCCTACGGCAGCACCTATGGCTATTTTTTTTGCGCGCTCTTGCCAGCGTGCAGCTGTTTCCGTGGCTTGCCGCACGAGCGCTTCTTCATATTCTGCCTGAAGTTTTTTTAGCAGAATTTTGCGCTCTTTTACCGAAAGACTTTGATAAGCAGGGTCTTGCAATAGCTGTTTAAGAGACATGTACGTTGTCTTTTATTTTGTTCACCAAGCGTTGATAGAAAGGAAATCGTTTACGGGACAGAAGAAAACCAACAAGCAAAAGCAAGGAAGTACCACCAACAATGAGAAAGCCCAGAAAGTCGCTGTGCAGCCATGCATTTATCCAAAATGCTATGCCCAAACTGATAAACAGCAGGGTAGAAGAAAGCAAGGTACTGATGAACAACAAGCTGACCAGCGAGTGGGCTACGCTGTCGATACGCTCTTCAATATCGACCTTGCCTTGCTCATAGCGTAGCAGCAGATAGTCCTTTAATAACTCTTTCAAGTCACTCATGATTGTGAAGGTATAAAAAATTGATACATCATATCTTGAAGAAGGGCGGCATCGGAGGCCGGGGCGGCATCGACGCCTTTGGCACGCTTATCGGCTTCTAAAAGCACTTGCAGCATGTGATACAATTCCTGCACCCGGTATCGCCTGCTGGCTTGCACATATTCTTTTACAAAAAAGGGATGCACTTCCAACAAGGCTGCCAAGGCTTTTTCTGACTTATCGGGGGCGTGATGCACCAGCAATAGCTGATTGACATAACGGTAAAGCATGGCAATGGTTGGAATGGCAGGCATTGCCTTCGGATTGCGCGCAGCATAACGAATGATTTTTATACACTGCGCCAGCTGTTTTTGCCCCAGGGCTTTTTGCAGTTCAAACACATTGTATTCCCGGCTGATACCTACGTATTCATACACAGCTTGCGCTTTGATGACTTTTTCTTCGCCTTCACCGAAGTTCAGCAGTATTTTGTCTATTTCATGACTAAGGCGGCTCAGATTATTGCCCACGTGCTCAAAAAGCAGCTGAATGGCCGTGGGTTCTATCTTGGCACCTTTATTTTGCACATACTCTTCGATCCATTTGGGCACTTGGTTGTCGTACAAAGGTTTGGACTCTACCACTATGCCCTGCTTCTCTATTGCCTTGTAAGCCGCTTTGCGTTTGTCGAAAAATCCCCCCTTGTGGCACAAAACCAAGACCGTAGAAGGCAAAGGAGCCTGCGCATACTTTTCCAAGAGTTTGAGGCTTTCGCTTTTTTTCAGGTCTTTGACCGCTTGAAACTCCTTGACAAGCACCAACCTGTGATCGTACATCATGGGGAAGCTGCGCGCATGATTGACCACATCGCCTATGCTGATGTCTTTACCATAGAGTACACTTTGGTTGAAGCTGCGCGCTTCGGGGGGCAAGAAAAAATGTTCGAAGTAATGGGCTATTTGGTCAATAAAAAAGTCTTCTTCACCGTGCAACAAATAAATGGGCGCAATTCCCTGCTTCGATTGCAATTGTGACAACACTTCCCGGGCACTGACAATGGCCATAAGTTCAAAAAAGGCTTTATATTGAATGAAACTTTTGGCTAATTTACCAAAAACTATAAGAATGCTGAATATCCTTTTTTTATGACTCTTTACGTCACAAACATACTGCTTATTCTATTGACCACTTTGACGGCTTCGGCACAAGGCTATATTTACGACTCGTTGGCCTATCATCGTGTGCCGGTCATTGCCCCTTTGAACCGGGCCGCCCTGACGCGGGCGCCTTCCCGTTTCAGTTTGCGCCAATACTGCCCTACACCCCAAAACCAGGGCGACCGCGGCGACTGTGTAGGTTGGGCAGTGGCCTATGCGGCACGCACCATTTTGGCAGCCCGGCAAAAGCAGTGGGCAGGCGAAGAAATTACCCGCAAGGCTTTTTCGGCAGCCTTCGTTTACGACCAGGTGAAGCCCATGAACGACTTGAACTGTACGGCCGGGGCTACCTTGCCGGCAGCTCTGCAGGTATTGAAGGAAGTGGGCGCCTTGCCACGCTATCTGTATGGCGACTCCTGCCACCGGCAGCCCCTGCGCCCCGACTGGCTGCTTATGGCGGAAGCCAACCGTCTGACACACTACCAACGTTTGTTTGACAGCGATGCCCCGGCAAAAGCTTTGTATATCAAAAGAAGCTTGGCAGCCGGCAAGCCGGTAGTGGTGGGCATTCGCTGTTGTACACATTCGTTTCTGTTTCCGGCCGGTGAGGTGTGGCAGCCCCAACCCAATGAGCAAATAGAAACGGGGCAGCCTTACGGCGGGCATGCCCTTACGGTGGTCGGCTACGATGATGCACGTTACGGGGGCGCTTTTGAGGTGATGAACAGTTGGGGGACCGGCTGGGGCAAGGGCGGTTTTTTGTGGATACGCTACGAAGACATGGAGCGCATTTGTTTGGAAGCCTTTGAGCTGAGCATGGCACTGCCGGCACCACCTTTGCAAGGCGAGCTCATCGTTGAAACCACGGATGGGTATCCCCTGCGTTGGCAGCGGACTGCTGCGGCCGGCGATGAACGTTTCATAGTAAAACAGGAAGCACCCGAAACGGCGTCTTCTGACTTATTGTTGCATGTGTCGCTTGAATCACCTGCTTTTTTCTACGTCATTGGCATGGTAGGGCAGCAGGCCGTGCCGCTGTTTCCGGGCAGAGGCGAAAGCGACTTGCTGAGTTACAGCGCCGCCGACTTGCGTATGCCGCTAGAGGTAGAAGGCAAGAGTGTGGATCGCTACGTGCTACTGGTCAGTCATGAAGCCTTGCATTTGCCTTCCATCTGTCAGTTGATTAGCTATAAACCAAGCGATGAAAGCTTGCAAAAACTGCTGCAAATCATTTCTGTGCCGGCAGAGCAAATTGTTTATGGCAATAAAATTGTATTTAAGCAGCAAAGTATAGAGCAAAAAGGCGTGCTTTCGCTTTCTTTGGTCGTAAAGGCAGGCGAAGAGTAAAAAAACGGCTATCCAATAACCTTTAGACGGAAGTTTTTCGTTATTAAAAAGACAAAACAGCTTTTACGATGATGAATAAAATCAATTTTTTGCCTTTGATGGCTGCTTTTGTTCTTACTTTGCTGGCTTCGTGCAGTAAAAAGGACAATAGCCCCAAGCCCGAAGACTGGCTTACGGCAGAGCGGTGGTATGCCTACAGGGCCGGTGTGGCCGTAAGCATTGCCGGTGTGCCCGTTGACAGCCTGGGAGAAGATACCACGCTCGACAGCATCGCATTGGACTTCAAGAAGGACTACACCGCCCAACTGCTGGAGCTGACCCCACAAGGTACTTGGGAAGTAACTTCGCAAGGCACTTGGACACTAAGCGCCGATGCCAAAACGTTGGAAATAAAAAATGTGAGTTTTTTGTCGCCGGGCATCGATTCGTTGCTGCAGGCATTCAACATAGATGTGCCACAGACTTACCAGGTGCGAAAGCTTACAGCCGATGAGTTGGAACTGTACACGGACATAGATACCAGTGTGCCTTTGGCGGGCTTTCCAATTCCTGTTCCGGTTGGTATCCAGCTAACTACCTACTTCAACCATGAAGAGCAGCCGTAAAACCCCTTTTACCTTTGCACGCATCCAATACCGCTCGGGCGATTGGTACACCGACGAGCGTATGCCCACGAATTTGCTTCACTCTTTGATTACCTATACAACCCTGCCGGTAGAGCCCAAGGAAAAGGTGGTTTCGCTGGAGAGCGACGAAATTTTTTACTATCCCTTTTGCTACATGAGCGGGCACCGCTTGGTGCAGTTCACCGACAAAGAACGCCGGACCTTTGAACGCTATGTGCGTAATGGCGGTTTTGTCTTCGTCGATGACTGCAATCACGACATCGACGGTTTGTTTGCCAAGTCTTTTGAAAGGCAGATGGCGGTTATTTTTGGTGCGCAAGCGCTTCGTAAGCTGCCCAATACACACCGGCTCTACCACTGTTTTTTTGAATTTCCGGAAGGGCCACCGCCCACCTCTTATGAGCTGAACGGTTGGGGCGACGACTTGGTGCACGATTACCTGAAAGCCATAGAAATTGACGGGCGTATAGCTGTGCTTTACAGCAACAAAGATTATGGCTGCGAGTGGGATTACGACTACCGGAACAAACGTTTCCTGGTGGAAGACAACACACGCTTCGGCGTGAATATCATCCTTTATGCTTTGATGCAATAAGCAAAAAGCGTATTTTTGCCACAAAAAAAACGATGGAAAGACCCCAAGCGCAAGCCTGCATCCGTATATTTGAACAGTCTATAGAAGATTACCATCGTCACGACGACGTAAATGCCCCCATGCAGAATCCCTATCCGGAAAATACTTTGGAATACCTGCTCTATAAAAAGAACTGGATAGACACGGTTCAATGGCATTTGGAAGACTTGATTCGCGATCCTGAAATAGCGCCTGAAACTCTGGTCCAGTTGAAACGCCGCATCGATGCTTCGAACCAGGAGCGTACCGATACCGTGGAGCTGATGGACGATTGGTTTTTGCAATATTTCGAGCAGCAAAAAGTGGCACGCAAGCCCCACGCACGCATGAATTCCGAAACGCCGGCATGGCTTTTAGACCGCCTTTCTATCTTGATGCTCAAGATATACCATATGCGGGAGCAAACCTTGCGCACCGACGTGGACGAGCAGCATATCGCCAAATGCCGGCAAAAGCTTGATGTCTTATTGGAGCAAAAAGAAGATTTGGCGCGCTGTTTCGATGAGCTCATAGAAGATATTCTCAACGGCGAGCGCTACATGAAGGTGTACCGTCAAATGAAGATGTACAACGACGCTTCGCTCAATCCTGTTTTGTACAAAAAAGCAAAATCATAAGCAGTGCGCCTGTTGGTTGTTCGTTTCTCTGCCATGGGCGATGTGGCGCTTTTGTTGCCGGTGCTGGTGTCTGTCTTGCGACGGCATCCGGACGTGCAAATAGACGTGCTCACGCGCCCTAAGCTGGCTTCCCTCTTTGAAGGTATCGAGCGCTTGCGCCCTGTGCCGGCCGACGTCGATGGTGAGTATAAGGGCATAGGCGGGCTATGGCGCTTGGGGAAGCACCTGCAAATCAGGCAATACGACTATTTCATTGATGCCCATCAGAACCTGCGGAGCAATGTGCTCAAAGCAATCGCCCATTTGCAGGGCGTCCGCTGCTTGAGCATTTCTAAAAACAGAAAGCTGCGCAAGCGTTTTATACGGGAGCGGGCTGCTTTTGCCCTGCCCCATGTTACTGACATGTATGCAACCCCATTCCGGCAGTTGGGGCTTGACACTGATTTGCTGCCACCGCCATACCTTATTCCTTCAGCAGAAGACGAACAAGCCATTGACAACTTCTTGACCTCTGTGGCTTTGCTGCCCAAGTCTTCGCCTTGGATGGGCATTGCGCCTTTTGCTTTCCACGAAAACAAACAATGGGGCGTGCATAAAGTAGAGGCGCTGCTGCGCCTGATAAAGGAACGCCACCCGGAGTGGCATGTCTTTTTGTTTGGTGGGGGCAAAAAAGAAGCCGCTTTGATGGATGCTTTGTGTGCTTTGCATCCCGGCCGCGCAATCAATATGGCCGGTTGTTTGTCGTTGCGCCGGGAATGGCTTCTGATGCACCGCCTCGATGCCATGTTGAGCATGGATTCGGCCAACATGCATTTGGCCGCCTTGGCCGGCATTCCCGTGGTGTCTGTATGGGGCGCTACACACCCGCATGCCGGTTTTGCCCCTTTGTTTCAGCCCGCAGAAAACATGATTCAACGCGACGATTTAGACTGCCGTCCTTGCTCTATCTTTGGGAGCAAGCCTTGTGTGCGCGGCGATAAGGCATGCATGGAGCGAATAGAGGCAGCGCAGGTGATGGCGCGCCTCGAAAAAGTGGTGTTGTCTGTCTGAATCAAGAAGGCATTTCTTGCAACAGTTCGCTGTGCTCTTTCTTGATGAAGTCCAAGAACGGACGCAACGAACGGTCAAGAATTTGATACACCTCTTCAAAGTCGGACAGGTCGCCGTAATAAGGATCCGGCACTTCCGATTGAGGGGCTATGGGATCAAACGCACGAATCAACATGATTTTACTCTTGGCATGAGGGCAGCCTTGTGCCAGCCGCTCCACGTCGCGCAAATTGCTACGGTCTGCAACCAGTATGTAATCAAATGTTTCGAAGTCTTCACGATGGATTTGACGGGCACGGCTGTTCAATAAGATACCATGCTTTTCGGCGGTTTGGCGGGTGCGGCGATCAGGAAGCTCGCCTATATGCCAAGAGCCGGTGCCGGCCGAATCCACCATCACTTTGTTTTCCAGTCCTTCTTCTTTGAGCAATTTTTTGAAAATTCCTTCTGCCATAGGTGAGCGGCAAATATTGCCTAAACACACAAATAATACCTTTATCATAGCTGTAAAATGGTTTTAAAAGTTAACGGTTGAATTGGTTCATGGTTTGGGTAGCCCCAATGGTGGCAAAGCTGAGTACGGCTTGCGCTGCTTTGTCTAAAATGGCGGGCAGTTGCTTCTGCTCTTCATCATTAAAAGGCGACAGCACATAGTCGGCTTGTTGTCCTTTGGGAAAGTCATTGCCTATGCCCATGCGCAAACGGGCATATTCGTTGGTTTGAAGCAGCTCTTCTATGTTGCGAAGCCCGTTGTGTCCGCCATGTGAGCCTTTGGTGCGCAAGCGCAGCTTCCCGAACGGCAGGGCTATATCGTCGGTAATGACCAGCAAGTTTTCTACCGGAATTTTCTCTTCTTGAAGCCAATAACGGACGGCCTTTCCGCTCAAGTTCATGTATGTAGAAGGCTTCAGCAAAATGAGCTTACGCCCGCGATGCGAAAGCCGGGTTATGTCGCCATAGCGCTCTGTTGTAAATGAAAGCTCTTTGCCGGCTGCCAGGCGGTCAAGTACCATAAAGCCTATATTGTGGCGGGTCATTAAGTACTCGTTGCCGGGGTTTCCCAGTCCTGCTATCAAATATTTCATCCTTGTATGCGATTCGGTTCTGTATGACAAATGGCAAAGATAGCAGTTTTTAAGCGCCTGTGAAAGGGTTAACGGTAGCGCAGGCGGTTGAGCAGGCGTCGCCAGGGCGTCAAGCGGTGGTAACGTGCAAAAGATTGTATGATGCGTACATCGGGTGGCGGGGGCGTGTCCGGAAGCAGGACGGCTTGTGTGGACAAAGTGGTATTGAACCGTCGGCTGTAAAAACGAAGGTGGGTGCTGTGTTTGGTGTACACATGACGGCATTTACTATAGCGCGGATACAGGCAGTATTTTTCCTGGCGGTAAAGGGCATAACATGCCCTTATTGCCCAGGAATTAATGAGCCCTTTTTGTTGCTTGTAGAGCATATAAGGCAAGTCTTCGCCCCCACGGGAAAATGCTGCTCTTTCTTTTGGATTTTTCCAAAAGAGCTGAAAATCGCTTACTTGCCAATCGATGCTTTGCCAGCGGTCAGCCCATATGCCCCAGCCCAACGAAGACAGACGAGGTAGAAGGGTTATGTCATGCGGGTAGTCACCGGGCCATGAAATAGGGGGAGTATAGCCACTTAGCGAAAATATTTGCTGATGGTCTTTATACAGCCTCAAAGCAGCATTCATGAAGGCAAGGAAGTCGGGCGTGCATTCCAAATCATCTTCCAGGACAATGGCTCTTTGATGCTTTTCTATTACATGCGAAACCCCCTCTATCACAGAGCGGGCGAGCCCCTTGGGATGCGATGCCCTGATGATGTGCTTATGTGGATGAGACAGCCTTTGGGTCAATTGAACAACAGTTTCCACATCGGCTTCTTCTCTGGGGTGCTTGGCAGCATCAATAAATATAAACACTTCGGAATGAAGCCACTCCGGATTCCGGGTCAGGCTGTCAAATAATCTTTGGAGGGCTTCCGGGCGCCGGTAGGCAAAAATGATGATGGGCGATAAACTCATATGTTCAAACAATTGAGCTCTTTGTAGAAAAAGGAAGTACAGGACAGCTCTGTGCCTATAGGTGCCATACCGTAAAAGTCGAGCCGCCGGAAGCCTTGTGCACACAGCCAGGACAAAGCTTCCCGGTACTCACTTCTGTTGCTGTTGTCCACAATAATGACCCCATCTTCTGTCAAGAAGTTGACCGCCTGCCGGATGCACTCGTTTCGCAAGATACCGTCAACTACAATGAGATGAAAAGTGGCTTGTGCCTGCCGGATAGCAGTTGGATAGTCTTCTGGCAGGCAGTATAGCACAGAGGCATTGGGCGGCAGCTTGGCTTGCATCTGTTGTGCCCATGAGGGGTGGTGTTCTACACTATACACTTGAGCTACTTTTTGGGCAAAGTAAAGCGTCGAGCTGCCGCTTCCGTATTCAAAAACCCGGAAGTGGGCTTGCAGGCGCGGGTCTAAAAAAAGATAGGCACTGTAGGTAAACCAAGGGATGGGGTGTCCTGCTGCATCTTCGGAGCGTTTGGTGTAAAAAGAGCGAAACCATCCTAAGTCTTTCAAGCCGCTTTGCAATACCAGGTTGGTGGGGGCGCCTAAGCGCAATTGGTTGAGTACCCACCAAACGGATTTTTTCAACTTCTTTACTATTGACATGAAAATTGAATTATCTTGGATGCGCAATTTAAAAAATAAAATGCATGGGGGTTGTCATTCGTCAAGGGGCAAAATACACATTAATAGCGTATGTGGGGGTTGTGATAGGAGCACTTACTAATCTTTTTTTGATGCCCGCCTTACTGAGCCCCGAACAAATAGGGGGGATCCGGCAGATATTGGCCAATGCCACCTTGCTAAGTGCGTTTGTGCTTGCAGGCACCCCGCAAGTTATTGAACGTTTTCATCCTTTTTTTGAAGGGCGGCGGCGCAATGCTCTCTTTTCTTTGAGTATTGCTTATACACTCACTACCTTCCTTTTGTTGAGTCTGTTTTTGTGGGGGGGGAGAAGCTATTATTTGAGCTTATATGAAAATTCGCCTCATGTGAAAGATTACTTCTTTTACCTTTTTCCATTGACTTTGGGTATGGCATTTCAGAGTATTCTGGAAGCTTGGTGCCGGGCATATCTGCGTATTGCCGTGCCTGCTTTATTCCGGGATTTCTTTTTGAAAATGACCATTGCCTTGCTGGTAGTTGCGGTGGGGATGCATTGGATGCACTTTGGGTATATGTTCGGCGCAGTGACTGCCTATTATGTGATAGCTGTTCTGGGGCTGACGGCATACCTTTACCGCTTGTATCGCTTCCGGCTGTTTCCTGCCGGCTGGTGGGAAGCAGTGCGGGGACGCTTAAGTGAAATGATGAAATATGCCGCATTTATTTTGATGGGCGGACTAAGTATTGTGGTTGTGAACCAAGCCGATATTATGATGCTGGGTATGTTGCTGGGCGATGCCGATACAGGCATTTACACCATAGCCTTTTTTATGGCGAATGTGATAGAAATTCCCCGCCGTGCACTTTCTCAAATCACCACACCTCTGATTGCAAGAGCTTGGGCAAAGCAAGCCATTGACGAACTTGCATACCTGTATCGTCAATCGGCCATCAATCAAATGTTGATTGGTGGGGCTTTGTTTTTATTGTTATGGCTGAACCGGGAAGAAATCTTTACCATCATGCCCAAAGGCGACCTATATCGCGAAGGAATGAGTGTGGTCTTTTGGGTGGGGCTGGCACGCTTTTTCGATATGGCAATGGGCGTGAACAACGAAATTTTGCTGCAGTCAAGGTACTATAAGTTTGTTTTGCTTTCCAATATTTTGTTGGCGCTTTTGGTAATAGCCACCAACTGGTGGCTTATTCCCTTGATGGGGTTGGAGGGTGCCGCTTTGGCCACTTTCCTTTCCATGCTTGTATATAACCTGCTGCGTAGCTTCTTTTTGTGGGTGAAAGTGCGCATACATCCTTTTAGCAAACAGACGCTGTGGGCTACGCTGGTATTGCTGGTATTGTGGAGAGGCTTGGCGTTTTTGCCCTTGCTACCGGTGCAAGGACTCCTTCCTGCCTTGGTCAATATACTGCTTCGCTCAGGCTTGTTGCTACTTCTGCTGGCGGCAGCCATATGGAAGCTTCGTTTGTCGGAGGAGCTCGTGCATATAGGCGGGCAACTACTCAAACGCCTAAGGCGCAGACCATAAGCGCTGACGGTGGCGATAAGCATATTTTTGAAGCGACTCGTCCATATCCTGTGGGTGCATGCCGTGACGCACGGCTTCTTTTACGGCCTGTTTTATCTGACGCCTTTTTCCTTTGTTGCGCATCAGCCATAGGGCATGGGCATAGTGGGCTTGTGCGTTGTCGGGCTCTTGTTGTATCCAAAATTCAAGATATGCTTTTGCTTCTTCGTCCCGGCCGGCGTTGAGCAGCAGTTGAGCGCGCTGTATGAAGTAGGTGGTTTCTTCGCCTTGTTTGAGTATGGCTTGGCTGTTGGCATACAAGGCGGCATCCCATTGCAGCAGTGCCGCGTGGTAGTCGGCCATCACGGCATAGTACACTCCTTGTTGAGGAGCCAGTTGTATGGCAGCTGCTATGTAGCGAAGGGCTTCTTCATATTGTCGGCCTGCGGCACAAGCCCTTGCCACATCAAAATAATCGTCGGCTTGCAGGGGATGATTTTGGGCATAGCGTTCCATCATCTGCAAACCACGCTCATAGCTGCCACTGCGTAGTAACAGCTTGGCACAATTATAAACGGCTGCCGGTGGGGCTTGGGGCAACTCTGCCGCTTGACACCAACAGTTGGCTGCTTCGCTCCACTGCTCTTGTGTGGCATAAAGGTTTCCCAAGGCTATCCATAAGCCGCCTTGCTTGGGACGCAACGCCAAGGCTTGTTTAAAGGCTGTTTCTGCTTCGCTAAGTTGGCCGTTTTGCATATACAGCAAACCGAGGTAAAAGTGCGTGCGGTAGTCCTGCGGCATGCACTCTTGTGCTGCCTGCAGTTTTTCGATTCGTTGCTGCAAGGCACTATCGGCCATCCGGAAATAACAAAATGCTTCCAAGAGTGTGGCACGACACTTCCATGCGCTTTTTTTGTTTTGCAGCAGTTGCCGGCATACTTGCACTGCTTGTGGGTAGTTGCCGGCATAGAAGTGGCTGCGTGCAAGCCCCCAAAGCATTTCCGGCTTGTCGTTGTCATAAATAAGGCTTTGCTCGTAATACTGAATAGCCTGCTTGTAATCTCCTTCATACATGGCCATTAAGGCAGCTTGCCGGGCGTCGTTGTGTTGTGCACGGCTGTTGGTTGCCGGCCAACAAAGCAGCCATACAAGCAGTATAATTTGCCGGTTTAGTTTCATAAGGTTGAATGTTGAACAGGGCAGTAGCCCTTGCTTCTGTTCTTTTGTAAAAGATAACAAAAGTAGTGCACAAAAACTGTAACTTTGGGCGTCTTTGTACTTTAAAGCAAAAAACTATGAGCGAACCAACCGAACCTATCGCTTTGAACTTCCAAAATACCTCCATTGCTTTTGCTTCCAAGTCCGATGCAGACTTGCGCCGCATGCACTGGCTTTTCGGTATGATGAACTATCCTGCCCTGGTCGATACCGGCACCTTTTTGGTGAAAGCCACTTTGGCATTTCCATTGACCAAGCCTTTGACCCGTTTTATTGTAAAAGCGACCTTATTTAAGCAGTTTTGCGGCGGCGAAGACATTGAAGACTGCCGGCCGGTGATTGAACAGCTGGCGCGCTATGGCATAGGCACCATTTTGGATTACTCGGTAGAGGGCGAAAAGAGCGAAGAAGGTTTTGAAAAAACCACGGCCGAAGTGCTGCGCACCATCGATTTTGCTGCCGGGCATCCTGCTGTGCCTTTTGCTGTCTTTAAGGTGACAGGCATAGCCCCTTTCGGTTTGCTTGAAAAAGTGAGTACCAAAGCTTCGCTTTCTGCAACCGAGGAGGCACAGTGGGTGAAAGTGCAGCAGCGTGTAAGTCGCATCTGTGAAACGGCTTACCGGAAAGGCGTGCGTATTTTTATTGATGCCGAAGAAACGTGGATACAACCGGCCATCGACCATCTTGCCTATGAGATGATGAAGCGTTTCAACCGCGAACAGGCGGTAGTGTACAACACCTATCAGCTGTACCGTCGCGATGGGCTGCAGCTGTTGAAAGAGGCCTTTGCTTGGGCACAAGAGCAAGGCGTGTATTTGGGAGCCAAATTGGTGCGGGGCGCTTACATGGAAAAAGAGCGCGAACGTGCCGAAGAAATGGGATATCCTGACCCCATACAGCCCAACAAGCAAAAATGCGATGAAGACTACAACGCAGCCCTGCTTTTTTGCCTCGAACGTTTGGACAAAATAGCTTTTTGTGCCGGCACGCACAACGAACAAAGCTGCCTGTTGCTGGCACAAGCCATGCAAGAAAAAGGCATACCCCCCCAAGATGAACGCATCTATTTTGCACAGCTCTATGGCATGAGCGACCATATTTCATTCAACCTGGCAAAGGCAGGGTACCGCGTGGCTAAGTATGTGCCCTATGGACCGGTAGATGCAGTGGTGCCTTATTTGATTCGGCGGGCAGAAGAAAATACCTCTATCAAAGGACAAAGCAACCGCGAATACCGTTTGGTGGAGCAAGAAATAAAACGCCGAAAAAAAGGCTGATATGCTTTGTTTTTCTTTGCAAAAAGATGTAATCTTGAGAAAAACCCTATTCATTATGAAGAAATCGAACTTGAATGCATGGGTACTTGCCTTACTGAGCCTTTGGCTGCTTGCTGCCTGCTCCGGTAAGAAAAACACCCCCTCACATGTAAGCTATTTACCTGCCGATGCCGACTTTGCAGTGGCTATAGACCTGCGCCGTTTGATTAGCAAAAGTTTACAACCCGGCGAGCTTTTTAGCGAGAAGAACTTAAAGGAAATGGGGGCTTCTGAAGAAGAAGCCAAGGAAACCTCCCAAAAGTTCGAGCGCATTTTAAACTCCGGTATCGACTACGCCAACACTTTCTACGTCTTTGGAAAAAAAGAGAATGACTTTGTAGGCATAGTGGTGCCTCTGGATGATGCCGGCAAATGGAATAAAAGTATGGAAGACCCTGAGTTTTGGAAAGAGGTCTTCGAAGAAGAGCAACCAATCCCCATCCGGACCAAAGACGATGTGAAGTTTTTTGAAAAAAAAGGCTACACCACAGTGGTGGCTGCATGGAACGACGACGTCCTACTGGTGGGCATCATGGAAAAGGGCTACTATGAGAAGGAGGATGAAAAAAGCGCTGCTCTGGTGGAAAAGGCTTTGGAGTTGCTGAAATTACCAAAGGAAAAGCAACTTATCGAGCAAGAGAAATCTTTTAAAGAAGCGCTTGCCGACGCCGAAGACCTTACTGTGTGGGTAAACCTGAATGCCACCTCCGGCTTGGACGCAGTGGATGAAATGGAAGAAGAAGCAAAGCAATACTTAAAAGACGCTTTCTTTACCATGCAAATTGCCTTTGAAGATGGCTTGATTCGCAGTGATGCCGCTTTTATACCTTCGGAGAAAACACGCAAAGAGATGCAGCTTTATTACAATGTGCACATCAATAAGGCGGTAAGTAAAATACCTTACAAAAAGCCGTTGGCGCTGTTAAGCTTTGCCATTTCGGAGGCAGCCATCAATAAAATCAAGGAAAAACAACTGTTGACAGAGGCAAATAGAGATTTTGACCGGCAGCTGGGAGTTTCGGCCGATGAGTTTATGAGCATGTGGGATGGTCAGTTCTGTATGGCGCTCAATAGCCTTGGTGCCGCGGGCATCCCCGAAATGGCTGTATCCATGGGAATACGTGACGAAAAGCTTTATCAGAAAATGGTCGACTACATGCTCTCGAAAGGCATGCTGGTCAAAAAAAACAATGCAGAGGGCGATGTCTATTTGATTGCAGGTGGTATGGCTCACCTGTATAAAGACGAAAACTACCTGCGCCTGGCTATGGGAGCTTCGGAAACCATATGGGAGGCGGCTGCTATACCCGAAGAGTGGGGCGACCAAATGAAAAAGGCTTCGTCTTTTGTGGGAATTCGTGCCGATTTGCTGACCCAGTTGGCGCAGCTGCCTTGGTTCAAGGGAATGAATGCCACCGAAGCAGTGCAGCTGATCAACGAATTGGTTATTTGGAGTCCCGGATATGACGATGGCAAAATAAAAGGACAAGTTTTGCTTTCCTTCCGTGAAGAAGATAAAAACGCCTTGTTGATTCTTATAGATGCCATCAAAGCAGAGGCAAAAAAGAAAGAAAACCGCTACAAGGAAGAGCCAATGGCAAGCGACAAACGGCTGCCTATGGAGTTGGAAGAAGTGGACGAGGAGGACATGGAAGAAGTACCGGTCTTTTAGGCGTTTCCATAATCCACTACCTTGCTTATGAAAATACGTATCGAAGGCCTGCTGCCCGCCCCTTTGAAAGAGCGCCTGCATGGGCGCTCGCAAGTGTGGGGGCAAAGCTATACTTTTGAAAGCGGGCGTTTTTATCAGGTCTATTCGCCCTCCGGGCGTGGAAAATCCACTTTTCTGCATATTCTTTACGGTATCCGCAAAGACTATGAAGGCGCTGTTTTCATAAATGAAAAACCTGTGCAAAGCATGCCGGCGCAAGAATGGGCTGTTTTGCGCCAAAAGCATTTGTCTATTGTCTTTCAGGATCTGCGCTTGCTGCTGCACCTTACTGCATGGGAAAACTTACAGTTGAAAGCGGCACTGCAGCCCATAGATGCAGATAAGATAGTGGCAATGGCAGAATATTTGGGTGTAAAGCACTTGCTACACCGGCAGGTAGCCTTGCTTTCTTATGGCGAAAGGCAGCGCATAGCCATCATTCGTGCACTCATACAGCCCTTTGAAATGCTGCTACTGGATGAGCCTTTCAGCCACCTGGATGAGGAAAATATAAAACTTGCCGGTCAGTTGATTCTAAGCCGCTGCAAGGAGCAAAATGCCGGTTTTATTATGGCTTCGTTAGGCTACGATTATCAAATGACATTTCACGAAAAACTGCTGCTCGGATAAGCTATGACACCTTTATACCCTTCCATTTTGCGGCGCAATATATTGAAGTTGGTCTTTCGTGCTTTTCGAGGGGGGCATGTATGGATAGCAATTATAGGCTATGCCGCGGGGCTGTGTTTGGTTTTGCTGATGCTCCAGCTTTACATGACCATGCAAGAGGTATTTGAGTCCGGAAAAGCAAGCAATTACCTTATCATTACCAAAGAGGTTACTTTATTCAATACGGCTACGGGCATGGCCGGGGGCTTCAGCCAAGAAGAAATTGAAGACCTGCAGGCGCAGCCTTTTGTGAAAGAGGTGGGACCTTTTGAAAGCAACCATTTTGCCGCATGGACTTATGGCAACGAGACCATCCCTTTGCGCACGGAACTGTTTTTCGAAGCAGTGCCCGACCACTTGTTGGATGTGGACCCGCCCGGCTGGAATTGGCGCGAAGGCGATGAGTTTGTGCCGGTGGTGGTGTCGAAAGAGTTTCTCAACCTTTACAACTTTGGCTATGCCCTGGCAAAAGGCTTGCCCCAAATCACCCCCGGCCTGATTGCCATGGCACCTCCTTTGCCTACCAAACTATATGGTCCCCGGGGACAAGTGATAGTGAAAATGAAAGTAGTAGGCTTTTCGGATCGTATTCCATCTATCTTGGTGCCCATGTCTTTTATGCGTTGGGCAAACGAACGATTGGCAGGCATAACTGCCGGAGAAACCCCGCCGGCACGGCTATTGGTGCGAGTAACCAACAGCGGTGACCCCCTTTTGCTTGACTACTTGAAACAAAAAAGATGGGAAGTCAATCGCAGCCAGCTACAAGCGGGGCGTCTGGGGGCGTTGGCAGTGGTGGCCATGTCTGCCATTGGCTTTGTGGGCATTGCCTTTATGGTGTTGGCATTCCTTGTGTTTGTCCTGACTTTCCGTTCCATTCTCTTGGAAAAGCGCACCGAGGTGGAATTGCTGTTGCTGCTGGGCTATGAGCAACGATTTATTGAAAGGCATTTTGTGCGTGAGTTTGCCCGCATGCTGCTGCTGGTGCTTTTGCTTGTGGCTGCCGGTTTGGCTGCCGGTGGTTATTTCTTTGCCCGGCGAATGGAAACATATGCTTTCGACATAGACACGGTTTTGCATCCCTTAGTGCCTTTGGTTGCCTTGCTTTTGATAGGCTTCACCTTGTTACTCAATGCATGGGCTTTGCGCCGTACCATTCACAAAATGAATGTTTAAGTGACATGGAAGGCAGGCAAAGCCTGCTGTCTTTCAAAAAAACGCTGCAGGTGCATTCTTTCAAACATCAAACAAAAGCGCAACGACTCATATCATTTCGAACAAGGTGCAAGCGGAACTTGTCATTTCGAACGAGCGAAGCGAGTGAGAGATCTCATCACCCCAAACCAAGCGGCAAGAAATAAAAGAGATTTCCCGCTGCGCTCGAAGTGACAAAAGGAAGGCTCGAAGTGACAAGAAGAAGCGCCCGGAATGACAAAAAAGAATGCGCTTGAAAAGAAGTGCCTTCTCAACCAGATGCCAAAAGAGAAAGGCACTTCCTTGCCACAGTTTGTTTTTTTAAGCTGCCTTATTTTGGCACTCACCACCAATCAAGAGGCCACTTCTTTGGTTTGGGATACTTTCTCAAGTATTACAATCAAGGCAATGCCGGCTATGCAACAAGCCAAGGCAATACCCGGTTGAGCTTCTTGACCGCTTAGCTGTTCATAGCTTGTCGGCAACACATTGCGTGTAAGCACGGGCACGCCCTTGGCATTGGTGCTGATGACTTCTTTCCAAGGCCATATTTTATTGAGTGAGCCCAGCATAAAACCGGACAAAGTAGCCATCGTGACCGAAGGGAAGCGATGCAACAAATAAGACAGCAGGCGCACGAAGGAAAGCAGCCCCACAACACAGCCGGCAGCAAACGTAAGCATCACTTCAAAACGCAATGCTTTCAGCGATTCCAGAATGAATGCATACTTGCCCAACAAAACCAAAATGAAACTACCTGAAATGCCGGGCAGTATCATGGCGCAAATAGCAATAGCGCCCGACAAAAACACAAACCATAAGGCTTCCGGTGTTTCGGCCGGCATGGCTGCCGTGAGCCAATAAGCCAAAACAGTGCCTGCCATAAAAGCCAACACACTACCGGCATTCCATTGCTTTACCTCTTTGCTTACCAGCCACACCGAAGCCACAATTAAACCAAAGAAGAAAGACCAGATGGCAATGGGGTAGTGCTGCAAAAGATAAGTGATGAGGCGGGCCAAAGAAAACAGGGCAGTGCCAATGCCTGTCAGCAAAGGCAGCAGAAAACCACCATTGATTTTGTACCAAAAATCCCTAAACCGGAAACGCAGGAGCAAGACCAATGCTTCCCCGTCAATACTTTTGAGGGTGTCTATCAATTCTGTATAGATACCGGCAATCAAAGCGACAGTGCCGCCCGATACGCCCGGTACCACGTCGGCACTGCCCATTGCCAAGCCTTTCAGCCACAAAATAAAGGCTTTGCGATATTCTTTCATTGATTTTTATTCTTTGGGTAGAAAAAAGTCGAAGGTGTCGCCACGTAAGCCCAAGCGTATGGTTTCCAACGGAATGATTTCCTGCGGAGCTATATTCCCTAAGTTTACATTCGGGCCAATCAACTTGATAAACCACACCTGCTGCGCTTTTTGGGGCGCTTCCCAAATGATTTTTTCATAGGGGATGGAGTGAAGAATTTCTTTCACCAAGCCTTCGCGCACCTCGCCCGAAGAGCGGAACAAGCCTACATTTCCTGCTTCGCGTGCTTCGCCTATGACCTTCCATGCACCGGCAGAGAGCTCAGCCTGCATCAGCTCTATCCACATGTAGGGCGGCATGATTTTGGAAGCATCTTTGGAGCCTACTTCCGAAAGCACCGTCACTTGCTGTGCCAGCCGGCGGATATACTCACACTTTTGGTCATGGGGCATTTCTATGGAGCCATCCGATACTTCGGCAAAGGTCATCTTGTATTTATCCAGCACACGCAGATAGTCTTCGAACTGGTTGCGCACAACAAAAGCTTCGAAGAGGGTGCCGCCAAAGTAAACAGGAATGCCGGCACTCCTGTACACTTCCAGTTTTTTATCTAAGTTGGGGGTTACATAAGAAGTAGCCCATCCCAACTTGACCACGTCTATATAATCGCCCGCTACGTCGAGCACATCTTCTACCTGGCGTATGCTCATGCCTTTGTCCATCATCATGGTAAGCCCTACTTCGCGGGGCTTTTGTGTGCGTTCAGGAATGTGTTTCAGTGTGTAATTCATAGCCACTATGGGTTTAAAAAATGAGACATTTTAAGGTGTTATTCCCATTCGATAGTTGCAGGGGGTTTGGAGCTGATGTCGTAAACGACCCGGTTGACTCCTTTTACCCGGTTGATGATTGTATTGGATATGTCAGCAAGCAGTTCGTAGGGGAGATGTACCCAGTCGGCTGTCATGCCGTCGGTGCTGTGCACTGCCCGCAGGGCTACTACTTGCTCATAGGTGCGTTCGTCGCCCATGACGCCTACCGAGTGAATGGGCAACAAGACAGCGCCGGCTTGCCATATTTTATCGTACCACCCGCTTTGGCGTAGTGCTTGAATGTAAATGTCGTCGGCTTCTTGCAAGATGCGCACTTTTTCGGGGGTTACTTCGCCCAAAATGCGGATGCCCAAGCCCGGTCCGGGGAAAGGATGCCGCCCGATGATGGCTTTGGGCAAGCCCAAGGCATAGCCTACTTCGCGCACTTCGTCTTTGAAAAGACTACGCAGGGGCTCTACTACCTTGAGTTTCATGCGCTCGGGTAAGCCCCCCACGTTGTGGTGTGACTTGATGGTAACCGAAGGACCATTGACCGATACCGACTCAATGACATCGGGGTAGATGGTGCCCTGTCCCAGCCATTTCACATCTTGTATTTTATGGGCTTCATCGTCAAACACTTCAATGAAAGTGCGTCCAATGGCTTTACGCTTGTCTTCGGGGTCAGTAAGGCCACGCAAAGCATCATAGAAGCGTTGCTTGGCATCCACGCCTTTGATATTGAGCCCTAAGCCACGATAAGCTTCCAGCACCTGCTCGAATTCGTTCTTGCGTAACAAGCCGTTATCTACAAAAATACAATACAGATTGCTGCCTATGGCGCGGTGTAAAAGCATGGCTGCCACGGAGGAATCGACACCGCCGGAAAGAGCCATCACTACTTTATCGTTGCCCAGCTGCTCTTTCAGGCTCTTTACAGTCTGCTCTATGAACGAATCCGGTGTCCAGCTTTGGCTGCAGCCGCATATGTTTACCACAAAGTTGTGCAGCAATTGTTTGCCTTCCAGCGAGTGGGTTACTTCCGGGTGGAACTGAATGCCGTAGGTCTTTTCGCCTTCGATTTCATAGGCAGCAACAGGAATATTTTCTGTGTGTGCCAATATGCGGAAGTGCCCGGGCAACTGCAGAATGCTGTCGGCATGCGACATCCATACTTGCGAAGCGGCAGACATACCCTCGAACAGCGGGTGTTGAGGCATGTCTATTTGAAGTGTTGCGCGCCCGTACTCCCTGATTTTGGAAGGTGCCACCTCGCCTCCTTCTTGGTGAGCCATCAATTGGGCACCGTAGCAAATACCCAGCACGGGCACTTTGCCACGCCACTGCTTAACATCTACCATGGGGGCGTTGGGGTCGTTCACCGAAAAAGGGCTTCCCGAAAGGATGATTCCTTTGACCTCTTCGCTAAGCGATACGGGACGGTTGAAGGGCTGAATTTCGCAGTAAACGTGCAACTCGCGCACACGGCGGGCAATTAATTGCGTATATTGAGAACCAAAGTCAAGAATAATGATTTTCTCCATGACGGTGTGCAGCTATAGGGATTTTTGAATGAAGGTTGCGCAAAGATAAGAAGATTTCACACTTTTATACCTGAGCAAAAGCATTGCCTTATGAATGCATGGACTACAAGGAGCCTTCAAAAAGAACTGTTGGATGCCGACAACATTCCGGCGGCGGACTTGTACGATAATTTGCGGGAGCTGGAGACCATCAACCGTTACTTAGGAGGACACAGCGCCACCATTTTTGCACTGAACAAACTACTACAACATGTGCCGGCCGGGCGTCCGCTGACGATTGTGGAGTTGGGCAGCGGTGGGGGCGATAATTTACGTGCCATTGCGCGTTACCTGCGCAAGAGAAAACAACCGGCACAATTGATAGGGGTTGACCTGAAAACCGATGCCGTAGAGTATGCCCGGCAGCAGAGCGTGCACTTCCCGGAAATTGACTACGTAGTGAGTGATTACCGGCTGTTTTCTGCAAAGGAACGCCCCGATATCGTTTACACCTCGCTTTTTTGCCACCATCTGAACGATGAGCAGCTTGTTGAGCTGATGCATTGGTGTCAAAACAATAGCCGCGCCGGTTGGTTTTTTAACGACTTGCACCGCCATCCGTTGGCTTATCATGCCATTCGCTTGTTGACCCGGCTGTTTTCACGTTCCTATTTGGTAAAACACGATGCCCCCCTTTCGGTAAAAAGAGGCTTTACGAAAAAAGACTGGGCAAGATTTTTGCTTCAGTTTAAAAAGCATGCACCTGTGTGTGAAGCACAGCTTTACTGGCGCTTTGCTTTTCGGTGGGTGTTTTTGTGTTACAACACCAATTCATATCTTTGAAACTCAATAACAACAAAACCTGCGAATGATATGGCTTTGGAGTCAAAAAATAAGGTTGATCCGGCTTTTAGCCTCTCTTCCATGACCGATGTAATTTTCCTGCTGCTTATTTTCTTCATGCTGACTTCATCGGCAGTAACGCCTACCGGGGTGCCGGTAAGCACCCCCACCAGTAAGAGCGTGAAGATAGAAATGCAAAAGGTAGCAGTAACCATAACCAAAGACTTGCAGTTTTTTGTAAATGGTCAGCCGGTGAAAGACATGGAAGCATTGGAGATGCGCTTGCAGCAATTGCTTTCTACCCAGCCGGAAGGGGAAGGCGTGGTGGTGCTGCATGTAGATAAAGAAGTGCCTACGCAATACTTGGTAGAAGTGGCCGGCATTGCCAATAGCTTGAAAGCACGGGTGTCGATTGCTGCTAAACCCAAATAAAGGAATCGTCTTATCAAGGCAAAAGCATGGTACAGGAAAAAGAACCATTGGAAAAAATAGAAAAATCGAGCAGCCGTACGGCCTTCATCGTATCTTTGGTGATACACACCCTCATCGTACTGCTGTTTTTCTTTATTTATGCGTGGGAGCCGCCTATTCCACCGCCGCCGGAGTATGGCATAGAATTGTCTTACGGCACGGATGAAGAGGGCGAAGGCGAAAATCCACGCTTTGTGCCTACACAAGAAACGCGCAGCGAGCCGGTGCCTGAGGAAAGTGCCGCCGAAAATGAAGCGGTGGAAACCCCCAGCGAGTTGCCTGATGCGGAAGTAAGTGTTCCCGAAGAATCGCCCAAGCCTACCCCTGCGCCCAAACAAAATGAGCCCAAGCCGGTTGAGCCGGAACCCCGTCCACAGCCCAACCCCAAAGCCTTATTTAACCCGGATGGCACAGGTACCGGTAAAGGCGAGGAAGGTAAAGAAGGCACCAAGGGACGCAGTGAAGGTACTTTGGACGGCAGAGGCTTGTACGGGGGCGGTGAAGGTGGATTCAGTGTAACCGGTCTGGACGGCTGGCGGCTGAGCTGCGATAACTTGCAAGTCAATGACAATTCGGGCGAAGAAGGTTTTATTACTTTTGAAATCATCATTGATGAAGATGGTTACTTGCAAACCATCACCACGAAGCAGTACAACGTAAGCCCGCGGGTGGTGGCACTGTACAAGAGGGCACTCGAAGAGCAAATCGAAGGGTGCTTGGTACGCAGCTCTACGCGTGTGCCCAGCCGGGCACGTGGTACCATTACTTTCCGTTTGAAGTCAAAGTAGTACCTTTGCACAAAAAACAATCATGAGCAAACGACAAGAATCCATTCAACTGCACATCACCCTGGACGAGCAGAATGTGTGCGAGTCTATCCGTTGGGAAGCTACCCAACAACCTGAAGATGCCCGGCAGGATGCCAAGGCTTTTTCTTTGGCCATATGGGATGGTACCGGCAGCGGTACGCTGAAAATAGACCTGTGGAACAAAGAAATGAATACCATTGAAATGAAGCGTTTCTGCATAGAAACCATGGCGACCCTGGCAGATACCCTGCGTAAAGCCACCGGTGATGAGCTGATGGCCATGGAAATTGAAAACTGCTGCAAACGCTTGGATGCACGTCTGCGTGAGGAAATGCGCTCAATGCAATAGTTGTTACACAAAAAACGGTAATAAAAAAGCCGCCATGCAGGCGGCTTTTTCGTTTCTGACCTATGATTTCTTTGCGGTGCGGCGTGTTTTGCGTTTGGGCTTTTCAACTTCTTCCATTTCTTCTACGTCGGCAAGGATACGCCCACAGTGCTCGCAAACAATGATTTTTTTCTTCTCTTTGATTTCCAGCTGTCTTTGCGGAGGCACCTGGTTGAAGCAGCCGCCACAGGCATCGCGCGCAACCATAACAACAGCCAAGCCATTACCGGCATTTTTGCGCAGCCTTTCATAAGCAGCATACAGCCGTTCTTCGATTTGTTTTACCTGCTTCTCGCGGTTTTTCTTGAGCTTTTTCTCCTCTTCTTCGCTTTCGCTCATGATTTGGTCAAGCTCTTTCTTTTTGTTTTCGAGGTCTATGCTGCGCTCGTCAATGAGCTTTTGCACCTCGGCTATCTCTTCTTTTTCGGCTTTGATTTTTTCAGATAACTCTTTGATTTTCTTGTCGCAAAGCACAATTTCGAGCTCTTCGCTTTCTATTTCGCGGCTGATGGCTTCGTATTCGCGGTTGTTGCGAATATTCATCTGCTGCTCTTTGTATTTCTCTATGCGCTGCTCGCACTCTTTTTTGGTCTGCTTGAGCTCTTTAATTTCTGCTTCCCATTCTTTTATCATGCCTTCGAAGCGTCCGATGCGGGTCTTGTACCCTTCGATTTCGTCTTCGAGGTCTTGCACTTCGTGGGGTAGGTCACCACGCATTTTATAAATTTCGTCCAATTGGGAATCGATTTCCTGGAGCTTCAAAAGCGCTTCTAACTTTTCTGCAACCGTTTTTTCCATCGCTTAAAAGTAATTTATGGGGTTGGTACTGATTTCTGAAATGCAGAGCGCAATATTACGAATTTTTGAGGATAAGTAAGCGTAAATCAACTCTTTTGTGTGTACTTCACTTTCATAATGCCCAATATCGAGCAACATCATTTCGCCCTCGGCATCAAAGAACTCATGATATTTGACATCGGCCGTAATGTAGGCATCGGCGCCTTGCCGGCGGGCTGTATGAATAAGAAATGCCCCGCTGCCGCCACAAACAGCTACCCGGCGAATTTGCGTTTTATGTGTGTGGGTATAGCGAATGACACTGACAGGCAGTTTGTTTTTGACGTATTGAAGGAAATCTACAGGCGGCAAGGCGTTCTCCAGTTCTCCGATGGCGCCACTGCCCACCTCTTGGTTGTAATTTTCCAGACGGTGTACGTAATAAGCCACCTCTTCGTATGGATGCGCGGCGCGCATGGCTGCCAGTACTTGTGCCTGAAGGTGGGCAGGGTAAATGACTTCTATGCGTTCTTCTTCCACCTCTTCCAAGCCGCCGCCGGCTTGACCGATGAAAGGGTTGGCCTGCTCGTTGGGTTGGAAGGTGCCCAGCCCTTTGCTTCGAAAACTACAATTTTTGTAATTGCCTATCTGCCCGGCACCTGCTGCATGCAGCGCTTCACGCACTTGAAGCGAATGAGAAAGCGGACAAAAGACGACCAATTTTTCCAGAGTGTGGGCTTTTGGCTGCAAAATTCTTACATTCTGTAAGCCCAAACGGGTGGCCAGATTGTGGCTGACACCATAGTAAACATTGTCTAAATTGGTGTGCACTGCGTAAATTGCCACGTTTTTTTGAATGGCTTTGATGACGGTGCGCTCTACGTAGTTGGCACCGGTCAGGCTTTTGAGCCCCTTAAATACAATGGGATGATGGGCAATCACCAAATTGCAGCCTTTTTCTACGGCTTCTTCTATGACTTCTTCGGTGCAGTCAAGTGTAATCAGAACGCCAAGCACTTCCGCTTGCGGATTACCGCAAATGAGCCGTGCATTGTCGTAGCTTTCTTGATAAGCAGAAGGTGCGAAGTCTTCTACAAGCTTGCAGATGTCTGATATATTCATGTTTTGCATAGTTTTTGTAAACGTTTCTTACAGTTCACACTATTGCTTTTTCATTCATCGAGAGAATATGTGCCTTTATCTTGTAAAAATGCAATTCATCGAAAATAAAGGTTACAACTTCATAACAAAACTATATTGATTATCAGCAAAACGCAAGCATTTATGAAATTGCTCATGAAACCATTAGCACTCTGCACACTACTGTTATGCCTTGCATGGGGCACATGGGCGCAGAAAGGCCCGGGCGGTGTGAGCACTGAAACAGCCGGCAACAGCGACAACAAAATATGGTTGCGTGCCGATGGCAGGATCAACGGTGCTATGGGCCAGCCCGACGGCACCGCCGTGCAGATATGGAATGACATGTCGTTGTCTGCCATCAATAACGATGCCTATCAAAACACTGCCTCACAACGTCCCCAGCTGCGCACCCTGGCAAGCTTGGGCATCAATGGGCGCCCGGTGGTACGTTTCGATGGCGTGAGCCAGTCTTTACGCTTCAACACTACCAACGACCTCAACAATGCGGGACCCTATCAAGAGCGTACTATATTTGTGGTGTTCCGTACCGGCGCCAATGTGACTACCCGCCAAATGATATTTGAAGAGGGGGGAATGTGCGGGGATTGAATATATACATCGAAAACGGGCGCATTTATGCAGGTGCCTATAACAAAGCAACTTCTGATGGTCCCTATGACGGGTGGCCTTGGATAGGGGTGAATGCGCCGGTCTCTGCCAATACTACCTATGTGCTCACCTTGATTTACGATGCACGGAACGCAGGCCCTGACCCCAACAACCCGGCGACCTACACCGGTACGTTTAGCCTGTACCTGAACGGCAACTTGCAGGGAACCGCTACCGGCTTGGGTTGGTTGTATGGCCACCCCGGTAACCCCGGACTGGGTGCTGTGGTAGGACAAACGGTGCTTAGCAACAATATGGCAGATACGCAGCCGGCATACTTTGGTGGCGATATTGCGGAGTTTATTCATTACGAGCGTGTGGTGAATGAAAGCGAGCGTATCATCGTAGAAAACTATTTGGGAGCTAAATACGTAGCCAACCCCATTGTGAATGACTACTATGCTTATCAAGTGTATTATGGGGCTGATATAGTAGGGGTAGGGCGGTATGCCGCCGGTGATGAGCATACTTTAAGCCAAGGCTTAAATCCTTTTATCATTTCTGTAAACAGTGCCAATTTAAGTGATGGTGAGTATCTGTTGACCGGGCACGACGGCAAACCTTTGAATTGGACTGCTGCCGGTGCTCCCGAAGAAGGCGACAATATTCAAATATTGGAGCGCAACTGGCAATTTGATCATTATGGCGATGTAGGACCCGTGACCATCCGGGTAGAGGCTTCCATGTTGCCTGCTTTGCCGCCGGGCTATACTTCCTATGCCGTGGTGCTGGATAAAAGCGGCGGTGCGGTACCCTCTTACACCAATACCGCCACTACCGAAGTGGTAGAGCTGGCGAATGTAGGCGGGGGCTTCTATGAAGCTACGGTCAATATCCCCAAGGGTACTTTCATGACACTGGCGGCTTTCATTCCTACTGCGCGTTTTGTATACCCCTCTTCGGCAGTGCTGGAGGGCGATGCGGGCACTACGCCTGCTGCCATTGCCGTGCGCTTGAATGCGCAAACGGCAGTAGCCCGCTCGGTAAATTATGCGGCAACGGGGGGAACGGCTACCAACGGAGGGGTTGATTATGACCTGCCGGCGGGTACGCTGAACTTCCCGGCCGGCACGCAAGAGCTGTTTATCAACTTCACCGTGACCGGCGATGTGGCAGTGGAAGGCAACGAAGATGTAATAGTAGGCTTGAACACACCTTCGGCAGGCTTGCAAATATCAGCACTTCGTCCTGCGCATACCTTTTACATTTACGACAACGACACGCCGCCACGCTTCCGTTTCGATGTGGCAGCCTCTACTGTCAACGAGAGTGTCGGCACTGCGACCGTGCGTATCTTGCGGACAGGGGACAACTCCACTGCCGAATCGGTAGGTTATCGTTTGCGCATAGCCGGTGGGAGCGGTACTGCTACCAATGGCAGCGATTATACTTTTACGGCAGGTACTGCTAACTTTGCCGTGGGACAAAATTTCTTCGACATATCTATTCCCATTACTGACGACAACGAGTACGAAGCCGACGAAACCATTATTTTGGAGCTTCATAGCGGAACAATTGGCTTCGATACACCTTTTGAGCATACCTTGACCATCCAAGACAACGATCCACAGCCGGCAGTAAGCTTTCAGCTGCCTACCCAAAGCAATGATGAAAGTGTAGGGGCACCGGTTATTAACGTGGTGATGGACCGCCCCTCGGCATTTACGACTACCGTGCAATATGCCATCATCTCGGGCACTGCCACCAATGGCTTCGACTATTCTTTGGCAGCTACCGGAACCGTTACTTTTACGCCGGGCACGACCGTAGCACCATTATCTATTGTAACCTTCATTTATGACGATGCCATTCCCGAAGCAAATGAAAACTTTGTCATAGAGCTGCAGAGCGTGACTACCGGCAATGCGGTAACTGACCCCTCTCAACGTTTTCACAATTATGTAATTATTGACAACGACCCCTTCGGTTGGCAAGCCTCGGCAGGTGTAGGTATGCTTCCTTACAACGTATTTTGGTTCAAGGCCGATGCCCTCACCGGCTTTGCCCACAATGCAACGGTGGATACTTGGACCGATGCTTCGCCCAATGCCAACGACGCAACACAGGCAAATGCTGCCAACCGTGCCCGGATTCAAAGCACTGCCAACACCTTGAACGGCTTCCCGGTCATGCGCTTCGATGGTAATGACTTTTATTTGTTGCCATATGATGCCGAAATCAGTATACCTTCGCCCTATTATGAAAAGAAAGCACTGTTTTTGGTAGTGCGCACCGGAGCAGATGTTGCCACTCGTCAGGTAATTTATGAGCAAGGAGGTGGTAGCCGGGGACTGAATGTGTACATAGAAAATGGAAATATCTATTTCCATGCGTGGAATGACGCCGACGATGACGGGGGCGTTACCACCCCTTGGGGCGGCAGCACAGGTACCAAATATGTAAGTGCCCCCATTGCTGCCAATACTGCCTATGTGCTTAGCTTTATTTACAACCACTCCGACGGTGCTGACGGCAATATTTCGGCGTATGTGAACGGAACTGCCATAGGCACTGCTACCGGCGTGGGACGTCTTTTTGCCCATAATGCCGCGGTGCTGGGCGGGGTGGACAACGATACACGCTTCCATGACAACTCTATAGTAGCTTCCGGCAACTACTTTACCGGTGATATTGCCGAAGTGATTTACTACAACGACAAGGACATTCATGAGGCGCGGCGCATCATTGTTGAAAATTACCTGGCCGGCAAATATGGCATTGCCCTGAGTGCCAACGCTATTTATACTTACTCGGCAACCCATGCCTATCATATTGCCGGCATAGGACAGAGCAGCAGCAGTGAGGCCGTGCATATAGATGCGCAGGGCGAGAATCGCTTCCGTATTCGTAATGCCGATGACTTGCAAAACAATGAATACCTCTTTATTGGCGATGACAACGTGCCGGTAGTGAACAATACGGAACGTGTGGATGTGCCCTCCGGTGCTTTTAGCCGCCTGAAGCGCACCTGGCGTGTGGCAGAGCAAGGCGAGGTGGGCAGCGTACAGTTTATCATGGATGCCAATGGCATTGTGGTTACGGATGCTTCTCATTTGCGCCTTTATATCGATACCGATAAGGACGGGCAGTTTAGTGATGAGTTTACTTTCTTCCCTGCTTCTTCTTATGATAGCGGCAACCAACTGGTGTATTTCGACAATGTGGATTTCAACAACGGGGATATATTCACTTTGGTGTCTATGAGCAGCTTCTCGCCTCTGCCGGTAGAGTTTAAAGACTTTGTAGCAGAAGCAGAAGGACAGGACGTGAAGCTCTATTGGACGACCGCCCAAGAGTTGAATGCCGCTTACTATGAAATAGAGCGCTCGCAAGACCTGCTTGTTTTTGAGACCATAGGAAGGGTGAAGGCCGCCGGTAATACTCAAAGCCTGCAAGCCTATAACTGGACAGACAAGCAAGTACAGCCCGGTACCTGGTATTACCGCATCAAGCAGGTAGATGCAGACGGGCAGGCGGCATGGAGCGAGGTGCGTAGCGTCTTGGTATCCGGAGCACAACAGAGCATACGCCCGGTTGTGTTTCCCAACCCGACTATGGGCAGCGTGCATATAGAAGGCGTAAAAGCACAAGCAGAGCTGTTGCTGTTTGATACACAAGGCAGGTTGCTAATGCAGAAAACAGTCACCGGTAACGACATGCTTGACCTGTCTGAGCTGCCCCGGGGCGTGTATGTGCTGCGCATCACGGATGGACAGGAAAACCAAACACTGCGCCTTGTAAAGCAGTAAAAGAGCATTGGAAAAGCAGCCATTTTGCGAGGGTTTGCCTCAATCGAAATAGGTAAAACCCTCGTTTTTGTTTATTTTCGTTTTCCATTGGTTAAGTTAAATATCAAACAATATGAGTTTCGAAGTAAAAGGAAAATTGATTTTTATTGGCGAGGTGCAAACCGGACAGGGGCGCAATGGCGAATGGCGCAAGCGCGAGTTTGTTATAGAAACACAAGATGCTTACCCAAAACAAATTTGTTTTTTGCTCTGGAATGACAAAGTGGATTTGTTGGATAGTTGCGAGCTGAATGATCTGGTGCAAGTGCGTTTTCAAGTGGCTTCGCGCGAGTACAACGGGCGATGGTACACCGACGCAACTGCTTATGCCCTGCAACGGCGAAGCTTGCAAGAGCAGGACTACGTGCCTGCCGCAGAGCAAGAAGACTACCCCACAGGCGCTGCTTTTACTGATGACAGCGAGGAAGAATTGCCCTTTTAAAAACGCTTTGCGCCTCAATGCTTCTATGCCGGGAGTAAACGATTGCTTCCGGCATTTTTGTTTGAGGTTATTTTATTTTCTTTCAATGCATTGCAATGCAAACTAAACCTTCCTCTTTACCGTTACCATATAATGAACCCTCATAGTCTTTTTCTCCTGGCAAGCTTCTTGTCCCTTCTTCTGCTGATAGCATTTTTAGCCGGCTTGGCTCGCTATAGAACTCTGCAGCGAACGGTAGCACGCTTGCGCAAAGAAAAAGAAAGCTTTATTCACCGGCACGATGAGCTGTTGTATTTGAGTGATGGATATGAAGAGGTGTATGCCGGCATGCAGTACCGTTTGCGTAGTATCTTAATAGAGATGAAAGCACTGGCGCAAATCATGAAGCAGCACTACCACGTGTCGCCTCTTGGTTTTGATAGCGAATATTTTTCACTTTTGGAGCGCTCTATTGCCGAATGTCAAAAGATATTGGATGACGCCCGGCATGATGGCGATTACTTAATCAAAGAGTTTGCCTCGGACCACCACTTGGCACTGCTCGACTTAGTGGCTTACATGCAAAAGCATGCGTCCCGTATGCGCCGGCACAAAACCGGTATTCAGGTGATTGTGGATGTGTTGCCTTCACCTAAAGCGCATTTGCATGTGCTGGTAGATAAGTATTTTTTAGACAAGGTGATGCACAACTTGACAGGGCATATCCTTCAGTCTGTATCTGAAAGACAGACCGTCCACATTACGCTGACGGACAAGGAGCCGGAGGAACTGGTAGAAGTGAAATTAGCAGTTTTGGGCGCCAAACCTGCCCGCAATGGCAAAGGGAAGCGGCTGTTTTCCTCAGATAACGAATCAGAGCTGTATGCGGCGCATTATTACATCATGGCTTTGTGTGGAAAGGTATATTATTCGGAAAACAGTGACAAAGAGCTGGCCTTCTTTTTTGAACTCCCCAAGGCACCCGGCAGCGAAAAAATAAAGATGATGACCGCCTTGGCTTCTTTTTAGCGCTTATTGTATGGATGAAAAGAAATGACTTATTTCGCATGTCCATCAAAACATAAGCAACTATGAAAAAAGTATGGTTACTGTTAGCGTGCTTGTGGAGCACAGCTGCCATGGCGCAAATCAGTCAAGGTACTATTCTGGCAGGCGGTAGCTTCGGCATCAACTTCGGCAAGGAGTACAGCGAAGTGCGTAGCGGCAATACGCTGGTACGTACCGAGCAGAAGTTTACCGAGATCAACTTCAATCCTTCGGTGGGTATGTTTGTATCCGATGAAATAGCCCTCGGTTTGGCTATGGATATTTTCACACGCAGTGTGGAAGGTGATCACGAATACACCACCGTAGGCGTGGGGCCGTTCGCCCGCTTTTACTTGCCTATGAACCTTTTCTTTGAAGGATATGTGGGCTATGCAAGCCAAAAATTTGGCAAAAACACCACTTATAACGGTTTGGGATACTCTTTGGGAGCCGGCTTTGCTTTCTTTGTAAACAACCACGTGGCCATTGAGCCGGCGCTGCGCTTCCGCGGTTATGCCCTGTCGAATGCCGATGACAAAGACCTTAAGCAGGGAAGAAATGGCTTGCTTATAGGCGTTGGCTTGCAGACCTACTTTTAATTGTCAAGCGTAGGCACATGTCTTGCCACATGTAGAACCTCTTATATCAAAAAGGGCACCCTCTTTTACGGGGTGCCCTTTTTTGACGTGTGCCGCCCGGCTTTATAAAATGTATTGACTCAAATCGCGGTTCTTGATAAGCCCCTGCAGGCGCTCGTTGACCATGTCGGCAGTAACCATCACCTTGGCATAAGGTGGAATTTTGTCCGGTATGTCAAATAAAAAGTCATTGAGCAGTTGGGTCATGACTGTCTGCAGGCGTCTTGCCCCTATATTTTCCATTTCGTTATTGATTTCATAGGCAATCTCGGCAATACGGCGCAGAGCTTCGTCTTGAAAATGCAGCTCTACCTGTTCGGCAGCAAAGAGGGCTTCGTATTGTTTGGTAAGTGCATTTTTGGGCTCTTTTAAAATACGGTAAAAATCTTCTTGAGTCAGGTTTTCCAACTCTACACGAATAGGGAAGCGCCCTTGCAATTCGGGAATCAGGTCGGAAGGCTTGGATAGATGGAAGGCACCGGCTGCAATGAACAGAATATGGTCGGTTTTTACAGGTCCGTATTTGGTGGCCACCGTAGAGCCTTCTACTATGGGCAGCAGGTCGCGCTGCACGCCCTCGCGGCTGACGTCCGGTCCTCGTTCACTGCCTCTGGAAGCCACCTTGTCTATTTCATCTATAAAGATGATGCCGGCTTCTTCGGCACGTCGCCGGGCTTCCTCTTTCACCTCGTCCATGTCGATAAGCTTGGATGACTCCTCTTCAAAAAGAAGCTTGCGGGCTTCGGCTATGGTCAGCTTGCGGCGCTTGCTTTTTTTGGGCATCATGCTGCCCAGCATTTCTTGCAAGCTCTGGAGGGTTTGCTCGTCGATGCCCGGTCCCATGACGCCCACATTGGCACTTGCCGGTTGTGATACGGTAATCTCTATTTTTTTGTCGTCGAGTTCGCCGCGGCGCAGCCGTTCGCGAAAGAGTTCGCGTGTTTTTTGATTCAGCTCCCGGTCTTCGGAAGAAGCGCCCGAGCGTAGTGGGGGAATCAGGGCGTCCAAGATGATTTCCTCGACTGCCGCCATGGCTTTGGCTTTCACCTCTTCCTGCTTTTGTGCTTTCACCATATTGACAGCCTGCTCCACCAAATCGCGCACCATGCTTTCCACATCACGCCCCACGTAACCTACTTCCGTAAATTTGGAAGCTTCTACTTTCACGAAAGGGGCGTTGGCCAAGCGGGCAAGGCGCCGGGCTATCTCTGTTTTGCCCACACCGGTGGGTCCAATCATCAAAATATTGTTGGGCATGATTTCGCCCTGAATCTCGGCGGGGGCATGCATGCGGCGCCAACGGTTGCGCAAAGCAATGGCTACATGCTTCTTGGCTTCTTTCTGTCCAATAATATACTTATCCAGTTCAGCTACAATTTGATGAGGGGTAGGGAAATTGTTTTCGTTCATTATCATGGGTACTTCATTCATAGTTTGAAAGCTTCAACAAATACAAAGATACACTTTTCAAAGAGCATTAACACAGTGGGGCTGGCATGAAATATACAAAGTAGATGAGCACGGCATAAAGAAGCGGCCGGCCGGGCGAGGCAATGTGCCATTGCCAATAATACCGGGTGCCGGGCAGGAGGGGCATGCCGGCTTGTATGCTGTAGCAGGGACCACTTAAAGGATGTTTCAACAACAAAGCGCCATCAGCGGTTTCTTCCACCCAATAAAGCAAGTGCTGCTGGGCATCGAACAGCTGCCCGTCTGTCAGGTGCCCTTTGACTACATGGCTGCGTGCCACATATACCTGCTTTCCGTCCCATCGCCCCAAGCAGCTGCCATCTTGCACGCGGTAAAATACATATTCGTCTTGGTGTTTCTCTATGTAAACGATGGGGGTGTTTTGATTGTAGATGGTGACGAGTGGTACACTGTTTTGAGCAGCAGCCGTGAATGCCACACAGACAATCAGCAGGTTGCCGGCAAGGTGTTTTCCAAATATTAAAGGCATATGCTTCAATTAAATTTCCTTAATTTAAGGAAAACGAACGAACCGCTCAAACTATTATGCATAGAATTCTGCGCTTGTGTTGCTTGCTGACTGTACATTTACTGGCTGCTCAGCCCGATACCACTTATTTGACAATGCGGGTACAGCAACTGATGCAGGAGGCACAGGTGGAAGGAGTATCGCTGGCGTTGCTTATAGACGGAAAAACCTACTGGGTGAAAAGCTTCGGTTGGGCCAATGCAAGGACCAAGCAGCCCTTGACCGATACGACTGTGATGGAAGCCGCCTCTTTGAGCAAGCCCGTAGCCGGATATATCGCTTTGCGCCTGGCACAAGAGGGTATTTTAGACCTTGACAAGCCATTGGCAGACTACCTGTCGCCGGCAGAACTGCAGGCATTCGCAGGGGGAACTGTTACTGACAGGCGTTGGTATCTTATCACAGCCAAGCATGTACTTAGCCACTCTTCGGGTTTGCCCAATGGGCGCTACGGTAAGCTGACCATTGCTTTTTCACCGGGTAGCGACCTCTCATATTCCGGACAAGGCTTTGCTTTTTTACAAAAAGTATGTGAAAAACTAACGGGCGACGACTTTGAAACGCTTGCCGGAAGATACGTCTTTGAGCCCTTGCAGATGTCACGGAGCAGTTTTGTGTTTCGTAGCCGCTTTTTGGGCAATGCCGCCTACGGACATTGGAAAAACGGTTATCCGTCACATATGCGGCGCCATGCCGAAGCAGGTGCCCATCATAGTTTGCTTACGACTGCGGCCGAGTATGCCCGTTTCTTGGAAGAAATGCTGAAGCCCCGGTATTTGAAGCCGGAATGGCATGCACTGATGCTTCGCCCGCACAGCAGTGCACGCACCGGGGCACTGAAGTCTCTTGAGTGGGGCTTGGGCGTGGGCGTCTATGATTGGCAAGGCATGCCCGTATTTTGGCATTGGGGCGACTACGGCAACTATAAAAACTACATGATGGGCGTGCCCGCAAAAGGGTGGGGCATGGTCGTATTGGTGAATTCGGAAAAGGGTTTTCGTATCATAGAAAGCATTTTGCGGGCAAGTTTTCCGGTTGAGCCTTTGCCCTTGCATGTTTTGGGCTATGAGTCCTATGATTCGCCTTACAAAACGCTGCTTGCTGCCTGGAAGCAAGGGCAGCTGAATTTCGTTATGGAGCAACTCAACCGGCTGAAGACCATGCGAAAGGCAGAGTTGCTGCCTTCCGACTTTACGCGTTTGGCGCTTTTCTGTTGGAAAAACGGGCGGCACGATATGGTGGAGGTGATTTTGAAGCTGGCTTTGTTGTTTTACGAACAGCAGCCGGCTGCTTTGGAGCTGATAGGCGACGTCTACATGCAAATCAATCAAAAAGAGCGTGCCTTGGCATGCTACAAGGCGGCTTTTCGCATCCTGCCTTATCATCCGGCCTTGAAAGCAAAGATAGAAGCTGCTGCCACACCATAAGCCGGAGCGGCCGGGAGGTTTTTATTTCTTCTTGTTTTTGAAAGGGTTCAGCTTTTGCAGCGTATGGAAGAAGAAGTCTTCGCCCCGCCGCACAAAAGCGGGTGCAAGGGGGCGCCAGCCCACCTTAAACGAAAACCACAGTTGCGAAGTGTTGCCCGATATGTTGTCGTCGATGCGGAAACCATCGTTAAAAACCTGCCCCTGCAGGGCGATGTACCATTGTGGGCGGTTGTAGGAAAACGAAGCGCCTAAGTCGCTATAAAGGCTTATTTGATTGGCCGCCTGCCACCGGCTGCTTTGCATGAGGTAGTAGCGCATAGGCTGCAGGGCAAGGCCGAGGTTGAGCAGGAGTGAGAGTTGAAAGTGTTGATACACGAAAGTGTGGGCGTAGCCGCCGCCCATGCCCAGGTAAAGGCGCTGAATCTCTTGCAGTCCGCCATTTTCACCAAAATTACTGCGTATGGGAGCCGGTACCATGGAGGAGTCGCCCCGTAAGCGCGAGAGGTTGAATGCCCCGCTGAGCAGCCATGAGCCGGCACTGCGCAATTGCCGTTCGGTGTAGATATAAGCCGCTTTATAAGAAAAGCGTTCAGGCGAGAAAATATAGCTGCCTTTGAGGGTGAGGCTGCCGGCAGTCAGGTCGGCTTGTTTGTAATAGGCATAAGGCGGCATATAGTCGGGCGAGTTTAAATCTACCATGCCACGATAGCGGCGCCAGCTGCCCAGCAGGGCTATTTTGGGTTTATTGAAAGCCACTGTCAGATTGGAATAGTCGGTGTTGCCGTAGTTACGGGCATTGAACTCGGAAAGGGGTAGCTTGAAGCCTACGCCTATGGTAAGGCTACGATAAGAAAAGCGAAAGCCGTGGACGCCCGCAACGTTGGGGGTCCAGCGTACCAGGTAATTGCCGTTGTTAGCGCTGCTTTTCAGCTCAAAGCTATAGCCGCGGTTGTCTATAAAATACTCTACCATCATGCGGTTGACGTCGCGCTCAATGTATTGAGTATCCACCGGAAACACCTTACGGTGACAGTGGTGGGTGTCGGCCGGGGCAGCATCTTGGGCATGCCCTTGGTTTGCCATGATTGCGAATAAAAAAACTATGACGGCGAAAACGTTTCTTTCTCCCATGCCGGTGCTTCTACTTTGATATCCTTGACTCTCAGCTGCAGGCTTTTGTTGCCCCTGTATTCGTTTTGTTCCAGGTGATAGCAAATATAAAAAGATTGTCCGGGTGTTAGTTGTGATGCCCATTCGCCCATGCGAAAGGCGATGGCGTCAAAGACGGCCGAAGTGTCTTCTTTAACGCACAATTTCAGGTGGCTGCCCTCTTGCCCGACGGTACGTGCCGGTTCGGCCAATTGCACACGACTGACCAAAAGCGGTTGTTCATTGCCCGGTCCGAAGGGTGCCAGCTCGCTGATAATGCGCTCGGTGCTTTGGTCTAAATCGGCCAGCGATACAAAAGCATCTACTTCGAGCGTGGGTTCCGGTTCTACTTGCCTGAGCTGTTGGCGTGCCACCTGCTCAAAACGTTCCCTGAAAGCAGCAATTTTATCCAAGCTAAGGGTTAAGCCGGCCGCATGGGCATGCCCCCCGTAACTTTCAAGCAGATCGCTGCATGCATCTATGGCACGGTATAAGTCAAAGCCTGCGATGGAGCGTGCCGAGCCGGTCGCTTTACCATTCGATTCGGTCAGTATCACCGTGGGACGATACACCTGCTCTATGCAGCGCGAAGCCACGATGCCGATAATGCCTTTGTGCCAATGCTTGTGAAAGAGCACATGGCTCTCATAACCTTGCTTGCGCAGCTTTTCAATCATCTGCAGGGCTTCGGCAGTGATTTTTTCATCCAGTTGTTTACGCTCTTGGTTCAGGCGGTGAATATATAGCGCCTTGTCGTAGGCATCGGCAGGGTCATCGCTTATAAGCAGCTCAATAGCCAGCTGTGCGTGTTCCAGCCTGCCGGCAGCATTGATGCGCGGACCGGCACCAAAAACCAAGTCGCTGATGCTGTAATCGCGGTCTATGGCAAAGCCGGCTACTTGCAAGAGCTCTTTGATGCCCGGCAGCGGACTTTTTTTGAGCTTTTTCAAACCAAAGTAAGCCAAAGTCCTGTTTTCGCCTTGAATAGGCACAATATCGCAGGCTATACTAAGCGCCACCAAGTCCAAGCCTGCATACAAATGCCGCTCATCTACGCGGTAGGCCTGTGCATAGCCTTGCATGAGTTTGAAGGCTACACCACAGCCCGACAGCTCTTTGTAGGGGTAAGGGCAGTCGGTGCGTTTGGGGTTCAGCGTGGCTTTGGCACCGGGCAGGCGCTCGCCGGGCAAGTGGTGGTCGCACACTATCACGTCGATACCTTTTTTGCGGGCATATTCTATGGCTTTAAAGTCTTTGATGCCACAATCGAGCGTAATCATCAGCTTACAGCCATGGGCAATGGCATAGTCCACGCCTTGAATGGAAACACCATAGCCTTCTATGTGCCGGTTGGGGGTGTAGTAATACAGTGCCGGGTGAAGAGGCTTCAAAAAACGGTACATCATGGCGGTGGCCGTGGTGCCATCTACATCATAGTCGCCATAAAGCAAAATGGGTTCCTGTTGTTGTATGGCCCAATGCAGGCGCTCCACGGCGGTGTACATGTCCCGCATCAGAAAAGGGTCGTGCAGGTCGCTGAGTTTGGGACGGCAGAAAGCGCGGGCTTGTTCCGCAGTGTTTATGCCCCTTTGGGCAAAAAGCAAGGCAGGCAGCCGCTTGAGGTGCAGTTGCCGCATGACCGCTTGCAGCTGCCGGGCAGAAGGTTGTGGTTTGAGTATCCACTGCATGGTTACTATTTTTATTAAGGGTGCTCTATGCGGCTTACTTGCACGCTTCCTTGCAAGTGGCGTGTCACTTCGAAGCGCCCGTGTGTAGAAGGGGCTTGCTGAAAAGCCTGCTGCAGCAGGCAGGCCACGGCTTCCTGGTTACCTTCGAAATAGGCAGTGAGCAAGGGTATGATTTGGCGGTTGAGAACACGTAGAAAATTGAAATTCTGATTGCTTTGCAGGAAAAAAGTGTGCCCTATCAAAAAATATTCGCCTTTCTTGCGCAGCAGCTCTTGGTTGAGTGCCCATAAAAAGTCGCTGTAAGCCACGCTGCTGAGGTCATAGCGGGGGGTGAGCTCCACCAGCTCAAAATAGCGCGCATACAGAGCCATCTGTTGCCATGCCTGGCGTATGTCTTCGATGGTGGCTACCAGATACAAGTTGGCAGGCAAGCCCACATATTCGCCTGAAGGAAGGGCTATTTTCAAAGGGTTGGCTTGCCCTATGCGTTTGTCCGGGTCGAAAAGCAAAAGCATCTCACCGAAAAGGTTTTCTATGGAAGTGCGTTCGATGCCTTCCAGCAGCAACACAAAAGACTTGTTCGGCTCTTTTTCGGCACGGCGTGCCAGCCGCAACAAAAAACCGTCTTCCCAAGACTGTGTATGGGGCGAAAAGTGCAGGACCATTTGCTCATAGCCAATGCCTTTGTGCAGAACTAAAAACTCTATTTGCCCGCCCAGGAAGTCGTGCAGCTGCTTCTGCTCCCGTTCGCTCTTGCTAAGGTGTTTGCCGGCCAGCTCCACAGCCAACTTGATGGCTTCGCGTGTTTTGCCGGTGGCAATGGCACCGTAAAAGAGCGTATTCAGGTTATGTATGTTGGGCAGGCGGGGATTGAGCCGGCGTACGACCCGCGGCTTGTTGGGAATAAGGTGCCCTTCAGGGCTTACGCCAAAAGAGCCAAGCTCTTGTTTGTGACTGCGCAAAGCCAAACGCACTTGCTGAATGAGCGCGCTGCTGTCGTCTTTGAATCCTTCGCCTTTAGGCGTCAGCAGCCATTGGGGCAAAACGTTGGTGGTACGTTGGGCAAGCTCTGCTATACACAAATGAGCAAAAGCTTTACGTATTTTATTTTTTACCTGAAGGCGTAATCCATGGTTCCACCACTCGGGCGCCACCGAGTCGGCAACATGCATGCGGCTGATGACCTGCTGCACAATCACCGACGGGCGTTGCAAGCTGCGCCTGTCCTGCATGATACGAAGGATAGGATAGTAGAAATCTTCGATTTTATAGCCCGTGTTCATCTCCATGGCACCACTTGTCTTCCTGTGACTTTAAAAATAGCTAAATATTTTGAACCCGTCGGGGGCAAGTGGCTGCAATTATTGAAACAAACCGGCAATGCGCCGTATGATACGCTCTTCTTTTTCCTTTTGCCGCTCGTAGTGTTCCAAGGGAAAGGGGAGTTGCTTTCCTTCTTCTGCTGACCTTAGGTCGTGGCAGGCACGCCGGTAACACTCTACCCGCAATTGCCATTCTTGTTGTACGGCACGCAGCATCTGCAGCCGCTTCTTTTTCTGAGTGGTGTCTATTGAGGCCTCTACCAATTGCTGGCGGGCAGCCTCTATTTTGGCACTTATTTCAAGAATCAGTGATTGTATGTCGTTCATAACTACTCTTTTTTTAAAAGACAAACACAGAACTGCCGCTTTTCTTTCAGCATTGATAAAAGTCATTTGCCGTTGACACTTCTTCTGCTACTTTTGAAGTACATCGACAAGATAACAATGGCAAAGCTACGATTTTTAGTCGCAACTGATTTTTCTGCTGTGGCACAAAATGCACTGCTTTATGCCCTGGAGCTTGCCAAGTTCTTGCGGGCAGAGGTGAGCGTGCTGCATGCGTGGCATGTGCCGGTGGCAGCACTGGGCGAAGGCATGGCTTTTGACCCGCTTTCGGTTGAGGCTTTGGAAGAGGAAGCACGGCAGAAAATGGAAACAGAGGTAAAGGCGTTGTGTGCTCAATACCCATCAGTGAACGTGTCTTTTATTTTGCGACGGGCCTTTGTGGTGGAAGCAATAAAGGATTTTGTTTTGGAACAACCACATGATCTTTTGATTGTAGGTACGCGTGGTGGTGGGGCGCTGGACAGATGGCTGGGCACGGTTACCACTACTTTGATAGATGAAATCAAAGATATGCCTGTGTTGGCGGTTCCGCCGCAGGCTGCTTTCCGGGGCGTATTTCATATTGCTTTTGCTACCGACTGCCGGCAAGTTGATATCAACAAAGCCGGTATGCGTTTGATAAAATACATAGCCGAACGCTTCGATGCCGCCATTCACATCATACACGTGAAAAGGCCTGAAAAAGAGCTGACACCCGAAAAAGAAGAAGCCATCGTACTATTGGACCGATACTTCCAAAAGTACCGCCACGACTACCATTTGGAAGAAGCAGAATCGCCGGAAGAAGCCATTGAACGTTATGTGCAGACACATAATATAGACTGGCTGGTAATGATTCCGCATCAACAATCTGTGTTTAAACGCTTGTTCGATAAAAGTCATACGCGCCGGATGCTCTTTAAGACAGAAGTCCCTTTATTGAGCATCCATGCGTAAGACAAAGCTGCAATAGCACTTTCCATATAGTGAGGATACATGAAACAACGGGGGCACCTTGTGCTTCCGCTGTTTTTTTATGCTTTGTTGAACCAAGCGTCGAAATCGATGGATGCATGCCGCTCGAAGTGGGCGTATAAATGTCCGTTGGCAATAGACAACGGCAGCGGCACATTGTTATGATAAAGCTGCCCTGTACCCAAGCCCTGTGGCAGAGCCGGTGCAAAAGTAGCCGTCCACTGACTGATGGCATTCAGACCTACGTTGGCTTCCAGCGCTGAGGTAGCCCACCAGCCGGTTCCCGTTAGTTTGGCGGCTTGTATCCATTCATCTGCTGCCTGAAGTCCACCCACCAAGCCGGGCTTTAAGATGATGTAAGGAGGTCGTATATGTTTCAATAAGCGTGTCTTTTCTTCTTTCGTGTGAATGCCTATCAGCTCTTCGTCCAGTGCAATAGCTACCGGGCTCACTTCGCATAAGTGTGCCATGGCATCCCACTGACCGGGGCGAATGGGCTGCTCTATGGAGTGCACTTCGAGGGCTGCAAGGGCTTCGAGTACGGGCATGACTTCTTCTGCACCGAAGGCACCGTTGGCATCCACGCGCAGCGTAAGAGCGTCGGCAGGGAAGCGTTGCCGCAGTTCACGTAGCAAACCCAACTCTTTTTCCACCTCCAAGGCTCCTATTTTCATCTTGATACAGCGGAAGCCCTGTTGCAGCTTCTCTTCTATTTGTTTTTGCATGAAATCGAGGTCGCCCATCCATACCAAGCCATTGATGGGAATGCCTTGTTGCCCGTGCACAAAAGGCATATCGAACAGGATGAAAGGATGCTTACTCCACAAGCTGCGTAGTGCTGTTTCCACACCGAAACGCAGGGAGGGAAAATTGGGGGGGCAGTGTTGTGCCAGCCATTCCAAAGCAGCAGATAGCGAGTCGAAAGAGGTCCGGCATAGGGCTTTGAGAAGAGCATGGGCTTGAGCAGGAAGCGCCGGCGTATCGTCGGGGCTGAGCTTTGGCACGGGAGCAGCCTCACCAATGCCTCGTCGCCCCTGTTCGTCGGTAAGCACAATAAAGTAAGAGGTTTTTTGCGTGAGATACCCTCTCGAGGTACCGGCTTTGAATTTAAAGTGCAGCGTATAGGGAATCAGTTGATAGCGCATGTTCTGGCGGTTTAGGTGAAAGCAAAGTTGCGAAATGATAAAAAAATGCCCAAGCCGGCAAAGAAAGTACTATAAAATTGATTTTTTTCAATAAAACTTTGCATATTAGCCATACTAAAACAAGCAAGCATCATGATAGATAAAACTGTACACGACTTAGATGCCCTGATTGCACAGATTCCCGACGGGGCTACCCTTATGTTGGGCGGCTTTGGCTTATGCGGCATTCCCGAGCATTGCATCGCTGCTTTGGCACGCAGTGGTGTGAAAGATTTGGTTTGCATATCGAACAATGCCGGTGTGGACGATTTCGGTATAGGCATCTTGCTCAAGAACAGGCAAGTACGTAAGATGATTTCTTCTTATGTAGGTGAAAATAAGGAGTTCGAACGTCAGCTGTTGAGTGGCGAGCTGGAAGTAGAACTCATCCCACAAGGCACTTTGGCAGAGCGCATTCGCGCCGGTGGTGCCGGCATACCGGCATTTTTCACGCCGGCAGGCGTAGGCACCGAAGTAGCCGAAGGCAAAGAAGTGCGTGAGTTCGACGGAAAGCTCTACCTGATGGAGCGTTGGTTGCGTGCCGATTATGCCCTGGTCAAAGCTTGGAAAGGCGATACCATGGGCAACCTCATCTACAAAGGGACTGCCCGTAACTTCAACCCTATGATGGCAGCGGCAGGAAAAATTACCATTGCCGAAGTAGAAGAGCTGGTGCCCGCCGGCGAGTTGGATCCCAATGAAATCCATACGCCCGGTATTTATGTGCAGCATATCTATCACGGCAAAAATTATGAAAAGCGCATCGAGCGCCGCACCGTACGTCCACGCAATGCATAACTCAAAACCCAGCGAAATTATGGCTCTGACAAAAGAACAAATAGCTCAAAGAATAGCCCGCGAACTACAAGACGGCTTTTATGTGAATTTAGGCATTGGCATCCCTACCTTGGTTGCCAACTACATACCCGAAGGCATCCATGTGGTGTTGCAATCGGAAAATGGCTTGCTGGGCATGGGACCCTATCCCTATGAAGGGGAGGAAGACCCGGACCTTATCAATGCCGGTAAAGAGACGGTTACCATGGTGCCCGGTGCTGCCCTGTTCAGCTCTGCCGAAAGTTTTGCCATGATTCGAGGGGGGCATATCGACCTGACTGTGCTGGGCGCCATGGAGGTGTCGGAAAACGGCGATATTGCCAACTGGAAAATTCCCGGTAAGATGGTAAAGGGCATGGGCGGCGCCATGGACTTGGTGGCTTCCGCCAAAAATATCATTGTGGCCATGCAGCATACCACCAAAACCGGCGAATCGAAGCTGTTGAAAAAGTGTACCTTGCCGCTTACGGGCGTGCGCTGCGTGAAAAAGGTAGTTACGGACTTGGCTGTTTTGGATATTTTGCCGGAAGGTGGTTTCCTCTTAAAAGAACGGGCTCCCGGTGTAAGTGTTGATTATATACGCCAAGCAACTGAAGGAAAACTGATTGTGGAAGGCGAAGTGCCCGAAATGCAGTTCTGACAACCCATCGAACACCAACCAGGAAAAATCTTACATGCCGGTGAGAGAACGCACCGGCATGTTTGCATTTAGTTGCTCACGGTAGCCACCATTTTATCCGGTGAGATAGGCTTGGTAATATAGCCCCTTACAAGCCGGTATGTTTCGGCTTTTCGTTGGTCTTCTATGTCTATAGAAGAACTAAGCATGTAAATTTGAAGAGCATTTTTGATGTCGCCGGGCAGTTGCTCGACCGCATCCAGAAATTCCCATCCGTTCATTTCCGGCATATTGATATCCAAAAAGATGGCATCGGGGAGGCGTTCTGCAGACTGAAGGTATTCAAGTGCTTCCCGGGCACGAGTGAATGTGATTACTTGGGCACCTGTTACTTTCTGAATAATGGTAGCGCTAATCAAATTGCTGATTTCATCATCATCAATGAGGCAATATACGGGAGTTGAACTCATAGTAGTCAGGCTTTGTGAGTCATGAGAATTTCACTACTCAAAAAACGAAATTTTATTTTTAAATGTCTCACCAAAAGCATGAAAAATATTACAAGAGTGCCCGTGTCTTTAAAAAATGTTTAAAAGCCCTTGAAAAGGCGGCTCTTGCAAGGGAGGCGCCGGATAGAGCCAGCGACGTGGCGCCCAGCTGTCTTCGAGGCGGCTTAAATCCAAATCCGGCGAAAAATACAAGCTGCTGGGGCGCCCGTTGAGGGTTACATACACCTCGGCACGCACGATGGGATCGGCAACCCCTTGTTTTTCGTAATAATCATGCAGGTAGTGGGCAAACTGAAGAATCAAATCGGGCTGCATGGCCATTTGCTTTTCTTGGTGCGTATTTAAAAACTCGCGGTTGTCGATGACCCACTCATGCCCACTTTGGCGGTCACGCACAAAAAAAGTAGCGGTACCGGCTTTTTCTATGAGCATCACGCGCCAAGAAAAGCGAAAACCGTCTTCGTTCCAGAACAGGTTTCCCGGATAAAGCAAATAGCGCCAAGGGAAAAGCACTTGAAAACACACAAACAATGCCCAGAAAGCATATTGCAGGCGGGGAAAAGAGGCCGGGCGAAATGCCTGTGTAGCTACTTGCCAGCCGGGCAGGTAGCGCTGCCACAGCCTTTCGTGCCACTCCGAAGAGAAAAACACCAACACCGAAGCACTCATAATGAGCGGAAACATGCCTATTTGAAACAGATAGCCGGTTACGCCGTGAAAGAACAATACCACTATGTAGGCAAAGGGGCGTGTGCGCCTGTTGAGCAAGAAGAAGGGAATCAGCGTGTCGTAGAGCATGCCTGCCCAGCTGAACACATAAGCAGTGAGCGGGTAGTTGAAGGCGGGACCCAGCAGCGGCATGTCGTTGTGAGCAGGCAGCCAAATACGCAAAGGCAGGGCATGCAACAACCACTCATCGTTGATTTTTGCCACACCGGCATAAAAATAGACCATGGCCAGCAAGAAACGCACAATACCTACTTGCCAGCGTTCTACATAGCGGACTGCCTGCACTTTGCCCAAGCGGGCATCGAGCGAATAATTGTAATGCGCCGGCAAAAATATCATGACGAAAGACACCAGACTCACAAAATAGTAGTGGTTCAAATAATAGGTGATGTCGATGAGTTCGGTGTAGGTAAAACATAGAAAAAACAAAACAGCCGACAGGCGGTAGCGATACCCCAAAGCCATGCCCAAGGCGGCAAGCAGCATCAGCCCATGGATGGCATACAGTGCCCACGCGGGTGCCGGTTCTATCCATTCAAAGCCAAAATAATGAAAGTGCAGTTTAGGTGCTATGTAATGGTCGTACACCCAGCCCATCCACAGAAAGCGCAGGGTGCTGATAAACATGGCAACGCCAAAGATGAAACGAAAAGTAGCCAGAGGAGCCACGGACACGGGGCGGCTGATAGCATGCCACAGACTTTTTTTTAGCTGCATACAAGTACTTTATTTTATTCCACACAAGGCTCTGCCAGGGCAGCGGCCAAGCTGTCGAGCTTACGGAAGGCATCGGGGTTGAGTGCTTCGTTGCCCAAACTGTTTTTTAAATCAATGGCATGGGTGAGGCGTTCCTCTTCCAGCTGGCGCAGCACCTGCCACAGGCTGTCGGATTGTGGGGGTGGGGCGGTGGCAAACAGCCGGAGAGTGTGGGTATAACGGCACTGCCAGTCGGCCCATGCCTCAGCGGCACGCTGCTCCGACGAGCAACCGCAAAGTAGAAGAAGAACAAACAGGCTGCCAATGATTTTTCTCATTGCGTTATTGATTTGACTGTTGCAAAAACATACGTATTTTCTTGACCAAAGCTTCATTGATACGCACATAGGACTCGCGCGTCCAGCCGGCTACGTGGGGAGTAAACAACACCTGCGGTAAGGCAAACAGTGCTTCAAGTGTTTGTTTTTGTTCTTCGGTAAGCCGCTCGAACTTTTCACACTCCAGCACATCAAGACAAGCGCCCCGGACAATTCCCTCTTGCAGGGCTTTCAGCAGGTCACGCAATACCACAATTTCACCACGGGCACTATTTACAAAATAAACAGGCTTGCGAAAGCGCGTGAGGTAGTCATAATCTACCAGCCGGCGTGTCTTTTCGGTAAGTGGCAAGTGGATGCTCACGATGTCTGCCTGATCCCATATTTCATCCATGCTTACTTCCATGGCATATTTGTCGGCATAGGCAGTAAGTTTGTGGTCGTAGCAAAGCACCCGGCACTCAAAGCCGCTTAGCTTTTTGGCAAGGGCACGCCCCGTGTTGCCATAACCTATGATAGCCACCGTTTTGCCCCGTATTTCTTCACCACGATTGGCTTCGCGTTGCCATATCCATTGTCTGATTTCCCGGTTTGCCCAACACACTTTATTCATCAGAGCCAGCAGCATGCCTATGACATGCTCGGCAACAGCATCGCGGTTGCCTTCCGGGGCGTTGATGATATGTATGTTTTGCCGGCGGGCAGCTACCAGGTCTATATTATCTAAGCCGGAGCCTGCGCGTGCTATCAGCTGCAGGCGTGGGGCAGCCTGAAGAAAACCTGCATCTACAAAGAACTTACTGCGGATAATCAAGCCTTCGTATTGACGGATGACCGATTTGGCTTGCCGGTAGTCTATGCCGGGCTCATAGTCGGCTTCTATACCCAAGTCGGCAAGCAAGGGTAAAATAGAGGGATGCATCTCATCCACAATCAAAAAGCGCATAACCAAATTTGTTTTTTATGATGGCTCTTGTGACTGAGATGCAAATTACAAACTTTTGAGCGGCTTTGTTCAATGGCAGTAAGCTAAACCTCCTGCCCGCCCAAAAAAGGAATCCATGCCTCAGAAACGGGCCCTGAAAGGCTGCGCAAAAACATCACAAAAGAAGGGCGGTAGGGTTGGCGACGCAAGGGCATGCCTGCTTCTTCGGGGGTCAGGTCGCCCTTTTTGTTGTTGCAGCGCTTGCAGGCTGTCACCAAGTTGGTCCACGATGACTTGCCGCCACGCGAACGGGGCACTACATGGTCGAGTGTAAGGTCTTGCTTGGCACCACAATATTGGCAGCGGTAGCCGTCGCGGCGGAAAATGTTCTGACGGCTCAGCATTACTCCTTTGTAGGGGATATGCACGTAACGGTGCAGCCGTATGACCAACGGCATGGGGTAGGCATGGTTTACGCTGCGTAACTTCTGCCGTGGATTTTCTTTTACCAGCTCGGCTTTTTGCAGATACAGCAAGATAAACGCCTTTTGTGCCGAGCAGACAGTCAGCGCGCTGTAGTCTTGGTTCAGAATGAGTACCTTGCCCATGGCTTTGCGGTTTTATGTACTCACAATCCGGCTTATATGCGATAAGCGGTGCGAGTAGGTTTGAGTTTGTATATCCAGAATGCCTGTATTGTCGAGCAGGTCAATGCGTACGCAGCCGCGCGCATGAATAATTTTGCGATCTTCGAGCAAGATGCCTACGTGCACAATGCGTTTGTTGCGTTCGAAGAAGGCGATATCGCCGGGCTCGGCTTGCGAAAGGCCATCGAGCATGTGCCCTTGTTCGGCTTGTTGATAAGCGTCGCGCAACAAGCGGTAGCCGGCCATTTTAAAGACCAGCTGCACGAAGCCGGAGCAGTCAATGCCGAAGGGGCTACGCCCACCCCATTGGTAGGGGGCATGCAAAAGCTGCCGGGCAGCTTGCATCACAAAGCCGCGGCTTTTAGGATATTGTGTGTCGTAAATTTCGCCTTGAAAGTGATAATGCTCACCGGCGAGGTAGAGCTTACCGTGCTCGTAAAAAGGCAAGGAGCAGCCTATGGTGACAGGGATCCGCCGCCGGTTGTTGTGCAGGAAATGGCAGAGATTGGCCACCACCGGTGCCGGGTGTCTTTGCAGGCGCAAATATTCTTCTTCGGAGATGGCAGCCAGCTGCAGCAGGTCTATCCAGCCTACGTATCCGTCGAAGACATGTTGGATGCGGAGCCATTTTTCGTCGTCCGACATTTCAAGAACAGAGACAACATCGCCAAACAACAGCTGCGATACCTGTTCGCTTCTGTCTGTAGGCTCAGCTCGCAGGGGCACCACGCTGAGCGTGCAGGCTCCATATTTGAAGGGTGGCGTCTTGAATACTTTTGTATTTTAATGTTTTCCAAATCAAGTATAAAACTATTTTGTGAATGATGCAAGTTCCTTTTGTAAAGTTTTTGTTAGCGCCGGGTAAAAGCAAAGAGGCTTCTGAATCGCTTTCGTTCGTCCGGGTACTCTCCTTGTCATTTTGAGCATGCCCCCTCTTGTCATTTCGAGCGCAGCGAGAAATCTCAATCTCCGCTCCGCTTTGTTCGATATGACAAACATCGAAAACAAAAGCTCCGCAAGGTTTTGAAAACTTACGGAGCTAAGCGAGCTTTGCAGTCAATTTTTATGGGTGTTTACCAGCCCAAAACGTAAGCAAAGATAAGCGGTGCTACAATCGTGGCATCCGACTCTACGATGAATTTGGGCGTGTCTACGGCCAGTTTGCCCCAAGTGATTTTTTCGTTGGGTACAGCACCGGAATAAGAACCGTAGCTTGTTGTGGAGTCAGATATTTGACAGAAGTAAGCCCATACAGGAATGTTTTCCATTTGCAGGTCTTGGTGCAGCATGGGTACCACACAAATGGGGAAGTCGCCGGCAATGCCGCCACCTATTTGGAAGAAGCCGACGCCTTTGCCGCCGCTGTTCTTTTGATACCAGTCAGCCAAAAACATCATGTATTCAATGCCTGACTTCACCACGTCGGGGCGCACGTCGCCTTTGATGCAGTGGGCGGCAAAGATGTTGCCGAGGGTGGAATCTTCCCAGCCGGGTACTACAATCGGCAGGTTTTTTTCGGCTGCGGCTACCATCCAACTGTCTTTGGGGTCTATTTCGTAGTCGTTTTCCAGTTCGCCGCTCCATATCAGTTGATAAAAATATTCGTGGGGGAAATAACGTTTGCCTTCTGCTTGTGCTTTTTGCCACAGTTTCAAGATGCGGTCTTCCAGCTTGCGGAAGGCTTCCTCTTCGGGAATACAAGTGTCGGTTACACGGTTCATGCCTCTTTCAAGCAAGGCCTGCTCTTCTTCGGGGGTGAGGTCGCGCCAGTTCGGAATGCGCTCATAGTGGTTGTGAGCCACCAGGTTCATAACATCTTCTTCGAGGTTGGCACCGGTGCAGGAGATGATGGCTACTTTGTCTTGGCGTATCATTTCAGCCAAGGATTTGCCCAGCTCGGCGGTACTCATGGCACCGGCCAAAGAGATGAGCATTTTGCCACCTTCGTCAATATGTTTTTTGTAAGCGCGGGCAGCATCTTTCAGTGCTGCAGCGTTGAAGTGTAAATAGTGTTTTTCAATGAAATCGGTGATTGCTCCCATAGTTTTTGTTTTTTAAAAGTTATTGACCAATGTGAAGATAAGCTAAGCAGATAAAGTAAGAAGGAATTGCATGGTATCTATGCCATCGGCATAGTCGCTTAGGCGTGGATTTTGGGCTTCGCCAAAGGGGATGGTGCCCGGAAAGGTGCCCGCACGGCTAAGCATGCATTGTATGGCAGCACTGTGTTTTTGCAATTCTTCTTGCAAGGCACCGGCGTCGTCATAATATTCATAATGCAAGACGGCTACCGGCGAGGCAATCTCGGCGGCTTCGCGCAGCAGCAGAAAACCGTTGTCTAAGTGTGGCACAGGTTTTACCAGGAAAACAGCTTTGTTGTATTCGTAGTTGTTGGCGTACTTATGATGGTTGATAATGTCGCGATAGGCTTCCATGCCTTCAAAAAGAGCTTGGAAGTCGTAGTGGCGCGGCACATACAACTTTGACACGTTGCGGCAGCCCAAGCCGAAGTAACGGAATATGTCTTTGCCCAGTGCCAAGAAATCGTTTATGGTTTCGTTGCCATCGAGGATGGCCACGGCATTGCGATGTCCACGCAAGATATGGGGCTTTTTGCCGAAGTAGTGTTTGAAGTAACGGTTCGAGTGGTTGCTGCCGGTAGCAATGTAGGCAGCAGCTTGGTTGATAAACTCGGGCAGCTCAATCAAAGGTTTGAAAGCCGGCTCTATTTCACAAAGCCGGTCAATAAGGTAGCGCATGAGCACTTCGTCGTCGCTGCTAAGCTTTGCCAAGAGCTTGTGTCCGCTCAGCAGCACGCACAGCAGGTCATGAAAGCCTACGGCCGGTATGTTGCCTGCCATCACTACGCCAACGGGCAGGGGCGTGCGCGCCTGTTCAAGCAGGGGCAAATAAGGTTGTAGCCATGCTTGCAGGGCGCCGGCGTCGAGATAATGTTGCAGGGCTTCCAAAGCAAAGTGTAAATTTTCGGCAGTGAACCAGGGATTGCGCGCTTCGGCGCTTTGGAACAAAGCCGTTTTTTCTGCCTCCGGTAGGTTTTTCAGCTGTTGCCCCAACTGCACAAAGGCTTCTACACGCCGGGCTAAGGTCAGGGTTGTTGGTTGGGTGTTCATGCTCATGGATAAAATACGTAAAGAATCGTTACCGGCAAAGTTACAGCATTATTCTTAAGTATGCTTTCTTCTGCTGCGAAAAAGCCTGTTTGTTTGCGGTGGCTTTTCCGGTAGTGCAGCTCATGAATAAAAAAAGCTTCCCTTCATGAAGGGAAGCTTTTTTGTTGTTTTTGGTGACCCGTACGGGACTCGAACCCGTGTTTCCACCGTGAAAGGGTGGCGTCCTAGACCGCTAGACGAACGGGCCATTGCCCTGATTGACGATGCAAATATACGGCAAGTGGTTTCAATAATCCAAACATAAAAGCGAAAAAATTTTTTCGCTTTTATGATGCTTGTGGCTATCATAAAGAATAACAGGTGATTGCAAGGAGATACACGAAGTGGGGGGGGAGCTTGGCGGGCTTGAGCTTGAGAATTCTCACCTCACTGCGTGAGGCTCGAAATGACAAAGTAGCTTTTTTCACAAGGTCTTTTGCTTTTTCGGAAGCATCTTTTTGTACATTGACTTTTTTTCTTTCAAGCCCCCTTCCTTTTTGTTATTCCGGATGCCCCCTTGTCATTTCGAGCGCAGCGAGAGATCTCTTTGCTTCTTGTGGTTTGAGGGGAAGGCTCACTTCGTTCGACATGGCGTGCCCGGCACCGTTCGAAACAGTAGATTTCGTTGCGCAAATGTTGTTGCTTTTGTTCGAACAGTAGTTTCGCTTTGCCCCGGCATGCCAAAGCAAGAGGGCTTACTTTTTTTCTTCCACCACGCCTTCTATGCGCAAAAGTTGCTCCGGAGGCACGGCATTGCTGATAACCAAAAGATGGCGCCGGAAAGGTCCTGCCGGCAGTCCTTCGCTTTGTATCTTAACGCGTATATGAGCGCTGTCGCCGGGGGCAATGGCTTGCTTGGGCTTCTCGCTTAGTACACAATAACAACTGCTTTGCACTTGCCAGATGAGCACCGGTGCATCGCCCGTGTTGGTGCAGCGAAGCACCACCTCGGCTGTCTGTCCTTTCAGCAGTGGTTGGGGGAGGCGGTACACACTATCGGAAAAAACCAGGTGCCCCTGTGCATGAGCAGCGGCAAGCAGCATGCAGGAAAATAGGGTAAGAAGTAGTGTTTTCATTTCTTTACAAACGTTTGATTTTGGCACCTATGGCATTTAGGCGTCCGTCTATGTTTTCGTAGCCGCGGTCTATCTGCTCCACATTGTCGATGATGCTGATGCCTTCTGCCGAAAGGGCAGCAATCAACAATGCCACGCCGGCACGTATGTCGGGCGAGGTCATGCGTATGCCACGCAGCGGCATTTTCTTGTCTAAGCCTATGACTGTGGCACGGTGCGGGTCGCACAAGATGATTTGCGCCCCCATATCGATGAGTTTATCCACGAAGAACAAGCGGCTCTCAAACATTTTTTGGTGCACCAACAAGGTGCCCCGTGCTTGTATGGCCGTTACCAGCACGATACTAAGCAGGTCGGGCGTGAAGCCGGGCCAGGGGGCGTCGGAGATGGTCAGTATGGACCCATCCATGAAGGTATCTATTTCGTAATGTTCTTGGGCGGGTATGTAAATGTCATCGCCGCGAAATTCCATGTCAATGCCCATACGCCGGAAGACGCGCGGAATGCATCCCAGCTGATCGATGCGGCAGTTGGGGATGGTGATTTCAGAACCGGTCATGGCAGCCAAACCAATGAAACTGCCAATTTCTATCATGTCGGGCAAGATAGTGTGTTCGGTACCGCCGAGCGCTTCCACGCCTTCAATCGTAAGCAGGTTGGAGCCAATACCTGAAATGCGGGCACCCATGCGCACCAGCATATGACACAGCTGCTGAATGTAGGGCTCACAGGCGGCATGGTAAATGGTGGTCGTACCTTGGGCAAGCACGGCCGCCATGATGATATTGGCAGTACCGGTAACCGATGCTTCATCTAAAAGCATGTAGGTACCTTTCAGGTTATGCGCTTGTATGCTGTAATAACCGGTGGCCGGGTCATATTGAAAGTCAGCGCCCAAGTTTTGAAGTCCCAAGAAGTGGGTGTCGAGGCGGCGGCGTCCGATTTTGTCGCCCCCGGGCTTGGGAATGCGCGCATAGCCGAAGCGGGCAAGCAGCGGGCCTAAAATCATGACCGAGCCACGCAGCGCAGCAGCTTTTTGCGCAAAAGCAGGGGTTTCCAGATACTCAAGGTTGATGTTTTTGGCTTGAAAACGATAGCTGCCCTTGGCAAGGCGCTCTACACGCACGCCCAGGTCTTGCAGTATTTCGATGAGCTTATTGACGTCCCGTATGTTCGGTATGTTGTGAATGGTTACTTCTTCTTCGGTAAGCAAAGTGGCACAGAGCACCTGTAGTGCTTCGTTTTTTGCCCCTTGGGGGTGCAAGGTGCCTTTGAGTGGGTGTCCTCCTTCTACTTGTATGGATGCCATAGCGTAAAAAATTTCAAAAGGTTCATTTCTTTTTGAAAGCCTAAAAATAGAGATTCCTTGCCTATGATGCATCAAGCAGGGCAAGGAATCCCCTGTGTGTGGGCAAACTGCCCTTATTTCTTTTTGTTTGAGCTGTTGTCTTGCTCTTGCGCCTCGCGGCACTGTTCAAGGTCTTGTTGCAGGCGTGCAATGCGCATTTCATAGACTTCTTCGCGCAATACGAAGGCGGTAATGTCCATAGCCATCTGCACGATTCGTTCTACTTTGCCCGCTTCGTTGCGTACCGGTATGTAGGTGGCAATCAAATAAATGGATTCGCCATAGCGGGTAATGCGCTTGTATTGGCCATGCTGACTGATGCCATTGCGCAAGTTGCGCCAAAAGTTAAGGTATTCGATAGAATTCAACGTCTCTGCATCAACCAGCTTGTTATGGTGCATGTGCTCCAGTTCTTCTTTTTCGTACTGAAACAGGCTGCAGAAAGTCTGATTGGCTTCTAATATGTTGCCTTCTATGTCCATCTCTATTTTGGCGATGGCGCTGCTGTCGATGGCTGCCTCTTTGGCTTCGAGCTCTTCTTGCTTTTCCCGGATGGCTTGTTGGGCTTGGGTCAGCTCTTCGAGACGGCGCTGCAGCTCGCGGTCCTTTTCTATGATGGTGCGGTTGATTTCTTTGAGCTCCTGCTCTTGCAATACCTTATCGGTGATGTTGCGGGCAAACATAGACACACCGGCGGGCTTGTCGTCTTTGCTTTTGATGGGATTGAAGGTGTACTCCCAATACTCGGTGGTGTTTGCCGGCGTTTGCACCGGCTCCACTTCCGAGAAACGCTCGCCCAACAGGGCACGGTCGAAGTATTCCTTAAATTTTTCGCTTTGCTCTACCGTCAGCATATTGATAATGTTGGCACCGTTGTTCAGATGCACGCCATTTTGCTCAAAGAACCAGTCTTTGGCCGCCTTGTTGAAGATGGTGATTTGGTACTTGTCGTCAATGGCAACGATAAGGTCTTGCGTGTTGTTGATAAGTGAGCTGAGCAGCTCTTCTTTTCGCTGCGCCTCATTGACAATAGCGTGCAGTTGCTTTTGACTGCGCTCCATCTCTTCTTGTGTGGCTTGCAGCTCTTCGAGGTTTTGGCGCATTTCTTCTTCCTGGGCGCGCAATTGCTCAGTGAGCTCTTGTTGCTCAAGCAGCAGCTGTTGTGTGCGTGTGGTGTTTTTCACGGTAAAGAAGGTGGCTGCAATACTTTGCGCTACCTTTTCTGCCAAGGTGATTTGCTCTTGGCTGAAAGGTTGAAGGCTTGCCAACTCCAGCACGCCAATGGTTACGTCGTTGGTTTTCAGCGGTACAATCAAGATGTTGCGGGGTTCTGTTTCGCCCCATCCCGAAGAGAGCAGCAGGTAGTCTTCCGGTATTTCCAGCAGGTTGACGGTATCGCCTTCCAGATATACTTGCCCTACCAGGCCTTCGCCGGGGCGCACTTCGCGCTGGAGGCGCTTGTGGCGGTTATAGGCATAACAAGCCACCATTTCAAGTTTTTGCTGCTCGGCAGGCAGTGTTTCGTCATTCAGCAGGAACATGCCGCCCTGCACGGCCCCCATCTCGTTGACCACTTCTGCCAGCAGGCGGGCAGAGAAGTCTTCTATGTTTTCAAACTGCCGGCGCAACACCTCATTGAAGTGGTTGAGCCGTTCGTTCATCCATTCTTCTTTTTGCTTGCGTTGGGCAGCTTCTTTGATGCTGTCGCGCATGTCGAGCAGGGCTTTTCCTAAAATATCCTCGTCGCTCAATGGGGTAAACGAAGCCTCGAGATTGCCTTGCTCTATTTCTTGGGCAAAGCGCGAGTATTGATTGAAGCCCCGTATGAGCTGATTGGCCGAAGCAGCGATGGCGCCTATTTCGTCGTTTTGGTTGAAATGTACCGGCTCTACCGAACGCCCACGGGCAAGGTCGGAAATGACTTCTGCCAAGCGTTGGATAGGTTTAAGAATATTGCTGCGCACCAGCAGGGAAATGCCTACCGAGCCGATAATCAAAGCCAGCAGGAAGCTGACTGCCAACGAACGGCGCAGGTCTTTGAGCGGCAGGTCTATTGCTTCGGCCCGATCGACGTAAGCGCCAATGACCAGGTCGTAGGGTTCGTAGTAAGAAAAATAGAGCAACTGCTCTTCATTGTTTTGCTCGCGACTATAGCGCCCGCGCTCTTTCTGTTGTACAAATTCCAGAAAGTTTAAATCCGTTTCTTTTTTGCCTTCGGCATAGGGGTGCACCACATATTCGCCGTCATAGCTCATGATGAAGGGATAGCCGGTGCGGAAATACTGAATGCTTTTGAGCTCGCGCCGCAGATAGCTGAGGTCCTTTTCGGGAATGGCTATAGACAGCATGCCCTTTACTTCGTCGAGGATGGTAAGGGGGGTGAAGTAGGCAATATACCAGCGGTCAAAGCGTTTGATTCTGCCCAAATAAGGCTTTCCTTGTTCTATGCTGAGCGATATGGGCGATTCGGGTGAAATATAATAGCCTTCCAACCGTTGGCCGCCGGGGCTGCGCTCGGTGGTGCTGATGCGTGCAAAGCCTACATTGGTTTTTTGATAGATAGAGACATCTGCGCCGGTCAGGTTATGAATGCTGTCCACGATGGCAATACTGCCTTGTATTTGCTGCCCGCCTATTTCCCAGCGCGGCAGGTTGACCAAGGTTTTATTCTTGTTTTCTTCATTGGTCAATGCCAGAGGCAAAAGCTCTTTGGTTTCCTGCAGGCGCCCCAACTGCTGCATATGAAAGCGCAGGACCTGCATGCCTTGTTTTACGATGTCTTCGCGGTAGCGGTATTCGAGTTTCACCAAACGGCTGAGGTCGTCCAAGTGCTGATACATTTCGGTATCGGTGCGGTCCTCATAGTAGCCCTGCTGATATTCGTAGATGTAGATCGCCAGCCCCAAGAAAGTAACTAAAAGGGTGACGAGGGTAAACAGCACAAATTTGGTGTTGAGGCTAAGGTTAGCAAAAAAGCGTTTCATGGGCTTTTGGGAAATTAAGCTTCATGGTAAAGCTAATGATTTTTTACCAGAAATGGTAATGAATGGCAAGCCTGAAAAAAATCAGGAAGGGAAAGGGGGAAAGGCATCGAGGGCTTCCATTGCTTGCTTTTCGGGGTTTACCGAAAAGAGGTGCACCTCCTCTCCATTGGTGATTGCCCAATAGGGGGCTTTGAGCAGGGCGTTGTATCGAAGCACCTGCATCAGGGTGTCGCGTGAAAGGGTGATGGCATGCCGCTTGCACTCCACGACAAGGAAAGGCATGCCCCGGCGGTCATACACCACAATGTCGGCACGCCATTTGCCTAAGCTCTGCTCTACGGCAATCAAAGCGGCGGGGTAGTGCTGCTCTTCTATAAGCCAACGGATGAACTGTTGGCGCACCCACTCTTCGGGCAGAAGCCGCACCCACTTTTTGCGTATGGTATCGAAGATGTAGAGTGCACCTGCCGGACCTTTGCGTATCCTGTGCCGGTAGTGAGGAATGCTTGTTTGCATGCTGTCAGGTGTATTGACGTTGCCCGAAAATAGCACTGCCGATGCGCACCATGGTAGAGCCTTCCTCTATGGCTATGCGGTAGTCGCCACTCATGCCCATAGAAAGTTCTTGCATTTTCACATTGGGACGCTCATATTGCTTGTGCTCATCGAAAAAGTGCTTTAAGCCTCTGAACTCCCGGCGTATTTGCGCGGTGTCGTCGGTAAAGGTAGCCATACCCATCAAACCTATGATGCGCACATGGGGCAGCTCTTCCCAAATGGAAGAGGTCAGCAGGGCATGGGCTTCTTCATAGCTTAAGCCGTACTTGCTTTCTTCTTGGGCAATATGAATTTGCAGCAGGCAGTCAATCACTCTTTCATTTTGAGCTGCCCTCTTATTGATTTCGCGCAAGAGCGCCTCGCTGTCCACCGAATGAATCAAATGCACAAAAGGGGCTATGTATTTTACTTTGTTGCGCTGGAGGTGTCCAATCAAGTGCCAGCGTATGTCTTTGGGCAATGCTTCGTACTTGGGCAGCATCTCTTGCACCTTGTTTTCGCCAAAATCGCGGCATCCTGCCTCATAAGCTTGCATGATGACTTCGGGCGGGTGCGTTTTGCTTACGGCAATCAAACGTACGTGCTCGCCTAACTCTTGTTTTATTTTATCTATTGTACTTTTCATTGTTTTGAGGTTGGTTTTTTTGTTTTTTATTGTATTTTACAAATAAATGCTGTTTTTGGGCATGCATTTTATATTCAGAATAAAGGAAAAATTTAACTTTGCATAGTACTAAAAAAGGAGGACTTATGGCTATTTTAGGTACGCTGTTGAAGCAGGGCATAAAATTACGAAAAAGCATAGAGCAAGAGAAGCACACACCCTTTACTCTGCAAAAGCGCGAGCTTTTGAAACTGCTTTCTTCAGCCCAGCATACGGCTTTTGGTTTGTATTATAACTTCGAAGACCTGATTCGTTTAATTCAGCAGCTGCCGCGTGAGAGCCGCGACTTCTACAAAGCTTATAAAGAACGGGTGCCTGTTTTCGATTACAACAAAATGTACAAGGAGTGGTGGCACCGCACCAAAGCCGGCGAAAAAGATGTGGCTTGGCGGGGGCATGTGAAGTATTTCGCCCTTAGTTCCGGTACTTCCGAAGCCTCTTCGAAATATATTCCTGTTACCAAGGAAATGATTAAAGCCATTCAACGTACCAGCATACGGCAGATACTGACCCTCTCGGACTATCCCAACTTGCCCAGCAAGCTGTTTGAAACGGGCATGCTGATGTTGGGCGGAAGCACCCACCTCAATCACCGGGGTACTTACTTTGAAGGTGACCTGAGCGGTATTACTGCCAGCCAGATTCCTTTCTGGTTTCAGCATTTCTACAAGCCGGGCAAGCGCATTGCCAAGCATACGGATTGGAATCAGAAGTTGGATGAAATCGCCGAAAAGGCGCCTAAGTGGGACATCGGCTTTATTGTGGGAGTGCCGGCTTGGATTCAAATCTTGCTTGAAAAAATTATTGCACGCTACAATGTGGCTCATATTCATGAAATATGGCCCAACCTGCATATTTATGTACACGGGGGCGTGTCGTTTGAGCCGTATAAGAAGGGCTTCGAGAAGCTGTTGGGTAAGCCTTTGATATATATAGAAACCTATTTGGCATCGGAAGGTTTTATTGCCTACCAGTCGCGCCCCGGCGGCGATTTGAAAATGGTGCTTAACAATGGACTTTTCTTTGAGTTCGTGCCTTTCGATGAGAAGAACTTCACGCCGGACGGGCAAATTGTGGAGAACCCCGAGGCTTATATGATTGACGAAATAGAAGAAGGCAAAGACTATGCGCTTTTGCTTTCGACCTGTGCGGGGGCGTGGCGTTATTTGATTGGCGACGTCGTGCGATTGGTTGACAGAGAGCGCTCTGAAATCATCATCACGGGGCGCACCAAACACTTCCTGAGCCTCTGTGGTGAGCACCTTTCGGTGGATAATATGAACAAAGCCATAGAGCTTGTGTCAGAGGAGTTGAACATACGGGTGAAAGAGTTTACCGTGGCAGGTGTGCCCTATGGTTCATTGTTTGCACACCGTTGGTATGTGGGCACCGATGACCCGGTAGATGCCCGGCTTCTGAAAGAACGCCTCGATGAGCATCTCAAGGTGTTGAACGATGATTACCGGGTGGAACGCAGCGCCGCTTTGAAGGAAATTTATGTGCATGCACTGCCCAACGATGTGTTTTATGACTTTATGCGGATGAAAGGAAAAGAGGGCGGGCAACATAAGTTCCCGCGTGTTATCAAAGGGGCACTGCTTGAAGAGTGGGAAGCCTTTGTAAAAGAACGGGTGAATTTATAAATTTTAGCTTTGTACAATTATTTGTCCACACAACTCAATGAAAAGATATGGCAAAAGTTCTGATTGTAGATGACGAGCAAATGATTCGGGAGGCGTTGCGCGACGCTTTGGAGTTTGAGAACTATGAAGTAGATGAAGCAGCCAATGGCGTGGAAGCACTCGAAAAAATAGAAAAAGACGATTTCGACGTGGTGCTTTGCGACATTAAAATGCCCAAAATGGATGGCATGGAGCTGCTCGATAAAGCCATGGCATTGGGCAAAGACACTCAATTCATTATGATTTCGGCACACGGAAGCATCGATACGGCTGTAGAAGCCACCAAAAAAGGGGCTTTCGACTTCATTACCAAACCACCGGACCTGGCTCGCCTGCTGGTGAGTGTGCGTAATGCCATCGACAAAACCAACTTGGTACAAGAAACCAAAGTGCTGAAAAAGAAAATAAGCAAGAAGTACCAAATCATAGGCGAGTCGCCGGCTATCAAGCGCGTGCTTGAAGATATAGACAAGGTGGCACCTACCGATGCCCGCGTGCTGATTACGGGACCCAATGGGGTAGGCAAGGAGTTGGTGTGCCGCCAAATTCATGAAAAAAGCCAACGTGCCAAAGGTCCTTTTGTGGAGGTCAACTGTGCGGCCATTCCCAGCGAGTTGATTGAAAGTGAATTGTTTGGCCACGAAAAAGGTGCTTTTACCTCGGCGGTGAAACAACGCATTGGCAAGTTCGAGCAAGCCAATGGGGGCACACTCTTCTTAGACGAAATCGGTGACATGAGCCTGTCGGCACAAGCCAAAGTGTTGCGGGCACTGCAAGAGCAGGTGATTACCCGTGTGGGGGGCGATAAGCAAATAAAAGTAGATGTGCGGGTGATTGCCGCTACCAACAAAGACCTGCGCGAAGAAATTAAAAAAGGGAATTTCCGTGAAGACCTGTATCACCGCTTAAGTGTGATAGTTATTCAAGTGCCTGCTTTGGACGAGCGAAAAGAAGATATTCCCTTGTTGGTAGAGCATTTCTTGCAGGCTATTGCCGATGAGTATGGTACCAAAAAGAAAGAAATAGAGCCGGAAGCAGTGAAGCTGCTGCAGTCGCGCAGCTGGTCAGGAAACATACGTGAGCTGCGCAATGTGGTGGAGCGCCTGGTTATCATGGCTGCCGGCGATACCATCACGGCCGATGATGTACAACGCTATGGTATGAACTGAGCTTGAAGAAGAGTGAAAAAAAAGAAACAGCGGCACCGGTTTCACAGAACCTGCCGCTGTTTTTGTTTTATGAAGTATAGCACACGCTTAGCCCTTATTTTTGCACCATGAGTTTTTCTATCCGTTTCCCGGTTTTATCTTCTATTTCAAGCAGGTAAATGCCGGAAGCAAGTCCTTGCAGATTGAGCTCACATTCAGCCCGGAGGTCCTGCTTTTGCTGTATGAGTTGCCCGTTGCTGCTGCGCAGCTTGATGCTTGCGCCGGAGGGAATGCCGCGCACTTTTACCCACGAAGTGGCCGGGTTGGGATATATCTGCACGGTGGGCGCACTTTCATTCCACCATATGGCAATGATAGAGGAGTATTCTTCCTGCTCATTGCCCCGGATAAGCAAACGGTAGTAATTATAACCGGCTTGTGGGTGAGGATCCAAATGCTTGGTTTCCCCCACGCGAGCCGGCAGTTCGGCTATGGGTGTAAAATGTAAGGCATCGTTTGAGCGCTCTACATACACCACCTCTTTGGGCGTGCCTGTCAGCATCCATCTTAGTTCTATCCCTTCGGGTGTAGCTTCGCCGTTGAAGTGTGTGAGTTGTACCGGTAGAGGCGCAAAACCGGAGGTAAGGGCAAAATCAGAAAAGGAACTGATACCCGTGACCCATATCTGTTTAGGGTCAGTTATATAATTTTTTTGACTTTGGAGGGGGCCGGTGCCGGCAAAGAAGGGCACCCAAACCCCGGCATCGTGTTTGGTAAGAATTGCAGAGAGGCTTGGCGTAGTGATGGTGCCGGTCTCATGCGGTCCAAAGTTAATCTGTACGGTGTATAAGCCGGTAAAAGTGCCACTTTTGGGCTCTATGTGCCAGTAGCCGTCGCTGTACTCTGCTCCGGGCACGGGGTTGGGAGGCGTTTCGCCGGAGTAATACTGCACCCACATTTCGGAAGGCAAAGCAGTGCCTACCCATGTAATGCGCGCTATCTCTTTCTGTGCCCAAGAGAAAACCGTAGTGCTGCCATTGCTGATGCTGCCACTTTCAATATAGGCATTGGGTGGAGCAACAGCCAGGTTCATAGTAAACTCATCGGCACCAATGTCGGTGGTGCCTGTAGTTACCGAAGCGGAGCGGGTGTCCCCGTCCAAGTCGGTAATCACGCCCGTATGGTTGATTTGCTTGCCTTTGCCATTCACAAACCAGGCGCTTTCATGATTGGGATTAATATGCAAGTCGCCATTGTCAGGGTCCAAAAAAAGAGCCGTTGGGTTGGGGACGTAGGAGGTAGGTGCCGAGCCGCTACCGTGTTCTGCCCAGCTGTATGCGTCGTTACCTGTTTCGGTGCGCCAAGTACTCATCTGCGTGAAGGCATAAGGGGCAGAATAGCCATTGTTGTTCAGATAGCCCAAGGTCAATCTGCCAAAGATGGGGTCGGAAGCCAAGTACACATTATAGTCCGTATTAACGGAGGGCACATCAACTGCATTGAATACACTCATGGCTACATTGATACCTGCACTTCCGCCGGTGGTGGTGCGGGCGTTGAAAAACAGGTTGTTATAAGCTTCGAAATCATTTTGAATGAAAATGGCGGCATGAGTACGGTTGTTGGCTGAACCATTGGAAGAGCCCTGCACCAGAAAAGTGTTATTCCACAGGCGCAAACGGGCAGGCGTGTTGGCATAGAATGCCAAGATGCGATAGTTGCGGGTAACGTTTTGCCCTACACTAATCATGTTATTGGCCAGCGTCCATTCATCGGTAGAATTGTTATTATCTACCCCCATGCCCATAATGATAGAGCTAAGGTCGCTACTGTTCATCCACAGGTTGTAAATGCGGTTGCGGGCTACATAGGAGTCATTGCCTCCTTCGCCCAGCATCAAGGCTACAGTGCACAATTGCCCGGAGGGATGGTGGTTATAGAGGTTATATATTTCGTTGTCTGTGATGGCTTGCCCGGTGCCGGCAGTATTGTAAATACCAAACTGTTGTACGTTTACGGAGTTGCCGGTGGTGGGGTCCGGAAACGAGAAGAATCCGCCGTCATTGTATATGTTTATATCGTGGATGCGGTTGCCAATAAAGGTGTTGGTGCCATAGTAGCAGTAAATGCCTCCGTTGGTAGAGCCGGTGGTGCTGGTGGTGCCGCTGCCATAAGAAGTCATGTTGGCAATGACGTTGTAATTATAAGTATTGTTCCCCCAAGCATCGGCATAGATACCATCTACAAAGGTGTCCTCGGTAGTGAAGCCTGCCCGCCCGGCTTTTATGTTATGGGCTACCGTTTCACTGCCAATCAGGTTGTAGTTCACGTTTTTATTACCGCTGCCGTCCACATCGATCCCTACGAAATTGGAGCCATTGTTGGGGCCTGCACCATAAGCCCATATACCCCCGATACGGTTGTTTTCTATCACACAATTGCCATTGAAATGGGCATAAATACCTTTGGTCATGCTTTGGTCGCTGGTGCCTCCATTGACTACGGTAATAACATCATTGGTAGTATGGCTACCTATGGTATTGTTGCGTATGATGGCGTTGTAGCTATCATCGAAAATATCATTGGTCTTATACTCACCCACTACAATACCACACCACACGCCTATTTCATTACCACCGGCAGCATTGTTTTCATTTGAGGTGGTTTCAAAATAGAAATTCGAAATAGTGTTGTTTTCTATAAGATGGGTGCCTATGTTGTCGAGGTCGCGCATCTCTATGCCCCGGTAGCGTAGTTTGCTGCCCGGGGTAGTCATAGAATAGGTGCCCGTGCCGCTGCCATTGGCATAGCCGATGACGTTGCCGCTTACGGTATAGCTGCCGCCGCCTTGCAGGTAAATGCCACGGTGTGTATTGTCGGAGGTGTAGTTGCGTGAGGTGGTTTGAAAAATACGGTTATTCAGGATTTGATTGCCGTAGCTCAAGCCCGGAGAGGCAAAACTAAGGTCGAAGCGTATGCCGGCAGTGGGGCTGCCGGAAGAGTAGAAGTTGTAAACGTAATTGCCCCGGATGGTATTGTCGCGTATGGCACCGTTTCCGGCATTTGTAGTTGCTATAATGCCGTTTTTGGGATAATGGCTTGGAGCATGGTAAATGGCATTATACTCTATGATGTTGTTTTGAATGGGGGTGCCATTTGTGGCAAGCAAGGTGACTACGCCCCGGTCGTTGTGCGTTTGTCCTGCCCGGAAGTCACAGTAACGAATGACATTATTGGAGGCTCCGTTTATAAACAAAACAGCGTAGTCGTCAGTACCTCCCCCGTTGTGTATAAACTGCAAGCCACGCCCTCCGTTGTACTCGCCATCGATGGTTACGTTTTGGCAGCCATTTAATGTTAGCAAAGGAGCGCCCCCAAAATTGGCACTAATGGTGCGCACTCCGCCCTGCGGGCGTATGGTGATGGATACGTAGTTGGCACCACCGGTGCCCGAGGGGTTGATGGTAATATTTCCGGGCTCGGTGGTGTTGCCGGTAATTCTAACATTGATATTTCCCCTGTGTGTACCGCTGTTGATGGCATTAATGGCTGCACCGAGTGTAGTGTAAGAGCTGCTGTTTACTCCGGCAGTAGCTGTTACATTTACTTGCGCATGTAAGTCTAAGCTAAGTAAAATTACAAAAATGAGAAGTTGAAACGCTTTCATAAGGCTCTACTTTTGATAATAAGCTGCTTGCAAATATAAGAAAAGCAAATGTTTGGCTCAATTTTTTTGGAAAATAAATGCTTGAAAATATGCTTGGTAGTGTATGTTATTATTCTTTTGCAAAAGAAAGTATTTTGATTTTATATGTACTGTTTGTTAATACAAATTTCTTGTGTTAGGTAATATGAGTTTATGTAAAAAATATAAAAACTAAGCCTAAGGGGTAAAAGAAAAGCCGAAGCTTGCTTATCTTTGAGTATTACCCAAAAAACAAAGCTTATGAACGCAGCACATTTACACTTGGTAGTGAACCATTTGCCTATTGCAGGCATGTTCTTCGGAAGTCTGGTGCTTCTTGTATCGCTCTTGCTCCGGAAGAAAGAAATGGCCATGACCGGCTTGGGGCTTGTGATATTGGCTGCCTTGCTGGCTATTCCGGCTCTGCTCACGGGCGAAGGTGCCGAAGAGATAGTAGAAGAATTGCCGGAAGTAAGCCACCGCCTCATACATGCGCATGAGGAAGCTGCCGAAACAGCTTTCTGGTTGGTGGAGATAATAGGTGCTTTTGCCCTCTTCTCTTTCTGGTGGCTTATGAAAAAAGACGGTTATCCTTTTTACCTGCTACTTGCCAATTTGTTGTTTGCCGCAGGCGTTTTGTTTATGCTGGGGCAGGTAGGAAACACCGGCGGTAAGATACGTCACAGTGAAATCAGTTATGGGGTTGGCAAAGAGTCTTCGGTGGCTTCTTCTTGGGGAACGGGCATGCCCACTACCCAAAGGTCTATGTAGCTGCCACGGCTTACGTGGCGATAGTGCTTTTTCCCCTCTTCCCAGTAATGGGGGAGAGGGTTTTGTTTAACAACCATCCCCAACGGCAGGCCGGGTTGATCAAAGACATATTCCACCTTGCCTATCTGCAGGCCCAAGGCACGAACTACAAAACGGGCTTCTTCCTCGCTGAGCCCCATCAGCTGCGGCACTTCTATTTGTGACTCGGGCGATTCGCTCACTACCACCACCAGCGTGTCGCTTAAAGAAAAAGGCGTATGAGGAGATAAAACACTGCCCCGGCTGTTGTTAAGTCCTACAATATTGTTGGGGGGCGTTTCCGGGTGGGGCAAGTAGCGGAGTTGTATGTGTTGAAAGCCGGCTTGCTGTAAACGGCGCAAGCCATATTCCGTACTTAATCCTATGACTTCGGGTATGGGTATTTTGGGGACGGAAGAGGGGGTGATACGCAAATACACCTTTCTGCCCGATTTGGCAAGCTGCCCGGAGGGCGGGTATTGCTCTACGATGCTGTTGAGTGCGGCACCTGCCACAAAAACTGTGTCTTGCACCACGGGTAAAAAACCGGCGTCTTGCAGACGGCGAACCCCTTCCTGATAAGAGAGCCCCTCTACCTGAGGAATACTGCGCAGTTGCTCTTGGCGAGTATAGTAGGGGAGCATGACCAAAAAGAAGAACAGCAGCAGCAGCAAGCCTGCGAGCAGGGCTGCCGCTACATGAAGAAACAAGTGTATTTTCTTATCGGTAGGAATCCGGATAAGGGGGCGTGGCGCCATACCGCTGAAGCTATGGGGTTATTTTTTTGTTCCGGCTACTGTCTTTTTTTATCAGGGAGTCGATGGGTTGGAATTCGTCCATCATGCTCGAAAGCGTATCGTTGAAGACAGAGTAAGCCGGGTTGTTCGAAATCCATATGTCTATCATCTCGCCCGGACGTATTTTATTACGGGGCACCTTGTTCAGGTCCAATCCCTTGCTGTGTCCTTTGCCTGACAAAAGGCTATCGCTGCGCACCTTTACGGGCCGGTAGATGGGTTTCCCGTGCTTGTCGTAGCCGGCCAACTCATATTGCGACAAATCGACAAATGCCGGTGGGTTTTGTTTGAATATGCGTTGATAAGGGGCTTGGGCATTTTCGTCGTAGCGCACGATGCCTAAGCGCAGCGAGCGCGCTTTCAAAACGGCTTCTGCCTCTTCGAGCGTCAGACCGGTGAGGTCGGGAACGTCAAATTCCTCCTCGCCAATGCCACTGCCCACCACCAAATCTACTTTGGTGCCCATCTGAATGGGGGTGCCGGGCGGAATGGGCTTCCCGTCTATTTCCTGCTCCAGCACAATGTCTATGGCAATATCCGGCTCAAAACGGATGCGCCCCAGTTCCAACTGATTGCTTTTAAGCTTGGCAATGGCTGTGGGGTAAGAAAGCCCGGTGAGCTTGGGCATTTGAGTAAGTGGGGGCTCCTTGGGGCAAATGGTAAGATATACCTTGCGCCCCGGTTTTACCTGTGTGCCGGGCAGGGGATATTGGCTCAATACGGTGCCCGGCTTATATTCAGTCGAAAAACTACTGTCTTGAATAATCACCTTTACAGGCAGTTCCCCGGCCACTGCCAATACCGAATCTATGGAAGCACCGGTTAGGCGGGGTACTTCTGCTACCTCGTCTTGCCGTGCAATGTAGGGGATAAGGTAGAAGAAAAAAAGCACCAGCAACAGCGTAAACGAAACGGCAGCCAGCAGCAAATGTATGACTACTTGTTTGATGGAATTGGTTTTTATCCAGAACTTCATGTGTGTTTCAGCTTTGTCTTTTTCTGTTTGTTTAGGGCATAAGTGAGTATTCCGTCTATAAAATCATAGGGTTTGTAATGATGCAAGGCGGCTTGGTGGAAAATGCACGTAGCCGGTGTCATGCCGGGTAAGGAATTGACTTCCACAATTACGGTTTCCACTTTTTCGGCTGAGTAAACACGCACGAAAGCATCGATGCGGGCATAGCCTTCTACATCCAATATTTCAGCTACTTTTTGCAAATGCTGTTTTACGACTTCGGTGATGCGCCGGTTTTCTTCCGGGTCTTCCGAGAAGCGTGCGGGGGTAATGTTTTGCCCTTCGCCTGCCAAGAATTTTTCTTCCAAAGACAACACTTCACCTAAGGCAGGGGTTTCCGATGGGCTAAATACTTCATAGCGCCGCTTGCCGTCGGGGGTGAGGTGCGTAAGCAGCCCACCGGTGATTTCGAGGAAACGCCGCGCGCCGCGCGCCGTAATGAGCTCTTCAATAAGGAAAAACTCACGGGGCGGAAAGGGGGCGCCCGGCTTCAAGCCAAGACGCTGCATCAGCTCTTGAGGCAGTGTTTCGTCGCTTCTGAATGACGCTTCGATATAGGCAATGAGCTCGTCTCTGTTTTTTACCTTTTTTACAGCCGAGCTACAACCATCGTCGGCGGGCTTGGCTATGAAAGGATAGGCGAAGCTTGCTTCAATACTTTCTACGACTTGCATGCCTTGTTGCAGCCACTCTTCTTTGTGCACCAAACGGTGGGCAGCTACCGGCACGCCGTGTTGCTTCAATATTTCATTGGTCTCATACTTATTGATGGTGATTTGAGAACTGGCCACGCCCGATCCATTATAAGGAATGCCGTATTCTTCGAGACGAGCTTGCAAAGAGCCGTCTTCACCGGGGCGCCCATGCAGGGCTATAAACACTACATCTACCATGCGCGCCAGTTCTTCAAAGCTGATGGCTTGGGGCTCAAAGAAAGCATCCTGCGCATAGCGTGCCGTGAGGGCTTGCGCTTCTTGTTTGATTTGCTCGATGATGGGGTGGGTTTGGTAGTTTTCAATTTTTTCTTTGATGTCGTCGGCATTGTCTTTAAGCATCAAGTGAACGGGCAGGCGGTAGAGGCGCCAATTTCCGGCATTGCCGGTCAGGAAAATGGGAATGGGCGTGTATTTGGTTGAGGCGGAAAGCTTTTCATAGATATTTCGCCCACTCTCTACCGATATATGTCTTTCAGACGAATAGCCCCCCATGATGACACCTACGCGGATAGTGTCTTGTTTTTGATGATGCAGTTTTTCCCGGAGTTGTTGTAATTGGGCAAGCAGGCGCCGGCTTACAAAATGCAGGTTGGGTTGTGCGGCACGCACCTGCAGCGAGCGCTCAATAATGTAGGTGAGAAAGCGGCTGGGGTCAAGCCCTATTTCCGCAGCCTGATGGAAAAAGAAAGAAGAGGGCATCATGCCCGAAGTGGTATTGGGGTCGTTAAGATAAATTTTGCCTTCCGGTGTAATGAAACCATCGATGCGGGCATACACCTCGCCTTCCATGGCTTCATACAATGCCACACAGGCTTTTCGGATGGCTTCTATTTGCTCGTCGGGCAGCTCAATGGGGGTGATTTTACGGCTGATTCCGGGCAAATATTTAGCCCGGTAGTCAAATACTTCACTCTGTTTGATGATTTGTGTGGGAGGCAATGCCACGGGCTTGCCCTGTAAATCTTCCACCACAATACAAGAAAACTCTTGCCCGTGAATGAAAGCTTCGATGAGTACTTCGGTTTCCGTGTTTTGCAGCGCATAGAGAGTGGCTTGCCCTTCGGTGTGCTTTTGAAGCCACGCGCGTAATTCATGCGGATGATAAAGGGTCGTATGTTCGTTTTCGTATTCCGCAAGCATGGGAAATCCCAGCCCTTCGCGAATGTCGGTCCACTCGATAAGCCGGGCGCGCTGCTGCTCTTCGTTCAGCTTGTGCCATTCACTTAACGAAAGGCGCCGTATGAAGAAGGCTTTGTCCAGGGCTTGTTGCCAATCTTCCAATTTGGGATTGCGCAGCACACTGACGCCAATAGAAGAGCCTTGATGTGCTGACTTTACCACCAAAGGGTCGCCCAACTGTTGAAGGCTTGCTTGCAGCATCGCTTCCAGTGCCCGGGCATCCATGCGCAGGTAGTCATCGCGCCCGATGAGGCGGTAGGCCGGGCGCTCGAAGCCCATCTTCTGAAACAGGCGTTGTTGGGTGGCTTTGTCTATGCCTATGGCTGAGGGCAAAATGCCCGAGCCGGTATAAGGAATGCCATACCATTCGAGCAAGCCCTGAATGGTGCCATCTTCACCGTAAGAGCCATGCAATGCCAGGAAAGCCACATCGAAAAGACCGGCGAAGTCCGCAGGCGTGATGGGACGCCCCACTTCGGTTGCTATGCGTTCGAGCCATGCCGCCGGACTTTGAGCAAGTGATTCTATATAAATTTGAAAATCACGGGGTTGATGCTGCGCCGGAGGGTAAAAATCACGGATGGTGCCTTTATACAGGTATTCCCATTCCAATAAGATGAAGCGCCCCAGACTGTCGACAAAGATGGGAACAGCTTCGAAAAGCGATTTATCCAAGTTGTCGTAAACGGTGCGACCACCGGCAAAAGACACTTCGCGCTCGCGTGAGCTGCCACCAAAAAATATCCCAATCCGTATCATGAAGTTAAGACTCTACGTTTCACAGACAAATTAATAGCTCAAAAATAAGAATTCCCCTTTAATTGTGAAGCGAATGCTACAACCGTGCACCTTTTGTTAAATTTTGCTAAAAAAGTGCTACTCAATCCCGGCAGAATAAAAAAATAAAAATAGAATTGCATATATTTAAACACTTTGCTATAATTAAACTATTCAAAAACAGGAAAAAATAAATTGCAATGGGAAAGTTCAGCTTTTTTAATCACTACCAGGACCTTTCAAGCAAAGAAATATTGGTGTCTTATAAAGGTCCTATGTCCGATGTGATTATTTATGAGATAAGCAAGGAATTGCAAAATAAATTGGCACAAGACCCGAAATCAGGCAAAAAAGTGTACTCTATTTTCATGGAGTTGGCACAGAATATCTTTTTTTATTCCTCGGAAGTGAGTAAAATTGGAGATAAAGAATACCGGGTAGGAACCATCGTAATTACCGAAGATGAAGCGTTTTATACGCTGATGGCAGGCAACCTGGTAGAAAAGAAGTGGATACCTACCCTGTGGGACAAGTGCGAGCTGATTAATACGCTCGACAGGGAGGCGTTGCGCCGTTTGAAGTTTGAGCAACGCATCAACCCCAATGAAGACGAGCGCAGCAAGGGCGCCGGTATCGGGCTCATTCAGATAGCCCTCACCTCGGCACAACCCATATCAGTGGAGTTCCGCGATGTGGACGACAAGCTCTCGTTCTTTGCTTTGGCAGTGAATGTGAAGAAGAATCTTTAAATATTTTGGAATACAGAAAATAAAGCGAGCATATGGAAAACTTAGAAATTGAAGGTGTAAAAAGTACCTATTTTACCCCACATGTTAAGTTTGATGCCTCCACCGGAAAGTGCTTGATTGAAGGCGAGTCATACTTGGAAGATACCTGGGAGTTTTACCGTCCTATTTTGGATTGGCTCAAAAGATACACCGAGGAAAAGAAAGGGCCTATAGATTTCACTTTTAACCTTACTTACTACAACACCAGCTCTTCCAAGTGCTTCTTGGACATCGTGCGCATCTTGAAGGAATATCAAGATGCCGGAGGCGAAGTGAAGATTACCTGGTACTATCCCGAAGACGATGAAGACATACGGGAAGAAGCCGAAGACTATGAAAACTTTTTAGGCATTCAAATAAACATTATTCCCGTTGAAGAGTAGAAAGAAGGGTGAGGATTCACCCTTCTATTTTTTTGCCGTCACAAACAAGTCCAAAGCCCGCCGCATGTCTTTTACAAGCAAGTAGTCGTCGAGTGTGATGTTGCGTGCGGCGCTTTCTTTCTGCATCAATTGGTTACGGTTCAGCCGGTTCAGTATTTCATACGGCAGGCGCAGCATCCAGCGTGGCAGGCGGTACTCAAGATTGAATACGTCCCATCGTTTCCACTTGGCTACGGACGCAGCATTGGCCGCTTGATATTGTTCTACCTTTTCATTGCCGCCTACGCCCTGCATTTTTACTTCTGTAAAAAAGCTTTGCAGCAATTGGGTCAGTTCCGTGGCGGTATATTCGCGTATGTGCCAAGGGTTGCGCGTCAATGAGCGCAGGCGGTTGGGCGTGGTGAGTATGAGTGTGCCGCCCGGTTTTAGTACCCGGTGAAGTTCCCGGATAAACAGCCTGTCATTAGGAATATGCTCTATGACTTGAAAGCTGAGCACATAGTCGAAGCTATTGTCCGGTATTTGAGAAAGGGGCGGCACTTGTCCACTTATGAAAGTGGCTTGCGGATACTGCGCTTGCAGCGCCTCGAGCAGTTGACGGTTTTTGTCTATAGCCCAGTACGCATCTACTTTGGGAAGCAAGTAAGGCAGGCCTCTGCCAATGCCGCAGCCCACTTCAAGCAGCTTGCCGCCTTCGAGGCATTCGGCAGCCGCTTTGTAAGCAAACAACAGGCGATAGTGCAGGGGGGCATCGGAAGCCAAATGCCCGGAGGTGATTTCCGTAGTACTAAACGATAAATTCATGACGATAGCTAAAAACTTTCCGAAGGGTAAAGTTAAAAAAGTTATGCTTACCTTTTTTATAGCCATTTATGTGGCTTGTCATATTAAATTTTGTAATTTGCTACCATCTCCTTAAGCGTACCGGAGCATTAAGATGTGAATACATGCAATGGCAGACTGTATATAAGACCTCTTTTCCGCACAGAGCCGGCATTGTGCAGCAAATTCTGCTTGAGCGGGGTATTCAGGCGGTGGTCTTAAACAAAAAAGATTCCATGTATGGCTTGTGGGGTGAAGCAGAGGTACAAGTGCATCCTGCTGATGTCATTCGAGCATTAAAAATAATTCGTCATGAAATCAACTTCGAGCAGTCCGATGAAGAAAGCATCTAACCTTCAGTTGCGCGTATTGTCGGGTGTTATAGGTGGGGTGTTGTTGTTGGGCAGTGTGTGGTGGCGCGGCGAGAGTTTCGTTGCTTTGTTTTCCTTGATAGCCCTGTTGTCGGCATATGAGCTGCTGACTTTGGCGCAAATACACATTAAACATCCCGGCAAAACCGCAGGTGTTTTATCATCGGCCATTATCCTGCTTTTGCACGCCCTGCATTTGGTAGGGGCTTTGCAATCGTGGGCATGGCTGTGGGCGCCGGTTTTTTTGTTTGTGTTTTTGTGTTGGACACTGCTCTATGACCGCCATCAAGGACAGCCCTTGGAAGTTATGGCGTTGCATTGTGTGGTTTGGATATATGTGTTGCTTCCTTTTATGCTTTACATGCGAGCTGCTTATCTGTTTGAAGGCAGCTATCATTACTACATAGCATTGGGTTTCTTGCTTTTGCTATGGGCAAATGATACCGGTGCTTATTTTGTTGGGAAGGCTTTGGGCAAGAACAAACTGTTCCCTCGCATATCGCCCGGCAAGACCTGGGAAGGCGCCATTGGTGGAGGGGTACTTTCCATGTTCGTGGCTTTGGGTTTGTCCTCTGCGTTTCAATCATTGAGTGTGGAGCAGTGGGTAGGCATGTCTTTTTTGATTACGGTTGGGGGTATTTATGGCGACCTCACCGAGTCAATGATAAAGCGTAGCTTGGGCGTGAAAGACTCCGGCAAACTGATTCCGGGGCACGGCGGCTTCCTGGACCGCTTCGATGGTTTGCTGTTGGCAGCCCCTCTGGTGGCGGCATGGCTTTATTGGTCAGCCCGGGCCGCCTTTTAGTTGCGCACGTCCAAGCCCCAGTTGAGCTTGTTGCGTAATGTCTCCATGAAACTGTGCTCTTTCATTTGCACCAAACGGGCGCAGAACCGCTCCTTACTAATAGCTATTTGTACGGAGGAGTCAATGATTTCGGAACGCGAGTCGAGTGAAGCAAGGAAATAACGACTTCGGCCTTCTACCTGTAGCGATATGACGCTTTGGTCTGAAATAATCAATGGGCGCACGCTCAGGTTATGCGGGCTTACCGGCGTAATGATGAAATTTTTTGAGCGGGGAAAAACAATGGGACCGCCACAGCTGAGAGAGTAGCCGGTAGAGCCGGTAGGCGTGGAGATAATCAAGCCGTCTGCCCAATAAGAGTTTAAATACTCACCATCCACATAAGCATGCACGATGATCATGGAAGCAGTGTCGCGCTTGGTGACGGTGAATTCATTGAGCGCAAAATTGAGCTCACCGAACAGCTGACAGTTCGAGTCAAGATGGATGAGCGAGCGGTCGTCGAAATGATAGTAGCCATTGTAGAGGTTGTGCACGGCGTCTTCCAGTTCATGCGGGGCGATGGTTGCCAGAAAGCCCAAGCGTCCTGTGTTGATGCCTACAATAGGGATTTGCCGGGCACCTACATGCGTTACAGATTCCAGCATGGTGCCATCACCGCCCACACTAAAGAAGAAATCGACTTCGGGCAGGTCGCTGTGGTTGGTGTAGTACAGCTGCCCGTCGTATGCTTGCAGCTCGTGTTTTTGAATCAGCCGGGCGAAGTCTTTCGAAAAAAAGAGCTTGGCATGGTATTGATGCACAAGTATATGCAACATGCGTTCGATGTAATGGCGCACTTCGACGCGGAAATTACGACCATGGATAGCAATGACCATAAAGCGTGCTTTAAAAATTTTTTGAAAAATCTTTTGGTAAGTTTACAACAAAGCTATTATCTTTGCAACAGCAAAAGGCAATCGGGATGTGGCGCAGTTGGTAGCGCACTAGCATGGGGTGCTAGGGGTCGCTGGTTCGAGTCCAGTCATCCCGACTTGTAAAATAAGAAGGCGGCTTTCAGGCAAAGGGTCGCCTTCTCCTGTTTATCGGGATGTAGCGCAGATGGTAGCGCACCACGTTCGGGACGTGGGGGTCGCTGGTTCGAGTCCAGTCATCCCGACGCAAAAAGGCAACCCACAGCAGGTTGCCTTTTTCTTTTTAAGGTATATGTGCCGGCAGGCAACCGGCTTCTTTCAGGCGGCGCACCACTTCTTCTTGGCTAAGCCCTTGACCGAGCCAGTGCGCTGCCCAAGCGGCGGCAACGGCAGTAGCTGCGGAGGTGCCACTAAAAGTGATAGGATAGAGCCTCTTCCCCCCGAAGTCAACTTCTACATCACTGGCAGCCCATATATCTACCAGCGGACCATAATTGCTGTAAGAGGCACGGTTTCGGCAATCGTTATCAAAGGCGCCCACGGTCAGGGCATTGGGCAGCTTTATCATACTATGCACGGTAAGATTTTTACGCGTGTCTTTGCTGTCGTTGCCGGCGGCCATTAAGAAGAGTATGTTCGGATGGTCGGCGATGATTTTTCGCATGCGTGCTTTGAATACTTCCAGCCATTCTATGCGTTGCTGATGGGGTACGTCTTTGCCAAAAAAACGTTCAAAGAAAGAGAGGTTCCATATCCATGCAATGGGAATGACCTTGACACCAAGGCTATCCATGAAATTCACGCTATACTCAAAGGCGTCGCAAAACAAGTGAGCTGCTTCTCTTGGTTTTTGGCGCAGCATGTTTCTTAGCGTATATTGGTCTTTAATGTCTTCATACATAGGTATTTCTGCAAATACCAGTTTTACCTTGGGGTTAACTTGCACAACGGTATTGCCTATAAAAGCTCCATGAGCGCTGTGTTTGACTCCATGGACCTCATCACGGGAGCTTAAATAGTGGTGGTAGAGCCGGTATTCGGGGCTGAAAGCAATACTGTAGGTGCTGTATTGGTTTTCTCTTTTGAAGATGTACAGGCGGGACATGGCTCGGGGTGTAAGATGTTTGCGGTTGACGCACTCCGGAACACCAACAAGAACCGGCTGCTTCCCTTGCCGGCACCGGGCTTCAAGTGTCAGTAAAGCAAGCAAAATAAAAAAAGCTACCTTGTTCATTGAACAACAATTTTTTACCTATGAACAAGATAGCAAAATGGAGTGAAAAAAGCGCTGTTTTACAAGCTTGTCAGCCTTTGGGATTGGGGGCATAAAGCGCTCGATACCATGCCAATGAATGGGCAAGTCCTTCTTCAAGATAATGCTCCGGTTCATAGCCAAGCAGTTGCTGGGCGGCGCCTATGTCGGCGAGGCTGTGGCGCACATCGCCGGGGCGGGGCGCCGTATGGACAGGCTGCACCGCTGTGCCCGTCAGCCGGGCTATATGCTGCCATATATCCAGAACAGTGTATTGCTTGCCACAAGCTACATTGTACACACGGTTGATGGCTTCTTCTTTCCGGGTGAGCGCTGCCAGCAGGTTGGCTTTTACCGCATTGCTTACGAAAGTGAAGTCGCGGGACTGTTGCCCGTCGCCGTGGATGGTGGGGGCGCTGTCTGTCAGGGCTGCTTTCATAAACAGCGGTATGACGGCGGCATAAGGTCCTTCCGGGTTTTGGCGGGGACCAAATACATTGAAATAACGCAAGCCTACGTACTCTATGCCATAGGTACGCGCAAACACTTCGGCATATTGCTCATTGATAAGCTTGGTGAGTGCATAGGGCGAAAGAGGCTTTCCTATGATTTCTTCCTGCTTGGGCAGGTGCGGGCTGTCGCCATAAACCGATGAAGAAGAGGCAAAAACCACACGCCGGATGCCTTTCTCTTTGGCTGCATAAAGAATATTCAAGAAGCCGTCCACATTGGTGGCATGGCTCTGCAGCGGTTGGGCAATGCTGCGCGGTACGGAACCTAAAGCCGCTTGGTGCAATACGATGTCTATGCCTTCGCATGCTTGCATGCAAGTGTCGAGGTCGCGAATGTCACCTTCTATCCACTCTACATTGGGCAGAGCAAGGAAGGACGCAATGTTTTCGATTTTGCCGGTGCTTAGGTTGTCCATAATACGCACCAGGGCAGCCTTGTGCTCACACAGGTACTCTACCAGGTGAGAGCCAATGAAGCCGGCACCGCCGGTTACCAAAAAACGTAGTTTATGCAAAGAGCCAGGGTGAAAAGGTTTTTTATACAAGTTACTCATGTGTTACGAACGATTTTCGTATTGAATACGGTAATAATCGCGGTAGGCGCCACTGCTTACACGCTCAAGCCATGCTTCGTTTGCCAAATACCAGTCGATGGTTTGGCTTAGTCCTTCTTCAAATTGCACGGAAGGCGTCCAGCCCAGTTCTCTTTGTATCTTGCCGGCATCGATGGCATAGCGCAGGTCATGACCGGCACGGTCTTTTACGAAAGTAATCAGCTGTTCGGAAGTGCCGGCGGGGCGCCCCAGTTTTTCATCCATCAGGCGGCAGATGAGACGTACCACATCTATATTTTTCCATTCATTGTGCCCGCCTATGTTGTAGGTTTCGCCGGTCTTGCCTTGGTGATACACCAAGTCGATGGCTTTGGCATGATCGACTACATACAGCCAGTCGCGTATATTTTCGCCCTTGCCATACACAGGAATAGGGCGGTTGTTTTTGATGTTCAGAATACAAAGCGGAATTAACTTTTCCGGAAACTGATTGGGACCGTAGTTGTTGGAGCAGTTCGAAAGCACCACGGGCAGCCCATAGGTGTTGTGGTAAGCACGCACAAAGTGGTCGGACGATGCCTTGGAGGCAGAGTAAGGCGAGCGCGGGTCATAAGGGGTGCTTTCGGTGAAGAACTCATCCGGGTTTTCGAGCGAACCATACACTTCATCGGTAGATACGTGATAGAAGCGCTTTCCTTCGTATTGCTCTTTCCATGCGTGGCGTGCGGCATTCAATAAATTGACGGTGCCCACCACGTTGGTCATGACAAAGTCAATGGGGTTCAGAATGGAGCGGTCAACATGCGACTCGGCAGCCAGATGAATCACACCGTCAAAAGCATACTTTTGAAAGAGCGTGTGTAGAAAGCCGGCATCTACGATGTCGCCTTTTACGAAGGTATAATTGGGTGCACCTTCTACGTCTTTCAAATTTTCCAGATTGCCGGCATAGGTCAGTTTGTCGAGATTTACAATGTGGTAGTGCGGATATTTCTTTACAAACAAACGCACCACATGAGAGCCTATAAAGCCGGCACCGCCGGTGATAAGTATGGTTTTGTTTTCCATTTTTTGCCTGATTCAACAGTTGCGATTGGTAAAAATAAAAAGAAAGGGGAGAAGTCCCCTTGGTTGCTTATGCGTCTGTTTCAGTTTCCTGCATCTTTGCCAAAATGCCTTTTTCTTTCAAAGCCTTCTGCCATTGCCATGCATCGCGCAAGGCTTCATCGAGGCTGCGGCGTGCTTGCCAGCCCAGCATTTGTTTGGCTTTGTCGGCTTTGGCGTAAATTTGCTCTACATCGCCGGGGCGGCGTGGCGCAAATTTATAGGGAAGCTGAAGGTTATTTACTCTTTCGAAGGTTTGCACCACTTCCAAGACGGAATGCCCTTTGCCGGTTCCGATATTGACGAAGTCATACAGAGGGGCGGCGGGTTGCTTTAAAAGGCATTCCAACGCTTTGACATGTGCCTCGGCTAAGTCCATCACATGTATGAAATCCCGGATGCAGGTGCCGTCGGGCGTGTTGTAATCATTGCCGAAGATAGACAACTCGCGCCGGATGCCGGCGGCTGTTTGGGTGATGTAGGGCACCAGATTGTTGGGAACGCCTATGGGTAGCTCGCCTATGTGTGCAGTGGGGTGCGCACCAATAGGGTTGAAGTAACGCAGTGCCAAGGCTTTAACCGGCATGCCTGCCTGCACACTGTCGCGGATGATTTCTTCACAAATTTGCTTGGTATTGCCATAGGGCGACTGTGCCGGCAAGATGGGCGCCGATTCATCGACCGGCAGTTGCTTGGGTTGTCCATAAACAGTGCAAGAAGAAGAAAAGACCAAATGCGGTACGGCATGCGCTTGCATCAGTTCAAGCAGGACGATGAGCGACATTAGGTTATTGTGGTAGTACTTCAAAGGCTCGGCAACCGATTCGCCCACGGCTTTATATGCGGCAAAATGAATGACGCCATCGATTTTTTCTTTGCCAAATACCGACTGCATGAAAGCCCGGTCGTTGCAGTCGCCTTCATAAAAGCGGCTTTTGATGCCTGTGATGGCTTGAATGCCGTCGAGTACAAAAGCGAAAGAGTTGCTCAGGTTGTCTATAATGATTACTTCGTAACCGGCTTCCTGAAGTGCCACCACCGTGTGTGAGCCTATGAAACCTAAGCCGCCGGTAACCAGTATTGTCTTTTTATTCATGGAATTTGATGGGTAATTGTTGTTTTTTGTTTTGCCTGACTTGAGCAAATAAAATGCCTAAGCATAGACGAACTCGCCATGAGCCGAGCGGATGGTGAGTTTTTTACTTCCATCGAGGGGCTCTACGCGTCCGATAACCTGTGCTTCCACACCGAAGCTGCGTGCCGCATCGATGACCACTTGCGCATAGGTTTCCGGCAGGTACACTTCCATGCGGTGGCCCATATTGAAGACCTGGTACATCTCTTGCCAGCTCATGCCGGTTTGCTCTTGTATGAGGCGGAATAAAAGGGGCGTATCGAACAGCTGATCTTTGATTACATGCACATCTTCTACAAAGTGCAGCACCTTGGTTTGCCCGCCGCCGCTGCAATGCACCATACCGTGAATATGGGGGCGAATCTCGTCGAAGACGGCTTTTAAAATGGGGGCATAGGTGCGTGTGGGTGAAAGGACAAACTTGCCCATCGGTATTTTTTGCCCGGCCACTTCTATCAAATCGCCAAGTTGATACTTTCCATTGTAAACCAACCGGTCGGGGATGGCAGGGTCGAAAGTTTCGGGATACTTGCGCCCTACACTTTGATGAAAGACCTCGTGGCGGGCAGCCGTGAGTCCATTGCTGCCGATGCCGCTGTTGTAGGCTTCTTCGTAGGTGGCTTGCCCATAGCTTGCCAAGCCTACAATGACATCGCCGGCCTGAATGCGGCTATTGTCTATAACATCGCTGCGCTTCATGCGGGCGGTAACGGTACTATCCACGATGATGGTACGCACCAGGTCGCCCACATCGGCGGTTTCGCCCCCCGTAGTGTACATATGAATGCCGTATTGGCGCATTTTTTCCACGAAGCGTTCCGTGCCGTTGATGATGGCTGCAATCACTTCGCCCGGTATCAGATTTTTGTTTCTGCCAATGGTAGAAGAGATGAGTATATTGTCGGTGGCACCTACGCACAACAAATCGTCGAGGTTCATCACCAGGGCATCCTGCGCTATGCCTTCCCATACGGACAAATCGCCGGTTTCGCGCCAGTAAGCATAAGCCAAGGCCGACTTAGTGCCCGCACCGTCGGCATGCATGATGAGGCAATACTGCTCGTCGTGGGTGAGGTGGTCGGGAATAATCTTGCAGAAAGCCTTGGGATAAAGCCCTTTGTCTATCTTCTCTATGGCTTTGTGTACATCTTCTTTTGAGGCAGACACGCCCCTTTGGTCGTATTTGTTCATGGCTTTAAAATATTCAGTGCTTTGGCTATTTTGAGCCTGCAAATTACGAAAAACACATGAAAAGGCTTGATGTATCTGCCGGCTTGTCTCGCGAAAAAACAGTAAGCGTGGGCATCCTGCTGTTTTGGCTGCTTTTGTTGTGGGCAAGCTTCGATGGCTTCTATTTTTACGATGATGTTTATTACCTGCGCAAGGCGGTAGAACTGCTGCGGGGCGGTTGGCAGTTGCGTCATGTTATGGATCACCGTTTGGGGCTCTATGCCCCCGTATCGCTTTTTGTTGCTTGGGGGGGCGTGAACGAATGGACCGCCGTGGCTTACCCGGTCTTATGTGTGCTTCTGGTGCTTATCTTGTTTTGGTGTTTTTATGATTGGGGGTGGGTAGCCACACTGTTTTTGATAACCGATTATTACGTGTTCCATTTCGCAGCCAAGCTGTATCCCGATACTGTCCTGATGCTTTGGGTAGTGGCGGCCTGCATGGCATTGGATAAGCGCCATTGTGGGCGTGTAGCCGGGCTGTGGGCTGCTTTAGCGCTGTTTGCTGCTTTCCTGACCAAAGAAACCGTCATATGGATGATGCCTGCGCTGCTGCTGTTTTTCATTCAAGATATGCGCCGCAAGCAATATCTTGCTTTCTGGCAAATGTTGGGCTTCGCCGGCGGCTTGTTATTGGTGCTATATTTTGCCTGTTATGCTTGGGCATTTGGGCATCCTTTGTATCGCTTTTGGCATATTCAAGCAGAGCATAGCCCAAACTATGGCGCCTTTAGTTACTATGACAAGCCATGGATTTACACTTTGCGCCGCATTACCTACCAGCCTTTGTTGATGTTTGTGGGCGCGGATATGTGGGTGGGCTTTTCCGGTGCCATGGTTGCTCTGATAGCAAGTTGGCGCAGCGGGCGGCGCTTGTCTGTATGGGGTGTTGTCTTTTTGAGCATGCTGGGAATGTTCTGGTTCTTTACGACTTCTTTTCGTTATTATAATCCTATCACATTACATGCCCGTATGGTCTTGCCATTGGTGCCTTTGGCAGCAGCCGTCATAGGGCGCAATTTTTTTTCTTTAAATAAAAAGGCTTTGGCAGTGTGGGGGTGTTTGTTATGGGCGGCTTCGGTGTGGTGCTTTTACGAAGGCAATGTGCCTTTGGCCGGAGTGTATTTCCTGAAAGGCAGTATTTTGTGGGGGGGCGTCCCGGGGGGGGGCATACCGCGCCGCCTGCTGTTGCCGGGCTTGATAGTCTTGGGGCTTATTCATCCAATGTACGCTGCCTATAAGGCGCAAACACAGGGTACTTACCGGGATGAGAAGTATTTGATTCAAAAGTATTTTTCAAAGGGTAAACAAGAAGACTGTTTGGTGAGCGATAACCGCTTGGCTACGGGCGGTGATTTTTATTTTGCTTTTCGAAAAGATGCGCCCACCCTCTATGATTTGATGCTCGTTGACGATACCACCTTGCAAGCGTGCCGCTCCGTGTGGCTGTTAAAAAACAAAAGCAGTTGGAATGAATTCCGCCTACTGGGGCGGGATTATGAGGCTGTTTTTAACAGCGGGGCATGGGAGCCGGTGGAGTGCCGGGGAAATGTTTGTTTGTACCGGAAGCGCCGGTAAGTTGCTTATGCTTGAGCTTGCTCTTTCAGCTCCTTCACTTTACGGTGATAGTTTTTGGGCAAGCGAACACGGAAGAGCGTCCCCATGCCTTCTTCGCTCTCACATTCAATACTACCATACAGGGCTTCTACCAGTTGTTTGCAAATAATGAGCCCCATACCGGGCGATGACTCGGCGCCGGTCGGTTTATTTTTAAACATACCGGGTTCGCCGCTTTGAAAGAGGCGCTCGCGGTCTTCTTTACAAATGCCGGGGCCCTCATCTTCTACTTCTATGATGACCTCGTCGCCATGGTCCAGAAGGCGCACAAATATTTCGGAATGTTTGGGCGAGAACTTAATGGCATTGGATAACAATTGGGCAATGATACGCCGCACCAAAAAAGAGTCGCTGCGCATCTCTATTTCTTCCCGGTTACGCTCTATTTGTATGACTTGCTCTTTGGCATAGGCATAGTTGCGAAAAGAGCGCAGCAGCTCGTCGAGCAGCTCTACCACATTAAAAGTTTCTACCCGGATCTCTTCCTTGTATTTCTCTATGTCTCGAATGTCTATGAGGTTTTGCAGGGTGTTCAGCCCGTCCATTGCTACTTGCAATATATTTTGAATGTATTCTTTTTGGTTGGGCGTGAGGCGGTCATAGCCTTCGTCTAAACGAAGCAGGTCAACCAGAGAAATAATGCGGTTGAAAGGCATGCGCAGGTCTTTACTGACCATTTTGGCAATTTGGTTGCGCTCGTCGCTGAGTTGGCTCAACCGCAGATTTTGCTGAATTAAAGCATTTTCGGAGCGTTCGAGCTCAAATTTTTTATTTTCAAGCTCTCTTTTGCTCTTTTCCAGACCTGCTTTTATTTTCTGATACTGTATGAAAAATAAAAGCAACACCAGCAGCAGCACGATCATCAAGACCAGTCCCAGGCGCATAGCCTGCTTTTCTTTGTCCACGGCTTCTTCCATCTCTTGCTGTGCCTGCCGGGTGGCATTCAAAAGGCTGTCTTGTATGGCAATCTTTTTTTTGGCATAGCGAAGTGCTTCCCGGTATTCCTGCCTTTGTTCTTTTTCCTGTATAAGCTTATACAGGCTGTCGCTTGTGTGAGGTGTGGTTTGTGCGTAGGCTTGAAAGCATAGGCATAGCCCCAAAATAAAATATAAGGCAGGTTTCATAGTGCATCAATAACTTTTCCCTGACACTAATTTAGGGAAAAAATGAAATTGTCAAAGCAATTGTTTGAGGAAAGTCCGTGGGGCACTCAACTCGCTACTTTTAATACCTGCTTGGCATTCTCTACGGCTTGTTGATAGTCGCTGCCGCTGCTCATGTGCTCAATGACCGCTTCCATAATAATAAACATGACCTTTCGCATGGCTTGGTCCGTGGTCTCGGTCCATTTGTCGCCCATGGCTTCGGCCAATACCGACAGCAACAGGTTGATGAAGGGCAGGTAGTACTCCGGCTTTACGTTGTATTGCTTGTGGCGTTCGGCCAATGCTTTGACCTCTTCCCGGATATTGTGAATCTTATCCAGTTTGCTGATAATCAATGTCAGCACATTGACCAGTTTTTGCCCTTGATGTTCCATGTTACCTTTGAACAGGTATTGCATGTGAGGATGAAGGGCAAACAAACGCTCATAAAAGCGCAAGCCCCATTCTTTTTTGTGTACGAGCAGCTGAACCCATACTTCTTTTACGGCGGCTTTTTCTTCCGGTGTGAGTGATATTTGGTTGGTAGCCATGATGTTAGTTTTTGAAAATTAGACATTTGTAGCGTACGCAACACTAATGCTTTTCAAAAGAGCAAACAATGATACCGGTCAACGGCGACATGCTCAACCGGCAATCCTCAGGAACTGGCGGGCACTTTCCACCGCCTCTTTGTATGCCGATTCGGAGTGCATCATGTGCTCAATGACCGCTTCCATCATAACAAACATAATCTTTCGCATGGCTTGGTCCGTGGTCTCGGTCCATTTGTCGCCCATGGCTTCGGCCAATACCGACAGCAACAGGTTGATGAAGGGCAGGTAGTACTCCGGCTTTACGTTGTATTGCTTGTGGCGTTCGGCCAATGCTTTGACCTCTTGGCGAATCAGCTCGAGCTTGTCCAGCTTGGAGGCAACCAGCGTGAGCACGTTCACCAACTTCTGCCCTTGCTCTTCCACATTGCCTTTAAACAAAGACTGCATGTGAGGATGAAGGGCAAACAAACGCTCATAAAAGCGCAAGCCCCATTCTTTTTTGTGTACGAGCAGCTGAACCCATACTTCTTTTACGGCGGCTTTTTCTTCAGTGGATAATTGAATCAATGAGGTGCTCATAAGAAAAATTTTAAAGTGGATGTTTGTAGTGTGCAAATATAGGAAGTAATTTAGTTGCTATGGCAACTAATGTGAAGGAAAAGATAACGATGAAGCAAGATGCAAAGGAGCAAATAAACTAAGGCAGCAAGGCAGGAATAGCTTATTTCTCTGTAAGATAGAAAAAAGTTAGCCTGTTAACAAGTGACGAGCCGTTCTTTTGAATGTTTTTTACAAAAAATTGCTATTGTATCTTTATTTTTTACAAACTTTGCACGGAGATTCCATCTATTTTAAAACCCAATTGTCTATGAACAAGATAGCAGATCAGGGCACCAAGTTTATGAACGACGTGCTGTACTATTTCGACAAGGCAGCGCGTCATACCAAATGGGACAAGGGTTTGATTCAACAAATCCGCGTCGCCAATAGTGTGTATAAGGTGATGTTTCCCGTAGAAATCGACGGAAAAGTAGAGGTAATAGAAGGTATTCGTGTGCAGCATAGCCACCATAAATTGCCAACCAAAGGCGGCATCCGCTACAGCAGTTATGTATCGGAAGACGAGGTGAAGGCACTGGCTACCTTGATGACCTTTAAGTGTGCGGTGGTCAATGTGCCTTTTGGAGGTGCCAAAGGCGGTGTAAAAATCAGCCCTACCAAGTATAGCGAAAAAGCATTGGAAAAAATCACCCGCCGTTTTGCTGCCGAACTGATTCGCAAAAACCTGATTGGTCCTTCTTTGGATGTGCCTGCGCCGGACTACGGTACCGGTAGCCGCGAGATGGCTTGGATTATGGACACCTATCTGGCTTTTAAACACGGCGATACCGACGCCCAAGGTTGTGTAACCGGTAAACCCATAGGGGCAGGCGGTATTCGCGGACGCACGGAAGCCACCGGCTTGGGGGTATTTTTTGGTATTCGTGAATTCCTTGATATAGAAGAAGAGGTGGCCAAGCTGGGCTTGAGCCGTGGCATAGAGGGCAAGCGCATTATTGTGCAAGGCTTGGGGAATGTGGGCTATCACGCAGCCAAATTCTGCCAAGAAGCGGGTGCCATCATTGTAGGTATTGCCGAGCGGGAAGGGGGCATCTATTCCAAAAAAGGACTGGATGTAGATGACGTGTTTCAATTTAGAAAAGATGGAAACCTCATCACGCAGTATCCTGAGGTAGAGCACTACGACGAGCCCGAAGCATTGCTTGAAATGGAATGCGACATTTTGATACCGGCGGCTTTGGAAAACCAAATCCATGCTGAAAACGCACCGCGTATCAAGGCAAAAGTAGTAGCCGAGGCAGCCAACGGTCCTGTGACACGTGAAGGCGAAGAAATTTTGCATCAAAAAGGCGTGGTCATTCTGCCTGACTTGTGGCTGAATGCCGGCGGGGTAACCGTGTCTTATTTCGAATGGCTGAAAAACCTGGCCAACGTGCGTTTCGGTCGTATGGCCAAGCGTGCCGAAGAACGCAAATATTCGATGATAGTAAGCACCATAGAAAAACTGACCGGCAGAAGCTTGACACCCGAGGAAAAAGCCATGCTTATTCAGGGCGCCGATGAAAAAACCCTGGTGCATTCCGGATTGGAAGACACCATGATTGAGGCTTTCCACGAAATGCGCGAAACCTTGCTGACCGTGCCCGGTATTACCGACTACCGCACGGCTGCTTTCTTCAACGGTATCAACAAGGTAGCCTTGAGCTATCAAATGATGGGCTTATTCCCCTGATGTGTAGAAACTGCCAATGTAGTAGATAGCAAAGCCCCTCATCGCGAGGGGCTTTTTGTTTTGAGTGTGTTATCCAAAAAACAGGGTGTGTAATGATATTGGTGCCGGTTGTCGTTTTGAACTTCACACAGCTTGTTATTTCGAACGAGTGAAGCGAGTGAGATTGCCGTCAAACCAAGTTGTAAGAGGCAAAAGAGATTTCTCACTACGCTCGAAATGACAAAGGGGAGAGTGTTAGAAAAGGATACTTTTTAGAAGAAGAAAAAGCTATTTGTCATTTCTCACCTCACGCAGTGAGGTGAGAAATCTCAATCTCATCCCGCCAAGCCACAAGAAGCATTTGGTTTTTCTTATTCAGAAGACTTGTTTGCATCATCTTCTTCTTTTTTGAAGTCCATTGCCACCGAGTTGATGCAGTAGCGCTTACCCGTAGGTGCCGGGCCATCGTCGAAAATGTGCCCTAAATGACTCTTGCAGCGTGCACACAGCACTTCTATGCGGTACATGCCGTGGCTGTAGTCATCTTGAAAGACAACAGCGCCGGGAAGGGCGTCGTAAAAGGCAGGCCAGCCGCAACCGGAGTCGTATTTGGTGCCGGAGGGAAACAGTTCGTTGCCACAGGCTGCACACACATAGGTGCCTTTTTCTTTGTGTTTATAGAATTTGCCGCTGAACGGCGGCTCGGTGCCTTTTTGGCGCAGTACCCGGTATTGTTCGGGGGTAAGTATCCGGCGCCACTCTTCTTCGGAAGTGGGGAGGGAGTGTTTGGGCTTGTCCATGGCTATACTTTTTTGTGAGGTTTCTTTTGGGTTTTGTTGAGGGCTTTGGCCACAGGCGGTCAGGATGCTCATCAGCAAAAAGCTACTGATAATTAGGCGATAAAGCATGGGCTTGTCTCTTGTGTTTGCTAAGAAAACAATGAAAGTCCGTTGTTTGTTTGCTCTTGGGGGCAGAGAATGGGAATCGCTTGTTTTTTCAGACGCACAACCACCTTTTTATGCTTGCCCATGGGTTCGCCGTCCACCTGCAGCTCTTCGGCTTTTTTTAAATAAAGCTCGGCATAATCGGTTTGCCATATCTTGCTTAGCCCCCTTTGCAGGTGTTTGTCCGAAAAGAACAGAGGCAGTGCCAGCAACAGGCGCCACCACTGAATGGGACGGATGACCACCAGCTCAAACTTGCCGTCGTTGGCACGCCCCACAGGGTTGATGAGCGCCCCGGTTCCATAGCGTTGCATGTTGGCAATGACCAAGATATAGGCTTTTTTGCTAAACCACTTGCGCTCTTGGGCGTGCGGCAGGTGAAAGCGTATTTTGAAAGGGGTAAGCGAGCGCCGCTCTTGCAAATAGAGTTTGAAATATCCCCACCATCCGCGCACTTCTTCTTCCTGAAAACGGTGAATGACCTTGGCATTGAAGCCTATGTCGGCAAGGTGCAAAGTCAGTGATTTGTTTACATACAAGGCATCCAGTTTGTAAACTTGCATTTGCGGCAGGGCTTGCAGGGCTGCTTGCGGGTCGGTAGGAATACGCAATGAGGTGGCCAAACCATTGGCAGAACCAAAGGGGATGATGCCCAGCACCGCATCGCTTCCTTGCAGGCTTTCGGCTACCAATTTGCAGGTGCCGTCGCCGCCCACCGCTACCACCACTTGTGGTTTTTCTTTTTTTATTGTTTCTTCTATACTTTGCCGGTCGTTATTGCCGGTCGTTTTGTAAATATGTAATTCATAGTTATGGTTTTGCGCCCATTGGGGAAGGTGTTGCAAAAAAGTGCTTTTGTCACGCCCCCCCGAAATGGGATTGACCACAAACAAAAAACGTTTCAATTCGTGAGACATATATGTTACCGGCTTTACTAAGGAAAATATTGAAAATACGTCCGCATCCCTGTTTTCAGGCTTGCGTTGCGTATGCTAATAATACGAAAATTTGTGTAAAAGGACATGTGGTGGAGTGTAGTGAAACCTCTGCCCGGCAGTCCTCTTCTTTTTGGCGTCCTTTGCGTTTGTTGTTGCGCCGCTATTTGGCAAGAGGCATTGAGCATGTGCCCGTGGTCCTTTATGAACAGGACCGCCGCCATGTGCACACCACGGACCAAGACGGAAGTTTTAGCTTTGAAGTAGAAGCAAGCGGCTTCATGCCATCTTCTGTTCGTTTGGGAATGGAAGCCCACCGTGTGTATATACAAATACCGTTGCATAAACCCCGGGAACATACGCCCTATATTGTGGTGTCGGACGTAGACGACACCGTACTGAAAACACATGCCACCCGTTGGTGGAAGCGTCTGCAATACCTCCTGTTTTATGACACACACAGACGGAAAGCCGTCCCCGGCATGCAGGCATTTTATGCTTCCTTAATAAGGCGCGAGGCTGCCCCGCCTTTGTTTTTTTATGTATCCAACAGTGAGTGGAATTTGTTTGACTTGATTCACGACTTTCTAAAAATCAACCATTTCCCTGACGGCTGCTTGTTGTTACGCGAGCGTGTGCACCACTGGAAGACGCTCTTTCAAAAAAAGCATTCGCACAAACGCACGACCATTGAACACCTTTTGGAAATGTACCGGCTGCCTTTTGTGTTGATAGGCGATAGCGGGCAACAAGACCCCTCCATATATGCCTATTTGGTGAAACACTATCCCCGGCGCATAAAGGGCGTTTATCTGCGCCTGATAAAAGAAAAGCACCGGCACACGCCCCGCCTCAAGCAGCTTGAAGCAGCTTGCGCCGCTCATCATATTCCTTGCCATGTGTTTACCGAGCCCCCGGCCCCCTGAGTGTCTACAGCTGCTTGTCGATGAGCAGGGCAAGTTGAGCCAAATACTTTACTACCTTCAAATAAAAGTCCCGGTCTATTTTTTCGTAATCATCGGTGGGGCGGTGGTAGTCGGGGTGGTCTTCTACGCCGAAATAAAGGAACGGGATGCCCTTTTGGTGAAAGGCATAATGGTCAGAGGCGTTGGTCCAGTCTTGGGTGCCCAGCTTGGGGGTGTCGTGCCCAAAGGCAATGCGCAGCCCCGGTGGGGGCACACAGCGCTCCACCAGCGGACGCAATTTGGGGTAATGAGCAGTACCGCATACATACAATTCGTGGCGGCTGCTGCGGCTCAGCATGTCGAAATTGAGATTGAGCACGATGTTTTTTAGTGGCACAGGTGGCTTGTTGACAAAAGCCCAAGCACCCAACAGGCCGGCTTCTTCGGCATCGAAGAACACAAACAACCACGAATAGCGCAGTGAGCTTTGTTGGTTCAGGACGATAGCCAGCTGCAGGGCAGCAGCCACCCCGGAGGCATTGTCATCGGCGCCATTGAATACCTGCCCTTCCTGCACGCCCAGATGGTCGTAGTGGGCACTCACTACAATGTACTTTTCACTTTGCCCCTTGATGTATGCCACCAGGTTGACGCCTTCGCCCTGTGGGTAGTTGAATGTATGGCTATAGTTGGGCGCAAAGCCCTGCAGCCCGATTTCTTTTAAACGGCGAACAATATAAGCCCGTGCTTGGCGGTTGCCTTCGGTGCCTGTTTTTCTGCCCTGCATGTTGTCGTGGGCAAGCACCTGCACATCGTGGAAGAGCATGGCCGGATGCACCTCTTGAGCCACTGCGCCCGGCGGCTGCCCCAAGCAGAAAAGCAGGAGCCAAGCCACGGCAAAAAAATACGGTTTACAAGGTGATGGCATAGCGGGTGCTGTATTCTTTAAATCCTTTTTGTTTTGCCCATGCTTTGGCTCTATCGTCCACCATTACGAAGTCAAGAAATATCTTGCTGCATTTTTTTGTTTTGGCATAATCTACCAGCCAGTCGATAATGGCAGATGCCAGCCCCTGATGACGGTACTTCTTTGCCGTCGCAAGTTCATCAATGAAAATATACTTGCCCCATGCCAAGTTTTCGCCTACGCGAAATCCTACCAAAGAAGCGGCAATGCCCTCTTTTTCGATATAAGCGAGGTTATAGCCCTCTACCTGCAACTTCCGGATTGCAAACAAAAAAGCGTCGTCTTCCTGTGGTATATGCGGATATAGTTCGCGTAAAATGTGTTTGCAACGCAGCACAGCTTCGTCAGACAATGCCAGTTGAATGGTTTCTACAGAAGCTTTGGTATTCATGTCCGTAAAAATTTTAGTCAATTCCCTTTTAGCCAAAATATACAAAATTTTCGAAAAAACTACGCTTCAGGAAAAAACAAATAAAAAGTGCTTCCTTTGCCTTCTTGGCTTTTGAAGGTCAGGTGCCCGCCCATTTGTTCGGTAAGCTGCTTGGCAATGAACAAGCCCAGCCCGCTGCTGTCTTCGCCTTGAGTGGGGCGGGGGCTGAGGGTTTGAAAGCGTTTGAACAAATGGCTTTGCTCTTTTTCGGGAATGCCCGGTCCCTCATCGCGGACGCCTATGATGACCTGGCCGCCTTCGGCATAGCTGTTGAGCTCTATGCACTTGCCCGGTGGCGAATACTTGATGGCATTGGAAAGCAGGTTTTCCATCACTTCCATGAGCAGCTTTTTGTCGGCGCGAATATGCAGGGGGCGTTTATCGAAGCTCACAAAGGGGCGCAGTTGCTTTCGCTTGAGCGAAGGAAGCTGCAGTTCCAAACACTCGTGCAGCAGCTCATTGACGGGCAGCCGCTCGATTTGCATTTCTATTTGTCCCGTTTGCCGGGCGCGCTCGCTTAGTATTTTATCAATACGTTCTCTTTGCTGTTCCACTACCTTAAGGATGCGCTCATAAGCCTCGGTTTGCTGTTGGTTGAAACCGCCGCTCAGGCGCATCACATCCAATAAGCCCATAATATTGTGCAAGGGGGTCTTCATGTCGTGTGCGATAATCTGCATCAATTGTACTTTTTTGTGGTGGAGTTCTTCCAGCTCTTCTTTTTGCTGCTGCAACATATGTGCTTGCTGCTCAATGGCTATCCGTGCTTTTTTGAGTGAAGAAGACTGACGATAGGCTTCATAACCGAAGGCAAGGCAATAAAAAGCCATGACCATGGAACATATGACGGTATTTAAATAGTTGGGCGGGCTAAGGTACCAATGCCCCCCCTCGATGAGCACGGTAGCCCCAAAGCCTGCCATTTCGGCAAGGAGGAGGACCGGGCTGTGGCGCCACCCACGCAGTGCAACATGGCTGCCAAATAGCATGGCGTTGAGTGTAATGGAAATGACCGGCGGCAAACCAAACACATGAAGTGTATAGCCCAGCAACACGGCATCGGGCAAGAGAAAGTGCTGCCGCCACCATACGTGCTGCTCCAGGTAGGCAAAAAGCCAATGGATAAGGTGCGGGTAAAGCAAAGAAAAGCCTATTAAAAAGTAGAGCTGTGTTTTGTGCACCTGTACATATTGTTCAAAGTTGATAAGGCATAAAACAAATGCCAGACTATAGGCAATTAGCCGGAAAGGGTAGGCGATGCGGGCAGTGGCGCTCTGTGGTAAGCGTAGTATCATAAGGCAAACGGTTCTGAAAGAAACACATCTTGATAAATTTTTTCCCACTCTGCAATCAGTGCATGCGGGCACAGGGCAGTGGCACCGGGCTGCCGGCTTTTTGCCATGTTTTCATAAAGAGAGTGATAGGGAACATGAGGCAGAAAGGGCAGCAGCGATTGCAATTGTGTGATGCGGTTGCCCAAACGGCGCTGCAGGGCTGCTGCCTGCTCTTCCCTTGCCTTAGGGGCGATATGCTTGTGGTGCTCTTCCAAGAAAGCAAGAAAACCCAGCGAAGCACGCCAGTCGCCGGCTTCAAAGCCGAAAGCAAAGGCATGAGGCAAGGGCGGCGTGGAAGAATAGTAGCGTATGTAAGCGTGAAAAATGGCTTTGCCCCACTGAAAATACGCATGGCTGTTGCGGGGTGGGTGCTGCTGCTTGCGGAAGCCGGGCAGCGGAAAATGGGCATGTATATCCGCAAAAACGCCTAATGCTTCCTGCGCGCTACGTGCTATGCGTGGCAACACCCGCGCGCAAAACAAGGCTGAGCAGGCACCGTTGTGGCTTTGTAGCCATTCGTATATATGACAGGCTTGCCCGTGGCGGCTGATATGGTAAGCCCGGGCACTGCATTTTAGCAAAGAAGAGAGCGTAAGCATAAGGGCATGGGGCTTCAACCTATTCCAAAATAAAAATCTTTTTGCATTATTGCCAATAAATGAAACACCTTTCAAACCATCTTACTATTATGAGCACACAACCACAAACCGCTTTGATTACCGGCGCCACTTCGGGCATTGGCTTGGCTACCGCCCGCTTGATGGCAGCCCATGGCGTGCGCCTTATTTTATGCGGACGCCGCCGGGAACGCCTCGACGCCCTGAAAGAAGAACTAAGCCCCCGCACCGAAGTGCTTACCTTACGCTTCGATGTGCGCGAGCGCGAAGCCGTGACTCAAGCCCTGAGCCGGCTGCCCGAAGCATGGCAGGCCATCGATGTGCTAATAAACAATGCAGGCAATGCCCATGGCTTGGCACCCATTCAGGAAGGCAACCCGGACGACTGGGACGCCATGATTGATGGAAATGTGAAGGGGCTGCTGTATGTAACCAAAGCGGTGTTGCCTTATATGCTTGAGCGCAAGCAGGGGCACATCGTGAACATAGGCTCTATTGCAGGCAAAGAAGTATATCCGGCAGGCAATGTGTATTGTGCTTCGAAGTTTGCGGTAGATGCCCTTTCCAAAGCCATGCGCATAGACCTCTACAAGGAAGGTATCCGTGTGTCGGAAGTCAACCCCGGTTTGGTAGAAACCGAATTCTCTCTGGTGCGCTTCAAAGGGGACGCCGGGCGCGCCAAAAAAGTGTATGAAGGCTACCGCCCTCTGCGCCCCGAAGATATTGCCGATTTGATATGGTTCATTGTCACGCGGCCTGCCCATGTGAACATAGCCGAAGTGCTGGTGCTTCCGGCTGACCAGGCTACCTCTACTTTGGTGAATCGCCGCGACACTTAGTCGTTCGATACTTGGTCCAGCACACGCATATACAACTCTTTGCTGAAGCTCAGCCCCAGGCGCGAAAGCATGGTGTACAGGTGTTCTTCCTCTATGTGGTCGCTGCCTATGTTTTTCAATAAGATGATAAGCAAGGTTTCGGTGATGGTTTCCGCCAGGGGCTTGAGTTCGGGCACATAGTGGCGCACCAGCGGATCGAGCTGCAATATGGCTTTGAGGGCATCGGTGAAAGCAGCTTGCCACTCACCGGCGTGAGCTGCCAAATAGCGCAGTTCTTTGAAAAGAACTTCCGGAACACGGCGGTCATCAAGCAGGTCGTCGGGCACGGGCAGCTCTTCGAACAGGGCTTTCAGCTCGGGCGTGAACTGCTCATTGAAAAAGAAAGCCACGCTTTGAGCGGCATATTGCATGATTTGCTTTTCCACTTCATCGACCTGTTCGTCCCATGAAATGGCAAAGGCAATGGGGCTGGCAATCACCAACTCGAAGAGTTGCTCGGCATTCAGCGACAGACGACGCTCATTGGTATAGTGGCGCAGAGCATAGCGGGCCTGTGTAATGCTTTCTTTCAGGCTGCGCAAATGTTTTTCTCTTTCGGCATCAGAAGGTTGAGTCATAGAGCGATAGTGAGTTGTTGCAACATTCAAGTTAAGCAAAAGAACAGAAATGACCGTGTTTTGTCAACTGCATTTTTGGCTGAAAAGGTACAAATCAGTATTTTATTTTTCCCAACAAAAACACAAGCATGACCATAGACCTGAAACAAGCCCCCACGGCGCCCCCCGCTTCTTTGCAAAAAGAAGAAATCAAAGAAAAGACCAAAGCGCTGAAAAAACGATTGGCAGAGCTGCAAAAAGTGTTGTATGCGCAGCAACGCTTCAGCCTGCTGGTCATTTTTCAGGGGCTGGATGCAGCCGGTAAAGATGGCGCCATTCGAAAGGTGTTTTCCGGCTTGAACCCCTTGGGTGTGCATGTGAAAGCGTTCAAGGTGCCTACCGAAGAAGAAAGGGCTCATGATTTTTTGTGGCGTGTGCATCCGCATGTGCCTGCCAAGGGCATGATTCACATCTTCAATCGTTCGCATTACGAGGACGTACTGGTGCCGGTTGTGGAAGGCTTGATAGACGAAGCCCGCACCCGCCGCCGCTATGAGTTTATCAACTGCTTTGAAGCCCTGCTCGAAGAAGAAAACGAAACCCGCCTGCTGAAATTCTTTTTGCATGTGTCGCCTGCCGAGCAGCGCCGCCGCCTCATAGAGCGCCGCACCAACCCCGAAAAGTTTTGGAAGCACAACGACAGCGATTGGGAAGTGGCTGAAAAAAGGGATAAATATTACCGTGCCTATGAACAAATATTCAAACACTGCAGCCGGGTGCCTTGGCATTTGGTGCCTGCCGACAAAAACTGGTATAAAGCTTACGTGGTGTTGTCGAAAGTGGTAGAAACACTCGAAGCCCTGCCGCTACGCTACCCACCTTTGGACACAAGCAATACATAAAACAGGGGGCGCATACCATGGCAGCAGTCACCCTTTGCTTTGTGGCAAAAGGAAGCGGCAACCTACGTTTTGAAACAAACGCTAAAAACTCAAACCCTATACTATGGAAACAAACCACAGCATTCTGCTGCGTTTTTTGGCAGAGCCGCAAGATGTGAACTTCGGCGGAAAAGTGCACGGCGGTGCCGTTATGAAGTGGATAGACCAGGCCGGCTATGCCTGTGCCGTCAATTGGTCGCGCCACTACTGCGTGACGGTGTACGTGGGGGGCATCCGCTTCATGAAGCCCATTCATATTGGCGACTTGGTGGAAATTCAAGCCCAAGTCATTTACACCGGCCGCACCAGCATGCACATAGCCGTTGACGTGTGGGCGCAAAACCTGCGCAAAGGCTATCATCACAAAACCACCCACTGCATCATCGTTTTTGTGGCGGTAGATGAAGAAGGCCGGCGTGTGGAAGTGCCCCGCTGGGAACCCCAAACCGAAGAGCAAAAAGCCTACGAACAGTATGCCCTCAAGCTCATGGAACGCCGCAAAAGCATCGAAGAAGTGATGTTGCCTTTCTGGAATAAAGAGCAAGAGTACTGAACGGGCACCTTGCTTACTGCTGCTGCTCTTCACCGGCAAGAAAATAGCCTTCCAAACGAAACATGTTGCCCGTAAACAGCAGCTTGTAGGCAGCCATGTTGTGGTGCTCAAACACATCCATATAAGAGAGCGGATAGCGCAACAGCTGCGTGAGCAAGATGCGCATGGCGCGCCCGTGCATGCATATGAGCACCCGTTTCTCTTGACCACCACGCAGGCGGGCAATGAGCTGCTCGATGAAAGGGCGCTGCCGTGCAGCTACCTGTTCGGGGCTCTCGCCCCCTTCGATGGCAAGATGTGTTTCGCCCCGTTGCCATGCCGACACCACCTGCAAATATTCGCGGTGCTGTGCCGGATCGAAGGGCTTGCCTTCGTGTATGCCCCAACTGATTTCGTTCAGTGCCTCATGGCTTTCATAAGGCAATTGTGCCTGTATGAATGCTTCCATCGATTCATAGGTGCGGCGCAGGCGCGAAATATAGAGCTTGTCGAAAGGATAGTCGCGAAAACGCTCATAGAAAAGCCGGGCTTGCCGCCGTCCTTCTTCGTTGAGCGGGGCATCTACGCCGCTGCCCTGCACTATGCGCCGCTTGTTGTAGTCTGTTTGTCCGTGGCGCACCAAATACACCACTGCCGGCTCGGGCAGCGGCTCGTGAGTCTGTAGGTTTGTCATTTACTTTGCGAAACCGTATTTTTAAGCACAAAGATAAAACGAATTGAGCGATGAGCGTGAAATTGAACCAACAAGCTACCTTAGATGCCCTGCATGCCCGCAACAAAGGCACCATGTCGGATTTTTTGGGCATAGAGTTCACCGAAATAGGCGAAAACTACCTTTGTGGTAAAATGCCCGTGACCGAACGCAGCATACAACCCCTCGGCATCTTGCATGGGGGCGCCAATGTCGTATTTGCCGAAACGCTGGGCAGCGTAGCTGCCAACTTCGCCGTAGATCGCGAAAAATACTACTGCGTGGGGCTGGAAGTGAATGCCAACCACCTGCGCCCGGTGCCCAAAGGGCAGTGGATTTACGGGCGTGCCGAAGCCATTCATCTGGGGCGCACCACCCAAGTGTGGGAAATACGCATCACCAACGAAGAAGGCAAGCTTACCTGCATCAGCCGTCTGACCATGGCAGTGAAAGAGCGCTAAGACCTTCGCCCCAAAAAACCTTTTGCCGGCACAACGCTTTTTTCTTTTACCATCGCTGACTTTATCCGCCCATGATACATACCGTCGATGTCGATACCCCCACACAGGCGGCCTGGCTCGAAGCCGCCTTTTACGCTGCCTATCACCACCAAGTGCCGGTGGTGTTGTGGCGTTTGCCTTACCGCACCGAGCAGCACTGCCTGATAGACCTGAGCGGCGGCAGCCACGGCGCGCCCCCTTCGGTGCTCGATGCCCGCCCCTCTTTTGTCGTAAGCCCCTTTGTGAACACCCCCGGACTGCGTCAATCGCTCTGTTTGCGGGCTTCCTGCCACTTTTCTACCCACATGACCACCGCCGCGATTGAAGCCCGCCTGGGCGCATTGCCCGCTGCCCTCACCGGCAGCATCTATGCCTACCTGGAAGGCAAGCACCGCAGGCAAATGGGGCAGCTGTCCGCCTGGCCCGACGAGCCGCCACAAGAAAAAGAGCGTTTCGAAGCTTTGGTGCGCCGTGCCGTGCGTGCCATCGGCAGGGGGCAACTGCAAAAGGTGGTGCTTTCGCGCCGCAAAGCCCTGCCCATGCCACAGCTGCCCCCGCTGAGCGACTGGTTTTTGCGCCTGGCCGCGCGCTATCCTCATGCCATGGTTACTTTGTTGTATGTGCCCGCCTATGGTTGTTGGTTGGGCGCCACGCCCGAAATCCTGGCATCGCAAGATGCAAACGGCATTTTTCGCACCATGGCACTTGCCGGCACGCAGCCCTACGACCCTGCCGTGCCTTTGCAGGAAGTAGCCTGGCGGCAAAAAGAAATAGAAGAGCAGGCACTGGTAAGCCGCTATATCATCAACTGCTTTAAGCAAATACGCCTGCGCGAATTCGAAGAGCAGGGACCGCGCACCGTGCGGGCTGCCAATCTCATTCATCTGCGCACCGACTTTGCAGTAGATACCCGGGCAGTAGCCTATCCCAACCTTTTCGATGTCATGCTGCCGCTGTTGCACCCTACCTCGGCAGTTTGCGGCATGCCCAAAGAAGCAGCCATGACTTTCCTGCAAAAGCATGAAGGCTATGACCGCCGCCTCTACAGCGGCTTTTGGGGACCCATGGGCATAGAAGGCGAAAGCGCTTTGTTCGTAAACCTGCGATGCATGCAATACGACAGGCACAAGCTCTACTTTTATGCCGGCTGCGGCATCACGGCCGATTCCGAGCCGGAAAAAGAATGGAACGAAACCTGTTATAAAATGCAAACCCTTTGGCAAGGGCTGCAGGACCCCGGCGGACCAAAGTGAGTTTTTTAAAAAAAGATTTGCATCTTTTAAAACAATTAAAACTTCTGAAATTAAACTCTAACGGCAAACAAAAGAAATCCTCCCGCCAACAAAGGCTATGCAAATATGCCGGCTGACAAATAGTTTCGGAGTGTGTGCAAGCAACTACCTTTGTAGCGGCTTGACAGTTTTGTGCTTCAACCCCCGCCCAAACTTAAAAATATAAGTTGTTGAGCGAATTGCAATTTTCAAATCAAAATAATTTTGTTATGCTCTATGAAATTTCACTTAAAACTTCCTGAAATTTGTAGGAACGAATGGAATATGGGCATAACACTTAATTTTCATAAGTTTCGTAAAATCTTCCAATATATTCTGTTTCCCGTTATGTTGCATAATGTTGGAATTCTTATGTAGTTTTCCCGTCATAAAGATGCGAAAAAAGAATATATTGCGTATATTGAGTGTTAGCGGCAATTTAAAATAACAAAAATCAAAGGAATAAATATGAAAGCAAAACTAATAAAATTTAGAGTTCAAAATTTTAGATCAATTGTTGACTCTGATTGGATTTTATCAAATGATAATACTTGTTTGATAGGTACAAATGAATCCGGAAAAACTAACTTACTATTAGCTTTATGGAAATTAAAACCTGCAAATGATGAACCAATTATTCCATTAATTGATTACCCTAGAAAAAAATATGTTGATTACAAAGAAACAAAAGGAAATGAAATTTTTATTTCAGCCGAATTTGAACTTGAAGATAAAGAAGCGGAAAATTTATCAACTTTAAGCGGTTGGCATAAAGAATTATGTAAAACTGTCTTAATTCAAAGAAGATATAATGGAGATTATATAATCCAATTATCGAAAAATAAAATCAATGAATTTCCTAGCAATGAATTGATAAAATTTCTTGAAATTATAAAAGAAAAAATAAATAATTCTGACATATTGAAAAACGAAGATGAAGTCAACAAAAAAGATTTAATTGATAATATAAATAGAGTTATTTCAGATTTACAACCCGACACGGAATTGGATAAAGAATCCATTGAAAATGCCTTATCTAAAATTGAAGATAACTTAACAAGTAAATACAGTAGGAAAAAGAATATAAATAGTTTTTTTGAAAATAATTATTTTTCAGAAAAAACGAAATTATTAAGTGCTTTTAGTGAACAAGGAATCGAGTTAAACAAAAATGCAAAAGAATTTATTTTAAAAACAATACCAACATTTGTTTATTACTCTGATTATGGTAACCTTGATACTGAAATATATTTACCTCACGTTATTGAAAATATGGGACGTGATGATTTAGGAGAAAAAGAACGTGCAAAAGTGAGAAGTCTAAAAGTTTTATTTGATTTTGTAAAATTGTCACCAGAAGAAATATTAGAACTTGGAAAAGAAGCACTACCAAGAAAAGTAATCACTATTCAAAAAGATCAATATAATCGTGAAATAAATAGGAATGAAGATATTGAACACCCTGAGTATGAAGATATAAATGAAGTTAGTGAGCATAAGAAAGAACGTGAAATTTTACTTCAATCTGCCTCAACAAAATTAACACAAGATTTTAAGAATTGGTGGAAACAAGGAAATTATAAATTTAGATTTCAAGCAGATGGTAACCATTTTAGAATTTGGGTTAGTGATGAAAAACGAAGTGAAGAAATTGAATTGGAAGGTAGAAGTCGTGGGCTTCAATGGTTTTTTAGTTTCTTTTTGGTTTTTCTTGTAGAAAGTAAAGATGCTCACTCAAATTGCATTCTATTATTGGATGAACCCGGTATTTCTTTACATCCTGTTGCACAAATGGATCTTATTAGATTCTTTAGTTCGCTTTCAAAAGACAATCAAATTATTTATACAACTCATTCACCGTTTTTAGTTGATGCAAATAATTTAGGAAATGTTTATGCTATGTTTATTGGAGAGAATGGAGAATCTATTGTTTCACCCGATTTAAGAGCAAATATTGAAATATCAAGCAAATCAGTTTATCCAGTTCACGCTGCAATAGGATTAACAGTTTCGGAAACACTTCTTTTAGGAAGTGATCCTATTTTAGTAGAAGGAGTATCAGACCAAATATATTTACAGTTGATAAAAAGATATATTTTAAGTATTGGTAAATACAAAAATAAAAGGGAATTGGTTTTTGTTCCGACAGGTGGTGTAAAAGGGATGTCACCTGTTATTAAAATTCTATTGGGTAGAGATAATAATTTACCATTTGTTATTTTAGATGCTGATACCCCAGGTATAAAGAAAAAACAGCAATTAGAAAACGGTTTATATAAAGAAGAAAAGAATAAGATTCTAACAATGCGAGATTTTTTAGGAGAAGGTGATTGGGAAATTGAAGACTTAATGCCAAATGAAGAATTGGCAAGGACTTTTGCAAAAAAATATCGTAGAGTAAATAGTGAAGATGAATTTGATTACATATATGATAAGAGTATACCAATAGTTCCACAAATGGAAAAATTTGCAAATGAAAATGGTTACACTCTTGAAAAAGGTTGGAAAGTCGAATTGGCTAAGGATTTTCAGAAAAGTTTTGACAGAATAGTTGATAGAACACCAGAGGACTTAAAAGAAAAATGGATAAAACTAATTCAGACGATAACAGAATAAAAAGCCGCTAACAATGTATAAGCGTAATGCGGGATAACAAAATTGAAGCTATTTGCTTATACATGATATTAGTTTCGGTGGACAGCGAATAGCCTCCAAACCCGCACTGCGCTTATACGAAACCGTTGTGTGGCATTAAGATATGAATAACTTGAAATACATATTGGCATTTTTATTGACGTCTTCTCTATTGTTTGCCTGTGATCGGCAGGCTAACAAAAACTCTGAAAAAGCTGGAGAGAATGAAGAAGTAGTGAAATCTAAGAACGTTACTGAAACTATTTCAACAGACATTGATAAACTCGGAAAATTACTTGACTTTTCGACCTACAAACCTATTTCTGTGAAATTCAAGTACACTTATATTGACAATTTAGGGCAAAACAAGCGAATTTCAGTATCTGGACCATCTGACTATTCTCTTGAAGCACTTTTGTACTTTGACACAGTTACAATGGAGAAATTCTATGAGTTTGACAGAAATACAGAGTATGACGCACCAAATTTTAAGAAAGAGGAATTCAATTTTGATTGGCTTCCAAACGATATACGAGAAGAATTATTGAATAGCAACCCTAATTACCATGGACATCCTGACTTCTTTTTTGGAACAGGCGACAATGGTAAATCTTGGTATTTAGAGAACAAAATATTGATTAGAAAACATACGAATTAAAATAAAACGCCACACAACAAAGCATATAGCTTATGGTGGGTGAACGGCTGCCAGCAAGATTTTTCGCTTCGTAGCCAGCTTTGGTTTCGTTGGACAGGAAAACGCTTCTAAACCGTCACAAGCCTATGCAAACCGTTGTGTGCCATTCTACATTGACAAAGAAAACGAATGGCAAAATGCAGACATTCGTGTTATGATTTTTGGACAGGAAACTAATGATTGGGGAGATTTTAATACAGACATAGATCTTACAGACGGAGCATCAATTCACAAACACATAAAACCAATTCTTGATTATGACGACAAGTTTTACAACGGTGGAGAATGTTGGAGTTACGGTGGACAATTTTGGAATGGGTTCAGCAAGTTCAGGACAATGTTTGAAGAAAAATTTTCGAACAAAAAAATTAAATACATCTGGAATAACATTGTCAAAATAGGAAAGTCCGGTGAAAAAGGTTTTCCACCCGGCTACATTATTTATGAAACTGAAAGAAAACATTTTTCAGTTATAAAAGACGAGTTACAAATTATCAAACCAAATGTTGTTCTCTTTTTGACGGGACCAAATTATGATGGCGTAGTTACTGACAATTTTAGACAACTTAAATACACAGCACTTTCGCCGTTTTCAGCCAGAGAGTTATCAAAAGTTCGACTAAGCGAAACCGCGCAGCGCATCTACCATTAAAAGAAGGATTGCGATGGTTCGAGATTTGGAAGATTGGTTTAAATTTGCTATATTCGAGACCATGCGCTGCGATGCGGGCGCCCTGTTTTGGCAGGGTACCCGCGTCGCAAGACGCTCCGCCCCGGGTGGCAGTGCTACGGCACATAAGACCACCCCGACGGGGCATTTTTTATTTTAACAGCTTGCGCAGTTTTTCGAGTATCTTTTCCCTGCTGCCTTTAAGGGCGGGGGAAACAGTGCCTTCCCCCATGAAAGGCAATACTTTTTTGTTTCCGGAATCCCGCAGGATACCTTCGGTAAGCTTGCCTATGCCACATATGCATCTATCCTCAAAAGGAGGGCTGCGGCGCATATAGGGCAGCAGGGCATGTTGCGTGTGCAAAAGCGTTTATGGCACGGTGCCGGTAAATTTTTTTGCAATTTTCGGGACAATTGAAAATAGTGTTGTGTCATTACTTCATAAGTCAAAAATATTTGACAGAGGGAAGGATAAACAGTCAGGCGTGGGAGGTCTCAACAGCCACAGGCCACCGGGCTGCCTTTTTTTCTTCCTTTTGTCTTGGCGCCTCTGTTGCCGGTTGGCTTCTCTAAACGGAAGTGATTTCATGCATTTTGAAGGCTTTGGGCACACTCAAACCAAGCGTCAGGCAGCTAAAAAAGATTTCCCGCATGTGCTCGAAATGACAAAAAAAGAAGGTGCCTGAAAGGGCAGGCGGAAGGACAAAAAGAAAAACCGTTTTGCCATGCAGGCAGCTAAAAGCTGAAAGGGGCATAGAAAGGAAGGGCACGGGCAGCCCGTGCGCTCTTTGGGTTTGATTTAGCCGCTTCGGCGCGCAATGCTTCTTGTCGCTTGTCTTGCAAAGAAGGACAGGCGGCATGTTCCTGAAAGTCCTGTAAGCAGGCCGAAACAAAAAAAGACGCCCATGCCGGACGTCTTGCTTGCGTGTGGTGTGAGTGCGCTATTTGTCTTCGCTTTGCTCTTTGCCGGACTTGCTTTTTTTGCCTTTTTCTTCACCTTTCAGCTGCACTTCCTTGCCGTCGGTCAGCTGTTTGGAGATGGCAATAAAGGGAGCTACCACAATTTGCTCGCCTTCTTTCAGGCCTTTGGTGATTTCTATGTTGTCGAAGTCGCTGATGCCGGTTTCTACCACACGGGCTTCTACTTTTCCGTCTTTATAGACAAAGACCACGGTCAGCGGTTCTTCTTCGGCCTGTGCATTGGATTTTTCTTGCGCACTGTCTGCTTGTTTTTTACCTTCGTCTTGGGTTTTGCTGCCGGACTGTTTCAGCTCGGAGGGCAAACGGGTGGTGACGGCGGCAATGGGCACTGCCAAAATGTTTTCCTTCCGGTTGGTGGTGATTTCTACCGAAGCGGTCATGCCCGGACGCAAGGGATAGCGCTTGCCGCTATGGCGGCGCAGCATCTCTATGGAGCGGGGCAAAATGCGGATGCGCACTTCGAATTCAGTAACGGCATCGGCAGTGGCCGTTTGGTTGGCTGTGTTGGCAATGGCAGTAACCACGCCCAAGATGGGCTCTTCCACATCCATGAAGGCGTCAATCTCGACGGTGGCCGTATCGCCTACCGACACTTTTACAATGTCGTTTTCGTTCACATCGACACGCACTTCCATGTTGTTGAGGTCGGCAATGCGCAGCAGCTCGGTGCCTGCCATTTGAGCGGTTCCCACGACGCGCTCGCCCAATTCTACGTTGAGCAGGGAAACGATGCCGCTGGTGGGGGCGTAAATGGTGGTGCGCCGCAGGTTGTCTTGTGCTTCTTTGAGCGTGGCGCGGGCACTTGCCACGGCATATTCGGCGGCTTTGGTGCTGCTTTTGGCTGCTTCATACTCTTCTTTGGCTACTTCGTAGTCGGTTTTCGACTGCTGGTACTCAAGGTCCGAAATGACTTTTTCGGCATAAAGCTTTTCGTTGCGTTCGAAGTTGGCTTTGGCAATCATATAGCGGGCATTGGCTTGCGATTCACGGGCGCGTGCCTGCATGAGCTGCGCTTGCTGCTGCTGCAGGGCGGCACGGGCGCGGTCCACGGCGGCTTGCAGCAGGTCGGGGCGCAGGCGCACCAACAGTTGCCCTTTCACTACCGAATCGCCTTCCTGCACGGTGAGCTCTATGATTTCGCCCGACACTTCGGGGCTTACCTTCACTTCGGCTTCGGGTTGTATTTTGCCGGAGGCTGCCACTTTCTCTACGATGGTGGCACGCTGCACTTTGGCTGTTTCTACTTCAAGCAGCGGCTTTTTGCCTATCCAGCCGGCTTTTTGAGCCACAATAAGCAGCACAATGAACACGATGCCGGCCACGATGAAGTGCCATGCTTTCCAACGGCGGCTTTTTTTAGTTTTGTTTTCTTTCATAACCGTATGCTGTTCCATGATGAATAAAGTTCTGTTTTCTTGGATGAAAAGGGATGCGTGAAATACTTTTTTACTGTCCGTTTGGGTTGTTGCCTTGGGTGAGATAGTCGAGCACTTTAATGCGGAACAAGTATTCGTATTTGGCACGGATGAGGTCGGCTTGTGCCCGGGCAAGATTGAGTTTTGCCAGGTTGTAATCGACGAAGGAAGTGCCGCCCAGCTCAAAGCGTTTTTCGGCATTGCGGAAGGTGCGTTCGAGGGCTTCTACCTGTTTGAGGCGTGCATTGTAGGTGATTTCGGCACTCAACAGGTTGTTGTATGCCTGCTCTATGCTTTGGCGCAGTTGGTTGCGTGTTTCTTGCATTTGTATTTGCGCCGTGCGCTCTTGTATTTTGCTTTGCTGTATGCTGTTGCGGGTGGTGCCTGCGCTGTAGATGGGTATGTTCAGGTTGATGGATACGAAAGAGCTGAGGTTATAATCCATCTGATTCCAAAAACGGTTATCTACGATTTTGCCGTTGGGCACGGTCTGTTGGGCAACAACCACCTGCGAAGGGTCGCTTTGCAAATAACCGATGGGCACTTCTACGGTGCGGGTGGTGCCGTCGGGCTCAAAAATCTGCTCGGGTGCCGAGCTGGTGTAAAACGAGCTCAAGCCGGCATTGAGAGAGAGGGTGGGCAGGCGTCTGCCTTGGGCTATTTCGCGGCTGATGCGGGCACTTTGGGCGCGCAACTCGGCGCTTTTGAGGCTGTATTGATGCCGGGCAGCCATTTGGTACAGGCTTTCAACAGACTGCCCGCTGTAAGGATTGGTGATGGTTTCTATTTGCACATCTGCCACGTCGAAGGCAGTATCCAAAGGAATGTTCATGATTTGCTGCAGGTTGAGCTTGGCAAGGCGCAATTGGTTTTCGGCAGCTATTATGTTGATGTCGTCGTTTGCCAGTTGGGCTTCGAGGTCGAGCACCTGATTTTCGGCTGCCGCCCCGGCTGCATACTGCGCCTGCACACGCTTAAGCTGGGCTTCGGTAGAGGCGCGCTGTGCTTGGGCTACTTTCAGCTGCTCTTTTGCCATGACCACCTGCAGGTAAGCATTGGCTACGTCGATGGCTACCTGTTGCTTTTGCTGTTCCACATCGTATTGCGCAGCCTGATAATCGATGCGGTTCTTGCGTATGTTGTTGCTTTGCTGAAAGCCATTGAAGAGGGTCATGCCGGCATTGATGCCTACGCTTGTGGAGTTGATGGTGGTTTGAATGAACTGGTTGGTGAAAGGGTCGATGGAGCGCCCCGTGCGAAAAGTTTCGGTGGCACTGCCGTTGATGGTGGGCAAGAGGTTCTCTTTCGATTGACGGAAGTTACTTTGGGCAGCTTCCACCTGCAGGCTACTGCGTTGTATGCTGAGGCTGTTTTGTACGGCGGTTTCTACACACTGTTCCAGCGTGTATGTTTGCTGGGCGTGGCTTGCCGTGCCTGCAAGAATAAAAAGCAAAAGGAAAAGTCCCGTGATTCGCTTCATGCTGTATCGGTTTTTTGTTGAAATAACTCTTACAAGTTACTTTTTAGTATGCTATGGGCAAAAAGATTTGCATTTTTGCTCTCTTAATCGAACAGCGAATCGACGGGAAAGAGCTGCTTACAGGTCAATGTCGGGAATGTAGATGACTTCTTTTATCCACGGAATGCTTTTCATGTATTCGAGGGTGATGGGGCGGATGCCCGAATCCATTTCATAGCAATGGCAAGCCAGTTCGTTCTTTGCCTTGCGCGATACGGATAAAGTGGCAATGTTGCAATCGTCGTGGGCAAGGATGTCGGCAAGGAAAGCAATGGCCCCTTTGGTGTCTTGCGCCATCACGATGAGGGTATGCAGTGAGGCAGAAAAGTTGGCACGAAAACCATTGTAAGAAGCAATATTGATGAGGCCGCCGCCCCGGCTTTCGCCCACTACTTCTATGCTGCGTTCGCCCCGGCGAAGCTCCAGCTTGACGGTATTGGGGTGCAGGGTAGAGGCATTGCCCACCGCCCGGAAGCGGTACTTCAAGCCTTGTTGCTTGGCGTACTCAAACGACTCTTTGATGCGCTTGTCGTCGGTTTTAAAGTCGAGCAAGCCGGCAATGATGGCGCGGTCGCTGCCGTGCCCTTCGTAGGTGCGTGCAAAAGAGTTGAAAAAGGTGATGGTGGCTTCTTCGGGTATGCCGCCCAATAAACGGACGGCCACTCTTCCGATGCGCACCACTCCGGCGGTATGTGAGCTGGAGGGTCCAATCATAACGGGTCCAATCATATCGAAGATGCTGCTGCCTTCAGACATAATCTTGTAGTTTTGTTGTGGGTAAAGGTACACAATATTTCAAAGAAAATGTGGTATTATTTCGATAACCAATGGGTGAAAAATCCATGTATTGCCCCGCAAGACCGTGCTTTTCAATATGGTGACGGCATTTTCGAGACCATTATTTTGCGTGGGGGGCGGGCATTGTTTGCCGCAGACCACTACGCGCGCCTGCAAGCCGGTGCCGGAGCTTTGGGTTTGGATTTGCCTGCTTATTTGCCGGCGAAAGCGTCCGGTTTTGCGGCTTGGCTGGCGGAAAGGGGAGCAGAGTGGCAGCGCCTGTCGGGGGTGGCAGCGCCCTGCTTACGCTTGAAAATCATGCTGTGGCGGCGCGAAGGGGGGCTTTATGGAGCCACGCATGCCGATGCCCACTGTATGCTTGGCGTCAGGGTACAGGAGCGCCTTCATGACGGGGAGGCAATACGCGTGACGCTTTATGATGCCTACCGCCTGCATGCCCATCCGTTGGCGGGGGTAAAGCGTCTGGCAGCCTTGCCCTATGTGTTGGCAGCACGCCATGCCCAGCAAACAGGCTTCGACGACGCCCTGCTGCTGGACGTGGAGGGGCATGTGGCCGAAGCCACTTCGTCGAATTTATTTTGGGCAGTGGGTGATGTGTTCTATACGCCTGCCTTGCATACGGGCTGCGTGGCGGGCATCATGCGCCTGCAATGGCTGCGCTATTTGCACGCGCAAGGCATTGAATGCCGCCAAGTACGGTTGCAGCCTGCGCAGCTCATGGCTCAGGCCGAAGGCTGTTGGCTGGTGAATGTAACCGGGGTGCGCAGCATACAGGAAATTGAAGGATATAAAATATCGCAAGACTCTGAAAAACAGTCTTTTGTAAGAGCTATGCAAAAGGCTATTTGGCAAAAAAACACCGAAAGCCGCTGACTTCTTTGTTTGATTTCCATAAGCGCTTTAACTTGTGCCTTTGGTGAGTGCTCATTTTTCAATGAAGAAAGAAAAACAAGTCGAAAATTATTATGCTGTACTATCTGTTTACTTACTTAGACCAAGAATTTGATCTGATAGGTGCCGGTGTTTTTCGTTACATATCGTTTCGTGGCAGCATGGCGGCCGTTTTTTCATTGCTCATTGCCACCATCTTGGGCAAAAGAATCATTCTATTTTTAAGAAAACAGCAGATTGGCGAAAAGGTGCGCGAGCTGGGCTTGGCAGGGCAAAGCGAAAAGCAAGGCACGCCTACCATGGGTGGCATCATCATTTTGTTGTCTATTTTTATTCCCGTGCTGTTGTTTGCCGACCTGTCGAATATCTATGTGATATTGTTGCTCATTACGTCGGGGGGATTGGGTATCATTGGTTTCGTAGATGATTACTTGAAGCTGAAAAAAAGCAAAGAGGGCTTGTCGGGCAAGTTGAAAATAGTGGGGCAAGTGATTATAGGCGTGGTAGTAGGCACTACGCTCTTTTTTCACGAAGAGGTGGTTTTGCAGGAGAACATACCTGTCGAGCACTCGGAACAGATGGCAGCACTGCCGGCTGTGACGGGCAAGCGGCTGGTTGTGCGTGAGGGCAGCGCTTATTGGGCTGTTACATACAAAAGCACCAAGACCAATGTGCCTTTCATGAAGAATAACGAGTTCGATTATGAAATGCTCAATGTCTTCGGTGTAGATTGGCTTACGCCGCTGATTTATATTTTGGTGGTTACGTTTATCATTACGGCCGTATCGAACGGTGCCAACATTACCGACGGCATCGATGGTTTGGCTGCCGGCTCATCGGCTATTATAGGCACCACGCTGGCCATCTTTGCTTATATTTCGGGCAACGTCATCTTTTCCGACTATTTGAACGTGTTGTATATCCCGCATTTGGGCGAAGCAGCCATTTTCTGTACCGCTTTTACCGGGGCTTGCATCGGCTTTTTGTGGTACAATGCCTATCCGGCACAGGTGTTCATGGGCGATACGGGCAGCCTTTCGCTGGGGGGCACCATTGCGGTGCTGGCTCTGTGTGTGCGCAAAGAGCTTTTGTTGCCTTTGCTGTGCGGCATCTTTGTAGTTGAAAACCTGTCGGTGATGTTGCAAGTAGGGTATTTCAAATACACCAAACGCAAATACGGCGAGGGGCGGCGTATTTTTAAAATGGCGCCCTTGCACCATCACTATCAAAAGTTGGGCTACCATGAAGCCAAGATTGTAACACGCTTTTGGATAGTAGGTATCTTGCTGGCAATCTTGACTTTGGTTACGCTGAAACTGCGTTAGGCAAACTTTGGTCTATTTTTTGCGTATCCTCTCAATGTTCACCAAAAAGAAAACTCGCTATGAAAAAATGGATGATGATGGCAGTGATTGCCCTTTTTGCTCACTCGGCTTGGGCGCAGTCTTATAGCTTTGGTATTCGCACCGGTATCAATGCCAATAAGCTGGTACCAAGCAGCGACGACCTGAAAAACGATGGGTATAAATATGGTTTTGTGGGCGGCGCTTTCTTGCGTTTGGGCATTGGCGACTGGTTTGTGCAACCGGAATTATTGATTTCGCAGAAGGGTGCCAACATGAAAGGCAGTGGCAACTTCTCGAATATCGAAACCGTGAAGCGCAATATCAACAGCTTGGATGTGCCCATTTTGCTGGGGCGCCGTTTCTTGGGTGGCGTGATGCGCATCAATGCCGGTCCGGTCTTGAGCTTCCCTTATTCTGCAAAAGAAGAGGTGACCGACAGCAACGGACAAACCACCACCACCGATTATGAAGTGAAAAATTCGACCATCGGCTATCAGGCGGGGGTGGGTTTCGACTTCGGCAAGTTCACTATTGATGCCCGCTATGAAGGTAGCCTGAGTAAGTTGGGAAAAGACAGCTATCAGGTATTTAACCGCACTTTCGAAGCCGATGACCGTGTGAGCACTTTTCAATTTACCATAGGGTTCAAGATTATTGGCGAGTAACTGTCCATAGCTACTGCACGTTTCAGCCCGGTGAAAGCCGGGCTTTTTTTATTGCGCTGCTCTAAATGAAAGCGACATATATTGTTTCGAACGCCATGGAAGCCAATCCTGTCTTTTCGAATGCAGTATAGCGAGATACCTCGTCAAACCAAGTAACAAGAGGGGAAAGAGATTTCTCGCTTGCGCCCGAAATGACAAGGGCGGAGTTCAAAAAGAGAAAAGAAAGCCTAAAAGGATAAGAGGTATAAGGTAGGCAAAGAGGGCGAAAGAATGAGATAATTGCTCATACACAAAGAAAAAACTTCTTTGCCCTTTTGCAACAGAGCACAGTGAAGTATGTCATTTCGAACGGAGCGAAGCGTAGTGAGAAATCTCAATCTCATCAAGCCATGCTACAAAAAGCAAAAAGAGATTTCTCGCTTGCGCCCGAAATGAAGGGATGGAGCGAATGGTAGGAAGGAAAGCCCAAAAGGACAAGCGAAAAGAGACGCACAGAAAGAAGGGAGTGCGCAGAGAGTAGCCATTGGCCATGCTCGTGCAAGAGAAGCCCTTAATTTTGCAGGCGGGCTTCTTCTCGGTCTTCTTTCAAGGGGTGGTAGTCGTCCAGCTCTACTTCATGGGGTTGATAGCGTGTTTCTTTGCCGCGTTCATCCCATTGGCGCAAGATGTAGGGCTTTTCGTTGGTATCCGGCTTGCGGGGGTAGTGTATTTCCCGTTTGCGCTGCCCGTTGGGGTAGTATTCCATCCATACGCCCACGCGCTGCCCCGCTTCATATTGCCCTTTGATGGCAATGCGCCCATTGGGGTAAAAGAAATAGTAGTTGCCTTCCAGCTTGCCGTGCTTGATGGGGATGACTTCCTTCAGCTTGTTTTGCTTTTCATCGTAGTAAGTGCGTTTCGACTCTTTGAGCCAGCCGCGGAAATACTTGGTTTTGTCGATGAGCACCCAGTCGCGGTCAAGGGCATCGCGCCCATAGCGCACCCAGCGCCCATGCTTTGCCCCGTAGTAGTAGAAACCTTCTTCCATGACCCGGTCTTTGTAGAGCTTGCGATAAGGTCCATGTAGCAACTTGGCTTCGCCACGTTTGATGGAACCATATTCAGTATGATATAGTTTGCGCCTTTTTTCCCAATACCAGCCAATCTCTTCCACTTTATTGTAGGGCTCGTGCCATTCGGGCAGGTAGTGAAAAATCTCTACGGTGCCGTTGTCATGCTTGATGAAGGTCTTTTTGGTTTTGACACCATAATAAACTCGGCGCTTTTTTATTTTTCGCCCCTTGTCTTTCTTTTCCTTCTTTTGTGACAGTTCTACCGAAAGGTCGGGGATGCTGTCGGTTTCCAGGATGGAAGGCGTTTGTGCATGGAGTTCAAAGCCTATGAGGCATGCAAGCAGAAAATAAATACTACGCATAAGAAATGCCGCTACTTTTTTGTCTTCTAAACAAGAAAAGTAGCAAAAAAAGTGCAAAAAGCCAAGGCTGCTTTAGCGGTCGTCGGGGGGGAAGGCCGCCATGAGTTGATCATCGAGGGTGTCGGCCCACCATTCGAGGTCGGCAATGCAGGTCACCAGCTCGTCGTAGTCCAGCCCTTGTATGTCGCGTTCATAGGTGGCATATACCTGATCGCTGTTGGGCATGACGGTGAGTTTTACGCCCAGGCGCGAGTCGTTGAGTTCCAACAGATGGCGGTAAAACTCTTTTTCGCGGTAATTGGGCACTTTGGCAATGGGCGAGAAAAGGCGCAGAAAGTAGCGGGTATCGCCATTGCTGAGCGGCACGCCCTGCACAAACACCTCGATGCGGGCAGAACCACGCACCCAGAACCACGCTTGTTTTTCGGGGTTGAATGCCTTGCCGGGGTCCAAGCCTACCGACGCCACAAATTGGCGAATCATATCGTGTACTCTTTGCACTTCGGGCTTCATGGGTTTGCTATTGGGTTGTTGTATAGAAAAAACAGGCGGGCAGCCGGGCGGGCAAAACGGCCGCCCCCTGTGTTGGCTTAACGGTCAGAAGAAAAGGTGATTTGCAACTGATCGTCCAGCTTGTCTGCCCACCAGCCTAAGTCGAGCATACAGGTAGCCAGTTCTTCGTCATCGAGCCCTTGTATGTCGCGCTCGTAGGTGGCATATACCTGATTGCTGTTGGGCATCAGCGTGAGTTTTACGCCCAGCGACTGATCGTTGAGCTCGAGCAGGTGCTTATACACTTCGCATTCGCGCCCGGCCGGTATTTTCATAATGGGGGAGAAAATACGCAAGAAGTAGCGCATTTCGCCATTGCTGAGCGGAATGCCCTGCACAAACACCTCGATGCGGGCAGAACCACGTTGAAAATACCAAGCCTTTTTCTCCGGGTCGAAGGCTTTTTTGGGATCGACACCTACCGATTGGGCAAATTTTTCAATCATGCCATGCACTTTCTGTACTTCGGGAGTCATGAGAATAAAAGTGTTTAGGGTTGAACCATATGATGGAAGCTACTAAATCACGAGAGGAACTCCAAAAGCAGCAAAAGGAAATTAGCCATTTTTTTGCCACTCCCGTAAAGCATTTAATAGTTGCCGGTTTTCTTCGGGCTTCCCGACGGTGATTCGCAGGCAGTTGTCGCACAGAACAACGCGGCTGCGGTCACGCACTATAATGCCGCACGTTATTAAGTAGCGGTAAATGGCACTTGCCTGCTGCATGCGCACCAATATGAAGTTGGCGTCGGAAGGAAACACTTTCTCCACGAAAGGCAGGTTTGTCAAGGCTTGACTTAGGGCTTGGCGTTCACGGCGTGTGTTTTCTATCCACAACGCCACTTGGCGTCTTTGGTCGAGGGCTTGCAGTGCCATCTTTTGGGTGTAAGCATTGATGTTGTAAGGTGGTTTTATTTTGTCGAGCAAATGAATGATTTGCGGATGAGCATAGGCAACTCCCAAACGTAAGCCGGCAAGCCCCCATGCTTTGGAAAAGGTCTGGAGCACTATCAGGTTGGGATAATGTTCCAAGTGGGGCAACCAGCCTTCGTCTTCGCTGAAATCGATATATGCTTCATCGACTACCACCGGGCAGTGTACTTGTGTCAAAATGGCGTGAATGTCTTCACGACGAAGCAGATTGCCTGTAGGGTTGTTGGGCGAGCAAAGCCATATGAGCTTGGCTTGCCGGCTTTGTGCTATTATTTCGGCTGTGTTGAGCTGAAACACTTCGGGCAAAAGGGGCACCTTCAGCACGCCCACATTATGAATGGCAGCGCTCACTTCATACATGCCGTAGGTGGGCGGGGTGATAAGGATGCGGTCTTGTGCCGGCTCACAAAATGCCCTTATGAGCAGGTCTATGGCTTCATCGCTGCCGTTGCCCAGGAAAATTTGTCCGGGCGCCACGCCTTTCAGCTTTGCCAAGCGCTCTTTCAGGCTCTGCTGGTGGGGGTCGGGATAGCGGTTATACACAGAAACACTTAACAGAGGGCTGCCAAAAGGGTTTTCGTTGGCATCGAGGTAGATGTGTGCCTGCCCGCTGAACTCGTCGCGGGCAGAGCTGTAGGGCTGCAGCCCCCGCAGGTGGGGGCGCACACACTGCATGATGTCTTCAATACGAATGGTTGGGTTCATGTTCATAGCTGAGGTGGATTGGGAGACAAGGCATTTAAACGGACATCTACGGCTAAGCGGTGGGCATCCAAGCCTTCGGCGGCTGCCATGGTGCCAATGGTTTTGCCCAGCTTTTGTAAACCTTCGGCGCTGATTTCCTGAAAGGTGATTTTCTTCACGAACGAGTCGAGTGACACGCCGCTATACATACGGGCAAAGCCGTTGGTGGGCAAGGTATGGTTGGTGCCCGAAGCATAGTCGCCGGCAGACTCGGGGGTGTAGTAGCCCAAGAACACCGAGCCGGCATGGGTGACGTGCTTGACCCAGTGGCTTGCATCCTGACGGGCTATGATAAGGTGTTCGGGGGCGTAGCTGTTGAGTAGGCGCAAAGCCTGTTCGGGCTGCTTCATGACAAAGGCGCGGCTGTGGCGCAGGGCTTCGCGTGCTATGCCGGCACGGGGCAGTTGTGACAGCTGCTTTTCAATGGCTTGCAAAACGGCTTGTATTTGAGCTTCGGTGTCGCATACCAATATTACTTGGCTGTCGGGTCCATGTTCGGCTTGCGACAGCAGGTCCGCTGCCAAGAAGGGGGCAGGGGCTTGGGCATCTGCCCACACGGCTACTTCCGAAGGCCCGGCCGGCAGGTCTATGGCAATGATGCCTTCGGCTGAAAGCATCTGTTTGGCGGCGGTTACATACTGGTTGCCCGGTCCGAAGACCTTGTCCACCTTGGGAATGCTTTCGGTACCGAAAGCCATGGCAGCAATGGCTTGCGCGCCCCCTACGGCAAATATTTTGCGAATACCACAGAGCGAAGCGGCAGCCAATATGGCGGGGTGCACGGCACCTTCGGCACCGGCCGGGGTGCACAGCACCACTTCGCTACAGCCGGCAATTTGAGCCGGCACGCCCAGCATCAGCACCGTGGAAAAGAGGGGCGCCGTGCCACCGGGCACATAGATGCCCACTCGTTCGATGCCCACGCTGCGCCGCCAGCAGCGCACACCGGGCATGGTTTCTATTATTTTGGGTTCTTCTTTTTGCGCTTCGTGAAATGCCCGTATGTTGGCATAGGCTTGCTGCAGGGCTTGCCACAAAGAGGCGTCTATTTGTTTGGGGGCTTCTTCGATGGCATGCGCGGGGACTTGCAAAGCCCCTTCGTAGCCGTCAAACCGGCGGTTGAAGCGCAGCAGGGCAGCGTCGCCTTCTTGGCGCACTGCTTCAATGATGGGGGCAATGCGTGCGCGCAGGTCTTGCGTTTGCAACACGGGGCGCGCCAACAGCTCTGCCCATTGGTCGGGTGCAGGTTCAATAAATATTTTCATCAGTAAATCATTTTTTCGATAGGAACCACTAATATACCTTCGGCACCGGCCGCTTTGAGCTGCTCGATGATTTCCCAGAATTGGTCTTCTTGAATGACCGAATGAAGCGAATACCAGCCTTCCATTGCCAAGGGCAGGACCGTGGGGCTTTTCATGCCCGGCAGTATGTCGATGATGGCGGGAATGGCTTCTTTGGGGGCATTCAAAAGAATGTATTTGTTGTTGCGTGCGTTTTGCACGGCTTCAATACGAAACAGCAGCTTTTGCAGTACAGCCTGCTTCTCTTCATTCAATACGGGCGTTTGAATCAAGACGGCCTGAGAGCGGAAAATGACTTCCACTTCTTTCAGCCCGTTGCTCATGAGGGTGCTGCCCGTGCTGACGATGTCGCAGATGGCATCGGCCAAGCCGATGCTTGGGGCTATTTCTACCGAGCCGCTGATTTCATGAATGGTGGCATCGATGCCGTTTTTGTTCAGGAAGTCGCGCAGAATGTTGGGATAAGAGGTGGCAATGTGTTTGCCTTGCAGGCTTTCGATGCCTTCATACGTTTCGCCGCGCGGTATGGCGATGGACAGGCGGCATTTCGAAAAGCCCAGCGCTTTGGTGATGACTACTTCGGAACGGTCTTCTACCACTACGTTTTCACCTACTATGCCTATGTCGGCCACGCCGTCGGCCACATAACGCGGAATGTCGTCGTCGCGTAGGAAAAGAAACTCGGCGGGGAAGTTGTCGGCAATGGTTTTCAGCTTGCCTGTGCCGTTGGTGAAGCTAATGCCGCATTCTTTTATGAGCTTGAGCGAGGCTTCGCTTAGCCTTCCGGATTTTTGTAATGCTATGCGCAACATATGATTGTGTTTTTTAGACGAACGGAAAAAGGAAAATATAACTGCTTGATGGGGCGTTTGTTTTAAAACACCATGCCGGCATGTTTTTTTGAACATGCCCCAAAAGGAATGGGGTAATATGTTGCTGCTTTGGCTCTCTTAGGACAGAGAGCCATGATGGAAGGCATGATGATGCCATGCAGTCCGGTGGGCGGATTGCAGAGAAAATCCGGTGAGGAGGGAATATATGCGGTTTCTCGTAAGCATCGTTGCCGCAATGATAAGCAAGAAATTCCTTGTATGCAAATTTTCCCGGAAAAGGAGTGGGGCGCCGGCTTGTAAAATACTTGTAAACGTCCTATCTTTTCATTGATTCAAACAACTCAATTTTTCTGCTCATGTGTCTTCGTGTCGATATACATACACACATTATCCCCGAGAAGCTGCCTTCTTTCAAAGAGAAATTCGGCTATGGAGGCTTTGTGTCGTTGGACCATCATAAGAGTTGCCGCGCCCGCATGTTGATTGACGGTAAGTTTTTCCGCGAGATTCAAGACAACTGCTGGAGCCCCGAGACACGTTTGCGCGAGTGCGACGACTTCGGCGTAGATGTGCAGGTGCTTTCTACTATCCCCGTAATGTTTAGTTACTGGGCGAAGCCTTTGGATGCGCTTGCCGTCAGTCAATACTTGAACGACCACATAGCCGAGGTGGTGGCACGCTATCCGCGCCGCTTCATCGGTTTGGGCACGGTGCCTTTACAAGCCCCCTCGTTGGCCATCAAAGAGCTGGAGCGTTGTGTGGTGGATTTGGGCTTGGCAGGCGTAGAGATAGGCACGCATGTGAATGATTGGAACTTGTCGGACGAGGAGCTCTTCCCTTTCTTTCAGGCAGCCGAAGAGCTGGGCGCAGCCATCTTTATACACCCTTGGGACATGATGGGCAAAGAGCGTATGCCCAAATATTGGTTGCCTTGGTTGGTGGGCATGCCTGCCGAAACCTCTTTGGCTATTTGTTCCATGATTTTCGGCGGGGTGTTTGAGCGCCTGCCGCGCTTGCGGGTAGCTTTTGCCCATGGTGGCGGTTCGTTTCCCATTACTTTTGGGCGCATTGCCCATGGCTTTGAAGTGCGCCCCGACCTCTGCGCCATAGACAACAACGTGCATCCGAAAGAGTATCTTGGGCGCTTTTGGGTGGATTCACTGGTGCACTCGCCCGAAGCCCTGCGTTTTATTGTGCAGTTGTTTGGCGAAGACAAGGTGGCGCTGGGCACCGACTACCCTTTCCCCTTGGGCGAGCTGACACCCGGGCGCCTCATAGAGCAAACCGAAGGGTTAACCGAAGCCCAAAAACGCAAACTCTTGGGCGAAAATGCTTTTGCCTGGTTGAATTTAGACCCGCAGCCTTTTTGGGAGTATAAACAAAAAAATAAGCCGGCAAAAGAAGAAAAGTCATCGGTCAATTACAGGCAATCTTCTTAAATTACCCCCTTCATTTATGTGCGATTTCATGTACGAAGAAAACGAAAAGTAGTATGCCTAAAGTGCTCATTGTAGGTGCCGGTTTGGTAGGTTCTTTGCTCGCCTCTTTCATGGCACGGCGTGGTTATGAAGTAGAAGTATTTGAGAAGCGCCGCGACCCCCGTCTATACGGAATGGAAGAAGGGCGGTCTATCAATTTGGCGCTCTCGCACCGCGGCTTGCGCGCTCTGGAGCGTTTGGGATTGCAAGATGCCGTGTTCCCTTTGATGATTCCCATGCGTGGGCGCATGATTCACGACACGGAGGGGCACACCCTGCTGCTGCCCTACAGCACCAAGCCCCACGAATATATCAACTCTATTTCCCGCCTGGAGTTGAACGTGGCTTTAGTAAACCATGCCGAGGCATATCCGAATGTAAACATACATTTTGGCACTGCTTGTGTGGGCGTGGACTGGGAATGCCCGGCCGTGGAAGTAGAAGCAAATGGGCAACGCCAACGCATAGAAGGCGATGTGCTTTTTGCTGCCGACGGTGCCGGCTCGGTGGTGCGCCGCGCCCTGAAGAGCGCCGGTTTGCTGCAGGAAGAGGTGGATTTTTTAGATTACGGCTACAAAGAACTGACCCTGCCGGCCGGCAAAGATGGCGCTTTCTTGATAGAAAAACATGCTTTGCACATATGGCCGCGTGAGACTTTTATGTTCATTGCGTTGCCCAACTTGGACGCCACCTTTACTTGCACACTTTTTTTGCCTAAAGAGGGCCCGGGCTATAGCTTCGAACAGCTGAGCACAGCCGAAAAAGTGCGCGCTTTCTTTGATACCTGCTTCCCGGATGTGCCCCCCTTGATGCCCCGGCTTACCGAAGAGTATTTCCGCAATCCGGTGGGTGTTTTGGGAACGGTGCGCTGCTACCCTTGGGCATACAAAGGCAAGGTGTTGTTGATTGGCGACGCCGCCCACGCCATTGTGCCTTTTTACGGGCAAGGCATGAATGCCGCTTTTGAAGACTGCCTGCGTTTGGAAGAGCACCTGGATGCCTGCCGGGGCGATTGGCAAAAGGCTTTTGATGCCTATCAGGCAAGCAGAAAAAAAGATACCGACGCCATTGCCGACCTGGCCATAGATAACTTCTATGAAATGCGCGACCGGGTGAATGATGAAGACTTTCAGCGCATGCGCAAGCTGGAATACCGCCTGGAGCAACACTATCCGGATTACTTCTCAAAGTATGCTTTGGTAACCTTTCATCCGGAAATCCCCTATTATGTGGCGAAGCAACGAGGGGAGCTGCAAAATAAAATCTTGTTGGACATCTGCCGTCAACAAAACGACCCGGAAAGCATAGATTTGGAAGCGGTGTATCGCAAAGTGCAAGAAGCGATAGAGAAGCTACCGGTCTTGTCTTGAAAAATGCGTAACATTGCAGACTCAATACAGTAAGCCTTTTTAAAAAAGCAGCAATATGGCAAAGCGTTCAAAAGAAGAAATTATCAAGAGCATAGACCCCAATGATGTGGGGCAGGTAGGGCGCTTGTTTGGCTTGCCCTATGAGCCCGAGCATGCCGAAGTGGTGATTGTGCCCGTGCCTTGGGAAGTGACGGTGTCTTATGGTACCGGTACTTCCGACGCCCCCGAAAACATATTGTATGCCTCGGCGCAAGTGGACCTCTACGACCCGGATATTCCCGATGCCTGGAAGATGGGCATCGCCATGCTCGACTTGCCGGAGCATCTGGCAGAGATGAGTGCCACCTTGCGCGAGGAAACCGAAGATTACATACATTGGCTCGAACAAGGCAAGCCTGCCGACTGGGAGGGCGCCCCTTACATGCACGAAATACCGTCGGTGGTCAATCAAGAGTGCGAAAAGATGAACTTGTGGGTGTATGAAACGGCTTCCGACTGGCTCGATGAAGACAAAATAGTGGCAGTATTGGGCGGTGACCACAGCACCCCTTACGGTCTGATACGTGCCCTTGCCGAGCGCTACGACGACATTGGCATTTTGCAAATAGACGCTCATGCCGATTTGCGTGAAGCGTATGAGGGCTTTCGTTATTCTCATGCTTCCATCATGTACAATGTGCTGCAGGACTTCCCCGAAGTGACCAAGCTGGTACAGGTAGGCATACGGGACTACTGCGAAGCAGAATGGGATTTGATTCGTTCGCAGCCGGAGCGCATCGTCACCTTCTTCGACCAACAAATAAAAGAAGGCATTTACGAAGGCAAGAGCTGGAAAGACTACTGCCAAGCCATCGTGGAACAACTGCCTGAAAATGTATATATTAGCTTTGATATTGACGGACTGGACCCCAAGCTGTGCCCCATGACCGGCACCCCCGTAGCCGGTGGGCTGGAGTTCTTTGAAGCTTTGTATTTGATTAAACAAGTGGTACGCTCGGGGCGTAAAATCATAGGTTTCGATTTGGTGGAAGTAGGGGGCAGCTTCGAAGATGAGTGGGACGCCAATGTGGGCGCCCGCATGTTGTATAAGCTTTGTAATTGGGCCGGGCATTCAATGGGCAAAATCTAAATAATCAACTAAAAGCACTGCTTATTATGGTCTTTATTCTGATTTTAATACTTAGCATCTTGGTGCAAATATTTTTCCCCTGGTGGAGCATGGCAGTGGTCTGCTTTGTGGTGGCTGCCTTGTTTGGCAAGCGCTTTTGGGGAACTACTTTTTCTGCTTTTCTGGCGGTTTTTTTTATTTGGGCAATCCGGGCTTTCTTTGCCGACCTGCAAAACGACCAACTGCTCTCGCGCCGTATTGCGGCCATGCTGGGCATGCCCCAAATCGGTGAGTGGCTTTTTTTGGTATCGGCTTTGTTGGGGGGCATAGTGGCTTTTATGGCAGCATGGAGCGGCTATGCCACCAAGCGGCTCTTTAAAAAGAAAGTGCCCAAAAGACAGACCGCCTACCGTATGTAGCTCAAAGCGTTGCCCTTAGGGCAGCGCTTTGATGTTTATCATTTAATCTTTTGAAAACAAATGCGTAACTTTGCCCCGTCCTTCGTGACTTTTCGTCTATTTTGAACCTTTTAATTTTTATAAAAAATGCAAGAGTTCGGATTGAAGTCTGAAAAACGCAGCTTGGCAGACATGAACATAACGGCTGCCAAGGCGTACTGGAACTTGTGTCCCGCAGAGCTTGTAGAACATGCCTTAGCCAATGGCGAAGGGCTACTTGCCGACAACGGAGCCATCATGTGTGATACCGGTCAGTTTACCGGACGCTCGCCCAAAGACCGATTTATCGTAAAAGACGAACGCACCGAAAGTACCGTTTGGTGGGGGGATATCAATATACCTTTCTCACCCGAGCAATTCGATGCCCTGCATCGCAAGATGCTCGACTATTTGAAAGATAAAACTATTTATGTGCGTGATGCCTATGCCGGGGCACATGCCGACTACCGTTTGAATCTGCGTGTCATTAATACCAAAGCATGGCAAAACCTGTTTTGCTACAATATGTTCTTGCGCCCCAAGCGTGAAGAGCTGGCGCAGTTCGAGCCTAATTTCACCATTATCTGCATTCCCGAATTTGAAGCAGACCCGGCCGTAGATGGCACCCGTCAAAAAAACTTTGCCATCCTGAACCTCAGCAAACGCATGATCTTGATTGGGGGCACAGGTTATGCCGGTGAAATGAAAAAAGGAATATTCTCGGTATTGAACTATATGTTGCCGCACGAACGCGGCATTTTGTCTATGCACTGCTCTGCCAACATGGGCGAAGCAGGCGATACGGCTGTGTTCTTTGGGCTGTCGGGCACAGGAAAAACCACCCTTTCGGCTGACCCCAATCGCAAGCTCATTGGTGACGACGAGCACGGATGGGCACCCGATGGCGTCTTTAACTTTGAGGGTGGCTGCTATGCCAAGGTGATCAACATTACCCGCGAGAGTGAGCCTCAAATCTGGGATGCCATCAAGTTTGGTGCTATTCTTGAAAATGTCCGTTGTTTTGAGGGCACCCGCACACCCGACTATACCAACAAGTCGGTAACGGAAAACACCCGTACGGCTTATCCTATTTACCACATAGAAAACGCATTGGAACCCTCTATTGGCGGGCATCCCAAAAACATATTCTTCCTGACGGCCGATGCTTTCGGCGTATTGCCGCCTATCTCGAAGCTCACCCCCGGTCAGGCGATGTATCACTTCATTTCGGGATACACTGCCAAGGTAGCCGGCACCGAAGTAGGCATTACCGAGCCTCAAGCTACCTTCTCGGCTTGCTTTGGAGCTGCCTTCTTGCCTTTGCACCCCACCAAATATGCTGAACTGCTGGGCGAAAACATGCGTAAGCACCAAGTAAACGTTTGGTTGGTGAATACCGGCTGGACCGGCGGACCTTACGGCGTGGGCTCGCGCATGAAGCTGGCTTATACCCGTGCCATGTTGAGTGCGGCGCTCGAAGGCAAGCTGGAGAACGTAGACTACAAAACACATCCTGTGTTTGGCGTGGCTGTGCCGCAAAGCTGCCCCGGTGTGCCTGCCGAAGTGCTGAACCCGCGCGACACATGGAGCGACAAAGAAGCCTATGACGCGCAAGCACAAAAGCTGGCTCAGCTCTTTATACAGAACTTTGCGAAGTACGAAGAGTTTGCCAACGACGAAATCATGAGTGGGGCACCCGTAGTGGAAGCTGCTTCTAAGTAATGAAATTTTGAAAATAGACCGAGGGCGGACACCACAGGCGGTGTCTGCCTTTCTTATTTTGCTTTTCGAACAAAACGCACATCCACCATATGGCAACAAAAGTATTGGCAGTAATACCTGCGCGCTATGCTTCGACTCGCTTTCCCGGCAAGGTGTTGCACCCTATTGCAGGGAAAAGCATGATAGCGCGTGTCTATGAGCGTGTAAAACAAGCCCAAGGTTTGGCAGATATATTGGTAGCTACCGACGACGAACGTGTCGCCGGGCACGTGCAGGCGTTGGGGGGGCGTGTGGTTATGACCGACCCTGCGCACCCAAGTGGCACCGACCGCTGCTTTGAAGCGCTACAAAAAAGCGGTGCGCATTACGACTATGTGTTGAACATACAGGGCGACGAGCCTTTTATTGTGCCCGGGCAAATTGAAGCCTTGATTGCGCTGATTGATGAAGCACACCGCTTGGAAATTGCCACGCTCATCAAGCAGGTAGAGCGCCCGGATGAGCTCACCGACACGGGCGAGGTGAAGGTGGTGCTTAACACGCGCGGCGAGGCGCTGTATTTTAGCCGCTATCCGGTACCTTTTGTGCGCGATATGCCCCTCGAAGAAGCGTGGAAGCATTATACCTTTTACAAACATGTAGGCTTGTATCTTTACCGCAGCGACATACTGGAGGTCGTCTGCCGTTTGTCACCTTCCATGCTGGAGCGTGCCGAATCGCTCGAACAGCTGCGCTGGCTTGAGCACGGCTATCGTATCCACACGGCAATCACAACCCACGACAGCGTGTGTGTAGAAACACCGGAGGACGTGCAAAAAGTAGAACAAATGCTTGCTGACGGGCGCTTGCGCTGAAAAAAGCAGCTATTTAGCGCTTGTTTTTCTGTGGTGGAAATGGATATTCCGAAAAAAGCCGTTCCACAATGGCTGCCTGTAGGACGGGCAGCTTCTTTCTTTTTTTATCTATTTCGGCAAAAGCCCATCCTTGCCAAAGCAGACGGTCGTTGCGGGCATCCACAATGTCTATTACTACGGTCAGCTCTTCGTATTGGCGCTGGTAGGTGTTCATGCTCGCCGGATAGTAAGGATAGGGGCGCCAGCCTACCCACCCCCAGTTGTTGTTGAAGCTCTGCTGGAATTCCTGCTGCGTTTGCAGGTCCATTCTGAATTTCACATGCAGCTGTGCATTGGCAGGCTCGGCAGCCGGACTCAACCCTTTGCTTATAAGGGCGTCTGTAATGAGGCGTGCCATCCGTTGTCGATTTAGGTCGCTGTTCACGACCGGGTCCTTATCGTTGCGAAAGCGGTAATAGTCAACCACTACAAAGGAGCGGTATTGGTTAAAGTCGGCTGCAGGCGCACGGTCAGTGCTGTGCGTGATGCGGCTGCTGCTGCAGCCGGCAAACAGCCGGCAAACAAACAGCAAACAGGCGAAGTACAGAGCTTGGCGTAAGCGTGGCATTTTATTATGCGCTTTCAATTATATAGCTTTGCCCAAATTTAAAAAATAAAACCTGTCTTTGAAGAGTCTTATGAAAATCGTGGAAGTAACCAACAAGGCGCTGCGCAAAGAGTTTCTGGAGTTCCCGGTGCGCCTCTACAAAAACGATCCGGCTTATATTCGACCGCTGGACAAGGACATTGAAGAAGTTTTTGACCCCACCAAAAACAAGTTGTTCCGCGGGGGGGATGCCTGCCGTTGGATTTTACAAGACGCGCAGGGGCAAACCATCGGATGTGTGGCGGCTTTTTACAATGAAAAACTGGCGATGAAAGACAATGAGCAGCCTACCGGTGGCATGGGCTTTTTTCATTGCATCAACGACCAGGCGGCAGCCAACCTGCTTTTCGATACCTGTAAAGCCTGGTTGCAGGCTCGCGGCATGGAAGCCATGGATGGTCCCATTAATTTCGGTACGCGCGACCGTTGGTGGGGATGCTTGGTCGATGGTTTTACCGAGCCTAATTATTGCATGCCTTATAACTACCCTTACTACCGCACCCTTTTCGAAAATTACGGCTTTCAAACCTATTTTAAACAATACACTTATTATCGCTGGATTCCCGACCCGCTAAAGCCCAAGGTGCACGAAAAAGCAAAAAAAATATACGACGACCCGCGCTACACCTTTGACCACATGCGCCTGTCTAAATTGGAAAAGTATGCCGAAGATTTTCGCACCATTTACAACAAAGCATGGGCAAAACACAGCGGTGTGGAGCCTATGACTACCGAACAGGCATTGACCATCATGAAAAAGCTGAAGCCTATTTTGGATCCTGAAATTATTTTGTATGCGTATTATGATGGTGAGCCCGTTGCCTTTTTCATTATGTTGCCTGAAATGAACCAAATTGTCAAGCATCTGAATGGGCAATTGAATTGGTGGGGAAAGCTGAAGTTTTTATGGTATCGCCGCGTGGTGGGAGTGAAAAAATTGTTTGGAGTGGTATTTGGCGTGGTGCCCGAACACCAGGGGAAAGGCGTAGAGTCTGCCATTGTTTATTATTATTCAACCATGGCGCATAAGCCCGGCTATCGCTATAAAGAGATGGAAATGAACTGGATAGGTGATTTTAATCCTAAGATGATGCGCGTAGCCGAAGATGTAGGGGGGAGCATCTACAAAACACACATTACGTATCGCTATCTGTTTGACCGCCAAAAACCTTTTAAGCGCTATCCTGTCATAGAGTAGCGGCAAACCGGTCTATTGGAACAACATAAAACAAAGAAGGCTACCCGGCAGGTAGCCTTCTTGCTTGGTTTCAGCTTTATGCAAGCACTGCTTATTTGCCGGCAGCTGCTTCTTGTGCTTGTTTCGAACGCAAAGCACGAGGAATGGCGATCGAAACGATGGGGTTTTGAGGGCTGTTCAGAATGGTGTAAGACTCGGGGTTCAAGTCTTTTACTTTTACTGATTTACCCAAGTCCAGGTGTGAGATGTCCACCTCTACATATTGAGGCATGTTTTTCGGCAAAGCTTTTACTTTCAGCTTGCGCAGCTTGATTTCGGCTTTTCCACCTTTTTGCACACCGATGGAAGAACCTACTACCTTCACAGGGATTTCCATCTTCACGGGCTTGTCTTCTTGCAGCAACAAGAAGTCGGCATGGGTGATGTAGTCAGCTACCGGGTGGAATTGAGCTTCCTGCAGGATGGCATCGTACTCATCACCCTCGATGTTCAGCTTCACGAAAGCTGCTTCGGGGGTGTACACCAGGTCTTTAAACAAAGACATGGGAGCATAGAAGTGTACGACATCTTCGCCACCGTACAACACACAAGGAACATATCCTTCTACGCGAAGTTTTTTGGCTGCGGCAGTTCCCAGCTCGTTGCGCTTATACCCTACAATTTCTACAGTTCTCATTGTTTTCTTTTGTTTAGGTAATCCTTCTTTATTTCGTTTTAAACGTTTATTTATGAGTTGAGATAAATAACGAACTGATGGATTCGTAATCGTGCACTTTCTTGATGGCAGTAGCAAACAAGTCAGCCACACTCAACACCTTTATTTTCGGTGATTGCTGGCGCAAAGGAATGGTATCGGACACCACCAGCTCTTCCAATACCGAATTGTTGATGTTGTCATAGGCATTGCCCGACAAGACCGGGTGCGTACAGATGGCACGCACGCTACGCGCCCCTTTTTCTTTAAGGACAGCAGCAGCCCGGCAAATGGTGCCGGCTGTATCCACAATGTCATCTATAATGACCACATTGGCATCTTTTACATCGCCAATTACTTGCATGCCGGCTACTTCGTTGGCACGCTTGCGGTGCTTGTCGCAAACAACCATATCGGCTTCAAACATCTTGGCAAAGGCACGGGCACGTCCCACACCCCCCACATCCGGCGCTGCAAATACAAGATTATCCAAGTTGAGCTTTTCAAGATAGGGGGCAAAGATGGCAGACCCGTCCAGATGGTCAACCGGAAAATCGAAAAAGCCTTGAATCTGCCCGGCATGCAGGTCGCAGGTCATCAGACGATCAGCGCCGGCCGCCGACAACAAATTGGCTACCAGCTTGGCAGCAATGGCCACGCGTGGTTTGTCTTTGCGGTCCTGGCGTGCATAGCCAAAGTAAGGCATTACGACGGTTACGTATTTTGCCGATGCCCGGCGGGCTGCATCAATCATCAGCAGCAGTTCCATGAGGTTGTCTGCCGGCGGGAAGGTGGACTGAATGAGGAATACATCACAGCCGCGGATAGACTCGTTGTAATAAGGCGATATTTCGCCGTCGCTGAATCGCTGAATGGTAATAGCGCCCAAGGGCTTACCATACGCTTCGGCTATCTTTTCGGCAAGATAGCGGGAGCTGGTGCCTGAGAACAGTTTGACAAAGTTTGGGTCAGCCATGGTTTTGAAACGTTCCTGTTTTGAAATTTTTTACAAACTTAGGCTATTTTCTCTAAGTCTCAAAGCGCTATTACCCTTCGCGGGCAAAATACGAAGCGCAAATATCTGATTTTTTAACGACTTATGCAATCTTTTGCATGACAAAAAGAAGGCGTGCGTAACTTTCGCCCTTAGGGGAGCCGTTGCAGTAAATCCCTGTTGTCTTTCAATATAACCTCTCTCTCTTTTTTGAATACTTGATATTCTTTAATGCCCCTTTGCAGCTCGGATATGATAACCTTAAAAATGGTATAAACCGGAATGGCGAATATCATACCGATGCCGCCGGCTATGTTGGCACCAAAAAATATGGCAATGAAGATGGCCAGCGGGTGGGCTTTCACGCTACGCGAAAAAATGACCGGCTGCAGCACGACATTGTCAGTAAGTTGTGTGATGGCAAAGACAATCAGTATTTTCAGTGCCAGGAAAGAAACGGCTTGGGTACTCAATTCGGCGTGCAGGGCTATGGAAGAGATGCCCACAATCAAGCCGAAGCTGCCGCCCAGCACAGGACCCAAATAAGGAATGAGGTTGGCCACTGCGGCAAATACCCCGATGGTGATGGCATAGGGGATATTCAGCAGGCTCAAACCGGTAGATACGATGGTGAAGATAGCCACCATTTGCAGCAGAATGCCCAACAGGTAATTGGACAGCAAACGCTCGATTTTGTCAATGGTGCTGATACCCACTTCAAAATAGCGGTTGGGAATCATGCCGGTGAGCAGGTTGTGAATGAAATTCTTTTCATAAAGAAAAAAGAAGGTAATAAAGAAAACGGCCAAGGTGCCGATAAAAAACTGTCCGGCGAAGCTGAGCAAGGTATTGAACAGGTCACCAAAGCGCACCGAGTCGAGCAGGCGCAAAAGTGACCGCTGTATTTCTTGCAGCAGTTGCCCTTCGGCGATTTGCATGTCGAAGCTGTCATTCAAAAAACGCTCGATTCTGAGAAGCGGTATCTGCCCCCGCTTGAGCAGCTCGTCGAACTGTATGCTTTTAATGAGTTGTATTTGGTCATAAACCAAAGGTGCAAACAGCACCAAAAAGGTAATGAGAAAGCCGAAAAATATAAGAAAGCTTAGCATGACTGCCAGCACCCGGGGCATGCGAATGCCGAAAAACTGAAGGTCATGCAGAAAATTGACAATGGGTCCCAAGATGGCCGACAGTATCAGCGAAATGATGAGATAAGAAGCAATATTGCCGAAGTAGTAAGTAAAAAACCATAAGCCTGTCAACAGCAGGGCACCTTGCACCAAAATGCGGTTGATAGGCTTTTGAAAGTCAATAAAACGAACCAGAGCAATAATGCGCGTTTGTTTTTTCTGCTGCATGGAAAAAAGAAATTGAAGCCGTTGACCGTGGGCAAAAGATAATGAAACAATAAACGAAAAGGCAGCCCTTTTGGTTAAAAGAACTGCCCGCATCATAAAATCGTGAATGAACTATGCGCCCGGGCGCTTAGTCCCACTTTAAGTCGCTGTCTTCGGTAGAAAACTCGGTATCGAGCGAATCCAAGCCATCGTTGAGAAAGCTTTCTGTCAGCTCTTCGCTTGTTTTCTCGAACTGTGAGAAGTCCACATCCGGCATCAACTCATTCTTGATGTGGTCGATGGCTTCCTGCAATGCTTCGGTGAATTTGGCGAAGTCCTCTTTGTAGAGGAAAATTTTGTGCTTTTCGTACACGTAGTTCCCGTTGCGGAAACGCTTCTTGCTCTCAGTGATTGTCAGGTAAAAATCATCACCGCGAGTAGCTCTTACATCAATGAAGTAGGTTCTTTTACCGGCGCGCACGCGCTTGGAGAAGAGCTCTTCCTTTTGTCCGTTGTTCACTCTTTTCTCTTCCACAAATCTGACAGTTTGGTTAAACATCGGTTGTAAATATATAAAGTTTTTTCCTTAAGTCACAAGTAAAATAATGAATTATTTTTTTTGTATTTAGCCCAATTGTGTAATGGCTTCATTCTTCGTATTTTAAAAAAACAGGCACTCATTTGTGTGTTTTGTGTATTTTTGAAGAAGTGAATCAAGCAAGTTAAGAGAATGAAGTGTATGAAAAGCTCTTATTGGGTGTGTGTGTTGTGGGGGGTAATGATTTGTTTTTCAGTCACTCCGCTGCACGCACAGCGCACCTACAAAGCCAAAGGCATGGCTTCGTATTATGCCGATAAATTCAACGGGCGAAAAACGGCCAGCGGAGAAATTTTTGACAATTCCCGTATGACGGCTGCGCATCGCACCTTGCCCTTTGGCACCTATGTAAAGGTAACCAACTTAGCCAACGGCAAAAGTGTGGTGGTGCGTATCAATGACCGGGGCCCTTATGCACACGGGCGTATCATAGACCTTACCAAGGCGGCAGCCATTCAGCTGGATATGGTGCGCACCGGTACCGCCAAAGTGCTGGTAGAAGAGGTGGCAGCGCCTGAACCCACAGACAGCGAGGTGCCGGCCGTGCCGGTGGGGGCAGAAGAGAGCGCGCCGGTAGCACAAAAATTCAAGACCGGCCACACTTACAGCATGTGGGGCACAGAGCGCTTCCCCAAAGGTGTAGGACTTCAGGTGGGCTCGTATCGCGATGTGGAAAATGCCATAGACCAGTGCCGTACGCTCATAAAGGAAGGCGGGCTGGAAGAAGTGTATATTCAAGTGGGATGGTCCGGTGGACGCATTTACCGTGTCATCGTGGGGGCATATCCTACACGTGAAGAAGCCCTGTTGCTGTTGCCTCGTATCCGGGCACTCGGTATGGATGGATTCCCCAAACGCCATTTCGACTAAACGAATGAGTACGACCTCTTTTGCAGCTGTTATTGTAGCCGGTGGTTCCGGTAGCCGGATGCGGGCAAACATGCCCAAGCAATTTCTGCCTTTGCAAGGCAAGCCCGTTTTGTGGCATACCATCCGGGCTTTTTTGCAGTTTGATGCACGGATGCCCTTGGTGGTGGTGCTGCCGGAGCAGTATATTGACTATTGGCAAGCCGAGTGGCAAAAGATAGAGCCGGAAATGCCCTTTGTATGTGTGCCGGGTGGTGCCACGCGTTGCCATTCGGTTTGGAACGGCTTGCAGGCGCTGGCGCAGCGCTTGGGTGCCTCAAAAAAAAGCACATTGGTGGGGGTGCACGACGGCGCCCGCCCTTTGGTGGATACGGCTTTGCTTGAGCGTGCTTTTACCATGGCGGCAAATCATGGCAGTGCCATTCCTGCGGTGCCTTTGAAGGACTCTATCCGGGAAGTGACGCCCACAGGCACACACCGCGCACTTGACCGCAGCTGTTTCCGTTTGGTACAAACGCCACAGGTGTTTCGCCTGCAAGACCTGCTGGAAGCCTACCGCCAAGCATGGCTTGCCGGAGATATGGAACGCTTCACCGATGATGCTTCGGTAATGGAGGCAGCGGGGCATCGCTTATGTTTGGTAGAGGGAGACTACCGGAATTTAAAAATCACTACTGCCGAAGACTTGCTGATTGCTTCGGCTTTGCTGTCAAAATAAAAAGAGCTGCTCAAAGGCAGCTCTTTTTATTTTTGCTTGATTTTTAATGATTGTTAGAATTCATCTTCGTTAAAGAAGAAATCTTCTTTGGTGGGGTAGTCGGGCCAAATCTCTTCGATGCTTTCGTAGGGTTGGCCGTCGTCTTCGAGTTCCTGCAAGTTTTCTACCACTTCCATCGGTGCACCTGAACGCAGAGCATAGTCAATCAGCTCTTCTTTGGTAGCAGGCCAAGGTGCATCTTCCAGATAAGATGCCAGTTCGAGTGTCCAGTACATACGCTACACAATTTTAAGTTATCCCTAATCGATTATCGCAATTGTAATCGATTTTTACAAAAAAAGGTTTCAAAAAGCAGTGCTTTTTTTTCGAAGCTTAAAAGAACTTGAAATTATCGTTTTCTTCTTCGCCCAGCACCACACGCAGGCGCTCTTCAAATTCTCTGAGCATCACTTGCTTCACCATCACTTTGCGTTGTTGTGTGCGCGGGTTGAAATTGGGCTTATAGGCGCGTACTTTTTCCAGGTCGCGTTCGGCTTCCGCTATTTCCTGCTCATCGCGGCGAATGGTTTCGCGCAAAAAGCTGATTTTGATTTTTAATTGGTCCTCTTCGGGCTTGAAGTCAAAGTCCGGATATTTGCGGCGTACCACACGCATCAAATAACTTTCTTCAAACACACGGTCGCTGATGAGACGGAAACGCCGTGCCAAAGCTTTGTCGAGCAGGCGCGGGTCTTGGGTGAGCTTTTTCCATTCCGACAGCAAAAACTTGGCACGTTGGATAGACTCATCCGTATTGATGCCCACCAAAGCTTCCATCTCTTTGCAAAATTCGGCTTGTCTTACCCGTATGTATTCATCCATGTTGAGCGGCTGAATATTTTCTACGGGCACGCCCTCTTTGTATTGCTTGTACCGGTGGAAAAACTCATTGTTTACCTTTTGGAAGCGCTTCCACAGCTTGACCATGCGCTTTTGCGACACCTTGCCTACCTCTTTCCATTGCGCTTGAATTTCTTTGATGCGCTCGGCCACGGCTTCGAAGTCGTTGGAATATTTCAGGTCGTTGACTTCTTGAATGAGCTGGCGATAGCGATCGACTTTTTCTTTCTCCTCTTGCCGCTTGGTTTGGAAGAACTCTTTGCGGTTGGCAAAGAAGGTTTTGAGTGCAGTGGTGAAGCGCTCTTCGAGCTCTTCTTCATAGATTTCATCCACCGGTCCGGTACGAATCCAGCGCATTTTTAAATCTTGAATGCGCTCGCTGTTGGCCTTCCAGTTGGTTTGTTGTTGGGCAATATCTTCCAGCTCTTTCAGTATTTCACGCTTGATTTCAAGATTTTTGATGCGGTTTTGGGCAATCATTTCACGCAGGTAAATCTCCAGCTCGTCGAGTTGCTTGAGCAGGCTGGGAAAGTCGCCCAAACCGTTGAATTTCAAAAGATATTCGCGCAGGTGCAAGAGCTTCATTAAGTAAGAGCCTTTGTTTTCGGCTTCTTCTATTTGTTTTTTCAGCTCTTCCACCTTGTTTACGGCTAATTGGTAGCGCTTTTCGAAGTACTCAATGGCAGCTTCAGGGGTTTCTTTTACAAAGCCTATTTCACGGTCGGGGTAGTCAAGGTAGCCTTTCAAATACACCTTGCCATCTTTTACATAGCCGTAAGTGGTTTCTAAATCATACTTCATGGTAGTACATCTTTTTAAGGGTTGCCAATATTCAAAGTGTTTATCGGGTCTGTCAAGCGAAAAAGGAAACGAATCAAGGCAATCCGTTCTTTTTTTGCCACTTTTGGGCAGCAATAAGCTGCAAATTTCCACTTTTTTGCTAAGTTCTAAATTTTTTTTGAAAAAATAAATCTTACTTGGCTGCTTTTATGCCGCATGCAAGGGGTGTGAGCAAGAGGCAGAAGCCGGGCGCATGAGCGCAAAATTTGCTAACTTGCAGCACATTTGACAACAACAGCAAATCAAAGAGGCTTGTATGAGCAACGAAAAAATTATTTTCTCTATGTCGGGGGTGGGTAAAGTATATCCGCCCAACCGCTATGTGTTAAAAGACATCTATTTATCTTTCTTCTACGGCGCCAAAATTGGCATCATTGGTTTGAACGGCTCGGGTAAATCCACGCTTTTGCGCATCATTGCGGGCGTCGATAAAGACTACATAGGCGAGGTGGTGTGGTCACCGGGTTACAGTGTGGGCTACCTGCCCCAAGAGCCGGAATTGGATAAAAACAAGACGGTGCGGGAAGTAGTGGAAGAAGGGGTGCAGGAAGTCGTAAACCTGCTCAAAGAGTTTGAAGAAATCAACATGAAGTTTGCCGAGCCCATGGACGATGAGGAGATGGCCCGCCTCATTGAACGCCAAGGGGAAGTGCAGGAAAAGCTGGACCAGCTCGATGCGTGGAACTTGGACAGCAAGCTGGAGCGTGCCATGGATGCCCTGCAACTGCCGCCTGCCGATGCCAAAATAGAGCATTTGTCCGGGGGCGAAAAGCGCCGGGTGGCTTTGTGCCGTTTGTTGCTACAGCAGCCCGACGTGCTTTTGCTGGATGAGCCTACCAACCACCTGGACGCCGAATCGGTGCATTGGCTTGAGCAGCACCTGCAACAATACAAAGGCACCGTTATTGCCGTCACACACGACCGCTATTTCCTTGACAACGTAGCCGGCTGGATACTGGAGCTGGACCGTGGCGAAGGCATTCCGTGGAAGGGCAACTACTCATCCTGGCTTGAGCAGAAGCAGCAGCGCTTGGCACAGGAAGAAAAAAACGAATCGAAGCGCATGAAGACCCTGCAGCGCGAGCTGGAATGGATTCGCATGACGCCCAAAGCCCGCCAAGCCAAAGCCAAAGCCCGCATCAATGCTTACGAAAAGCTATTGAGCGAAGAAAGCAAGCAGAAAGAAGCACATTTGGAGTTGTATATACCCCCCGGACCCCGTTTGGGCAACAAAGTGGTGGAGTTTGACCACGTGACCAAAGGTTTTGAAGACAAGCTGCTATTCGAAAACCTGACCTTTGCCTTGCCGCCCGGTGGCATCGTGGGCGTGATTGGTCCCAACGGGGTAGGTAAAACCACCCTCTTCAAACTGATTGCCGGCAAAGAAAAGCCCGATGCCGGTACCATCACCATTGGCGAAACCGTGAAGATGGCTTATGTGGACCAAGAGCATGACGTGCTTGACCCGGAAAAAACCGTATTTGAAACCATTTCCGGCGGCAACGAACTCATTCAGCTGGGCAACCGCCAGGTGAACGCGCGGGCTTATGTGAGCCGTTTCAACTTCTCGGGCTCTGACCAGGAGAAGAAAATCAAAAACCTGTCGGGGGGCGAGCGCAACCGCGTGCACTTGGCTATGATGCTGAAAGGAGAAGCCAACCTCTTGTTGCTGGACGAGCCCACCAACGACCTGGATGTGAACACCCTGCGGGCACTCGAAGAAGCCTTGGAAAACTTCGCCGGCTGTGCCGTGGTGATTTCGCACGACCGCTGGTTCCTTGACCGCATCTGTACGCACATACTGGCCTTCGAGGGCGATGCCCAAGTCTATTGGTTCGAAGGCAACTTCAGCGAATACGAAGAAAACCGCCGTCAGCGCTTAGGCGATGAAATACGACGCTTCCGTTACAAAAAACTGGTAAAATAAAGCTGTGAAGAAGCCCGCTTGCAAGAGCGGGCTTTGTTTTTTAACTTCACCACTTGGCAGAAATGCTCTTTGTCTCATGCAAAAGAAAATACTCATCATTATTATTGCGTTGCTTGTAAGCGTGCCGGCAGCTTCTGCACAGGAGCTGAACTGCCGTGTCATTGTGAACGACAAGCAAATACAGACGGCACAGACCACCGAGCGCAGCATTTTTCGCGAAATGGAGCAGGCAATTACGGTGTTCATGAACGAGCGCAGCTGGGGCACCGATGCCTATTTGCCCGAAGAGCGCATTGACTGTACGCTGGAAATTACGCTTATCCAGGGCGACGTGAACAGCGGAAACTACCAAGCTACCGCTCAGATTCGGGCACTACGCCCCGTGTACAATAGCGATTACGAAACCCCTTTGCTTATTTACGTGGACCGTCAGTTTAATTTCCGCTTTCAAAAAGGGCAACAGCTGATTTTTAATGAAAATGTATTTACCGACGACCTCACTGCCATGCTGGCTTATTATGCCTATTTTGTGCTGGCCATGGATGGCTATTCGTTTGCCGAAGAGGGCGGCGATGAGTGGGTGCAAAAGATGAACAACTTGGTGAATCTGGCACAGACCGCAGGCAATGTGGGGTGGCGGCGTGGTGACGTCCGCAACCGCTATTGGCTGGCAGAAAACCTGTTGAGCCAGCAACTGCAGCCCGTCTTGCAAGCGTATTATGTGTATCATCGCAAAGGCTTGGACTACTACACCGAAAAGCCCGAAGCCGCCGTGGAGGCTGCCATGCAGCTGGTGCGCAGCATGGGCGAAGCCGCCCGTTTGAAACCCAACGCCTTGCTGTTGGCAGTACTCAGCGACACCAAGGCGCAGGAGCTGGCTTCTATTTTGAAAAAAATACCGGCGCAGCAGCAGAAAGAAGTAACGGACATATTCCGGCGTGTGGACCCGCCCAAGGTACCTTTGTTTCAACAAGCATTTGGACAAAATGCCGCCGGCAGCTTACAAATACAAAACCGTTGAACGATGCCTAAACGTTTGGCGTATATAATGCCCGAAGACTTGCCCCGGCGGTGGGCAGAACTGCCTACGCCACATCTGCACCTTGTTGACAACGAAGGACGGGTGTGGACCATACAAGCGGATCGCCTCGACGCACAAGAGCTTTCAGGCATAGACAGCAAAGGCAAGCGCCTGACTTTTGAGCTGGGGCAATTGCAAGAAATATGGTACGACCTGCCGGCTTCATAAAAACATCCAAAAACATTGGCTCATGCTTATTCACTTGTCTATACGCAATTATGCCCTGATTGAGCAATTGGAGATGCGCCCGCATCGTGGGTTGAACGTCATTACCGGCGAAACGGGCGCCGGCAAGTCCATCATGTTGGGGGCTATTGGCTTGCTCTTGGGCGAGCGTGCCGACAAAAAAGCCTTGATGAATGAGGCAGAGAAGTGCATTGTAGAGGCTACCTTCGATTTGGCACCTTATCAGCTGGAGGCGCTTTTTGAAGAGCATGACCTGGACTATCAGGCGCTCACCATTGTGCGGCGCGAGATTAGCCCCGCCGGCAAGTCGCGGGCTTTTGTCAATGACACCCCCGTAACTTTAGAGGTGTTGAAGGCTTTGGGGCGCCGCTTGATAGACATCCACTCGCAGCATGACCATCTTTTGTTGGGCGAGGGGGCTTACCAGCTTGCTTTGCTCGATACGTTTGCCGGTAATGGGGCGCTGTTGGATGAATATCGCCGCCGTTTTGCCCATTACCGCACCACACTGCAGCGCTATGAAGTGCTTAAGCAACAAATAGAACGACAAGAGCAGGCACTCGATTATGAACGCTTTTTATGGCAGGAGCTGGAAAAGGCACAGCTGGAAGAGGGGGAGCAGGAGCAGCTGGAGCAGCGTTTGGAAAAGCTGGAGCATGCCGAAGCCATTCAGCAGGCGGCAGCCGAAGCCATGCAAGCCCTGGAAAATGAAGAATACGGGGCTGAAAGTGTGCTGCTGACAGCCGTGGAAGCGCTCAAACGCTTGCGCTCTTATTCCGAAGACTTTGGCGAGCTGCACGAACGTGCCGAAAGCGTCTTGATTGAGGTGCGCGAGCTGAGCCGCGACATAGCCGACGCCGTGGAAGAGGTAGAAGTCAACCCGCGTGAGGTGCAGCGTATTCAAGAGCGTTTGGACCTGCTTTATTCCCTGCAAAAAAAACATAAAGTAAACAGCGAGGCAGAGCTGTTGCAGCGCAAAGAGGAACTGGCGCGGCGCATCGAGCAGGCATCGGTATCGCGCGAGGAGCTGGAAGCGCTCGAAGAGGATATCAAGCGCCAAGAAAAGCAATTGCAGGAAATGGCGCTGACCCTGCGGGCACGCCGCCGGGAGCATGCCCCCCCCTTGGCAGAAGCGTTGGTAAACCTTCTGCAGGAGCTGGCCATGCCGCATGCTACCGTAGAAGTGCTGGTAGAGCCCTGTGAGGTGCTTTATGAGGGGGGCTTAGACAGAGTGCAGCTGCTGTTCAGTGCCAACAAAGGTATTGCACCGGGTCCCCTGAAGGCGGTGGCATCCGGCGGGGAGTTTTCCCGCTTGATGCTGGCCATCAAATATCTGCTGGCGCAAAAAACAGCCTTGCCCACCTTGATTTTGGATGAAATAGACACGGGCATTTCGGGCGAAACCGCCATGAAGGTAGCACGCATGATGGCCGACATGTCCAAACAACATCAGTTGATAGCCATTACCCATCTGCACCAGATTGCTGCCCTTGCCGATGCACATTATTACGTCTATAAAGACGAAGCAGGCAGCCGCACCTTCAGCCGCTTGAAGTTGTTGAGCCCCGAGGAGCGAGTGCACGAAATCGCGCAGATGATTAGTGGACAGCAGCCATCGCCTTCGGCACTGCAGAGTGCCCGTGAGTTGCTGGCACAAAGCAAAAGAGGGTAGGTTGTTGGTGTGGCAATGCCGGGCAAGCCGCCTGTTTATTGTCAGTGTTGAGTTTTTGGCTGCCCCTCAGCCGGAGTGCTCTTGTAGAAAGGAATCTGCACGTAGCCCTGCCGGAAGCGATTCGGCAGGCGGGGCAAGTGAACGGCGAGCGTATGCAAGCCGGGGGCAAGGGCATGAAGTGGAATGTAGGTGGCTATGCCTTTCTCTTTGGTTTGGGGGTGGGTAAAGTAAAACCACTGTAAAGCATCAAATGCTTTGCCATTGAGCGAAACGCGGTAATGTCGCGCAAGGGTAGAGATATTGGCTTGTTTGGGGTCAATGCCTGCCAGTCTTTCTATGTACCCTTGGCGTACGACGAAAAGGCGCACCACCGGCTCGTCAACTATATCGGAAGGAATGCTTGCCAGTTCAATAAGTGCCCCTTCAGGACGCAAGTTATCATAGAAGCGGGCTTCTATTTGCTCGTTGTTTTGCTGAAGATGAAGGTAATGCAGCGGATTGCCCCAATGAATCAAGCCGCCATAAGTGTAAGCCGTACTGAGCACGGCAATACTGACAAACACCAGCAAATACAGGTCAAACTTCCAGCGCTTAATGTTGGTAGCAATGGTGTAGTAAGCCGTACGATAAAAGAAAGCCAGAGAAAGCAAAGAAAAAAAGCGGTAAACCCGGTAGTAAAGCCGGGCAATGCCTGCCTGCTTTTTTAACCAACCGAAAGTAATGAAATCGAGCAGATACAGAAGACCGGCAGACAGCAAGAAGCCGGCGGCAAGGCGCAGCAGCAAAAACCACGATTCGCCCAGCGCATAACGCAAGCCTGTGTGGGGCACCAGTGCCAGCAATACCGTGAATATGCTCAAGATGACCCATGCCGACAATACCGACAAGCCAAACACCAGCCCGGCCGTGTGGTGTAGTTTCTCTATGAAAGCGCGATTGCTGCTTAGGTGTTTCTGAATGAAGCTGCGAAAAGGCTCTTGTTGGGGAAGCTTTTCGGGGCGTATGTCTTGCGGAAAGGCAATGCTTAGACCTACCATAGCCACCCAAAAGCCACGGCAAATCAAGTGTAAGCCAAAGCCAAAAATAAGGGCTTGAATAGCCGTAATGACAAAGTGAAAGATGAGAATGTTTTCAAAAAAGCCACTTTGTTCAAAAAGCAGTGTGCTGAATCTGTGCAACCATTCGTTCAACTGCATAAGTACAAAAATAGCCCCACCGGAGATGAACAGTTCCGGTTCCCAGTTGTTGTTTTGCCAAAAAGCAAGTTTGTCTTTCGTTTCGTGGCTATGCATGACAATAAGCATTTTCATTTGCACGAAAGATACCTTCTTTGAAAAACAAACTTGGTCAGCGGTTTGACTTTTTTCAGGAAAAACAGAAAAAGCGACTACTCACGGCAGCTTGCCGGCAGTCGCTTTTTGCAAAAAAGACAAGCAAAGTTTTTCTATTCTCTCAAACCGTATTTTTTGCTGTAAATATGATACAAGCGGGTCTGTTTGCTTTCAAGCGTAATGTCTCTACCTTGAATAAAGGCACGCTCTATTTGATTGCTGCGCATGTCGAGGGCATCGCCGCGGGAAATGAACAACGTAGCATCTTTGCCCACTTCGAGGCTGCCTGTCTGCTTGTCTATGCCCAAAATACGGGCATTGTTGAGGGTAATCAACTGTAATGCTTCTTCGGGGGCCAAGCCATAAGCCGCCGCCGTACCGGCCGTAAAGCCCAAATTGCGGCTTCCCATGGCTTCCATATCGCCGGCATACTGCAGGCCTACCAAAACACCGGCGCGGAACAAAAGCGCTGCTTGCTTATAGAAATGGTCCACGTCACTGTCTTCATAGGGGGGGAGGTCATGCACCCGGTTGAGCAATACCGGCACTTGGTGCTCTTTCAGAAAACCGGCAATGAGCCATGCTTCGGTGCCTCCAACCAACACCACGCGGCGGATGCCCATTTTTTTTGCAAACTGAACGGCTTCCACCATTTCGCGTGCCCGGTCGGCGTGCACATACAGTGTTTTGCTGCCGTCGAACAAGCCACGCATGGCTTCAAATTTTAAATTTACTTCCCCGGCTTGGCTTTGCTTGGCATAGGCTGCCGCTTCGGCAAAAAAGTCTTCTATGTATTGCAGCTGCTTGCTGCGTTCTTTGTTGGGCTCAATGGGGCTCTGCCAGCCGCGGCGCCGGAACATAGGCACCCAGTTGAGGTGAATGCCGTCGTCGGCTTTCAGCACGGCTTCTTCCCATGTCCATCCGTCGAGCATCATAATAGACGAAGTGCCCGAGATAACCCCACCGCGGGGCGTCGTTTGTGCAATCAGCACACCGTTGAGGCGCACAGTGGGGATAATCTCCGAATCGGTATTGTAGGCAACCAGCGCCCGTACATTGGGGTTGTACTGCCCGGTTTCGGCAAAGTCCAAGGTCGCACGCACCGCATCGATTTCACGCAAGCCGAGCGTTGTGTTGGGCAAAATAAAGCCGGGATACACGTGCTTGTTACGCCCGTCGATGACTTCTGCCCCTTCGATGCGGATGGGGTCTTGGCTGATGTCCGTAATTTTGCCTTGCTCAAAAGCCAGGTAGGCATGTTGCATGACTTGTCCGGTGCCCAGGTGCAAAGTAGTGTTTTCTATCACTACCGGACGGCTCTGTGCCGGCGCCGGCGCCGGATTTTGGGCGTGGCTTGCCAAGCAAAAGAGCAAGCCGGATATGAGTAAAGTGTATAGCTTATGCATATTGTTTGAGGTTTTAATACTTTTGTTAACAACGATACGAAAGTTTGGTTTATTTTAAAAAACTTTTTCAAAGCGTCGCACCCATTGTTTTTGTTTCGCTTCCACCTTGATGAAATACACGCCGCGTGCCCATTGAGAAATATCTAAGCGGATGTTTGCCGTGCTTGTTAAAGATTGCTCATGTATGAGTTTACCTTCGTTATTGAACACCCGGAGGGTGGCCTGCGGCTTTACGCCGTTTAGTTGAATGTGCAGCTCTTGCCCCGCCGGATTGGGATATAGCTGCAGCCCTTGCGGTTGCGGCGTATCGTTGTTGAGTGGCGGGGAGGCGGGTTCGGCAGGAGGGGTTTCGTCTTTAACATAAAATTGCCATTGCCCCTTGCCCAGTGAGTCGGTAAGGATGCCGTCTGCACCGGATACCCAACCGAAGGGGAGGGTCACATAATAGCCCTGCCCGGGAGCAAGCTTTTCACTCAAAGCTATTTTGATTGACTTCCCTTGAATATGATTTTGCTGAAGCGTGATGCTTTGCACCACTTGGTCATCTGAGCTACGGTGAATCTGCAACTTGCCGCCAAAGTATTGCAGTGGGCGGTCATAGTCTATGAGCAGGCTGTCCGGCTGCGACCGGTAGAGGCTGTCGCCGGCTTGTGGGCTGAGGCGCTCGATTTGGGGGGGCACTTCGCCGGCAAAATGCAGCAGGGTAGCCAGGGCAGCCTGCACCACTTTGTGGAAATAGGGGACATCCATATTTTGCAGCAAGTCGGTGCTGCTATGATAGTGTGCCGTTTGGTAGCTTTCATAAAAGCCCATGATATTGTAGCCTGCTGCCTCAAAGGGCATATAGTCCGACGCATAGGCATGGCTGACCACGGCATTTAGGGAAGTGTACAGTTCCGTGATGTTTGCCATTCTTTGGGTGAAATGTGCCGAAATGGCATTGTTTACCGTAGAAGTATTGCTTTCGTCGCGCTCGCAATGCACAAAAGTATTGTTTTTGTTTTTGTCGCCGCCCACTTCATCCAAATTGATGAGTGCCCGGATGGCGATGTGCCGGGGAACAGCCACTTCCGATACGTAGCGCTTGCTGCCTACGAGTCCTACTTCTTCGGCGCTGAAATGCACCAGGCGTACCGAGTAGGGCAGGTTCCAAGATTGTATGATACGGGCAATTTCGAGTAGCGCCACGGTGCCGCTGCCGTTGTCGTTGACACCCGGTCCATTGGGCGTGCTGTCGTAGTGGGCGGTCAAGTAAATGTAAATGTGAGGGAACAGGCTGCCTTCTTTGGTAATGACAATGTTATACAGGTTTTTTTGGGTATAAGAAAAGGCGTGCTCGCTGATTTGCTCCGGGGCGTAGCCCATGTCCAAATAGCACTGTTTTATCCACGCACGCGTGGCTTCCAGATTTTGGCTACCTATGTTCTTAATACCCAGTTGCTCATATTCCTGCAGGAGCGCTTGCAGGCGGCTAACAGATACTTGATTGACCGCCCCGGCGATGTCGGCCTGCACACTTTGCGCAGCCGCCGGAATGACTGCCAACGTCCACAGTAACGAAATAAAGAGAACAATTTGCTGCATTTTCTTGCTTTTATAGGTAAAAAGTATGAAATTCTGAGCACCTTCTCTTCGCGGGAAATTCCCCCGGGAATTGGCGAAGCTACTACATTAAAAATACAAAATAAAAACTATCTGTGCGGCACCGGAAAAGGCTTTTCTATACTTACATATTGTCCCTGCTATGGGTGTTTTTAAGCGCGATACTGGGCGGGTGTCAAAGGCAAAAGCTTAGCTCACAGCCCCGGATGGAGATGTATTATGTAGTTTTGCCGGCCGACAGTTTCCGTGTGCAGTCTATTGAGCAGGCTGCTTTGCCTTGGAAAGCCGTGCCGGCCAAGGGGCTTAGCCTGGGGGTATTGCCCCATAAGGAAGTATGGCTCAAGGTAAGGGTCGTTTTGCCGGAAAAGGAGGGGTGGCAGCGGGTAATAGCTGTAGGGAATGCGTTCCTGGATGAAGTCGTGTTTTTTAAAAAAGACGTGGCGGGGAGGCGGTGGCAACCGTGCTGGGGCAGTGCCGCCGGGCAGCAACATATATCGATATTTCCCCGCTGTGCAATAGAGGATACTACTGCTGCTTTTCTGCTGAAAATACGATCTGAAACACCGCTGGTACTGCCCGTTTACTGTCTGTCGCCGCAAGAGTTGCATCAGAAAGAAGCTGCCTATTTTCTGTTCTACGGTCTTTCAACCGGCTTTACTGCCTTGCTTTTTTTGTTGTCCTGCTTGGCATGGGGCTACTTTAAAGAAGGTGTGTATTTTTATTTTACCCTTTTTCTATTGGGTGCCGGCATTACATTGAGCATTAGTGCGGGTGTTCCGCAGTGGTGGTTTCATTTGCCGGCGGCAAGTGCAAAATTAGCTTTGAGTTCTGCTATTGGTATATGGATTATTGGCGCCGTGGGGCTGGTGCGCACGTTGGTGCCCCGCAAACACATGCCGGCTTGGGGGGGAGTTTCCCTGAAGTTTTATTTGGGATTCGGTTTGGCGTGCCTGTGGGGAAGCTGGCTTTTTTCTTATGCGCTCATTTCTGCTTTGGCAGGCAGCCTTGCTGTTTTGATGAATGTCGTAATGACTTATCTGGTATGGTTAAGCTGGCGGCGGGGCGAGCGTGCCCTGTTTTTTTTGATGATAGGCTGGGGCATCTATTCGCTCTGCATGGGGGTGTATGTGATGGCAGCCTTGACGGGTAACAGTTTGTTTTTTGCGCGTTATCATTGGGCAGAGGTGAGTGTGCTGCTGCAGAGTTTATTTTTCGTATTGGCTTTGTTTCACCGCTATGCTTTGTGGCAAACCGCTCAAATGCGGGAACGCTTGGCAATAGAAGAAGAAAAAGCCGAGTTGTATCAAAACACAAGCGAGCATTTGCAAAAAGACCTGCAAGAGAAGCTGCAGAACTTGCAGCAGCAAAAAGAAGAAATAGAAACGCAAAATGAAGAATTGTTGCAACAGAGTATTCAGTTGGCGGAGCAGCGCAAGCAAATAGAACAGCAGTTAAATGAAATCAAAAAGTTAAATGCCGAGCTGGAGCAGCGTGTGGCAGAACGTACCGCCGAGCTGAAGGCATCGAACGAACGTTTGTTGCAATATGCACGGCAGGTAGAAGATTATGCTTTTGCCTTGGCACATAACCTGCGGGCGCCTTTGGCACGCATGATGGGTTTGGCGCAGCTCATAGAGATGGAAAGCAAGGGGGGAGCGACAGCAGCTGTGGGCGTTTCGGTAGATACCTTGGTGCAGTCAGTAATAAAGTCGGCTTATGAAGCCGATGCGGTTCTGCGCGATTTGAACGAAATCGTAGCCATACGTTCAGAAGGCTTGGTGGAAGTACAGCTGGTACCGGTGCAGGAGGTAATAGCCGAAGTACTGCAGGGCTTAAAGACGCGCTATCTTTTCCCTTTTTCTTTGGAGGAAGAATATCAAGTGAGTGTGGTTCATGCCAATCGTACCTATTTGACAGATATTCTTGAAAGCGTTTTGGATAACTGTTTTCGCTTCCGGAATCCTGCACGAGCGCTTGTTATTCGTGTCCGGGTGTTTGTGTCAGGCGACTTTCATGTAATAGAGGTAGAAGACAACGGCTTGGGCTTGGATGTCGATGCTTTCCACTCCAAAATACTGCATCCTTACCAGACCTTTCACAGCAGCTCCGGGAAGGGGATGGGGTTATATATGGCACAAGTGAAGGCAGAGGCCATGGGCGGGAGCATATCTGTCAGCGGCGAGCGCGACAAAGGTTTGTGCGTGCGTATTTCCCTTTCTGTCAAAAAATAGTGCCCCCGGCAGGAATCGAACCTGCACCGAGAGTTTAGGAAACTCCTGTTCTATCCATTAAACTACGGGGACAACTTCCAAGTGCAATTATCTGAAATCACCTCTAAATTGTCAAGAATGCAGAGTATTTAAGGCGTGTTTAAATAGTTGGGGTAGATTTGGTAGAAACGTTCTTTTACAATTGACAGCAGCTTGCTGCGCAGCTCATCGATGCCCTGTTTTTGCAGTGCCGATACCGCTGCAATGCCCCGCACTTTGCCTACCCAATGGCTTTGTTGCAATAGCTGCGGCAGCTCCTGCTTTTCAAGCGGCAGCGCATCTACCTTGTTGAATACCAGTAGAATATCCTTGTCGCCGGCGTCAATCTCCTGCAGTGTTTGGTTGACCACCTCTATCTGCTCATCGAAAGAGGGATGGGTGATGTCCACCACATGCACCAGTATGTCGGTTTCCCGCACTTCATCCAGGGTAGATTTGAAGCTTTCGACCAAAGTGGCCGGCAGTTTCCGTATGAATCCTACGGTGTCGGCAAGCAGGAAGGGAATGCCGTCCCATACTACTTTTCTTACCGTGGAGTCGAGGGTCGCGAAAAGTTTGTTTTCTGCCAACACGTTGCTTTTGGTAAGCAGGTTCATGAGGGTTGATTTGCCCACGTTCGTGTAGCCTACAAAACTCACACGCACCATGCTTTGGCGCTGCTTGCGGCGGGTTTGGTTTTGTTTGTCTATTTTCTCAAGCTTTTTCTTGAGTAAAGCTATCTTTTGTTTTACAATCCGGCGGTCGGTTTCTATTTCTTTCTCTCCGGCCCCACTACGCGTGCCCGTGCCGCCGCGTTGGCGTTCGAGGTGGGTCCAAAGACCGGTCAGGCGCGGCAGGAGGTACTCATATTGTGCCAGCTCCACCTGTGCTTTGGCTTGGGCTGTTTGTGCCCTTTGCGAGAAGATATAAAGTATCAATAGATTACGGTCATAAATGCGCTTGTTGAAATATTTTTCCAGATTGCGCACTTGCGAAGGGCTGAGTTCATCATCAAAAATAAGGGTGTCTATTTTGTGTTCTTCAATATACTGTTTGATTTCTTCCAGCTTGCCCTTGCCCACAAAGGTGCGCGGGTCGGGGCGTTCAAGGCGCTGAATGAAGCGCCCTTTGACATCGATGGAGAGGGTTTGTGCCAGAAAAGCCAGCTCATCCAAATACTCTTCTACTCTTTCGCGGCTTAGTTTGGGGGTTTGCAGTGCTACCAAAACGGCACTTTCGTTTTCTTTTAACTCTTTGAAGTTATCAATCATAGGCTATGTTTACAGTGCAAATTGTGTTAATTTGCAAAATTAGTGTTTTTGTTTAGCTCTTTTATAAAACAGCCATCCTTTTGAATTTCGTTCAATAGAATTTACACGTTCCATGCATAAAATAGCATTGGTGGCTAACAGCAGTTGGAATTTGCTGCACTTTCGTGCGCCCCTTATCCATCATTTTCTTGCACAAGGCAAGGAGGTGTGGGCTATTGCGCCTTATGACGAATTCACGCCGGCGCTCCGGCGCTTGGGTGTTCTTTATTTGCCTTTGCATATGCAAGCCAAAGGGGTGAATCCACGGCAAGATTTGCAGACTCTGTGGCAGCTGTATACTTATTACCGTAAGCATCGCTTCGATGTGGCTTTACATTTTACGGTGAAGCCCAATCTTTATGGCTCGGTGGCTGCCCGGTGGGCGGGGGTGCGCTCGGTGTGTAATGTATCGGGTTTAGGTACGGTCTTTCTGCACGCCACGCCCGCCACGCGCGTAGCCCGTTGGATGTATCGTTTGATGCTGCCGGCAGCAGACTGGGTTTTCTTTCAAAATGAAGACGACCGCCAACTCTTTCTGCGCAAGCGTCTGGTACGGGCAGAACGCTCCGGTTTGGTACCCGGCTCGGGTATCGATACTTCTTATTTTGTGCCCTCGCCCTTGCCTGCTGCCCGTCCTTTTACTTTTCTTTTGATTGCCCGTGCACTTTACGACAAAGGGGTAGTGGAGTTTGTAGAAGCCCTGCGCTTGCTCCGGCAAAAATATGCGCTTGAGGTGCGGGGGATCCTCTTAGGCAAAATAGCTGACTGCCCGACGGCGGTGGATATCCCGCGCGAACAGATCGAGGCTTGGGTGGCAGCCGGCGATATTGAATATGCCGGTGTGCTTGATGATGTGCGCCCGCTGATTGCGGCGGCAGACTGTGTGGTGCTTCCTTCCTACCGGGAAGGCACCTCTCGGGCTTTGCTCGAAGCGGCTGCCATGGGGCGCCCGCTGATTGCCACCGATGTGCCGGGGTGTAACAATATTGTGCAAGAAGGCGTAAATGGATTTCTGTGCAAGCCCGCCGATGCTCACTCCTTGGCTATGTGTATGAAGCGCATGATGGCGCTGCCCGTAGAGGTGCGTGAAAGCATGGGACAAGCAGCGCGCCGTCGTGTAGAAGCACATTTCGATGTGCAACGGGTCATAGAAGCCTATGAGCGTGTATTGCAGGCTTTGAAGCCCTGATGCCTGATTGTTTTTCCGGGCAAAAGTTCTATTTTTGTTTGAAATCGCTTGTGATTTTATAAAGAAAGTTACGAACCCGTTTAAGTATTATGCTTGTAAAACCTACGACCATCGAGGGGGTATATGAAATATATCCCCGTGTATTTGAGGATGAAAGAGGTTACTTTTTCGAGTCTTTTCAGCAGGAAAAACTGCGAGCACAAGGCATTGATGTTGCTTTTGTGCAGGACAATCAGTCTTTTTCGAAGAAAGGCGTGTTGAGGGGGCTGCATCTGCAGCTGCCGCCTTATGAACAAGACAAGCTGGTGGGCGTCATATGGGGAAGTGTCATAGATGTGGTGGTGGATATACGCCCCGGGTCGCCTACTTTTGGGCGCTGGGAGGCATTTCATTTAGACGCACGTGAGCATAAGCGCTTGTTTGTGCCCAAGGGCATGGCACATGGCTTTGTAACACTCGAAGATACGGTCTTTGCTTATAAATGCAGTGAATACTATCATCCGGAGGCTGAGTCGGGTATTGTGTGGAACGACCCTGACTTGGCTATTGATTGGGGTGTAAGTGCGCCTATTGTATCGGGCAAAGACCGGCAGTTGCCTTCCTTTAAGGTATTTTGCGAAGAAGTACTACCCAAAATCAAAGAATTTTATACGCCATGAGGGTCTTGTTGACAGGAATCGCGCTGCTACTCTTGCTTACCTCTTGTGGGGTGTACAGGCAAAGCTTGTTGCTACAGACAGAGCGCGACATTATTTATGACAGTTTGCTGGAAAAGCGTTATGAGGCAGAAAACAACTACATACTGCGCCCCTATGAGGAGTTTCAGTTGCGGGTGTACAGCAATCAAGGCGAGGAAATACAAGTAGTAGATGCACTGAACGGCGGGGTAGGGCAACAAGGAGGCACAAACCCGCAGATGTTTCAAACGCAGCAGGGGTTTTGGGTCTATCGCATTCAGGCCGATAGCACCGTGGTGCTGCCTTTGGTGGGCAGGCAGAAACTGGCAGGTTATACACTTGTGCAGGCCGACAGCCTGCTGTCCGTAGCCTATAGTGCGTATTATAAAGGCGCTTTCGTGAAAATAAACCCCACCAGCCGGCGGGTGGTAGTATTTCGGGGGCAAGAAGCCACCGTCTTGCCTCTGAAGCATGAAGGCATGACCTTGCTGGAAGTGCTTGCCGAAGCGGGGGGCGTAAACAACCAAATGCGCCTCACGAACGTGCGCTTGGTACGTGGTAGTTTGCAAAACCCCAATGTGTATGTGATTGACTTAACTACGGTGGAAGGCATGCGGCGCGTCAATATGGAAGCGCTTCCCAACGACATCATTTATATAGAACCCCTGCGCCGGCCCTTTATTGAAGCATTCAAGGATGTATCGCCGGTGGTTAGTATGATTACCGGCTTGAGCACCTTCGTGATTAGCACCATTTTGCTTACCCGGCAGTTTTAAATGGAAAAATAAGCGTAAGTTGAAGCAGCCCCACCCATGAAAGAGGAAGAATTAAAAGCCATAGCCCATTATCAAGCTAATCCATATTCCTTCGAGACCCCGTCGTCCGGGCAAGAAGAGCCGGGCGTGGACTGGGCTAAAGTAAAGCTTATTTTTCGACGTCATTGGTGGAGTGTGCTGCTTTTTCCGCTTCTTGCCTTTTTAGGCGGTTACCTGTTCCTTCGCTATACCAAGCCGCTTTATCAGGCAGAAGTTACCCTGAAGCTGATCCCCAAGGCAGAGGTGCAATTTTCGCCCTTTGGCAATGTGATGCGCCAGGAATGGGATAACTTAATGGCCGGTGAGCTGGAAGTCATTCAGTCGCCGCTTATTTACAGCCGGATTATAGACGCTTTGCCCCTGCGCGTGGGTTACTATGCCGAAGGACGCATCCTGGAAAAAGAGTTATATAAAACGGCCCCCATAGAGGTAAGGGACTATGAGATAAGTGACCCTGCTTGGTACGAGCGTAAAATTTATTTTGACTACGCCGGTAATGGAAGTTACCGCTTAAAAGTGAAGGCGGGCGAACAAACACAAGAGTATGAAGGCACGTTGGGGAAGCCGCTTGCAGTTGACGGCATGCGCTTGCTTATTCATGCCAACGTTCCGGAAAATGCTTTGCAGGAATTTTCAACCCCCTTGTATTTCGTATTTCACACTGACAATTACCTGTATAAGTACCTTCAAGGCAATTTGGAGGCGCGCATTGCCAATCAGGCGGCTAAGGTAATACAGATTACATTCCGGGGCTATGAGCCTTACAAAACATATGAAATCATCAAGGAGGCAGTGGAGGCATATACAGCGGTAAGCATTGATATTAAGAATAAGGCCAATAAACAAAAAGAGCAATGGCTTGAGCAGAAAATACAAGAAACAGAGGCAGAGCTGGGGGGCATTGAAAGGGAAATAGAAGCGTTTATCATTTCAAACAAATCGCAAGAAGTAGGCGATAATATAGAAGACTATATTCAGGCTATCAAAAGCCTGACAAAGGAGAAAACCCTGCTTGAAGAGCAAGTAGCGGCCCTTAATAAAGTAGAGCAGCTGCTTGATGATACCACCACCCGCCCTTACTCTTTCTTTTTTACTGCCATAGAAGACGAGTTTATTCTGCAAAACTTAATGAAGCTCAATGAACTGAAGCAGTCACAAGCACAGCTGCGTTTATCAGTCAACGAAAACACTTTGTTATACAGAAAAAGCACCATGCAGGTAGCCGCTTTAAAAGAACAAATGCGTACCTATATTGCCGAGAAGCGGCGCTATCTGCTTGCGGAATTGTTTAAACTGAATCGCCAAATTGAACGATCGGAGTCCGAGTTTGTTGGTATCCCTTCCCGAAACCGGTCTTTCAATAAACTACAGCAAAAGTACTCGCTTATTGAACGGTATTATAACGAATTACTTAGTCAGAAGATACAATTGGGTTTGGCGGCAGCCGGTACCGTGCCTGATTTTGAGGTGCTGTCTGCGCCCGTTGTACCTCACCAGCCGATAGCTCCCAATCGCCGTAATGTTTATTTGGCTTCCATAGGGAGCGGAGTTGTACTTACCCTCTTATGGCTCGTGATACAGTACTTGCTGCACAATACCGTTGAGTCTGTGCAAGACTTGGAGCGCCTGACCCGGCTATCTGTATTGGGTAGCTTGCCCAGAAGCCGTAAAAAGGATATGGCGGTGTCTCAAATAGTGGTGAACGATAACCCCAAATCGTTTGTGAGTGAGGCGTTTCGTACCATACGTACAAATCTTGATTTTATGCTACCGCCCTCACCCGATAAAACACTAAGCAGATTTAAAAACACGAGCATTGCCATATCATCTACTATTAGTGGGGAGGGCAAGACTTTTACTACCCTTAATTTGGGGGCTATTATTGCCATGTCCGGATTGAAAGTAGTTTTGGTTGACTTAGACCTCCGCAAACCCCGCTTGCATCTTTCTTTGGAGTTGCCTAACCACAAGGGCGCCAGCACCTTGCTTAGTGGACAACATGATATAGCAGCCTGTGTGCACCCTACAAGTGTGGAAAACCTCTTTGTTATTCCGGCCGGTCCCATACCCCCCAACCCCTCTGAACTGATTTTGCGTGAGACCTTCACTACCACATTAAAACACTTAAAGGAAAAGTATGATGTGGTCATACTGGATACTCCACCGGTAGGGTTAGTTACAGACGGTATGTTAATTATGAAGCATGCGGACCTGCGTATATTTGTGTTGCGTGCTTCTTACTCCAAGCGTTTGTTTGTCAAAAGAATAGAACAGATGGTTAAGGCACACCGCCTTGACCGCGTGGGATTGGTTCTAAATGCCGTGAGCAGTGAAGAACACGGCTACGGCTATGGCTACGGCTATGGCTACGGCTATGGCTACGGCTACGGCTACGGCTATTATGGTGATGAAAACGTGGAGAGTACTTCTATCTGGCATCGCTTGAAGCATATACTACAACGAAAAAGATGAAAAAAACATGTGGTTTGCCTTTTGGGGGAGTACACGCCGGCGTGAGAAGCAGTTATTTACCTGGATTTCCAATCATTTAGGTGCCGATTTGCACGCACATTGGCTGCCTGCCATCGATGATGGCGTAAAGACTCTTACAGAATCTCTCGATATGCTGCTACTTATGCGGCATATGGGATGGCATACCACCGTGGCTACGCCTCACATACTGCCGCCCCATTACCCCAATACACCCCATACCATTGCCGCTGCCTATAAGGAGGTGAAGACACAGGCGGTGGCTGCCCCTTTGCCTCGCACTGCCTATGCCGCCGAGTACTATGCCGATGAACACTTGCTCGATGCACTGAAACAGAACGAAACGCTGCTTACATTTGGAAAGCAGTATGTTTTGCTTGAACTGCCTGTATTTCAACAGCCGGCCCTGCTTGCCGAAGTGCTCTTTGAGTTGCGTCACCGGGCTTATGTGCCCGTATTGGCGCACCCGGAGCGCTACCTTTACATAGGAAAGCCACTGATAGAGCTTTGGCGCCGCTATGACGGACTCTTCCAATTGAATTTGCTTTCTTTTATAGGCTACTATGGCGCCGGCGTGCGCAAACAGGCCGAAGCTTTGCTCAAAGAAGGAATGGCTGACTTTGTAGCTACCGACGCGCACCATGTACGGCACTTAGAAGTCCTGCTAAAAAAGCTACCGCTTTCATCTGCATGGAGAGGGCTGCAAAGGCATGCTTTTAAAAATTCGCTTTGCTTGCTGTAATTTTTTTTCTTTGCGCCTTGTTGCCTATCATATAGGTCCTGTTTTTTTGGAAAAACACATAGTTATGGAATGGCAAGAGCTAAAGCGGCTGGTGCGGCAAGGCGAGGGCTTGCATCTCGAATTCAAACTGAAATCTTCACACCCGGAAAAAATCATTAAAGAGATGATTGCCTTTGCCAATACCGAAGGCGGCATTTTGATAGTAGGTGTAAGCGATGATCTGAAAATAAAAGGCGTAAAGTTTCCGGATGAAGAATTATACGTGCTGCGGCGTGCCATACAGAAACACATACAGCCGGCTTTGGAGTATCGCCTGGATGTGCTCCAAGTAGAAGACCGGAAAGAAAGGGAAGTGCTTATATTTAACATCCCCAAATCACCGACACTGCTTTACTTTATAGACGAAAGCGGCAGCAAAAAAGTATATGTGCGGGTCAATGACAAGACCATACAGGCAAGCAAAGAAATGCGTGTCATCCTGCGGGAGAAGCGGAAAAATAAATCTTTCCGTTTTCGTTATGGCACCAAAGAGCAGCTGCTGATGCGCCACCTGGCTGAGCATGGACATATCAATGTATCCACTTTTGCCGAAGTAGCCGGCATTACAAGACGTATGGCCTCCCGCACGCTTACTTTACTGGTGTTGGCAAACGTGCTTACCATTTTGCCGCAGGAGCAAGGCGAAGACCTTTTCCGGGCACTTGATCCGGAAGAAGCACACTCACAAACAGCCTTCAATAAATGAAATAAGGTGTAAGAGAATGGCAAAGTTTTTTTATATTTCACTTTCAAAGTGAGTGCCTATGAAATTATTGAACAATCTGCCTTTGCGACTGATTGCCTTGGTGGCAGCCGCTTTTTCCATGCTGTTGCTTTTTGCCTACTTCGCTACTGTGTACTACAAAGGCATTAAGATGAAGCATGTCAATACGGTAGCATTGGCAGTAGAGACCGGTCGCTTGGCAGATGAAATCGCCGGCATGGTAGAAGTGTGGGCTACTACGTCCGATACTACCGTTGTCCTTTCTCATTCTGCCGATAAGTTGGAACAGCTGCGGGCACGCTACACCACCTACTTGGAAGTGCTGCAAAGTGGGGGCGTGCATACCATCGGTAACCGGCAGAAAGTGCAAATTGTGCGGGTCAAAGAAGCCGAAGCAAAGCTAAAAGAGCTGCGTAAAGACTGGAAGGAACTATCGCCTTCCATAGAATGGTTGGTGCGTTACTTGAGTGGTATGCCCGAAGCCCGTCAAGCTACTTACGACAGGGCGTGGGTAAGTATTCAAGCCTCTGAATTTGCAAGTAAAAACAATGCCTTGAAGGCAATTTATTTGGACTGGGCTCAAAAGCAGGAGCATGTTCAATATGTGTGGTTTTATACCTTGCTTAGCCTGACCGTATTGCTGTTTTTTATCTTGTTTATTGTGGGGCGTTACTTAATTCTTCAACCTATACGCCAGATAGCAAGGGTTACGGCTTTGCTGGCCAATGGGCAGCTGGGCGTGAAGGTAACACACTACAACAACAATGAGATAGGTACCGTAGCACGCAACCTGAACCGCATTTCCGAGACACTCTACCATGCTTCCGAGTTTGCCAAGGAAATAGGGCAAGGGAATCTCGATGCACAATATAAAGGCAGTAAAGAAGTACTGAGCGATACGGAAAACAACCTCATCGTGATTCTCGAGCAAATGCGGCAACAATTGAAAGAAGTAGCCCGGCGCGACCAAGAAGAGCGCTGGATAGAAGCAGGGGTCGCTCATTTCGCAGGTGTACTGCGCGGCGCCTCCAACTTGGCGCTTGATGAGTTGGCCTACCTCATTGTTTCCAATCTCGTAAAATACATGGACCTACAGCAGGGAGCCATCTATTTCGTTGAAGAAAATATTGCCAAAACTACCCTTAAGCTTTATGCAGCCTATGCCCTGAACAAGCGGCGCTATATAGACAAAGAATTTTTGCCCGGCGAGGGGCTTGTGGGGCAAGCTTTTCGCGATAAAAATATGATTTACCTCGAAGATGTACCCCCGACCTTCGATAAAATAAGCTCTGCTTTGGGCGGTGCCAAGCCCCGTAGTGTATTGGTGGCACCATTGAAGCTGAACGAAAACGTATATGCGGTAGTGGAGTTGATGAGTCTGACCCCCATACCCGAATACAAACGGGACTTCCTGGCACGCGTATCGGAAAACTTGGCTTCGGTGATTCTGACTGCCAAAAACAACGAGCGTCTTCGAAAAATACAGCAAGAAACCGAAGAAGTGGAAAAACGCATCAAGCGGCGAGGGGTTTAGGAAACTATATCAACCAAACCAAAAAAGAGAGCTGTGGAAGCGAAAGACTGTTTCCGCAGCTTTTTTATTTGCCATAATCATTTTTGCGAAAATTCGCTTTTTGAAAAAAATACACTTTTTTATTAGTTTCGCTACTGTATTTGTATAACACCTGTCTTCCATTTTAAAAATCATTCAATACTATGGTAACACCTTTGCCTCCGCGTCCCATCAAGAAGTTGATGGTAGCCAATCGTGGTGAAATCGCCATTCGTATTTTACGCGCTGCTTCTGAGCTACATATTCGCACCGTAGCTGTTTATACTTATGAAGACCGCTATTCCCTGCACCGCTTCAAAGCCGATGAAGCCTATTTGATAGGCGACGAAGACGAGCCCTTGAAGCCTTATCTGGACATTGAAGAAATCATACAGCTGGCCAAAAGCAAACAGGTGGATGCCATCCATCCGGGCTATGGCTTCCTTTCTGAAAACGTGGATTTTGCCCGCCGCTGCGAAGAAGAAGGTATTATTTTTATAGGACCGCGTTCGGAAGTCATGGCGGCACTGGGCGATAAGGTGTCTGCCAAAGAGATAGCCCGCCAAGCCGGCGTACCCGTGATTGAAGACAACCGGAGCCCGATTACCAACGAACAAACAGCCCTAAAAGAAGCCGAACGCATTGGTTACCCCATCATGTTGAAGGCAGCAGCCGGTGGTGGGGGGCGGGGCATGCGTGTAGTGCGCAGTGAGCAGGAACTGCTGAAAGCCTTCGAAGAAGCCAAGCGCGAAGCAGGGCGTGCGTTTGGCGACGATACCATTTTTATGGAGCGCTACATAGACAACCCCAAGCACATAGAGGTGCAAATCATGGGCGATAACTATGGAAATATTGTGCATCTTTACGAACGGGATTGCTCGGTGCAGCGCCGCTTTCAGAAAGTAGTGGAAGTAGCCCCTGCCAAAACACTTTCGCACGAAACCAAACAAAAACTCTACGACTATGCCTTGCGCATTGCCCGCCACGTGAACTACAACAATGTGGGCACGGTAGAGTTTTTGGTGGACCCGCAAGAAAGTATATTCTTCATAGAGGTAAACCCGCGCATACAAGTAGAGCACACCATCACCGAAGAGGTCACCGGCATTGACCTCGTGCGTTCACAAATAGAAATAGCCCGTGGTTATAAACTGAGTGACCCACCCATTTGGATTCACAGCCAAGACGACATTCAGGTCAATGGTTTTGCCATTCAGTGCCGTATCACCACCGAAGACCCTTTGAACGACTTTAAGCCTGATTTCGGAACCGTCATTGCTTACCGCAATGCAGCCGGCTTTGGCATACGCCTTGATGAGGGCAGCTCTTATCCCGGTGTGCGTGTTTCGCCTTTTTTCGATTCCATGCTGGTGAAAGTATCTGCTTCGGGGCGTACCCTGAAAGGGGCTGCGCAGCGCCTGCATCGTGCTTTGCGCGAGTTCCGCATCCGGGGCGTGAAGACCAACATCGGCTTTTTGCTCAATGTGATTTCCCATCCGGTTTTTCAGCGGGGCGAAGCCACCGTGAACTTTCATACAGCAACACCCCGAGCTCTTCGACATAGAGAAACGCTTGGACCGCGGCACCCGCACCCTGCAATATTTGGCACATGTCACCGTGAACGGACATCCTGACCTGAAAAACAAACGCCTGGACGACCGCACTTTCAAACAAGCGAAGCTGCCCACCAAAGACCGTTATACCGAAACGCCGCCCGGAACCAAGCAGATGCTTGAAGAGATGGGGCGGGAGCGTTTTGTAGAGTGGTTGAAGCAAGAAAAGAAAATACAGTTTACAGACACCACCCTGCGCGATGCCCATCAGTCGCTGTTGGCTACCCGTATGCGCACCATCGATATGGTGGAGGCGGCGGCTTGCTTTGCCCACCACCACGCTCAAACCTTCTCTATGGAGGTATGGGGCGGTGCTACTTTCGACGTAGCCCTGCGCTTCCTGAATGAATGCCCTTGGCAGCGGCTGCGTATGATACGCCAAGCTGTGCCCAATATTTTGCTTCAGATGCTGCTGCGTGGCTCCAATGCCGTGGGCTATAAGGCATATCCCGATAATCTGATAGAAAAGTTCATAGAAAAGGCAGCGCAAGAGGGCATCGACATCTTTCGTATCTTCGACTCACTGAACTACCTTGAAAACCTGAAAGTAAGTATTCAGGCAGTACGCAAATACACCAATAGCCTTGCTGAAGTTGCCATTTGTTATACGGGCGATCTGCAAGACCCCGGGCGCAGCAAGAAATACAACCTGCAATACTATATTGATTTGGCACGTCGCATTGAAGATGCCGGCGCGCATATTTTAGCCATTAAAGATATGGCCGGTTTATTGAAACCCTATGCTGCTGAAATGCTTATCAATGCGCTGAAAGAGCACCTGAGCATACCCATTCACCTGCATACCCATGATACCGCTTCGGTGCAGCCGGCCACTTACCTGAAAGCCATCGATGCCGGCGTGGACGTGGTGGACGTGGCTATTGCCGCACTGTCGGGGCTTACTTCGCAGCCCAACTTCAACTCTATTGTAGCCATGCTCAAGGGACACGAGCGGGAAAACCCCTACGACCTTAATCACCTGAATAAACTTTCCGACTACTGGGAAGCCGTGCGGGCGTATTATTACCCCTTTGAAGCCGGGCTGCAGGCCGGCACTGCCACGGTATATGAGCACGAAATGCCCGGTGGGCAATACTCTAACTTGAAAGCGCAAGCCGAATCCATGGGGCTGGAAGGAAGTTTCGAGACCATCAAGGAGAATTACCGTCTTGCCAATGAACTGTTTGGCGATATTGTTAAAGTAACGCCAAGTTCAAAAGTAGTTGGCGACATGGCTATTTTCATGACTTCGAACGGGCTCACCCCCGCGGAAATTTTGGAGAAGGGCGCCACGCTTGCTTTCCCCGAGTCGGTGAAGCAGTTTTTCCGCGGCGAGCTGGGGCAGCCCTATGGCGGATTTCCCGAAAAACTGCAGCAGCTGGTGCTGAAAGGGGAACAACCCTTCGACAAGCGCCCGAACGAATATCTTGAGCCCATTGATTTTGATGCTGAATTTGATGCTTTCCGGCAAAAGTTTGGTGAGGAATATTCTTTCTTGGACTTCCTGTCCTACTGCTTATATCCGGCGGTGTTTGAGCAATACCACGAGCACCGCAGCCGCTATGGCGATGTGTGGTATATCCCCACACCGGCATTTTATTATGGCCTGAAAGATGGGGAAGAGATTTTGGTGAACATAGACGAAGGCAAAACCATCCTGATTAAAAAAGTGGGCGTGTCATCTACTGTGGATGAAGAGGGCTACCGTACGGTTTCTTTTGAGCTGAACGGTCAGCTGCGCCGCGTGCGTGTGCGCGATGAGTCGGTGGGGCAAGTGAAACAAGCACATGCCAAAGCCACCGAAGCACACCACGTAGGCGCCCCCTTGCAAGGCAAAATATCGGAAATCAAAGTGAAAGAAGGCGAGGAGGTAAAGGTGAACCAACCGCTTTTTGTGATTGAAGCCATGAAAATGGAGTCGGTAGTGACAGCGCCGCGCGCAGGAAAAGTAGGGAAGATACACCTGCCGGCAGGCACACTGGTAGAACAAAACGACCTTGTTCTGGAGCTCGACGCCTGACAGACCGCCCACATTTCAAACAAAAGCGGAGGGCTGTTTGACAGCCTTCCGCTTTTTGCTTACCGGGGGTGCTCTTGCTTCTTTTCGTGAAAAGTTGTATCATCAAACAAGACTGAAGGAACATATTTTTCCTTTACATTTGCAGAACATAAGCTTTGAAGGAACGAACAATGGCAAAGAAAAACACAAACAGCAGCAACGGAGTAGCTTATACCGAAGACAGCATTCGCACCCTTGAACCACGGGAGCACATACGCCTGCGACCCGGCATGTACATAGGAAAACTGGGCGATGGCTCTTCGCAAGAAGACGGCATTTATATCTTGTTGAAAGAAGTGATAGACAATGCCATAGACGAGCATTTGATGGGCTATGGCAATCGCATAGAGGTAACCATAGAAGACCGCCGCGTGCGTGTGCGCGACTATGGGCGCGGTATCCCCTTAGGCAAAGTGATTGACTGTGTGTCGAAGATAAATACCGGCGGAAAATATGATTCTTCCGTATTTCAAAAGTCCATTGGTTTGAACGGGGTAGGTACCAAGGCCGTCAATGCCCTTTCTACCTACTTTATGGTGCAATCTGTGCGCGAAGGAAAAACCAAAATAGCGGAGTTTGAGCGGGGCGTCCTGGTCAAAGACCACCCCGTAAAGCCTTGCGACGAGCCGGACGGCACCTTGGTTGTTTTCGAACCCGATGAAACCATTTTCAAACATTTTAAATTCATTCCGCAGTTCGTGGAAAACTTGCTGTGGAATTATGCTTTCTTGAATGCCGGACTGACCTTGGTGTACAACGGCAAAGAGTTTCATTCTAAGGACGGCCTCTTGGACCTGTTGCGTCATAAAGTGAATGAAGAGGAAATTCGCTACCCCATCATTCACCTGAAAGGCAAAGACATAGAAATAGCCATGACCCATGGCTCGCAATATGGCGAAGATTATTATTCGTTTGTGAACGGGCAATACACTTCCCAAGGGGGCACCCACCAGCAGGCATTCCGTGAGGCAGTCGTGAAGACGGTGCGCGACTTCTACAAAAAAGATTTCGACACCACCGACATCCGGGCTTCCATTGTGGCAGCCATTAGCATCCGCGTGCAAGAACCTGTGTTTGAGTCGCAGACCAAGACCAAGCTGGGTTCTACCAACCTGTCGCCCGACCCCAACAGTCCTACCATACGGACTTTTATCCTTGACTTTGTGAAAACGGAGCTGGACAACTACCTGCACCAGCACCCCGAAACCGCCGAAGCCCTGCTCAAGCGCATTCAGCAGTCGGAAAAGGAGCGTAAAGAGATTGCCGGCATCCGTAAGTTGGCAAAAGAGAGAGTGAAGAAAGCCAGCTTGCACAACAGCAAACTACGCGACTGCCGCATTCACTTCAACGATACCAACAAAGACGAGCGTTACGAAACCACCATCTTCATCACCGAAGGCGATTCGGCCAGTGGTTCCATGACCAAGGCGCGCGACGTGCGCACCCAAGCCGTGTTTTCTTTGCGTGGCAAGCCGCTCAACTGCTGGAATGCCAGCAAGAAGGTAGTGTATGAAAACGAAGAGCTGAACCTCTTGCATCACGCCTTGGGGCTGGACGACGGCCTGGAAGGGCTGCGATACAACCGTGTGGTAATTGCCACCGATGCCGATACCGACGGCATGCACATACGCTTGCTGTTGCTGACCTTTTTCTTGCGCTTTTATCCTGACTTGGTACGCCACGGTCATGTCTATATTTTAGATACCCCCTTATTCCGCGTGCGCAATAAAAAACAAACCATTTACTGCTATTCGGAACAAGAGAAGATACAGGCAGTAGAAAAGCTGGGCAAGGGTGTGGAAATCACACGCTTCAAAGGCTTAGGTGAAATATCGCCCGAAGAGTTTAAGCAGTTTATCGGCGAAGACATGCGTCTCGAGCCTGTTATCTTGCAAGAGCATACCAACATAGAAAAGCTGCTTTCTTACTACATGGGAAGCAATACAACTGACCGTCAGGAATTTATTATCAATAATCTGCGCATAGAAACCGACATGCTCGACCCAAGCCTGGCAGAGCGTGTAGAGCTGGAAGCCTAAGAATACATAAGAATACAGATGCCTTCGGGCATCTTTTTTTGCTTTCAAGCCGCTTGTTTTTGTATATTTGAAACGTTCAAACAATCGTGTTCTAATCAATAAACGTCTATACAACATGAACATTCACGAATATCAGGCTAAGGACATATTGAAGCGCTACGGTGTGCGCGTGCAAGAAGGCATCGTAGCCGACACGCCTGCCAAAGCCGTAGAGGCTGCCCGTCAGCTGCAAGAAGAAACCGGTACCGGAATCTTTGTTATCAAAGCGCAAATCCATGCCGGTGGACGCGGCAAAGGTGGTGGTGTGAAGCTTGCCAAAAGCATCAACGAAGTAGAAGAGGTAGCCGGCAAAATATTGGGCATGCAGCTGGTAACCCCCCAGACCGGCCCCGAAGGAAAGAAAGTACACAAAGTGCTTGTTGCACAAGACGTGTATTATCCCGGACCTTCTGAGCCCAAAGAGTACTACATCTCTATTCTGTTGGACCGCGCTACCGGACAAGACGTCATCATTGCCAGCTCTGAGGGGGGCATGGATATAGAAGAGGTCGCAGAAAAACACCCCGATAAAATCGTAAAAGAATTTATCGATACACGTGTAGGCTTGCGCGACTTCCAAGCCCGCAAAGTAGCTTTTGCGCTGGGACTGGAAGGCGAGGCCATGAAGGAAATGGTGAAGTTCATCAAGAACCTTTACCGCGCTTATGTAGATATTGAGGCTTCTTTGGTGGAAATTAACCCCGCCCTGAAAACTTCGGACAACAAAATTATAGCCGTAGATGCCAAAGTAAACTTGGAAGACAACGCACTCTTCCGTCATCCTGACTTGGCTGCCCTGCGCGACATCACCGAAGAAGACCCCGCCGAAGTAGAAGCCGGTGAGTATGGATTAAACTACGTGAAGCTGGATGGCAACGTGGGATGTATGGTAAACGGTGCCGGCTTGGCAATGGCTACCATGGATATGATTAAACTGTCGGGAGGCGAACCCGCCAACTTCTTGGATGTAGGTGGCAAAGCCAATGCACAAACCGTAGAGGCAGGCTTCCGCATCATCCTTAAAGACCCGAACGTGAAAGCCATTCTTATCAATATCTTTGGTGGTATTGTGCGCTGCGACCGCGTAGCCAATGGCGTAGTGGAAGCGTACAAAAACATTGGTGAAATCAATGTGCCGATTATCGTGCGCTTGCAGGGCACCAATGCCGAAGAAGCTGCCAAAATCATCGACGAATCAGGCTTGAAAGTATATTCTGCCATCACGCTGCAAGAAGCCGCCGAGAAGGTACAAAAGGCAGTGAAAGGCGAGTTGGCGTAAGCCCGTTCATACGAACGAAGAAGCCAATCATTGCGGGCAGTCAGACGGCTGCCCGTTTTTTTGTTTGGCTTGCTTTCGTCGTCCTGCTTTTGTACTTATCGTTTCGAGCATTTCCTTTTGTCATTTCGAGCACAAGCGTTTCTTATCGCGGCAGGTTTGAGATTTCTCACTTCACTTCGTTCCGTTCGAAATGACCAATAGCCTTTCTACAAAGCTTTTTTTTCTCCGGAAACATCTTTTTAGCATTCGTTCCTTTGTCATTTCGAGCGCAAGCGAGAAATCTCTTGTCTTAAAAAAGCTTGGTTTGACGAGGCGTCTCACTGCGTTCGGCATGACCAATAAGAGAAGTATGTTTTTACACTACCTGGCGGCTTATCCACACGCCGGCTATCACACAGAGCATCCCCCCGGCAACACTCAAAAAGATATAAAGCAAACTGTGCCCAAGGCTTTGTGTCTCCAACAATTCCACATTTTCAAAGGCGAAAGAAGAAAAAGTAGTAAACCCACCACAGAAACCTGTTGCCAACAGCAATATATATTTTCTGGGAAAGTGAGGCAATTCGTTCAATAACCCATAGAGAAAACCGATCAAAAGGCAGCCCAGTAAGTTGACGGTAAGCGTGGCAAACGGCAAGCGTTCCCATTGCCATTCTTTAAAAAGCAGTGCCGTACCATAGCGCAGCATGCTGCCGCTTGCTCCGCCAATTGCTACCCATACAAAATGCTTCCATAATGTCATAGTCTTTCCGGTTTTTTTAGAGGCTACCCGGCAAAAATACAAAAACAGGAATACGCCTGCACTTTAAAAAAAGCGGTGGAATAAAAAAAGCCCCTGCCATACGGCAGAGGCTCGCTTCAGACAATAATCAAATGCTACTCATCCAGTTTGATTTTTGAGCTTTTCTTTTCCGGCACGGCTTCTTCTTTGGGGCGTCCCACAAAACTTGCCATCGACTCGTAAATGCCCAACCCTTTGCCTATGACCCAATCAAAAATACGTGCAGGCATCAAGCCGCGCAAGATAGGAATCAGGTGTACCGACCAGGGCGCCGTAACCAAAATTTCATTTTCTTTTACTGCATCGATGATTTTATCTACAATCTCTTCCGGCTCAAGCAACGGTGCCAATAGCGGTGGTTTCACCCCCTCGAACATGCCGGTTTTGATGTAACTGGGCGTGACCGTGGTTACCTTCACACCGGTTTTTTCTTCTTCCATTTCAATACGCAGCGACTCAGACCAGCCCAGCACTGCCCACTTGCTGCCCACGTACACCGACATTTTGGGATTGGCCAACAGGCCGGCAGCCGATGCTATATTCACGATGTGGCCGCTCTTTTCGCGCAGCATGTCAGGCAAGAAAGCGCGTGCCACATGCATCACCCCCAGAACATTCACATCGATGGTTTTGCTGATTTCTTCGTGAGTGTGTTCATGAAAGAACTTGCCCACTACAATACCGGCATTGTTGAACAAAATGTCAATCTTGCCTACTTCGGATAAGGTAAGCGCCGCTGCCGTCTTGATTTCTTCTACATTCGACACATCTACAATATAGCTGCTGACCTGGTAGCCCTGCTTTTCAAATGCTTTTTTTGTTTCGGCTAAGCGCTGCTCGTTAATGTCCCAAATGACCAGATGGGCTGCGCCTTCTTTCAGGCAGCGTTCGCCCAGCAAGCGCCCAATGCCATTGGCACCGCCGGTGACCAGCACTTTTTTACCTCTGATTTTAGTCATAGCTTTTCAATGATTTGGTTTTTCTACAAGTTACAAAAAAAATAACACAAAACACTTGTTATGAGCGACTTTGCCTTTGGTATGTCGCTTTTTTGATAAAACGGCCAACTCTCCGGGAAATATTGCACCGATGATATTGGAATGGTACCGGGGCAGCCAACAAGCGCCCCGGCATTGCGTAACTCTGTGTAGGTAAAACTACTAACAGATACGGTGATGAATACAACTGCATTTTTAATCGGGCAAAACCAGAAACACCAATGGGCGGGGCAAATAGGACCTTACAGCGTATGGGAGGTGCGTTACGAAGAACTGCCAAGCTTTACCCGCTTTGTTTTCGATGTGTATGCGCGCACTTACTCACGTCTGAACGGCTGGCAGCCGACAGAAGCCGACTACCGTGAGCTACTCGAAGAAGACGAACTCTTTTATCCCTTTTCACACTATTGGCTTTTTAAAATAGGCAAATACAAGGTAGGAAGTGTGAAGCTTACTTTATGGAATGCTTCTTTGGAGCTTCCTTTGCAAAAATATTTCGGTATTGACCCGGCAACGCTTAGTGAGCGTCCCATTTGGCACTGTGGGCGCTTGGCAGCCGATTGGCACGACGACATCCCTTTGCCAAAACAAAGTGTGTTACCGGCGCTTTGCTTCTGGGCAGTAGGTTTTGTAGCTGCGCATCAAGGTGTATTGGTGGCAGAAGTGGATGCCGGTGTATTGCGCCTGCTGAAAAAGCTCGGTTTGAATATCAAAGAGTTGGGTGAAGCTAAATACATTGTGGGCTCTCTCACGGTACCTGTGATGATAGAGCACCATGATTTGGAGAGCTGGGTCAATACTCAAGCAGAACGCTATGCGATACGATAGAAACTATCTTTACATAAAAACAGAAGAGCAAGCCCGCCTGGCAGGCTGTCGTGTCCTTTTGGCGGGTTGCGGCATTGGTAGCAACATTGCAGAGTGTGCCTTGCGCTTGGGTTTTGAGCGCTTGCGGCTCGTGGATGGCGATACGGTGTCGCTGAGCAATTTGAACAGGCAAAACTACACACAACAAGACATCGGCAGGTTGAAAGCCGAGGCCCTTGCCAAGCACCTGCGGGCCATCCATCCGCAAGCTTCTGTGGAGGCTGTATCCGCCTTTATCGATAAGGATAACATAGACGATTGCCTTGAAGGAGTAGATATGGCTGTCAATGCGCTGGATTTTACTTCCGAAGTGCCTTTTTGGTTTGACCGTGCTTGTGCACGCCGTCAGATACCGGTGGTGCACCCTTATAATTTAGGGTGGGCTGCTTTAGCGGTGGTAGTGCCACCCCAAGGTCCTTTCCTGGAGGATATCATAGGCAATGACCCACAAAAGGCTGAAGTGCGTTTTATACAGCACCTGTTGGAAGAACATCTTCCGGCAGAAGAGACCGCCTGGCTGCGCGAAGTGGCTGCCCGCTATGCCGCCATGCCGGGAGACGTGTCGCCCCCGCAGTTGTCGGTAGGCAGCTGGGCAGTGGCAGCACTCACCACGCGGCTGCTTTTTCTTTTGGCTACCCGCCCGCAAGAAGTAGCACCTTATCCAAAAGTATATTGGTTGTCTGCTGTGCAGTAAATCGCAAGTATGTTTTGTATTGATTATTCTGTGTGCAGCACCGGTTTTAGGCCGGTGCTTTTTTCGTTCGTCGAGTAAAATGTGTCTTTTGTCGATTAGTGTGTGGTGTTGCCGGAAAGGGGAGTGGTTGTTTTTAAAGATTTTTTTCTTTTATCGTTAAAAACGCTTCTTTCGTCGTGTGAAAATAATCTTTCATCGTTTTTAAATTACATGCATTATCGGGCGAATAACTTTGTTTGATAAAAGTTAAAACAGCCCGGAGCGGAAAGATTTCTTACAAGCAAGAAGCATAAGAAGGTGTGGGTTAGTGTATGTTTTTTCGTTGATTTGTTTTGTTTTGTGTTTTTTTGTTGATTTAATAAAGATTTATTTTTTGGGTTTAAATTAGTCTTGCATTTCTATCTTTGTTAATATCAGGTTATTAAAAATTTTTTAGGCAAAAGTATTGACTTTTTCTTTCTTTCTTTCTTTCTTTCTTTCTTAGCGGCAAGAAAGCAAGCGCGCAAGCTTTCGATAACTTAATGTTTCACCAAAAACATCAAGTACTATGAAAAAGTTATTGTTGTTATTCCTTCTAAGCTTTCTTGCTGCTGTGCCTGCTGCTTGGGCAAATGAGGCCGCATCGCAGCTTCCCACTGTGCCTGCTTTTGAGGCAACTTTAGCCGAAAACTCAAATGAAGAGGCAACAGTGGCGAAACCTAATGATTGTGTAACTTTTGGGGCTACTTTAAGCTGCGGGGCAGCGGTTACGGTCACGGCGTGTAACGTAACAACCTCTGAAATAGTTACTGCTATTATGGCTGCGGATGGAGCTATCTGTGCCGGAGCCGAATCTGTAATTATTACTTTCCCACGTCGTAGATAATGACTTGAAGCCATAGCTTTGCTTAAAGCGGGCTATGGCTTTTTAGCCATCACTGTAATAACCATAAAATTTCAACTACCATGAAAAAAAAGTATCTACTAACATTTGTATTTGCGGTTTCTGTTGTAGCAGTCTGGGCACAAGCCCGCTTAGGAAAAGGTGAGTTCCGGGCAGTGTACCGGGAGTACTATTTGCCCGCCCCTGAAGACACCAACATGTTGGAGATAGATACTATGTATTTGGAATTCTCTTCGAATCATTCGGTGTATTACTCGCCTACCCGGCGCTACTATGATTCGTTAATGTATGAAGGCATTCGTCGTTCCATAAAAAGCGGTGCCCCTTTCCAGGTGCCGGTTTCCGGGCAGCAGATGCGTGCCTACACAAGTACAGTAGTGGTTCATCATTATCCAAACAACAAGAAGCTTACTTTTTTTACAGCGGATTTGTGGGGTGCCTTCTGGCTCTACGAAGAAGAATACCCTTTGTTTGACTGGCAGTACCGGCAGGAAAGCAAAAAAATCGGCAATTACACTTGCCAAAAGGCAGTGGCGACATTTCGTGGCAGACAGTGGGAGGTGTGGTACACCACCGATATACCGACGCCTTTCGGACCTTGGAAGTTTTACGGCTTGCCCGGCTTGGTGGTCTATGCCGAAGACAGCCTGCGCCACTTCCGCTTCGAACTGATAGGCTTTGAACGCCTGCCCGCCGGCTATGAGATGGTCACACACTATGACCCTTCCGAACCGAGAAATTTTGTGAAGATAAGCAGGGAGCGCTACCTGAAGGAGCGTGAGCTGTTTGTACAAGATCCCTTTGGGTACCAGGTGAGAGCAATGAGTGGCAATCCTAATGCCAGCGTTGAGATAAAAGGTGCAGATAAGAAAGAGATTGGTAAAAAAGTTATCAAAGTAGTTTCCAATCCCATAGAATTGGAGTGAAATGCACAGATGGATACTGCTATGTTTGTGTGGGCTGTTGGCAGTGCAAGCCGCCCGGGCACAGGCGGTCATCCGTGGGCAGGTAACAGATACCCAAGGGGAGCCGCTCATAGCTGCCACTGTCATTGTCTATGATGCGGCTTTCGGGCAAATCATCAAAAACACTATTACAGACGAAAAAGGGCAGTTTGTGTGCAGTCTGCCGCCCGCCCCGCCTGACAGCATAGGCATAGAAATCAGGTATATAGGCTATGCCACCTATCGCGAGGTGCTTGCGGCAACTACGCAGCGCCGCTCTTTTGTGTTGCAGGAATCCGCCTTCGATATCGAGGAGGTAAAGGTGGAGGTAGCCCCCGTAACCATCAAAAAAGATACGGCAGTGTATGATGTGGCTTCCTTTGCTTCCGAAGCAGACCGCAACATAGGAGAGGTGCTGAAAAAGATGCCGGGGGTGGAGGTAAGCCCCGACGGCATGATAAAATATAAAGGCATGCCCATCCGGCGCTTTTACATTGAAAACTTGGATATGCTCGGGCAGCGCTACAACATAGCTGCCAACAATGTGCCATGGCAGTGGGTAGAAGAGGTGGAATTTTATGAAAACCACCAAGATGTGAAATTGCTTGACAGCCTGGGGGTGGCAGGGGGTGGTCCGGCGCTCAATCTGAAGCTTACCCCCGAGGCAATGCGTCATGTACAACTCAATGGTGAAACGGGCGTGGGGGGACCATTTTTACTTTGGGACGCCCGGCTGGTGGCTGTGAAATTTTTCGACCGCCATCAGTTCATCCACGTGGCAGAAAGCAACAACATAGCCAAAGACCTTGAAAAAGCACTTACAGAGCACCCGTTGAGCGTGGAAAATCTACGCTTGCGCCGCTACCACCTTCCGCGGGAGGACTTGCTGGCGCTCTCGTCACAGGCAGTGCCTCTGCTGCCCCCCGAGCGTTATCGTTTCAACCAATCGGCAAGTACTACCCTGAACGGTGTGAGCCGCCTGCCTGCTTCGGCACAGCTGCGCTACCATGTAACTTACCTTTACGACGCTGCCCATTATGATTTGGACACCGACAACCGCTTTTTTCTTTTACAAGATACCTTCCGGCTCATCGAAAGGCAGCGCCTAGAGAGCCGTCGACAGCTAATACAAGCCGAACTGGACTACGAACAAAATACTACAAAGCGCTATCAAAGAAATATCACCTTGATACGCGCCCACATGGACCGGCATTGGGGGCAGTTGGAAGGAAGCAACCAATTGCTTCAACAATTGGAAGCGCCCTATTTGGAACTGAAAAACGAATATATGAGCTATCTGCCCGGGCAAGAGAAGCGTGTCAGGCAGTGGGTAGCCAATACCTACGCGCGGCACTTGCCACAACAATTGACCGTAAGTCCGGCGCAGTGGTTTTCTGCCGAAACAGAAAGCTGGCGGCAGCAGGCGAGTCTGTCGGAGTGGCAAACGCTTTTGTTCCGTAACCAAAGGGGCGGCAGCATGCGCACACAGTGGCAGTGGCAAATAGGAACCGACCTGCAAGCGCAAGCCCTGCGCCAAAGCATAAGTATGAACAGGTCTTCGGGAACCAAAGACACGCTGGGCGGAAATACAGAACGCCTTTCGGCTTATTTGTTTGCTGCCGGCGAATGGCAGCGGCGTTTGGGAAGTGGCTTTCAGTGGCGCGTGGAAGGGGAGTACAGCGCCTCGCAGCACCGCATCAATCAATTGTTGGATTTTATACCTTTCGGCAAAGCTTCTTCTTCGCTCAATTGGCGGCAGGGGCGTTGGGGCATGGGGCTTTCGTTGTCTGCCTACCGGCAACCGGAACGCCGCTTTGTCAATAACCGGCAACCTTTGTGGCGCACCTACAGGCAATCGTTCGTCAATGGCGACTTCATACCTTGGTCACAGGTGGTATCCGGAAACTACACGTTGTCATTCAGCAATATCACGGGTGGGTGGGGGTTGTTTGTTAGCGTAAGCCGGCAGCAAGGCGAGCAAAATTATTTGGATGCCTTCGATTACAGCGGCTTTTTGGAGACACGCCACCGTCTGCCGGAACCTGCACCGGTAAGTTATACCATGACGAACTTCCATTTCAAGAAACACTTCTTTCATTGGCGTACGACTTGGGAGCTGAGCGGTACAAGCTTCTACCTGCGCCAAAGAATGCAACAGGACGGGCAGGGTTTTTGGTTTACAAACAGCAGCTATCATCTGCGTAGCAGTCTTTCCTTCGAAAAACTGACCTTCTTTCATTTGGTAGCAGAGTTGGAAGCAAGAGGGAACCGTGCGCAGTGGGGCGGGCAGCGTCCCTCGTCACCTATGGTATGGCAACTGCGCCAACGCTACTTGCTGCGTTGGTTGCCCGCTGAGCGTTGGGAGCTGCACCTGCAGTGGGAGGGCTTCGGCAGCTTCACGGAGCGGAAGCAGCAGGCAATTGCTTTCATGGATGCGGGAGTGCGCTATCGCTTGCGGCGCATGTCCTTCGAATGCCAATGGTGGAATATAGGCAACACTTCGGCACTTGAGCTGCAGAGTGTGGAAAATAACCGCCGGCAAGAGCAGCGCTATAGCCTTCGTCCATTGAACATCTTGTTCAAGCTAAGTTGGCAGCTATAAAAGTTACAAAAAAAGAAAAGAAGGGGTGAAGTGATGCCCCTTCTTTTTTAACTACTGTCTTGCTTATTTTTTTATAGCCTACACGTAATTGTTCAGCATGATAGGCATCAGCAGCATGAGAATATCTTCTGCTTCCGATTGCTCGGCAGGCATAATGATGCCGGCACGGTTGGCTTCCGACAAAGTGATTTTCACTTCATCGGTGGCAATGGCGCTTAGCATTTCTATCAAATAGCGGGCATTGAAGCCTATCTCCATGGCTTCGCCTTCATACTGGCAAGCGATGGTTTCGCTGGCTTCGTTAGAAAAGTCGATGTCTTCGGCCAAGATTTCCAAACGGCTGCCCCCCAGCTTGAAGCGCACCAGGTGCGTGGCTTTGTTGGCATAAATATCCAAGCGCTTCAAAGAGTTGAGCATCTCCTGACGGTTGACTATCAGTATTTTATCGTTGTTTTGCGGAATGGCATTTTCGTATTCGGGGAAACGCTCTTCAATCAGGCGGCAAACCGTCCGGGTATTATTGAAAGAGAAGAAAGCATTATGAGGCGTGAAAGTAATGGCTACTTCGGTGTTGTCATTGGGCAGCGCCCCCTTCAATAGGTTCAAAGCTTTTTTGGGTACAATGAATGCACTTTCTATGGGCGTGCTGATGTCGTTGCGGCGATAACGAATGAGACGGTTGCCATCGGTAGCCACGAAATTGATATGGTCACCTTTCAGCTCTATGAAGATGCCGTTCATGGCAGGACGCAACTCGTCATTACTTACAGCAAAGATGGTGTTGCTGATGGCTTCGCTCAGTACGTCGGCAGATATAAAGATTTCGGTGCCCGATTGAGGTGTAGGAATGCTGGGGAAATCCAAGGCGTTTTCGCCGGCCAGCTTGTAGTGTCCGTTGGCAGAATGGATTTCGGTAACGAAGCTCTCTAAATCCACACTGATGGTAACCGGCTGCTCGGGCAAGCTCTTGAGCGTGTCCATCAATATTTTGGCGGGCACGGCCACACTGCCTTCTTCATCCACTTCCACCGGCAAGGAGGTCATCATGGTGGTTTGCAGGTCGGAAGCAATGGCCGTCAACTGTCCGTTTTCTATCTTCAATAGAAAGTTTTCCAAAATAGGTACTATCGGGTTGTTGCTGATGACGCCCGATATGGCAGATAGTTTTTTATGAAGTGCTCCGGTTGATACGACGAATTTCATACTAATGACGGTTTGCGCGTAATTTAATAGAACCTATTCAGAGCAGCAAAGATAAAACATTAAAAGATTGAAAACAAAAGCTTTTTTGGCAAATGCTCCCTTCTTGCTTTGCTTTTTACTTCCGGCTTTCGTTATTTTTACCGGCTCTGTTATAAAATTCATTGTAGTTCATGAATACACCGGAAATACGTCGCATTGATTCACAAGAGGAGCTACAGACAGCCTTTGCCATTCGCTACCGGGTGTTTGTGGAAGAGCAGGGAGTGCCTGCTTCCGAAGAGTTGGATGAGCACGAAAACGAAAGCCGGCATTTTTTGGTCTTGGTAGAAGGCGTGCCGGTAGCTACTGCCCGTTGGCGTGTAACCGGCGAAGGCGTCAAGCTCGAGCGCTTTGCAGTGCTGCCCGAATACCGGAATCGGGGCATAGGCGCGCAGCTGGTACGGGCTGTTTTGGATGACGTGCGCCGGCAGCATCCCGGCAAGAAGATTTACCTGCATGCTCAATTGGCAGCGCGCCGCCTGTATGAACGCGCCGGCTTTGTGCCTGAAGGCGATATTTTTGATGAGTGTGGCATCTTGCATGTGAAAATGTATTGGAAAGGGGAATAAAATAAAAGACTTTCCGCTCAGCCGAAAGCTTCCACCAAGCCATAACGTTCCGGTGGAGGCTTTTTTTATTGCCTTACATAAAAACAATCAATGTTTATAATTAAAAGTTATAACTATATAGTCAAAATTGATTTGAATGATAATGATGCTTTTTTTTACTTTGTAGTCAGTAAAAATTATTATTTGAAAATAGTAATTATTAAATTATTTATCTAAAAAAGGAAGCAGACTATGGAAACAAAACAAAGCGGAAACAGCGTAAACAAATGCCCCTTCCACAACGGGCAAATGAAGTATGCCGGCGGCAAGGGACCGAAAAACATCGATTGGTGGCCCGATATGCTGCGGCTCAACATTCTGCGCCAACATTCGGAGTTGGTCAACCCCATGGGCAAAGATTTTAACTACGCCGAAGAGTTTAAAAAGCTGGATTTGGAGGCGGTGAAGAAAGACATCATGGAGCTGATGACACAGTCGCAAGACTGGTGGCCCGCAGATTATGGGCACTATGGACCGCTTTTCATCCGCTTGGCTTGGCATGCGGCCGGTACCTATCGCATTGCCGATGGGCGCGGGGGCGGCAGTCGTGGTTCCATTCGCTTTGCGCCGCTCAACAGCTGGCCCGACAACGTAAGCCTTGACAAAGCCCGTTATCTCTTGTGGCCCATCAAAAAGAAATATGGACGCAAGCTTTCTTGGGCAGACCTTATCATTCTGGCAGGCAATTGCGCTTTGGAGTCCATGGGCTTCAAAACTTTGGGCTTTGCCGGTGGGCGTGAAGACATATGGCAGTCAGAAGAAGACATTTATTGGGGCAGCGAGCGCGAATGGCTCGGACATGAGGCACGTCAACAAGAGCCGGGGGGCGAGTTGGAAAACCCGCTGGCTGCTACCCATATGGGTTTGATTTACGTGAACCCCGAAGGACCCAAAGGCAAGCCCGACCCCGTGTTGGCAGCACGCGACATACGCACCACTTTCAGCCGCATGGCAATGAATGATGAAGAAACCGTGGCACTGATTGCCGGCGGGCACACCTTCGGTAAAATGCACGGTGCCGTTGACCCCAAATACATTGGTCCCGAACCGGCTGCCGCCCCCATAGAACAAATGGGCTTGGGCTGGAAAAACAGCTACGGCAAAGGGCATTCGGAGCATACCTTTACCAGTGGCTTGGAAGGTGCCTGGACCACCAATCCCATCCGTTGGACGCACGACTACCTCAAGCACCTTTTCGAATATGAATGGGAATTGACCAAGAGCCCTGCCGGGGCTTGGCAATGGAAGCCCAAAAATGGTGCAGGCGAGGGCACTGTACCCGATGCCCACGACCCCAACAAGCGGCATGCGCCGGTTATGTTGACTACCGACCTTGCCTTGCGCTTCGACCCGGTTTATGAAAAAATCGCACGCCGTTTTTATGAAAACCCCGATGAATTTGCCGACGCCTTTGCTCGTGCATGGTTCAAACTCACCCACCGCGATATGGGACCACGCAGCCGCTATTTAGGTCCTGACGTGCCCAAGGAAGTGTTCTTGTGGGAAGATCCCTTGCCGCCGGTAACCCATCCGTTGATCGACGAGCAAGATATTGAGGCATTGAAAAAGCAAATACTGGCATCGGGCTTGAGCATATCCGATTTGGTGACTACGGCATGGGCGTCGGCGGCTACCTTCCGTGGTTCAGACCGCCGTGGAGGTGCCAATGGGGCGCGCATACGTCTGGAGCCGCAGCGTAGCTGGCGTGTCAACAACCCGGAACGGCTCAATAAAGTGCTTGCAGTGCTTGAAAGCATTCAACAGCAGTTCAATGCCGCACAAAAAGACGGCAAGCAGGTATCTTTGGCCGACTTGATTGTGTTGGGCGGCTGTGCTGCCGTGGAAGAAGCGGCGCGCAAAGCAGGCTTTGAGGTGAAAGTGCCCTTTACACCCGGCCGCGCCGATGCCACCCAAGAACAAACCGACGTAGAGGCCTTTGCAGTGTTGGAGCCCGTAGCCGATGCCTTCCGCAACTACATCTGCGACGATGCCCTGGCACGTCCGGAAGACCTGATGGTGGACAAGGCGCAGCTGCTCAATTTGACTGCCCCCGAAATGACCGTGCTCATAGGCGGCATGCGTGCGCTGAACGCCAACTACGATGGCTCGAAGCATGGTGTCTTCACAGACCGCCCCGAAACACTGACCAACGATTTCTTTGTGAATCTGTTGGATATGAGCACCGAATGGCGTGCCATCGATGACAAACAGTATCTGTTTGAAGGACGTGACCGCAAAACAGGAGTGCCCAAGTGGACCGCTACCCGCGTGGACCTTATCTTTGGAGCACATGCCGAATTGCGCGCACTGGCAGAAGTATATGCCTGCGACGATGCCGCAGAGAAGTTTGTACATGACTTCGTGAAGGCATGGGATAAGGTCATGAATCTCGACCGCTTCGACTTGCACCGCTAATCAATATCCCATCTCATCCGGAAACGACAAGCGAACGGCTGCCCCAAAGCGGGCAGCCGTTTTTTATTTTTAGGGGCAAGTCCATTGCCTCTTTATGCAAGTTTACAAGCCTAAGACCTCACGCAGCTTGTCATCTCGAACGAGCGAAGCACGGCTTGTCATTTCGAACGGAGCGTAAGCGGAGTGAGAAATCTTATCAAACCAAACATGTTTTTGCCATGTCGAACGAAGTGAGACATCTCTTCAAACCAAGCTTTTTTGCAAAAGAGGTTTCTTGTTTACGCTCGAAAGGGGGCTCAATAAGCTTTTAGCTTTGGAACAAAGCAAAATCCACAGAGGAGGCATCCCCTGTGGATGAAATACATGCCTTTCCGGATAAGAACAGCCTACGCCCCGGGATTGGCTTTCTTGTAATCGGCAAGAAACTTTTCCAAGCCAATGTCCGTCAAAGGATGCTTAAACAGGGCTTTGATGGCACTCAAGGGGCAAGTAACCACATCGGCACCAATCAGTGCGCTTTGAATGATATGCATGGGATGGCGTACAGACGCCGCCAATACTTGCGTATCGAAACCGTAATTGTTGTAAATGGTTACGATTTGTTCGATGAGTTCCATGCCGTCGGTTGAGATGTCGTCCAAGCGTCCGATGAAGGGCGACACATAGGTAGCCCCGGCTTTGGCAGCCAGAATGGCTTGCCCCGGCGAAAATACCAGCGTGCAATTGGTGCGGATGCCTTCTTCATAAAAATACTTGATGGCTTTCACACCGTCGGGAATCATGGGCACCTTCACCACAATATTGGGATGCAGGTCTGCAAGCTCTTTACCTTCTTCAATGATGCCTTTGAAGTCGGTAGCTACCACTTCGGCACTTACGTCGCCATCTACCAGCTCACAGATTTTTACATAGTGGTCGAGAATGTTTTTTTTGCCCGAAACGCCCACTTTTGCCATCAAAGAGGGGTTGGTGGTTACGCCATCTAAAATGCCGAATTCGGCGGCTTCGCGTATTTCGTCTAAGTCGGCGGTGTCGATAAAGAATTTCATGGTACCGGATGGATTGGTTTTGCAACGCAAAGATATAAAAATGTGTGGCTTCTGCCTATGGCTGAGAAGTGTTGTATGCATCTTCGCTCAAGGTTCGAAAAAAATCCACAATCAGGGAAAAAAGATTCCGGTAGGCGGCAAGCGAGAGCGCTTGGGGGCGGTCGCCGGGGTCATGATAAGCCTGCGAGCCGCCACGGGCATAAATGAAGAAGGCAGGCACGCCCATGCGTGAAAAGAAATAGTGGTCAGAATTGGCCGCTATGCCCCTTGCTTCTATGCTTGCCACATACTGTTTTTGCAGGTCGATGCGCGTAAGCAGGCGGAAGGCTTCTTCATACACTTTGCCATTCACCACGGTAATGCCTTCTTCGCCGGTGCCTACCAGGTCCAGATTAAGTAAAAAGCGGATATCGGAAAGAGGAAAGAGGGGATGCTGCACATAGTGCAAAGAGCCTTTCAGCCCTATTTCTTCGGCACCGAAAGCAATAAAAGCCACCGAATAGGGCAGCGGGTGCGCTTTGAAATAGCGGGCCAGTTCCAGCAGCATGCTTACCCCGGAGGCGTTGTCGTTGGCGCCCGGAAAATACACTTCGCCGATGCTGCCCAGATGGTCGTAATGTGCCGTGATGACCAAAAAATGTTGTGGATAGCGGCTGCCTTCTACATACCCTGCTACATTGTAGCAAGGATACCCGGCAATTTGTTTTTGCTTCAGCTTGAACCGCAGCCGCTTGCTCGCATGCACCAAGACGGCAAGCGAATCATGGACTTGAAAAGTGGGCACCAGCACCGCGCGGGGCGCAAGGCTGCCCATGACACGGGGCACAAAGTCTATCCATGCACCGGTTTGCTGTAGCTTACGGGCTATGAGGCTGTCTTCTTGCAGGTAGGCAAGGCTGCGTTCATCCGTCACGACGGCATAGCGCCCGGGGTGTTTCATCTGAAGTAAGGCTTGACGTTTGGAGGTGTCCCAAACAAAGGAAGAGTCCAAAAAAAGCAGGCGTTTTCGTCCTTTGCCACCACGCGCTGCCGGGTGTGGCAGGTAGTCGTAGGCAAGCCGCAGCTTCTTCCCGTTTAGCCGCAGCACAGCCTTATCAAAAGTATTGACTGTCAGCTTGAACGGCTGCAGGTAATTGGGGGCATCTGCAAATGTGCGAAGCCCTATTTCGCGGAATTCTTCTGCCAGATAGAATGCTGCCTTTTGGCTTCCGTTGTGGCGGTAGCCGCGCCCATCCATGAAAGGGCTGCACAAAGTGTCGATGGTTTGGCGCACGCGCGCAAGGTCTTGTGCTTGTGTGCCAAGGCTCAGGCACAAGCACAGACAAACAAGCATCCGTAGTTTCATGAAGTGCTTTTCTTTGAGTTGGCTTCGGTATTTTCTTTTTCTTCAAAACGAATGGGGGGTAGGTCTATGTACCAGTCGGCATGTGGTGACCAGCGATGACACATGGGACATTGCGTGTGCCGGTGCACGGTCTTGCAATTGGGGCACTGCCCGTAGGTCTCGAAGGTGTCCCACACTTGCCCGCAATGGCATTGCCAGTAGGCGCCCCCGTCGGGTTCCCATTCGCATTGCGGGCAGCGTACTTTTTCTTCTTGTGGCATGGTGTTGTTCTTTGAAACGCATAGCTAAAATACGAAAAAAGATGGACGTGGCGGCATGCTTCGTCCTTTGCTATGACAGAAAGGCGAACGCAAAAGCAGGGGAAGACAAAGGCGCCGGGGCGTTTATTCCACGCTATCTTTATTATCTTTGTTGAGTTGAAGGCAGTGACGGCTTCAACAGAAAGAAGAAAACACCTTTTTTTATTGAAACCAAAACCAACCAAAGCACAAAAAAGATGCGAACGCCTATTGTAGCCCCTTCTCTTTTAGCCGCCGATTTTGCCAACTTACAATCAGCCATTGAGATGGTGAACCAAAGCCAAGCCGATTGGCTGCATCTCGATATTATGGATGGCGTTTTTGTTCCGAATATATCTTTTGGCATGCCCGTGTGTGAAGCCGTGCAGCGTCATGCCACCAAGCCGTTGGACGTGCACCTGATGATAGTGCAGCCCGAGCGCTATTTGGAAGCTTTCAGCCGTTTGGGCGCTTCCATTATCAGTGTGCACTATGAGGCATGCCCCCATTTGCATCGCACTTTGCAGCAAATCAAACAACTGGGATGCAAGGCAGGCATTGCCATCAATCCACATACGCCTGTGGAAGCACTGCAGGACATTTTGCACGAAGCCGATTTGGTATGTATGATGTCGGTAAATCCCGGCTTTGGCGGGCAAAAATTCATTGAACACACCTACGACAAGGTGCGCCGTCTGCGCCGCATGATAGATGAACGAGGCTTGCAGACGCTGATTGAAATAGACGGAGGCGTAAAGCAAAGCAATGCGGCAGATTTGCTCGCTGCCGGTGCCGATGTGTTGGTGGCAGGCAGCTTTGTCTTTTCTGCTGCCGATCCTCTGCACACAATTGCCACGCTTAAACAAACAACGGCATGATGGCACGTTGGGCATGGGGGTGCTTGCTTGTGTTGTTATGGGGGCATGCATGGGCGCAGCAAGAGACGCCCCTGCGTGGCTATTTGCTCGACCCCCAAGGGCAAGGCATAGAGCAGGCAGTGGTGGTGTGGACAACCGACTCAAGCCGCTATACCGTCACGCGCAGCAGTGGTTATTTTGAACTGCGCCTGCCTGACGGTTCCCAAACCTTGCGCGTTTATTTTTTGGGAAAAGAAAAGACCTTTTCGGTGCAAATGCCCGCCGCAGAGCCTGTACGGTGGATTTGGGAGAACCTGCGCATAGAAGAAGTAGTGGTGGAAGCCAAGGATACCTTGTTGCAAGAAGAGGTAAGTGCCTTCCGTTTTACTGCGCTGCAGGCCAAGCGGGCGCCCACGCCCTTCGGCGACTTCAATAAGATATTGGCTACCTTGCCCGGGGTGGTGAGCAACAACGAACTGTCATCGTCCTATTCGGTTCGTGGTGGCAACTACGATGAAAACTTGCTGTATGTCAATGGCATGATGGTGTACCGCCCTTTGTTGATTCGGGCCGGTCAGCAAGAGGGGCTCAGCTTCGTGAATCCCGACTTGGTGGAAGAAGTACGCTTCTACAGTGGCGGTTGGCAAGCCGCCTATGGCGACAAACTGTCGTCTTTGATGCTCATCCGTTACAAAGAACCTAAAGAATTCAAGGCGTCGGTGAGTGCCGGCATTCTCAACAGCGCTGCCCATGTAGAGGGCAGCACAGGCGGTGGACGTTTGACCTATGTAGCCGGTGTGCGTCGCAAAAGTGCCCGCTACTTGCTCAATACGCTACCGGTAAAGGGGCAGTATTTGCCCAACTTTATAGACGTGCAAGCGTGGCTTACCTACAAGCTGAGTGCGCGCCATAGTCTGAAGAGCCTGCTGACCTATGCGCGCAACCGTTATTTTGTGCAGCCCGACTTTGCACAAACAGACTTCGGCACCGTCAATCGCAAGTTACGCTTGTCAGTGGGCTTCGACGGGCAAGAGCAGATGCGTTATGACATTACTCAAAACAGCCTGCAGCTGGAAAGCCACTGGAGCGACCAACTGAAAACACAGTGGGTGCTCGCTTACATGCGCACCGTTGAGCGGGAATTTACTGAGGTGGAGGGGGCTTACCGACTCTGTGAAGTAGGGCAAAATTATGGCGCCGGTGGTTTCAATCAATGTGTGAAACAAGTGGGGGCAGGCAGCAATTACCTGCACCTGCGCAACCGTATGGGGGCATGGGTGGCCGCCCTGGAAAACCGTTCGGCCTTTCACTGGCGCCAAGGGCACCTTACCGAGTGGGGGATGCGGTGGAGCTATGAAACAGTGGAGGAGTTTATTGACGAATACCGTTTTGTGGACTCTGCCGACTATGTGCGCATCACGGAGCAAATAGACGGGCACAACCGGGTAGACGGGCAACGCCTTAGTTTTTTTGCACAACAAAGCCTTTACCTTGATTCATTGGTGAGCTTGCGTGCCGGTGTGCGTGCTACCTATTGGACTTACAACAACGAATGGAACGCAAGTCCTTCTTTGCAATGGAGTGTGCGCCGCCGCCGGCGCCCCGACTGGGTGTGGCGTGGGGCCGTGGGGCTTTATCAGCAGCCCCCTTTTTATCGCGAGTTACGCGACTTTGCCGGGCAGTTGCATCCCGAGGTGCGTGCCCAACAAGCATGGCATGTGGTGATGGGTGCCGATTTGCTTTTGCCGCTGTTGGGGCGCCCGTTTCGTTTCACTGCCGAAGCCTACTACAAGCATCTGATGCAGTTGAATCCTTATGACGTAGAGAATGTGCGCATTCGATATTATGCCCGCAACGATGCCACAGGCTATGCTGCCGGCTTGGACATGCGCCTGAACGGCGAACTGATTCGAGGCACGGAGTCTTGGATAAGCCTCAGTCTGCTGCGCACCGAAGAAGACCTCGCTTTTGACGACAGGGGGCACTTGCGCCGCCCCATGGATCAGCGTCTGACTGTGGGGGTCTATCTCGAAGACCACTTGCCTTCCAATCCGTCTTGGCGGGTGAATATGCAACTTCAGTGGGGGACCGGTTTGCCCTTTGGCGTGCCCAATGAGCCGGCTTTTCGCAGTGCTTTTCAAGGAAGAGCCTACAGGCGCGTGGATTTGGGCTTTTCAAAATACATTACCGATGTGCGCTGGCGCGAACGCCCCTTCCTGAAGTCCCTATGGATAGGCGCCGATATACTGAATGTATTGGGTATCAACAACGTGATTTCCTACACATGGATAGAAGACGTGACAGGGCAAAGATATGCCGTGCCCAATACGCTTTCGGCAAGGTTTTTGAACTTTCGCATAGTGGGAGAATTTTAAGCTTAAAACTCAAAACCTACATTATGAAAAGCATAAAATCACTATTGACTGCCTGCTTTTGTTTGATGCTGTCGGCAGCCTGTGCCCCCCATAGTGTTCAGCGAATCGACGCCGCACAGGCCATTGACCTAAGCGGTGTATGGAACGACACCGATTCCCGTTTGGTAGCCGAAGAAATGACACGCCAAATCATGGAAGCCCATTGGCATCGTAATTTTTATATGGACCATGAACGCGAACCGGTCGTGATAGTGGGCTTCATTCAAAATAAAACACACGAACACATCAATACAGAGACTTTTATTAAAGACATTGAGCGGGCGCTTATCGAGTCGCGCCGGGTGCGGGTTGTGCAAAATGCCGCCCTGCGCGACAAAGTGCGGGAAGAACGCCTTGACCAACAAAACTTTGCGTCGCCTTCTACACAGAAGCAGTGGGGCAAAGAGTTGGGTGCCGATTTCATGTTGTTGGGGACCATCTCTTCCATTGTGGACATAGAAAAGCGTAAGCGTGTCATCTATTATCAGGTGAATTTGGAACTTACCAATATCGAGACCAACGAAGTAGTTTGGATAGGCAAAAAAGAAATCAAAAAGTTTGTAAAGAACTAAACAGATGATACGCCGCCGGCTACGTAGCTTGTTGCTTGGCTGCTGCCTGCTTTTTTTAGGAGGCTGCTCTTCCTACTATGTGCGTTATCTTGAATACCACAAAGCCTTCGAAAAAGGCGACTTTGAGCAGGCACTGCAGATATTGAAGAAGTCGAAAGTGCCCCGCCGCAATTACCTGCTGCATTATATGAACATGGGTATGGCTGCCTTCATGGCGCAGCGTTATGAAGATGCCATTCAGTATTTTGAAATAGCCTATCGCTTGGGCGACAATCTGTCGCGCAATTACTTGGCGGAAGGGGCTGCCGAGCTGATCAATCCCATGTACGCGCCTTACCGGGGAGAGTACTTCGAGCTGCTGATGGTGCACTATTACAAAGCGCTGGCTTACTTAAAACTAAAACGCTACGAAGAGGCGCTGGTGGAGTGCCGCCGCGTCGATATTTTGCTGCGACGCTGGACAAGCTATTACAAGAATACGGAAGAGGTGAAGTATAGAAGCGATGCCTTCTTCTACTTGATTATGGGGCTTGCCTACGACGCCATGCACGATTACAACAATGCCTTCATTGCTTACCGCAATGCGTGGAACGCATACCAAACCATTCACAGTGAGTTGTTCGGGGTGCATGCACCACAGCAATTGAAAAAAGATCTGCTACGTACGGCTTATTTGAGCGGCTTCATTGAAGAAATGCACGCTTATGAAAAAGAGTTTGGCATGACCTATGAAGCCGAACCGTCCGAGTCTGATTACGGCGAACTCATATTCTTTTGGCATACAGGCCTGGCGCCGGTAAAAGTAGATAAAAGCATTTCATTTGCTACGCGTGTGAAGGGCAACAAAGCCTATTTTTACAACGAAGAGTACGGCTGGACTTTTGAAAGTCGTTTGTCTAAAGACGAAAAAGAGAAGCTGGACAAGCTGGAAGTCTTTAATGTAGTAATTCCCGAATACAAAGAGCGCCCCCCTGTTTATCAGTCGGCCTATTTGCTGGCAGGTAATGACACGCTTGCTTTTGAATTGGCAGAAGATATCAATGCGGTTGCCTTTTATACACTGAAACAACGTTTGTTCTGGGAAGTGTCTTCGGCGGTGCTTCGTATGGCTTTACGCAAAGCCATAGAAAAGGGCATAGAAGAAGACAACGAAGAGTCCGCCATGTGGGTGGGGCTTTTGTTACAAATGGGGCAGCAGTCCGACACCCGCGCATGGATGACTTTGCCCTATGCCATTCACTACACGCGTGTGCGCTTGCCGGAAGGAAAGCAAACGGTAAAGCTGGTAGTGCAAGGCGCAGAAGGCGAAAATAAGACCTATAACTTCGTCTTTGACGTGGAAGCCGGGCAAACCACCTTTCATTACTTCCACAACTTACAAAGCCGCCCCTTCCGTTATTAAATTATTGACAAGTGCAAACGGGGTGCGGCAAAGTGTATTATTTCGAACGGAGCGTAAGCGGAGCGAGAAAACTCAAATCTGCCGCAAGAAGAAAAAAAGAGATTTCTCGCTTACGCTCGAAATGACAAAAAAGGAAAGGCAAGATGGCAAAGATGAAAGAAAAAGCAGCTTAGCCCCGGAAGCAAGTGGAGCATTGAGGAAGAAAAGTAAGCTTTCCCAATGCTGCCTATTTCTTTTTTGCCTTAGGTGCCGAAGCAATAATACTCACTCCCAGCAGTTGAGCAGGCGGATTCTTAAAATCATACACAATACGCACGATGCCGCCTTGTTGTGGCTTGATGCTTACGCTGCCGTTTTTCGATTCTGCTATTTTGTTATTCCGGCTGTCGAATACATAAATTACCGGCATCCGGTCTTCCTCCCATTCGCCACAAATGGCAATATTATATTGGGCTGTACTGCTGAATATGTAATTCTGATTGATTTTGTATCCTTCTTTGGGATTGGTCGATACGTTGAAACGGTAAGTCTTCACTACTTGAAAGCCTTCTGCTATCTTGGAAAGGCAGCTTTTTTCTATGGCGTCAAGGCGACGCTGTTCCACACTCACACTATCGGCGGTTTGCAGGCTGTCTTCTTTTTGTTGTGCAATGGCTGAAGGAGTAATCGCTGCAAGGCATAATAAAGCAAACAGGAAAATTATTTTTTGCATACCGGAAGTTGTTTAGTGCTTTAAAGTTACGAAAAGTACGAAAGATGAACGAACAGCCAAGAGACAATATTCGTACTGAAAAGGTAACCAAATTTATTTAAAAAACGTTATTTCAACTCCAAAATTCTTTCTTATGAGACGTCGTTGGGGATTGTGGCTTATGAGCGTGGCAGTATGGCTTTTATCAGCCTGTAGCGCTTCCGTGCATGTGCCGGCAGGGAAGCCCTTGCCACCCGGTCAGATGAAAAAAGTAACGGGCAGCCAGTCGGCAAAGCCCTATGCACCCGGGCAACAAAAAAAGAAAAAATAAACAGGGAATCACTTGGAACAGTCTATAACTTTATGGCTTGTAGGCTTGCGTGCCCCTTTGTTGCATGTGCTACCTGCCACCGTGCGCTATGTTTTATGGTGTGACCCCAAGCTGAACCCGCCGCCTGTGCAAGCCGCTTGCCTAAAAGTGCTTGCTATGGAGCGGGGCATGCTGCGCCCGGCTTGGGAAGCCCAAGCCTTGCAGCTCGTTCAAGAGTATGGTATGCCGCAGGCAGTTTTGGCATGCACCGAAGCCGCTGTTTTGCCTGCTGCCTACATGCGGGCGGTGTTGGGGCTCCCGGGCATAACCGTAGAACAAGCGGAGCGCGGCAGCTTAAAGCATGTCATGAAGGGCTTTTTGCAGACGGCCGGCATTTCTATGGCCCGCTTTGCTTTCTTGGAAGCGCCCGTTTCCAAACAAGATTTTTTGAAAAGCTGGCAGTTGCCCGTGGTGCTTAAGCCCCCCGACAGCTCGGGAAGCAGAGGTACAAGCATCTTTCGCAGCGAAGAAGAGTTACCGGCACACTTACCTGCCGGCATGCTGGTGGAGTCTTTTGTGGAAGGCGTGGAGTACAGCATGGAAACATGGGTACAGGAAGGTAATATTTTGCTTGAAAACTGCACCGAATATGTAGAGCCCAAGTTTGCCAATTTGTTGCCTGCCATGCTCGCAGAGCAGCATTTGCAGGGGTTGAAAGAACTAAACCGGCAGGTGATTGCCGCTTTGGGGCTACGCAATGCGCTCACACACCTGGAGGCTTTTCTTACCCCTTCGGGGCAATGGATATTCGGAGAAATAGCCCTGCGGCCGCCCGGAGGGCATATTATGAAGCTCATGGACCTTGCCTATGGTATCGACAGCTGGGGGCAGTGGTGGCGTCTGATGAGCCACTTGCCCGTGGCGCCCTTCCCGGCAAAAGCAAACGTACATGCAGCCGTGCGCTTTTTTTATCCGCCTGTGGGCGTGATTCGTTCGGTGGATGGGCTAAAAGACATAGCGGCGCTTCCTGCGGTTGTAGAAAGCCGCTTCACAAAGCTGAAAGCAGGCACCCGTGTGAAACCGCGTGCGGGGGTGGGGGAGCATTTCGGTTATGTTATCATGCAGCATAAAGAGGCGGCGCTGCTCCGGCAGCAGCTGCAACAAGCCAAGATTTTATTCCGGGTAGAAACAGACGCAACAGAAGAGGACTGCTAAGGGGAAGCCACAGCTGTTTTTTTTCTTCTTAGGCCACAGACTTAAAAGATAAGTCTTATTTTCGCACCAAAAGAAAATACACGATGGGACAAGTCATTGAATGGAGCCGGCTCTTGGGCGGACTGGGCGCTTTTTTGCTGGGAATGCATCTTTTGGAAACAGGCTTGGAACAGCTCGGCGGCAGCTCCTTCAGTCGTCTGTTGCGAAAGGCTACGCGTACCCCCCTGTTGGGTATCTTTTGGGGAACAGTAGCCACTGCCCTGCTGCAAAGCAGCTCTTTGGTCTCTTTGATGGTGGTGGCTTTGGTGGGGGCCGGCATCTTGACGCTCGCGCAGGCCTTCGGTCTGATTATGGGCGCCAACATAGGCACGACGGCTACCGGATGGCTGGTAACCTTGCTGGGTTTTAAATTGAACATAGAAGAACTGGCTCTGTGGGGCTTGGGCATTGGGGCGTTTTTGGCGGTCATATGGAACTACAAACGTTGGCTGCAGCTGTCGGGGCAAGCCATTGCGGGCTTTGCCTTGCTTTTCATAGGCTTGGAGTGGATGAAAAATGCCATTGCCCGTTTTGCCGAGGTGGTGGACCTCTCTGCCTGGCAAGATGCAGGCAGTCTCACGCTCTTTGTTTTTGGCTTTGTGTTGACGGCCATCATTCAATCGAGCTCGGCTACGATGGCCATCACTTTGAGTGCCATGCATGCCGGCATTTTGGGCTTTTATCAGGGGGCAGCCTTGATGATTGGCGCAGATTTGGGCACTACCATAACCGTATTTCTGGGAACACTCGATGGCAACGTTGCCAAGCGGCAAGTGGCTTTGACTCATTTTCTTTACAATCTAATTGTCAACCTGATAGCTTTTGCACTGCTGCCTTGGGAAATTGCCGCGGTGGAAAAACTATTGGGCATTACAGATCCCCTGCTGGCATTGGTTACCTTTCATTCCGGAATGAATATATTGGGCGCTGTGCTCTTCCTGCCTTTCATCCGTCCGTTCATGCGTTTGATTGAACGTCTGGTGAAACCCAAGAAAAAGACAGAAGCCCACTTCATTCACCGGGTACCCGTTTCACAAACCGATGCCGCCCTGATTGCCCTTCAAAAAGAAGTAGTGCATTTGGCAGAACGCGTGTTGGCGTGGGGGCGCTTGTTGTGGGGCTTGGGTGAGGCAGCCGGTGCCGGTGAGCCTACTGTGGTTTATGCCTCCATCAAGCAGCTGGGAAGCGAAATCATCGCTTACATCGTGCAGTTGCAACAGCACATGAAAACCGAAGCCAACGCACAAAACCTGACCGGCCTTTTATGGTCGGTACGTCGTTTGTTGCGTGCTGCCAAGAGTTTAAAAGACATACGCCACAACATAGAGCACTACAGGCACGACGAGCGCGAAGCAGTGCAGCTGTTGCTTGCCCACATGCGCGAACAAGTAGCCACTACCTTGGCTGCTTTGGAAGAGAAAAAAGAGTTTTGGTTGCAGAGCCAAGATTTGGTGATGCAAGCTCTTTGGGAGCGGAACCGCCAATGGCAGCAACAGCTAAACGAAGAAGTGCTGCAGGGTACGGTGCTTTACGGGCTGAACGAAGCCGCTACTTTTCTCAATATGATTCACGAAAACAAAGAATATTTGGAAAGTGTCATTGAAGCATTGGAAGGCAAGCCTGACACGGAGTATTGGCAAGAGACCGTCGCTTAGAATATAATGTAAAAGGGGCGCAGCAGCTCTACATAAGCAGGGTGGTAGTCTGTCTGATTGGCTTGGCGTATGTAAAGCGTGTGCTGTTGTTTTCCGGCTGCCGGTTGCCTGCCAAATACCGTAATAAGACGAAAGAGCGGGTGCTTTTCGCTGTGGTAAATACGCAGCTGCTGCCTCGGATGCAAGCCGCTTGCTCTTGCATGCTGCTCAAACTGCTGCATTTCGTGCGGGGGATAGAGCACAGCCAAATGCCCTTCGGTTGAAAGCAAGCGGGCACAACAGGCAGCCAGTCGGGAGGGCGGAAGAGAATCGACACCGTGGGTTGCCAGCTGCTTGCGTTGATCTTGGGGGCGCATGCTGCTGGCAAAAAAGGGAGGGTTCACCACGATAAGGTCGTAAAGACAAGGGGCTTCCCATCGCAATACATCCTGCTGTTCAAACAGCCGGAGACGTTCCGCAAAAGGGCTGCGTGCGAAATTCAACGATGCCTGCCGGCAGGCATTGGCTTCTATTTCAACGGCATGGACTTCGGCTTGCGCAAAACGCTGCGCCAGCATGAGTGCCAGCAGGCCACTGCCCGTGCCTATATCTAAAATGCGGGTGGGGGGCGTGGCCGGTGCCGGTGCCCAAGCGCCCAAGATGCAAGCTTCGGTGCTTACCTTCATGCCGCACAAGGCATGCTCTACGGTAAACTGTTTGAATCGAAAAAAATGGTTTTTGGTTCGTGCCGGCATATTATCTGCTATTCGCCACAGCCCTTATAGTGCTGCGGCGTATGGGTATTTTTGCTGTCAAAAATAAGCACTTCCACTGAAAAAGGGTAGAGACGGTCAGACATGCCGTCGCTACATTGCCGGGGGCTAAAGACAACCTGAAGGTGATGTGTTGCATTCCGGGCTTGTATTTTCCATTGTTTGTTTTGCCATGCGCGGTCGAATATACGAAAGGTGTCTATGCCCCTGCCGGGACGTTCCCATAGGGCAGTCGTGCTGTCCGGTATTTGCAGCAGCCAAAAAGGCTCGTTGCCACGTGCCACGGCAGGAAGCGGAAGCGCTGCTTGCCGCCGTTCTTTTTGTGTGGTGCCTGCATGGGGTTTCGTGCGGCAACCAAAGCATAGCCCAAGCAAGCAGTAAAATAACAAAGAATGCATGAGGAGGTATCTGAACATTGTTTTTATATTTTTTACGTATCTTTTTCAAAAAAAGAAAATACCATGACCCAATCAAGCCCTTTACTGATTTATGGCGCTTATGGCTTTACCGGCAAGCTGATAGTGGCCGAAGCCGTACGCCGCGGCTTACGCCCCGTGATTGCCGGGCGCAATCGCGACAAGACAGAAGCCCTTGCCCGGCAGTACGACTTGGAATACCGTGTTTTTTCTCTGGATGACGGACTTGCCTTGCGCGATGCCCTGAAAGAGGTGAAAGTAATTTTGCAGTGTGCAGGTCCTTTTATTCATACCGTCCGCCCGGTGCTGGAAGCCTGCCTGACCACCCAAACCCACTACGTGGACATTACGGGCGAAATAGAGGTTTTTGAGTACTTGGCAGCGCAGTCAGGGCGTGCCGCATCGCGCGGTATCGTGTTGTTGCCCGGCAGCGGCTTCGACGTGGTGCCGTCCGATTGTCTGGCAGCTCATTTAAAAAGCCTGCTGCCCGATGCCCACACACTCACTTTGGCGTTCAAAGGGGTATCGCGCATGTCCCGCGGTACGGCTCTTACTATGGTCGAAAACCTGGGCAAGGGGGGCGCCATACGCCGTGACGGTAAAATAGTGGAGGTGCCCGCAGCTCATGAAGTGATGACGATGGACTTTGGCGACGGCGAGATGTCCACGGCTGCCCGCATCCCGTGGGGCGATGTGTCAACGGCTTATTACAGCACGGGCATTCCCAACATTCAGGTATTTATGGCGCTGCCCAAGCCAATGATAGAGCAAATGCGCCAAGCATATCGCTGGCGTTGGCTGCTGAAGTTGTCCATTGTAAAAAACTATTTGAAAAAGCAGGCTGAAAAGCGTTATACCGGACCGGACGACAAGCTGCTGAAAGAAGGTAAAAGCTATCTTTGGGGGCGTGTGGAAAACAAAGAAGGTCAACGACGAGAAGCGCGACTCATCACCCCCGAAGGTTACCGCCTGACTTCTCTGACAGCCGTGGAAATTGCCCGCCGCCTGTTGGAACCGCACCAGATGAAGGGGTTCTATACGCCTTCCAAGGCATTCGGTAAAGACTTTATTCTTGAATTTGAAGGAGTGGAACGGACAGACCTTGGCGCCGTGCCACTTTCTTGATTAGCCTTTTGGGGTGAAAGAAAACAGAAAAGCGGCACCGCCGGTGCCGCTTTTCTGCTGCTTTGCCGTTTTTATTCAAGTCAGTAAAGAGGAATGCGGTGCATGTAATGATGTACTTGCTCTATATTGACACTGCGCACAATCTCGGCGCGCAATCGCCCATACTGCTCTTGCAGTTCCTGAATTTTCTTGTCGATGGCTTCCGGTTGTTGAGACAACTGCCTGCTGTTGCGAAGAATCTCTTCTATACGTTGATGATAGCCGTCCAGCAAGGACAGATATTCGCGATAGAGGGCTTCCAGTTCTTGGTCAATTTGATGCACCTTTTGAATGCCTATTACAGGATACATCAGGCGCGCATCACTTACCAATGGCTCGTATTGAATGATGCCTTCTTCCGTATAAGAAGCTTCTATGTTACGGATGAGGCTATCGACATGGCTGTATTGATAATAATGGTTGATGAGGTCTTGTAAGGGTAGCCGGGCTATTTCAGTCCGCTTGCCGGGGTGCAGGCTGCTGCTTTGCTGGCGTACAAAGTCAAGCAGCAGTTGATGCAGGGCTTGGCTGCGCACACGCAGGCTCGAAAGGTTTTGCTGAAATTCCCGGTTGGCTTCCGACAAGGCTTCGTAGTGACGAAGATACTTTTGCAGCTCTTCTTCAAAGGCCTTCAGGTCGCTCATTGCTATGTCTTCTTCTTCGAAGGCGGCCTTGTAAATCAGTTGTGTGATGGACTGAAAATAATGAATGGTGGGAATCACCTCGCTGACGGCTTGCGACAAAGGCGAGTCGAAGATATGCTGCATCAGGGCAACGAGACGCGCCCCTTTCTTGAAGCGTTTGACGCGCGAAAATATTTTTTCTTGTGCCAAGCGGATGGTCGCTTCTTTTAAACTGAAACCCAGCTCTTGGTTGGTGGGGTTGTGCAGGCTACCGATGGTGTTGAAATAGTAGCTGCCTGCAATGGAGTTCTGAATGGCTTGCAGGCTGCGGCTGCTTTGCTCACAAAACAAAACCGTTTGGCGAATGCTTTGCACATGGCGTTCATGCTGTGTGCGGGCACTGGCGCGGCGGCGTTCCCTTAGCTCACGAATCATTTGCCCCTGCCATTGCACGTGCTGCGATAATTCCATGTATTGCTGCCGGAGCAGCTGTAAACTGTCCCGGTAGGTAGATTGCGTACGGAACAACAGCTGTTGCAAGCTGTCCACTTTGGTGGTAAGCAGGCTGTCCGATTGAGCATAAAGACTGCCCGCAATACTGAAAAGACAAGGCAGAAGGAGGCGCAGGTGTTTCATATAGCTTTGATTTCGGTGAAGCTGTATCAATGATAATACTTCCGGCTGTAAATCAACTCTGCTACAGGTTCGGTAACCATGTAACGAATAGAGCGCCCTTCTTGTATGCAACGGCGAATGTAAGTAGCCGAAATATCTAACAAGGGGGCTTCTATATGGTGTATTTTGGGGTGATTACGGAAAGCGTGCTCGCCGGCATGGGGGCGGGGGTAAACATACAACTCATAATATTCGAGGATTTGCTCGTAGTTTTTCCATTTGTGGAAGTGTGTCAGGTTGTCTTCGCCCATGAGCAGGGCAAAACGGCGCTGAGGATACTTGTCTTGAAGGTAGGTCAGCGTGTCTATGGTATAGCTGGGGCGGGGGAGGTGAAACTCTATGTCGCTCACTTCAAAACGTGGGTTGTCATGGATGGCCGCCCGCACCATATCCAAGCGGTCAAATTCATGCAACAGGCTGCTGCGCTTTTTAAAAGGGTTTTGTGGTGATACCACAAAGCATATTTTATCCAAATCGGTACTTTCTACCGCCACATTTGCCAAAATCAAATGCCCTACGTGAATGGGGTTGAAAGAACCAAAAAACAAACCTACTTTCATTGTTCTTTTTTTGAGCGCAAAGCTACGGTTTTACTCAGACATGTAGGCCTGCCGGTGAGCCAAGCCCCACTGTATCATGG